>NZ_JBISAL010000010.1:0-398340 GCF_044391765.1 Streptomyces sp. NPDC018610
GACAGCGAACCCATCCCCACACAAAACCCCGGACCAGGCACCCAGCACCCAACCCCGCTGACACCCACCCAATGCCACCAACACGCCCACTCACAACGGCCTCGGGCACGCGACGACCCCGCCTCTGATGTACCGGAGGCGGGGTCTGTTTGGAGCGCCGGGCACGCCTTACACCTGTGTCTTCCCCCGGCAGGCGGTTTCGTCGCCGTCTGCCACCTGCTGCGCGACATCAGTCGGCCCGGTCGTCGCATCTCTCTGGAGATGTTCCGGCGTCCGCCGCGAGCTCAGCCGTGAAGAAACGCTTCACGCAGGGGTGAGCCATGGAGTGATGAGACCGTCGAACTCCTCATCGGAGATGTGGACGTTTCCCCAACCGAACCTCTCCCATGCCTGCGCGCGCTGTAGGACCGGCAGTGGTATGCCGAAGGCGAGACGGAAGCAGGTGATGAAAGAGATGGCGCCGAACCCCGAACCCAATTTCTCCTTGGCGAGCAGGGCGATTTCTACAGCACCCTTTCCGTCGACGTGAGCCGCCTTCAGCTCGTCGACGACAATGTCCAACTCGTTCATTTCGTGCTCGACTTTCCGGTGAGAGGTCTCACAGTGTTGGGGCGGCTAGCGGAAGGTTACGCCAACGTTCGTGTACTGCCCCGGCAACCCTCTGAGCTCCGTTATCTCCACTCTGGAGAACCCTGCCCGCAAGGCCATCTTCCCTGTGAACGTTCCTAGTGCCGCCTCCTCAAGCTGCGCGCCACCTCGAACGGCTGCGTTGAAGGAGTCCAAATTATCGCTGAGTGAACCACCATCCTGCCAGTATCCCTTGATGCCCTTCACCTGGTCACCAAAATAAGCAAGCGCGGCGTTTACCATCTCTCCGCCTCTGGGCGTGTCTTTGCCCGTCTCGATAGCGAAGCCGAAGAGCCCGTCCTGGTCCAGGTCGGCCACGATCCCGCTCCCGCTCGGATAGACGTCTGTGTAGACGGGGCAGTCGACGTTGTGGACCAGTACAGGAGTCCGGCCCGCGAGCACGTAGAAGGTGTGAAGGTCGGCGACACTCAGGTCCCACACCCGCTGCGAGGCGGGTGCCAGACGGATGTCGATAACCTTGTCCATAGCACCGGTCGGAGCCCGAAGCGAGTCCGTTGCGCGCAGGCTGGATGCCTGTATCCAGCCACGGCCCGGGACGTACATCGGCGTCCCACGCGTCGTCCCGTTTGGCCTTGGCGTTGTCGCGGGCCGTGGTCGCCGCGTCGCGTTTGTTCTCGGCAATCGCTTCGGCGGCCTCGGCCTTGCCCTTGGCGTCCTTCGCGACGCCGGCCTGGGTCTCGGCGTCCTTCTTGTGCTGTTCCGCCTCCGTCTGTTTGGCCGCGGCGGTCTCCTTCTCCGCCTTCGCGGTCTTCTCCTCGGCCTCGGCGGCGAGCCGCTTGGCGTGCGCGTCGGCGGCGGCCGCCTTCGCGTCGGCCTCGGCCTTCAAAGCGTCAGCGAGGTCCGCCTCCGCGGTCTCCTTGTCCTTCTTCGCGTTGTCCCGGTGGATCTTCGCCGCGTCCGCGGCGGCCTTGGCCTGCAACTCGGCTGTTGCGGCGGCCTTCTTGCGGAACTCCGCCTTCGACTGAGCGGCCTGAGCGATGGCTCGCTGCGCGATGGTCTGACTGTCGCCGGCCGAGGCGCGGGTGGCGGCCACAGCCGTATCCGCGGCCTTGCTCAGCGCTTCCAGCGCGGCCACTGCGCCCTGGGTGACTTGATCCTTCTGCTGGCCCACCAGGAGGCCCCGCCCACGCGGCGCGCCGTTGGCGTCGGCGATGGCGTAGGCGGCCTTCAGAGCGGCGTCCGAGTTGGCGGAAGCATCCCGTGCCCTGATGAGCTGCTTCGCCAGTTCGATGCGTTCCAGTGCCGCACGCGACTTGGCGCCGGCGATGCCGCTGCTGGCCTGGGTGAACTGATCCGGCGTCGGGTAGCCCGGCTTGTCAGTGCCATGGTGGCCCTGGGGGATGGCACGGAACTTCTGTGCATCGGAGTCGTTGCAGCCCCACAGCCAGGAGTCGTAGCCGTTGTCGAACTTGTGCAGGTCCAGGCACTTGTCCGTGGCGACGTTGCGCAGCTCGCTGGCGGCGCGGACATTGAACTTCCACTCCTGTGGCGGATTGTTCTTGCATGTCCATATCTGGATCTTCGTGCCGTTGGTGGCGTCGCCGTTGTTGACGTCGAGGCACTTCATCGATTTGACGTTCTGCAAGGAATAACCGTCGTCGCCTTGCTCGATGATCTCCCACTTCTGGGCGTCGGAGTCGTTGCAGGTATGGATCTGCACCGGTACGCCGTCGCCCGTACCGCCGCCCTCGACGTCGAGACACATACCCTCGGCTGCCTCGACCTGGATGACCAAGGGGGAGTTGTCGATCCAGCCGACGCCGCCGGGAGACCAGTAGTCCTGCCAACGGGTCAGGTGGTCGGCCGTCCATGACTGGCCGAGCATGTCGCCCAGCAGCGAGGCGCCGGTCTCCAGGGCTTTGACAGCGTTGCTGTTGGCATCCAGGATCTGGTTGCGTTGGGTCGCCTGGGAGGCGATCTCCTGCTGCCACTCCGCAGAGGCGTCAGCGACCTCCTTGCCCAGCACCTTGCGCGGGTCGAGCGGGGTGTGCCAGGCACAGCTCGCGAAGCGGGACTTCAGGTCCTCCACCGCGATGCGGTACTCGACGCTGCCCGGCTCCGACGCGTCCACCAAGGCCCCGCCCCTTACGAGAGGACCGGTCAGTTCGACGACGGCGCCTGCCTCGCCTCGCCGGCGGGCAGATTCTCGTGCCCGTGCAGACCTTCGAGTCCGCGACGTGCCTGGCCCGGGAGCAGCGCGCCGGCGTCGAGCTGCGGCTCCGGGCCGCTTTCCTGAGTCAGGTTCTGGTCCAACTTCTGTGGCGCGGTGACAGTGAGTGTCGTCGGCCGCATGTGATTGGGTGCGCGGAGAGTTCTGCAGCCATCGCATTTGGGGGATCGTTCATGTCGCAGTACCCGTCGCTGACCCGCGCCCTGGCGGAGGCCCTCGTGGACCTCGCCTGGTTCGTCGAGAGCGCGGACGATGAGCACATGGATCAGGACGATGCGGTGAAGGCGCTGGAGGGCGTCGCCGCGGTGGTGGATCGCCTGTCGGACTCCCAGCGTGCAGAGTTCCAGCAGGTGATCGAAGCAATGACCGATGCCGAGACCGATCCCGGCCGTCGTGAATTCCTGGAAGCTTTCCCGGACGGCTTCGGACTCGTGGAGTAGTTGCCAGCCGGTTCAGGCTCAGGAAGCGAGGAGAACTCGCTTCCTCAGGAGCTCAAAGCCGGCGCGTCCATACATCTGTCGCTTCAGCATCTTGATCCGGCTGACGTGGCCCTCGACGACGCCCGAACTCCAGGGCAGGGTCAGCCCGGCAGTGACCTCGGCAAGGTCTCGTTCCAGGCTGAGGCTGATCCTATGGAGTGGACACCCTGACAATGGATCTTGATGATCCAGAGAGGGATGTCATGGTGGGACGCAAGTCTCCGTATCCGGAGGAGTTCAGGAAGGACGCTGTCGCGCTCTACCGCGCCGCGGCCGGCAAGCGGACGTACGCGGCGGTGGCCGCGGATCTCGGCATCATCAGCGGAGTCGCTTCGGACGTGGGTGCGCAAGGACGAGGCCCAGGCCGTGCCCGGGGGCCGCGACGGCAGCGTGAGCGCGGCCGAGGAGCTGGCCCGGTTGCGAGCGGAGAACGCCCGGCTACTGAAGGCGGAGAAGGAGTGGCAGCTGGAGCGCGAGATCCTGCGCCGGGCAGCGGCCTATTTCGCCCGGGAGGTGAAGTGAGACCCCGCCGCTGGGACTTCATCTCCGACAACCGCGCCGACTTCGGCGTCAAGCGGATCTGCCGGGTGCTTGGAGCGTCCCGCGCTGGCTACTACCAGCACCTGGCCACTGAGCAGGCCCGCACCGAACGCCAGGCCGAGGAGAAGCGGACCGTGAGCGAGATCCGCGCCATCCACGCCGAACACCAGGGTGCCTGAGGCGCCCCGCGCGTCCATGCTGAACTGCGTGCGAGAGGACGCAGGATCAACCGCAAGCGCGTCACCCGGCTGATGCGGATCAACCACATCGTCGGCCGGCACCTACGCAAGAAGAAGCGGACGACGATCGCGGACAGGACCGCGCCACCCGCGCCCGACCTGGTGATGCGCGACTTCACCGCGGACACGCTGAACACCAGGTGGTGCGGCGACATCACGTACATAGCCGTCGGTACGACGTGGCTCTACCTCGCCACGGTGATCGACATCTGCTCGAGAAAGGTGGTGGGCTGGTCGATCGCCGACCACATGCGCACCTCCCTGGTCACCGACGCGATCGAAATGGCTGTGGCCACCCGCGGCGGCCGGGTCCACGGCGTCGTTTTCCACACCGACAGGGGCGCCCAATACAGCGCGGCCGCCTTCGCCGAGGTCTGCGGCCGGCACGGCATCCGCCGCAGCATGGGCCGGGTCGGCTCAAGCTATGACAATGCCCTCGCCGAGTCGTTCTTCCAGGACCTCAAGCGCGAATCGCTCCATGGCCGCCGCTGGACCTCGAAGGCACAGACTCGGCTGGAGTTGTTCCGCTGGCTGTCGTACTACAACCGGCGCCGTCGGCACTCCGCGCTCGGATACCTCACACCAGCCGAGTTCGAACAGCAACTGATCACGTCACGTACGCTGTCACTCGTCGCATGAAACCCGGTGCCCACTCCCGAGGATCAACCTCAGTCTTCGCGGTGCAGACGGCCTCGACCCCCAAGCGCGACCGCGAAAGCGGCACCTGGAAGATCGCCTCGGCGAGGGGCAAGGCCGACGGCACCACAGTGATGTCGGGAGACCTCGTCTACCTGGTGAACCAGCTCGGCAGCACGTCCTACCTCGACGTGAACGGAGTGCCGGACCCCTCATCCACCGGCGAGCGCTACCGCGTTCACACGGCCGCGACACCGAACCGCAACGGCAACAGCGGCGAGTGGTTCCTCTTCGCCGAGACCTCCTCCCCCGTCGACGGCGCCATCCGAGTCGGCGACGTGGTGCACATCCTGAGCAACTGGAACAACACCAGCGGCGGCTGGCTGGATACCAGCGGTGGCGGCGCCCCCGGCGGGAACGGCCTGCACACGGCCCTGGTCAGCCATTACTCCAACCGGGCCAACGGCTTCGGAGCCTGGCGCTTCGATCACGCGTAACCCGCCGCCGCACGCATAAGAGCCCCTCTCCTTGTGGGGCAGCCGAACACCTCATTCGGACGACTGCCGGACAAGCGGGAGTCTGGACGCTTCGTCACGGGAAGCCCACACCGCACGAGTCGTGGTTCAGCAGGGCACCACATTCCGTCGGTTCCCCAGGGACGGCGACGGGGTGGCCCGATCCCCGAGAACCCGTGGGAACGGGCTACCCCGTCGTTATGCACATCAGGCAGGGACTGCAGTCTCCGGCTCGACCTGCGCAATGTTGACCCGGGCCCCGTGGGCGTGGCACAGGCGGCCGGCGAAAGGGGCTACTCGGCGCGGACCTCATCGGCCTGCATGCCCTTCTGCCCCCGCACGGCCACGAAGGACACGGTCTGCCCTTCCTTCAGAGCCTTGAAACCGGCGCCCTCGATGGCCCTGAAGTGGACGAACAGGTCCTCGCCCCCGTCCTGAGGAGTGATGAACCCGAACCCCTTCTCGTCGTTGAACCACTTCACGGTCCCGATCTGGCGCGAGCTCACAAGGTCTCCTCGGTTGGTCATGGAATGCTGTTCGTCAACGGTGATCCCGGTCGGCACCCTTCCCGGTCCAGCAGGCCGCCACTCCGAAGAGGGCTGCCTGCGGAAACCGGCCTCGGAGATCAACGGGACAGCTTTCAGCGCTAACAGGCACCCGGTCGGATGAGCGTGGCGGGCGGCTAGATGATCGATTCCAAGGTGTTCAGTGGTCATAGGCGGTGAGTGCGCGTCTGGCCGTTTGGCCGGTGTGGTCGTTGTGCCAGATGGCGGCGGTGAGAGCGAGGATGCACTGCAGGACGCGGACGGCCACGCCGCCGGGGGTGCGGCCGCGATGTCGTTCGAGGCCGGAAGAAAAGGAACAAGCTCAGTAGGCAGTGATGACTACTCGGCCATTGCCGCCCGGGCCGGTGTGGTCACCTCCCTTGCCGTTGGCCGCCTGGGAACTGCCCGGGGCGTTAGCCTGCCCGGCCCAGCCTCCCTGGCCACCAGCGCCGTCGCCGCCGCCGCCGAATCCTCGGTAGCCTGCTCCGCCATTTCCGCCGTTTCCGCCAGCACCCCCTGGAGCGTTCGTCCACCCGCTCGTCCCGTCGCCTCCAGCGGCCCCCTGTTGCCCTGCGGCGCCACCGTTACCCGGCCGGCTCTCGAGCTGTGCAGAAGTCACCTCAGAGGTACTCATGGGGCCACGGGACAGTTCCGGAACGGCACCGCCACCAGGCAGCAGAACAGACTCCGGGCTGCCTGAGGGCCCAAACCACACCGCAGAGAACTGGTCAATTTTCGCTTGCGCCTTGGCAATCATGGACGCCAGGGTCACGACTGGCTCCTCGGACTCGGTGGTACACGTCGTCTGGCTGCCGCCCGACCCCTCCGCTCCCGGCAGGCCACCCGAACCGCCCGTGCCGTCCTCACGGATCTTGTCCAGCCCGGCTGCGCCGTTCTTGCCTGGCTGGCCTTCTTCCCCGGGCCACGCACTGACTTCGATCCCGCTGTGGAACTGCTGCCCCCGCACAGTGCTCACGTCGAGGGGGCCGCCGCTCTTGCCGACAATCACCAGGAGCCGTTCGTGCGACTCCAGGCCGTTGAGCTCGCACTTGATGTATGCGCCAGCACCGCCGCCGGCGCCACCGCCCCCGCCGCCGCCTCCTCCGGCCTCCCTTCGGCCCGTGCCGCCAGCTCCGCCGGCGCCACCCGTGCCGCCAGCTCCCCACACCTCGATCACCAGCTTCTTGGTGCCTTCGGGTACCTCGTAGGAGGCGTCGCCAGGTGTATCGAACGTCGTGGTTTTTGTTCCAATCCCATGCCAGCCATCCGCACGGGACAGAGCCGTGGCCGGAACCGTTGACCCGGCCAGGACCGTGGCGGCGCAAGCCGCCACCAGCGCGTTCGCACCCAGGCACTTGGGGACGGACTGCTTCATGCCCACAGCGGGCTCCTTTACGTCGAGGGATGACGTATCTGTCAATCCGACGCAACAGGAATAAGTAACGCGTCCTGCCTGATCACTATGGAAGATCACCACTGCGGGGGCATACACCATCAAGGAATTCGCACACAGTTACGCCACTGCTGCTGAGCAGACAGCCAGCCGCGAGTGCGGCGGCCCGCGGTGACGACGACGCCCATCACGACCATCGCATCCCGATCGTAGGACAGCAGCTCCAACCGCTCCGAAGTCAGGGTCGCCGCCCGGCTGCGCTGATTCCCGATCCCGACCCCCAGCATGTGTTCCCGCTCCTCCTGGCCCTCGCCGACGATCCGCTCGACGTGCTTCCTGGGGACCTGGAGGTGGGTCGCAACGGCTTTCGACCCCGGGAAACGGACACAACGGACAAGATTCGAAGGTAGCGTGACACTGTGTCACGCTCACGCTACGTCAGCGTGACACAGGTCCCGGGCGGTTGCGGTCGGGGTCAGTGGTCCTCGGGACAGGTGTCCTGTGACAGGGAACCTGGACCGTTTGTCACCGAACTTGGACGGGGTTGCGCCGCGTCTGGGTCCAGTGACGGGCGCCAGACGCGTCCTCCATCAAGTCTGTCGACCCATCTACGAGACGCCCGGATTGCGGTGCTGCCACTCGCTCCAGAGGAGGTCAGTGAAGACGTGGTGAAGGAAAAACAGTGGGTCGTTCGGACTGATGGAACCCTGCTCCCGGACGGGTCCTGCTGGAGGGCCATCGGCTGCCTGAGCGGGAGCGACGGTGCCCATGAGAGAGACGACGGCGAACGCCGCGACTGTGATCAGCTTCTTCATGATGTGACCAACGCTGCCCAGGACGTTCGGTAACTACGTCCGAGAGGTCGTTTTCATCTGTACTGCACTGGAATGAACCGATTACCGGAGCATGAGGTCGTGGTGATCGTGAGGTGTCAGGTGCGCTTCGGTGTCTGTGGGTCTGGCGGGGTGGCAGATGAGGCGAGATAAGACTTGTTCCTGTCTCATCCCAGAAAGCCCGGTCTTCGCGGTCGGCCAGCGTGCTTCCGTCGTCGTTGCTGTGCGCCTGGGCGCACTCGGTCCGGAGGGGTACGCCGGAAGCATGCCGACGCGACGCCCGTATCCGAGTGATCTGCCCGATGCCCGCTGGGAGTTGATCGAACCGGTGCTGTCAGCCTGGCGCTTCGAACGTCGCGGCAGCGCCCTGGACTTCGGCCGTCCGCCCGAGCACGACCTGCGCGCATCATGGACGCGATCCTGTACGTGGACCGCACCGGCGTGCAGCGGCGCTACCTCCCACACGACTTCCCCCACTGGAACACGGTCTACGGCTACTTCACCAAGTGGCAGCGGGAAGGCGTGTTCGCCCAGCTAAACGGCCTGCTCAGGCAACTGCTGCGGCAGAAAGAGGGCCGCGACAGCGAACCGACGGCCTGTGTGATCGATGCCCAGAGCATCAAGACCTCCACCAGCGTTCATGCCTCCAGTCAGGGCATCGACGCCGGAAAGAAGATCGTCGGCCGCAAGCGGAGCATCGTCACCGACACGATCGGACTCCTGCTGACCGTCGTGGTCACCGCGGCGAGCGTGCAGGACTCCGTCGCCGGCACCGGCCTGATCGACCAGGTGGCCGCCGCCCACCCCACCGTCCGCAAGGTCTGGGTGCACGGCGGCTACCGCCAGCACCTCGTCGAACATGCCGCCACCCTCGGCATCGACATGGAAATCGTCCAACGCACACCCGGAACCAGAGGCTTCACCCCACTGCCCAAACGCTGGACCGTGGAGCGGACCTACGGATGGCTGATGCTCCACCGTCGCCCGGCCCGCGACTACGAGACCCTGCCCACCCGCTCCGAAGCCATGATCCAGCCGGCCATGACCGACCTGATGGCCCGCCGCCTCACCGGCGAGAACACGATCTCCTGGCGCGTCCCGACACACCAGGATCAAACACCTATTCCGGGATAAAACATCGGGAGCAAACGACCTCTGAGGAATGCTTCGTGGATGTGGTCGCGGACCTCCCAGCGAATGTGCAGGCGGCGGAACCAATGCAGGTGCGCACATGCACGCTGCACAACCCACCGCTGACTGCCCAGGCCGAAGCCCACAGACGGGACGGCCTGGACCCACCGAAGCCCCGCCCACAAAGGCGGTGGGAGAGCATGCGGCCGGACCGATGGATTCACAGCCAATGCGTATGCCGGGGGCCGCCAACGGCGGCGACGCAGCGGAACTCGTCGCACCCTGAACGCCGATTGCGAAATCAGGAGCTACTTCCGGCCTTTCGGAGGTGCCGAGTCGGCCGGAAAGTGTCCCGCCACGGAGCCCCCGTCCGCAAACGCCACAGCACCCCATCGATCACCTGCCGTTGATCCCGCCAGGGCCGCCCCCGACCATCCAGGACCGGCAACAACGGAGCTATCCGCGCCCACGCCGCATCTGTCAACTCACCACGACCAGCCACAAGATCAAGCTTGAGACTCAGCGGTATCGGCGTGGTCCACGACTTCAGCGAAGTAGGGCCAGCCGTCTACTTCGAGGTTCTGCACCGATGGCCGGGTGTCCAGAGCAGGCGCCGCGGCGTCGAGCAGGCGTCGAACCGTTCCCGGCTCGTAGAGGTTGAGCCAGGCACGGTCCGGGAGGCGCATGACCGCGCCCGCCTCGAAGTACGAGTTCGAGACGATCCTGTCCGGGCCCGGGGCAAAGACCAAGGCCAATCGGCGTCGAACGCCTTGCGCTGGCACCTCTGGGAAGAGAGAAAGCGTCAGCCGACAGTCAGCGTAGTCCGGTCTCACCCGCTGCCGGACAGTCCAACACCAGAAGGCCTCGTCGACCACAAGGCGGCGGACGCGTCGATCATTCCCCATCGAGCCAGCGTAGATCGTTGGCCTGGACGAAAGGCATCTTTTCTTCACACGACGCGGTCACCCCCGTCGTGATTACTCGTCAGAAACGGCCTAGTAGGGCTTCGTTAGGTTCTGGGTCTGGTTCTGCGTGTGGCCAGGGGGTGTCCGCATGTGGTGCAGGTGCCGGTCCAGCACCTCAGCAGGTCCTGAAGAGCATCGAGGACCTGGTAGAGAGTCAGGCCGGCATTCAGTCTTTTGGGTCGAGGCGCCGGAGGGTGAGGAAGGCCTGGGCGGCGGTGACGAGGGTGACGTGGTGATGCCAGCCGCGCCAGGTGCGGCCCTCGAAGTGGTCCAGGCCCAGGCCGTGCTTGAGTTCGCGGTAGTCGTGCTCGATCCGCCAGCGCATCTTCGCCCACCGCACCAGGTCAGCGACCGGTGTGGTGGCGGGCAGGTTGGATATCCAGTAGTCCGTCGGAGTGTCCTGGCCGTCCGGCCATTCGACGAGGAGCGTCTGGACGGGCAGGACGCCGTCCCACCGGTTGCGGCCGCCGCCGGCCTCCTGGGCTGCGGTCAGGGACTGCTTGCCCGCGGGCCGCACTGTCAGCACCGCGAATCGTGAGGTCATCGCGCCTTTGCTGCCTTGCCTCCAGGTCACCTCGGTGAATCGCTCCCAACCCGCCTGCGCGGCGAGGACGCACACGGCTCGCGGTGGGGTGCGGCAGCGGGGAAGGGTGGGTGGTCCGAGCCCGCCGTAAGCAGGCTGGTGCGGCTCGGCATCCTCCCGGTGGGCGACTTCCTTGCCGTTCAGGGCCAGGACGTAGGACAGGCCTCGCTCCTGGAGGCCGAGCCGGAACGGGGTGCTGACTCCGTAGCCGGCGTCGGCGACCACGACCGGCGCCTTCAGCTGCCACTCGGCGAGCGTGTCCAGGAGGCCGACGCGAGACGCCACTTCTCCCGGTGCACCACGTCGTCGGGCACTTTTGCCCTGCGGCACCGGTCCGGCTCGTCCGCCCACTCACGCGGCAGATACAACTGCCACTCCAACGGGCACGAGGCGGTGTCGGTGGCGGCATGGACACTGACCGCGACCTGGCAGTTCGCCCGTTTCCCCAAGACTCCGCAGTACTGGCGGGCCACCCCGACCGAAGCCGTCCCGCACTTGGGGAACGACACGTCCTCGATCACCCACACCTCGGGCCTGACAACTTCGGACAGCCGCTCGGCGATCCGCCGCCTGACCGGCAACGGATCCCACGGCGACTGGTTCACGAACTGCTGCAGAGCCTGCATGTTCCCGTCCGGCAGCCGCTCGGCCATCGGCTGGATCGACTTGCGCCGGCCGTCCAGCATCAGGCCCCGCAGATAACACGCGCCCCACCGCCGCTGATCCCGCCGCGGCAGCGAGGCGAACACATCGGCAACGAACTCCGATAACGCACCCCGGAGCCGTTCCACCTCCCCCAGCCTCATACCAGAGAAGATGCCCACCACCAGGCGAGATCACTCGACGTAACGAAGCCCTACTAGGTGCGGCCGGTCCCTGGGGACCGGTGCTGCTGGTGTGCGGTGAACTGCTCTTGGCCGTTGCCCTCAGACAGATGATCTTGACCGTTTGCCAGGTGAGTTTGACCGCTGCTGGGTTCCTGTCACCCGATCTCGGCCAGCGGCCGGCGCTCGGTGAGGGGCGGTGAGATCAGTGGTTGCGGAACTGTGCCCAGGGGTCAGGGAGGGCAGCGCTCGGGTCCTCACCCTCGGTGGACAGCCCCACGTAGGCACGTAGGGCGGGGCGGGTACCGGGGAGGCCGTACCGGGTGAACCGCTCGTGGAGGTCAGAGCCGAACGGCACGGGCTGGAAGTCCGCGGCGGTCAGCAGCTGGGCCAGGACCCTCAGCAACTCCCGGCGCCCAGGGGAAAGCTCCGCCAACACCGGTGCGGTGTTGGCGGGGTCGAACAGGGATTCCAGCAGGTTCTCGGCGCAGACCGCCAGCGGGCCGGGCACGACCCCGGTTTCCTCGATACGAGGCAGGGCGCGGACGATCTCCAGGAGGACCCCGTCAGGGTCCTCGGCGGCGCCCATCAGGTGCAGCAGGCTGCGGACGGTGTAGCTGTGCAGGTCGCCCGCGTGGTGGGCAGTGGCGGTCTCGGAGGCCGGCCCGGCGCCGAAGGCCGCCAGCTCGGCGGCGATGCGCTCCGCCGGCGGCAGGCCGGGCGCGGTGGCCGGGTGTGCGACCAGCAAGCGGGTCAGGGCGGTGGCGGCGGCCCAGCGCGGCAAGGGGTGCTCGTGGTCGAGGTGGTTCCGGAGTCGGCTGTCCGGGTCGTGGTCGGCGATCAGCCCGACCGAGACGAGGACCGTGGCGACGCAGACTGGGGCCCGCTCGCCGTCGAGGCAGGCCAACAAGGGGAGCAGAGTGGCGTCGGCCTCCTCGGGGAACCAGCCGAGGAGGTACGCGGTCTTGGTGCGGATCTCCGGGTCCTGGTCATCGAGCAGTTCGAGCAGGACGGGAAGCTGGGCGCGGACCGCGTCATAGGAGCGCAGTGCGCCCTCGCGGGCGTCTACGGGGTGCCCCGCCGCACAGTACGCCCGTCCCTCACACAGGTTTTTCAGCCGCTCCCCGTCGGTCTCGGCGGCGATCTGCTCGTCGTACCAGCGCAGATTCTCTTCGGGGCTGATGGCTGCGGCGCGCCACGCGACGGTGTCGATGCCGAGCGGGAGGTCGTACTCGTCGTGCCAATCAACGGCCAGACGGGTCAGCAGCAGCAGCGCGTCGGCCCGGGCACCGACCGGGCCCGCGACGGCGATTCGGGTGAGGAACGGCACGGCGTACGGAGAGGCCGAGTACCGGGTGCCCTGGTGGAAGATGTTGCCGAACAGGCTGCGCAAGGCGCTCTCCCGGGCCTTCTCGTCCAGCCCGCACACCGCCCGGAGCTGGCCGGGCACGTCTTCGGCGCTGCCGTAGGCATGCCCCAGGGCTGCCCAGTCGATGTCGTCCAGTCCTGCCAGGAGATCGTCGGATCGTTTCATGATCCATATGCTCGCAGGGACCGCTGACACCGATCCCGCAGACGAGCTCTCTCTTTGCGCCCAGCGGTCAAACTCACTTGTCAATCGGTCGAGATCGCCTGTCGAAGGACAGCCGTGGTCGCGGGGCGTTCGTGACGGATCGGTGGGCGCGGTCGCGGCTCGGCGCTGGCGAGCCAGCTCGATGGTCGCCTCGTACTTGCTGCGGAGTTCGCCGATGCGCTGTCTGACCTCGGCGGGATCCACCCTCATCTGCGCCTCGGCCATGTCGTCGAAAGCCGCGAGGTCCTGGTCGGGCAGGCCGGTCGGCCGGACCAGGCGCAGGGCCACGCTCATCTCCATCGGCGGAGGCGTCAGGGTGATCGGCGCCGGGCGGGGGGCTGAAGGCATCGGGTCCCGGAGCCGAAGGACGAGGCCGGGGGTGGCAAGGGCGTCGAGGGTGGTGTCGCTGTAGTCGTGGCGTGCCACGAGGAGGTGGTCGGCGGTGTGGGCCATCGCGAGCAGCGGCTTGCGCACGTCGGCGTCGCGCAGGACGTCGGCGTGCACGGCCAGGACGCCGTTGATGCTGCCGGCCGACTGCAGGGCCGCCTCTTCGGCGGAGATGACCGCGCTGTGCGCCTCCGGTTGCACCTCGCGGACGAAGGCGCGGACGTCGGAATGGAGGCCGCGGGCTTCTACGATCGTCAGCGGTGTGTTCGTCTCGGCCGCCAGTCGCGCGCCGGCGGCGAGGAGGGTCCTGCTTGAACGGAAGGTGCCGGAGGCGGTGCGGACAGTCGGCAGGTGTCCGTCGTGCACCAGCCGGTCCCTTTCGAGACCCACACGGCAAAAGCGGTCCCGCGCCTGGCCTCGCAGAGTATGCGGGGCACGTCGTGTGTGGGGCTCCCCGGCGTTTCAAAACGACCGTGGTCCGATCAGCGCGGCCTCGACCACTTCACCGGTCATGTCGATCAATGCGGCTTCTCGCTGGACTCGACATCCGCGAGCTACCAAGAGGCCCTTCTCCCATGCATCCGCACCTACAGACTCACCCGGACCAGAACCCTGTTCGAACCCCACTGACCACCCGAGCGGATAGAGAACAGCCAGTTACGGCACCTCAACGAGGGCGCAGACATGCGAAGTCGAGGAGCTGCGCTCGAAGGGGCCCAGCGGTCGACCGAGCCGGTTCAGGCCGCAGTGGTGCCCGGAGCCAGCCGCGCTGCGGGAGCCGGGCCCGGCGGCGCACGGGTGGGGCGAGGACCAGCGCTGGATGCCGGCCCGGGCAGAGCGATTTCGGATAGGACGTCGCTCCGATCAATGACGTCTGCGGTCTCCGTGGGTGTGATAGGAGCGGACGAAGGTGTGTCCTGGCGGCAGGGGAGTCACTGGCATGCCCTTGCTGCGCTGCTCCTCTTGCAGTTCTTCCTCTGCCGCGGGACGGGCGTCTCCGTCGATCCGGCGGAGGTGTCCGCCGACGAGCCGTTGTGCCTGCCACCCAGTGGGGTGGTGTGTGGCGGGCCGCTCGAAGACGCGGTTGACCTTGGGGATGTAGCACAAAAGGTCGACGCGCCGCTCACCGGGGCGGGCCGGGTAGTGCAGGTCTCCGCTCGGGTGCACGCTGCCGGTGTCGCGGCTGAGTTCGCCTCGCTTGATCATCTTGTCCACTGTCGCGGAAAGGCTGGCAAGATGCGGGAAGAGCCACTGCGCCATGCCCAGTTCCTCGGCCACTTCCACGATGTCGCGGACGAGGTCGTTCCGCTGCAGGCGAGCGCAGCCGCGTTCGTCGAGAAACCCGAGTTGGCGCACGGTGCGCAGGACAAGGCGTCTTAGCGCCGTGGGCTGGTGCTCGCTCCGGCTTGGTTCGGCCAGTCCGGCTTGGCGGGTGTAGGTCTTCGGGTCGTACTCATGCCTGACTGTGATGCCGTCGATCTCGACTGGCTTGGCGAGCTGAAGCGAACCGATGCTGATGGAGTTGTCGGCCCGGCTCCAGCTGCAGTACAGCCGAAGACCGGGGAAGAACTTCACGGGCCACTCGACGCCGTCCAGACTAGCGGTGGCGTCGCCGGGTTTGAGTACGAAGCGGGGCCTGTGGCGCTCGTACTCTCGCGGCAGCTCCTGCCCGGCGTGACTGATAGTGACCGCTATCCGTGTGAGGTGCTGGGTCATGTCGGCCATGGCTGCGGTGAGGACAGGCGGAAGCGGCAAACGCTCGGTCTCCACGTGCACTTGTTCCAGCACTGTCTGCCACGCGTAGCGGTCCCTCGTCAACGGGGCGGGCTGCATCACGGCGGGAGGTGCCACCGGTTGAGCGGGTATCACTGGTCGAGACACCGTCGCCGCGCTGGAGTCCTTGCCATTCTGCGCCCGGAAGTGCCGGACGATGCCCTCCAGGCAGGCCGGACTTCCATGGCCGCTGTGACCGGGCTGGCATATCGATTGAAGCCAGTGCTCCTCAACGGACCGCCGCACTGGGAGCTCCAGGCCAGGCTCGCGTCCGAAGACCTGCGTGGCGGCCTTGCCCATGAAGTGCTTCTGCACGGCACGGAATTCCTCCTCGCCGGTCAGGACAATATTGCGCCGATGCAGGCAGGCCAGCGCGGCTCTGGCCAACCACGTGCCAGCCGTCAGCAAGGCGGCCTGCTCATGCGCCTCCACAAGCGCTTCCAGGGATGCGCCCTGCTGCGCTAGCTGCCGAATATTCTTGTCCATCTTGCTCACAGCCTGACCGCCTAGCCAGGCATGCTTCTTGAGGACCGCATCGTGGAAGAAGTACGGATCGGGCACCTTTGCGGCCGCGTCTCGGACCAGAGCATTGATGAACGCCGATGGGCGCAGCCGGATCAACTGGTCGGCCTTCGGAGAAGACGCCTGCCAGAACCGCCAACCGTTCTGCGTGGCCCAGGCCCACGGGTCCGCCTCATCGGGCGTGAGGGCGACGGGCTTGCGGCCTTCAGCCGCCATGAGCTCAGCCAGCGCACCGTGGAAGGGATGAGGGCGCACAGCCCGTACCACATACACCACCGTGGCTTCCCGGTCCTGAGACGGAGCGGCGGCGCGCAGTGCCTTCTTCCGTTGTGCGAACACATGGTTCATCAGGCTTTTCAACTCTGCCGAGACGTGAGCACGGTCTGACCGCAGCTGCGCCGGCTGAACACTTTGCGAACCGGGCCTTAGTTGAGCCATCGAGACCCGCCCGGACAGGCACCGCTCCAGATAGACCAACGCGGCAGCCTGAAACTCGGTGGGATCGAGGAATGCCGATTCAATACCGGCGTTCCCTTCGGGCGGGACCCGTTTGTCAAACTTTCGCCGTACCTCGGCCAGCACATCCGCGTACTGCTGGACCACGGAGCCCCCCTCCATGCCTGTTTTCCCCTCCGTTTGTACCACCTTCCGCAGTCCTCCCGTAGACACCGGCTGAGCTGCTCGCACAGGGCCTCGTGCTCGGTGGCATCGATAGTCAGGCCCCAGCGGGTCTTGTCCGCCACCCAGTCGGTGACGTACTGGCAGCGGTAGCCTGCGATCGGAGGCAGCCACGTGGCGGGGTCCTGGTCGGCCTTCGACCGGTTGGAGGCCGCCGACACCGCGATCAGCGCCCGCGCGTCGCCGAGGTCGTTGGCGTAGGCCTCCCGCTCCTTCGCACTCCAGGCGTAGGCGCCGGAGTCCCAGGCCTCGGCGAGCGGGATTAAGACCGTGTCCTACGTGGTGAGGCGTCGTTGAACTCGGCATGGGGCGGGGTACGTGGAGTTGGATTGTTCCGGACGGGCTGTGGGAGATCGCGAAGCCGCTGATCCCGCCGTCGAAGGTGCGGCCGCAGGGCGGCGGAACGCACGACACGCCTGATGAGACGCTCTTCGCCGCCATCATCTACGTCCTGGTATCCGGGTGTGCCTGGCGAGCGTTGCCGCCGTGCTTTGGCATCTCGAAGTCAACCGCCCACCGCCGGTTCTTGATCTGGTCCAGAGCCGGTGTCTGGGGCCGTCTCCACGAAGCCGTGCTGCACCGGCTCGACGACGCCGGCCTGGTCGACGTCACCCGGATCGTCCTCGACACCGCCCACGTGCGCGCTAAAAAAGGGGCGAACACACAGGTCCGAGCCCCGTGGACCGGGGCAAGCCGGGCTCCAAGATGCACGTCCTGTCGGACGCGAACGGCCTGCCCCTCCTCGTCGGCGTCTCCGCCGGCAACACCCACGACAGCGAAGGACTGAAGCCGATGGTGGAGGGTCACCAAACGAGACACGACCCTCACCGCGGCCGGTACTTCAAGCCCCAGCGCCTACACGCGGACAAAGCCTATGACCGCGCTGATCTGCGTAGATGGCTGCGCGGTAAGCGCATCGGAGTGCGCATCGCCCGCAAGGGCATCGAGTCCAGCGAGCGATTAGGGCGACGCCGCTGGGTCATCGAGCGCACCATGTCGTGGCTGTCCGGCTATCGGCGGCTCAGCCCCCGCTACGAACGCGATCCCCGCAACTACCTGGCCCTTCTCGGCCTCGCCGCCACCCTGTGCTGCTACAAGCGACTGATCCGCCTCACCACGTAGGACACGGTCTAAGTACCAGGTCAGGAAGTGTCCTCCCCGCCGACGCGAGGGGGGGTGCTTCGTCAGCCACCGCAGAGGGCTCGCCGCACCGCGAGTCCTCCCCGCCGACGCGGGAGTGTTCCGACGCCACCGTGCCCGCCTTCCCCTACCCGACCGTCCTCCCCAGCGCGGGGGTGTTCCGCCGAAGCTGTGGCGGGCGCGGAAACCGTCCGGCCCTTCTTGTTTCGCCACCAGACCACACCACACAAAACGGTCATAGAAGGCACTCGATGACATCTACAGGTCGAGGTTGAGCTGCTCGACGTCGGTGAACTCCAGCATCAGGCCTTGAGCGCGGCAGCCGCCGTCGCGGAAGTAGGTCTCCCCGAGGCCTTCGGCAGTGATCGCGCGCAGTTCGTTCTCGGTGGCTCCGGCGGCCTGGGCGTTGAAGAGACGGGCGGCGTAGGCGGGTGGCAGGGCGAGGGTGAGGTGGCGGACCGCGGGCGTCATCGGTGCTGCCGGGGGCTGCGGTGAACCCGAACCGTGCCCTGACGTCGATGACGACGCCCGTGCTGGTGGCTGCCTGGTGGCGGGCCTGTGCGCGCACGCGCGGCTGCCAGCGGGTGCGCACGGCGTGGGCCAGGCGTTCGGCGAGGTCCGGGCGGGGCCAGCGGATCTGGTCTTTGACGTAGCGCTCCACGGTCCGCTGGGAGATGTCCAGCAACTCGGCTGCGGCGCGGGTGCCCTTGAGCTGCTTGACCAGGTAACGCATCTGCGACCCGGCGGACTTCGGGATCGGGCGGGTGAACGCCCTCTGTGTGGCGCGGTCCAGGCCGTCGGAGACCAGACCCATTGGGGACCTTCTTTCAGGATCAGCTGTACGGATCTCTCGCGACCGATCATCAGGTCGGGCGGGGGACTTACCCCCCGGGCCGGGTGATCGGCGATCAGAGGGGCGTTTGTAGGTTCTCGCTTTCGGTGTCATGTGCCGACGCTGTGACCTGGACGTTCCCCTTCAGAACTCACGACGTGTCGGCCGCCGGCTGTCTCAGATCGGTGTCATTTCCTCAGACTGTCCAGCAGGCTGCACCGCTGCCCAGGGGCATCACGAACCTGCATCAGCAGCCATCCGTTCCATCCACTCACGCACCTTCACTGCTCGCTCGATGCGGCTGACGATGTCCTTCTTGGACACCGTGTCCAAGGTCTCCGGGATCTTGTCGAAGGTGTCGGGAAGGACGTCGAGCAGACCCCAGATCTGTTCGCCGGTGTTGACGGTCAGCAGTTGCTGGCACCTCCACTGCAGCGGCGTCTCGGGGCGGTGCGTGAGCCGCTGCACGAGTGTCGGGAACAGGTAGTGCGTCGCATCTGCGGCGAGGTGTTCTCGGAGCCAGTCGACCGGGAGCCGCTGGCTGAAGCTGTGCATGGCGGCTTCCTGGGCCAGGTCCAGAAGCTGAGCGGTGTCGACGGCTCGGACGGTGCGGGGAAGGGTCGAGGTCATGTCGCGATGATCCCAAGAAGCCTCCGTGGGGCCGAGAGGTCATCTGGGCCGGGCTGCGATCTGGCGACGGGCAGACCCCCAGACTTCCTCGAACTCCTCGGAGGTGAGTTGTTCGGGGTCGTGGCCTTCCCATTCCGAGACGGGCAGCTCGGCTGTGATTCCGAACCTGCTGTCGTACTCATCGAGGCGGCCTGCATCGTAGGCCCGCTGCCACTCGGCGAGGGAGGCAGCTGCGATCACGGTCAGCTCAGGCCCTTCGAGTTCGACCTGCCGGATCACCCAACCTTCGGCGTCGACCTCAAAGTAGAACCAGACATCTTCCTCGTCCCAGTAGCAGCGCATCCATGTCTTCACGAGCCCATGATGGCGGCGGTCTGCGCGCCAGCCGCTGCGGTGTCCAATTCCTGTGGATAGTCACTTGGAGTATTGGGATGCTCCTGCTGTGAACACCACGACGAGCAATCCACAGACCGACGCCAGGTGGGACGGCCCCCATTACCGTGTCCTCGCCGAAGGGTTCGAGGCACTGTTCCTCCCGGGCGAGGTGCTCGACGAGGTCTGCAATGTGGATGTTGAGGTTCACCTCCCCGATGGCTCTCGCTGGAGTGCGACGATTTTCACCCTCGCCGAGGTGGACCGGCTGATGAGGAGGTGGGAGGAGACCGGAGAAGCGGCAGGGGGCCGGTGCTTCTGGTGCTCGGACGGGCTGATCGTTCGAGACCCTGGCCTCCAAGGCATGGTGGGTGTGATCGCCAAGCTGCTTGCGTCGGGAGAGTTCGACGGAGCCTTTCATCGCCTTTCCGACCCGGAGTGATCGGATTTCATGACGCTGCACCATCTTGAGACGTGCGAATAGCTCCGAGCACCCTCCTCCCCAAGGGGGTCAACGTCATGGGCCGACCGCGTTCGGCTCTGATCAGCAGCGGTCCACCGAGCTCTCGCTCGACCCGGTTGATCTGCGCGACGAGGGTGAACGTGTTGAGACCGAGGCCGCTCGCCGCCGCGCCGAGGCTGGGAAAGGCGGATGCAGCTGCGAACCGCCTCAAGCGTTCACTGGCACCCTGACCGCTTAGAGGACGTTTTCACCGCGCTCGACGAGCCGACCGTGGTCGTTCCCGGCACCGATGCCGCCGCACTGATCATCCCCGGTCTCGTCTTCCAGCCTCGGCTCCGTGCTGGACCAGCGCAGACTCCTCGCGGCCCGGATCGAGGAACTGCTGGAGGCCCACCCTCTTTCCGCGGTCCTGACTTCCATGCCCGGCATCGGAGTCAGGACCGCCGCCCGGATCCTCATTGACGTCGGCGACGGCAGTGCCTTCGCCACGGCCGGACACATGGCCGCCTACGCCGGCCTCGCGCCAGTCACCCGCGCCTCCGGCTCCTCCATTCGCGGCGAACACCCTGCCCAGCGAGGTAACAAACAGCTCAAACGTGCCTTTTACCTCGCCGCGTTCGCCTCGCTCTCGCAACCGGAGTCACGGGCCTACTACGACAGGAAACGCCGCGAGGGGAAGCATCATGTGGCAGCTCTGACCGCCCTCGCCCGACGACGCATCGACGTACTTTTCGCCATGCTCCGAGACGGCACCTTCTTCGAGGTCCAGACCCCCACCGCGGCTTGACGAAGACCATAGGGGCACTTTTTTAGCCCGCACGTGAGCAGAGTCGAGGACCACGCGCGAGACGTCGATGAGGCCGACGTCATCGAGTCGGTGCAGCACCGCTTCGTGCGGCCGTCCCCACCCCCCGGCCCGCGACCAGATCAGGAACCGGCGGTGGGCAGTCGACTTCGATATCCCGAAACACGGCGGTAGGGCTCGCCAGGCACAACCGCTGACCAACGCGTAGACGATCGCCGCGAACAGCGTCTCATCAGGTGTGTCCTGCGTTCCCCCGCCCTGCGGCCGCACCTTCGGCGGTGGGATCAGCGGATCGGCGATCTCCCACAAGCCGTCCGGAACAATCCGATTCCACGTACCCCGCCCCACGACCAGTCCAACGAGCGATCACCACATAGGACACCGTCTTATCCGCGGCACGTAGAATGCTCTTCGGAACATCTATCTGAAAGCCTCGCACCCGATGGTTGTGCGGAGCGGAGGGCGAGCCCGCCGGCAGGTTGGAGAAACAGCTGCCGCAGTCCTGCGAGTTGCTTATGAACGGCGTCTTCGCCCGGCCCTGAGGGTACGCGCGCGTCGGGGCCGGACCTCGATACAATGTATTCTCTGTCGAGCCTCACAGAAGAGAGCATTGTGAACAAGGCCCGGATATTTCTCGCGGTGGCGACATGTACCCTCATGGCCGCCTCGTGCAGTGGCAGCGACTCCGCTGTCGACACCTCCCGTCTGACGGACCAGGAGAAGCAGTGGGTCGATTTCTCCTATGCGCACGAGAAGAATGACCAGATCAAACGGAACTGGGAAGAACTGTCCGCGGAGGGCGTCAAGTCCTACCTTCACCGGCAGCGTCCCCGTCTGTGCGGCGACACGGCGGAGCTGCTGCGGAGCCTGAAGGAGGCGGGCTACACGGCCGAGGAGATGCAGGAGTACAAGGAGAAGACCGAGGAACTGATCTGCTCACACCTGTAGAGCGGATCAAGCAGACCCGTGGGCGGGGCGTTCGAGGGCAGGGCGCACGCTCGCGCGTGAAGGTCCCTGCCGGTGAGAGCAGGGACCTTCACGTGCGGATGGGGCCGATGGCCGTCAGGTAACCGCGCCTCCCAGGATTCTCAGCGAGTACTTGTCATAGGCGCGGTGGAGGATCATCGTCACCGGCCCCGAGGTGAATGCCCCGCTGACCACGTACTCCTTTTTGCTTCCTGATTCGGCGACTTTCTTCGCGTACAGGGAGTCGGTTTCCTTCTTCGCCTGTTCGAGCCATGAGGACGCCTTGCCGTGGTCGACTCCCGACACGTCCAGGCCGGTGCAGGCCGCGAGGAAGCCGAATCCGCGGGACCGGTCGGTGCGGGTTCTGCACAGCAGGGACGACAGGTCCCGGTGGTCGGCGTACCCGGCCGAGACTGTCACGCCGTTTTCGCCGCGGCCATTTATATATGTCCGCATTTTCCCGTCGGGCATCTCCTGCTCGACGGGCTTGTCCAGCTTCAGCTTCCATTTCTTCGACAGCCCGGTCAGGAAACCCTTCCCGGTGTACCCGGCGGCCATCGTGTCCGCCGCGCCGAAGCTGGGCCGCTTGTCGGCGGTCACCGCGTGTTGCGGCAGATCGGCGGCACGCGGCGCGGCCCTTTCAGACGGGGCGGCGTGGGGCATGGCGGTCTTCGGACGGCCGGACGCCGACGCTTTGGGGCTGTCGTGGCTGCAGGAGGCGGCTCCCGCCGTGCCGATGACGACCGTCATCAGCACGGCGGGAACACGGAGGGCGGCGCGCATCACACTCCGCCGTCGTTGAGAGCGCACGCGCCGGGGTCGGCGTAGTTGAACGGAACGAAGGCGATCGCGTCGAACACCACGTTGTTGTCTCCGGTGCCGGCGTCGTGGAGGTTGTCCGCCTCGATCCGGCCGCCCTTCCAGAAGGAGAAGGTGCCCATCTCGAACCAGGTCTCCTTGCCCGCGCTGCGGGTCGCCTGGTTGACCCGGCAGTAGTCGGCCTTGGCGCCGATCGTGTTGTCGCCCGGGATGAAGTTGTAGCGGACGACCGCTTCCGCGCCGTGGCTGGGCAGGTGGAGGAAGACCTTGTAGCGCTGTCCGGGCTGGTCTCCGGAGGGAAGCTTGGCCGGGTTGACCTGCCAGCGTCCGGTGATCTTGTGGTAGTAGTCGGTGTCCGGGTAGTTGTGCGTGAAGTAGACGTGGTGGTCGTAGCCCGCGCCGAGCTGGTGCAGGTCGATCGGTGCCAGGTAGGGCGTCGCGCGGAAGGTGCCGTCGTCCCTCAGGGTCGCGATGTTGTCACCGGCCTGGAGGGTGAACTTGCCGTCGTCGGCCCCCTCGAAGTCCCCGCACCCGTAGGTGTCCTCGTGCTCGCCGAGGTCGTCGACGATGATCGCGTCGGTGTAGACGCTCGGGTGGTCGATGCACGGGCCGTGGTCGTACTTGCTCTTCAGTTCGGGCTCTGCCGAGCCGAGCGAGTAGTTGAGCTTCTCGGTACTGGAGTTGTCGGTGTTCTGCGTGCCGATCCAGTCCACACTGCCGTCCCAGTAGCAGCTCTCGTCCCAGCTCGGGCACGGGTCGGCCGCGTTCGGGTCGCACGCGTTGAGGGACGGGTCGCAGAACAGGGTCCGCGAGGGGACCTTGATACCGCCGGAGGGCATGCTCGGGCTGGTGTAGGACTGCTCCCCGTTCCAGGTCATCTGCGGTACTTCCGCCCAGCCGAAGATCTTTTCCGGGTAGTTCCAGTCACCGGGGTGGGAGGCATCGTTGTAGCTGTAGCGCAGGAACGGCTGCCTGTCGGCGGGGTAGCGCGGGTTGATCGGGTTGTTGAAGAAGCCCAGGCCGACGGCGCCGGAGGTGTAGACGCCGGAGTTGTAGCCCCACAGCGCCGTGTACCAGTTCTCGATGTAGGCCGAGCTGCCGCTGTTGACGTTCATTCCCAGCGCCTTGAGCTGGTTCCACTTCTCACCCAGAAGGCGCAGGCCGGCGGCGATGTTCGCCGCGTAGTCCGTGGTGACGGCGCCGGCGTGCAGCGTGTCGAGCTGCTCGGGCTGCTTGTCCGACATGCCCGTCGTCACCTGGGAGATGCCGTATCCGCAGTCGGCCTTCTCCCGGTCGGGGTAGCCGTGGAGGCCGTTGCCGTTGCCGAACCAGTCGGACTTGGTGACGTTGCCGGAGTCACCGTTCATGGAGTGCCATGAGGCCTGCTTGAAGTTGGACTCCTGGGCGAGGATGCCCAGCATGACCTGGGCGGGGATGTCGCCACCGTCGGCCAGTTGCGGCTTGGGGAACAGGCCTTGCGGGGTGTAGGCGGCCAGCCCGGTGTCGTGCCAGTTCGACGGGCGGGTGATCATCAGCGAGCCGTGGACGGCCTGGTCGACGGCCCATTCGACCATGTTCGCGCTGGGCTGCAGCGCTTGGCGCTTGGGGTCGTTCCGCTTGACGATGCAGGGAGTCTCCATCGTCCCGACCTTGCCCCAGACGGCCGCGCCGGATCCGGTCAGGCACTGGGATTCCGGCATGCCCTCACCACAGGTGGAGGGGTCGTTGTCGTCGTCCGCGGCGGTGGCGTACGCGGCCGGGTCCAGCGACAGGGAAGAGTCCGGCACGGGCCGCTTGCGGTCGGCGTCCACGAGCGTCGTGGCCTGCGCGCCGGTCCTGAGCGCGGTCGCCTTGACGGTCAGGGACCCGGCGCCCTTCTTCGAGGGCGAGCCGATCGCGGCGGTGATGCCCTTCATCTGCTCGGAGAACACCGAGTTGGTGACCAGATGGCCGTGGCGGGAGATCCCGGCCACCCGCCCGTCCAGCGCGTGCTTGGTCAGACCCGGCGCCTTGCCGGTGTCGATTCCCTGCACGTCACCGACGACCGCGTCACCGCCGGCCACGGGCAGGAGCTTGACCTTGCCCTTCGGGGCGCGGCCCAGTTCGGTGAAGGAGCGGCCGTCGAAGCGGGAAATGACACTCTTGTCGCCCTCGACCGTGCCGACGTCCACCGCGCCGTTCTTCGAGGCGGTCAGCGCGAACATCGGCCCGGGCACCGCGGCGAGCTTGCGGGCGGAGAGCTCCTTGCCGTTGCCCTTCAGGTCGACGAGGTTGCCGTCGAGCACACCCACGGTGCTCTTCTGCGTGGGCGTGACGTGGGTGAGGTAGCCGTCGACCGTGCGGCGGGAGGACACCTTTCCGGTGGCCGCGTCGACCGATATCACCGTCGTCGCGCCGGCCGACCGGTCGGTGGCCGAGCTGGAGGTGAACGCCACCTCGTCACCGGTTCCGCAGCCGGGTGTGAAGTACGCCAGCTGCACCCGGTCGGGTATCTCGGTGACCTTGCCGTCGGAGAGCCGGATCACTGCGGCGAACGCGCCGCTCTCGTAGGCGCCGGGCTCGTTGGACCAGGCGGACGGGGCGTAGACCGCCGCCGCATAGTTCCCCGTCCCCGTGGCGCAGACATACCCCGTCCACGGGCCGACCTCGGACAGTTCCTTGCGGTTCAGACGGGCGATCTCGTAGAAGGCGAACCCGTCGCTCTCTCGGGCGGTGAGGATGTGCAGTCCCTCGGCGTCGCCGGTGGCCTGCACGATCTCGTCCGACGACGAGGCGTAATCTGCGCCCAGGTCCTTGCCAGGTGCGGAGAACAGGCGGGGCGGTGTGGCGTCGGCGGCAGCGGGGGCGGTCTGCGCGGTCCTGTCGGGGGAGGCCGACGGGAGCAGGGCGAGGGATGCCGCGACCACGCTCAGGGTTATCAGCGGGTTCGCGAAGAGGTGTCTGCGGAGGCGTCTTGTGCGCATCGTCTTCCTCACAGCCAGTCCGTGCACAGGCCGTGCACGGGAGGCAGGCTGGCGTCGTTGTTGTCCTTGACGTACTTCAGCGGCACCGGGTCGTACTGGGCGTCAACGTCGTTCCAGCACGCCTTCGCGCTCGTCTTCTTCCAGTTCTGCATCTCGGTGTACGCGCCTGCCACCCCGTCGAGCAACAGGCCGGTCGTGTCGTACTGCTCGACGCCGCCGTCGGGGGCCCGTGTCGTCCACAGAGTCCCGTACACGTAGTCGGGGGAGGTGTCGAGATCGCGGGAGATCTTCGCCCACACGCTCTGGCACTTCGGTGACCACATCAGCCGCACTGCGACCGACTCGTCCCCCTCGGTCACCTGCTGCAGGATCTCGGCGTCGTCGTCACACCCCATCGCGATGGGGTCCTTGCCCGAACAGGTGGCCCGCCAGCAGTCCGCCGCGGCCGCCGGAGTCGCCTGGATACCTTGGAAGGCTCCGGCCAGCAGCGCCAGGGCGGCCGCCGCCGGCCCCCATCTCCGTATGCCGTGCACACACATCACCTCTGATCTTTCGTGTTTGCTCGCGGCCGATGTCGGCCGTCGTCCGTGGGCCAAAGGGTGGCCGGGAGGCCCTTGGTCACAGCTGCCGACGCCAGGCGCGGGACATCCGCCTGTCCACCGTGGACAGATGGACACACTGATGGTCGGCCGGTGGCAGATATGTGTGGAGCTGGGGCGGGTCGCACACCGACGTCCCGCCTCAGGCGGTATTCCGGACGTCGGGCGAGGAGCCCCGCCGATTCATATGCCCTTCACCATGGCTGAGACACCCTCCATTCACGCCCTTACGCATCGCGTCGCCAGGAGCATAGAGGAAGCCAACGGCTTGCAAAAAGGATTTCAAGAGCGGTACCGGCGCGCGGGAAATACACCGTCACCGAGGGTCCCGGGGGATGCCCCTTTTCGACCCGCTCGCGGGGTACTTCTCCAACTTCTGTTTTCCACGCGCGATTCCGTAATCGTGCAGGCGACTCTCGGCCACACCCTCGAACCGGCAGACAGGTTCACATCTCCCCCGTCGGCGGATCGGAGGCCAATGAACCGCCACAACCGCTGGAGCATTTGGGGCACCAAGGGTACAAACCGTCAGTGCAGCAGACGCACGAATTCCAGCCGAACCGCGCCACGGAGCGGAGCGATGTTTCGTCCGCGGCATGAGCAGAGAGTAGCCGTCCCACGAATGTGATCTTGTTCACCCCGCCCGGGCGCATGAGCTGGTGCAACGACGGCACACGCCTTCTACGGGAGCAGCCGAGAGGCCCGCATGAATCACCCGCCTGAAGAAGGCTCCCCCTTCGCGGGGATCTGACGGATATTTCGCGGGTGACCCCTACATGGCCCCTACACAAAACCCCGAGAACCACCACATGCTCTGTGTCCGGGCGCGTCGAGTGCGGAGATATCCGGACTGGCGAAAAGATCGGTCGATCATCCGCTCCCTGGCGATTTGACGTCACTGCTCTCGATGCACAGCGGTTTCACCCCACACAGGTCGAGCACCCAAACGGTGCCTCCCTCCTCGGTTACACCCTGCTCGACACCGCAGAATTCCGGAGTGGCAGCAGAACCTGCCGAGGGACTGTCAACAGCCCTGTCCCACTCACTCCCTTTACTCCCACCCTCGGAGGAAACGCACCGCCAGTACCTCGCCGACCCGGCGGACCGGTCGAGCGAGGGCCTTTTCCCCTCGCGCCACATCGCCGTCGAGACCGCCTGCCATGGCGCTCCAGGACGGTGCCCGGCACAAGCCAACTGCGGGAATCGGTCATACCGGTTCCGAATGCCCTGAGAGCCGAGCAGCTCCCACAGGGCGTGCGACACGTCCGTCGGCTTGCTGACGCGTACTCGGGCAGGAGGGGCTCGCTCATCACCTGCCAGGCGGCAAGGGCGAGCGACACGGTCCAAGCCGTCGCCGACCTACGGTAAGTCCCATCGCCGCGCGATGAGCCGTCACCTCATCCGTCTCGAGAGCCTGGCCGATGCCGGGGGTGGCCGGCCAGGACGGCCGCCGCGTGCGCGCTGGAAAGTTTCCCGGGCGGACGGATCCTCGTCACCGTGCCCACCCTGGAGCAGACCGCATCCATTCCCCCCGTGGCTGCTGCCGACGCTCGTCACCACAGGGACGTGCGGCGTCACCCGGAGTTGTAGCCCCACCGAGCCTGGCCGTCCCTGCCCATGAAGCACTTCGCCGGCCGCCCGTCGCCGGTCGTCGCGGTGGCGCCGACGGGAGCACAGTACTGTCCGAACTGGACACCCGCCCGGCCGCCGGTGCCGCTGCCGCCGCTCGAACCACCGGTGCCGCCCGAACCGCCGGAGGAACCGCCGCTGCCGGAACCCGTGCGGCTGGACGAGCCCCCACCGGTTCCGCCTTCCCTGCTGCCGCCGGCCGGAGTGCCGTAGGACGACTGAGGACGCGGCTTGGGCTTGGGCTTCGGTTTGGGCTTCGGCGTCGGGCTCGGGCTGGGTTCGGTGCAGGAGACGCCGGGATCGATCAGCCACAGGTCGGACCGTGTCGTGGTCGAGACCTCGCTGCCCGGTTGCGGGTTTTGCCGGCACACCTGCCAGTCGGCCAGACCCCGCGACCCGCCTTCGTCCAGGCGCTGGCCGGTGTGGGCGTGGAAGACGTCGACATGGTCGAGCCCCAGGTCACCCAGGGCGCGCGAGGCGTCGTCGAACCGCTCACCGACCAGCCCGGGCATCCGGATTCGGCGGGAGCCGTACAGCCATGCCGGACACACCTCCCGTTCCGGCACCGCGTAGAGCGTCAGCGTGGTGAGGGACGGCCAGGCCGGCACCTCGGCGGACGGACTCTGGAAGCACACCCGCCAACCCGGCGCCGTGAGCTTCACCGACCGGCTGGCGGAAGATGCGTCGGCGGCCGACACCTTCCGCCACCCATCCAGGCGCGCCTTCGCCACCGCCGAGGCGAGGGACGTCTTGTTGAAGTCGGGCACGTCCACGGTGCGGTACGTCCGGTCCTGCGCCACGGCCTTCTCCTCGCCCGAGCCCGGGTTCAGCCCGGCGAAAGCGACCACGGCCGCGGCGGCGGCCACCGAGACGGGGTGCCTGCACACCCATGTGGATAGCCGCCTGCCACGGCCGGGGCGCAACGGCGAATCGAGGGGCAGGAGCCGCCCGGCCGTGCCGAGGAGCTCCCCCTTCGGATCCAGTTTCGAGCCGTGCAGCTTGCGCGGCTTGCCGTCGACCAGGACGTCGACGGAGCCGAACATGCCGTACGCGCGGCGCAGGATCAGCAGGGGCGCGGGGACGCGGACCGCCTTCGGCGCCAACAGGTTCCGGAGGAGGACGAGGCCGCGGGTAGTGAGTGCGGCGTAGCCCCAGCCGTCGTGGTACAAGGCCCTGACCACCTCGCCAGACGTCAGCTCGCCCAGGAGCGCCTTCGCGAAGTCTTCGGGAAGGGAGATGCTCTCGCCGGCGGCGGCCCTGGCGGTACGGTGATCGTTCTTCAGGAGACGCTGCACGGCGGTTTCGGACATGCGGGGATGTTAGCGGCCGCTGCTCCGCTACCGAACACCAGTACTCGACCTGGCCCGGTTCCGCACCTTCGACTCGTCTTACCAGGCATTTTTGCCGACGACGGGAATACAGCCTCTATCGACTCGCACTCCCGCCCACGCCACATGGCAACTGTTTTCAGACAACGGGTCGTCGGCCCCTAGGCCGTCCATCCGTCCGCTCTGAGTACCGGCCTGGACAGTTCTCCGTTTCCCGGCCGGAGCCTTCACCGCTCGCACGGAGAGGACGTCCTCTCCGAGGTCTACTCGCTGGCCCAGTTCGGCTCACCTCCGCTCGCGTGGAGAGGACACCGCGTCGTCCTGGTCCAGGAGCAGCGTGTACGGCTCACCTCGTCAACGATCGATCGGGAGCACCTGGTCCAGGCCGCTCTCGTGCAGGATCTGCTGGATGGTGTCGTCCAGGGTGCTTGCCGCGTCGACAACGGTCTCCAGTCCGTCGGGCAGCAGGTCCTTCTCTCGGTACCAGTCGCGCAGGCGGTCTTCGGTGACGTGCTTGAGGTACTCGGCATCGGGTTTCGTCGCATGCCGGAGCACCGTCTCCGTGTAGGGCACATGCAGGTAGTAGCAGCGTGAGACGCCACGGTGGGCGCGCACCAAGTCCTGGAGCATCGTGCCGTAGCGGTCGGCGTACAGGATGCCTTCCACGACGACATGGAAGCCGTTGTTCAGGGCGTGGCGGGTGGTCAGGTCGATCAGGCCGATGTTGGCGCCGCCGGGCCGGTCGCGTTCACGCAGCACGACACGGCGCAGGTTGTCCTGGCCGACGATCGCGAGGTTGCGGCCGAACTTCTCGCGCAGGCCGGCTGCGACGGACGACTTCCCCGAGGCGCTGTTGCCCCGGATCACGATCAGGCGCGTGTCTTCCGTTCCTACCGTGCCCGGCACGCTGTCCGTCATGTGTCGTCGCCCTTGATGGTCAGTTGCACCCGGTTCTCGTGGAAGTGGTCCCAGTTCATGACCAGGCGGAAGCGCTGGTGTGCCTCCAGGCGTTCCGCGTCGGCCGGCTCCTGGTCGCGCTGCACCTGGGCGTCCCCGGACTGCACGAGCTCCGCGAGGGCGATGCGGACGTCGTCGGCATCCTGGCTGGCGGCGGCCGCCAGTCGGTCCAGGGAGGTGAGGATCTCCCGCGGTTCGCCCAGGTCGTCGACCAAGTGGTTGATGAGAGCGTCGACGAGGGGGCCGGTGCGCAATGTCCAGCGGATCCGGTCGAGCCGCTTGGCGAGTTCGGCGTCCCCGGGCAGCAGGTCACCGGGCAACGGCAGCGCCGCGGGCATCGACCATCGGGCGTCGTCCGGTGTCTCCTCGCGACGCGCCAGGCCCCACGTCAGGTTGAGCTCGGACAGGTCCCGCACGGTCTTGGGCACCGGGTAGCCGGCGGCCGTGAGCATGGCACCGAACGTCTCCCAGCGGTGTGCCTCGTTCGCTTCGCGCCCCTCCGGCGCCGCCTCGTAGTCCCATTCCTCATCGGGCCACGAGAACGTGAGCACGCCGCCGAGATCGCCGCCGATCATGCCCCAGTGGCCTTCGAAGAGCTCCTGCAGGAGTTCGTCCAGGGAGCCGGTGAAGTCAGGCCGACTCGCGGTTCCGATCAGCATCGTCAGCGGGAAGCCCTGGCGGGGCAAGACGTGGTCCCAGCCCGCAGCCCACCAGTCGTTGTGCATCGCCAGGTCCCGGGCGGACGGGATGTGCACACACCGCTCACTCGCCACTGGAGCGCACAGTCGTACAGGGGCCCGGGCACCTGCAGTTGCGATGCCGGGGCCGCGCCCGTGGGGCGCCGTCCGGGTCAGGCAGCGGGACTGAGCGGGCGTGTCACGTCCAGAGTGGGCGGGATGAGACCGACGGTTCCGGTGGACGTGATCTGTCCGAGTCCGGCGCCGATCCGTCCGCGTGGGCCGGCGGGCAGGGCGGCACCGTACATGTAGGCGGAGCGGCGGCCCATGGCCGTGCCGGCGTAGACGTTCTCGCTGACCGCGTGCCGCGGGGAGTCCTCGGGACGATGACGGACACTCCGCGGCGGCTTCCTCCTCGGTGATCACGCCTCTGACGCCGCCGAAGTGGTCGACGTGGCTGTGCGTGTACAAGAACGTCAGAGGATCTCGAGAGTGAGGGCGCCCGAAGAGGTCGTGATCCCCTGTTCGGTGAGGCACTCGAGGGGCTGTGTCGGACCGGGAGCCAGGACGAACTCGACCGCGACCGTGGAACCCGAGAAGTCACCTGATACGACCTGGCCGGTCATCACGATGACGGACACCCCGCCGGGTCGCACACTGATCGCGGTGGTGAAGGCGAAGGTGCTGGAACTGTTCTGGGGGTTCGTCCAGTCGATGCGGCCGCTGCCCTGCGCGTCCTCCAGGACACAGGAGAGAAGGCCCTGGCCGGTGAAGCTGATGGTGCCTGACGTGTGGTCGAGCGGGAGTCCCACGCAGGGGCCCACCGCGCCCGACGCGGACAGGGCGGTCTGGCGCGGAAGGAGGGTCAGGCCGGGCTGGTAGGTGCTGGTTTCGTAACCGGGGCACGTCAGGAGGGCTTGCGCCTGGCGTACGGTCTCCCGGGCTGCCGGCTGCGGCGCCGACGCCGCGGACGCCGGCTGTGCGAACAGACCCAGCAGTGACAGGGCCAGTGCCGAGCCTAACAACGGAAGGCGAGAGGACATGGAAACTCCTGGGCCGTCGGGACCGGGGAAACAGGAGCCCGCTGATGCCACGGCGGTTACGAGACCTCAGCAAGGCGGAGCACGAGCTGCCGTGTACCGTCCCACCATGCCACTCCCCCACCCCGGTGACCATAGCCACTTCGAAGGATCGTCGGGGACAAGCCCTCCACACCGACGCGGCCCGACACCCCGGCCTTGATGCGGTGGCGTATGCGCGGTTCCGCACTGTCTTCGTGCGCCAGAAGTCACCGGGAGTTCGCCTGCTGAAGTGTGACGGGGCAGGTACGCGTGTCCCCTCGCCGTCAGGGTCGGACGGCGGACCGGGGGCCCGCCGCCTGGATGTACGCGAAGCGTCGTACCAACCGGGAGCAGACGATCTGGCCCTCGAGCCCTGCCAGGTGCGCTCCCAGACAGAGGCGGATCCCGGCGGCGAGGACCAGATGACCGTCGTCCACCCGATCGATCACGAGACCATGAGGACGCCTGAAGCGGCTCGGGTCGCGGTCGGCTGCTCCGAGCAGGGCGCATCACCATGCCTCCGAGAGGCAACTGCTCCCCCGCGACGACCGCCGGCTCCAGTGCTGTGCGTGCCGCGATCCGCACAGGGCTGTCGTACCGGAGCATCTCCTCGACCACGGTAGGGGCCAGATGCGGTGACTCCTGCAGCGCGGCGAGTCGGGCGGGATGGTCCAGCAGGGTACGCAGGCCGTTGCTGAGCAGGTTATTCATGGTCTCGCAACCCGCGCCGAACAGCAGTACGGCACTCCATGGGCCCACCATGCGTCCTCGGCCGTAACACCCAGCACTCCGCCCCGTCCCCCGCGGGACGCACATCCGCGTGCTCGTTGTCTGGGCCGCCGCCCCACGTGTGCGTCGCGCGCGGGGTGCGTCCCTCGACATGAGCGCGACTCTGTCGCGGATCTCGAGGATGCCCGGCGAGACCGTACGGCAGACGGGCACGCTCGGCTCCGTACGAGAACCGGTGCCGTTGTCGAATGCGCTGACCTCCGGTTAAGTGCGCGATCACGGACTGCACGTCCGGGAGCCACCGTCGCGTGACCCGTTCCCCCGGACGGCAGGCCATGCCGTGCTCTTCACGACGGCGGCCCGGACGATGGGCTTATGAACGACCCGTTGTTCGACCATGTCGCCGCCCTCGTTCGTCGCGCGTCCGAGGTGCCGGCGGGACATCATCGTAGCGACCGCCGACCGCCTGCGACAGACAGGTGGGGGCCTGGGCGGACCGCGGCGGAGGAGGACATCAGGCACCGGGATAGCGCCACGCCGGCTCAGTCGGCGGGGTGAGCGACGAAAGCCTGGCCAGCAAGGAAGCCGCCTCAGGGACCCGTCGGAACGGCATGAGCCGTGCACGCAGCTCTCGTAGCGCGAGCACAGACCGGCGGGAGCGCAGAAAGGGGTACTCCTCGACGAAGAGCCGGCCGTGGACGCACGCTTCGTCGGCCCGTCCTTGCGCGAGCAGCACCAGTGCTGCGCGCGCCTGGCTGAGGGCCCTCAACCGGTGGTCGTGGGCGGAACGTTCCGCCGCCGCGTACCGGAGGGCGTCCAGCGCTGGACCTACGTCTCTGAGCCGGTAAAGCGTCTGTCCTTGCCGGTAGGCGAACCCGGCTCTCGGGTAATGGAAGAAGGCGTTTCGACAGTCGACGGCCCGGTCCAGTGATTGCTCGGCCATGCCGAGGTCCCGGTACGCGCTCTCGTGCTCCCCCCTCAACGACCGGACGTAGGCGCGTTGCACGAGGACGAAGGCCCGCAGGTCACCGCTGTCCGACGCGGCGGCTGTGACCGCGGCGTCGGCGAGGTCGGCCGCATACCGAAGGACGTTCATCCGTGCCGCCTGGACGCTCATCCCCCGCAGGATGATCGCGCGCGTGTGGTGGTCGCCGGCTTCGGTGGCGGTGTCCAGCGCGAGGAGGTAGTAGCGTTGCGCGAGTCCCTGGTGACCCGCGTCTGCCACCATCTCGCCCATAAGGTGAGCCAGTTGCGCTGTCGCTGACATGAGCTCCGTCCGCACGGGTGGTGTTGCCGGACGCACCAGCAACCGTCCGACGTCGTCACCGAGACAGGAGGCCAGTGCGGTACGGGCGTGCCCACCCCCGTACCGGTACCAGCCTGCGGCGAACTGGGACACCATGAACCGAACCCGCTCCACGTCGGCGCCGGTGACCGCGGCCCGATGCCGGACCGGGCCGACAGACTGTTCTGCATGGACGGCCTCGGCGCTCGGGACGCTTCTTTGGCGGAAGACGGACTGCAGCAGTGTCACTCGACGTGCAGGGTCGACGTCCGTCCTGGCCAGGACGACCAGGTCCTGGAGGACGTTCCCCTGTTCTCCTTCGGCGGTCTTGTCCGCAACGTCGGTCAGCCCCGTCTCCTGCGCGCTGACCGGACGGCCGGTCCTGCGCGTCAGGGCTTCGGCCACGAGCTGGGGAACCAGGCCCCTGGGGCGGGAACCGGTGAGCCAGTGGGCCACCGTGGTGCGGTCGTACCGCAGTGACACACCCTCGGCCGCCGCCAAGCGGTTGACGTCTCGGGCCAGTTCCGCGGCGCTGATGTTCGCCTCCGCCAGCAACTCCGCGAGCAAGGCGTTACGGCCGCGACGGCGTGGCACGGGCTCCTCCAGCGACGTCGTCTTCCGACGTCCGATGTGCAGGGGTATCAGGGTGTCCGCATGGAGACACATCTGTCCACGAACAGCGTTGTTGTCTGTTTTACTCGACTGGCACCTCACCGCAACGGCGATTTCCGGCCGTTCGCAGCGAGATTGCCCGCCTTGCGGAACGCTCGGAGCCCCACTTCGAAACTCCACTTGGCCGGCCCAGTCGTCGGAGCACCGTCTCGACGCGAGCCATGAATCGTACGACCGCCGTTCAGGACGTCGTCGTTCAACACGTTCACGCATCCCTGTGTGCGTCGAGGTGTTCGGTGTGCGTGTCAGGGGAGCCGAGTCCCGAATCCCCGGGGTGAGCCGAGCACCGGTCCTCACCGAAGGCACGCAATCGGTCGCTTCACCCGAGAAGGAGCGTGAGCGACATGCAGGAGAAGAAGGAGTCGGCGCACGAAGGCCACGGTGCCGCACCGGCGACAGGGCCGTTGAGTGCTGAGGAGTTGTTGACGACGACCCGGTCCGTTCGAAGGCGTCTGGACCTGGAGCGGCCCGTGGACGTTCGTCTGGTGCGTGAGGCGTTGACGATGGCGTTGCAGGCGCCCAACGGGTCCAACGATCAGCCGTGGCAGTGGATCGTGGTGACGGATCCCGCCCGGAGGCGCCGTCTGGCCGAGTGTTACCGGCGGGCGGCCGGTCCTTACCTGGAGGCCATGGCGGCGCAGGTGGCCGAGGATCCGGAACGCCGTGGTGTCTGGCAGGCGTCCGTGCATCTGGCGGAGCACCTGCACCGCGTTCCGGTCCTGGTCATACCCTGCCTGAGTACGAAACCCGCTGATTTCGAGAGGCGGTTCGCGGATCTGGGATTCCCTCCTCCGGTGGGTCATGTCGCGCACTCCGTCTACTACGGCTCGGTCTGGCCCGCCATGTGGAGCCTGATGCTCGCTCTGCGTCTGTGTGGGCTGGCCTCCGCCGTGACGGCCCTGCACCTGGCCCACGCCCAAGAAGCCGCGGAAGTGCTGCAGTTGCCGGATCACGTCACCCAGGCAGGTCTTCTGGCCGTGGCGCACCCCACGGGTGGTTCCTTCCGGCCCGCACCTCGTAAGGACATCGACGAAGTCCTGCACCGGGACTTCTGGTGAGTTCGCCGCCCTCTCCCCGGCGTCGCGGCGGCTCCCGCTTACGTGTACAGGAGTGATACGCCAGTGGTCGACCAGAACAAAACCCATGAGGAGCAGGTCGTTTCGCCCGACACACCGGTGGGGGTCGACGGCCCCTACGCCTCTGCCCGCCGCGTCGTCGTGCGGGAGCTGGACGCCGCGCTCTCCCACGTCGAGGAGGGTGTCTGCACCGATTTGGTCACGGCGATCCGCGACGCCGACAGGATCTTCGTGGCCGGAGCCGGCCGCTCCAAACTGTCCGCCGAGGGTTTCGCGATGCGTCTGATGCACTTGGGACTGACGGTGCACGTCGCGGGGGACTCCACGACTCCCGCCGCGGGGACGGGCGACCTGCTGCTGGCCTGCAGCGGGTCGGGTGAGACCCCCACTACGCTGGTGATGGCGGAGAACGCCGCGCGCGCGGGCGCCCGGATCGCCGTGGTGACGGCGAATGCCGACTCGGACCTGGCACGGCGAGCCGACCTGCTGGTCCATCTCGCCGAATACAGCCAAGACCACGAACCCGGCCGGTCCGCCCAGTTCGTCGGGACCCTCTTCGAGCAAGGAGCCCTGCTGTTCTTCGACTCCCTGGTCCTCGCCTACGAGCAGTTGTACGGGACCGAGCCGCGGGACATGCTCGCCCAGCACACCAACCTGGAATAGACGCGGACTGACGCATGACGACGACACCGGTCTCACTGACCAGCACCAAGATGAACCTCGGTCTGCGACAGACCGAGAGATGGATCAACGACGTCCTCCTCCCCCGGGCCGATGCCCTCGCCCGGCTGCGCTTCTGCGTCTGCCTGCCTCACCCGCTCCTGCCTCTGGGAGCCCGTCTCCTGGGGGACAGCGGCATGAGCGCCGGCGCGCAGAACGTCTGGTACGAGGCGGGGGCGTTCACCGGAGAGGTCTCCGCCGGCCTGCTGGCCGAGATCGGCTGCACGCACGTCATGGTCGGACACGCCGAGCGGCGTCGCCTGTTCGCGGAGGACGACCGGCTCGTCAGCCGCAAGGCCCGGGCCGCCGCACACGCCGGCCTCATCCCGGTGATATGTGTCGGAGAACCCGAACGCCTCGGTCCCGCGGCGACCGTGCAGCACGTCCGCCGGCAGGCGTCAGCGGTTCTGGACGCCCTTCCGCGCGACGCCCCGGTCATCGTTCTCTACGAGCCTGTCTGGGCCATCGGCGCCGCGCGGGGCGCCGATCCCCACCAGGCCGCCGCGGTGCTCGACGCCTTGCACGGGGCGGCGAGCGGTCGCCGCCCCGTCGGCATGATCTACGGTGGGGCCGTCGTCCCGGGCACGTACTCCTCCCTGCGCCACCTCGCCCCCTGGGACGGCGTCGCCCTGGGCAGGGCCGCACAGGACAGCGCGCTGCTCGACGAGACGCTCTGCGAACTCCTCGAACCGGCACGCCGGGGACCGGGAAACGGCGGGTGACACTTGGGCACGGACAGCTAATGGTTGTGGGAGTACGAGGGATACCGGCCCGGTGAGCAAGCTCGCGCGAGACCGTGTGTGCCCTGGGCAACGGAGTCTTCGGCGTCCGCGCAGCCATCCCCGGAGAGGAGTCCGGCGCTCATCACCATCGGGGCACCTACGCAGCCGGGTGCTACAGCCACACCTTCGTGCGAGTCGCGGACCGGCCGTACGCTGCGAGGCCATGGCCAACCTCCCCGACTGGTTGTGGACGCGTCTGCGCCCGTTCCGTCAAGGCTGCCCCGACGAACACTGGTTGTCCGTCGACAGCACCGAGCTCCTGCACCACCGCCAGAGGCTCGACCTGCGCAGAAGTGTCCTCACCCGTCTGATTCGCTATCAGGATCGGCAAGGGCGGCGGACTCATGTGGAACAGCACATCCTGCTGAGCTTGGACGACCCTGCCCTGGCTCTGATGAGGATGCGGATCACCGCGGAGAACTGGCACGGCGCCCTACAGATCGAGTCGTAGGTGGACGGATCCGTGACGAACAGCCAGGTGCATCGCTACCAGGCGTTCGGAAAAGGGTATCTGACCGACGTTCGCGCCGGTCAGCACCCCGGCAGCGGTGCCGTACTGGTCACCTGCCGGACCGCGGTGTTGACCTGCGCCGTCAACCTTGTGGCGTTGCACGGCTGACGTTCTGTCGCCGTCGGCCTGGTGAACGAAGCCGTAGGGGCGGCGATCGGCAGGCTGGCGTCTGCTACGCCACGGCCCTGCGCACGAGCCCCGCTCGAGCCCGGGGCGACAGCTCCGCCCGTCAGCGCTGCCCAGGACGAGTGGACGCCCAAACGGCCGGGCATCCGGCCAACCTCAGCTAGAAGCGAGTTGGTTGGCGATCTCCTTGTGCCACTTCTCGGCGTCGGCGGGGTTGTTCAGGGACGCCGCCCACGTCTCCTCCGTCATGTGCAGGTTCCCGGGGCCCGACTTCAGTGCGATGAGCAGTTCCCGGGCCGAGGCACGCAGTTCGGGAGAGGTGCCCTTGCCGGCCGGGACCTCGGGGCCCGCGGCGAGGCCGTAGAGGGTGCGCGCCATGGCGTCGCGCTTGCTGTGTTCGGCCTTCTTCCAGAACTTCAGCGCTTCCTTGAGGGCGTCCTGGCGGGAGGCGGGCTCGGTTCTCTGCTCGCCCTCCTCCGTGGGCGGGGCCCAGCGCTCGGGGTGGCGGGCGCCTTCGTAACGCTTCTTGCCGGCGCGTCCGGCCTTGTACGCGGTGACCGAGAGTAGGAGCCCCGCCGCTGTCGCGGCCAGCGCCCAGCCGACCGGGTTGCTCGCCAGCGTCCCCGTGGCTGCCGCTGCGACCGCCACCGCGCCGCCGGCCGACCTCACGCCGTCCCCGACCGCGCCGACACCCTGTTTCCAGAGCTTGTTGCGCTGCTTCGACAGCGCGTAGTCCCGGGCGGTGTTCAGGGCGATGGTGTCCTGCGCCTTCTTGACGTCACCGGCGGCCTTTTCGATGCTCGTGAAGGCCGCGCTGGTCTGGTCCAGGGCGGCGCCCAGCCGGTCCGCGAGGCCCTCGCCGTCGCCGTCATGGGCACGCTCCAGCGCGGCATACGCCCGCGCGAGCGCCCAGTGGCTTTCCACCTCCGCCTCACGGAGCCGGTTGACTTCAGGCTCCAGCACCGGCGGCGCGGGCACGTCGATCTTCTTGAGGTTCTGGTACTTGCGCGTCGTCAGTCCGAACCGGCGCGCCGCACGAACGCTCTTGACGCCCGCTACGGCGCCGACCATCCCGCTCCCGGCCTCGGCGACACTCGCCGCCGTCACGAGGCCCTCCGCGTGCAGAGCATTCTTGGCGACGCCGATGAAGTCGGAGGCGTCGGTCGCCGTGTTCTGGATCGCGTCGAGCATCTTGGAGGGGTACTTCTTGCGTGGGGCGTGGGAGGAGGGACCCGTCGGGTTGTCCTTGGACTCCTTGTACGCCTTGGTGGCGTCGATGACGTTGTTGACCACCGTGACCCCGTCGGTGAGCCCCATCTCGGCACCGGCCGCGGCGGTGGACGCGCTGGCCTGCTCCGAGAAGTGCGTGTCGGCGTTCTGGGACGACTTCCAGTTCATCTCCGCGTTGGCCGGGACCATGCCGCGCAGGACGAAGGTGTCGAGGACGTCGAGGTGCTTGTTGGCCCGCTCCAGCGCGCTGGCGATTCGCTCCCGGACGTTCAGCCCGGTACGGGACTTCCTCGCCACTTCCGGCTTGGCCTGCGCGTCGGCGGGCTTCGCCGTCGCGTCGCTCCCCCCGAGTCGCTGGACGACGGCGGACGCCGCCTTGTTGCCGGCGAGCGCCTGTATGGAGCCCATCATCGGTCCGATGCTGCGGCGGTCCGGCGCCCCCGCCAGATGCACCGGGCCGCGTATGAGGGGCCGGGACTCTGGAACGGCCGGCTGCCCCGTACGGTTGACGAAAGCAGTGTTACTACCCACCGGTGTCCTTTCCGCGCTCATGCTGACACCGGGTGCGTGGCAAGTCGGGGCATCCGGTGGGGCCTTGCTCGCCCCACAGTATCGAGTGCCCCATGACGCTCATGGAAGGTGTTTCCCGTCTGGAGTTCGTTCTGCGTATTGGTTCTGTACACCGGTTCGTTGCCATCGCCTTGTTCTGGCCGCTCCAAACCCCGGTATCAGTGCCGCCGTAGTGCATCAGCCACCCTTGCCGGACGCCCCGTCCCGGCCTCGCGCTGGCTCAGGCCCAACGCAGCGCCGCGATCGTCAGCGCGGCCAAGCCCGCGTCCAGGGCCGGCTGCATCACCGCGGCGAAGCGCGGGCTGCGATTGCCCGTTGTCCTGGGCCACCGTGTTGTCACGGACTGCCGCGAACTTCTCGGGGCTCGCGTACGAGTGCCCCCGAACGGTGGTCCGGGTCGGGGCCTGTGCCGCCTTTGGCGATCAGCCGTCCGCGGCCTTGTCGGCGTCGGCAAGGGCAACGGCGGCGCCAACGGTGGCGAAGGCGCGGTCGGCGGCAAGGCCATGCCGGAGCTGGCGCCGGTGGCCAGGCGGCTCGGCCGGTGAGGTCGTAGGGGGCATGGGAGTCTCCTTCTGGGGGACGGGGTGGCAGACGGCCGGACGGATCCCAGCTCGCTCCGCTATTCGGCGTCTCGAAGTCCACGGCCTGCCGAGTCATCTGGTGATCATGTGGTTGTCGAAGCCCATGTACACCGAGTGAGACCGTGCCTGCCCCTGCATCAACCCTCATACCTTCCGCGCTGGAGCATCTGGCCTCCGCTCCGGCCGCAGCCCTGCCGACCGACGCCGTCGACCTGCGGCCTTCCTGCACGAGGTACCCGATCCCCGCGACCGCAGAGGCCGGATTCACCCGCTCGGGGCACTACTGTGTGCGGCCGCCGCGGGCGTGCTGGCCGGAGCACGGTCACTGGCCGCAATCGGTGAGTGGATCGCGGATGCCCCCGCCTGGGCCCTGCGCGCCCTTGGTTTCGCCCCGGACCCGTTCACCGGCCGGCTGCTCGTGCCGCACCCGGCCACGGTCCGCAGGATCCTGGAACGAGTGGACGGTGACGCGCTGGACCAGGCCGTCGGAGCCTTCCTCCACTACCGCCAGACCGCCTCAGCACCTGATCCCGTCGGCCGGCCCGGACGCGGTCCGCGCCGAGCAGTCGCGGTGGACGGCCAGACGGTGTGCGGCTCCCGAACGCCGACCCGAGCAGCCGTGGTCCTGCTCGCCTTGATGGACCACACTGGCACCGTGCTCGCCCAGCGGCAGATCGCCGACCGCAGCAACGAGATCCCCTCCTTCGACCCACTGCTGGACTCCGTCAGCCTGGCCGACACGGTGGTCACCGCCGACGCACTGCACACTCAGCACGAACACGGCGCCTACCTGCGACGACGCGGAGCCCACTACCTGGCGATCGTGAAGCGGAACCACCCCGGCCTGCACGACCGAGTGCGACAACTTCCCTGGCGGGACATCCCACTGGAGCACTACGACCGCACCCGGGCCCACCACCCCACGGAGATCCGGCGGCTGAAGGCCGCCGCGTTCGCCCACCTCGACTACCCCGACGCCCGCCAGGCGCTCCAGGTCGTCCGCTGGCGACGTGACCTGTCCACCGGCAAGCTCACCATCGAACGCGTCCACCTGATCACCAGCCTGAAGCCCGGCCAGGCCACCGGTGACCAACTCGCAGCCTGGATTAGAGGCCACTGGGGCATCGAGAACCGCCTGCACCACGTCCGGGACCGCACCTACCGCGAGGACGACTCCAAGATCCGCACCGGACAGCTGCCCCGGACCGTGGCCACCCTGCGCAACCTCGCCATCAGCACCTTCAGGCAGGACGGCCAGGCCAACATCGCCGCCGCCCTCCGCCGAACCGCCCGCGACTGCCGCCGGCCCCCCTGTCAGCGCTCGGCCTCACCTGACGAAACCGGATCCCGATCACGTGATGCCCCCAGATCGGCGACGAAGGACCATATCTCCAGGTCCTGCCGGACGCCGTTCACAGCGAACGCCGAGCGGAGCACCCCCTCACGCTCCATACCGAGTCGTTTCGCCACCGCGAGGCTGCGGGCGTTGTCGGTTGCCGCACGCCACTCCACCCGAGTGATACCCCGGGCCCCCACGGCCCACTCGATCATGCGGCGAGCGGCAAGCGTCACCAGGCCACGCCCTTCCGCTTCGGGAGCCAGCCATGCCCCCAACTCACAGATCCCGGCGCGGCCACGGAACGCAGCGAACTCCACTCCGCCCACAAGCAGTCCATCGAGCCATATGCCGTAGATACGCCCACCATCGCGAGCTTGATCTTCGGCACAGCGCCGAAGCCAACGTTCGACCTTCGCCGGGTCATCCATCTGTGTCGCCCAGGGCAACCAGGGCGCGAGATGCGTTCGCGCGCGCTCGATGAACTCGTAGAACTCCTGCGCCTGCCACGGTTCGAGGCCCCGGAGCTCTGCTCCTTCAGCGAGGGGATAGCTGAGCATCAGTCTCCAATCGGCGTGCTGGCGTTCATGCGTAAACCCAGATCAAGCGTCGAACACGCCTCCCGTGGCCGACACCAACTGCCGCACAAGACTACTGATGATCAACACCCACTGGCATCGGGAGGTAGTCGTCGATAAGCGGGGCCAGGCTCAGCGCAGTGACCTCGGGGGCTGAATCACTGGCAGGGCCAGCCTCACTTGGTGCCCAGCGAATTCGACAACCACATGTTCACCAGACCCATGCCTGCACTGCTCCCAGGGGGTATGAACCGACACCACGCCGGGCGGTGCCTCACCGGCGACACGCGAGCGAGGTGAAGGAGTTGTCGCCGGACTATCAGGCGCTGATGGCCGCCGCGGCCGATGCGGGAGCCGCCGGGCTCGGTGCCCGGCGGGCGGCGGTGGTGCTGGGCTGGGACAGCGCATCCGCCTCCCGCGTCGAAGGTGCCAGGGCACGGCTGAAGCGGCTGGTGGAACAGGGCTGGCTGGTCGAGGCGAAGCCGGGCAGGTTCACGCTGCCTCCGTCGCTGCCGGAGCAAGACGCTGCTGGTGCCGGGCGGCCAGGCGGCGGCTCATGAGCATGGTCATCGACCACAGGATGACCGCTTCGCTGGTGTCGGTGCGCCGCTCGGTAGTCACGGACCAGGCGCCGGCTGCGCAGGCACCAGGCGAAAGATCTCTCCACGACCCAGCGGCGGGGTAGGACCTCAGAGGGCATTCTGAACCGGTACGCCCGATCCCCGAAGTTGGCTTGGGTCAGGCATCGTCCTGGCGATCACGTGGCCTTTTCGGCGGCCTCTACAGTGTCCCGAGGTAACGGGGGCGGGCTGGGACGGTAGATCAGAAGGGCCGACTCGAGAACATGGTGCGGATCGAGCGATTGGCGGACCTGAAGCCCGTCCACCAGCGTCAGGCTGCCGTCCTGGCCCTGTGGCAGTGGCGCGCGCCGATACTCGCGTTCGAACTGGATGCAGAGTGGGGCGTCGACCAGTCTGTGCTGGAGTCGCTGTTTCGCCTGGCAGCATCACCCCCTGGTGACGAGTCGGATCGCGCATACCGGCGAGCAATCGCCGAGCTGTGCACGGCCCCGCTCTTCACGTCAGAAGTCGACCCGGACACGGTCCAGCTCTTCCAGTTGGAGACCATCAGCAACCTGCTGACCTTCGGCGAACTGCTGGACAAGCCTGGCGTGGACGAAGTCGAGCGAGTGGTCGAAGCCTCGGCCGGCCTGGCGAACTACCTCGACGGTCTCGTCGAGGGCTCCTTCTACTCTCACCCCTCGGAAGAAGCTCACCGCCAGTACCTCGCCGACCTGGCGGACCGGGCGAGCGAGGGCTATTTCCTGTCGCGCCACTTCGCTGTCGAGACCGCCTGCCACGGTGCTCTCGGAGTTCTCCCCGATTCAGCAGGGCTGCTCGACTCGTCCACGGGGCGCGAGTTGCTCGCGCTCTGCGAGGACTTCGGCGAAGAGCTCGCCACAACGATCCAGTGGCTCCGCATGACGGGTCACTAGCGATCGCATCGTGAGTGGGATGGCAAGTGCGGCAGCCGTGACGGACGGGTGGCCTGGAACGGAGGTCTGCTACGGGCGGCGCTGGATGGACAGACCCGGTTCGGTCTCGGCGAGGATGCCCAGACTGACCAGGCGCTTGAGCTTGTGCCGGGTGCTTTCGATGTTTTTTGGCTTGAGCGGGAGGTCCAGGGCCCGGCACAGATCGCGGGCACGCATCGGTCCAGCAGCGTCGGCGAAGACGTCGAGGACCTGCTGGTAGGCCGGGTGGGCTGGCAGGACGGGCGGCTCCTCGGCTGGCTCCGGGGTCGCCGGCGGGAGGGCGAGGAGCGTCTCGCGGGTCACCGCCAGGCTCTCGATCTCCTCCTCGAGTTCACGCAGGCGCACGGTGAGTTCGTCCATCTACGCACGGATCTGCGCTGCATCGCCGACGACCTCGCGTTCGCGTGCGTCGATCGGCGCCGATTCGCCATGTGGGCAGGGGAGTTGACGTGACGCAATTCACTGTTTGGGAAATCCGGCGCTCGGCTATGCCCTCTTGGAGAGAGGACCCATGCCCGGAGACGGGGCGGGTCCTCTTTGCTGTTTGAGGCCCGCGTCTCTCAGGGGGTGGCGGGCTCCGCATCCGCAGGGCCCTGGTTGGGGCCCGTCCGCCGGGATCTTGGCGGGTCGAGGCGGCGGGCCCCCCGAGCCGAAGAGGCCCGTCATGACGGTACACATCGAGGGCATACACCTCGCGATCCTCGTGATCGCCTGTCTTGTGGGGTATGGCGTATACCGCCGTTCACGGACGCAGTCGACGCCCGGCAACGTCTCTGAGGCAATCATGGCGGGCGCCGCCGTGGTGGCCACGTTGGTACTGATCATCACGGGGGCTGAGGCAGGCGGCGGTCAGAGCGCGCCAACTGAGCGGGACTCTCCGCCAGTCAGTCAACCCTCCGCTGTCTCTTCGGCAACGCCCGCTCCGTAACGTGCTCCGGCCGCTACCGCGGTCTGCGGCGCCGTGCGGGTTAGGCGGCGGTCCATTGGTGCGTGCGGCCGTCGCGCCACTCGATCCACCGGGGATCGTCCAGGATCTCCTCCGGGTCGGTGAGCCCGGCGGCCTCCAGGAACACGACCAGGTCGTGGTCGCTGCAGGCGGTGCCCAGGATCTCGTCATGTCCGTGGGTGTGCACGGTGATCCGGCGGCCGCCGGTGCCGGCGAGCACGTGTACGACGATCGGCGCGCTGGTCATGCCTCCCAGCCTGCGCCCGGCGGCCCGGCGGGGCGAGTCGCCCACCGGGCACGGCTGGAGCTGAGGCGCGGCGGGTGTTCTGGCGCGGCGGGTCACGGCCGGTCGGACAGCCAGGAGCCGACCAGGGCGTCCAGGTCGTCGGCGGGGGTGCCGGCGCTCACGGTGCGGGAGCAGATGGTGCGGGAGCCGCGTCCAGTCGCCGGCGCCTTCGTTCTGGAATCAGCCGTCCGCCCGGTCGCCCGGCGCCATGGGCAGCACCAGGCCGGCCGGGGGCCACCAGCGAAGCGCATGGGTCTGTCTCCAATCCGGCGGGTCTCTTCTCGCGCCTCACCCCTCAGGGCATGTATCGAGGCGTGATCAATGTGCGCGCTACGCGTTTTCCCTATATGACCGCCCTTCTGATAGATCGTCTGGCGTGGATGGTGTCAACGCTTGCACCTACGACACGATCACGGTTGCGGTTTCCTCGGAACGGCTTTCGCCTACCTCGCCGAGTGCAGGACCTGCCCGCCTACGATGCCGCCACCACTCAAGGTATAGCGGAGCCGTGACCGGGCCGTTCAGCCGGGCAGGCGAGCCTGCACTGGTTGAACTGGCTCACTTCTTGTCTTCGAGCTGTGAGCGGACTGACTGGGTGAGTTCGTCCCAGGAGTCGGCGAACTTTCTGATGCCCTCGTCCTCGAGGACTTCGAAGACGTCGTCGAGGACGACACCGGCATCGGACACGGCCTTCATGACCTGCGCGGCCTCGTCGTAGGTCTGCTGGATGAGCGTGCCGGGGCGGCCGTGGTCGGCGTAGGCCTTCAGGGTCTTTTCCGGCATGGTGTTCACGGTGTCCGGCGCGATGAGGTCGCTGATGTAGAGGGTGTCGGGATAGTCCTGGTTCTTCACGCCGGTCGATGCCCACAGCGGGCGCTGCGGCTTGGCGCCCTGCGCCTCCAGTGCGCGCCAGCGGTCAGAGGAGAAGACCTCTTGGTAGGCCTGGTAGGCGAGCTGTGCGTTCGCCACCGCGGCTTTCCCCTTGAGGGAGGGGTCCGCGCCGGCCTCGTCCAGTCGCTTGTCGATCTCGGTGTCCACCCGGGAGACGAAGAAGGACGCCACCGACTCGATCCCATCCAGCGATCCGCCAGCCTGCAGACGCTGCTCGAGTCCGGACAGGTAGGCGTCCATGACCGCCCGGTAGCGCTCGGGGCTGAAGATGAGGGTGACGTTGACGCTGATGCCGCGTGCGATGGACGTGGTGATCGCAGCCAGGCCTTCCTGCGTCGCCGGGATCTTGATGTACAGGTTGGGCCGGTCGACCAGCCACCACAGATGAGCCGCCTCCGCAGCCGTGGCGTCGGTGTCGTGCGCCACCCCGGGGGACACCTCAAGCGACACCCGGCCGTCACGGCCGGTGCGCTGAGCCACCGGGGCGAGCAGGTCGCAGGCGTCGCGGACGTCAGCGGCGGTGATGGTCCGCAGCGCCTCATCGACGCTGACCTTGCGGACGGCCATCGCGTGCACCTGGTCGTCGTAGGAGTCCGACCCGCTGATCGCGGCGGCGAAGATGGTCGGGTTCGTGGTGACGCCCACGACGGAGTAGTCATCGACCAGCGACTGCAGATTGCCGCTGCGGATGCGGTCGCGCGAGAGGTCGTCGAGCCAGACGGCAACCCCAGCTGCCGACAGCTCGGCCAGCTTCTCGTTCTGTGTCATGACAGTGCCTTCCTGGCTCAGAGGACGGGGCGAAGCGCGAGGGGAGGAGGCGAGTCGGCGGTCAGCGATCGCCGGTGGGGGTGTGCAGGACGCCCGCGCTGTCCGGGCCGGCGGGGGCCAGCGGCGGTGCCTCGGCGGCGGCAAGGCTTTCCCGGGCCGCGGCGACGACCGCGTCCGCGGTGAGCCCGAACTGCTCGTACAGCACGGTGTAGGCCGCGCTGGCGCCGTAGTGGTTGAGGCCGACGATGCGGCCGGCGTCGCCGACGAACTCCCGCCAGCCCATGGGCACGCCAGCCTCGACGCTCACCCGGGCGCGCACCGCAGGCGGCAGCACCTGCTCGCGGTAGGCCCGATCCTGGGCCGCGAACCACTCCCAGCACGGCAGTGACACGACTCTAGTCGGGATGCCGTCGGCCTCCAGCGTCTCCCGGGCGGCGACGGCGATCTGAACCTCGCTTCCGGTGCCCATCAGAATGACCTCAGGACTGCCGCTGGAGGCTTCGGCCAGCACGTAGCCGCCCCGGGCGACGCCCTCGGCCGACGCGAACTGTGTGCGGTCGAAGACGGGAAGGTTCTGCCGGGACAGGGCGAGTCCGGCCGGGCGGTCGTTGTGCTCGAGGATGGTGCGCCAGGCCACTGCGGTCTCGTTGGCGTCGGCCGGGCGGACGAAGTCCAGGCCGGGGATGGCCCGCAGCGCCGCGTAGTGCTCGATGGGCTGGTGGGTGGGGCCGTCCTCGCCCAGCCCGATGGAGTCGTGCGTCCACACGTAGGTGACCGGGAGCTGCATGAGCGCGGCCAGCCGCACCGCACCGCGCATGTAATCGGAGAAGGTGAGGAACGTGCCGCCGTACACGCGGGTCCCGCCGTGCAGCGCGATGCCGTTCATGATCGCGCCCATGGCGTGCTCGCGGACGCCGAAGTGCAGCGTGCGCCCGTACGGGCCGCCCGACCACATCTTGGTCTGCCGGCTCTCGGGCAGGAACGAGGCCTCCCCCTTGACCGCGGTGTTGTTGCTCTCCGCCAGGTCGGCCGAACCGCCCCACAGCTCCGGCAGGACCGGGTACAGGGCGGCGAGGACCTCGCCGGAAGCCTTCCGGGTCGCCACGCCCTTCGGATCGGCGTCCCAGACCGGCAGGTCGTCCGCCCACCCCTGCGGCAGCCGACGGGTGGACAGCCTCTCAAGCAGCGTGGCACCGTCGGGGTTGCCGGCCTGCCACGCGTCGAAGCGCTGCTGCCACGTCGCGTGCGCCTGCGCGCCGCGCTCGGCGACCCGGCGGGCGTGCTTGAGCACCTCCGGGTCGACCTCGAAAGTCTTGTCGGGGTCGAAGCCGAGGATCTCCTTGGTCGCCCGGACCTCGTCCTCGCCCAGCGCGGATCCGTGGGCCGCGCCGGTGTTCTGCTTGTTCGGCGCGGGCCAGCCGATGATCGTGTGCAGCACGATCAGCGACGGGCGGCCGGTCTCGGCCCGGGCAGCGGCCAGCGCGCGGTCGACCGCGGCCAGGTCCTCGCCGTCGTCGACGTGCTGCACGTGCCAGCCGTAAGCCTCGTACCGCTTGCCGACGTCCTCGGTGAACGCGATGTCGGTGTCGTCCTCGATCGAGATCCGGTTGGCGTCGTAGACCAGGACCAGATTGCCCAGCTCCTGAGTGCCGGCCAGCGATGACGCCTCGCCGCTGACGCCCTCCTCCAGGTCGCCGTCGGAGGCGAACGCCCAGATCGTGTGGTCGAAGACGCTCTCGCCCTCGGGGGCGTCGGGGTCCAGCAGACCGCGCTCGCGGCGGGCGGCCATCGCCATGCCGACGGCGTTGCCGACGCCCTGGCCGAGCGGGCCGGTCGTCGTCTCCACCCCCGGTGTGTGGTTGACCTCGGGGTGGCCCGGGGTCGCAGAGCCCCAGGTGCGCAGTGCCTGAAGGTCGGCCAGGTCCAAGCCGTAGCCGGATAGGAAGAGCTGGATGTACAAGGTGAGGCTCGAGTGCCCCATCGACAGCACGAAGCGGTCACGGCCGACCCAGTTCGGATCGCCCGGGTCGTGGCGCAGCCACTTCTGGAACAGCAGGTAGGCGGTGGGGGCGATGCTCATCGCGGTGCCGGGGTGACCGTTGCCGGTCTTCTGTACGGCGTCCATCGCCAGCACGCGCACGGTGTCGATCGCGCGGCGGTCGAGATTGCCCATCCCCTCGGGGAGGGTGGGGTGCGGCTGGAAGGGGTTGCCGGTGGGTGCGTCGCTCGCGGCCTCGGCGGGAGCCTGGGGGCGGGTGCTCTTCGCCTCGGTGGCGGGGTCTGCCTCATTGGCGGTCATCGGTGGCGGTACTCCCTTGGGGGTGGGACGGTAGATGCTTTCAACGCGTGGCCGGTATGGGCTCCACAACCGGGTGGGCCCGGCGACGGTGGGGACGTCAGGCGAGCGGGGTGTCGTTCAGGGCCTTCGCGAGGTCGCCGGGGGTGTCATAGAGGGCGACGGCGCCGGCCTTCCGCAGCTCGTCGTCCCCGAAGCCGCCGGAGCGGACGACGATCGCCGGCATCCCCGCTCTCTCCGCCGCCTCAACGTCCCACACCGAGTCGCCTACCATCACGCTCGACGCGTCGGGCGGCGCTCCCAACTTCTTCAGCGCCACCTGCAGCAGATCCGGTGCCGGCTTGGAGGACTCCACATCGGCGCTGGTGGTCCAGTCGTCGACGATGTCACGGGCGTCCAGCATGTCCAAGAAGACCTCCACGTGACGCTGCTGAGCAGAGCTGGCCAGCACCAGCCGGTGACCGCGCTCTTTGAGCGTCGCGAGGAGATCGCGGGCACCGGGCAACGGCGCCATCTCCTCCAGCAGAGCGTCGACCTCCCTGCCCTGCTGCTCCCTGGCCCGGTCGCCCACCCGGCGCTCCAGTTCCTCGCCACCGACAGCGGTGACCACCTGATCCCCGCCCATCCCGATCAACCGGTGCAGCCGCCACACCGGATAAATCTCGCCCACCGAGCGCAGTGCCCGGTACCAGGCGAGGGCGTGGTGGTAGTTGGAGTCGATGAGTGTCCCGTCGATGTCGAGGACGGCGATGGCGGATGCGGTCACGCTCACCGGCTACCCGCCGGCCCGGTACCCACACGGAGACCGCGGAACAACAGGGCGATCGTCGGTACGGCTACGGCTCCCCGGCACTGCTGCTCAGCAGGTGTGACCATTTCATTCTCGTCTCGGACACGCCCGCGCCCCGCCCACCGGCCGTAGCTGGCCAGGTCAGGCACCGGCGTTCGCGGTGCGTCTTTCGCAGTGGGAGCCGTACCGGTCCAGGCACAGGACGGTGGCGTCATCTTGGACTTGGCCGTCGCACGCGTCGGTGACCGCGCTGACCATGGCGCGCACGGCCTCACGGGTGTGCTCGGCGGCTGTGTCACGAAGGAGCGCGGACAGGTCGACGGCTTCCGCTTGGCGATCCTGCGTGCCGTCGCTGTAGAACACCAGGCGGTCACCGGGGCGCAGGCAGAGGTCCTGCACCCGGTAGGCACCCTGCCAGGAAACACCGAAGGGGAGATCCACGTGCAGCTTGATCTCCTCAACGGTGCCGTCGCGCGGCCGCAGGGGCCAGAGGTGGCCGGCGTTGACGAGCCCCCGGTCCGTCCTCCGGTGCCACCACCGGCTTCTGGGTGCGCAGGACCTCGTCATACACGCTCCCCGCCAGCGGAACCTGGTCAGCGCCCTGTTCCTGCGGTGCCGCCCGCTCCTCGTGGACACGCTGCAGACGCCGGCCGACGACGTCGACGAACAGGAACGACACATGACGCGCCCCGAACCGCTCACGCAGATTGTGCGCCACGGCATCGAGGGAATGCACCGGCGCGGCAGCCTCCGCTGTGGAGGCGATGGACGCCTACGCCATCCGGGCCGCGATGCCCGCCCCGCGCGCGAACCCGGACGGGACGCTGCACCACCCCGGCCAGTTCGCGGACGTCTGCCGTCGCGAGGATCTGGCGAACCTGGTCGCCGCCGACACCGCCGCCGGGCCCCGAGCACTCTCAGGCTACGAGACCCGCCCCACCACGGCATCCGGCTGTGGGCCGTCTGCCAGGTCGGCGCCCCGCGGCCCGCGGATGGGGCGGCGGCCGGCCAGGTCGGATCTGGCGTGCGGAACCGGGACTGGGCAGGGAACCGGGGCCGGGCAGGGGCGTCGCCGACGTCGTCCGGCGGGCGTCAGAGCGCCGTCCTCCAGGCCAGACGGACGCCGTCGGCCGGAGGTGCTGTCAGCGGGCGAGGGTCACGGTGATGGGGGCATCGGGGCACCGGCTGAGCTGGTCGGCCAGCACATCGTGCTCGGTGGCATCGACGGTCAGGCCCCAGCGGGTCTTGTCGGCGATCCAGTCGGCGACGTACTGGCAGCGGTAACCGGCCGCCGGGGGCAGCCAACCACGACAAGTACCGCCGCCTGGTCTGGGATCTCGGCGTAAAGCCGCTAATCGCCCGCCGGGGCACCGAGCACGGCTCCGGCCTGGGCACCCAACGCTGGGTCGCGGAGCGCGCGTTCGCCCACCTGCACTGGTTCCGCCGCCTGCGGATCCGCTGGGAGATACGCGACGACATCCACGAAGCCTCCCTCACCCTGGGCTGTGCCCTGATCTGCTGGCGACGTCTGCGCTCCCGCTGTTGACCGGTCTAGCGAGTAGGAGGCGGGGACTGCGGGGCTGGAGTGCATGCTGCTTCCTGGGCTGCCATCACCTCATCGCCGTACTCGAAGGCCCATGCGCCGACGGCGTCGATGGGTGCCAACAAGCTGCGCCCCAAAGCGGTGAGTCGGTACTCGACCCGTGATGGTGCGTCGGGGTGTGCCTGCCGGTCGACCAGTCCGTTGTACTGGAGCCGCCGCAGAGTCTCGGTGAGGACCTTGGAACTGATGCCCCCGATCCGCTCCCGTAGTTCGACCGGGCGCCTGGGACCGTCGCGCAGCGCCCAGAGCACCACGGCGTTCCAGGTGTTGGAGAGCAGGTCGAAGGCGAGGCGGGCGCGGCAGTCGGCGAGAAAGGCATCGGTCGTCACGTACCAAATGGTGCCCGAACCGCCTTCTAGCGTCGGTGTGAACGGTCGAAGCAGGCACGGAGAGGAAACGCGTGATGAGAATCGGCGTACTGGGCACGGGCAACATGGCCGACGCGCTCGCCACCCACTGGGTGCGGGCCGGGCACGAGGTGACCATCGGTGGACGGGACGCATACAAGGCGGAGCGGCTCGCGACGCGCATCGGAGGCAGCGCGAAGCCTGCCAGTCTGCGCGCGGCGGCCGAGTCCGGTCAGGAGGTGGTGTTGGCCGCGCTGCCCTTCGGGGCGGGAGTAGATGTGGCATGGGAACTGCGCGCGCCCCTGGAGGGCAAGGTCCTGCTCGACTGCTCCAACCCGGTCGGGCCGGGCTTCCGGCTGCTGACGGAAGGGGGCCCCTCAGCCGCGCAGCAACTGGCTGCCGCGGCACCGGGAGCCCACGTGGTCAAGGCTTTCAACCTCTGCCACGAGGACGTGTGGCGCATGCGACCGCCCGTCTTCGACGGGCGCCCATTGGCCGTGCCGGTCTGCGGGGACGACGAGACGGCCCTCGCGCGTGTACGCGAGTTGGTGCAGGACGTGGGCTGTGAACCCGTGGCTGGCGGCGGTCTCGAGCGGGCGGGACTCCTGGAAGCGACCGCCGCGCTGTTCATTGCCCTGTGGGTCGGCGAGGGAGCGGATGCCCAAGCAATCGCACCTCCGCTGTTTGCAGGTCGCGTTGAACGACGGGAAGACTGAGGTCGGTGGAGTCCGGGCTCAGCCCAGCAGTTGCCGGATCGCCGACACCACGGCGTCGCCCGTCCGCTCGACGGCCGTTCCCGCGACCAGACCGGGCAGGGTCCGGAACGCGTTGCGCAGAGCGGGCATGAAGCCTTCGCTCTCGGGCTCGGGCAGGACGCTCGCCAGCACCGCCGTGTGGTCACGCAGGGCGTCCGGGTCCGTCAGCCCGGACGCGTTGCGTTCGATGTCCGCGCGGAAAGCGGTCAGTTGAGCGGCGAGGGTCTGGAGCGAGTCGAGCGGAACGCTGCCTTGGCCGACGCCGACCTGGGTGATGCCGGACAGGCTCTGGCCGGTGGCGTTCTGCGCTGAGCCGTTGTTGTCGCCGCCGATGCTGAGGCCGGATCCCGGGGCTGGCGTGGGCTCGGGGGACGGGTTCATGCGGGGAAGTCCCGGGGTCATGTTCACTCCTTCGGTGGAGGCGGATGCGGAGGCGGGGGCGGAAGCGGGAACGGGGGTGGAGGGGAGCGGGGCGGGGGCCTGGGTGGGGGTCAGGGGCGCCGTCTGCGCCACCTGGGTCAGGGTCACGCCCCCGGCGAGCTGGATCCCCGCGTTGTTGTCGCCGAGCACCTGGATGCTGTTGATCACCGTACGCCGGTCGGAGAGCGCCTCCGTCGCGAACCCGTGGCGTTCGAGCAGGGCCTCCACTGCGCGCAGGACGGCGGCCTGCATCAGTTCGAGGTGGCGGGCGGCGTCGCCCTTCTGGTGCAGGTCGGGAACCTCGGGCAGGGACAGGAGGTCGCGCAGGCTCAACGGGCCTTCGGGCGCGATGGGTTCGTCCTCGCGCACCGTTGTCTTCCGCAGGTTCCGCCACACCGCGATGGCCAGCTCCGCGGCACCGCGCAGGCCCTCCAGGGCTCCCGGACCCGCCGGTTCGGGCAGCGGCAGCAGGGGGGCCAGCACCTGGGGCCGCAGGGTGAGCCGCAGTTCACCGGCTTGCAGGGCCACGTGCACGAACAGGGTCACCACGAGCTGGCCCTGCCAACTGATGCACTGGGCCCGCAGGTACGGCCGCTCGGGCCGCCCGAGGCTGGACACGGTCTCCGGTTCGCCGGCCCCGCTCCGGCTGTGTTCCAGCCACAGACCGGCGGGCAGGGCCAGCACCCGGGTCACCGAGAAGCCGGGCAGGGGGGCCGTCTCCTCGGTGCTGCCGGGGCCGCCGTCCTCGCCGTGGCCGGCGGCGGTCAGCGCGGCGGCGATGCTGTCCAGCACCTCCGTCTCGCGCAGCGCGACGACGCTCCGTGCCGCGTGCGCGGTCCGCAGCGGCACGCGCATCTCCGCCGCACCCCGGGCCACCCGGCCCGCGCCGATGAACCGGCCCTCGGCGTCGTACGGCAGGGCCGTGGCGTGCTGCCGTTCGCCCAGCCACTCCACGTGTACACGGTCCCGTGAGCCAGCCGGAGGGAGCGGCGGCGCGGTGCCGCCGTCTTCCGTCACCCGTCTGCGCGATGAACGGGCGACCGCCCCATCGACGACGTACACCAAGGTCATGGTGATCGCCACCAGGAAGGGGAGCTGGGCGCTGCGTACCCATACCTCGTGCAAGTCGTCGTTCTTCTCCAGCGAGCCCACCGTGAACAGCCAGAAACCCATCAGCGGGAGCATCGCCCAGATGGGACCGGACGAGCCGACCACCCACGCCAGACCCAGCGCGGCCAGCCACCCCAGGGCCGAGAACGGCGCCCAGGCCACGGCGGCGGCGAGCACCACCCACACCGCGGCCTGGCGGAGCAGCTTCCGCCGGCGGGCGCGTACCCCGTGCAGGAGCACCGGGACCAGGTCGAAACCGTACGACGGGACCGCGCGCGCCGGGTCCCGCAGCACCTCTCTGACCAGTTGGAGCAGCCGCGCCCGGCTCCACGGCCCGGATTCGCCGATCCGGGCCGGGCGCGCGTAGAGCGCCGCGCAGAGCAGCCGTGTGACCTCGGAACCGGCTGCCTCCGGCGGGGGCTCGCCCGCCGGTAACTCTTTGGTCCGCATCCTGGATGTCTCCCCCGGTCCGGCTCATACGCTGCCTGGGGGCATCTTCGCCGCACCGGACCCGGTCACGCCATACCCCCGCGCTCCCGGTCCCGGAACGCGCCAGGGTGTCGTCCGTCCCCTTAGCCCTGCTGAGCTGGCGCCGGGCACGCTTGATGCGGCAGGTCGGCCTCCAATGCCGCGGTCCCCCACCGTGCTCCCGCGCCCGGGGCGCGGCGGGCGGCCGGCTCCGACGCGAAGTCACCGGGCTCGACCGGCGAGAGTCACAAGCGGAGACAGTGATCGCAGCGCTCCGGGAACGGCTGAGAGGCACAGAGGACGGCCTTGCCGCGCTGGATACGTTTCTGGGAAACCCGGGCGATGCGGCGGGCGCGGCGGCGGTGCGGGCGATCCTGGAGCGGGAGGTGGCCGCCGACCCCGGCTTCGGCCAGCATCTGAAAGCCCTTGCCGAGGCGGCCGCCGAGCGGCCGCCTCGAACGATTACGGGCAGTGTAGTGATCGATGGCGGCGCCAAGGTCAGCCGCAACCAGATTTCACTGGGGCCACTGACCATCAACAGCAACCGGCAGGGCCGATGGCTCCCCGCCGTGCTCGCCGTTGTCGTCATGATCCTGGTTGTCCTGGCTGGTTGCGGCGGCACCCGAGTGTTCATCGACGAGGGCGGAGGAGCAGGACCAGGCACCTCGGGCCACGGGGGTTCGACGCCTCCCGTCACCACGCCCGTCGCCGATGCGTCGCCCCCGCCCAGAAAACAGCCGACGCGATCCTTGGAAGTCGGGGCGCATCACCATCACCGAGGCGATGGGCGCCCAGTAGCCGTGGCCCAGGGGCAGCCGGGCGGCGACCAGATAACCGAGCGTGGCCACCGCCGCCAGGCGGACGGCGTGCCGGAACACGGGCGAGTCCCGGCGGAGCTCACTGCGGACCGCCCGGACGACGACCGGGACCAGCCGGAGCATGGTCGGGCGCACCAGGAACCGGGCGCCGGCGGGGCCGGTCGGCGTGGGCGTCCTCCCGCGCGCGCAGCCGCTCCCGGCGATCTCCAACGCCTCGCCGAGCAGTTCCACGAGCCGCTCGGCGGCTTGCCGCGCGGGGCCCTCCAGCACCTCGTGCTCCTCGTCGACGCGCAGGATGTCCGTGAGCTCGGGCCGCACTTCGGCGGGAGTGCCGCGTCGGATCGAACGGGCGGCCGCGTCCAGGACGTCGGCGGCCGCGTCGAGCAATTCCTGCGCTCGGTCCCGCCCGGGTCCCTCCGCCGGGGCGCCCACGTCCGGGTCGGCGAGCGCCGCGACCACCGGCCGAATGCGCTCAGCGAGTCCCCGGGGGCCGTGCAGGACGGCAGGACGGGTGCGGGCCTGTGATGGCGTCACGGCGGCCGCGTCCCGGGCCGTCATCAACGGCTCCGGATCGAACGGGGCGGTCGGGTCGTGCCGCAGCCGGCGGGCGTAGTCCGCCACGGCGGCCAGGGCGTCGGCGAGTGCGTCACGATGCGCTCCCCAACGCCGGATCGGGAACAGCAGGATCAGTACGGCCTGCGTCACGCCCCCGAGTGCGATGACCCCGGCGTGCTCCAGTGCTCGCCCGATGCTCGTGGGCAAGGTGATGGTCACCAGCATGCTGCCCACGGTCGTCGCCGCGACGATCCCAGCGGTCGATCCGACGGCCCAGGCCATTCCCGCGGCGAAGGCCCACACGGCCAGCAACGGCAGGAACGTCACGAGTCGCCCCGCCGCCAGGTAGCCCACGAAGGTGCTGAGCGCCAGACCCGCGCCCGCGCCGAGCGCGACCACCTTGCGCGGACGCCAGCTGCGCTGGAAGGTCGCCCCACCCGCGGAGTAGGCGCCGAGGGCGGCGGACGCGGCATAGGCGGGGGAGACCAGCCACAGCGTCGGCCCGATGACGATCGCCACCCCGGCGGCCGTGCGCAGCGCGAGCAGGGGCTCCAGCCGCGTCTCCTCGATCGTGAGCCCGGATCGTACGACCTCCCCGAGGGTCCGCAGCCATGTCATGGGTGTCCGCCTCACCAGGCCGACGCCCTGCCGGGTCGCGTCGGCCTGGTCGGGGTGCGGCAACCGTCGGGCAAGGCAGCCTCCCACAAGGCCCGCTGACCGGCCGACGGCCGCAGCAGCTGGAGGGGTGCTGCCACTGCGGACACCACTGAACGTCCGCCGTTCGTCCTCCGGGCCGGAGCGCGGGCCATCGTTTGTCGGTTCAGCTACGGCCGGAGTGCGGCGATCGCCCCGGCCCCGCCCGGCGGACGGGCGGATCGCCACCCGTCGCCCGGACCGGGCCAGGGGAAACGGAGGGCACGAACGGCCCTGAGTCGGCTACCGCTTGTGGCCGTTGCCGTGGCCGTTGGGGTGCAGGACGACCTTGGTCCAGCCGTCGTCACGGGAGTCGAAGTGCTCGTAGGCGGTGGGGGCCTCGTCCAGGCTGAGTTCGTGGGAGACGACGAAGCTCGGCTTCGCCTTCCCGCCGGCGATCAGATCCCGCAGCGCCCGGTTGTACCTCTTCACCGGTGCCTGCCCGGTCCCCATGTGCTGGCCCTTGAACCACATCATGCCGAAGTCGATCGGGACCTTGCCCTGAGCCTCCAGCTCGCCCTGGGCCTCAGCGCCGCCTGGGTCCTGGGGCAGGAAAACGCCCACCACACCGATGTCGCCCGTGAACCTGACCGAGTCGATCAGTCCGTTGAGCGTGAGGCTGGCGTCCTCGTGTCCCTGGGGGTCGTGCGCCTGGTAGCCGACGCACTCGCAGCCGTTGTCGGCGCCCAGACCAAGGGTGGCCTCCTTGACGACCTCCGCCGGGTTCTGCTCGGCGGTGTTGATCGGGATGGCCCCGATCTCCTCCGCCTTGCGCAGCCGGTCGGGCTGGTGGTCGGCTGTCCAGACGCGGCCGGCGCCCTTGAGGAGGGCCGAGTAGGTAGCCATCAGCCCGACGGGACCGGCCCCGAAGACGATGGTCTGGTCGCCCGGCTTGACGTTGGCCATCTCGGTGGCGTGATAGCCGGTCGGGAAGATGTCGGCGAGCATCACGTAGTCGGTCTGCCGCTCGGCGGCGTCCTCGCCCAGACGCAGCGCGTTGAAGTCGCCGTAGGGCACGCGCAGCAGTTCCGCCTGGCCGCCCTGGTAGGGGCCCATGTCGGCGAATCCGTAGGCGGCACCGGCAAGGGCGGGTTCCGGCTGCATGGTCAGGCAGTAGTTGGTCAGGCCCTGCTCGCACTGCTTGCAGAAGCCGCAGGCGATGTTGAAGGGCAGGACCACGTACTCGCCGACCTGGACCTTGCGGACGGCCGAGCCGACCTCCACCACCTGGCCCAGGTTCTCGTGTCCCAGAGTGCGGCCGGACTCGAACGAGGTGCGGCCCTCGTACATGTGCAGGTCCGAACCGCAGATGTTGGTGGTGGTGATCTTGACGATGATGTCGCAGGGGTGTTCGATCTTCGCGTCCGGTACGTCCTTCACCGTGACCGTTCGCGGGCCTTCATATACCGCTGCTTTCATAATGACTTCTCCCGGTGCCACGGCATGACCGCGGCACGGCGATCGATGAGACGGCGCAACGAGCCTGACTCTCGGAAGTGCGATGACCGGCCCGGGGCTTCGGCACGCTTCAGCGGGCCGTTCACCCGGATCAAGAGGATGGCGCTTCCGCCGGCGTCCTGCTCGGCGGAGCTTCGGCGCTCCGGCGGCGTGCTGTGCGGGTCCCCCGACGGCCCCGAGGCGAAACAACCACGCCCCGACCGATCAGCCCGCTAGTCACCGCGGTCGTCCCGCAGCATGGTGCGACGCTCCTGTTCGCGCTTGGAGTAGGCGGCTGCCCGGATCGCCTCGTCGCTCTCCAGGCCCGATCCCAGCGCCCCGCCCACCGTGGCGACCGAAGCGACGAACCAGGACAGCGTCCAGTACTCCGCGGCGTGCAGCGGGGTTCGTGTCGTGGAGGCGAACAGCCGTTCATTGAGGATGAACAGTGCCCACACCAGGTTGATGACCACCAGACCCGCGTAGCAGACGAGCACCCCGATACCCACGGTCACGACCGTCGAGGTGTTGTAGAGAGCAGCCCTCTTCCTCGCCTCCGGCGAGACCTCATCCGTTCGATGCCACAGGTTCGCGTCCACGATCAGCCAGCCGATCATGAGCGCGACAGACCCGACCATGGCGATCACCAGGCGTGGCGTGCTCAAGTACGTGGCCAGGTTCCAGATGGTGGAGTTCACGGTGGCGACCGCTCCCGTGGCGAGCGCGGCCGCCAATGCCTTGGACAGACCCGGCACCAACCGCCACGGCCGGTTGGCGCGGACCATACCGAGGAGCACCCTCAGGTAACCGCGCGGCCCACTGATGACGTACCGCAGATCGGCGATCTCCTCCTCGCCGACCTGGCCCGGACGGATGGGCGCGAGACGACTGACGAAGGGCCCCCGCAGCGGCTGACTTCCCGCAGACCCCTCGGGCCCAATGGTCTTCGGGCCCGCCAGGCTGAGCACGGCTTCTTCCACGGCCTGCCGGGCCCTGGTCTGCAGCCGGAAGCCCCCCAGCGTGGGAAGAGACAGCAGCGCCAGGCCGTGCTCGTGACTCAGATCCACCACGACCTTGCGCCCATGTGAGTGCAGCGGAAGGTCGGTGAGGGCCACGACGATGTCCCAGTTCCCCTCACGTCCGCGTTCCATGACCCGGCGCGTCAGGGTGGACAGGTCCTCGGTCCCCGCGGTGAAGGGCTCACTGACCACCTCGACGTCGAACCGTCGTCCCTGGCCTGACCTGTCGGCGAGCCGACCGGGAAGCATCCGGGCCATGCGCTGCGCGATCTCCGTCGGCGCATCGGGATCCGCCAGGAGAGCCACGACCGTAACGTCCTGAGACGGCACCCGCATGACTCCCCCTCGTCGGCTGCCCCGCGCTCGCGAGTGCCCACAGGATGCCCCCGACGCGACGCCGATGCGGCGTGACACGCTGGCCCCTGCCGGCAGGTGCAGGCGGCGGGGCGCGGTGACGGCGCCTGTCGCGCGGTTCGCGGCGTGATCAGGTGATCAGGAACGGTGAACGAGAACGCGACCGACCCCTTCGTACATGTCCGGGGCGCCAGTGAGAACAACCTGCGCAGTATCGATGTCGACGTTCCGCAGGACGCGATGGTCGCCTTCACCGGGACGAGCCGACGGCGCGGCTCCATCCCTCGGACATCGCGCTGCTGCTGCGACAGCCGCACCGGCTCGTCGGTGCCGGCAACACGGTCGTCCTCGTCGAGCACGACCTGGACACGATCGCCACCGCCGACTGGGTCATCGACCTCGGTCCGGGCGGCGGCGACGCGGGTGGGCGGGTGGTCACGGCGGGCGCGCCGGGCCAAGGTGGCGAAGGCCCGCCGCAGCACGACCGCGCCCTGTCTCGCGGCCCTGCTCGCGCGCTCCTGACGGGGATCGCGGGTGGCCACGGAAAGATCGCGCGCCGGCGGACCCGGCTGCTCTCGGCGCGCAGCGAGAACGTCACGGGGTTGATCCGCAACCCGGACCAAGCCGATGACCTGGTGCCGCGTCGGCGCCGCCGAGGTGGCCGGCCACCTCGTCGACCGAGGCGCGCTCCAGATCGCGTCACGCTCGACGAGCACACTGACCGCAGCCAAGTGCCGCGTGATGACGTGACCGCGGTGCTCGCCGCCCTGCTCCACGAGCCCGGGACCGCCGGGCGCATTCTCGAGCTGATCGGCCCGCCTGCCGTCTACAGTCCGTGCAGGTGCGCGGCGGCGTTCTCGATGTCCGCGTATTTCTGCTGTCCGGTGAGTCAGGAATGCACAGGTTCGGTCGCCCTACGAGTACGGGAAACAGGCGGAGAAGGGACCGGCTCATCACCCTCGTCCGCCCGCACGGCGAGATCCTGGGCGTGCTGGCGCTGGTCGATACCCGGGACGAGGCCGACGAGCACACCGTGTTCGCGCTTGGACACGCCGCCACGTCGCTCGCCCTGGAGCTGACGCACCTGCGCAATCTGGCCGAAGTGGAGCTGAGGCTGCACCGCGAGCTGGCCGACGACCTCCTGGCAGGGACGGACGAGCCGAGCGCCTACGCCCGGTCCGAGGCGGTCGGACACGACCTGCACCGCAGCCACTACATCGTTGTGGTGCAGTGGTCGAACCGCGCTGCGGACGATTCCTTCGCACGGAGCGTGGGTCGGGCGGCCTCGCCCGTGGGCATGCGCTCGCTGCTGACCCGCCGCTCCGACCACGTCGTCCTCATCACTGGCGACAGGCTGCACGCCCGCGCGTTGTACGAGGCGCTCGCCAGGGAGACCGGAACGCGGTCCGGGACGATCGGGGTGAGCACCCCTTGTGACTCCGTGGACGACATCCCGCATCACTACGAGGAGGCGCAGCGCGCCCTGGACGTGCGCCGCCACTCCCGCGAGCGCTACGGCACGTCGTTCTTCGACGAGCTCGGTCTCTACCGCATTCTGGGACCCGGCAGCGGTCACCGGGAACTGGAGGCGTTCGTCCAGGAGTGGCTCGGGCAGCTCATCGACTACGACTCCCGGCACCACGCGACCATGGTGGAGACCCTGTCCCGGTACTTCGACCGCGGCGGCAACTACGACGAGACCGCCGACTACCTCACGATCCACCGCAGCACGCTGCGCTATCGGCTCCAGCGCATCCGCGACATCAGCGGCCATGACCTCGCGAACGTCGAGGATCGGCTGAACCTCCAGGTGGCGACCCGAGTGTGGAAGATCATGCTGGGCGGGCCCGGCTGACGCCTCGCTGGAACCCCTGTGGGGTGGTGTCAGAGGCGGGCGTGCCGGAATGCGCGTTTACCATCGAGCGCGGCAGGAAAAGCATGCTCGGAATCCCCCCGTCATCGTCCCCCGTCGTCGATCGACCTGACCGCTCGCGAGGATTCTTCTTCAGGCCGGTCGAAGCGCCTAGCGGCCTGCCGCGGCCGAGTGGGAGGCCGCCCGCGGCGACCTCGTCGCCGCCCCCGAGCCAGAAAGAGAATCCATGGTGCTGTCTGCCCTGCTCACAGCCGCCGACCCGCCACAACTCCTCCCCGCGCGCGAACAGATGGCGTTCACCCTCGGCTTCCACATCATCCTGGTGCCCTTCGGCCTCGCATTCACCTTCATGATGTTGGTCTGCCACTACCGGGCACTGCGCCGCGGCGATCAGCAGGCGCTGGTCCTGGCGCAGCGATGGTCCAAGGTGGCCGCCGTGCTGTTCGCGGTGGGGGCCGTGTCCGGCACCGTGCTGACGTTCGAGCTGGGGTTGCTCTGGCCCGGGCTCATGGGAAAGTACGGGCCGGCCTTCGGGTTTCCGTTCGCCGTCGAGGGTCTCTTCTTCTTCCTCGAAGCGATCTTCGTGGCCATCTACATCTACGGCTGGAACAGGCTGCCCCCGTGGCCGCACTTCTTCACCGGTGTCGTGGTCACCCTGGCGGGCGTCGGCGGAACGGCCTCCGTCATCGCGGCCAACAGCTGGATGAACCAGCCCGCCGGGATCGCGGTGCGGAACGGGCGTGTGGTGGGCGTGATCCCCTCCCAGGTATTCTTCAACGGCGCGTTCTGGTGGGAGATGGTGCACATGCTCCTCGCGGCGTACATCGTCGCGGGGTTCATGGTCGCGGGCGTGTACGCGTGGGGCCTGCTCAAGGGGCGCCGGGACCACTACCACCGGCTGGGGTTCGCCGTGCCGTTCACGATCGCCGCGATCGCCATGCCGCTGCAGTTCCTCGTCGGGGACACGATCGCCCGCCAGGTGTACGACAGGGAGCCGGCGAAGTTCTCCGCCATCGAACTCCTACCGACCACTGGTGATCACGTCGCGGAGACCCTCGGGGGCATCTTTGTCGACGGCAAGGTGCGCTACGGCATCCAGCTTCCCGACGTGGCCTCGATCCTCGCCGGTTTCACCCCGTCCACCACGATCAAGGGCTTCGACGCGATCCCCGCAGCGGCACGCCCCACGGACTCGGTCGTCAGCATCGTGCATCTCGCCTTCGACGCCATGGTGGCCACCGCGTCGCTGCTGCTCCTGCTGGCACTCTGGTTCGCCTGGCTGTGGTGGCGGCGGCGCGGGGTGCCGACCAACCGCTGGTTCCTGCGAAGCTCCGCGGTCTCCGGGCTGGTCGCGCTCGTCTCCCTGGAGAGCGGCTGGGTGGTGACCGAGGTCGGCCGCCAGCCCTGGACGGTCGTGGGACTGCTGCTGACGGAGAACGCCGTCGCCACGCAGGGGAACCTGTGGCCCCTGTTCGCCACGGTTCTGGTGATCTACGCGTGCGTCGCCGTCGGCGCCTTGTACGTCCTGCGCACCCTGCGCCGCCGCTGGTCCAAGGAGGGCGCGGAGGCCGCCGTGGTCCCGTACGGCCCCCAGGCGGCGCCGGCGACGAACGGGCACCGCTTCGGAGGAGACGACACATGAGCGATCTCATCGCCGTGGTCCTGTTCATCGGGGTCATCGCCTACGCCCTCTTCGGCGGCGCCGACTACGGGGCCGGCTTCTGGGATCTGACAGCCGGCGGCGTCGCGCGGGGACGTCCCGTACGGGAGCTGATCAACGTTTCCGTCAGCCCGGTGTGGGAGGCCAACCACACATGGCTGATCTTCTGCTTCGTCACGATCTGGACAGCCTTCCCCCAGGCGTTCACCGCCATGACCACCACTCTGTACATCCCCCTGGGCCTGGCGGCGCTGGGGATCGTGGCCAGGGGCTCAGGCTTTGCCTTCCGGCACGCGCTGGCTCAAGGACGGGGAGAGCTGGTCAGTGGTGTCGCCTTCGCCTGTTCGTCGGTGCTGACCCCTTTCTTCTTCGGCACCGTCGCGGGCGGGATCGCCTCCGGTCGCGTCCCCTCAACCGGGCACGGCGACCCGCTGTCCAGCTGGCTCAATCCGACCTCCGTTCTCGGCGGCGTCCTCGCGGTCACCGTCTGCGCCTACCTCGCCGCCGTGTTCCTCACCGGACAGGCCCAGCGCCGAGCGGACACCCCCCTGGGGATCGCGTTCAGGCACCGGGCCTTCGGGGCGGGGATCGTGGCGGGACTGGCGGCGCTCGTGGGCGTGTTCGTACTGCGTGCGGACTCCCCGCGCCTGTTCCACCGGCTGAGCACGGTGGGTGCACCGCTCCTGGTCGTCTCGGGCCTGTGCGGCCTGGCCGCACTACTTCTGCTGCGCAAGGGCAGCCCCCCTGTCGTGCGCACCCTGGCGGCCATCGCGATCACCGCCGTCGTCGGGGGATGGGGAGTGGCTCAGTACCCGTACCTCCTGGGCACCCACCTGACGATCCATCAGGCGGCGGCTCCGACCGCTACCTTGTGGGTGCTGATCGCGGTGTCCTTCGTCGCGGTTGTTCTGATCGTGCCCTCGCTCCTTCTGCTGTACAGCCTGCAACTGCGACGCAAGCTCGGCTGACAAGGAACTGCCGCCAGGCACTGCCGCCGGTCGTCCTCGGCGCGGTCAGCGGTGTGACGGGCCTCGCCGTCAAGGCCGAACAGCCCCTGACGATCCCGCCGGACGCGCCGTGGCTTCCCTGGCGCAGCGGCTCAGCCGACTGTGGTGGCCAGTGCCTTCTCGGCTTGACGGACGCGCCACTCCTCGATTCTTTCCTGCTGCCGCCGGGCTCGTTCGAGCAGCGTGTCGAGCCGGGCAGGGTCCAGGCGCCCGTCGGCGGCGCTGAGGCGGCGGAGGACCTGCCAACCGGCCGCCTTTCCCTCGACCCCCAGCCGTAGGGCCTCCAGATCCAGCATGGTGCCGAGTGGCGACGGGTGTAGCAGGTGGCCGTTGGGCTTCAGCCGTCCCAGCTTCTCGCCCGTCCAGCCCGCGCACACCTTGTAGCGGCGCACGAAAACGCCGAGGTCCCCCATGATGTCCAGCAGCGCTGCCCGGTCCTGGGCGATCTCGGCTGCTACGGGCCCGATCGCGCGGCCGAGCGCGGACCCGCGGGCGACGCGCGCAAGGCGGGTGGCGCGTTCGGTCCCGGCGGTGGCGCCGGCGAGGTGGTCGTTGAGATAGATGCCGAGCAGCCTCATGTCGACACCTGGTCTCGTCGGGCGCCTCGGGGGCGCGGCGGGATGCGAAAGCGTGTTCATCTGCGGCCTCCTTCGGCTCCCAGGGATGGGCTCGCGCGAGCGAGGGACAGACAGCGCCCTGTCTTACGGCGACGGTCGGTGTCCACGGGCGACGCCGCAGTCCGTCGGCGTGTCCCTCACGGCGTAAGGACGACTTTCTCGCAGTGGTCCTTCTTGTTCTTGAACAGGTCGTAGCCGGTCGGTGCCTCGGCCAGGGGCAGCCGGTGGGTGATGATCCGGGTCGGATCGATCTTGCCCTGCTCGATGAGTCCCAGCAGCGGCTTCATGTACTTGTGCACGTGGCACTGCCCGGTGCGCAGGGTCAGGGACCTGTTCATCCAGGCACCCGCCGGGAACTTGTCGATCAGTCCGCCGTAGACGCCGATGACCGAGACCACGCCGCCGCTGCGGCAGGACATGATGGCCTGGCGCAGGGCGTGTGGCCGGTCGGTCTCTGAGCGGACCGCCTGCTTGGCGCGGTCGTAGAGGTGGATGTGGGACGCACCGTGGGTGGCCTCCAGGCCGACCGCGTCGATGCACTTGTCCGGGCCCCGGCCGCCGGTGAGCTCGAGCAGGGCCGAGCGTACGTCGGTGTCCTCGAAGTTGATGGTGGTGTAGCCCTGGGCGGCGGCCATGTCGAGCCGGTAGGTCTCCTTGTCGATCGCGATGACCTTCTCCGCGCCCAGGACCTGGGCGCTGTCCATGGCGAACTGGCCGACCGGGCCGGCGCCCCAGACGGCGACGACGTCACCTTCCTGGATGCCGCACATGTCGGCGCCCATGTACCCGGTCGGCAGGATGTCGGACAGGAACAGCACCTGCTCGTCGGTGAGGTCCGACTCGATCTTGAGTGCGTTGGCGTCGGCGAGCACCACGCGGGCGTACTCGGCCTGGCCGCCGGCGAAGCCGCCGGTGAGATGGGAGTAGCCGTAGATGCCGGCGGTGGGATGGCCGAAGAACTTCTCCGAGAGGCCGGCGTTGGGGTTGGTGTTCTCGCAGCACGAGTACAGCTCCGCGCGGCAGGACGCGCAGGCGCCGCACGCGATGGGGAAGGGGACGACGACCCGGTCGCCGACGCGCAGTTTGCCGTCGCTGATGCCGGGGCCGACCTCGACGATCTCTCCCATGAACTCGTGGCCCATGATGTCGCCCTTTTCCATGGTGGGGACGTAGCCGTCGAGCAGGTGGAGGTCGGAGCCGCAGATCGCCGTCGAGGTGATCTTCACGATGGCGTCGCGTCTGTTGAGGATCGACGGTTCGGGGACGTCCTGCACCTCGACCGAGTTGCGTCCCGTCCAGCAGTTGGCCTTCATGCCAGGGCCTCCTTCAGTTCGTCCTCGGTCAGCGGTCGGGCCGGGTGCTGCGGAAACTCGCCGCGGGCCCGCTTCCCACCGGGTGCGCCCTCGGAGCGGACGACCTCGCCGGTCTCCGCGATCTGCTTGAAGCGGCGCAGGTCGTCATCCAGCTGCTGGTGCGGTTCCTCGCCGAAGTAGCGCATCGCCGCCTTGCCCAGCGCGCCGCCGGGCAGGTCGTAGCGCAGGGTCACCCGGAGCTCCGTGCCCCGGCCGCCAGGGGCGGACACGAAGCGGACCTCGCCGGAGTTGTCGATGTCGGCCCCGTCCACCGACCGCCAGGCGATCAGTCGGCCGGGGTCGTCCTGAATCGTCTCGGCGTCCCATTCGACCGCCTTGCCGAACGGTGCGCTGGCCCGCCAGTGACTGGTGCGCGGGCCGGTGACGCGTACCTCGTCCAGGTGCGCCATGAAGTCCGGCAGTCGCTCCAGGTCCTTCCAGAGGGCGTAGACCTTGTCCGGGGGGTGGGTGACGGTGGTCGTCGCGGTCAGTTCCATGGAGGTGCTCCTACCGGTTCGGGTCACTGCCGCGTAGACGTCCGTGGCCGTCAGGGCGGTGACCGCGGCGGTCGCGGCAACGGTGCGGCCCAGGCCCCGGCCGTTGTGGTTCTTCAAGGCCCGGGTCAGCATCGTCAGGTCCATGAGGTCGCCGCCGACCCGGCCCCAGAGCCAGGCGGGGTGCGGTCGTCCCAGCAGCCCGGTCGCCGCGGCCAGCTCGCGTACACCGACGGCGGTCGTGGCCGAACGGTGCCGGAAGGCGTCGTCGACCCCCAGGGCCCGGGCGAAGCCCGCCGGGGCGACGACCTGCGGCACGCCCAGGAGCGCACTGGCCCAGCCCAGGCCCCGGACGAGCGGATCATGCCGTAGGCGGGAGACGGAACGGGTGTCTGTCGTCATGAGTGCTCCTCACGTGCGGTGACGTGAACGGAAGGCGTGCCACTTGACGGAGAAGGTGAAAAGCGCATAGCGGGCAACGCCGGAGTATCCGCGTGACCCGCACCCAATCCTCGGATTGCCCATGGAACCGGTGCAGCCGTCCGGTCGCGGCCCCGAACTCCACGATGCCCGGCGGGTACCGCGGCAGATGTCGCGGTCGGAGCGAGGCGGATGCAGGGGGCCGGGCACCACCGGCGGGTGGCGTCCGGGCCGCGGTCCGGACGTCACAGGGCGATGACGTGGAGGTCCACCAGGTCGAGCAGCGCCCGGAGGGCCGAGGTGGGCCGCCGGGTCGACGAGATGCCGAGATGCATGCTCCAGCGGAGCTTGGTGTCCAGAACGTCCAGGACGTGCAGACCGGGGGTGCGGGCAACGGCGAACGCGGGCAGGAAGGCGATGCCCAGACCGTGCCGGACCAGTGCCGCCCCCATGTCGATGTCGGGCACTTCCAGTGCCACCCGGCGCACGACGCCCGCCGTCGCGAACGCCCGGTCGACCACCTCTCGGTTGCCGTAGCCCGGCGGGAAGTCCACGAAGGGCTCCCCTGCGAGGTCGGCGAGTGCCACTTTTCCCCGCCGCGCGAGCGGGTGGCCGGCGCTGACCACCAGGACGAGCGGCACAGTGGTCAGCTCCCGCGCGTCGATCCCGGCGGGCCTGCGTTCGGGCAGCGACAGGAAGGCGACGTCCAGGTCCCCGCTGAGCAGCGCGTGCGCCAGTCCCGCCGAGCCGGTCGTCGCCAGCCGCAGCCGGACGTCGATCGCCGGATGCCGCGCGTGCAACTGCCCAAGGAGGGCGGGAAGGTCCACCACCTCGACCGAGGCCATGGCGCCCACGTTCACCGTCCCGCGCAGCGTGTCCTGTGCGGCGCGCACGGCGTCCTGGGCCGCCTGGGCGGCGTGCAGGGTGGCCCGGGCTTCCGGCAGCAGCGCCGCGCCCGCCCCGGTGAGCCGGACCTGCTGCGACGTGCGCTCGAACAGCGCGCAGCCGAGCTCGCGCTCCAGGGAGCGGATCGCCGCGGACACCCCCGACTGCACCACGTGCAGCCGACGGGCGGCACGCGTGAAACTCAGCTCCTCGGCGACCGCGATGAATTGCTCCAGCTGACGTAGCTCCACACCGTAAGTATCTCTCGCATTGCTGGAGCCAAGCAAAAACATTCGTTGGCGATGATCCTGGCTGGTGAGGAGGATGGAGAGCGCCATCCACTTCCGTCCGAGGAGGGGTTCTCCTGCCTGCCGTACCGACGCCGCTGAGCCGTCGCACAGCCGACGCTCCCGACAACCCGGCGTACCGCATCCCCGCGCCCGTTCCCAACGACCTGTCGGCCCGCGTCCCCGCCCGGCGCCGTGCCACGCACACGACCGGTTTCTGGTTCGTGGCGGTGGCCTTCACCGTGCTGATGGCCTTCGGCACCGCGCCGACTCCGCTGTGGCCGCTGTACGAGGCCCGGGACCACTTCGGCGCGACCACGGTCACGGTGGCGTATGCCTCGATGGTCGTGGGCGCGGCGGCCGCCTTCCTGGGGCTGGGACACCTGTCGGACCGGCTCGGCCGGCGGCGCATCATCGTGCCGGCGCTGCTGGTCGGCATCGTCGCTTCGGTCGTGCTGATCGTGTGGCGGGACCTGCCGGGGTTGATCGCGGGCAGGGTCCTGAATGGTGTCGGACTGGGGCTGATGGCCTCGACCGCGACGACGTACCTGTACGACCTCCACCACGAGGTCAGTCCGCAACGGACGGGTTCGGCGCTGCCCGGCATCGTCGCCACCGCCGCCAACCTCGGTGGCCTGGCCGCAGGGCCCCTGGTCGCCGGAGCCGCCGCCGAATGGCTTCCCGCGCCCCTGATCACGGTCCAGGCGATCTTCACGCTCGCCATGGCAGTGTGCCTGGCGCTCGTGCTGTGCACCCCGGAGACCGTGGACCTGGAGTTGCCCGCGGCTCAACCGCCCAGCAGGTTCGTCCTGCGCCCAGGCGGTCGGCGGGCGTTCGGCGCGGCCGGCGCGCTGGGCGCCTTCGCCTTCGCGATCCTCGGCCTGATCTCCTCTCTGGGGGCGAGCGTGCTCCACGGCACCCTGCACACCGACTCGCACCTCGTGATCGGCCTGGCGGCCTTCCTCATGTTCGGTTCCGCGGCGGCCGCCCAGCTGGTGCTGGGACGCCTCCCGCTGCCCCGGCTCCTGACCGTGGGGGCAGTGGTTTTTCCGGTCGGCCTCGTCCTGTGCGCCGTCGCCCTCTACCACCCGGCGCTCTGGCTCTACCTCGTCGCCGTGTCCCTGTCAGGAGCTGGCTCCGGGCTCCTCTTCAAGGGAGGAGTCGAACGTGCCGGTTCAGTGGCCGAGCCCGCCTCACGCGCGGGGGTCCTCGCCGTGTTCTTCGTCGTCGCGTACCTGGGAATGGGCCTGCCCTCCGTCCTGTTCAGCATCGCCCTGCGGCACTTCGCCGTGCAGACCGCGATGATCGGCTTCGCGGCGGTCCTCTCCTGCGGCGCCGTGGTGTCGGTAGCCGTCGCGTTGAGCGACCGCGCGCCCGGTCCCGGCGCGCTCCCGGCATAGTCCGCCCGCCCCTCCTGACCGTTGCGGGGCGCGTGCGACACCGGTTGTCTGGGAGGCGCGGACCTCGGCACCCGGTGCGGGTGCGCGTGACACGGATTCGCGGCGGACGGGAGGCCCGGGGATGTCTGCGGCATCGGCCTCCTGCACGAACAAGTGGCCTTGTCCGTGAAGTCGTGGAGGTTCAGGTGTTGATGGCGTGTTCGACGAACTGGCCGCAGGCGCGGAACCCCAGGCGGCGGTACACAGGCTCGCCGTCGGCCGATGCCTGCAGGACCGCGATGCCATGGTCGTGCTCGCGCGCAGCGTGAAGGGCCGCGAGCGTGATGGCTCCGCCGTAGCCGCGCCGGCGGTGGGCGGCCAGGGTGGAGATGTTGTAGACGCCGGCGACTCCCGCGTGGTGGAACACCTCGGCGGAGCAGACCGGACGGTTCTCCACGTAGCCCACCAGATACCGGGCCGGGCAGGTCACGGCCAGCGCCTGGGAAGCAGCCCGGGCGAAGAAGTCACGGACGGTTTCGGCGGGTGGATTCCAGTTCGCGGCGAGGACCGTGGCGTAGTCGGCGAGCTGCTCGGGCGTGGTCACCGTTCGAATGTCGAGACCCAGGACAGAGGGAATCGGCAGGGTGTCGTCCAGCTCAGCCCACATGGCCGTCTCACGCTCGGACACCGGCAGGCCGGCTGCTGTCAGGCGGGTGGTGAGGTCTGTCGGTGTCGATGCAGGTCCCACCCACCAGGAGAAACCGCGGCCGGTGCCGGCCAGCGTACCGACGGTCTCGGAGATGCGGGCCGCGGCGTCGCCGGCGGTGAAGCGGGCCGCGGCGACGATGTTGAACGTGTCATCGTCCAGGCCGCTGTCTGCGACCAGGAGGTCACCGGTCTCCGTGACGGTCGCACCGGGCATGGTCCGGTGCAGATGGCAGGCATGTTCCGCCAGGTTCCGCTCCATCCTGTCCGTCAAGTCGGCTTCATCGAGAAAGTAATCATTCATAGGGATCGATACCAGCACGACCGGGCGAAGACCGCATGTCATTTTTGGCGGCGCCATGCCGACGACCAGCACTTTCGATACACGCCCTAGCGGACCAAAGACCAGCATGTCAGGGCGGCGAAAAGGGGAATCTCCTCCCTTTTCCACACGAAATGAAGGAGGTTTGGCGTGGCCACGGTTGCGGAACTCCAGCCCGACCCGAATCGGGCCGTGCGCATCGTCAGCTATCGCGAAAGCGAAAACGGCGTGTACTACGACAGGATTGTGCGTGAGATCACGTGCGTGAACGCCGACCAGAACCTGTATGCCGTCAAGCTGTACAGCACGACGTACGGCAGTGAGTCCACGAACTACGTCTGCGGCACAGATCAGGTGACCGAACTCACCCGGACGGCGGGACCTGCCAACACAGAGCGGTCGTACGCCGATCGCCAACGGGCATTCGACCGGCAGAACGCCGGGTTGCCCCCGGAGAACCAGTAACCGCTCGAAGGTCTGAACTACGTGCCAGCGCCACGTACGCTGTCGCTCGTCCCGTAAAGCCCGGTGCCCACACCCGGGGATCAACCTCAAGGCGCGGCCTCCACCGCAGCGGACGGTCAGCGAACGGCACGTCAACACCAGTCCTGGCCGGAAGGCGAACACCGCCTGGGCCGGTAGGCGGTGGCCAGGACGGAGACGGTGGCCCGGTCGGGCAGGCGCTCCCGCTCGGCGAGGCGGGCGCGGCTCACGTGGCGGGCGCTCGGTGTCATCGCCACGAGGTCCACGACGTCGGGCCGGGTCAAGGCGACCGTACTAGGGTCCGCCTTCAAAGATCATCGGGTGGTGGATCATGGTGGGGTGATACGCCGTCATGAACTCACCGATCAGGAGTGGGAGTTGCTCGCTCCGCTGATACCGCGGGCCGCGACGGGCCGGCCGCGGTGTCGGACCGACAGGTCGTCAATGGGATAGTCTATAAGATCCGGACCGGGATCTCCTGGCGCGACCTGCCCGAACGCTACGGGTCGTGGCAGACGGTCTACACCCGCTTCCGCCGCTACGCCCTCGACGGCGTGTTCACCCGGGCCCTGCGGCAGATTCAGGCCCGGACGGACGCCGCCGGAGACATCGACTGGCTGGTCCAGATCGACTCCACCATCGTCCGCGCCCACCAGCACGCCGCCACAACCGGCCGAAAAGGGGGATCCAGCAGCCGGACGAACCGGACGATCACGCCCTCGGCCGATCCCGAGGCGGACTGACCACCAAAATCCACCTTGCCTGCGACGGCCGCGGCCGCCCCCTCGCCATCCTGCTAACGCCAGGCCAACGCCACGACAGCATCTGCGCCCGTCCCCTCATCGAACGCATCCACGTTCCGCGCACCGGTCCTGGCCGACCCCGCTGCAGACCCGACCAGATCATCGCCGACAAGGCCTACAGCTCTCCCGGCCTCCGCGCCTACCCGCGCAAACGCGGCATCGCACACACCATCCCCGAGAAGGCCGACCAGCAGCGCCACCGGCTCAGCCGGGGCCGCCGCGGCGGCAGACCACCCGGGTTCGACCGGGAGGCCTACCGCCGGCGCAACACCGTCGAGCGCTGCTTCAACCGGCTCAAAGGCTTCCGCGGGATCGCGACCAGATACGACAAGACCGCCACCTCCTACGAGGCAGCGGTCAGTCTTGCCTCGTTCCTGCTCTGGGCAAGATCCGTTTGAAGACGGACCCTAGTGCTGCGACCGCGAAGGTTCACCGGGTTTGCTGGCTGCTGCGACCGCTGGACTGGTTGGATTACGGCTGACAATGAGGTGTTCGGTCCGGGGCGTGCAAGGTTCCCCCGCGACCCTGCGTCGGGAGGGCACATGCAGCGCGGCGAGGTCTGGTTGGCGGACTTTGACGAGCGGCGGCCGGTAGTGCTCCTGTCAGGAGACGAAGCGTCCGGGTTCCGAGCGATGCAGGTCGTCGCTCCTGCGGGGACCGAGATCAGCGGTGTGGCCGTCGAGGTGGCAGTGGGGGCGCCCGAGGGGCTGCCTCTTGAGGGCGTCCTTCGAGTGGCGCTGCCACGTCCCGGTCTTGTCCCGTGCACTTGGCTGGTCACGCTGGCCCAGGAAGATCTGACCGAGCAGGTGGGAGTCTTGTCGTCAGCGAAGCTCGGCGAGATCGAGGATGCCCTTCGTGCCGGTGGACTCGAGTAGGCGGCGCACCAGGCTGCTTGATCAGGCAACGAGCAGGGGTCGGCCTCCCCAGCGAAGGCCCTTCTCGCTGCGGATGCGGGCGCGTTCCTTGCGCTGGGCGGCCAGGACGTCAGGGTGGCGGGCATTCTTGTTCCGCCAGCGCAGGTAGGCGTGCAGGGCCCGGGTCTGGATCGTGTGGTTCAGATGATGCGAGTTGGCCAGGGTGAACTGCCGCAGCGGCCCGAAGTGGGCCTCGATGGGGTTCGCCCAGGATGCGTAGGTCGGGGTGAAGCACAGTTCGACCTTGTTCTTTGCCGCCCACTTGCGGATTCTCCAGTTCAGGTGGGCGGAGAGGTTGTCGAGGATCACGTAGATGGGGCCGCCGTCCGGGCGGGTGGCCCGGATCGATCGCAGGGCTGCCCAGGTGTGGTCGATGCCTTTGCGTCTGCGGTTGACGCCCCACAGTTTGTCGTCGCCGACCGAGTAGCATCCGTGGAAGTAGGTGATCCCGTGGGTGCGGCGGAAGGTGGCCGGCAGCCGGTTCGGTTTGCCCTGCTCGGCCCAGCAGGATCCGGCGACGGGACGGATGCCGAGGGGGCCGAACTCGTCGAACGCGAACGTGCGGTCTGGTCTTTCGTTGATCGCGTACTCGATCCTGGCGAGCTTGACGTCGAAGGCCTGGTCCGGGGACTCCTTCCAGGTCTTCGTGCGCTGGAAGGAGATCCCCCGGCGGGCCAGCAGACAGCGCAGGGCTTCCCGGCCGATCAGCACTGGCCGGGAGATGTTGCGCCGCAGGTGGTCGGCGAGCTTTCGGACCGACCAGCGGGTGAAGGGCTTGCCCAGCACGGTCGGGCGGGTGGTGGCCGTCTGGATGACGAAGTCCTCGTCGTCACGATTCAGCAGGCGGGGACGGCCTCCCGCCCACCGAGGGTTCAGGCATGCGAGCCCGATCTCGTTGAAGCGGTGGATCACGTCGCGGACGGTGTCCTCATCCGCCTGGACCAACCGCGCGATCACCGGGACCGTGCTGCCGCCGGCCGAGGCCAGCACCATCATCGCCCGCCGAAACCGCACCGAGCTGGTGCTGCCCCTCCGAACGATCTGCTGCAGCTTCTGGCCCTCCTGCTCGGTCAGCCCACGGACCCTGACCGGTAACGCCATCCCGCCTCCCCATGCCAGTCGAAGTCATCAGATCCGACCAGCACAACGAGCAACCCGGCAAACGTTCCCGGTCACAGCACTAGATGCGGGCCGTCGAGCCGGAACGACGCGGGCCGGCCCCGCCGGTCACGAGCAGCGAGGCCGAAGGCATGGCCACCGGGACTTCGCTCTTGTCGTGGGCGAGCAGCCACGCGACGATCACCGCCCGATCGAACTGCGGGTGCACGTCCGTACCGGCGACCGCCACGCGGAAGTCCGGGTGCCGGCGGGTCCCGGCGGCCGTCTCGATCGCGACGTCTTGCAGGCGTCGACGCCGCTCTGGCTGCCAGTCAGGATCACTCACCGTCCCTGGACGCCATCGATTCAGTAGAACCACTGTCTGCGGCTACTTCACTGCGTCCCAGAACTCTCGGCCCCGCCCTGGCTCCGACGGCCCGGTCAGATGAATCATTTTGCGCGATACGAGGGCAACTGACTGATAACGAACGGTAGTTCGTTGAGCCGTACCCGCTCGATCGGCCAGTATGGCCCGTGCCTCGAGCGTCTGCGGCAGCGGTTCGAGGGCACGACCGCGTGGACCCGGCGAAAAGGGATGAGCACGATGCTTAAGGACGTGTTCGACAGTCAGGACCTGCCGGCGGCGGACCGGGTGGACGCCTGGCGCGACATCACGGCCAGCGCACTCATACCCAACGAGTTCAGCATCGACCGTTCGCTCGAGTTCCAGGCTTCACTGAGAGCGGCGGACATGAGCGGGGTGCAAGTGACCGCCCTGACCTACGCCTCCATGAGGTCACGACGGACACTGCGGCTGATCCGGCAGTCCGACCCCGAAATGTACGCTGTCGGTCTCATCCTCCGGGGACGGCAGATCATCGCCCGGAATCGTCGCGAAGCGGCACTCGAAGCGGGCGATCTGGTGGTGTACTCCACGTCCCACCCCTACCGAGCCGATGTGGATGTCCGGCGAGGCACAGCAGCTTCCGTGGTCGTACAGATCCCCCGGGTCATGGTGCCGCTGCCGTCGAACCGGGTGGAGCGCATGATGGCCGCCCGGGTCCCGGGCCAGGAAGGCGTCGGTCTCCTTCTCGCCGGCTTCCTGACCAATCTGGCCGCCGACACCGGCCCCTACCGGCTCGCCGACGGCCAACGGCTCAGCGGCGTCCTGACCGACCTGATCACCGCCTGGCTGGCCCACCACATCGACGCCGACGACCGAACACCGGTCGAAACGCGCCAGTACGTACAGTTTTTAGAGATCCAGAACTTCATCCGGCAACACCTGGGTGACGCCCAACTCTCCCCTGTCACCGTCGCCGCCGCTCACCACATCTCCTTGCGCACCCTGCATCGCCTCTTTCACCAGCACGCCCACGGGATCACGGTCGCCTCCTACATCCGCCACCAGCGCCTCGCCCGTACCCGACGCGACCTCGCCGACCCACGCCTGGCCACACGGCCCGCCCACGCCATAGCGGCCCGCTGGGGCTTCCACCGGCCCGCCGACTTCACGCGCGCCTTCCGCGGGCGGTACGGCGTGACACCCAGCGACTACCGCGGCCAGGCACATCCTCCGAAGCCGTAACCGGCGCGCAAAGCTGAGCAGTTGGCACGCCCTGCTAAGGTGCCCGGCGCGGATTTCGCCGACGATGGGCACCGGTGGCGCAGGGCAACGGAAGAGGGCGTACGACGTCCGGTGTTCGCGCTGCCACAGACGATTCCGTTTCCGTCCGGGGCCGTTCCCATGCCGACGGCTGAACCTCGGCTGCTTCAGCGCATGCGAGGGCCCGCGAGAAGGACAATCAGGGAAGGTAGTCACATATGTGGATACATGACAGAAAGAAGCATTCCACCCTGGGCCGGTCCCTTGGCGTGCTCGGAGCAGCAGGCGCGCTGGCCGTGGCGGCCTCCGTCTCGGTCGCACCCGCCGCATCCGCCGACAGCAGCCTGTGCAATCCGGACTGCTCGGCTGCGGCCGACTTCAAGTCGCTCGGTGAGAAACTCGTGGTCCACGACTACGAGTCCGACGGCTACGGCGCGGTCGCGTACATCTGGAACAACGGCACCTACAAGGGCTACTGCCTGAACACCAGCGGCTACGACGCACCGCCCGTGACGTGCGACTTCTCTTTCGCCGAGGGCTCTGCGGTGACCTACAAGGTCTGTAACTGGGACGGCAGCGTCGCGTTCTACTGCAGCAGCACGCCGTCGCCCGACTACGCGTAACAACCGGTCGGCGGATGCCGGACCAGGCCGGGGACCGGCAGGACTCCAGCCTGGTCGGCTGTCCTGGGAACGCAGGGTGAGGTGACCAAGGACCGCCGACGCCGTTCGACGGGGCGCCCCCAGAACGCGTCCAGAACCACCAGCGGCTCGGAACGCACCAGTGCCCATGACAGCCGGCCGGCGGCCGGCGGAGAGCCGCACCGGGCGGCCGTTGGAGGTTCCTCTTCCATCACTGCATGCGGCCGTGGTGTTCCTGGCAGCGTGCATGGTCGGCACCGTCATGGGCGGGCTCGTGTTCCTCCACGACAAGTCCGTGTCCGCCGCCGTCGCGGCGGGCGCGCTGGCCGCTGGCGGCTGGCGGCAGCGTTCCGGTGCTGCACAGGCTGATCGGCTGATCAGCGGTGGAGCCGGTGTACCCGCCTCCACCGCCTCAGCGATGTCCGTCCGTCAGCAGAGCCCGGCCGGGCGGCTGCTGTGGATCTCGCCGACGATGCCCGGCCGCGCCCACGATCTCACTGCGGCCCGCACCCATCGGACCATCCGGATCTGCGAACGCCAGGGCGTCCCCATCCTCGCCGACCGCGCCTGCATGGGAGCTGGCCCCTGGGTGACGACACCCCTCAGACGCCCGCCGGGCCGCGATCTCACGCCGACCCAGCAAACCATCAACAGCGCGCTGTCCGCGGCACGGGCACCGGTCGAGCGCGGCGTCGCACGCTCGAAGTCCTGACGCGTCTTCCGCCGATCCCGGTGCAGCCCGAATCGAATGTCGTCAATCTCCGCGGCCGTCCTCACTCGGGAGCGGCAGCGCTGAAAGACCTCAGTGAGTCATATCCATCCGTTGCGGGCGGCGTACAGGGCGAGTTGGAACCGGGTGTCGGTGCCGGCTCGCTGGTTGAGCTGTTCGAGGTTGCGGGACAGGGTGCGGCGGCTGATGCCGAGCAGCTCCGCGATGGTTTCGTCGGTGACGCCGGCGCCGAGCAGTTCCAGCATCCTGACGTGGATGGGTCGCAGCGCGGGCGGGACGCGGTCGCTGAAGTGCATGGGGAACGCCGAGCGCCAGGAGGTCTCGAAGAGTCCGGTGAGCGCGGACAGCAGACTTGACGGTCGCACCAGGAGCAGGGAGTTGTTGACCTCGGCCTCGACGAAGGACATCGAGACGATCGCCAGCCGCCGGTCGAAGATGGTGAGCTTGACAGGGACGGTGGGCAGTACGCGGGCCTGTTCGCCTGCGGCGATACAGGCTTGGATGTTGGCGGCGTAGTAGGCGTGGTTCTGTACGGCGGACTTGGAGTAGACGACTCGGTACTCGACGCCGCGTTGCAGGTTTTCCATCTCGGTAGGGTTGGCGCCGGCGGGGATGTGATAGGGCGGGGAATCGAAGCGGAGGACCTGTGATTCCACCGTCTTCTCGGCGTGCCGGATCCGGTCGATGATCTGGGCGCCGGTGATTACCTCGACGAGGTCGTCGGTGGCCTGCGGGCATACCGAGCGCCGGTAGTCGCGGTAGGCGTTGGCCGCGGAAGTCTGGGCTTTGCGCAGTTCCGCCGCCCGGGTGTGGGACAGGTGGTCGAGGGCGATGGTGGGATCCACCGGAACGGCTTCGGACCGGTCCGGTGCGCAGGCTGCGGCCAGGCCGAGTTCGACGAGGCGCCCCAGGACCTGCTCGGCCTCATCGGGTTTCCAGCCGAGGTGTTCAGCCAACTCCGCTGCGGCAGTACGGCCGGTGCGCAGCATCGCCAGGTAGAGTCCGGCCTCTCGGACTGCCAGCCCGAGACAGTGCAGATGCGCCAGCAGGTCGTCGTCGCTCATGAGGGTCCCTTTACACCGAGGGCGGACGTGGCTGCCTGGAGGCGGGGTGGAATTCCGTCGTTCCGGACGCGAGGGTTCTGGCCGAGATGGTGGCACGGACGGGCCGCTTCGGAACAGGTTCGGAACGGGGAGATCCGCACCGGCCTCCGCGCGGTGAAGCTTTCCGGATTCCGCTTACCTCGCCTGTCTCCTTTCAGCCGCTGGCAACAAGTCGCCACCACGACGTCGCGCCGGGGGGTACACCAGGGCGAGCCCGGACCATCGCCGGGGCCCAGCCTCCCCCTCTTTTTCTGGAGCCGACGTGCGCCCACGTGCCCGCAGACCCGTCCTGGCCGCTCTCGCGGCAGCCGCCCTCACCACTCTGGCCGTGCAGCCCTCCCACGCAGCGCCGGCATCCGCTGCCGGAGGCGGGGTCCGGCCCGTGGCCGGAGCCCTCGCCGGCCGGTACATCGTGGTCCTCAAAGACACGGTCGGGCCTGCGGCCTCGGCACGGGAGGAGGCCACCCGGCTCACCCGAGCACACGGCGGGAAGATCCGGCATACCTACACCACGGTGCTGCACGGGTATGCGGCCGAGATGACCGCCGAGCAGGCGCGCCTGACCGCCGCCGACCCGGCCGTGGCCTACGTGGAGCGGGACGCGGTACAGCACAGCTCCACCACCCAGACCGACCCGCCGTCCTGGGGCCTGGACCGCATCGACCAGCGCAGCCTGCCCCTCGACCACGGCTACACCTACGCGACCATGGCGAGCAACGTCACCGTGTACCTCGTGGACAGCGGACTGCGCACCACCCACACCCAGTTCCAGGGCCGGGCGAGCATCGGTGTGGACGAGGTCGGTGACGGCCGAAACGGGCAGGACTGCCTGGGCCATGGCACCCATGTGGCGGGGACGGTGGGCGGCAAGGACTACGGCGTGGCCAAGGGCGTAAAACTCGTCGCGGTCCGCGTGACCGACTGCAACGACAGCGCGAACACCTCGGCGATCATCGCCGCCGCGGACTGGATCACCGCGCACGCGGCCAAACCCGCCGTGGTCAACATGAGCATCAACGGACCGGCGAGCAGCAGCGAGGACGCGGCGATCAAGAAGTCCATCGCCTCCGGCGTCACCTGGGTCGTCTCCTCCGGCAACGGCGGCACGGACGCCTGCAAGAACTCCCCGGGTGACATCGACACCGCGATCGTGGTGAACAACTCCGACTCCAGCGACACCCGGCGCTCCAGCTCCAACTACGGGCCGTGCACGGACCTCTTCGCGCCCGGCACGTCCATCACCTCCGCCTGGAACAGCAGCGACACGGCCACCAACACCATCTCAGGCACCTCCATGGCGGCCCCGCACGTCACCGGCGCCGCCGCCCTGTGGCTCTCCGCCCACCCCACCGCCACCCCCGCCGACGTCCAGGCCGCATTGATCAACAGCGCCACGACCGGCAAGATACAGAGCGCGGGTACCAACACCCCGAACCGGCTGCTCTACACCGGCGCCACTACTTCTGGCAGCGCGGTGTTCTCGGATGACTTCGAGTCGGACAAGGGCTGGCAGGTCAACGCTGCCGGCAGCGACACCGCGACGTCGGGTGTGTTCGAGCGGGGCATCCCGCAGCAGACCACCTCCACCCACAGCAACCAGGTCAAGCAGCTGACCGCGGCCTCCGGCTCCAACGCGCTGACCACCGGCGCGGCGGCCGGCGCGGCCTACGGGGACAACGACCTGGACGGCGGCAAGACCACCGTCTTCTCCCCCCAGATCACCCTGCCCGCCAGCGGCCCGCTGACCCTGCACTTCACCTACAACGTCGCCAACGGCGACAACTCCGGCACCGACGACTACCTGCGCATCCGCGTCCTGGACGGCACCACGCCCACCACGGTGTTCGAGAAGACCGGATCAGCCAGCGAAGTCGCCGGGCAGTGGCAGACCGCCACAGCCGACCTGTCCGCCTTCGCAGGCAAGACCATCCGCGTCTACCTCGAAGCCGCCGACGCCGGCACCGCCAGCCTCTTCGAAGCCCAACTCGACGACCTCACCATCACCCAAGGCTGAAAGGCCCACCGGACTCCGCCGCTGCGACGCTGAGCGCACCAGCGGCGGTGCGGCACCACCCGTCTCCCCTTCCCACCCTCATGAGGAGGTCAGCACTCATGCGCCGCTTGCGCATCGCAGCCCTGGCCGGGGCTTCGGCCCTCGCCCTCCTGACCGGAGCAAGCCTGCTCTCGTCATCCCCGCAACCCGCCCCCACAAGCCTCCCGGCGGATCCCATCGCCTCGGCCGTCCCTCAGTTCGACCACGTGGTCGTCGTGATGTTCGAGAACAAGAATTACTCGACCATCAAGGGCGGCTCCAGCGCCCCCTACCTCAACTCCCTCGCCTCCCAAGGCACGCTGTTCACCAACGCCTTCGGCGTCACCCACCCCAGCCAGCCGAACTACATCTCCCTGTTCTCCGGCTCCCAGCAGGGCATCACCAACGACGACTGCATCAGCAAGACCTTCTCCACCGGCAACCTCGGACAGCAACTCCTCGACGCCCACCGCACCTTCAAGGGCTACTCCGAGGGGCTCCCCAGCGCCGGGTACACCGGCTGCAGCAGCGGCAACTACCGGCGCAAGCACGCACCCTGGGTGGACTTCCCCACGGTCAGCGGGTCCGCGTACAACGTGCCGTACTCGTCGTTCCCCAGCGACTACAGCAAGCTGCCCACGGTGTCGTTCGTCATCCCGAACATGTGCAATGACATGCACGACTGCCCGGTGGGCACCGGTGACACCTGGATCAAGAACAATCTCGACGGCTACGTCCAGTGGGCCAAGACGCACAACAGCCTGCTGATCGCAGACTTCGACGAGGACAACTTCACCTCCGTCAACCAGATCTTCACCGTCTTCGCGGGCGCGCACGTCAAGGCCGGCTACGAGTCGAACACGCAAATCAACCACTTCAACGTCCTGCGCACCATCGAGGACATGTACGGGCTACCCGCCCTGGGCAGCGCGTCCGGCAAGTCGCCCATCACCGACGCCTGGACGTCCTCCACCTCCGCACTGGCCGTCACCGATCCCGGCGGCCAGAGCGGCACCGTCGGCCAGGCGGCCTCGCTGCAGTTGTCCGCTTCCGGGGGCAGCAGCCCGTACTCCTGGTCGGCCACCGGGCTGCCCGCCGGGCTGTCGCTCGACTCCGCGACCGGACGGGTCACCGGCACTCCGACCACCGCCGGTACCTCCACGGTCAAGGCGACCGTCAAGGACGCCACCGGCGCCACCGCGTTCGCCTCCTTCTCCTGGTCCGTGACCGCCTCCGGTGGCACCAGCGCGGTGTTCTCGGACGACTTCGAGTCGGACAAGGGCTGGCGGGTCGACGGCGCGGGAACCGACACCGCGACGTCGGGTGTGTTCGAGCGGGGCATCCCGCAGCAGACCACCTCCACCCACAGCAACCAGGTCAAGCAGCTGACCGCGGCCTCCGGCTCCAACGCGCTGACCACCGGCGCGGCGGCCGGCGCGGCCTACGGGGACAACGACCTGGACGGCGGCAAGACCACCGTCTTCTCCCCCCAGATCACCCTGCCCGCCAGCGGCCCGCTGACCCTGCACTTCACCTACAACGTCGCCAACGGCGACAACTCCGGCACCGACGACTACCTGCGCATCCGCGTCCTGGACGGCACCACGCCCACCACGCTGTTCGAGAAGACCGGATCAGCCAGCGAAGTCGCCGGGCAGTGGCAGACCGCCACAGCCGACCTGTCCGCCTTCGCAGGCAAGACCATCCGCGTCTACCTCGAAGCCGCCGACGCCGGCACCGCCAGCCTCTTCGAAGCCCAACTCGACGACCTCACCATCACCCAAGGCTGAAAGGCAGCCCCCTGATCAGCTGGAGGCCGGAACCGCTCCCCTCGGTCCGGCCTCCAGCACCCCTTTTTCCGACCGCCGCTGAGGAGGCGAACCCGGCCGTGTATCTGTCCACCATCGACCGATCCCAAGGAGACGGCACGCGCCGGGGCCCGCGCGCAACAGCCGCCGCCGTGGGTACCAACGTTCTGGCGCTCGGGACGGTGAGTCTGCTCACCGACGTCTCCGCGGAAATGGTCACCGCCGTCCTGCCTTTGTACTTCGTCCTCACGTTGCAGCTCAGCCCGGCCGCCTATGGTCTGATGGATGGCCTCTACACCGGCGCGACCGCCTTGCTGCGGTTGGTCGGAGGGTATGTGGCCGACCGCTTTCGCAGGCGCAAGACGGTCGCCGCAACCGGCTACGGCATCTCCGCCCTGGCCAAGCTGGGTCTGGTGGCCGCCGGATCCTCCCTTCCCGTACTCGGCGCGGTCATAGTCGCCGACCGGGCCGGAAAGGGACTGCGCAGCGCACCACGCGATGCGCTCATCACCCTGTCGGTTCCCGAACCAGTGCTCGGCCAGGCGTTCGGTGTCCACCGGGCCATGGACAGCATGGGTGCCTTCGCGGGGCCGCTGGCCGCGCTCGGTGTCCTGGCGGCCGTCGGGACGACCAGCCCGGCGGCCTTCAACGCGCTGTTCGTCACCAGCTTCTGCGTCGCAGCCGTCGGGCTGCTGGCCCTGGCCGTGTTCGCCCGCGACCGGCGCGACGAGCAGCCCGCTGCCACCCCCGTCAGTCTGAGGGCCGCCGCCCGGCTGCTGCACGCCGCCCCCGTTCGCCGGCTGCTCTACGCTGCCGGGCTGCTGGGGCTGGCCACCGTCGGTGACGGCTTCGTCTACCTGCTGCTGATGCGGCGCGAGTCCGTGTCAACCGGCTGGTTCCCGCTCATGGCGGTGGGCACCAACCTCGTCTACCTGCTCCTCGCCGCTCCTCTCGGGGCCTTCGCGGACCGGCACGGCCGCAGCACCATGCTGCTCGCCGGCTACGGCGCACTCGTGGCGGTCTATCTGCTGCTGTGCAGCCCGCTGCCAGGTACCGCCGTGGTCGTGGCCGTGCTCTGCTGCTACGGCGCGTTCTACGCCGCCACCGACGGAGTCCTGATGGCCCTGGCCGGCCCCCTGCTGCCGGCCGGCCTGCGCACCACCGGCCTGGCCTGTGTGCAGACCGTCCAAGCTCTTGCCTACTTCGTCTCCTCCGCCGCCTTCGGGCTCGCATGGACGACATGGGGAACCACCGCGGCGACCGCGGCCGCCGCGGTCACTACGGTCCTGGCCGTCACCGTCACGGCCGCCGTCCTGGCAGGCCGCACCCAGCAGGAGGCCGCCGCGTGACCAGCCGCACCACCCGCATCACGATCCAGATCGCCGCCGTCACCGCGCTGGCCGTCGTAGCGGTCCTGGCCATCGTGATCGCCAAAGGGACCGGATCATCCGCCCAGGCGGCGACCGGCCGAGTCTCTCTCGCTCCGGGACCCCGCCTGGTGGCGCGCAGCACCGCCTCGGACAGCACAGGCCGCCTGGTCTCCGTGTCGGCGGGCGACCCCGCCGGAAAGCGCACCGTCTCGCCCCTGTCCTGCGCACGGGTGTACGCGGCCGGCGGCACCGGACTGTGCCTACGCCTGGATCCCGGGCTGACGACCTACCAGCTCGCCGTTCTCGACGCGCACCTGAAGACAGTCCGGGAGATCCCCCTGGTCGGTGTGCCCAACCGGGCCAGGGTCTCGCCCAGCGGCCGGATGGTTGCCTGGACCGTCTTCGTCACCGGCGACTCCTACAACGGCGGACGCTTCTCCACCCGCGCCGGCATCCTCGACACCCGCACCCAGGAGCTGATCCCCACCCTGGAGGACTGGTCGGTCACCATGGACGGCAAGCCCTACCGGGCCCGGGACCTCAACTTCTGGGGTGTCACCTTCACCGCCGACGACCGTCACTTCTACGCAACCATGTCCACCGCCGGCCACCGCTACCTGGTCCTCGGCGACATGGCCACCCACCACCTGACAGCGCTCATGGACAACGTTGAGTGTCCCTCACTGTCTCCCGACGGCACCCGCATCGCCTTCAAGTCCGCCCGCGGCGGAGACCCCGCCCACGGCTGGCGCCTGTCGGTCCTGGACCTGGCCACCCGCCACGTCACCGCACTCGCCGAGACCCGCAGCGTGGACGACCAGGCCGCCTGGATCGACACACGGACCGTCGCCTACGCCATCCGCCGAGGCCGGGGCCACTCCGATGTGTGGAAGGTCCCGGCCGACGGCACAGGCACCCCCCGCATACTCATCCCCGACGCGGAGTCCCCCGCCGCCCTCGGCACCACCGCCCAGGAGGCCCAGTGATCAGCGCTTTCGATCTCTTCACCATCGGTATCGGGCCTTCCAGTTCCCACACCGTGGCACCGATGCGCGCTGCCCGCCTCTTCGCCACCGCCCTGGCCGGGGCGGCACTCTTGAACCGTGTCGAGTCCGTGCGTATCGAACTGTACGGATCGCTCAGCGCAACCGGACCGGGCCACGGCACCGACAAGGCGGTCCTCCTCGGACTCATGGGCGAAGAACCGGCGACCGTCGACGTGCAGACGGCCGACGAACGAGTCCGCCGACTGGCCCAGGACCGGCGCGTCCCTCTGCTGGGTGTCCGGCCGGCCTGCTACGACCTCGTGCTGCACGCACACGCCCTGCCCCGGCACCCCAACGCCCTCACCTTCACCGCCTGTGACAACGACGGGCATCTCCTGCACACGAAGACCTACTACTCGGTGGGCGGGGGGTTCCTGCACGGCGAGCAACCCGCGCCCGCCGCCGACGGGCTGAGCGTGCCCCACCCCTTCGGATCCGCTGAGGAACTCCTCGCACAGACAGGAGACCGCCGGATCAGCGATGTGATGCTCGCCAACGAGGTCGCATGGCGCCCCGAGGGGGAAGTCCGCTCCGGCCTGCTGGCCATCTGGGACATCATGCGGGACTGCGTACGCCGAGGCTGCGAGAGCGAAGGCATCCTGCCCGGCGGCCTGAACGTCCCGCGCCGAGCCCCAGGACTGCGCCGATCGCTGGAACAGGGAGGCTCCGGTGAGGACCCGCTGCGGATCATGGACCGCGTCGCGCTGCACGCCCTGGCCGTCAACGAGGAGAACGCCGCCGGTGGCCGGGTCGTCACGGCCCCCACCAACGGAGCCGCCGGTGTCATACCCGCCGTCCTGCACTACTACTGCGATGAGGTCCCCGGAGCCGACGAGGAGGGCATCGTCCGGTTCCTGCTCACCGCGGCCGCCATCGGCAGTCTCATCAAGGAGAACGCCTCCATCTCCGGCGCGGAGGTCGGCTGCCAGGGCGAGGTGGGCTCGGCCTGCGCCATGGCGGCCGCAGGACTGGCGGAAAGGCTGGGAGGCACGGCCGGGCAGGTGGAGAACGCCGCGGAAATCGCCCTGGAACACCACCTCGGCATGACCTGCGACCCGGTAGGCGGCCTGGTGCAGATCCCTTGCATCGAACGCAACGCCGTCGCGGCCGTCAAGGCAGTCACCGCCGCCCGCATGGCCATCAAAGGCAACGGGCACCACATCGTCTCACTGGACGCAGCGATCACCACCATGCGGGAGACCGGCGCCGACATGAGCACCAACTACAAGGAAACCTCCCGCGCCGGCCTCGCCCTCCACGTCATCCAGTGCTGACGGCCGCACCTTCCCGCCAACTTCCCACGATCGCAAGCGGCTTGCCCGCACCGACCCGGTGCCGGTGAACGGCCCCCGACGACGCGCTGTTGCGGGGCCTGTCACTGCGCCCTTCGGTCACTCGCCGCTTGCCGAGAACGCCCTGCCCGGGGCGCGCATGGACGGCACTTCCCACCGCTCCTGGCCACCTGACGCCAGCTGCGGCAGATGGCCACCGACGCAGCCTTCGAGCCGATAGGAGTGGGGCACCGCCCCACGCTGCAAGGAGATACCGTCCCATGCACCCTGCTCAGACCCGATTCACCCTCGAGGCGACCCCGGCCGCAGTCCCCGCAGCGCGCCAATGGATCTCAAGGGAGGTGCGGGGCTGGAGCGTATCGCTCGACGAGGAACTGCGCTGGCGCCTGGAACTGGTCGTGTCGGAACTTGTCACCAACGCCGTGCTGCACGCGGGCGGCCGACTGACCGCCTCGATCGTTCTGGAACACGACCTTCTCCTCATCGAGGTCCACGACGGCAGCACCACTGCTCCGCAGCCGCGCGCGGCGGGCCCCTGCGACGAAACCGGACGCGGACTCGCACTCGTCGCAGCCCTCTGCTTGATCCATGGCAGCGAACTCACAGCCTCCGGCAAGCGCTGCTGGGCGGTCCTGCCACTGCGGTCATGCGCCGACAACATCGACGTCATGCCTGGCAGCGACGCCCGGTGGGACTCAGCCCGCTGGACCGTCACCCCCGCCGGAGCACAACTGCTCGCCTGGTTGCTCGCACCCGTGGAGGACACCACGTCACCCACATGCGCTCAGCAGGGTGAAGCCGACGTGGTCGGCTGAGCCCAGGCACCGGAACAGGTCTGGCGGTCATCACGGTGCGACGGGCCGTCCGGCAATCCTTCACAGGCGGTGGCTCGTACGAGGGCCGAACCGACGCAGGGGTCCGTCAGGACAGCCCTGCCCGGACGGGCGCACTGGTCGTGCTCGAAGGAGGACCGCGCCCACGACCCTCACGGACTTGGCATCAAGCGATCACCAACGGATGCCGACACGGTGGGGTCTCTCGGGGCCGCTACGCCCTCGACGGACTTCAAGCGCCGACAGGGCGCCCACACCTGGCGTCGTCCCCAGGCGGGCGCGGGTGGCGGCGCCCACGGCCAAGGCGTCGGTGCCGAGATGGGCATAGACCCGCGTTGACCGGTCTCGCGTCGTCACAGTCGGCGGCCGGCGAGGTCCTCGTCGGCATCGTCGGCCAGCACGATCGCTGTCAAACCGGCGGCAGCCCCTTCGGCCTGGCACGATGCTCTCATAGAGCCGTTGCCGACGCCCTGTCCCGCTGACCTGATCCCCGAGGTCACGGGCATGGATGTCTGCAACGCCGCGACCAGGGCAGCCAGGGAGCGAGGCGCCGTTCGGATCGCCATCGAACGCCAGGGCGACCGCTGGACGGTCAAGGCGGACGTGCTCACGGCTCCGCAGCACGTCATCGACCCCACGGGCCTACTATGCCGTGCGCACCGCGGTGATCCAGCTGATCCGTTCGCGTGAGATTCGGCCCGACTCTTCCGCCGGACCGGTCTACATCGTCCTGTACGACCTGGAGGGCGAGGACAGAGCCCGCGAACTTGCCGCCGCACTTCACTCGGCGCTCTACGTTGGAGATCAGCGTCGCAGCGATCGCCCGCCGCTCCGGCGTCGACCGCACCTTCCTCTACCGACACCGCGATCTCCTCGCCCAGGTCCACGCCCAGCCGCCCGCCATCCCCGGCCCCGCCGTCAGCCGAGCCTCCCTGCAAGCCGACCTGCTGGCCGCTGACGCCCGCACCGCCCGCCTCGCAGCCCACGTCCGGCGCCTCGAAGCCTGCCTCAGCGGGGCCCTGGGCGAGCAGGTCCGGCATGAGTCCGGCATCGGCGGCCCCGAGGACACCGAGCAGCTCAAGGCCCGGATCACCACCCTCGAACAACAGGTGATCGACCTGGAACTCGAGATCCAGGACCGCGACGACGATCTCGCCGCCAACCGCGAGCTCATGGCCCAGCTCAACCGACACACCGCGGCGAGAGCCAGGGGTATCGGCCCGGCCGCGGACAGGGCGGCCATTATGCCCACGGCCACGGCTATGCGGGCCAGGCGTCTCGCGCCCATGGGCCACGGGCTTTGGAGGTCGGAGGTCGTTGACAGCCCTTGTCGCTGAAGGAACCAGGTGAGGTGCGACCGCAATCGATCGCATCTGTCCGGAAAATGGAAGGCGGACGGCCGATCAGCTTGGCTCAACCTCGCAAGCTTGGGGAGGAGTTGACCGTGGCGAGATTGAACGCATGGCGCACTTGTGCCACGCGACAGCAAGGATGGATCCGTCAAACCGTCACTTTCGTCGCCGTCGGCAGGACTCCATCCGGTCGCTCACCGAGCTTCCTGCGCCTTGATGCCGACCGGCACGCCCTGTGCGGGACCGCTGCGGCGGCGCATCCGTGCGGCCCGTGGACCGGACGGGGTCTGTTCGCTGTCCACCGACGTGCGTGAGAACGTGACGCGGGCTGCTGTGCCACAGACATGTGTCCCGTGCCCCCCTACGGCACCACCGACCGCGAGTCGGCAGAAGCCGCCGGCACTGCCGTCGAACCGATCGCCCTCCTCGGCCTCGGCGTGCCCTCACCTGCCCACGCCGGCCCGACGGAGGTTTCCCTGCACGCCAAAAGACGCAATCCGGCACCCGTAGTCGCCCATGAGGCAGCACGACGTCCTCTCACTGCCTGCCACACGGCAGCCGAGCACCGCCGTCTGCGTAGCGCAAGGGCACGATCACGCCCCTGACAGTGGCTCCCTGGACGCCCTTGGGGGCGGCACTACCCCTTGCGCTCGTGCTCCCGACAGGTGCCCATGGCATTGCCCCGTCACCTCATGCGACCAGCCGGTAACGCATGGCACCCGAACGCGTTTGGGATGTACTCCTCCAGAGGTACAGGACGTGGCGGACCTCCTCGGGAACGACCTGATGTGACTTCCCGCGCCGGACGCGCAGGGCCCCGCGTGCAGCAGACGCTGGCACTACCGCACCGCCCGCGACCGCTTCCACAGCGGCAGGCGTCCGCATCCCGTCAAGCCTGAGGAGACCCCGGCATGCTGTGCTTCGAACTCACCCGTCAGATGCCGCACCGCGAACCGGCGTGGGAGGACCCGACCGCCTACCAAGTTCCGCAGCACTCGAGAGGTGGCGGCTTCTCCCACCGGTTGGCTTATGCCCCCGGGCAGCCCTTCCCCGCGCCGGGACCGCCCCCTACCCGCAGCCTGCGCTGGATCGTGACCATGGCGACCACGACGACCGCCGGACGTGCGGGCACGCAGACCTTCGTCGTCGACGCTCCCACATCCCACGAGGCACTGGCCGAGGCCCGCGCCCGGCTGCAGACACCGGCTGCCGTTGCACACCGGCGCGGGGCCGCGATCGATCCCGCATCCGCGGTGGCGCAGGACTGGCGCAGCTGGGACCGGGCGCAGACTGCGGGCTGGGAGGGTACGGGCTGATGCGCCAGGACCCTGCCCCCGGCCTGTGGTCCCGCCCCTCTCACGGCGAAGGCTCCCCGGTGCCAGCGCGGCTGTCGGAGCGGCACCTGCGTGTCCTGGGGCTGAAGGGGGTGGAGGCCAGGGCCTACCTGCACCTGCTTGAGTGTGGGCCCGCACCCGTCACCGCGATCGCCGATGCACTGCCCGTCGGGGTGAGCGAGGCCCGCAGTGCGGTACATCGGCTCACACAACGAGGACTGGCGTGCGGCGGGCAGCACGGCCAGGACGTGGAGCCGGTCGAGCCCAGCTCTGCGCTCCAGTGCCTGGCGCACGAAAGGACGGTGGACGTCCTGCAGGCCCAGGTGGCAGCCGAGAACGCCTACCGGCACTATCGGCGGCATATGCCGGCCGCCGAGCATGGGGATGCCTTCGAAGTCATCACGGACGTCCAGATCAGCGAGCGCATCCAGCAGGCCGAACGTTCGGCGCGGCACGAGGTCCTGCGCTTCGTACCGCACCCCGTGGATCACGAGCCGCCCTCCCAATCCGCCACCGCACTCCTCACCCAGGGCGTGCCGCACCGCGTCGTGTATGCCAAGGCGGCCGTGGAGGACATCGCCTACTACCGTGAGGCCGTGCGGCCCAGTGTCGCGCTGGGAATGCAGGCAAGGGTCATCTCCACCTTGCCGACGGAGCTGAGCATCTACGACGGCCGCTGCGCCCTGCTTGCTCTGAGCACCGCCGGTACGCGGCGACAGCGGCAGATGCTCATGGTGCGCGGGTCCGGTCTCCTCTCGGCCCTTCAGGAGCTGTTCGAGCTCGCCTGGCACAGTGCTTTCCCCATGCACGCCGCAGGGCCGTGCCCACCGCAGCTGACCCCCATGGAACGGCGCATCCTGGAGCTGATGTCGACCGGGGTGACCGACGAGCACATCGCCCGACGTCTCGACGTCAGTCGGCGGACGTTGAGCAGGTACGTGGAGCGGCTTGCACGCAGAACGGGTACCACGACGCGCTTCCAGCTGGCGCTCGCAGCATCGCGCCGCGGCTGGCTGTGACAGCCCTCTTCCGGGCCCTTTCACCAGTGCGCCGGAAGGGTGCCCGAGGCGGGGGCAGAGCACCCAGACGGATCCGGCTTTCCGAACGCCTGACGCATAGGCGCCATTGGCATGTCTGTGTCACACAATTGTCCGGTGAGGGAGTAGACCAGGCGGACCCTCGCATTCCGGCTGGGCGCAACCTCAGCAAGGCAGCCATGCGTACCTGCACCGAAGACGCACCTCGGCGCATGGGCGCGGGCCCTCGCTGCGCTCACCGGCGAACTTCGTGTCCCAAGGAGGTTTACTGTGCCCTTTCCGCGCCTGGTCACCACACTCCGAAGATCGGCACTGGCCATGATGGCTGCCAGCGCATTCCTCGGTCCGGTACTCGCCGGCCCGGGCGACCACGCTGCCGCAGCCACGGTCATTCCCCGCTACGACCATGTCGTGGTTGTCCCCTTCGAGAACCACGACTACGGGGACATTCTGGACACCGCGCCGTACTTCAAGTCGCTGGCCGCCCAAGGGGCCCTGTTCACCCAGTCCTTCGGCGTCACCCACCCCAGCCAGCCCAACTACATCAGTCTCTTCTCCGGCTCACCGCAGGGCGTCACCGACGACAGCTGCCCCCACAGCTTCACCGGCGGCAATCTCGGTCAGCAGCTGATCGACGCAGGTCACACGTTCAAGGCGTACTCCGAAGACCTGCCGAGCGCCGGATACACCGGCTGCAGCAGCGGCGACTACGCCCGTAAGCACGCGCCCTGGGCGGACTTCCCCACCGTCGGGGACTCCTCCCACCACCTGCCGTTCTCCAGCTTCCCCACCGACTACACCAAGCTCCCCACGGTCTCCTTCGTCGTGCCGGACCTGTGCAGTGACATGCACAACTGCCCTGTCAGCACCGGCGACAGCTGGCTGAAGACCAACCTCGACGGCTACGCGCAATGGGCCAAGACCCACAACAGTCTGCTCATCGTCACCTTCGACGAGGACTCCCGCACCAGCTCGGTCAATCAGATCTACACCGCATTCGTCGGAGCACACGTCAAGACCGGCTACCAGACCACCACACCCATCAACCACTACCGCGTGCTGCGCACCCTCGAGGACATGTACGGGCTGGCTCCTCTGGGCAACGCCGCCAAAAAGACCGCCGTCACCGATGTGTGGAGCGTCCCCAGCGGACCGGTTCTCTTCTCCGACGACTTCGAAGCGGACAAGGGTTGGCGCGTGAACACCGCTGGCACCGACACCGCGACCTCGGGTCTGTGGGAGCGGGGCAACCCGGAGCAGACCGTCTCCGGATCCAGCGGCGACATCAAGCAGCTGGGTACGACCCACTCCGGCGTCAACGCCCTGACCACCGGCCTCCTGGCGGGCGCCTCGTACGCGTCCAACGACGTGGACGACGGCACCACGAGCGTGACCTCGCCTGCCATCACCCTGCCCGCCGGCACCACTCCCCAGATGAGCTGGTGGTACAACTTCGCCTACAACAGCAACTCCGGACCGGACGACTACCTGCGCGTCGAGGTCGTCAGCGGCACCACTTCCACTACCGTGTTCCAGCAGAACGGAACGGCTGACACCCGCCTGGCGGGGGCGTGGCGTGCGGCGAACGCCGACCTGTCGGCGTTCGCCGGCAAGACCGTGCGGCTGCGCATCACCACTGCAGACATGGGAGCCAGCAGCGTCGTGGAGGCGCAGATCGACGACCTCGCCGTCACCAGCAGCTGAGCGAGACCGGTCTGCGTGGCTGTCGATCCGGCGGGAAGGGCGGGGGCTGCGGCGAACGCAGCCCCCGCCCACCACATCCGGTCACGCGCCGGGTGCGTTTCCCGGGTGTCGATCGCAGCGGTCGGTGCCCGTGGGGACACCTCGGGTTCCTGTCCAGGTGGCAGGGACGCCTTCTCACGTCCCGTCTCCGGCCGCGGGGACCAGCAGCCTGCTCTCGTAGGCGATCATGACCAGCTGCGCGCGGTCCCGGGCGGAGAGCTTGGCCAGGGTGCGGCTGACGTGAGTCTTCACCGTGAGGCGCGACAGGGTCAGCTCCGCAGCGATCTCGTCGTTGGACAACCCTCGTCCCACCAGCACCAGCACCTCCCTCTCCCGGTCGGTGAGGGCGTCCAGACCGGGTGTGGGCCGGTCCGAGGACTGTTGGCGGCCGGAATACTCCTCGATCAGACGCCGGGTGCGGCGCGGCAGGAGCAGGCTGTCGCCGATGGCCACTGTTCTGACCGCGGCGAGCAGCTCGGCCGGGGCGGTGTCCTTCATGAGGAAGCCGCTCGCTCCGGCCTGCAAGGCGGCGAACACGTACTCGTCATGCCCGAAGGTGGTCAGCACGACGACCTTAACCCCGGACAGCTCAGGGTCGGCGGAGATCGCGCGGGTGGCGGCGATCCCGTCCATGACCGGCATCCGGATGTCCATGAGCGTGACCTGCGGGAGGCGCGCCCTGATGAGGCTGAGGGCCTCGGCTCCGTCGGAGGCCTCGCCGACCACTTCCAGGTCCGGCTCGGAGTCGATCAGCACTCGAAAGCCGGCCCTGACGAGGGCCTGGTCGTCGACCAGCAGCACACGCACTGTCATGGAGCCTCCGTAGGTATCCGCGCCGCCACCCGGAATCCGCCGGGCCGTCGGTGCCCCACCTCCAGGGTCCCGCCGACGGCTTCGACCCGCTCGCGCATGCCGCGCAGGCCGAGCCCCGACCCCTGTGGACCTGCCGCTGCGGTACCCGCTCCGTCGTCCTCGACGGACAGGTGCAGGCCGTGCTCCTCGTAGTCGAGGCGGACCTCCACGTTCGCCCCGGCTCCGGCGTACTTCACCGCGTTGGTCAGTGCTTCCTGCACCAGCCGGTACACCGTGGTGCCCACCACATGCGGAACCTCTCTGACCGGGCCGCCCACGATGTAGCCGACCCGCAGGCCGCCGGCGCGGGCGCCGTCCACCAGGGCAGACACGTCGTCCAGGCCGGGGGCAGGCGCCACTGGCAGATGCTGCGAGTCCGTGGTGCGCAGGAGTCCCAGGGTGGTGCGGATCTCCTCCATGGCAGAGCTGCTGGCCTGGCGGATTAGCTCCAGCGACTGCCGCACCTGCCTGGGGCTGGTATCGATCACATGCGCTGCCGTACCCGCCTGGACATTGATCACGGCAATGCTGTGGCCGATGACATCATGCAGTTCCTGAGCAATGCGCAGCCGCTCCTCGCTGACTCGTCGGTGCGCCTCGGCTTCGCGGGACTGCTCGGCCCGCAGCGCCCGCTCCTCGGCCTCAGCTGTGAAGCGTCGCTGGTTGGCCACGGCCACGCCGGCAGCCGAGGCCGCCACGAACCAGCCCAGCTGGTCGGCGCTGCTCAGATCGAAGGACTTGATGTTCCGTGCAAGGTCGACCGTGAAGTAGACCGCACACACGGTGACGGCAGTGGACGCGGCCACGACCCGGACCGGGAGGCTCATGCCCACCCGGACCAGGGCCACCAGGACCATCAGCGCTGCGGGGAAGACGAGCGTGGTCAGGGCCATGGACACCAGTGCGCATGCGAGTGTCACGACAAGTACCGGCGGCGGCCAGCGAGCCCTCAGAAGCAGGGCCGCACATCCTGCGGCGCCGACGACGAGTTGCGCCCAGGTCTCCTCATGGTGTCCCTCCATCGCGGGCAGTACGACCACCAGGGCGAACACGACCAACGGGACCAGCCATACTATCTGCCGTTCGTGCACGTTATTCACGATATGCCGCACTGCGGGACAGCACTCTTCCATGCGTCCAGCCGGGCCCGGAGGCGGCTGGTGCTCTGGCCGCCAGCCCCTTACGACTGGTTCCCTCCAGGCGGACCCGACGAGGAGATGCCCTTCGGTATCTGCAACAATCCAGCCCGGATCCGGCCCTCCAACCCCGATCAGCTGTCGTCCGCAGACGTGACTGGTCGAAGTGTCCCAGGGCGCGCTGCAAGTTCAGAGAGTGCCTCATTCACCTCGTCGATAGTGCGGGCACCTGAGCCTGGCCACCGAACAGGGCGATTCCCACGTTGCGACACATCCGGGCCGGGGCCTGTCGAAGACCGCCGCGCTCGAACTCGGGCCCCGCGGCATCCGCGTCAACACCGTTCACCCCGGCTACATCGAGACCGAGATGACGGCCTCCGCCGCGCCCGCGTTCCGCGAGGCCAATCTTCGGGAGACTCCCCTCGGGCGCACCGGCACCGTGGCTGAGGTGGCGCCGCTGGTTGTGTTCCTGCTGTCGGACGAGTCGTCGTTCATCACCGGTGCGGAGATTGCCGTGGACGGCGGCCTGACTGCGCACGGCGGGGCCAAGTCCGTCTCCGACGCCCTGCTCGCAGCGGAGGCCGGCGGATGAAGCGGCTCGACGGCAAGGTGGCTCTCATCTCCGGCACGGCCCGGGGACAGGGCCGGGCGGCGGCCCTGCGCTTCGCCGCCGAGGGCGCGCTGGTCGTCGGCGGTGACCTGCTGCACGAAGAGGCCCTTCAGACCCAGCGGCTCGTGGCCCGCGAGGGCGGCACGATTCTCACGCCAGGCCCGCTGGACGTCACGGACGAGGATTCCGTGCGGTCTTGGACCGAGGAGGCCGTGGACGCCTTCGGCGGTGTCGACATCGTCTGCGCCGACGCCGGTGCCGTCCGTTTCGGGGCGATCGGCTCGCAGTCCTATAAGGATTTCGCGTTCACCGTGCTCGCCGAGCTGGGCTCGGTGTGCTTGACGGTACGGGCGGCCTGGCCGCACCTGCTGCGAAGCCGCGGCTGCGTGCTGACGGTGGGTTCGACCACAGGTCTGACCGGCTCCCTCACCAACCCGCGCACCGGACACTCGGCCTCCAAGGGCGCGGTGATCGCGCTGACCCGGCAGCTCGCCGCGGAAGGCGCCCCGCACGGTGTCCGGGTCAACTGCGTCAGCCCCGGAATGATCGATACCGAGGGCTTCCGCGCCAATCTGCTTGCCGACGATCACCCGATGCGCCACATCGCCCGTCACGTCCCGCAGGGCCGGGTGGGCGTCCCGGACGACGTGGTGAACGCCGCCGTCTTCCTGACCTCCGACGAGGCCGCCTACATCACCGGCGCCAACCTCGTCGTCGACGGCGGATGGTCCGCCGTCCCGCCCGGCGCCACGGCCTCGAGCCCCTACGACCCGTCCGTCTCCCGGAAGGAACCCAGGACGTGAACAAGGTCTGCGGCAGCGCCGCCGAGGCGGTGGCCGACATCCCCGACGGTGCGTCGCTCGCCGTCGGCGGCTTCGGCCTCTCCGGCGTCCCCGCCGCCCTCATCGACGCTGTGCACGCACGAGGCACGACCTCTCTGGAGGTCGTGTCCAACAACTGCGGCGTGGACGGCCGCGGCCTGGGCGTCCTGCTCGCCGCGGGCCGCATCGCCCGCGTCACCGGCTCCTACGTCGGCGAGTACAAGGAGTTCGCCCGCCAGTACCTGGGCGGCGAGCTGGAGGTGGAACTGACTCCGCAGGGCACGCTCGCCGAACGGCTGCGCGCCGGCGGAGCCGGCATCCCCGCCTTCTACACCCCGGCCGGCGTCGGCACACAAGTGGCCCAGGGCGGCCTGCCCTGGCGGTACGCGCCCGGCGGAGGCGAAGTAGCCGTCGCCTCCCCGCCCAAGGAGACCCGGGAGTTCGGGGGACGCCCGTACCTCCTGGAACACGGCATCACCACCGACTTCGCCCTCGTACGCGCCTGGCGCGGCGACCGCCACGGCAACCTCGTCTTCCGGCACGCCGCCGCCGACTTCAATCCCCTCGCCGCCATGGCCGGGCACCTCACGATCGCCGAGGTCGAGGAACTCGTCGAGCCCGGCAAACTCGCCCCGGACCAGGTGCACCTGCGTTGGCGGCCTGTTCGATGTCCCACCCCAGGTCAGCCGCCAACCGCATGTAGCCCCATCGGGCGGACTTGACGTACTGCTCGCTGCCGGGCGAGGAGAGAACCTCCTGGCTCCCGCTCTTCTAGAGCCCGAACCCGTTGGCGGTGGGAACGGTGTTCCGGAGAGTGGCGGGGACCTGCTCCGCACTGATCGCCGAGGGTTTCCGCCTGCCTTGCCGGATCGTGCAGGCGCCGACGTGAACTGCGGTGGTCGTGACGGGCGTCATCACCTGCCGAGAGTGACCGCCTCACCGGGCAGGACGGCCGTGTCCGGTGCCCGGATGACGGCGGCATTGGCGTTCGGGCGTGTGGGCGATTTAGGCTGCGTCGGTTCGTGCCGTTCACGGCGGCAGCCCATCGACGGAGAGGAAAGCCGACAATGCAGCAGGCATCGGCCACCGACCCGGCTCCCGGGCGCCGCCCCGAGCTGGTCCCCGACCCGGATGCGGAAGCGGCCCGGATCGCGGCGGTGCGCCGCTACGACATCCTCGACACCCCGCCCGACGGGGCGTTCGACCGGGTGGCGGCGATGGCCGCCCGCCTCTTCGACGTGCCGGTGGCGACGGTCACGATCGTGGACACCGACCGCATCTGGTTCAAGGCCGCCCACGGCCTGGAGGGCGTCGCGGAGATCGGCCGCGATCCGGGCCTGTGCGGCTCGGCGATCCTGCGCGATGACACGATGGTCATCCCCGACACCCTCGAAGACCCCGTCGCGGCGGACAATCCGCTGGTCGCCGGAGAGATGGGGGTGCGCTTCTACGCCGCCGCACCGATCATCACCCCCGACGGGCACAAGCTGGGCACGGTCAACGTCCTCGACACCCGGCCGCGCTCGATCACCGAGGAGGACACCGCCACCCTTGCCGATCTCGCCGCGATCGTGCTGGACGAGATGGAGCTGCGGCTGTCGGCGCTGCGCGCCCTGCGCGACGAGCAGGCCCGCCGGGAGGCGGAGAGGCGGCACGCCGAGGCGGAGCGGGCGCGGGCCGAGGCGGAACGGGCGGCGCGGGAGAAGGCGGAGCAGGATAGGGCCGCCATCGCCGCGTTCGCCTCCACCCTCCAGCGCACTCTGCTGCCCCCGGCCCTTCCCGTGGTGCCGGGTCTGGAGCTGGCCTGCCATTACCGCACCGCCTCAGCCCACGACGTGGGCGGCGACTTCTACGACGTCTTCCCCGTCGACGGCGGCCGGTGGGCGTTCGTCCTCGGTGACGTGTGCGGCAAAGGCCCCGAGGCGGCGACCGTCACCGCCCTGGCCCGCCACACCCTGCGCGCCACGGCCCAGATCGACGCCGACCCCGTCACCGTGCTGAGCGCGCTCAACACCATGCTGCTCACCGACGTCACCGCCGGCCGCCGCTTCTGCACCGTCGTCTTCGGCCTCCTCGAGCCCCGGGGGGACGACGGCTTCACCGTCACCGTCGCCACCGGCGGCCACCCGCCGGCCTACCACGTGCGCCCCGACGACAGCGGCGCCGTCTGGGTGCGGGCCGTACGCCCCAAGGGCGGCATGCTCGTCGGCGCCTTCCCGCAGGCGCCCTTCGCCCAGACCACGTTCTCCCTGACGGCCGGCGAGAGCCTGTTCCTCTACACCGACGGGCTGACCGAAGCCCGCACCACCGAGGGCGCCATGCTCGGTGACGACGGCCTGACCGGCTTCCTCCACCAGCGCACCGGGCCGGTCACCGCCACCTCCCTGGTCGAGGACAGCATCACCCTGCTGGCCTCGCTGCCCGACGGAGCCGGCGACGACGTGGCCCTGCTGGCCCTGTCCGTCCCCCACCCCCACACCATGCCCGACGGCAGTGTCGCCGCCACCGCACACACCGCCGCCGCGCCCGAACACTTCGGCCAGGAGTGATGACCGACGTGACCGACACGCTGCAGCTGACCGTCCAGCAACCCCATCCCGGCCTCGCTATCGCCACAGTCGCCGGGGACGTGGACATGCACACCGCGGACACCCTGCGCCGCGACGCCTCGATGATCATCGAGCAAGGGTGCCCGCACCTGGTTCTGGACCTGTCCCAGGTCGGTTTCTGCGACTCCGCCGGTCTGAGCGCGCTCATCGGCCTCTGGCACACCGCCCAGGCGCAGGGCGGTGAACTCGGACTCGCCAACGTCCCCGACCGCCTGATGCGGATGCTCACCCTCACCGGCGTCGACACGATCCTGCCGGTCCACGCCACCACGAGCGAAGCAGTCACCACCATGATCGCCGACAAGCAGACCAGCGCAGGGCCGCAGGGCTCCGTCGACCGTGTGACCACCGCCGGCGGGGCTGGTGCGCCGACCGAAGGGGAACACACGGCCTGCGACAGCGCTCGTAACCCCTCCGCGAACCTGAACTGATCGCGCGGACGCGTCACGACGGGGCGTCTGTACCAGCGATCGAGCCCGGCGCTCCTACCGCGGTACCCCCGCGCTGGCTGTCCCGTTCCCCGTGTGCAGCGGCGGCGAGGACGACGGCAAAGGACGGCACGGTCTCGTCGGGTCGGATGTCCGGCGCCGTCCAGGACGAATGCCTCCTGCCAGGCGGGGGCGGTCTTTGTGCACGTTTGGTACGCGAAATGTGCGCTTGACGAACGGGAGGCTGACACTGGGTCTTCGGCGTTGGGCCCGGTCGATGGCTGCAGTCCCCGGCGAGCGATGACCGCACGGAGATGACCGCACAGAGGCCTTCGCCTCCCTTCGGGCAGTCATCGGCCGGGATGGGAGCCCGACGGCCGCGATCGCCAGCCCTCAGGTCCGCCCGGCATGGATTCGGCACCGCGCCAGACGCACCGATCCATGGGCTGGATCGTCGTGGACGCTGGTCACCAGCGTGACGAGGTGGGGGGATCAGGTGATCGGGCTGACGAAGTTCCCGGGGTGGCTTGCTGCCTCCTGCCGGGTGACACTGCCCCATTTCCATGTGAGCGTCTTCACGGTACCCCCGGGCAGGGTGACGACGGCCTGGTCGGGACGGATGACCTCGTTCCCGTTCTTGCCGTTGTCGCTGAGGAAGGTGACGTTGAACTTTGCGGTCTTGCCGGGGGCGAGATCCACGCTGCTGCCCCCCGGCTGTTGACGCAGCGTCTCCGGCGCGCCGTCCGTGGTGAGCATGACCGAGGGCGCGCCGAGCAGGGCGCATGTGTGGTCTCCGGTGTTCTTCACCTGGACGCCGGCCGTTTCCTGCCGCTCGCTACCGCCGGGCTTGGCGGTACCGCCGACCCAGGACAGGGTGACGTTCGTGCAGGCAGGCGAGCTGGGGGCAGCCGCGGCAGGGACGGCGGCGGTCACGGACGAGACCAGGGCGCTGACGGCGACCCCCAGTGCGATCTTGCGGGTGCGCTGCATGAGTGCCTCCGGCGGGCGTGACGGAAGTGGACCTAGCAGGTATCTGGTACCGCGGATGAGACGTGGGACCCCTCTTGAACAATGAACTACGGGAACCCGCGCGCTGTCGGGCCGGCAGTGGGTGCAGGCGGCCACGCCCTCGGCGAGCGCCTGGCGGGCGGCCGCCCGGTCGATCGCCTGCGCCCGGACATCCGGCGGTCCCCGGTGTGGGCGGCGACGGGCGGCATGGTGCGGTTCAGGTCGCCTTCGATCACCCAGTCCGGGGGCCGGGGGCCCGGCGGAGATGCTGCGGTGAATGGGGCAGGGCGATCCCTCCCCGGCCGGACTGGCCGGCGTTCTGATTGACGCCCCCCGGGGCTGACGTACGCGGCTGGGCACAGCGTGCAGGCCAGACTGGGAGTGCGTCCTGACCCGCGCCGCCGGTGGAGTCGGCACCCGCGCTGATGTCGCGGCCTGCCGGGGCCCTGACGGATCCGGGTCGGGGGACCGCAGCCTGGTCAGACCTGGTACGGCAGTGGGCGTCCGGCCCACCAGCCCATGGTCGGCGTTGGGGATGCGCTGGTAGCGGGCAGGCGACAACTTTTTCGAGGCTGCGTCTCACATTTTCCGGTCTGCGCCCCATAACAAGGGTGCACGTGATGGCCCGGACCGCTAGGTCAGGGCTTTGCCCGTGCCCGCCGGGCTGCAGGCCTTGACGGGCTAGTGGCTTGGCTCGGATTTGTCGACCACGTGATCGGTTCGCCGTCCGGTGCCCGTCATTCTGCCACCAGGTGTGATCTCGACGGTGGCCGTGAGGGCGTCCTGGAGTGTTCGCATGCCTGCGAGCATGGGCGAGGGCGCCTCCCACCCCGCGTGTCTCCCCGCTCTACCCGCCGTGGCCCGTCGCCTTGCCCGCCACGGCGGCGGCCGCGCGGACGAAGGCGGCCAGGGCTGGGGAGGTGGCGTGCTCGGGCCAGGCGAGGACGAGCGTGGTGGGCTCGGCATCATCGACCGGGACAGCGACCAGGTCGTCGCGGAGCTGATCGCGGATGGAGGAGGGGAGGACGGCGACCATGCGGCGCAAGGCGATGAGGTGGAGAAGCTGCCCAAGATCGTGGATCTCGGGTCCGTGTGAGCCACCCTCAGGTGCGCCCGGCCAGCGTGGCAGGGGCTCCCCGGCGAGGTCGTTCAGGCAGACCCGGGTACGGCCCGCGAGGCGATGCGAACTCGGTATCACGAGAAGTTGAGCCTCGGTCAGGAGGTCCTGCGAGTCCAGGCCGGTGAGGTCGTGGTGGGGGCGGTGAAGCAGGGCGGCGTCTGCACGGCCCTCCCGCAGGAGGATCTCGCGCTCGCCGAAGCTGCACACCAGCTCGACCGGCAGCGCACCCGGCTCAGTCTGATAGGCGTCGAGGATCGCGGGCAGCAGGCCACCGTCGCCGCCCGGCTTGATGACCAGGACCAGACGCGGGTCGGCGCGGCCGGCCCGCCGGGTGCGGCGCGCCGCGGCCGACGCCGCGTCGAGCACCGTACGGCTCTCGCGGAGCAGGACGGCCCCCGCCTCGGTCAGTGCGACCCGGCGACTGCCACGGTCCAACAGGGGCACGCCCAGCCGTCGTTCGAGCTGCTGAATGGCGCGGGAGAGCGGCGGTTGGGTCATCCCCAGCCGGGCGGCCGCCCGACCGAAGTGCAGTTCCTCGGCGACAGCGGTGAAGTAGACGAGCTCGCGGACCTCCAGTCTTTCCATACCCGCACGGTATCGCTGCGTACCTGGTCGGTGTTGGAGCTCCCGGCCGCCCCCGTGGTGGACTGAACGCATGACAGAAACCACGACTGCCCTGGTCACCGGTGCCAACAAGGGCATCGGGCGCGAGGTCGCGGCCCGGCTCGCCTCGCTCGGCACGAACGTCCTGCTGGCCTCGCGCGACCCGCACCGCGGTGCGGCAGCCGCAGCCGACCTGGGCCCGCGGGTGTACCCGGTCACCCTGGACGTCACCGACCGCGCCAGCGTCCTGTCCGCCGCCCGCTGGATCGAGGAGCGCTTTGGCCGGCTGGACATCCTGGTCAACAACGCCGGCATCTCTGGCGACCTCGCCGCCCAGAGCCCTGGCAGTGTCGAACTTGCCGCTGTACGCGAGGTGTTCGAGACCAACGTGTTCGGCGTGATCAGCGTGACCACCACGATGCTGCCGCTGCTCGCCCGCTCCCCCGCCGCCCGGATTGTCAACGTCAGCAGTGGACTGGGCTCCATCGCCCGGATGACCGATCCCGAGGACTACTTCACAACCCGGCCCGCGTTGGCCGCGTACGTCCCGTCCAAGACCGCACTCAACTCGCTGACCGTGCAGTACGCCAAGGAACTGCGCAGCCGCAACATCCTGGTCAACGCCGCCGATCCGGGGCCGTGTGCGACCGACTTCACCACCGCGTTCCCCGGCCTCACCCGCACCGCGGCCGACGGCGCGGCCGTGGTCGTCCGGCTCGCCACGCTGCCCGATGACGGGCCGACCGGCGGCTTCTTCGACGAGCACGGCCCGGTTCCCTGGTGAGCTGCCTGCCAGGGAACCGAGGGAGGGTAGCGGACCGTCAGGCAGTCTTGGCCGGGTACTCGGTCCAGAAGCGGATGGGTGAGTCGGGGGCAAAGCTGGTCTTCGGTTCGGCACGCCGTCGGCTGTTGCCGGGGCGGTCCGGCGGGTGACCCGGGCGCTGCGGCCCGTCGGGCGCCGGCACGGTCTTCGGCTCGCCCATCCCGTCCGGGCTGGCCCCCACCCGATCCAGTTCAGCCACGATCCGTAGGTCGGCAGGAAGACCAACTCGATGTCGTTCGCCGCGGCCCACGCGCGGACGTTCGGGTGCTTGTGAGGGGAGAAGTTGTCCAGGACGACGTAGAGCTTCTCGCCGGGCCAGCGGATGCGCAGGGACTTGAGTAGGGACAGGAACTCGCACCACCGTTTGCGGGGCCGGATGCGGTAGTACATCGTGCGGGTGGCCAGGTCGAGGACGGCAAGCATGTGCATCACGCCGTCGTAGCGGCTGTAGGTGGCCCGCAGACGACGTGGTGAGCGGTGCGGGCGCCGTGCCTTGCCTTTGCGGGGCATGAGGTTGAGCGGCCCGAACTCCTCCACACAGACCACCCGGCCGTCGGTCGGCGGGGAGTCGTAGAGCGCCAGGATCCGGTGCGTCTTGGCGATGAAGTCTGGGTCGTTGGAGGACTTCCAGGTCGTGCTGGTCTGCCAGGAGACCCTGCCCTCGCGCAGTATCCGTCGCAGTGTCTCGCGGCTGACGGCGGGGACCACGTTCTGCTTGACCAGGTGTTCGGCGAGCTTGGTCAGGCTCCAGGTGGAGAACGCGGGCATCTTCCAGTCGGCGGGGGCCGTCCGGGCGATCAGGCAGACGTGCTCACGCACCTGGCTACTGATCATCCTGGGGCGACCCCCGCACCATCTTGGGTCCAGCGCCTCGAACCCCTGCTCGTCGAAGGCGTGGATGACGTCTCGCACATAGTCGGCGCCGACCCGCATCAACGAGGCGAGGTCCGGAACCGACTGCCCCTGCGCGGACATCATCACCACGATCGCCCGCCGCAGCCGCACCGCATCCTTCGCGGTCCGGCTGGTCCGCTGCAGCCGACGCCCTTCCTCCATGCTTACCGGCCGGACGAACACCCCCCGGACGACGTCCTACGACCACCTCCACCATCACAACGTGGAAGCAGCCTGCCGCGCAACGAACGGAAGATCAATTACCCGACCAAGGATCCGAGCCAAGCCACTAGGTGTATTGACCCGCAGCGTTGTTCACACGGCTGATCGGTGTGGCTGGCCTGAGAGTGCAGTGTGACAGCGGTGGTAGTTGTAGGTGTGCAGGAAGTCTGCCAGGGCTGCGGTCCGCTCGTCGTTGCTGATGTAGGCCCGAAGGCCGGAGTCCGGTGAGGGGCGCGCCAGCGAGGGCAACGGCGGCGGCCTGGGGAACGGGGACGTCATCGTGGCGGACGGTCATCATGCCGTGCTTGAGGCCCGCTGGCCGGGGAGAAGTGGACGGCCGCAGAGCCGAAGGCACTCACCGCGCTTGGGCTGGAGAGCGAACCGGCCGTGCGGTGAGGTGCCTGGTGGCGTCCAGGGTTTCCCGAATGTGTCGGGCGAGGGTGTGCTGGTCGGGGTCGTCGATCCAGCGCTCGAAGGCGACCTTGAAGGCGGCGATCCCGATTTCGGCCGCGAGTGCCGCGGTTGCGGAATCCAGACCGCGTTCCTGAAGCGCGCGGTCGAGGGTGGAGACGAGTGACGCCAGTTTGGCCCGTTCCCGTTCCTGCAGTTCGGGATTGGCGGCGATGACGGCCTGGCGCTGCCGTACCAGCTCCGCGCGTTCTTCGAAGACGGGAGCGGCTTCGATCAGGGCGTGGGTGATCACCTCCAGCGGCGCCAGAGGGTCGGCGGCGGTGACCGTGGCGTGCGCGAGGACGTCGGCCAGGGCGTTGGGCTGGAAGAGGACCTCCCGTTTGTCGACGAAGTGCCGGTAGAAGGTGCGTTCGGTGACCCCGGCCCGGGCGGCGATCTCGGCCACGGTGGTGGCGTCGAAGCCCTTGTCGTCGTAGAGCTCCATCGCCGCTTTCTCCAGGCGGCCCCGTGCGTCGGGTTTCCATCGGCTCATGCCCCGATCCTACACACCGATGACAGAAGCTGACGTCAGAGTGACGACAGAGACTGACATGGGTGCTACGGTGATGTCACGAACTGACATCACGGCTCTCCACCCCTGGTGGGGAGCCCGCAGCAAAGGGCAACACCATGCGCGTATTCGTCACCGGAGCCTCCGGACATCTCGGCTCCGCCGTCGTCCCCGAACTCCTCGAAGCGGGACACCAGGTCGTCGGCCTGGCCCGCTCGGACAAGTCCGCCGCCGCGTTGACGGCTGCCGGCGCCCAGGTGCACCGAGGCGACCTCGACGATCTCGACGGCCTCGCCGCGGCCGCCGCTGCGGCCGACGGTGTCATCCACCTGGCCTTCAAGCACGACGAGATGTTCGCCGGCGACTTCGACAGCGCGGTCGCAGCCGATCTGCGCGCCATCGACACCCTCGGGGACGCGCTCGCCGGCACCGGCAAGCCTTTGGTGACCACCTCAGGAACAGTGGTGTTCGCCTTCGCGGGGCTGCGGGACGCCCTCACCGAGGCCGACACGCTCGACACGGGAGCGCGGATCGAGGCCGAGAACACGGTGGTCGCACTCGCCGAGCGCGGTATCCGGTCGTCCGTCGTCCGGCTCACTCCGACCGTGCACAGCTCGCTCGACCACAACGGCTTCATCCCGACCTTCATCTCCATCGCCCGCTCCAAGGGCGTCTCGGCCTACGTCGGCGACGGGGCCAATCGCTGGCCCGCCGTGCACACGCTCGACGCGGCACGCCTGTACCGGCTGGCGCTGGAATCCGCGCCGGCGGGGTCACGGCTGCACGCCGTCGGCGACGAGGGGATCGCCTTCCGCCGGATCGCCGAGGGCATCGGCCGCGGGCTGAACCTGCCCGTGGTCAGCGTCCCGCCGACCGAGGCCGAGGCCCATTTCGGCTTCCTGAGCGCCCACGCCCAGGCCGACAACCCGTCCTCGAGCACGCTGACCCGGGACCTCCTGGGCTGGACGCCCGTCCAGCCCGGCCTCGTCGACGACCTCGGCCGGGGCCACTACTTCGACACCGGCACCACCACCGCGCGCTGAGCCCGCTCCCTTCTCCATCCCGGTCCGCTCCCCGTGCCCCTCCGGGCGGCTCGGGCGGAGCCGGTCCACACGACCCATCACCCCCTGCACGGCCGGCTGCTGTGCAGCCGCAAGGAGACGGACAACATGAACACCAAGAACGCACACGAGCGGCTCGACCCGGAACTGGCCGAGGCCCTGAAGGCGGTGCCGATGACGGAGGCCGGGGTGTTCGACCTCAGTGACCTGGAGGGCACGCGCGTCGGCGTCCGCGCCTTCGCCGAGGCGATCGCGGCCCAGATACCGGATGAGCCGTCCGTGTCGGTCGAAGAGTTCCAGGCCCCCCGCCCGGACGGATCCACCCTCGCCATCCGGCTGCTGCGGCCCACCGAGGCGGCCGGGCCGCTGCCGGTGCTGGTCTGGTTCCACGGCGGCGGGCAGGTTCTCGGGTACGCGGCCCAGGACGATCCCACCCTCAAGCACCTGGTCCTGGCGGTCGGCTGCATCGTCGCCTCCGTCGACTACCGGCTCGCGCCGGAGGCCCCCGCCCCGGCCGCCGCCGAGGACGGCCTGCTCGCCTATCACTGGCTTCGCAGCCAGGCAGCCGCGCTCGGCCTCGACGCGGCCCGCGTCGCCCTGGCCGGGCAAAGCGGCGGCGGCGGTATCGCCGCAGCCACCGCTCTCATGATCCGCGACCAGGGCGAACCGGCGCCGCTGTTCCAGGCGCTGAGCTACCCGATGCTCGACGACCGCAACACCACCCCGTCCAGCCACGAGGTCACCGACATCGGCATCTGGGACCGCGCGACCAACATCCTGGCCTGGAACCTGATCCTCGGGGACCGCGCCGGCGCCGACGACGTGCTGCCGTACAGCGCACCCGCGCGCGCGACGGACCTCACCGGCCTCCCGCCCACCTTCATCGCAGCCGCCGAACTCGACGTCTTCCGCGACGAGGACCTGACCTACGCCACGCGGCTCCAGGCCAGCGGCGTGCCCGTCGAACTGCACCTGTACCCCGGCGCCCACCACGCCTGGGACCTCTTCGCCCCCGAAGCCGCAGTCAGCGCCGCCTACATCCACGCCTGGTACGGATACCTGCGCCGCCAGTTCAGTGCCCGGCAGCCCTGAGCATCCGTCGCGTCCCGACCGCGCGGTGACAGCCGGCAGGCCGCCACACGGACCCGCTGTGAGGAACCATCCGCGCGAGGACGCTCAGCCGCCACCGCGACGTCGGCTCGCTGATCCTCACCGACGCCGAACCCGCGCGCGCCCAGGAGCTGGCACAGCAGCTGGACGAGACGGCGGCGCCGGACGTGGACGAGATCTCCAAGTGGGGCGTGGCCGCGGTGGTGATCACCTCGGCGACGGCTGCGCACGCCGAGCTGATCGGCCAGGCCGCACGCTCGGGCCTGCCGGTGTTCTGCGTGCGAGAAGCCGATCGCCCTGGACCTGCCGGGCACGCCGCAGGCGCTCGCGGAGGTGGACCGGGCGGGCACGGTGCCGCAGATGGGGTTCCAGCGGCGGTTCGACGCGGGCTGCACGGGAGCGCGGGAGGCGGTGCGATCGGGGCGGCTGCACACCGTGCGCACGACGATCGGCGACCGTACCCCACCGCTCCCGGAGCGGCTGCCGCTGTCCGGCGGGCTGTTCCGGGACACGCTGATCCACGACTTCGACGCGGCGCTGGGTGACGGGCCGGGAGGTCGCCGACGTGTACGCCGCCGGGTCCGACGCCGGGCCCGCGATGTTCCGCGAGGCCGGCGGCGTGGCCGCCGCGGCGGTGCTGCTCACCCTGGACGACGGCACGCCGGCCACAGCGACGGCCGCGCGGGGCAACGTCGCGGGGTACGACGTCCGTCTGGAGCTGGCCGGGAAGGCGGGCACCGTGGTCGTCGGCCTGCACGACCGGACGCCGGTGGCCTCCATCGAGCCCGCCGGCCGCGGACAAGCCGTGGACGGGGTTTCCGGAGCGGCTCGGACCGGCGTACGAGGCGGAGCTGAACGCCTTCGTCGAGGTGGTGCCCGGCGAGCGGGCCAACCCGTGCGACTGCCGCAAGGCGCTGCGGGCACTGCGGGTGGCGGAGGCCTGCGAACTGTCCGCCGGGAGCGCAGGCCTGTGCCGCTGGCGGGGGTCCCGGACGAGCTGCGGACGGCCGGCTGAGCGCGGTCAGAGCGGTGCGGCCGAGGACTGTCGCCGGGCGGGGACTTGCCGTGCGCGGCCGGGGTACCCGGCCCTTCGTGGACCGAAGTGATCACCAGAACGTAACGGGTGGATCCGACCGACCTGGGCCCGACTCAGGACTCGACCCGGTGGCGGCCCACGCCGCGCGCGGTATGCGGGTGCTGATGGTCGCCTTCTTCCTCCCGCTGTTCGCGGCGGCGTCCGTGGGGTTCGGGGTGTGGGCGGCGCACTCGGGCGAGCACGACTCCCCCTCGGGCGGTTCCCTCTGGTGGCTGTGCAGCATCTGCGGACTGCTGGTTCTGGTGGGGCTGATCGATCTCGTGGCGCTCCGGCGCCGCCGCAGGCGGGAGAGGCTGGTGGCCCGGTCCCAGCCAGGCTTCGACGCTCGCTAGCCGACGGCGACCCACTGGCTAGTGCTGTGACCGCTTTTGTTCACCGAGGTCTCGTGGTCTGCGGTTGCGTGAGGCACCACCGGTCCCCGGTTCCGACTGGTCGCAGGGCTGAACGACCTCGTTCGCGTGGTTGAAATCAACTTGCTGCCCGCCCCGTCGGGCGGGCAGGGTCTGGATCATGCTTGAACTACGCACCTTGGAAGCAGACGACTGGCCCCTTTGGCGGGAGTTGCGACTGGCCGCGCTTGCTGAGGCGCCCTACGCGTTCGGATCGACGCTGGCCCAGTGGCAGGGCTCCGGCGACCGAGAGGAACGCTGGCGTGCCCGTCTGTCGATTCCCGGCGCGCACGATCTCGTCGCGCTCCTCGACGGCCTCCCAGTGGGCATCGCCAGCGGAGTGCCGGGCGAGGGAGCAGAGAACGTGGAGTTGATCTCGATGTGGGTCAATCCCACGGCTCGAGGCAAGGGCGTGGGTGACTGCCTGATCCAGGCGGTCGAGCGGTGGGCGGCGGAGCGCGGTGCCACGACGCTGCGGTTGTCCGTCAGGCCGGACAACCGCAAGGCGACCGCGCTCTATGAGCGGCACGGTTTCACGGACACGGGTGAGCCCGGCGAAGTTCTGCCCGATGGCGTGGGCAGGGAGCGGGTCATGGCGAAGAGCCTGGCCGCTGCCTGATCTCCACATCCGGGCACGGCGGGATCCCTCACGTGCTCAGGCTGCGGCGGCGAGGGGGCGTCCGCCCCAGCGAACGCCCTTCTCGCTGCGGACGCGATCGCGTTCCCGGCGTTGTGCGGCGAGTATGTCGGGGTGGCGGGCGTTGGCATTGCGCCAGCGCAGGTAGGCGTGCAGCGCCCGGGCACGGAGTCACAGGTGGAACGGGCCGTCATCTCACGCGCGTGCCGCGGCTGGCACGCAGCCGGACGGCCTCCGTGGTCTGCGGCTGCACGCCGGCCGCCTTCGTGTCGCACGCTGCGGGGCGGGGGCCAGGGGGTCGGCCGGCGCGGCCGGCGCGGTGCACACCACGGCCGCGAGGGCGGCGGCCGCCGCATGGATCAGTCGCTTCATGCCCGGCCAACCCCCGCCCGCGCCGACACGGTCAAGGACAGGCGGAAGGAATCACCCGGAGGACGCCCCGGCCCTCTGCTGCGGGTGTTGCCGTCACCCACACGCGTCACGGTGTGACGGCTGTCCAACGCGAACGACGCCGCCGCCAGGCTCGTGTGCGGCAGCGCGGCGAGCAGTACCGCGCGTCGGAACGCTTGCCGCTCATGCGCGCTCTTGCGGCCAGCGGTCGAGTTCCTGGCCGGCTTCGGTGGCGCGGCGGCGGGTGTTGTCGACGACGGCGCCCAGCTTGGTCTCAGTCCCGTCAGGCAGGACCTCTACCGCCTTGCGCGGTGCCCACAGGTGCCCCTCGCGTCCGTAGAACTACCAGGCGGCGGCGAGGTTGACGTCGCCCGGTCCCGCCGCCCGAGTGGCCGCACCGCGCCCGTTCCAGCGCCGGCGTTCACCGGCTGGGTGGGCGAGTACGGAGCCCTGCCCGATCCGCGGATCGTCCTCGTGGACGAGGAGTCTTCTCCGTCAGCCGGGGGCCGATGGCGGCGGTCGTTCTGTCGCCCTACGGCGGCGCCGGTCAGGCGGAGATCGACCGCTTTCCCGCGTACGCTTCACTGACGCCGCTGGACGAGGAGGCGCAGGCCGACGGCGGGCCGTGGCACTTCCGGCAGGACACCGCCGACCGCGTCGTCCTGGCGCTCAACGAGCCCGACCAGAAGCAGGCAGTGCACGTGGTGATGGAACTGGCCGGTCCCCGACGCTGTGGTGGGATCACGCGCGGCAGCGTGCACAGGTGGCCGTTCTCTGGCTGCCGCACGCGCGGCACCCGACCGGCGAGGAGATGACGGCGGCCCTCGCATCGAAGGCCGTCTGGATGGCCTTGGCGCGGCGGGTGCCGCCTGTGCAGTTGCTGTAGCCATGGGCGGAACAGACGAGATGAGGTGGCCCGTCACCTGTGGTGACCGGACCACCTCATCGTCGTTCACGGGTCAGGTCCGCTCCGCTTCCCACTCCTGCCGTCCAATGGGTGAAGGCTGCGCCCTGTCTCCGATCCAATAGCGCATGAAGGCGGCACATTGACACTCGTTGCCCCGTGTCGTTGCTTCGATGAACGGAGAGACGTGAGAAAGACCGCCCGCTTCACCGCCGGTACCGCGTCCGCTGTGCTGGCCTTCGCGGCGTCGCTCGCCTGGGCCACCCCTGCCGGCGCCTCCGCGACCGAGCCCACGGCCTGCAAGACGATCCGGCAGGACTCCACCTCACCGGTCCCGGCACTGGCAGGCGTTCTGGGAGTCGTCGTCAACCCCCCTGGCGAGTACGTGGGAATCGAGTGCGTGACGGCGCCAAACGGCAGCGACGGCGTCAACTTCTGCCGCACCGGCAACGTTGACTTCACCAGTTCCCTCTCCCACGGCCGGCTGCCGCAGGAACACACCTGCCCGTGACCCGGCCCACCGCGCAACGGCCACCCGCGAACCGACCGCTTACGGGGCGGAAGGGTGAGCATCGGCCCGAGGCGGTCGATGATCCGGTCCGCCGCCGACTTGGAAACCCCGAACAGCAGGGCCGGTTGGCGCACGGTGAGGTGCCGTGCGCCAGTAGGCCGCCACCAGCAGTGCCCGGTCCTTCAGCGGCAGGCGCCACGGCCGGCCCCTGCGCACCGCGCCTGTGCCCTGGCACCGCAGAACCGACACCTGCTTGCCGAACTGCCGCGGGCTCAGCCCGGTGAACGAGGCTATCCAGGAGGACTCCGACGCCGTGATCACACCAGCCACGGGCAAGATCATCGCATGTACGTGAGTGGCGTCACGGCCCACTCCGAACGCAAGGCCGCTCCTCGAAACACAAGCTGGCCGCCGCGCTGCGTGAGCCGCTGGTGACGGGGCTCAGTGCGACCGCGCGCGGTAGAGGTCACGCAACGACCTCGGCCCCGCGGTGCGGCACTTCCTGTTTGACCCACCACACGATGTCGATGAACGGCTCCTCCGGGTCGCTGCCGTGCGGGTAGGTGCAACACCCCACAGTGTCGAGTGCAGGTTCGTCGACGCTCAGCGGCGCCTTGACGGCCGACAGGCGCCAGCAGAAGCGACTTCAGGAGGACCGGGGCAGGCGGCCTCGTGGCGGGACGGCTATGTCCTGGCTCGAAGGATCGGGTCGTTGCGCAGGCGTAGGAAGGTGACGAGGAGAGCGAGCGCCTGCACGACTGCGCACGCCCCGATGAGCCCGTCCAGGTAGGGGGGCGGAGTCAGGGCGAGCAGCACGCCGGCGACAGGGAAGGGCAGCAGCAGGAACAGGACCGTCAGGGACAGGGTCGTGCCGAAGGCCGCAGGTGGGATGACCTGCGAACGGAGGGTGCGCAGGACGACGGTAAGTCCTCCGTCGGCAGCCATGAAGAGGGCCACGAGGGTCACGTAGCCGGGGTAGGAGAGGGCCTGCGGCACGGCGAGGCAGGCGGCAGCCGCGACGGATGCGCTGATGACGCCGATCCCCCACAGGCCGAGCCGGTCAAGGCCGGCCCGGCAGCAGGCGACCGCGGCCAAGGTGAGGGCAGCGGCGATGGACCAGAGCACGCCGGCGGCGGCCGGGGAGTGGCCGAAGCGGTCTTCCACGAGGATGGGGCTGGCCGATTGCAGCAGTCCGAGCATGAGGTTGGAGCAGGCCAGTCCGGCCACCAGCCGCCGCAGGGACGGCAGCGAGCGCAGGGTCTGCCATCCTCCCCGCAGGCCGCCGCCCGGCGCCAGTCCACCATGGCGTGCGGCACGCAGAGGGGTGGGCGGGGTCTGCAGTGCGAGTGCGGCGGACAGGAAGGACAGCACGCTCAGGCACGCCAGCATGAGAGTCGGGCCGGTGAGCAGCAGAACACCGCCCAGAGCCGGGCCGATGACGGTGGCTGTCTGATCGATGCCGATCAGCACCGACTGCACCTTGTGGGCCTGCCTGTCGGTGCGGCGGCTGACGATGGCGCCGACCGCCTCGTTGGCGATGAAGCTGAACTGCGTCAGCGCCCCCGTCACGGCGGCCAGTGCCATGACGGTGACGGTCTCGACCGTACCCGGCGGCAGTGCGATCAGCGCGGCAGCGGCACCCGCCACCAACAGGGCGCGGGCGAGCGAGGCGAGGAAGGACACGATCGCCGCGCCGCTGTGGTCCACCAGGGCGCCGGCGAAGCCGAACGCGGCCACCCGAGGTATCCATTCCAGTGCGAAGGCCAGGCCCGTCAGGGACGCGGAGCCGGTGGTGGCCAGCACGACGAGTGGCATGGCGTAGGTCGACATGGAGTAGGCGAGGCCATCGCAGACGCGTGGTGCGTAGATCTGCCGGAACAGGCTGCCTGTGGGGATGGCAGCGTGCCGGCCGGCCGATTGGGCCTCGTGCAAGGGGACGGTCAAGACGTGGGGGCTTTCACTGGGCGGGCGTGGACGGGCGGCTGGGGCGTTGGCCGCTGCTCACGCTGAGGAGAACGTCACAGTCTCCCAAACCATGGGCACGGCATAACGGTGCACTGCGAGGACAACACGGGCGGACCCACCACCGGCGGGGCGTGAACGAGCCCGCACCTGTCTTGGCATCGCCCGCATAACTCCCTTGGAACGCAAGCGGCGTGATCCGCCGGGAGTCACTCTGTCCAGCGGATTCCAGGTACTGCACGTTACGGGTGGCAGCACACCTTCACAAGATCACCACTGCACCGGGAACCTCTACTTCACATGTGATCGCATCCCGGCCAAATCTGCCGAACTCCCGCTCGCCGGGCTCGGCGTGGATGCCCCGGTTCATGCCGGCATTCTCGCCCAAGCGAGGAGCCGGGCCCACCAGCCATCCCTCGATCGGCCCGGTGAGCCGTCTGGCTGCCGCGCGCCGACTCACCCGTCTGACCGGCACCGTCCCCGATCGAGGCATCCCTTCCGCTGCGCCTGCACGGCTGTGCCCCTCCGACTCGCACATACCGCTCTTCCGTCGGCTCCTGCGCTGTACCGGCGGCATCGGGCGGCGACGTGTCCACTCCCGCGCACACGGTTTGAAGTGACTGCGCAGAGCAACCGACAGGCCCGGATCCAGCCCGAGCGCCGACTTCTCTGGATACCCGAGACGGGCGGGGGTACCCGCCCTCACAGCACGGCCCATGGTCGAGTCCGGTACGCGGCGACAGCAACGGAGAAGCACGTGAAGGCCCGCCGATCAGCAGTCCCGCCCGCGCCCGCCTCGGTTCCAGCAGATGAGCAGTCCGCCCGAGTCCTGTCCGACCGCTACCGGCTGGACATGAGGATCGGATCGGGAGGCATGGCCGATGTCTACGAGGGCGTCGACACGCGCCTTCGGCGGTCCGTGGCCGTCAAAGTCTTCCGGCCCGGCCCCGACCCACAGATCGAGGACCGTCTCACTGCGGAAGCCGTCCTACTCGCCCGCCTGCAGCATCCCGGCCTGGTCACTGTCTACGACGCCGGCCGCGACGACGACCGCAGCTACCTGGTGATGCAACTGATCAAGGGCCCGACACTGCGCAGCTGCCTGGCGGGTGGTGCACTGCCTGAGCGGCGTGTGGTACAGGTGGGCGCCGCTCTCGCGCGGGCGCTGGCCTATGTCCACCAGGCCGGCATCGTGCACCGCGACGTCAAACCGTCGAACGTCCTCCTTGATGCGGCCGGTGATCCTCACCTGGCCGATTTCGGCATCGCGCGCCTGACCAACGCGACCCGCCACACGGCAACCGACGTCCTGATAGGCACCGCCGCGTATCTGGCACCGGAGCAGGTCGCGGGCAAGCGGGTCGGACCAGCTGTTGACGTCTACGCGCTCGGCCTCGTCCTGCTGGAGGGTCTGAAAGGCCGACTGGAGTACGAAGGGAGCCCGTTGGAGGCGGCGATCGCCCGCCTGCACCGCCCACCCGAGGTCCCGACCTGGCTCCCCTCGGACCTCGCGACCCTGCTGCGGGCTATGACGGCCCAGGACCCCGAGGCCCGCCCGGACGCCGAGAGTTGCGCCGGCATCCTCGCCTCCCGGCACGCCCGGGCCGCAACGCATCCGTTGCCGCTTTCGGCTTCCTCCGACGCCTCCTTTCCGGCGCCCCGGGCCGCGCGCCCCGACGCGGACGAGCGCGTACGGACGGAGGAGGTGGCGGTCACCCGGCCAAACCTTGCGGGCGGCCCCCGCCGCAGCCGTCACCGGACCGTGGGGACTGCGATCGCCGCACTTTCCTTGGCCCTTGGCACGACCCTCACCGTCGCCACGACCACCAACGGAAGCGACCGCGCCGAGACCGCTCCGCCCGCCGTGCCCCCCGCGCACCAGCCCTCCCGCACAGCGGGTCCCGGAAGCAGGCCCGGTGCTCTCCCACCGACCGGATCCGGTCACACCCGGCCCACCTCCCCGACAATCGACGTGTCAGGATCGGCCGGTGCGGCGACCGGTTCTCGTGCCGAGCCCGACGTCAGGACATTCGTCGCCTCCGGCGCGACAGCCGCGCCGACCGGATCTCACGCCGAGCTCCCCTCCAAGAGCCCAGGATCGTCCCATTGGACAGACCCGGAGCATCGGGCACCGGCTGGCCGGGACGCGGACGACCACACCCGCCAGGCCGAGCGCGGTGGCCCGAAGCCGAAGCCGCCCGCAAAGACCGGCAAGTCCCCCCATCACCCGACACGGAAAGGCCACGACTGATGCCCCGGGTGAGATCCGACACCCGCCTCAGCCCAACTCCGAGCGCCCTGTGACCATGAAGGACAGCCATACGTACAAGGCTGGGCCCGTCCGCTGGCTGTCACCCAGCCGGCGTCGGCTTCACGCTAGAGCATCCGCCCGACGCGCACTGCGGGCTCGAACTGCCTCAAGGTGGCGAAGAACGACTCGGCCAGCGCGTTGCCCCAGCACTGGCCGGTGCGGCCGACGGACAGCCGGATGCCCAACTCCAGGTCAGCGCCTTTCGGGAAGCACCGTCTCAGCAGCCCGCTGGTGTTCTCGTTCGTCGGGCGCTGCCAGGGCGGTCCAGTGTCCGGGAGCAATGGGTCGATCCGCACCCACTGCGCGTCAGTCAACGGCACACCTGAGCCGACGAAGTCCCCGCCCGCCTGTGTCAGGTCCGTGATGAAACCGCAGACCGGTTGTGAATGTAGTGATCCCATTCCGTGTCCTTCACCACAGCATTGCCGCAAAGCAATGAAGCCGAGGTGTGGCGATATGGTCGGCCGATGTACTGATTTACGGCCCCACAGCCTCCGACGGGTGGGTTGATCAGCTTGGACATCGGCTCGAGCCACCTGCGCGTGCGTGGCTTTATGATCGCCGACGAACTGCTGGCTCCGCGTCTGCCCTCCTTTCGTCGGTGATTCTTGGCGACCGCGAACGTGACCACTGAGCGGGTCGCGTGACGGTGACGCGGGTGAAGAAGGGTGAACTCCATGGCTCTCGGGCTGCTCCGCCGTCGGCGCTCCCACGGTGTCTCCGGCGCCGGATCGAGCATCTCGGTCCCCTTGCCGCCCGGCGCCGGGGCGTTCGGCTTCGAGGTCCTCGATCCCATGGGCCAGCCCATGGGAGGAGCCGAGGTCACCGTGACCGCCGTGGACAGCCACCGGGTCGCCACGCATGGCACCACGGATCCCCACGGCTACTTCATAGCGACGCTGCCACCGGGCCCCTACAGCGTGATGATCGCGGCCGAGGGCCTGTCCCCTGCCCGCGAGAACCTCGACATCGCCGCCGGGGTGGCACTGCCCCCGGTGCGCATCGCGCTCCAGTCCGCCCGCCAGGTGGAGCTTCCGACAGCCGGAACCTGGCTGTTCGATCCTCCGCACACCGCGATCCGATTCATCGCCAAACATGTGGGCATGGCGCATGTCCACGGGCGGTTCACCCGCTTCCAGGGCGGCATCCGCGTCGCACCGAACATGGCCGACTCACACGTGTCGGTGCGCATCGACGCCTCCAGCGTCACCACGGGCAACAACACCCGCGACAACCACCTGCGTTCCGCCGACTTCCTGGACGTCGAACGCTACCCGCACATCGACTTCACCAGCACCCGGTTCGCCCACCGCGGCGGCTCCAAGTGGACCCTGCACGGCACGCTCACCATGCACGGCACCAGTCGCTCCGTCGGCCTGGACACCACCTACCTCGGGACGGTCAATGGAGGCTACGACCAGGAACTGCGCTGCGCGGCTCTCGCGAAGGCCGAACTCCACCGGGAGGACTTCACCCTCAACTGGCGCTCCATGCTGGCTCGCGGCATCGCCGTCGTCGGTCCGACCGTCCAACTGGAATTGGACGTCCAGGCGATGTACCACACCCACGACACGCCCACGCCACCGCAGTAGACCCTCATACGGGGGCGCCTGACGCGGATGCGGTCCGGCAGAAGTATCGCGGTCATTCATGGGGGTGCTGGTCGAGGCCGTCCGGCAGCGCACCTCCACATCGCGTTGCGGCTTGCCGGCCGGCCGCACGGGAACACCGATCTCCCCGGCAGCGCCCGGCGACACCTTGACAGCACAGAGCGAGCAGATGGGAAAGGGATCAGGATCATGGGTATCTTCAGCCGACGTCAGACCGCCCTCAGCGAGCCGAACCCGGCTGCCGGCACCGGCGCCTCCGTCACGGAAACCACGCTCGACCCGGCACTTCGAGCCCTGACCGGGCGATGGACCATCGACCGCCCGCACAGCCGCATCGGATTCTCCGTGCGGCACGCCATGGTCACGACAGTCCGAGGGGCTTTCACCGAATACGACAGCACGTTGTACTTCGACGGAGCCCGGCCCTCCGAGTCGCGGGCCGACCTCGTCATCCAGGTCGCCAGCGTCGACACGGGCGTGGAACAAAGAGACGCACACATCATCGGCCGTGACTTCTTCGACGCGCGCCGCTACCCGGAAATGACCTTCCGCAGCACCTCCACCCTCCACGAGAACGGAGAGACCTTCCGCATGACCGGGGACCTGACCATCCGCGACGTCACCCGGCCCATCGACCTGCAACTCGACTACCTCGGCTCGGTCCTGGATCCTTTCGGCTACGAGCGAGCCGGCTTCGACGGCACCACCACCATCGACCGCACCGAATGGGGCCTGGTCTACAACCAGCGCCTCAAGACAGGCGGCACCATGGTGAGCGAGAAGGTCCGGCTCCAGTTCGACATCTCCGCGATCCGATCGACGTCATAGGTGTCGTTGCAGTACCGACCGCACGAGCACTGAACGGCTCCGGGTCTGATGGAGGCTCGGTTCCCTGAGAGGATCGAGTCATGGCGCGTGGTCGAAAAAGTGGTGTCACGGGCCGGGAGGCATTGGCAGACCGCTGATCAGAGCCATGACGGCAGATACAGACGCCGGTCGATCAGCGTCCGCCCGCGGTCGGTCGCATAGGCGAGGAAGACGCCGACCTGGCAGTTCTCCGCCCGCCCGGCGGTGCCGGAGTACTGCCGCTGCACCCCGGCCGACCGCGTCCCCTTCTTCAGGAAGCCGGTGTCGTCCACGACCAGCACGGCGTCCGGGTCGCCGAGGTGCTCGACCACGTACTGGCGCACGTCGTCGCGCACCTCATCGGCGTCCCACTCGATCCGGTTCAGCATCCGCGGGATACGGTCCGGGCCCGCGTGGCCGGCCTCCTCCGCCAGCGTCCAGCCGTTCTTGCGCCGCAGCGGAGCGATCAGCCCGCGCATAGAGACCAGTGCCGACTCACGCGGATCCGACCTGCTGAAACGGTGCACGAACCGCTCATGCACCGCCTCGAGTTCACCCGCCCAGAACCTGACATCAGCAAGGTCCCCCACCCATAACCACATCAACGACGAAGCTGGCCACCCGCCACGGCGAAGACCGTTGCGGTACTAGGTTCCGGACACGCGCTGACGTCACCGCGTTCCTCGCCAACAGCGGCCCCACAAAGATCAAACCAACATGTTGATCCTCTGCGAGCCCTTACACCTCGCGGCCGACCAGGAAGTTCAGCACCGTGAGTAGGTCCCTTGCGGCCCCGGCGACCAGCGGGGCCCGTGACAGGAGGGCACGGGCGGTGGACGTGTGCGTGCGGGCCTCGGCCAGTGCCGCTGTTCGGCCGCCGGCCGCCTCGATCAGCTCGGCTGCCTCCTCAGAACGCCCCGGCGAGTCCAGCAGTTCAGGCAGGGCACCGCCCGCCGGGGAATCGAGGGCGGCCAGCACGGGGTAGGTCTTCTTGCGCTCCCGTAGATCGCCGCCCGTGGGCTTGCCCGTGACGGCGGGGTCGCCCCAGATTCCGAGTACGTCGTCGACCAGTTGAAAGGCGATGCCGAGATGCCGTCCGGCCCGGTCCAGCACGCTGGTGGTGTCCTCGTCCGCGCCGCCGAGCACGGCGCCCAGGGCGGCGGCGCAGCCCAGCAGGGAACCGGTCTTGGCCTCCGCCATGGACCGGTACTCCTCGACCGTCACCCTGTCCGGGCCGGTGCACGGCCGGCCGCTGAACAGCAGGTCGTCGGCCTGCCCGCGCATCAGGTCGGCCAGGGCCGCCGAGAGGAGCCGTACGGCACCGGCACCCTGCGGCACGGCGGCGAGGGTCTCCACCGCCAGCGCGAACAATGCGTCGCCGGCCAGCACCGCCGGGCCCGTGCCGTACGCCTTCCACACGGCCGGGCGGCGGCGCCGGGTCGCGTCGCCGTCCATGATGTCGTCGTGCAGCAGCGAGAAAGCGTGGACCAGTTCCACCGCGACGGCCGCCGGGATCCCGGCATGCTCGTCGGCGCCCACCGCTCGCGCGCCGAGCACCGCCAGTGCCTGCCGTACAGCCTTGCCGCCCGGTGCGGTGGCGGGCGCGCCGCCCACCTCGCACCAGCCGAAGGAGTACGCGGCCATCTCGCCCAGCCACGGATGAAGCCGACCCACCGCCTGGTGCAGCGCCGGCCGCACCAACCCGGCGCAGTGGGTCAGGAGTTCGGACGCGGCGGGCGGGGCCTGGAGCGCGGTCACCGTACGACCTCCGCGTCGAGTCCGAACTCCTCCTGGGCGCGTTCCACCAGCCGTTGCACGTGCTTGAGGCCGCTGCCTTCCAACGAGCGTGCCAGGTCGGTGAGTTCGGCCGCCGTCTCGTCGCGGCTCCTGCCAAGCCGTGCCAGCGACTTGGCGAGGCCCAGCCGGGCGAGCGCCTCGCCCCGCGGTTCGTTCATCGCGCGGAACTCCGACAGCGCCAGCTCGTACATCCGGCGCGCCTCCTCGTGGCGTTCGGCCCGGTAGAGGACGTTGCCGCGCATCTTGTGGTTGTAGGCCAGCGCGCTGGACAGGTTCATCGCGCGGCAGCCGGCCTCCGCCCGGGACAGCAGCTCCAGTGCGCGCTCGGTGTCCTTGTCGCGCACCGAGAGGATGTCCGCGAGGCCGCGCAGCGCCCATGCGTGCCCGCGCCGGTCCTCGGCGCGCTCGGCTATCTCCGCCGCCTCCTCGAACAGCGCGTACGCCCGGTCGAAGTCCCCGGTGTTGCGGTGCATCTGGGCGATGCCCTCCAGGGCCCACACCGTGTGCCGGGCCTCGCCGCGCCTGCGGGCCTCGGCCAGCAGCTGCTCGTGCAGCCGGCCGACCGCCGCGTAGTCGCCCTGGATACGGCCGGTCTCCGCGAGTCCGGCCAGCGAATAGCCCCGGCAGACGACGTCGCCGGCCCGTTCGCCGAGTTCGGCCGCGAGTCCGAGCAGCCGCCAGGCCAGAGGGAACGCCCCGCGCTGCCGGGCGAGGGTGCCGCCGCTCCACAGCGCCCACGCCATCGCCGCGGCGTCACCGGCCTCCCGAGCGGTGCGGTAGCTCGCCTTCCAGGCCCGGTCGGCCTCCTCCACCTTTCCGAGCCGCCGGTACGCCTCAGCGACGGCGAGCCCGCAGCGGGCGGCCTCGGCCGGCTGACCCGACCGCTCGGCATCGCGCAGCTTCTCGATGCCTTCCGCCAGCACGTCCGTCAGCGAGGAGTTCACGGACAGGGTGGTCAGGGCACCCTGGTACTCGGGAGCGAAAGCCTTGCCGTACATGCATGCCTTTCTATAAACGCTGTGTATACACGCCGTGTATAGCGCGTTGTGAATACGCCCCGGCCGAGAGGACCGGGGCGTGTCGGTCTGTTGTCGACCAAGACGCGGGTTCGGCGGCGCGGGTTGCCCGAGTGATGGCGATCATGCTGTGAAGGTTTCGTGGCGCCCGCCCGTCGCCGCTGTTCGGCGGCACGGTCGCAGCGCCGCCGCGGGCGTCAACGGCGCGACGGGACCCGGGTGTGCGTGCCGCCCTACCGCTCTCCCATCGCGGTGACGAGGGCGGCAGCATCGCCACCGTCGATGGACAGACACTGCGGATCCCGGGCCATATCAGCATCGGTACCGACGACGGCAACGCAGTACGCCTGCCCCTGTCCGACGCCATGGTGCGACGCCCGTGACCTTCGACGCCGCGTCCGTCGCACCGCAGGACGCCACCGCAGGTGGAGCCAACGCGGCCGCGACACAGACAACGGTGACCTTCAGCGGCTCCGCCTCCGTCACCATCCCGGCCGGCGGTGATGCGACGAGTGACCTGAAGATGCCCTTCACCTACCAGGTGCCCGGCAGCGAGGACGGCGCCCACCTCATCGCCGAGAGGGCCGCCGGCGGCTCACCTCCGCTCGCGCAGAGAGGTCGGAAGGGTGCACTTCGGGTGAACACCCATGCGATCAGGGCAACTTGCCGCTCAAGTTGCTCGTAGTCATTCAACATATCGTGCACGAGAGCAGCGCAATCGCCGCAGCTGCGCTGCCCGCACCCGACAGGGCACTACGAGCTGGCCGGCCCCGGCGAGGAACTGCCCCACGCCCCAGCCCGCGCCTCCACACCCGGCACCGCCACCGAGCAGGTGCTGCGCGATCGGGTCGATGAGCGGCTGCGGGCATGAGAAGGCAGCCCAGGGGGTCACTTCACTTTGACGTTGTCCCCGGCCGAAGTCGACGGCCCGGTGGTGGTGTTGCCGTAGTACGCCCAGCGCCACGTGCCCGTCTTGGACGCCTTCACGGTCGTCTTGAGATCACCCGAGCCGTTCGCGTACACCTTCTTCACCGTGGTGTAGGAGGTGGCTCCGGTGGGCTTGAACTGCAGGCTCACCAGGCGGCCTCCGTAGGAGGCGTACTTCCTGGTCTCCCAGTTGGCTCGCGTGACCTTTCCGGTCACAGTGATGGTGCTGCCCTTGGTCACCGGCTCGGGTGAGGCGGCCACGGTCAGGTGGGAGTTGCGCTTGACGTAGACCGTGAGGCCCTCGTCATCAGTGTCACCGCCGCCGCCCTGGAAGTACACCTCGGCTGCGACCTTCCAGGCTCCGGCCTCGCTGTTGTGCATGTCGTATTCGCTCGGTTGGAAGTACATCGTCTCGTTGAAGTCGCAGACGCCTGAACTCACCTTGATGCAGTCGCTTGTCTCGATGGCGTGCCACAGTCGATCACCCGTGCCGCCGCGGTACAGAAACGCCGTCGGCCACTTCCACTTGTGGGTGGTCGCCATCCGGAAGGAGGTGGGTACCGCGACCTCGTTCGACACGCCGATCACGATCGGCTTGCCGCCGTTCACCTGGACGCGGGTGAACGAGGCCCCGCCTTCGGCCGCGCCGGCCGGAACTGCGGCCATGCCGGTGAACACAGCAGCCGCGCCACCGGCCACGACAGCTCTCCAGAGGTTCTTGCCCACTTGATCCCCGATCTCTGTACCGAAAGGCGCCGGAGACTCATCCTCCGGCGCGTTTTTCGACAGCCGTGATCAACATGAGGTTGTACGCCCGCGGATCACGATCGGGCATCACACGACCTTCGCCTCGCGAGAGGCGATGCGCCGGGCATCGGAGGGGCTCGATCTTCGCCCGAGACGTAAGACCTGGTCCTCCATGCCCCCGCAGCTGTGGTCGCCCTGCCCCTCGGCTACCACGGCAAGACCACCATCCACTTCGTCACGGAGGCCGACGGAACCTGGACCCGATACCGGTAGCGGCCTTCGTCCACTGGGGTGTCCCCGGCGAACTCGCCCACGGTGTCGGGCACGACCGGCCGGTGGTCGATCGTCTCGCGCGTGCCCCAGCCGACGGAGACGCGGCGGCGCTGCCACGGATGGGTCGCGCCGCCCGGATGCAGCAGGCCGCCGACCTCCCGCTGTGCCGTCGCCGACAGGTGGTGCCGTCCGCGCGATGACCCAGCCGATCCCGGCTCAGTGACGCTGTTCCGGGTGCTTGTGCTGGTCGTGATACTCATGTGCCGTCCCACCACGCCCACTCGCCCCGACATCAGTGGCCGGTGTTGACGTACGCCGCTCCCGCGATCCGCAACGCCGTATGCGCACTCCGAGACCGTTCCCGGGCCGCTGGTCCGCGACCTGACCGTGCTGAAGGTCGACTCGATCGGATTCGTGGTCCGCAGACGAAGCCAGTGCTCGGCCGGGAAGTCGTGTCTGACCCATCCAGAGTCTGCGGAAGTCGGCGTCCCGCCACAGGCTTGACGGAACAGGTCGACCGGAATCGGATACAGCGGAGGGAGCGGACGGCACGGGAATCCCTGCGTGGCCGGCGTCGAGGCCAGGTACTTCGGCGAGGTCTTCGGCCGCCCTTCCCCGGAACCGCTGCCCCGGTGGCAGGACTCCAACGGCAGCGATCTGTGGGCGACCGAGGACGAGACCAGCGATCAGATCATCGGGTTCTACCAGCGCACGTGGGAACACTCGGACGCGACGATCAACGAGCTTCCCCTCGACGCCCCCGGCCACGTGCCGTGGTGGCCGGAGCCTTATGCCGACACGAACCTGTTCGCCATCATGGTCCATGTCCTCGGCGAGTCCATCCGGCATGCCGGGCACGCCGATATCCTGCGCGAGGGCCTCGACGGCCGGACCGGGTTGCGCGCCGAACACGAGAAGCAGATCGACGAAGAAGCCCGTGCAGCCTACTGCGCCAAGATCGAGCAGGCCGCCAGGTCGGCCGCACCGATCAGGGCTTGAATCGACCGAATCGCGCGACAGGGCAGCACTGCCCGCGAACGCCGCCTGGCCCGCCGTCCGTCAGGGCGGCAGGCCGTCGAGTCAGGCTCGGCAGATGTCAGCCGGCCTTGGCGGGTTCCTCAGCTCGGGCTCGGGTGCCGACGAGGCGATAGGAGTCGATGCCGGTCTCGATGATGGTGCCGTCGGACGTGAGCCGGTCGACGATGGCCGCGCAGAGCCTTGAGTCGGTGGTCTGCGCTTCTCCCTCACGGTGGCCGCTGCTGCGGAGGCGTCGCAGCATCTGGTCGTAGTGAGACACCGAGGGCAGCGGCCTGGTGTCCGGCGGAAGATGTGCCAGGCGCCACTCGTGCAAGGACGTCACCGTCGTCGGCGGCTGGCCGAGGGGCCGGGCAGCTGGTGCGGGCTCGGTCCCGGCCCCGGCGGCCTTGCGGGCCTCCAGCGCGCCCGCATCCGCTGTCATGACCCCGGCCCGCGGAGCGGCGGCCAAGCCGGCAACGCAGCGGTCCTGGCGGAAGCCATGTTGGAGTGCTCTCCTGAATGCTGGGTCTGTCTCGTCGACAGCGGAGTGCTGATCGTGTTCCAGGACGGCGAGGGATTCACGGCGGGGAGGGTTCCGCACTGACGCTGCTGTCGACGCGGGTGGGGAGTCCCGGTGAGCAGGTGTGTCCCACCCCTGAGCACGGGCTGGGGAAATTCAATGCGCCCCATCACCTCCGCGATTCATGAAAACTGAAGGCAGTTCAGCGTGAGCCCGAGCGTTCGTCGCAGCTGTTCTCAAGAATGGATCCGTGGGTTCAGTGGGACTTGTCGGCTCGGTTTCGAGGAGCTGGGGCGGGAAGTCCCGTACCAGAGACGCCGGTGGGAAAATCCGGTCGACAGGCGAGCCTGCGGCGCACTGTGATTGCCCTGACTGCCCGCCGCACGGGGCGGGCCGAATCCAGGAGCTGCTCTTGGCGACCGAGAGAAACGCGGACACCCGTCCCGCGATCGATGCCGCACTGGTCAGGCGCCTGGTCGATACGCAGTTCCCGCAGTGGGCCGGGCTGCCCCTGGAGCTGCTCGACCCGGCCGGTTCGGACCATGTGATCTACCGGCTGGGCGAGGAACTGTCCGTCCGGCTGCCCCGCCATTCCGGGGCCATCGGGCAGGCCAGGAAGGAGTCCGAGTGGCTGCCCCGGCTCGCCCCGCATCTACCCCTGGCCATCCCGGTACCAGTTGGGGTGGGGAAGCCCGACTTCGGCTATCCATGGCCGTGGGCGGTGTCCCGCTGGCTGGACGGCGAGGTGGCGACCGTCGAGGCACTGGCCGATTCGTCCGAGGCCGCCGTCGAACTAGCCGGGTTCCTGGTCGCCCTCCAGCGATTCGAGCCCGAGGAGATCCCGATCCAGGGCGCCCGCGAGGATCTCATCGTCCGGCCGCTGGCCGCACGCGACCGGGCGACGCGGGCCGCCATCGCGAAGGCCGACGGCGCGTTCGACACCGCGGCCATGACCGAACTGTGGGACGCGGCGCTGAGCGCTCCCAGGTGGGATCGTCCTCCGGTCTGGTTCCACGGTGACTTCCACACCGGCAACCTGCTGACCATCGACGGCCGCCTCAGCGCGGTCATCGACTTCGGCGGGCTCGGCATCGGCGACCCGGCCTGCGACCTGACGATCGCCTTCACCCTGATGTCGGCCGGGCCCCGGGCCGCCTTCCGCGCCGCGCTCGGTGTGGACGACGCCACCTGGATCCGGGGCCGCGGCTGGGCGCTGGCCACGGCCCTGAACGCCTACACCCACTACGCCGCTGTCAACCCCCGGGTCGCCGCGCAGACCACCCGTCAGATCACCGGGGCCCTCATCGGCTAAGGGCTGTCCCGGACAAAGCCATGCCGCTTCATGGGGTGCGCGGGTCGTGTTCGGCGGCCGAGGTGGCAACGGCGATCGTGCAGCGGAGGCTGGTATGTGCAGCGAGGGAGAAGACGTGTGCGGGGTGGAGGGGGTCGGCGCCGCTGGCGAGAGCCTCCTCCAGGATGCGGTCTTGCCGCAGCCGGTCGAGGCCCACCGGCAGTGGCCGGACGAGTTTGTCCATCCAGAATGTGCCCACCGCCGTCGTGGTGGTGGTGGCGGTGTTCCGGCTGACCAGCAGATGCGGGTTGGTGCTGTTCGGCCAGCGGCGACGCCGGTGGTCGAGGCAGCTGTTGATCGCCTCGGTGGTGTACTCGTCCAGCGGACGGTTCCTGGTCGGGGTCCAGACGGCCCCGGGCCAGGTCCACCTGCTTCAGCGGTATCGTGCGGATCCGGTGGGAGGGCAGGGCATGGACGCCGGACAGGGCGACGACCAAGACGGTCAGAGGCGTAGAAGCCGGCGGGCGTTGCCGGAGGCGATCTTCTGCTTGTCGGCGTCCGGAAGGCGGGTCCGTTCGAGGGCGGTGACGGCCGCACGTGTCCTCTCGTAGGGGTAGTCGACGGCGAACAGCACGCTGTCCGCACCGAGCACGTGCACGAGTGCTTCGATCGCCGCCGGGGACAGCACACCGCTGGTCGTGGCGAGCACGTTCGTCCCGAAGTACTCGGACGGCTTGCGCCGCAGCGGGTGCGGCACGGTGAGGGTCGCGTAGCGCGAGTCGAAGCGGGAGAGCTGGAAGGGGAGGAACTCGCCGGCGTGCCCGAGGATCATCGTCGCCTCCGGATGCCGGTCGAGCACCCCGGACATGATCACGCGCATGGCGTGCCCGCCGGTGGCGGCCTGCCAGCTCCACAACGCGCCGTCCAGCTCGGGATGGGCGTCGAGGACGCGCCAGCGGTCCGCGGGCGGCATGCCGGGGTGCAGGTACAGCGGTACACCGAGTTCGCTCAGCGCCGCCCAGACCCGGTCGAACGCGGGGTCGTCGAGGTACCGGCCCTGGATGTGATCGTTGACGAGCGCTCCCTTGAACCCGAGGCGTTCGACAGTTCGGCGCAGCTCCGTGACGGCGGCGGCCGGGTCCTGGAGCGGCAGCGCCGCGAAGGCGGCGAACCGGCCGGGGTGGGCGTCGACGATCTCTGCGAGGTGGTCGTTGACGTACCGGGCGTTGTCCACCGCACGGGCCGCATCGGTTTCCGCCTCGATCCCCGGGACGGTGAGGGAGAGCACTTGTACGGCGATGCCGTTGGCGTCCATGTCAGGCAGCCGCAACCGAGTGACGTCGGGCAGCCGGGCGGCCATGTCCGCGAGGAAGGCCGGTTCGATGTTGTCCGGCATCGGCGTCGGCGGCCGCCGGTCTGCCAGGCCTGGGATCGCGATGGCTTCCTCGACGGCGACGTACCCGCGCATCAGGCGCGTCCCACCGGGACGAGGATCCCCGATGCGCGGGTCGGCCGCTCGGCCTCGTCGAGCATCAGCGCCGCGACGGTGGCTCGGGAGGCGTGCGGCGGCAGGACGGGCTTCGCGTAGGCCTCCAGCGGGATGTTGCGGCGCCTGGTGCTGACGCCGCCGGCCCACAGGTCGGGGGCGTGGAAGACGGTCGCGCCGCTGTCGAGGGCGATCGAGTCCGCGGCGGCCTTCTCCGCCAGTTCCTCGCCGACGAAGGCCTTCATGACCCACTGGTAGATCCCGCCGCCGGCGCCGACGGAGGAGCCGGAGCCGAGCGCGCCGAGCCACAGCGTGCGCACCGGGACGTCGGCGAGGACCCGCGCGCCGGCGACGAGCGTTCCCTGGCCGTCGCCCTTGCCGATGCCGAGGGCGGAGACGACCACGTCGACGTCCGTCAGGTCCGGGAACGCGGCGGGGGCGGTGACGTCGGCCTGGCGGATCTGAACGGTCGGCTGTCCGGGCACCAGGCGGGTCTCCGGTCGGCGAACCAGCGCGACGACCTCGTGCCCGCGCTGGAGGGCCTGCTCGACGACGAGGCGGCCGACCCTGCCGGTCGCCCCGAGTACGGCGATGCGCATGCTTCCTCCCAAGTAACTAAACAACTGTTGGTTATGTAAGTGAACAAGTGTTGGTAACTGATGTCAAGGGGGGTGGGGGCAAGGGAACTGGAGGCGGGCACGCGGCCGGCGGTACAGTTAACGACTGTTGCCGAACGCCGGGAGTACGCCTGTGAGCAGCAAAGAAGCCGCCCCCCGCCGACGGAACCCACGGGGGCAGGGGCAGGTCCTCAAGGCCGAATTGGTGGAGGCTGCCGCCCGGCTGCTGGCCACGCTCGAACGGCCCGAGACGCTCACCCTCCGGCAGGTCGCCCGCGAGGTCGGCGTCGCCCCCGCGAGCATCTACGGGCACTTCCCCGACCTCGGCGCGCTCGTCCAGCACGTGCTGCGGCTGCGCTACGACGAACTCGCCGCGGTCATGCGCACGGCCGCGGACGGCGCCGAGGGGCCCCTGGCCGACCTGGTCGCCCGGTGCGCCGCCTACGTGCACTGGGGAGTCGATCACCCCGGGCAGTACCGCACGCTCTTCGGCGGCGGGATGCCCGCCGAGCTGGTGCCCACGAACACGCACGGCGCGGGAGAGGAACTGCTCGGATCCGTCGTCGCTTCGATGGCCGGCGCCCGGCAGGATCAGCCGGAACACCGGGACCGTCGCGGCCCCGAGCAGGACTGGCAGGCCGGCCTGCTGCTCTGGACCGCCCTGCACGGCCTGGTCGCGTTGTACAACGCGCACGGGAACATGCCCTGGCCCGACCTCACCGACCTCATCGCGCAGACCCTCGCCCTGCACACCGGAAGGCCCGTCGACGAGATCGTGGAGCTCGCCCGGACGGCGAACCGCCCAGCGTAAGCGGCTCGCGCCAACCACTGCGCACGGTGTCGATCAATCGGCTTCGTCCACGTGAAGTGGCTCTGGCACAACTTCTGTGGAGCCACACCGCCCGGGCTTGTGTCTGCCTCAGGACAAGCCGCTGACCTGTCGGTCCCCGGCGCGCTCCGGCCTCGGACATCGAGAATCGGCTCGGCACAGAGGTCGAGCCGGAACCCGGAGGGCCCGACTTCCGTGGAGCGGTGACGCTCCGTAGGTTCTCGGGGCGAGCCGATCTTGCCTTTCGCCTCTTCATTTGGCCGTCTAGACGCCCCATGCCCTTGCATTTGCGTGAGAGCGCACTCCAACTCCTAGGTTCCGAAGCATGCGATACATCAAACTCGGAACGACCGGACTGGAAGTCTCCGCCATCGCCCTCGGCTGCATGAGCTTCGGCGAGCCGGACCGGGGCGGTGAGCCCTGGTCGCTGGGCGCGGACACCAGCCGGGACATCATCAAGCAGGCCCTCGAGGGCGGCGTCAACTTCCTCGACACGGCCAATGGGTACAGCGCCGGAAGCAGCGAGGAGATCGTCGGCCGGGCGGTCAAGGACTTCACCCGGCGCGAGGAGGTCGTTCTCTCCACCAAGGTCTGGATGCGGATGCGCCCCGGCCCGAACGGCGCCGGGCTGTCCCGCAAGGCGATCTTCGCCGAGCTCGACGCCTCCCTGAAGCGACTGGGGACCGACTACATCGACCTGTACCAGATTCACCGCTGGGACTACGACACTCCGATCGAGGAAACCCTCGAGGCGCTGCATGACGCGGTCAGGTCCGGGAAGGTCCGCTACATCGGAGCCTCTTCCATGTACGCCTGGCAGTTCGCCAAGGCCCTGTACCTGGCTGACCTGAACGGCTGGACCCGGTTCGTGTCGATGCAGGACCACTACAACCTCATCCACCGGGAAGCGGAGCGGGAGATGCTCCCGCTCTGCGCCGACCAGGGCATCGGCGTGATCCCGTGGAGCCCGCTGGCGCGGGGCAGGCTGACGCGGGTCCGGGACACCGCCACGGCCCGTGCCGCCACAGACCCGGGCGGCAGGATCCTCTACCGCGACGAGGACCAGGCAGTGGCCGAGCGCGTCCACGAGATCGCGGGCGAGCGGGGTCTGTCCCCGGCCCAGGTCGCCCTGTCCTGGGTCATGCGCAACCCGGCGGTGACCTCGCCCGTCGTCGGGGTCACCAAGCCGGCCCAGCTGGCCGACGCGGTCGCCGCGGTGGACGTCGAACTCGACGAAGACGAGGCCGCCTACCTGGAGGAGCCCTACCAGCCGCACGAGGCCGCCTACCTGGAGGAGTCCTTCTACAAGCAACAGCCTGTGGCGGGCTCCCGGTAGTCCGGGCTGCCGCCGGGCCTGCGACGAGTCCTTGGCCCCGGCCTTCACAGCCCTGTGGTCGGCCCGCCGGCGCGGTGAGCACGGCGGAACGCCGCGGGCCAGACCCTAGTCGGCCAGGCAGCGGCCGCCCATCCCACCATCCGCGAAGTGTGGGTCGACGGCGGCTACCGCACACACTTCCTTGAGCACGCCGCCACTCTCGGTATCGTCCTCGAAATCGTCCAACGCACCCCCGGGAGCAGGGGCTTCACACAGATCCCGAAACGTTGGACGGTTGGGCGGACCCATGGCTGGCTCATGCTCCACAGCCGGCTCGCCCGCGACTACGTGACCCTTCCCGAACGCTCCGAAGCCATGATCCACCTTACCGTGACCGCCCTCATGGCCCGCCGTCTCACCGGTGAGCACCCCCTCTCCTGGCGCCACCCGACATCATGGGGCCAGCCCCGCATCACGGGATGAAACAACGGGAGAAAACGACCTCTGACCGACACGCCCGGGCGAGTGCCCCGGCAGCTGCCCCGCACCCTGGATCAGGCACTCGATCAGGTAGTCGCCCGTGTCCTCATCGTTGGTCACGCCGTGGGTCTCGCTGCGGAAGCCGGGGAAGCGGCGGTCGAAGGACTCCAGGGCGGTGAGATAGCGCAGCAGCGGGCCGTCGGGTGCGCCGATGGACTCGCCCGGCATCAGGACCGGGATGCCAGGCGGGGTGACCGTCACCATGGCAGCCGCCACCCGACCCGCCGCCTCCGAGATCCGGACCCGCTCGGTGTCACCGCGCACCAGCCGCTGGTAACAGTGCTGAGGTGGCGCCACGGGCTGCGGGAGCTGCTGGAAGGCCGTGTCCAGAAGCTCCACCAGGCGCACCGAGCGCAGTTGCTCGTGCATCTCCTGGCACAGCCCGCGCAGGGTCAGGCCCGCGTACCGGCGGGGATGCGCGGCGACGGCCTCCGGCAGGACCTGCTCCAGTGGGGCGTCGGCGTCGTAGAGGGCCTTGAAATCCGTCAGGGCGTCCAGCAGGGTGCCCCACTTGCCCTTGGTGATGCCCATGGAGAACAGGATCAGCGTGGTGTAACTGTCGGTCTTCTCCACCACGATCTTGCGGGTGGCCAGATAGGCGGTGAGCACCCGGGCCGGGATGCCCTCCTCGGCCATCTCGCCGGTGGCGCTGATCCCCGGGCAGGTCAGCGTGACCTTGACGGGGTCCAACATGCAGTGCCCCTCGGTCAGCCCGGGGAAGCCGTGCCAGTCGGCGCCGGGCTCCAGCAGCCAGCAGGACTGCTCGGTGCGCAGCAGCTCCGGCGGGGCTTCCTCGAACAACAGCCGTTCACCGTTCGCCGGGTCGGTGACCGTGTCCGGCTGCCACACCCCGAAGAACCACGGCGGCCGGTCCCCGGCGCTCTCGATCCGCCGTCGCAGGCGCACCATCTCCTGACGGAAGCGGATCGCCTCGCTCACCGCCTCGTCGATCAACCACTCGCCCTGCGGGCCGTCCATCATCGCCGTCGCCACGTCGAGCGAGGCGATCATCGGGTAGAGGGGCGAGGTGGTGCCGTGCATCATCAGCGCCTCGTTGAACCGCTCATGCTCCACCGGTGCCCGCGCTGCGGGTCGCACGTGCACCATCGCGCTCTGCGACAGCGCCGCCAGCAGCTTGTGCGTGGACTGGGTGGCGAACACGGTCGGGCGGTCCGGGCCGGGGAAAACCTCCTCGTCCACCGACATGCCGTAACGGCCGGCGTAGAGCGGATGGAAACGGGCGTACGCGAACCACGCCTCGTCGAAGTGCACCCGGGGCGTACTCGCGGCGAACGCGCGAGCGGTGGCTACGGCGTCGTAACTCAGGCCGTCATAAGTGGAGTTGGTGAACACCGCGTACTGCGGGTGCGGGGACACCGCGCCCTCGGTGAGCGGATGCGCGGCGATCCGGGCCGCCACCGCGTCCGCGGCGATCTCGGCCGGGGGCAGCGGCCCCGCCAGGCCGTAGCCGTTACGGGTGGGGACCAGGTAGACCGGCCGGGCACCCGAGACGACCAGGCCGTGCAGCACGGATTTGTGGCAGTTGCGGTCCACCAGCGCGATCTCGTCGCGGGTGACGCTGAAATGGCCTACCAGGCGATTGCACGTCGAGTCGCCGTGCAACACGAAGTAGGTGAGTTCGGAGCCGAACACACGGGCCGCGTTGCGCTCCGCCTCGCCGATCGGGCCGGTGTGCTCGAACAGCGATCCCAGTTCCTCGACCGAGATCGACAGGTCGCTGCGCAGCAGCCGCTCCCCGAAGTAGTCATGGAAGGCGCGTCCCGCCGGCGACTTGAGGAAGGCGACACCGCCGGAGTGGGCCGGGGTGTGCCAGGAGTATTCGTGGGCGTCGTCGAAGCGGCGCAGTGCCCGGAAGAACGGCGGCAGCACGGATTCCCGGTAGGCGCGGGCGGCGGTGGTGATGCGGCCCGCGATGAAGCCCGGGGTGTCCTCCAGCGGCCAGATGTAACCCAAGACCGACTCGGACACCCACAGCGGCAGGTCCCCCAGGCCCTCGTCGGCCATCACCAAGAAGACCGGCAGGTCCCGGAATCGGCGGCCGATCCGGCGCAGCACAGCGCCGCCGCCCGGGGTCCCGTCGAGAGTGCTGCCCGGCCGGGCGAGTGTGCTCCCCGGCGCGGCGAGCGCGGCGCCGGGCCCGTCACCGGCGGCCCTGGGAAGGTCCCAGGCCACCAGCGCCGCCGCCAGACCAGCCTCGGTGCGCAGTACCGCGTCCGCGTCCTCTGCCGTCACCGCCCACCGGACTTCGAAGCCGCCCGCCTCGATCGCGTCCCGGATCTTCCGTAACTGCTCGGGCTCGGCTCCCTCGCCCCGAGGGTGTTCCGGTACCGCGACCAGGATCCTGCTGTCGGCCATGCGCTCTCCCGCCCTCCACGGCGGCGCGTTGGCCGCCCCGGCCAGTGTCCTGGCGGCGCACCGGGCAGAACGGCGGCCGGGACGGCAAACCACCGCTACGGCGGAAACCCGCCGTCCCGATGTTGACTCTCGCGACACGCCCTGGATGTATTGATCACGAACGTTGACAACGCTCGTAGGGCTTGATCACGGCGAAGACCTCCAATGCGGTGGAGCTGTCTGAGGGCTGTCCCGTGATTCCCGGCGGATCAGCGCGCGGCGTCAGATGCGGTGCACCGCAAGGCGGAGGGTCGTCCTCATACTGGGCGTATTCGGGCGATCCGACAACGCGGCGTGGGGGTGCCCCCTGCTCGAAGAGCTTGGGAGAGTGCCGTAGCTGTCGTCGCGCGCCCGCCGGGGATCACGGGACAGCCCTTAGGACTGCACCGCACGGAGGTCTTCGTGTCCCGCGTCGCCAGGGCTTGGCCGCAGATCGAACTCTCACGCCGAAACCTGCCCGTCGGGCTGGACTGTTGACGCAGGCCTCGGTGAGCGCGGGGAATCGCTCGTCACCGGTGCGTGTGGCCCGCCGCGAACGGGACCCCGTCTTCGCTGCGCGGGCGGCGGCCAGGTCACGTACAGGGTGTCCCACGCGGGCGACGCGTCGCGCTCGGCCGCGTCCGGTTCCGGCAGGGTCACCGTTTCCCGGACCGTCTCCACGCTGCTGTCTTCACGACCACGATGAGCTACTACCTCCGGGCACAGGCACAAACTGTCCCCCGACATCCACTACCAGGGCAAGTGGCGCGACGCGGGCTCGCGGTTCTTCGAGTTCGGCACCAACGGCAAGTCGGCCGTCACGCTGACAGGCACGGGCTACCGGATGCGCGTGCGCCCTTCCCACGTGAACGGTGCGTCGGGCGACACCGTCGACTCCACGGCCAACGACGCCTGGAAGTACTCCTGCTTCACCGAGTGAGGTGAGCGACGGCCGCCCCGCGGACGGATTCTCCGCGGGGCGGCCGTCGGTTCTCCGCCGCCGCCCGCCAGCTCGTACGGCTCCTGGAGGAGGCGGTCGGGGACGGCGGAACGGCTACGGCCCGGTCATGGCCAGGGGACCTCCGTGGAGGCCAAGTAGGCCAGGCCCCGGTCCTGCCAGATCCGTGCGTGGCGGGCCAGGCGGGCCCGGTGGTCCGGCCACGCCGGCGTCCGTCCGGTCCACGCCGTCTCCGCTACGGACGCGAGGCGAGGCAGCAGCAGAGTGGTCGCGTCGTCGAGCCCTTCGACGGACTCGCCGAAGAGCGTCGCCTCGATCCCGGCGATCCGCGCATCCGGGATCGCGTGGGAGGCCGGGTCCCATGCGGCGGCGTGCCGGACCCCGCGCGGCCGGTAGGTGGGGAATCCCAGGCGGGCGGCGGTCGCGGTCTGGTCGGGTGGCGTCACGTCCGTGGCGTAGGCGCGATCCAGGTAGAGGTGGGACTGGGGGGACAGCAGGACGCGTCCGCCGCCCTCGACGACGCGGGCGACGTCGTGATCGGCGGGGGCGAAGAACGTCTTCATGGCCTTGATGAGCCCGAGGGTGAGTCCGGCCCTGAGCAGTTCGGGGCGATGGCTCAGCTCCTCCTCCGTGTCGGGCAGGTCCATCATCGCCACGTCCACCCAGAACTGGACGACGGTGTCCTCGGTGACTCCCGCCCGCGAAGACTCCTGCCAGGCCAGTGGCCGTTTCCCGGACGCCTCGACCAGGGCGCGCAGTTCGCGGATCGCGAGGGCGAAGCTCTCCGCGGTCATCCCGACGGCCTCGTCCCCGCCGATGTGCACGTAGGGACCGGAGGTCAGCCGGCACACGTCGGCCAGGATCGCGGCCACGATGTCGTGGGTCGCCGGGTCCGCCAGGTCGAGCGGCGGCACGAACGGGAAGCGGTCCGCCAGCCCTTCCGGTGCGGGCGCGGCCGGAAGTCCCGGCACCGCCTCGCGCAGGGCGGCGCAGTGGCCGGGCAGGTCGATCTCGGGGACGACGGTCACGAAGCGCTCAGCCGCGTACCGCTGCAGATCGCGGTAGTCGTCGGTGGTGTAGAACTCCCCCGCCGTGCCGTTGTTCCCGCAGGCGGTCAGGCGGGGCACGGAGGGCACGTGCAGCCGCCAGCCCTCGTTGTCCGTCAGGTGCAGGTGCAGCACGTTCAGTTTGTAGAGCGCCGCGAGGTCGACAAGGCGACGCAATTCGCCCGGGGTCAGGTAACCGCGCGCCGGATCGACCATCAGTCCGCGCCACGCGTAGTGCGGTGCGTCCGTCAGTTCCTGGTAGGCGAGCCCCGCAGCGGACGCGGTGAGCAACTGGACGGCTGTGGTGGCGGCCCGGAACACACCCTCGGGGGTGGCGGCCCGGCAGGTGATGCCGCGGTCGGCGACCGTGAGGCGGTAGGACTCGTCCATCGGTTCCGGCAGGCCCTGCGGGCTGACACCCACGGGAGTGCGGTGTGGTGCGGGCGACGCCAAGTCCAGGTCGAGGGTGAGGGCGAGATCGGCGTCTGCCGCGACGTCATCGGCGCCCGACGGCAGCAGACGCTCGCCCAGGTGGGGTTCCAGCAGTGCGCGCACCGCCCCGGCGACCGTGGCGAGACGCCCGTCGGGTGCGTGGATGCGCCAGGGCCCGGCGACGGGCAGGTCCCCGCCGCCGGCTACCACTGTGTGCCGCGCGGGGCTGGGAATGACTGCGTCCATGGTCTCCTCCGACGGGCTGGTCCGGGACCTTCACAGGTCGCTTGCGCCATCCGCGACCAGGGACCCGGCGTCCGCGTCAGGTCGGCGCCGGGCCCTGGTGCAGCGGGCCGTGTCCGCGGCGGCCCTGTCGCCTCTTCCTGCCGGACCGGGTCCGCCTGTACGCTAACACGAAAACCGATCAATGAACGCTTTTCATGGAGTCGAGCACGGCCGTCCGCCGCCCCGGCTCCACGCGGAAGGAGTCCTTTCATGACCCCCTCGACCGAGCCTGGTCTCGTGCTGCCGGACGGCTTCCTCCTGGGCGCCTCCACCTCCGCCCACCAGGTCGAGGGGAACAACGTCTCCAGTGACTGGTGGGCCCTGGAGAACCGGCCTGGCAGCTTCGTCGCCGAGCGCAGCGGGGACGCGGCCGACAGCTTCCACCGCTGGCCCGAGGACATGGAGATGCTGAGCGAACTCGGCTTCAACGCCTACCGGTTCGGCATCGAGTGGGCCCGCATCGAGCCCGAGCGCGGGCAGGTGTCCCGCGCGGCCATCGCCCACTACCGCGCCATGGTGAACGGCGCCCTGGAACGCGGCCTCACCCCGGTGGTGACGCTGCACCACTTCACATCGCCCCGCTGGTTCAGCGAACTCGGGGGCTGGGCGTCACCGGATTCGAGCGAGCTCTTCGCGGCCTACGCTCGGACGGCCACCGAGATCCTCCGTGCCGGTGTGCGCCACGTGGTCACCATCAACGAACCGAACATGATCGCGCTGATGCACAGCCTGGTGCGCAGGGCTGCCCAGCGCACCGGCGGCGTCTCCACGGGCTCTCGACCGACTCCGGCGGACGAGAGCCAGGAAGGTGCCGCGGCCTTCGATCCCGGCGCGGTCGAACCGGACGCCGAGGTCACCCGGGCGCTGATCCGCGCCCACCGGGCCGCATCCGCCGTTCTGAGGTCGTCCGGCCTCGGGCTGGAGGTGGGCTGGACGGTGGCCAACCAGGTCTACCATGCCGAGCCGGGAGCCGAGGACCGCATCGCCGCCTACGCCTGGCCGCGCGAGGACGTCTTCCTGGAAGCCGCCCGCGAGGACGACTGGGTCGGCGTGCAGGCGTACACCCGTCACCGGATCGGCCCCGACGGCCCGCTCCCCGTGCCGGCGGGCGCCGCCACCACACTGACCGGCTGGGAGGTCTACCCGGAGGCCCTGGGCGAGGCGGTGCGGCACACGGCCGGTGTCGTCGGCCCGCACGTGCCCGTCCTGGTCACCGAGAACGGCATCGCCACCGGCGACGACGCCCTGCGGATCGCCTACACCACGGATGCCCTGGCAAGCCTGGCGGCGGCCATGCGCGACGGCGTCGACGTGCGCGGTTATCTGCACTGGAGCGCCCTGGACAACTACGAGTGGGGTTCCTACCGGCCGACGTTCGGGCTCATCTCGGTCGACCCGCACACCTTCGCCCGCACACCCAAGGAGTCGGCCCGCTGGCTGGGCTCACTGGCCCGCGCCGGACGTATTCCCGGCGGCCCGGCATCCGCCCCCACCGGCGTCCCGGCCGCGGGTTAGGCTGGTCGGCATGGCGAAACGGGGTCCTTACGAGAAGGGCGAGGCGAAGCGCACCGAGATCCTGCACGCGGCTCTGGAGATCTTCGCGGCCGAAGGGTACCGGGGGACCTCGCTGCGCAAGGTCGCCGGCAGGTGCAATCTCAGCCTGCCCGGCCTGATGCACTACTTCGACTCCAAGGAAGACCTGCTGACGCAGGTGCTGCGGATGCGCGACGAGACGGCCCGCGTCCGGCAGGACGAGCGGACCAACCCGGAGAGTTACCGGGAGATCATCCGGGAGAGCGCCCGGACCCCCGGTCTGGTGGAGCTGTTCGTGTCCATGGCGGCGGCCGCCAGCGACCCCGGTCACCCGGCGCACGAGCACTTCGCCCAGCGCTATCCGGTCCTGCGGGATCGCGTCGCCGCCTTCGTCCAGAAGCGGATGGACGAAGGACGGATGACCACCGTGGTCCCCGCCGAACGCCTCGCGGTCCTGCTGCTGGCGGTGGCCGACGGCATCCAGCTGCAGTGGCTCATCGACCGGTCGGTGGACATGGAGCAGCCGATCGACGACATCATGCGGCTCCTCGCAGCAGAGCCGAGCGCCTGACCAAGAGGAGGCGCAGGGGACGCGCGGGGCGCCCGGCCAGGTCCACCACGGGCGGGCGGCCGCGACGCGCTGGTGGCATTCGGGTCGAAGGGCGGCCAGGTCGTGTCGAGAGGGGTCGGGGCGGGGGGAGCCGGGTCAGGTCGCGGGGGCCGGTCCCAGGGGTGGCACGCGGACACCGCGGGGCGGGAGCCGGTCTCGTACCGGCTCCCGCCCCGTCCCTGCGCCATTCGTGGACTGCCGCCCGGCGTCCGCCGTGCGAGTCGCCGTGCTGCCGTGGCCGCTGCCCGCGCCGCGTGAGGAGCGACGTCAGTTCCGGGCGGGGATACCCGCCGCCTCCCTGACGGCCGCCGTCCACTGCGCCCAGCGCGGATCGGGTCCCGACGACGGCTCCCAGGACATCGCCGTACAGACGTAGCCGACCGCGAGCCCGCTCTCCGGGTGGGCCATGCCGAGTTGGCCCCCCGCTCCGGCATGGCCCAAGGAGCCCTCGCCCAGCAGCGGTTCGCCCGGGCGGGGCAATTCGAAGCCGAGCCCGAAGCGGGACCGGTCCGGGCCGTCGAGCCGGTCCAGGGGCGCTGGTTGCGGCAGGTGGTCGGTGTGCGGGGCGCGTGCCCGGTCGAGGGTGGCGCTCGACAGCAGCCGCACGCCGTCGACCCTGCCGATGAGCGCCGCGTAGAGCCGGGAGAGCGAGCGGGCGTTGCCGATGCCCCCCGCGGCCGGAAGCTCGCAGGCCCTGCCCTGTCGCGTGCGCAACGCGTCGATGACCGCGTCCAGTTCGGCCACCGAAGCCCGCAGCGCGCCGGCCAGCCTGCCGTCCGGGGAGAGGCCGAGATCCGCGATCGCCGTCACGACCTGTTCGGCCGTGGGCGCGTCCCTGACGGCGAACTGCGGGACGAACCGGTGCTCCATCCGTTCCGGCAGCCCGATCCACAGGTCGAGTCCGAGCGGTCCGGCCACCTCCCGGGAGAAGAAGGAACCGACACTCACCCCCGACACCCGGCGGATGACCTCTCCGACCAGATGGCCGTAGGTGAGGCTGTGGTAGAGGTAGGCCGATCCGGGAACCCACACCGGTCGCATGGCCGCGAGGGCGCTGACGCGTGCCTCCCAGTCCAGGTGCCCCGGCATCCCGACACCCGCGGGATCGTCGGTGAAGGCCGGTAGCCCGGCGCGGTGGGCGAGCAGGTCGGCCACCTGCGTGTCCACCTTGCCCTGCGCCGCGAACTCCGGCCAGTATCGTGCGACGGGCGCGTCCAGGTCCAGGACGCCCCGTTCGCACAGCACATGGGCGCAGACGGCGACCATGGCCTTCGACACGGACATCAGCACGCCGATCCGGTCCGGTCCGAACGGCCGTCCGTCCGGCGGCGCCGCGGTGCCCGTGGTCCAAAGGTCCACGACCAGCCGGCCGTGGTGATGGACGGCCAGCTGAGCGGCACCCGGATCGTGCGCCTGGCCACGGGCGAAGGCGTCCCGCACCCGCTCCCAGCCGGGTTGCACACTCCCGCCGACCGCCGCCACCACCGCCCCGTTCGTCACGTCACTCTCCTTCCTGGTCCCGGCCGCCTTGGCCGTGCGCCGCGGCGGCGACCAGAGCGGCCAGTTCGGCCACATCCTCGGGCGGCACGGGGCTCTGCGGAAACTCCGAGATCACGTCGAGCGGAATGCCCGCGAGGAACCTGCGCATCACCGGATCGCCCATGGCGCCCGGTCCCGCCCCCTGCGGCCTGGCCCGGGCGAACCTCTCGCTCAGCAGCGGCCCGCCCACGGGGTGCGCGAGCCACTCCGCGAGCGTGCTGCGTCCGCTCAGGCGCAGGCGGGAGAGGTCACCGGGGACGCTCACCTCGGCCGACAGGCGGATGTCACGTGAGGAGGAGCCCGCCTCGATGCGGTAGACACCGCCCTCCACCCGCCGGCGGCCCTCGCGTTCGCTGTAGTACGCGAGGTCGTCGCGCGCCAGCTCCACCACCACCTCGCGGCTCTCGCCGCAGGCCAGGGACACCGAGGCGAAGCCGCGCAGCTCCCTCGGCGGCCGAGCGACCACGGAGGCCGTCGGGCCACTGCTGTAGATCTGGACGACCTCGCGTCCCGCACGGCCCCCGGTGTTGGTGACGGTCAGCGACACGGTGAACGCCCCGCCCTCTCCGTCCTGGGCGACCCGCAGCCCGGAGTACGCGAACGTGGTGTACGACAGCCCGTGGCCGAAGGGATAGGCGACCTCGCAGTGGCGGGCGTCGTAGCCGCGATATCCGACGAAGACTCCCTCTCCGTACCGGACTCGGCCCTCCTCGCCCGGGAAGGAAAGGTGGCTGGGCGAGTCCTCCAGGCGCAGCGGGATGGTCTCGGCCAGCTTGCCGGAGGGATTGACCATGCCGAACAGCACCCGGGCGAGCGCCCCTCCGCCGGCCTGGCCGAGCAGCCAGCCCTCGACCAGGGCGGGAACGGCCGCCTGCCAGGGAGCGGTCCGTACCACGCCGCCGTTGGACAGCACCACGCACACCCTGGGGTTGACGGCCCGGACCCGTTCCAGCAGGCGCAGTTGGACGTCCGGCAGGTCGATGTGGTCGCGGTCGAAGCCCTCCGACTCGTCCTGGGCGGCAAGGCCGAGAAAGAGCACCACGGTGTCGCTCACGGCCGCGAGCCGTACGGCTTCGTCGGCCAGGGCCGCCTCCGCATCCGTGTCCGTGTTCGCGTCCGGGGCCGGGCCCGGTGCCGCCTTCCCGGCCGTGTCCGTCGCCGCGACGCCCGGGAGCACATAGCCCGCGGCGAAGTCCACCCGGGCGCCGCCGGAGAGCCGGTGCAGGCAGTCCAGGGGTGTGTCCAGGCAGGTCGGCGTCACCTGGGAACTGCCCGCGCCCTGGTAGCGCGGGGTGCGGGCCAGTTCACCGATGACCGCCACCCTTCCCGTGGCCGGATCGAGGGGCAGCAGCTCCGAGTCGTTCTTCAGGAGCACGATGCACCGCTCCGCGGCCTCTCGGGCGAGGCGGTGGTGCTCGTCGACGGGCACCTCGCGGTGAGGGGGTACCACGCTGGTCGTGCGCCGGGCGAAGCGGACGAGCCGTTCCACCGCGGTGTCGAGCACCGACTCGTCGAGGTCGCCGCCGGCCACCGCGGCGACGACCTGGTGGTCGGTGCGCCCGTCCGTGCCCGGCATCTGGAGGTCGAGACCGGCGCGCAGCGCGGCGACGCGGTCGCGCACGGCGCCCCAGTCGGACATGACGATGCCCTCGAAGCCCCACTCGGTGCGCAGGATGTCCGTGAGCAGCCGGGTGTTCTCGGTCAGCGGGACGCCGTTGACGCCGTTGTAGGAGGCCATGACGGACCAGGGGCGGTCGCGGCGGACGATGCGTTCGAAGGCCCGCAGATAGATCTCGCGCAGCGGCCGCTCGTCGACGTCGGCGCTGACCCGCATGCGGTCGGTCTCCTGGTTGTTGGCGGCGTAGTGCTTGAGTGCCGCCCCGACGCCCGCCTCCTGCAGCCCACGGACCATCGCGCCGCCCATCTCGGCCGACAGCAGGGGGTCTTCGGAGAAGTACTCGAAGTTGCGTCCGCACAGCGGTGACCGCTTGATGTTGACGCCGGGCCCGAGCACGACGTGGATGCCGTGGGCGCTCGCCTCCGCGGCGATCGCGCCGGCGACGCGGTGGGCGAGCTGCGGATCCCAGCTGCTGCCGAGGGCCGTGGCGGGCGGGAAGCAGGTGGCGGGAGCGGCGCTGTGCAGGTCGAGCTGTCCGCCGTCGCCGCTCTCCTTCGGCAGCCGCAGCCCGTGCGGGCCGTCGGACAGGGCGACCGCCGGGATGCCGCAGGAGGCGACGGCGGTGGTGACGAAGTCACCGGCACCGCTGGTCAGAGCCGCCTTCTCGGCGAGGGCGAGGGTGAGTTGCGGCGGTGCCGGATCCTGGGTCGCTGGCGGTGGGGTCTGGTGGGTCATTCGGCGCACCTGTCGAGGTCTCGTGAGGCGGGGTGGGGCCGGGCCGCTGCTTCCGGGCTGCCGCGACGGGCCGCTCGCTGACGGTGTGTGAAGAACCTCCGGGCCGGTGCGGGTGAGCCGCGTCGACGGCCGGATGATCTGAAAACCATAAAATGATCGGTTTTCACTGTCAAGACTGTCTACCGGCGAGTAAGGGGCGAGTCCCGTCGGTCGATTCCGCTCCGCGCAACCTATTGACGAGCAGAAACCGATCAACTTACGGTTTTCGCGCTCGAGCCGCGCCGCTCCGGGACAGCGTCCTGATCCCGCCGCCGCGCCTCCTTCCGCTCGCCGATGAAACGAGGACCGGACATGTCCCCAGCCAGTCAGCCGTCCGCCCCGCCCGCCGCGGGACACACGTCCCGTACCGCGTCCCCGCACGGCACCGGCACCTGCCGAAGTGCGCTGCTGCGCACCGGCGTCGTGACCGCGGCAGCCATCGCCCTGCTGGCCGGCGCGACGGCGGCCGCCACCGCGGCTCCCGCACCGGAGCACCCTGCCGGGCGCACCGCCCAGCGCGCCGCCGGCGAGGTGCGTTACGTCGCGCTCGGGGACTCCTACAGTTCCGGCCTCGGCATCCCCGAGCAGACCGACTCCCTCTGCGGGCGCTCCTCGAACAACTACCCGTCGCTGGTGGCGCGTGCCGTCGGCGCGACGTCGTTCACCGACGTGACCTGCGCCGGAGCCGACACCAGCGACATGACAGGCCGCCAGGACTCTGCCCCGCCGCAACTCGACGCCCTGCGCCCCGACACCACCCTGGTCACCCTGGGCATCGGCGGCAACGACCTGGACCTGGGCGGCGTGATCACACGCTGCGTGCTCCTCGGATACCTGGCGCCGAACGGCTCCCCCTGCAAACAGAGCTACACCCTGCTCGGCACCGACGAGATCGGTTCCCGCATCAACACCACGGCACCCAGGATCGATACGGTCCTCGCGGAGATCCACGCCCGGTCCCCGCGCGCGAGGGTGCTGCTGGTGGGCTACCCGGCCCTCTTCCCCGACGACGGCACCGCCTGCCGGGAGACGGTCGCGCTCGCCACGGGAGACTTCCCCTGGGTCCGGGACAAGGAGAAGCAGCTCAACACGATGCTCGCCCAGCAGGCCAACGTGTACGACGCCACCTACGTCGACGCCTACCGGCCCTCGATCGGGCACGACGTGTGCAAGCCCGCGGGCGTGCGCTGGATCGAACCCGGCGACTCGGCGGAAGCTGCCGGGTTCCACCCCAACGCGGCCGGGCACCGGAGTACGGCCGATGCGGTTCTCGCGTCGCTCACGCGCTGACGCCGGCCTGTCCCCCGCCGCCTTCCGGGTCGAGTCCCAGCCGGCGCAGGAAGTCGCGTACCAGTTCCTCCATCTCCACGGCGTCCGGCTCCATCAGCCACTGCGTCTGCAGACCGTCCATCAGCGCAAGCAACTGCCGTGCCATGATCGCCGGATCGCCCTGGACCTGCGGGGCGACCTCGGCCCGCAGGGCCTCGATGAGCACGGTCATCTCCTCCCGGAGGATGCGGTAGCGCTCCCTGAAGTAGTGGTGCGCGGGGTGCTGGGGGTCGGTGGCCTCCGCGGAGAGTTTCGTGTAGAGCGCGACGAGTCCCGGAGTCCGACTGTTGCGCGCCACCAGACCGACCAGCAGGCGCAACCGTTCACCCGGATCCGGCTCGGGGGTGCCCGGGTGGACGATGCCGGGAAAGACCGACTGCGCGTCGATCCTGTCGCGGTGGCCGAGCACCTCGATCAGCAGGGACTCCTTGCCCGGAAAGTGGTGCAGCACCCCGGCGTGCGTCAGCCCCGCGTGCGCGGCGATGTCACGCAGCGACACGGCGTTGAAGCCGGAACGGGAGAACAGTTCGGCCGCGGAGTCGAGAATGCGGGCCCGTGTGCGTTCGCCCTTCGACGGGCGTCGCGGAACACTCTCGGGTCGTTCGCTCAACTCTGCGGCCTCCTGCCGTCGTCCGACCGGCGCCCGCCGCAGGGCGGGGGCGCGTCCCCGCCCTGCGGCGGTTGTCACAGGCAGCCTGCCACGGTTCCCCGCCGCTGCGGGCCGTCCGGTGCGGCGGCCGGTCGGCACCGGCCACCGCCCGCTGCCGACCGGCCGACGGTCGGCGCGACTCCCCTGGTCAACTCCATCTCGAAAAACCTACCAAGTGGTTAATTCCACGAGTAAGCTCACCGCCAATCTCGCCCGGGACGCCCTCCCCGGCCCTCCAGACGGAGCGAATCTCATGAGCAGAAACACCCGAAGCGGGGCCGTCGCCGCATGCGCGGCGGCGTCCCTCGCCCTCGCGGGATGCACCGGCTCCGGCACCGGGAGCGCCGACTCCTCCACGCTGAACATCGCGACCCTGACCTTCCCGCAGAGCCTCGACCCCACGCAGGCGGTCGGCAGTGCCCTGCCCTTCTTCCAGGCCACGTACGACACACTCGTCAAGCGGGAGCCTGACGGCGCCTTCAGCCCGATGCTCGCCACCTCCTGGAAGTACAACTCCGACCGCACCGAACTCGCCCTCACGCTGCGCAAGGACGTGAAGTTCGCCGACGGCACCGCCTTCGATGCCGCAGCGGTCAAAGCGAACATGGAGCGCTTCAAGAAGGGCGGCGGCGCCGACGCGAAGTGGCTGAACGACCTGGACTCGGTCGACGTCGCGGACGCCTCGCACGTCACCCTGAAACTCAAGCAGGCCGACCCCGCCATGCTGTTCTACCTGAGCGACGCGGCCGGCCTGATGGCCAACCCGGCGAAGTTCGCGAAGGCCGACAGCCTCAAGACGACCCCTGACGGCACCGGCCCCTACCGCCTCGTCAAGGCACGCACGACGATCGGCACCAAGTGGGTCTACCAGCGCAACAACGCCTACTGGGGCAAGCGGCTCCCCTACGCGAACCTCACGATCAGCTTCTTCGACAACGAGACGGCGATCGTCAACGGCCTCAAGACCGGACAGGTGAACGCCGCCCTCCTGCAGACCGCCGACCAGCAGATCAGCGTCGAGTCCGATGCCAGGATGAAGACGGCGAAGCAGGAGTTCGACTTCCAGGGGCTGCTGCTCTTCGACCGCGACGGGAAGCTGACCCCGGCCCTGAAGGACCCCCGCGTCCGCCAGGCACTGAACTGCGCGATCGACCGCGCGGCCATGCTCCACGCCATCCGTCAGGACCGCGGTCAGGTCACCGACCAGGTCTTCGGCCCCGGCACCCAGGGGTATGACAGGCAGCTGGACACGTACTACCCCCACGACCCGGCCAGAGCCAGGAGATTGCTGAAGGAAGCGGGCTACGCCCAGGGCTTCACACTGAAGCTGCCGCGCATCGCCGCCATGGTCAACGACGCGCTCGCATCGTCGCTGGCCACCGACTTCAAGGCCATCGGCGTCAAGCTGGTCTGGGACGACCTCGACGGCGGCTCGGCGGTCCGGAAGGTGTTCACCGACCGTGCGTACTCAGGCCTCGTCATGAACATCGGCCAGTCCGCGTCCGACTGGGTCGTCGTCAACGAACTGGTCACCCCCGGCGCCTTCAACATGTTCGGCACCACCGACCCCACCGTGCGCGAGCTGATCCCGCGGATCCAGACCGGCAGCGGCGAGCAGGCGAAGCAGGCCGCACGGGCCCTGAACGAACACCTCGTGAAGTCAGGCTGGTTCGTCCCCTTCTACCGGATGACCTACCTGCACGTCTCGGACGGCACGGTGAAGATCACCCCGCAGTCCGGCATGGCCGTCCCCTCGATCTACAACTACGCCCCCGTCAAGTGAGTCCGCCCAGGGGGCGGTCGGGCGGGAACCCGCGCGACCGCTCCCGGCGGCCGGTCACGGATACCGAGTGCCATGCTGAACTTCGTCGCCCGCAGGATCGCGGCCGGAGCCCTGCTCCTGCTCGTCCTGTCGTTCCTCACCTACCTGCTGCTGTCGATCGCGGACGTGGACGTCGGCCGCCAGCTCCTCGGCCAGAGCGCCGATCAGGCGGCCGTGGACGCCAAGAACGCCTCACTGGGCCTTCACCGCCCGGTCCTCGCCCAGTACGCCGACTGGCTCGCCCACGCCGTCCGTGGTGACCTCGGCACCTCCTGGTTCACCAGCGAGGACGTCGGCGAGGCCGTCGCGGGCCGGCTGCCGGTCACCGTGAGCCTGATGCTGGGCGTCACGCTCGTCACGACCGTCGTGTCGTTCCTGCTGGGCGTCTGGGCGGGAGTCCGGCGCGGTGCCGCGGACCGCTTCGTCCAGATCCTGGGCGTCGTCGGCTACGCACTCCCGGGCTTTCTCGTCACCCTGGTCGTCGTGCTGGTCTTCGCGGTCCGCCTCGGCTGGTTCCCCGCCATCGGATACACCGCGTTCACCCAGTCCCCCGGCGGCTGGCTGTCCACCATCACGCTGCCGGTCCTGTCCCTGTCGGTGGCATCCGTGGCGGGCGTCTCCCAGCAGGTGCGCGGCGCGGTGATCGACGTACTGCGCCAGGACTACGTCCGTACCCTGCGCGCCCGCGGCCTGCCCGCCTCCCGGATCGTGTTCCGACACGTCCTGCGCAACGCCTCGGCGCCGGCGCTGTCCGTCCTCGGCATGCAGTTCGTGGGCCTGCTCGGCGGAGCCGTGCTGGTGGAGCAGATCTTCGGGCTCCCCGGCATCGGCAGCATGACCGTCACCTACACCACCCGCGGCGACATCCCCGTGATCATGGCGCTCGTCATGCTCAGCGTGGCCGGCGTCGTCCTGATCAACCTCCTGGTCGACATCCTGATCGGCTGGCTCGACCCGAAGGCGAGGGCCGCATGAGCGAGTACCTTCCCGCCGACGCGCCCGCGGCGGCCCGCACGGGGCGCCCCGGCCCCGCCGCCGGGCCCGCCGGCGAACCACCGGCCCACCGCACAGGCACCGTCCGGCGTCTGCTGAGGCACCCGCTCGGCGCCCTCTCCGCCGCCGTGCTGCTGCTCCTGGTCGCGGCCGTGTGCCTGGCACCGCTGCTCTCCCCGCAAGGCCCCCAGGTCTCCTCGCTCGGCGACGCCTTCGCCACACCCAATGGCGCGCATCCGCTGGGCATGGACTCCGCCGGCCGCGACATCCTCTCGCGCATCCTCTACGGCGGGCGCAACACCCTCGGCGGAGCCCTGATCGCCCTCGGGATCGCTCTCGTCCTCGGGGTGCCGTCGGGTCTGTACGCCGGCTACCGCGGCGGCTGGTTCGACTCCCTCACCAACTGGGTCGTCGACCTCGTCATGGCCCTGCCCGCCATGGTGGTGCTGCTCGCCTCCCGTGCCATCCTCGGCCCGCGCGTCTGGGCCCTGATGACGGTGCTCGGCGTGCTCGCGGCACCGAGTTTCTTCCGCCTCGTGCGCGGCGTGGTCGCGGGCGTACGCGGAGCGCTCTACGTCGACGCCGCGAAGGTGTCGGGCCTGTCCGACGCCCGCATCGTCGCCCGGCACATCCTCATCGTCGTGCGCGGCCCCGTCATCATCCAGGTGGCCCTCGTCACCGGCATCGCCATCGGGCTCCAGGCCGGTCTGGAATTCCTGGGGATCGGCAGCGGATCGGCCGCGACCTGGGGGGCGATGCTCAACGAAGCGTTCCAGAACATCCAGCGCGCGCCGCTGCTGATGCTGTGGCCGGGCCTCGCTCTCGGTCTGACCAACGGCTGCCTCGTCCTGCTCGCCGGGGCCCTGCGCGACATCCTGGAGGACCGGGGCGCCGAAACGGCCGCGCCCCGCCGGGCCCGGCACGGCGCCGCACCCCCGCTCCCTGCCGCTGCCGCCGCCGCCGCGAAGGACTCGCCCGCCGACGGCTCCGACCGCTCCGGGCTGCTCTCGGTGCGCGGCCTCACCGTCGCCTACGCCCAGCCGGACGGCACCCGCAAGGAGGTCGTGCACGGCGTCGACCTCGACGTCCGCGCCGGTGAGATCGTGGGCCTGGTCGGCGAGTCCGGCTCCGGCAAGACGCAGACCGCCTTCTCCGTGCTGGGCATCCTGCCGGACGGCGGAGCGGTCAGCGGCGGAAGCATCACCATAAAGGGACGGGAAGTCACCGGCCTGCCCGAACGCGCCTACCGCGCCCTGCGGGGCGGCACGGTGGCCTACGTCCCCCAGGAACCCATGAGCAACCTGGACCCCGCATTCACCGTCGGCAGCCAGCTCATGGAACCCATGCGGCACGTCCTCGGCATCTCCCGCCGGGAAGCGGCCCGCCGCGCCGCCGACCTGCTGCGCATGGTGGAGATCCCCTACCCCGAGCGCACACTGCGCCTGTACCCCCACCAGATCTCGGGCGGCATGGCCCAGCGCGTCCTGATCGCCGGTGCGATGTCCTGCGACCCCGAACTCCTCATCGCCGACGAGCCCACCACCGCGCTCGACGTGCGCGTCCAGGCGGAGGTCCTCGACCTGCTGCGCCGCCTGCAGAAGGACCGCGCCCTGGGCGTGCTCCTGGTCACCCACGACCTCGGCGTCGTCGCGGACCTGTGCGACCGCGTCGCCGTGATGAACGCCGGCCGGATCGTGGAGACCGGCAGCGCCGAAGAGGTTCTCCACGCCCCCCGCGACCCCTACACCCGGACCCTGCTCGGCGCCGTGCTCGACGAAGCCCCGCCCAGAGCCCCCTGGCGGGCCCGAGAGACAAGGAGCGCCACCGCATGACCGCGACCGAAGCCGCCACCTCCACGGACGCCCTGCTCCAGGTGCGGGGCCTGCGGGTCTCCTTCCGCGGCAAGGGCCGGCGTGCCCCGCGCACGGAGGTGCTCAAGGGCGTCTCGTTCGACGTCCGACCGGGCGAAACGCTCGGCCTGGTCGGCGAGTCCGGCTCGGGCAAGACGACCATCGGCCGCGCGGTCCTCGGACTCGTCCCGGTCCGGTCAGGCACCATCACCTTCGCCGGTGAACGCATCGAGCAGGCCCCTGCCGCCCGCCGCCGCCAGCTGAGCCGCGACCTCCAGGTCGTCTTCCAGGACCCTTACACCTCGCTGAACCCCTCCCTCACCATCGGGGACACCCTCGCCGAACCCCTGCTCGGACACGGCATCGGCGCCAAGGAGGCTCGCGGCCGGGTCGGTGAACTGCTCGCCCGTGTCCACCTCCCCGCCGACGCGGCGGCCCGCCTGCCCCGCGAGTTCTCCGGCGGGCAGCGCCAACGCGTCGCCATCGCCCGCGCACTTGCCCTGCGACCCCGGCTCGTCATCTGTGACGAGCCGGTGTCCGCCCTCGACCTCACCACCCGGCGTACCGTTCTCGACCTGCTCCTGGAGATTCAGGAACAGACCGGGATCGCCTACCTCTTCGTCACCCACGACCTGTCGGTCGTGCGCTTCATGAGCCACCGGGTCGCGGTGATCCACCACGGGGACATCGTGGAAGCAGGCGACGCCCACACCGTCACCACCACACCGCAGCACGAATACACCCGCGCGCTGATGCTCTCCGCCCCGGTGGCGGATGTCCCCGAGCAGCGTCGACGCAGACAGACCGCGCACGGAACGCTCGACTCCTGACGGCAAGGGCTGCCGTCAGGGGGTGAGCCGGGAGTCCGACAACGGCTACTGACTTCAGCTTGTCAAGGTCACGTGAGTTCGTCGAGGTCCAGGCCGGTGCCGGCCATGAAGCCTCGAGGGCGGCGGGCCGTCACCGAAGGCGCTTGAGCCGGTTGCGCCGCCGATCACGGCTCGGCGGCCTGCTGGAAATCCCGCGATGGCACCGGGACCGGCAGCTTGTCAGGCCGAGGCTTTCGGCTGCGGCTGGACGGCTTGGGCGCGCAGTCGCTCGTTGATGCGCTGGGCTTCTTCGAGCTGGTCTTCGAGGATGATGATGCGGCAGGCGGCCTCGATGGGAGTGCCCTGGTCGACGAGTTCGCGGGCCCGGGCGGCGATGCGCAGCTGGTAGCGGGAGTAGCGGCGGTGGCCGCCTTCGGAGCGCAGGGGGGTGATCAGGCGGTGTTCGCCGAGGGTGCGGAGGAAGGCGGGGGTGGTGCCGAGCATCTCGGCGGCCCGGCCCATGGTGTAGGCGGGGTAGCCGTCGTCGTCGAGGTTGTCGGCGGGGCGGGTGCCGCGAGGGGGCATATACCTCTTCTTCCGGGGATGCGTCGGGGGGCCCGGGTGCCGTAGCGGCACCCGGGCCCCGAGCTTTCAACACCATCTACCGGCCGGCTGCGCCGGCCTTGTCTGTCCGCAGTGTCCGCCTGGGAGGGCGGGGCTGCGGGGATCGCGGATGCGTGACCGGGGACCACCTTCCAATCCTGGGTCTTGCGGTACCCGGGCGGACTGCTTCCTCGCCCGGGCGATCCTGATGGCGTTCTGCTCCTTACCTTCGGTTACTCGGTTGTACTGCTGGATACCGCGGGTACTGCTCGCGTCCCGTTCGGGCCGCGTCCTGCTTGACCTGCTTGCACGGCAGTTCATGTCTGCCGTGCCCACTTCGACTTTCTGGGTACGACAGAAACAATAACCCTGCAGGCACCCAATGTCTACCGTCACCGTGACAGATTTCCCACCTGGGCCGTGCCGGGATTTCTGCCTCATATACACCCGGAAGGGTGCTGCGCCTGGTTGAATCCCGGGGGTCAGGTGCCGAACGGGTCAGGTGCCGAACGGCCCGGGCAGGCCGGGGCCGGTGGCACCGAGCTGGACGGCGCCACCCTCGAGCCGGTGATGGTCGCGGATCACGGGGTTGGTTCTCCGCGGGTACGGGGGTTTCGGGTCCGAGTGGGAACGAACCAGTGAAACGGGTTTGCTGTCGGGAGTTCTGACAGGCCGTGATCCGGGCCGCCGCAGGGGCGACTTCCCCGGCTTCCCACCTGTGGGACCCGCACCGCTGACATCTTGCCCCTCGTGCTCCTCCTCCTGGCATAGGGCCCCGCACAGGCCCGCGATCGGCACCCGGCAATCGGCCGTAGCCGTCGCGGCGTATCGGTGTCCCTGTCGCGCCCCCCTTCGAGGGACCCTTCACATGTCTGCGCCTACTTCTGCGCGCCCCTCGTACGCCGCCGTTCTCCGTACTCCACACGCCCGCCCCACCTTCACCGCCGCACTCGTGGGCCGACTGTCGTACGGGACAGCGTCCCTCGCCGTTCTGCTCTCTGTGAGCCAGGCGACCGGCTCGTATGCTGCCGGGGACCCTTCTCTTCGTCTCTTCCCCCGGGACGGCCCAGCTCCACCATCGCGGCGAGCCGCAGCCCCGCCCGGCAGGCGGACAGAACAGGTTCGCTCGGGGACTGGCACAGCCCGTCCTTGTGGCCACCGCGACCGGCCTGGTGACCGGGGCGTTCGATCTGCTGGCGGTGGCCTTCGTCGAGCAGCGGCACTACGGCAGCTCCGTCGTGACCTGGGTGTTCGCGGCTCTGTAGTTCGACTCGCCCAGCACCATGGTGCGACTCGCGGCGTCGTCCGCGAGGGTCACGAGTTGCTCGGCGAGGACGGCGGGCTCGCGGCAGCCCAGTTCCGCTACCAGGTCGGTCACCAGCCGCACCAACAGCTGTTTCTGTTCGCGAGCGTAGGAGTGGACCGCGTTCTGGGGATCGGGTAATTCCGCGGCGGCGTCGATGAACGGGCATCCGCGCACGGGATCCGTGCCGGTCGGGGACGGGTCGAACAGTGCGAGGATTCGCTCCTTGGCGGGGATGTCCTCGCGTGCCAGCACGCCCTCCAGGGTGCGTCCCGTCGAGGAGAGGTCCATGAGATGGGCGAGGACCAGCTCGTCTTTGGTCCTGAAGTGCGTGTAGGGGGTGCGCTTGGACACCGGCGCCCGCTCCGCGATCTGCTCCATGCCGGTCGCGTTGATCCCCGACGAGAATGTGCCGGTGAACCGGGTCGCGACCGGCCGGGTGGACCTGGAGGCAACCACCACATTCCACACCTGGAGTCGGTCCCGAAAGCGCTGATCACAGCCACTCGTTGAGGGCTGCGACCAGCACGGTCGCCTCGTATCGGACGACGACCTTCGACATCACCTTCGACGGCCGACTGTCGGCAGCCCGCCAGTAGCCCCAACTACCCCCGTTACATCATTCGTTCGTTCGACAGACCCGCCGTCTTTCAGTTAGTGCGGTCGGCGAAGCCCCGGGGCAGGTCCTCGGGGCCCACCGCGACGACGCTCTCAACGTTCTCGCCGACGTACTCGAACAAGGTGATGCGCGCGAACTCCGGGACGACGTAGATCGGGTAGGTGGGGCCGGCGTCCCGGTAGGCGCGCATCTCCTCCAGGTGGTCGTTCTGGTAGAGCACCGTCTTGCTGCCGTCCTGCTCGATCCACTGCGGGAAGAAGATGGTGCCGTGCAGGACCCGCAGGCGAGGCAGCACGTTGACGACGACCGAGGTGCCGGTCGGTTCGTTCCAGGACACCTTGTAAACGTCGTCGGCGAGCCGCACCAAGTCGACCTCCTGGTCCTTCACCCAGCGGCCGCCGACCATCCCGGAGTGGATGCGGTAGTCGATGGTCGTGGCGTTCTTCACGTACATCTCGTACTGCCAGCCGTTGGCGTACGTGTAGATGAACCGGTGCCCGACGATGCCGGACAGATCCTGCGGCGGGACGGGGTTTTCGACGGTCGTAGGGGTGTCGTGCAGGGTGGTCATGGTGGTGCTCCTTGCTGTGCTGCGAGCGGTCACCCGCCGGCGTACGGTTCGGCCGGTCCGGTGCCATCGCCCTCCATTCCACTTTGCCACAAAATATGTTTGCCGCAAAACTTTGTCTGCGCAGTCCACAATGGGGCATGCGCAACACACACAGAGCGGCGGACGGGATGGGTGACCGCAGTGCACCCGGGACACCGGAGGCAGCCCGCGTCGCGGCGGGACTGGGCGGACTTCTGGGACCGCTGCGGCGTGCCGTCCTGCGTGCCACCCGCAACGCCGAGGGACTGCCCGACCTGCCGGAGGCACAGATCGAACTGCTGCGGGCCCTGTCCTCCTCGCCCGAGGGTCTCAGCCCCGGCGCAGCGGCCACACGCGTGCGGGTGGCACCTTCCACCGTGAGCAACCTGGTCCGGGCGATGTCCGCCGCACGGCTGGTGGAACGGGTCCGGCCCGAGCACGACCAACGGACTGTGGTGCTCACCGCGTCGGAGGAAGCCCTGCACCTGCTGGAGCGCTACGACCGGGCCAGCACCGCGGCCCTCACCCGCGTCGTGGAGGAGCTGTCCGATGCCGACCGGGCGGCGCTGCACCAGGCGCTGCCGGCTCTGGACCGGCTGGTCACCGCACTGGAGACCGGCGACGGCACCCGGCCGGACTCGGTCAGCCCTTGATCAGGGTGCGAACATCCCGTCGAGTGTGATGTCCACCGGATCGATGCCCTGGTTGAACTCCGTCATCGAGATGGTGTCGGTTGCCTCACCGGTGAGTTCTTGGCGGCGCCGCCGGATTCCGGCGGGGCAGATCCAGCCGGACCAGGCCGTATACCTCTTGCGACAACCTCAGCGTCGGCCTCTGTTCACCCGTACCGATGAAGCTGCACCTCATGAAACGGTTCGCCCCTGTCCTCGCCCTCGGTCTGTCCGCTCTGCTCGCCGCCTCGGTGCCCGCCCACGCCACCGACTCCCGGTCTCTCGACAGCTACGGGACCAAGGCGTCGTACGAGCCGCAGCAGAGCGTCCGCAGCTACCAGCACGCTCCCAAGGGCTACGTCCCCGTCTTCACTGAGACTGTCTCCCGGCACGGCTCGCGTGCCGCTTCCAGCAGCAAGGACGGCGACCTCATCCTCGGGCTGTGGGACCAAGCCGCCGATGAAGGCCAGCTCACCTCCGCCGGCGAGCAGTTCGGGCCCGACGTGCGAACCCTCCTCGCGGCCATGGACAAGATCGGCCACGGGAACCTGAGCGGGCGCGGCGAGGAAGAGCTGCGGGGCGCCGCCACTCGCATGGAGAAGCGTCTTCCGGACCTGTTCCGGCGGATCGCCAAGGACTCCGCGCCCATCGACGTCGTCAACTCCGGTGAGGCACGCGCCGCCGCCAGCGGGAACGTGTTCACCGGCGCCCTCGCCGCCGACGACCCCGCCCTGAAGCCGCTCATCCGGCCCGCCCGGTCCGACAGGGACCTGCTCTACTTCCACAAGTCGGCCGGCGGCGCCGCCTACCGCGACTACGTCGACCACGACCAGCGGCTGGCCGCCACCCTCAAGAGCATCACCGATCAGCGCGCCACCCGGCAGGCCGCCCGCAGGGTCCTGGAGAGGATCTTCAAACCCGCGTTCGTCCAGCGCATCGCGGACGGCGAGTTCTCCTCCGTCGCCTCCGACAGCGACGCCGCCCAGGCCGTCTACGACCTCTACGCGATCGCCCCGGCCATGAGCGCCGAGATGCCGGACGGCCGCGGCCTGCCCATGGAGCGCTACATCGCGCCGCGCGACGCCGCGTGGTTCGGGTATCTCAGCGACGCGGAAGACTTCTACGAGAAGGGCCCCGGCTTCGCGGACAGCGACATCACCTACAAGATGGCCGACGTCCTGCTCGACGACTTCTTCGATCAGGTCGAGGCCAAGCGCGACGGCACCAGCGCACTGGGCGCGGAACTGCGCTTCACGCACGCCGAGGAGATCATCCCGCTGGCCGCGCTGATGGGCCTGCCGGGCAGCACCCAGGCGGTGACGCCCGACCATCCGTACACCTACGCCGACAACGCGTGGCGCGGTGCGTCCGTCGCCCCTATGGCCGCGAACATCCAGTGGGACGTCTTCCGCAAGGACGACACCTACCTGGTGCGCATGCTCTACAACGAGAAGGAGACCACCTTCAAGCAGGGCTGCCGCCCGGTGTCGAGGGGCAGCGCGTTCTACGACCTGAACGAATTGGAACGTTGCTTCGACCGCGCAGGCTGAGGGCGGTTGAGTCCACCGAATGCCAGGCGGAGTGCCGGAAGGTGGCGGCCCGGAGACCGAACGGTGTCCGGGCCGCTGTGTCTGTCGCATCTGGGCCGCGCAGCCAGGTGAGGTCGTCGGTCGGGGTCGCGTGACCGCCGCCCCCGCCACCCGGACCGCCCTGACCGCCCGGCGGTGCCGTCGGCGTGCCGGAGGGTGGCGGGCCGGGAGGTGTGCCGCCGCCGTTGCTGTGCTGGGTGTAGCCGGAGCAGACGCCGGACGCGTCGCAGTGTCAGATCTCGATGGCCGAGTCGCGGAGGGGCTTGCGTGTTGCGCGCTGTCCACGGCGCGCAGCACGAGGAGGAGTGGGATCCAGTGCGGTCCTCGACGACGTTCTTCCGCGAGCGAACCGGTGTGCTGACGGCCGCCCGGCGGATCCGTACGGGCCTCAGGACATGGTGCCCCGGCACACCGCTCCCGTGGCTGGGGTGCGGCCCGTGCGGAGGTATTGGTCGACGGCCTCCATGACGCAGCGGTTCTGCGGGTACGTGCCGTGGCCCTCCTCCTCGGCTGTCAGGAGCACGCCGACACCGTCGCCCAGGGCGCGGGCCATGTTGCGGGCGCCGGGATACGGGGTGATCGGGTCGCCGGTACCGCCGATCACAAGGACGGGGGCCGCGCCGTCGGCGTTCACCTGGGGCGTGACGCGCTCGCCGTCGAACGGCCAGTCGTAACAGAGGTAGACGCCGGTGGACCAGGGCGCGCCGAAGACGGGCGAAGCGGCCTTGACGCGGGCTTCGTCCCGGTCGAGGCGTTCGAAGTCGGGGCGCAGGCTGGAGTCCGCGCAGGTGATCGCGGTCAGGGCGGCGCGGCTGTTGTCGGGCGGGGTCGCCGCGTGGTCGGCGGAGCCCATGTCGTCCGCGTGCTTGCTCAGTGGACGGCCGTCGTTGCGGTCGATCAGCGCGGTGAGGGCCTTGGCGAGCGGCGACCAGCCGTCCGTGCCGAGGACGAGATAGTCGCTGACGGCATACGCGAGGTCGTCGGCGTCGAGGGTGTTTCCTCCGCCGGCCGGGGCCGGCTTCTTCTCCAGGCGATGGGCCAGGCGCGCCATGCGTCGCGCGGCCTCCTCGGGCCCGTCGCCGGTCGGGCAGTGGCGGATACGGGCCGCGCAGTGCGCAGCGAACCGGTCGAACGCCGCCTGGACCGCCTTGACCTGCGACACCTGCTTCTCGTCGCGGTCCTCGGTCGGATCGACGGGCGCTTCGAGGACGAGCCGTCCGACGTGCGAGGGATACAGGTGGGCGTAGACCGCGCCGAGCGCCGTCCCGTACGAGACCCCGAAGTAGTGCAGTCGCTCGTCGCCGAGGAGGTAGCGCATCAGGTCGAGGTCGCGCGCGGTGTGCGAGGTGCCGACGTACGGGAGGAGCGCCGCGGAGTGCTCGGCACAGGCGCGGGCCCCGTCGTAGCCGGTGTCGTCCGCGGTCTTTCCGCAGCGCACGGGGATGGTCGCGCCAACGCCGCGCGGGTCGAAGGAGACCAAGTCGTAGCGGTCGAGGAGCGGCTTGTACTGGCTGAGCAGTTCGGGCAGTTCGCTCACGCCGGACACGCCGGGGCCACCGAAGTTGAGTACGAGCGAGCCGATGCGCCGGGCGTTGGGGCCGGTGGCCTTGCGGCGGATCAGGGCGACGTCGATCGTCCTGCCGTCGGGTTCGCGGTAGTCGAGGGGGGCCTTCATGGTGGCGCAGTCGTAGCCCGTGCGCGCGGCAGGCGGCGAGGTACAGGGGGACCAGCGGAGGTGCTGGCCGGTGGTGAGCGTGTGGGACAGACCGGCGGGCGGGTTGTCCGCGGTGAACTCCGTACGCGGCTCCGCACCCCGGCCGGGAGCGTCGTGCCGGAGCCAGGCGCCGACGGCCCCGAAGACGACCAGGACGATCCCGGCGATGATCAGCGCACCGGCTGAGAGGGCCGGCCTGCGGCTTCGTATCGGATGTGCGTCACTCATCGAAGTCCCCGCGCTCCCCCATTGGACGCCCGCCCTGTGTCCGCATGCCCATCGTCCGTGACCGTCCGATCGTCGAATGAGTGCAGAGTACAAGCCGTCCACGACAGCAGCTCAGCTCCTGGCGTCACGGAACCCAACCCGGTGAACGTATACGGTCACAGCACCAGTGACCTGAGCAGAGGTTCTCTGGCAGTGGGCGGCGACCTTGTCGACTCGGCAAGTGGGTGCCCCGGCCCGCGTCCGCCGCCGTGTCTCGCAGCGGCTCCTGCTCGCTGGGGGCAAGCCCGGGTTCGAGGGCAAGAACATCCCGCGCATCATCAACGGCCCGACGGACTCACCGGTCGTCGGCGTCACCGTCGGCTGACCGCAGCCGCCCCGCGCGCGGGCCGGGGTCTCGGCACACGTGGGTCAGGCCACCGATCCCCGCCTCGGTCGGCTTCGCCAGTTCGACGTTGAACTGAGCGCCGATCAGCAGTGCCAGGTTGGACAGCCAGAGCCAGACGAGGAACACCACCACACCCGCCAGCGAGCCGTACAGGCGGTGGTAGGTGGTCACATGTGAGGCGTAGACGGTGAAGCCCAGGGAGGCGGTCAGCAGGAGGACGATCGCGAGACCGCCGCCCGGTGCCATCCTGCGCACCGGCCTGGACGCGGCGGGGCCCGAACGATAGAGCACCAGCACGAGCACCACCCCGACCATGGCCAGAACGGGCCAGCGCAGTGCGTCCCACGCGGTCTGCGGCACGGCGCCCAGGTCCATCGCCCGTCCCAGTCGACCGGCCACGCTGCCGCTCAGCAACAGCGCGAGGGTGGTGGTGAGCAGCAGGCCGATCAGCACGATCGCGGTGAGGATGATGCGTGGCGCGGTCCGCCACACCGGCCGGTGCGAGCTGACGTGGTGGATGGCGTGCAGGGCCCGGCGGAACACGCTCAGGTAGCTGCATCCCGACCACAGCGCCCCCACGACACCGACGCACACCAGCACCCAGGCCGCGGACGACTGCTGGGCCATCTGCTGGAGAGCACCACGCAGCAGCTCGCGGGAAGCGGCCGGGACCACCCGGGTCATCCGGTCGATCACCTCGGGAGTCGTGGCGGGCATGGTCAGCCCCAGCACCGAGAGGATCACCAGCAGGACGGGAAAGAGGGCGAGGACGGCGTAGTAGGTCAGGGCTGCCGCCCAGTCCGTGACGTCGTCGTTCCAGACGGAGACCGGCGTACGGCGCAGCGCCGCCCACCAGTGGTGCCGGCGGTCGTCGGTGTCACGCATGTTCGAGCGCCCTCCTCAACGAGCTGGTCGCCGTCCGGCGCCTGGAGACGTTCCGTCCCGGCACCGCCTACCCCGCGCCGATCCGGCTGATGTACGGGGCCGGGCGTGGTGCTGACAGCGGCCGGTGCGGCCCGCAGGCCTCACGGCCGTTCCTGTTGTGAGGTCGGGGAAGGGGCCGGCGAGGTGGGGTATGGGCAGCCCGGCGGTGAAACGGTCAGGCGACGAGGCCGAGCCGCGGGCCGCCCCCGTCCCGCAGTCGTCTGAAGAAGGCCAGCACGCCCGCGGAGCCGCCCGCCCAGGTCGCACTCGGCCGGGCGAGACCCGCGTCCGGAAAGACGGGCCGGGACCAGGTGCCGCCGCTGCGGCTCAGGATGAGCAGCGCGACGGTCTCGGCCGCGTCCCGGAACTCCTCGGACGCGGACGCCTTCGCCACGTCCACCATCAGGTCGCCGACCCCGGCCAGTCCGCAGCACTGTGTGACCAGCGGCATCCGCGGCGCCAGTGCCGCGCAGGCGCGTGCGGCCTGCTGCGCGAGGCGGAGGTACCCGGGCTCGTCGAGGCGTTCGGAGGCCCGGACGAGTACTGTCCCGATGCCGGCCAGGCCCCGGCACCATGAGCCGTAGCGGCGTGTCGCCCCCGGCTCGGCGGCCGCCGCGATGATGTCCGGTGTCACGGCGGCCATGCGCGCCACGGCCTTCTCGGCACGAGAGGCCGCTTCCAGGTCCCCGGTCGCGCCGCTGTGTTCGTGGCCGCCGTGTTCGAGCGGGAAGCCGTGTTCGAGCAGAAAGCCGACGACGCCCGCCTCGCCGTGCGCCATGCCCTCACGCAGGGCGGCGCTGCCGACCGTGTCCGAACCGGCCGGGGTCAGTCGAGCGGTGCCCGAGGCCAGCATCCTGTCGCAGTCGGCGGCGACGGCGAGGTGCCGGTCCGCGGCCTGCCGGTGACCGGACCCCAGAGCGTGCCGGGCGAGCAGCACCCGACCGAGCCCGATTCCGGCGACCCCCGCGATCAGGTCCGCCTCCGGCGGGCCCCCGTCCGGTGCGCGGTCCGGCACGGCGGGGTGCGCGGACCGACCGTCCTCGTCCGTCCCCGGCCCTTCCCCGAGGCCGGCCTCCGCGAGGAAGAGCTGGACTCCGGTGCGCCCCGTGTAGAGGCCGGGCGGCAGGTCCCTGGACTGTTCCGCCGTCCAGCGCGCCAGGGCGGTGACGGCCGAACGCACGCGGGGCCGGTGCGCATGGTGGAGGAGTTCCAGGCCGAGTCCCGAACTGCCGCCGTAGACGTCGATCGAGGTGGGGACGTTCAGCCGCGCGGCCCGCGCCGGGTCGACGATCGCCTCCGCCTCACCGACGCAGAAATCGGTCGTGTGCTCGATGATCTCGTCCAGCAGGTCGCGGTCGATCCGGGGGCGCGCGGTCCGGCGCGCGGGCCTGTGCACGGTTCCGGCCGTGCCGGTGCGCAGCCGGTCGGCGGCCGCGGTCCGTACGGCCGCCTCGAAGCTCAGGAGGCCGGTGATCGTCGACCGGATCTCCTGGTGGGCGCGGCCGGGCAGGGCCCAGGACAGGCAGGCCAGGGTCCGGTCCCGGTTGACCTCGTGGCCGGTGTCGACGATCACCGGGTCCATGCCGGTGGCGGCGAAGAAGAGGGTGGCGCCGAGGGCGTAGTGGTCGTCGGCGGGGGCGGCCGGTCCGACCGCGCGCAGCACCGGTTCGCTGTATCCGGGGGTCGCCCCTCCCGGTCCGGCGCCCGCGCACTCGCTGATCCCGAAGTCGATCACATGGCAGTGGCCGGGGCCTGATGCGTCGAGTACGACGTTGTCGGGCTTGAGGTCGCGGACGACCACGTTCCGGCCGTGGATCGCGTCCAGGACCCGCAGGAGCCGCACGGCGAGGACGGACAGGGCGCGTCCCGGTCGGGCGCCGTCGTCCTGGTAGGGGCCGTCGCGCAGGATCTCCCTGCGGAGGTTCCGGTCGCCGCAGCTGCTCATCACCAGGTATTCGTCCGACCGGTGGGCGAAGTAGTCCAGTGCGCGGGGCACGCCCGGGGCGCCGTCGAGCGCGGTGAGGACCGTGTGCTCGTTGCGCAGCCGGTGGCGGGCGTCCGCGCCGGACTCGTCCTCGCCCACGAAGGCCCGCGCCTGTTTGACCACCACCGGCCGTCCGAGAGTGGTGTCGAGGGCGCGGTAGACGTTGCCATGGGCGGCGCGCGCGATGCCTGCGGTGACCGTGTAGCGCCCGCCGCCCAGGCCGGGCGCGGACGGTCCCGTGCCGGGTCCGGAGGCGGTCGCGAAGGGGTCCTCGGCCCAGGGAGGACACCGGTAGCGGCCGACGGCCAGGCCGTCGAAGACGCGGCCGTCCGGCCCGGTCATGACGGATTCGAGCCGCCCGCTGCGGCCGGTCCGGTAGTCGCCCGTGAAGGGGCCGTAGCGGTAGTAGACAGGGGCCCTCGGGTCGACCCGCCGGTCGCTGACGATCCGCGGGCCTTCCCGGTCGCGCAGCACGGCGGCCAGCTCCCGGGCGACCTCGACGACGGTTCCGGCCAGCGGGTAGACGGTGATCGCCTTGCCGACGGCCCCGGCGCTCACCGTCCCGGAGTTGAGACGGCGCAGCGTCTCCGGGTCCCGGGCGACCTTCGCGTGGCAGACGTACCGGGCGAGCACCGGCAGGACGAGCCCGGTCACGGTGTCGAGGTCGTCGGGACGCGCCGAGACGTGGAGCTTCCAGCCGTGTTCCATCGCCGGCATCCGCGGATCGTTCAGGTACGACCATGCGTCGTCGGACCACCCGGTGCGGCCGGCGATGGAGACGGCCACCGCTACGAGTTCAGGTCACACGCGAACCGGGTGGTGGCGGTCACCCAGGGGTCGGCCAGACACGCCGTGGGCTCACGGTCGCCCCGGTCGTCGTCCTCGAACACGATCGCCTCGTCGTCGATCTCCAGCGGTCCCGCGTCGCGGAATCCGTGGGCTTCCCGAAGATCCGGCACGGCTAAGGGCATGTGACGCCTCCATGGTCTGTCGTGCGCTGAGGAACAGGCAATGGCCGGCACGGGCCGGTGAGCCCGCCGGGCCGAGCACTCGCTGGACAAAGGTAAGGAGGAGCGTGCGCGCTGACAAGGGGCCAGGTGACATCGCCGTCGGACGCGTCGCCGGGGCGGCGGGCCCGCGCGGCGAGCGCCGCCCCGGCCCGCCGCGGCGTGGCCACGGCTCCGGCGGCACGGTGCGAAGGCGAAAGGCCGAGGCTGGGGAACGAGGCGAGGGTTTCTCGCCGGGCCGCACCAGGAACCCGGTCGCCGGCCTTGAGCTCGCCGACGGGGATGAGTTCCTGCTGGCCGGCGCGCAGGACGGTGACCTCCTTGGCACCCAGCTCCAGCAGCGCCTTCAGCGCCGCACCCGCCTTGCGCTTGGAGCGGGCCTCGAAGTACCGACCGGCCAGGATGAAGGCCGTGACCCCGGCCCGTCGCCTCCAGATGGACGTTGCCGGCGCCGTCGGTGCGGGCGATGGTGAACTCGAAGGGGTGTGTCATGCCAGGTGTGCCGGGGTGCCGACGAACAGCGCCCACAGCGCCCACAGGAACGCCGCCGACGTACCGACCGAGATCAGCGTGTCCATGGTCGCTGCCCCGTGCCGGGCGTTGGTCCAGGCGGCCTTGTGGAACGGCCACGCCGCATACGTGACCACGGGCGCCGCCAACGTCAGCGACAGCCACTGCCACTGCCACTGCCAGTAGTCGACCTGGAGCTTCGGGACCATGGCCAGCGCGATGACCGGCGCCGCAAGCGCGACGGCCGCGGTCAAGCGCTGCCGCAGCGGCCGCAGTTCGTCGTGATCAGCCGCGCCCCGCGCGGAAGCGGAGCCGCCGGTGACCGCGGACTCGCGCTCGGGTTCCTGAGCGGTATGACCGGTGGCCTCGACCGTGGCGATCAGATCGGCGACAGTGACGTCCTCGCGGAAGGTGACCTTGGCCTTCTCGGGGGCGTGGTTGACGGTGGCCTCGACCCCGTCCATGCGGTTTGAGCTTCTTCTCGATGCGGGCGGCGCAGGAGGCGCCTCGCTCTCACATCATGACCGGAAGCCGGGTCGGCATCAGGACGGCGGGACTGAGAGGTCTGAAAGATTTTGCGTCATCTTGCGCAAGGTCGGGACGGCCTCCGGGGAGGCATGGTCACCGACGCGACGTGGCCCGCGGGTGAATCCCTTAGGGCCCTGCAGGCAGCCACTTCCTCGACGATCAGTTTGGGCACCCGGTGTCGATAGTTCGTTCAAGACTTCAAGGAAGTAGCGAGAACAGCCGGACGTCGCGGCCGAATCACATGCGTGATTGAACGCTTAGAGCACAGGAAGCCACTGTTTGACTTCAAGTTGTGTTGGGATGATCGGCGGTCGGCGGACGCGGATCCGCCCGCCACCGTTCCATCGAAGGGATGTCATGCTCTCGATACGTCACCGCGTGCCAGCCGCACTGCGGCCGCTGCTCGCGTTCGCCGTGCTCCTCGCCGGCCTGCTCGCCGGCACGACCCCCCAAGCCCGGGCGGCCACGGCGCAGGACACCTCAGTCACCTTCCGCGTGCAGACCACCACGGCAGGGGAGGCCCTCCTCGTCACCGGCGATGTTCCCCAGCTGGGATCCTGGGACCCGGCCAAGGCCGTCCCACTGGGCACCACCGCGAGTTCCTATCCGAACTGGTCGGCCGACGTCCGACTGCCCGTCGGCGCCACCGTGCACTACAAGTACCTCAAGCGCTCCCCCGCCGGCACAGTGACCTGGGAGAGCACCCCCAACCGCACCCTGACCGTCTCGCCGGACGCGCCGGGCAACCACGACAGCTGGAACGTCAGCCCGGTCTCCGCCACGTTCCGCGCCACGGCCACCACCAGTTGGGGCCAGGACATCTACGTCACGGGCGACCTGCCCGACCTCGGCAGCTGGGACCCGGCCAAGGCCGTCCCCCTGACCACCGGCTCCGCCACGTACCCGCTGTGGTCCGGCAGCCATCAGCTGCCGCCGAACACCACCGTGCAGTACAAGTACCTGCGGAAGGACCCCGACGGCACCGTCACCTGGGAGAACGGTGACAACCGCACCGTCGTCACCCCGCCCACCGGCACCTTGACCGTCAACGACACCTGGCGCTGACGCCCGGCGCCGGGGCCGGGGGATATGTGATGGATACCCCTCGGCCCCGGCGCCCTCCAGTATTCCTCGCCCGGCGACGCCCCCGCACGACCGGGTTCACAGGCCGAACGTGGTGGGCGCCCCCGCCGGGTCGTCCGGAGCGGTCGCTGTCACTACCAGAGGTGTGGCCGCGGGTAAGAGCCTCAGGGCGACGTCCGGCGCCTGGCTCGTCCCCGAGGACGAGGCCGGGTTTCGATGACGCCACCGATCGCCCGGACCCGGGGCCGACGCGGACACACGCCCGGCGTCCGTGTTCCTGGCAGATCCCGCCGCCGGACATGGTGCCTGGCCGTCCCGTTACCGCCGCCGGGGTGGCCCGCGGGAGAGGGGTTCGTGTCCAGGGCACATGGCCGCCCGGTGGCCCCCGGGGGTGATGAGCGAGGAGCCGTCGGCGGGGTGTCAGCCTTCACGGCCGGGGAGCATGGCCAACGCCTGGGAGCGCTGTGCGACGAGGTCGTCGTAGGTGCCGTCGCGCTCGGCCCAGCGGTGCATGAGGACGCCCTTGACGAGGATCTCGTCGGGGGTGGGGTCCTGCGAAAGCAGGTGCATGACCTCGGTGGCGAAGTCGTCGAGCGGCAGCGCGTGCGGTGCCATCTTCTCCTGGCCTGCTGTGGCGACGGCCGGGGGGACGAGTTCGACGACGCCGACACCGGTGCCGTCGAGCTGCGCGCGCAGTGCCTCGGAGTAGGCGTGCACCGCGGCCTTCGAGGCGGCGTAGCTGGGCATGGGCGGGAACGGCAGGAAGGCGATGCCGGAGGTGACGGTGATGAGGGTGCCGGCACCTCGCCGGACCAGGTGGGGGGTGAAGGCGTCGATGACCCGGATGGTGCCGACCAGATTGGTGTCGATCGTCGTCTCCGCCGCCTCGAAGTGCGCGGGGTCGCGCAGGTCCTCCAGAAGCATGACGCCCGACATGGTCACCACGGTGTCCAGCTCGGGGTACCGGGCGAGCACGGCGTCACGGGCCGACGTGACGGAGGAGCCGTCGGTGACATCGATGCGGAAGGCGCCGAAACCCTCTTCGGCGAGTTCCGCGAGTGCCTGCGGGCTGCGGCCGCCGACGGCCACGGTGCTGCCCGCCGCGGCGAAACGACGGGCCAGCTCCCGCCCGATACCCGAGGTACCGCCGACGACGAGAACCGTGCGGTCGGAGAGATCCATGAGATCGTCCCTTCATCTCAGTGCGCCGGCGGCCCTCGGACCCACAGCGCGGACAGTGATGCTGCATGCCACGTGCACAGCGGCGCTACGCAGTCTTGACGACATCCGCCGGAGGTGGCAGGGCCCCGTTCTCCCTGGTCCTGCCAGGGCCCCCTCAGGGATACGCACACCGCATTACGGTGTCGGTATGAAGGATGAGGGAACCGGCAACCGGCTCGGCAGCTACCTCCGTGCCCGCCGTGAGCTGATCTCCCCGGCTCAAGTGGGACTCCCGCCCGGCGGCAACCGTCGCGTGCCCGGCCTGCGCCGTGAGGAAGTGGCCCTGCTCGCCGGAATCAGTCCCGACTACTACCTGCGCCTGGAACGAGGACGTGACAAGAACCCCTCACTGCAGGTCCTCGACTCACTCGCGCGCGTCCTGCAGCTCGACGACGTCGAGCGGACGTATCTGCACGGACTGGCCGCGGCACGCCCCAAAGCGCTGCGCCGCAAGCGGCCCGAGCACGTGCCGGCGCGCGCGCACGAGCTGCTCGCCCACCTCGAGATCCCCGCGTTCATCGAAGGGCGCGCGTTCGACGTCCTGGCCTCCAACCCCATGGCCGTCGCGCTCTCCCCCCGTCTGCGGCCCGGCCAGAACCGGCTCCGTTCCCTCCTTCTCGACCCCGAGGAACAAGCGTTCCAGCAGGACTGGGCGAAGGCCACCACCGACTTCGTCGCCGCACTTCGCACCACCATCGGGGACGACACCGACAACCCCCGGTTCGTCGAGCTCGTCGGAGAACTCGCCCTGTCCAGCCAGCGGTTCCGCACGCTGTGGGCCCGCCACGACGTCCGCAGTCTCGACGGAGGCACCACCACGGTGCACCACCCCGTCGTCGGTGAGCTCCACCTCCACCGCGACAAACTTCCCCTCGAAGATGTCATCCTCGTCGTCTACTACCCCGACAAGGACAGCGACAGCGACGAGAAACTGCGGCTCCTCGCCGCGCTCTCGCACACCGACTCCGCCGGCCCAGCGCACGGCCGACAGATGGACGGCCCGCAGCCGAAAGCGCCCTGACCAGCACGCGCCGCCGTGGCGTCGCAGCCATGAGGCCCGTGATGCGGGTTCCGTCACCCTGAGATCGCCCCGCGGCCCGCTCCCGCCGGCCGCCGCCGCGGGTGCGCCGACACCCGAACGGGGGCTACCGGCGGCCCGCCGCATCCGGCACCGGCCGACGCCGCGAAATCATCCGAGAGTGCCTCCCACCAGAAGCGGAAGTGAGCCCCATGCAGACCTCGGTCGTCGTGTTCACCTGCGATCTGCGCCTGTCGGACCACCCGCCGCTGCGCGCGGCCCTGCACGGCGGAGGACGGGTGGTACCGCTGTTCGTACGTGACCCGGCCGTCGACGCAGCGGGTTTCGCCGCGCCGAACCGGCTCGCCTTCCTCGCCGACTGCCTGCGGGACCTGGACGCGCAACTGCGGGAGCGGGGCGGCCGGCTGGTGCTGCGCGAGGGCGACACGGTCACGGAGGCGTGCCGGGTGGCCGCTGAGGCGGACGCCGACGAAGTGCACATGTCAAGTGACGTGAGCGCCTTCGCGCACCACCGGGAACGCCGACTGCGCCTGGCGCTGGAGGCCGAGGGGCGGCGTCTGTACGTGCACGACACGGTGAGCACCGTCGTGGTGCCGGGGGCGGTGACACCGGCCTCCTCCGACCATTTCGCGGTGTTCACGCCGTACTACCGCCGCTGGTCCGCGCAGGGCCTGCGGGACGCGTTCGACGCGCCGAGCGCGCTCACCGTGCCGACGGAGGTGGGCTCCGCCCCGCTGCCGGAGCGCGCCGCGGTGAGCGGTGTGTCACCGGGACTGTGCGCGGGCGGCGAGAGCGAGGGGCGGCGCAGGCTCACCGCGTGGCTGCGCTCCGGCCTGGCCGCGTACGAGGAACGCCACGACGACCTGGCGGGCGACGCCACCTCGCGGCTCAGCCCCCACCTGCACTTCGGCACTGTGTCGCCGGTCGAGGTCGTGCACCGGGCCCGTAGGGCCGGCGGCGCGGGCGCGGAGGCGTTCGTACGGCAGATCGCCTGGCGCGACTTCCACCGCCAGGTGCTCGCCGCACGTCCCGACGCCACCGCGCGCGACTACCGCACACGCGCCGACCGGTGGCGCTCCGGGAAGGACGCGGAGGCCGACGCCGAGGCATGGCGGGAGGGCCGCACCGGTTATCCGATCGTCGACGCGGCGATGCGCCAACTGCGTCACGAGGGCTGGATGCACAACCGGGGCCGGCTGCTGGCCGCCAGCTTCCTCGCCAAGACGCTGTACGTCGACTGGCGGCTGGGCGCCCGGCACTTCCTGGACCTGCTCGTCGACGGTGACGTGGCGAACAACCAGTTGAACTGGCAGTGGGTGGCGGGCACGGGCACCGACACCCGGCCCAACCGGGTCCTCAGCCCCGTCGCCCAGGGCAAGCGGTACGACCCGGACGGAGCGTATGTGCGGCGCTGGGTGGCGGAACTGGCGGACGTGAAGGCGGCCGACGTGCACGAGCCGTGGAAGCGCCCGGCACGGGAGCGGGCGAGCACCGGTTACCCCGAGCCGGTGGTGGCCCTGGCGGAGGGCCTGGAACGCTTCAGGCGGGCCCGGGGACGCGCCTGAGGGCCGGCGGCCGAAGGCCGCCCCGGGCCGCCTGCCACCGCACCCGACCCCTCGCACGTGCGAGCCGCACCCCGTCCGCACGGAAGGCGCCTGTCCGGTGACCACCCGGCACCGGATCTCCGGCGACCGGCTCGGGCCGAATCTCCTCACGCCGGCCGGCGCGAACGGGCCCGACCGCGGGCGCCGTGGTGAGGATCGGAACCACTGCGGCAGGAGCGCGGTGCGCGCGCGACGGCGTGACGGGCGGGCGCCCGACGGCTCGGCATCACGGCACGCACGGCGGCCCGCGGTGAGTGTCGCTCCTTGTGCGGGATGGCTCCCTGCCTCGTCGTCACGGTCCGTCCGGCACCCCGGCGGGGGCAACTCGCATCGAGTCTGCATCGAGTTGCTCAGGCGACACCCCCAGCCGCCCGGAGCGCGGCCGTCAGGGCCCCGTCCGGCCGCCGGGGGACGGCTCGGGGCCGCCGTTCCGGTGCCGCTGAGCGGCCCTCCGGATCCCCGCGACGGTGCGGCTCCCCGGTTCCGGGCCGGGCCTGGTGGGTCACCACACGCGGGCCCCAGCGTCCCGCACGAGCGCATGGACCAGCGGGGAGCGCACCACCCGGGTTTCCAGCAGCACGCCGAAGGCGACGACGCAGGCGGTCCGCACCAGGAAGGCGGGCGAGATCAGGCCGAGCGCCGCGCAGGCGGCGGCGAGCACCGCACCGGCGGACATGAGCCGGAGACGTGGGGACCCGGCCGGACGTGGACTTCACTCAGCTGCCGCGCGCATGGACACCGACGACGCCCTCCGCGTAGGGCACGTGATCGCTCTCGAGCCGGAGACCGCCGTGGAGGTCGAGAACGGTCATGAAGCCGGGCTGTCGGCTGGTGCGGGGCTGGTGAGGCGACGAAGTCCGGTCGGGGTGACGGCGAAGTCGTCCTCGATCTCGAGTACCAGGCGGCCTGGCGGCCCGTCCCGCACCGCCCCTTCCAGGGCCGCCTGAGGGGCGCGGTGACCAGCCGGGGCCTCGACGGCGCGGGCCGCCGGGACGGGCATCAGCATGCCGGTCGCCATGACCGCCGCCGTTAGCATCCCGGGGGTCCCGAACCGCAGGCCGCGCGCCCTGCGCACCGCGCGCCTCGGGGGCCCGCCCGGTACAGCCCGCCCCGCGCCAGGTCGCCATGGCGACCTGGCGCAACCTCGCTGTCGGCGCCCTGCGACTGAACGGCGCGAGGAACATCGCCCCCGGCCGTCGCCGCGATGCGCGTGACACCCGCCGCCCCCTCACGCTCCTCGGCCTCGCCCCGAGCACACAGTGGCTGTACTCGACTACGCCGAAACCCTGAGGGCTGTCGCTGAATGACTTCAGGGTTCGATCCTGGTCAGGCGGGTTGCCTCGCGGGGTCGTCGAGTGAAACGGCGCTCTGGCGTTCGTGAGGTGTCTCCCGACGGCTCCCTGGGCCGCTCAGAGGTCGACGGGGCCCGGCGATGCGTTCTCGGAGTTCTTGCAGGCGGCCGCGACCGAGAGGTGACACCGCCTCAGATGGTCGGGGTGTCGTCGACAATCGGCTTGTGGATCTCGACGACCGGCTTCCACCCCGCGGAGAACTCGATGAAGTCCGCACGGGTGGGGTAGGTGTCGATCGCGCGACGGTCACGCTTGGGGCTGTCGCTCCCCTTGCGCCCCCGGGGAATCTGCTCCTCGAAGATGTCGACTTTCACGTCGGGAACCTCCTTGAGGCCCTGGCGCCAGATCTGCACGATGTCGGCGCCGAACGCCTGCCGGGCCGCGGCGTAAAGGGCCGTGAGGGACCCCTTGTCCCCGCCGGGGACGAAAAGTGCCAGGTCCAGCACGACACCGGCGGACTGGAGGACCTCGATGGTCACCGAGCCGTTCTCGTCGGCCAAGTAGACGCCGGCTTCATTCTCATCGTCGGGAAGGCAGGCGACCTCTTCCTGGAATACGGTTCTCACCGTGACCGAGCCGCCCTCGAAACGCTCACCGGACTTGGTCAGGAAAGCAGGGACATAGCAGTCGGGAAGCTTGAGTTCTGCCGTGTCGGCGGAAACGAATATCCTGTCCTTCACGCCGAGCTTCGTCACCTCTTCCAGCGAGAGGCGGCGAACGGCGATCTTTTCCGTGTTCACGATTTCCCTTTCAGGTTGCACTGTCCCTCCGAACAAGGACGCTACCATGAAAACCTGAGGTCAACTGCCCAGTAATCATTGGGCGAATGACCCACGATGACCTGCACGGAAGGATAGCGAAGCGAGCGCCGCTCGGCCGGAACACGCATCCGCCAGATAGTGTCGCTCGTCGTGGCGTTGGAGATCAACTGGCGGTGGCATTTCGGTGCGTTGGGTAGCACTGAGGGACCAAAAGAGAGTTTACGGTAGATATCACCCACGTCCCCGTCGGGGAAGTGGCGGCGAGGTAGGGCAATCCATTCGCCGTACATCTCGAAGAGCGCAGCGGAAACGAACCGGATGGTCCGACAGCGCGACAGCGAAGCCCCCCGCCGGCGGCATCCGGATGGAGCCCGAACCGGAAGTCGCGCACTACCGCGCCTTCCACGGTCAGAACTTCGGCGTAGTCGACTGAGGCCCGTTGTCGACGTATCGTCATATCGGGTGGCGTTCGGTACACAGCACGCACGGACGTCCGTGGTCACGGCGGAGTTCCCTGCGCTCCGCGGCCTCGGCCTGCCCCGTGCCTGCCGACGCGGGATCTCTGATCGCCCCTCTCCTTGACCAGCTCGGAGCGCAGCGGGAGGTGTCCGGGAGCGCGCTTCCGGATCTGACAGCCTCGATCCACCGCCGTGCCTGGCGGGACGGCGAGGTCGACGCGGCCGAGCACCCGGGAGGTGCTGCCGGCGTTCGACCATGTGTCATCCGCCGGGCCGTAGGCCTTGCCAGCTTCTGCGCGGCGAACGCGGTCCCACCCAAGCCGTTCATTCGGTCTCCTGCCGCCGGTCGGCCGGCGTCGGACGACGAGCGCCTCTGCCGTCCCGCCGCCGGCGGCCGGCGACACCGCCCGGTGACGGGACGTTCAGACGTGATCGACGGCGGTCTCGCCGGCACCGGCCCGGCCGCTGGGCACGTGACTCTCCAGGCCTGGGCCCGACTGTGTCGCTCGTCCGGCGACAGGAGACGAAGCAGCCCACGCCGGCTGCACGAAAGCGAGCGATGCAATGAGCTATTGACAGCGACGATCCGGTGACGCTCTGCCGATCAAGAAGTCGGGCGGGTGGAGACGTTGGTCTCGCCGTGAAGCGATCAGTTATGGCACTGGGCGGACGTTCTTCTCACATCCCGGCGAGGGTGGCTCGCAATTCGTCGGTCACCGTGTGCAGGCAGCTGCCGAAACTCGCATGCCCTTTGCTCTCGATCCAGTGCCGGAAGGCGTTCCCGAAGATCATCGTGGCGAGCTGCGCGACCAATTCGGCCGTCTCGGCGTTCACCTGACGTTGCTTCAGGGCGTCGCGGATCGCCTCGGTGATCGCGACCGTCTTGGTCCGTTCGCGCTCTTGCAGCTCCGGGCTGGCGTCGATCACCGCCCGGCGCTCCGTCGCGCCGTCCACTCGCTCGGCGAGTTGGGCACCGACTCGGGCAAACGCTTCGAGGACAGCAGCGAGCGGGGCCGCGTCCGGGTTTGCCGCCAGGACCGCCTCCGCGAGTGCCGGGGGCAGGCGTTCCGAGCCGGCGAACAGGACCTCGCGCTTGTCCGGGAAGTAGCGGAAGTAGGAGCGCCGGGTGAGTCCGGCCCGCTCGGCGATGTGGGTCACCGTCACGTTGTCGTAGCCGCGCTCCAGGAAGAGCTCCAGAGCTGCCCGCTTCAGGCGCTGCTCGGCACCCGGATCCCACCTCGCCATAGGTTGACTGTAACAGGTGATGTCCCACTGTGTCGTCAGTGTTAGCCTGCACTCACGACACACTGTGTCATCACTGGGGACACCAGTCCTCGGTGCGGCCCGGAGCAGGCAGAGGTGACGTTCACATGACCGAGACCGGCAAGATCGACGGAACGGCCGGCAGGAGCAGGGCCAACGACGAGGTATGGATAGTCGGGGCCACCGGCCGGGTCGGCCGGGGCGTGACCGCGCGACTGGTCGCGCGGGGACTGACGGTCGTGCCGGTCGGGCGCAGCCGGGAACGGATGCTCGCCGCCGGGACCGAAGCCGGTCTGCCTGGGGACGCGAAGGTGATCGTCGCCGACTCTGCTGAGCGGATCGCGGACGAGATCGTCCGGAAGCGCCCGCGGGTGGTGGTGAACACGATGGGCGCCTTCGCCGCCACGGCACCGGTGATCGCCCGCGCCTGCATGCCCGGCGGCCACTACGTCGACCAGGCCAACGACGTGCTCGCCGTGATGGGGCTGCTCGCCCTGCACGACGAAGCGGTGCGGGCGGGCAGCACCCTGGTCACCGGCGCCGGATTCGGCGTGCTGGCGACGGAGGCGGTGGCAGCGAAGCTGTGCGAAGGCCGATCCACGCCGCACCGGGTGCGGGTCGACGCCGTGGCCTCGGTGGCCGTGGAGGCGGGTGTTCTCGGTGCCGCCCTTGCGGCCAGCATCGTGGACGCGCTCACCGCCGGCGGACGGCGGTACGAGGACGGGCGGCTGGTGACGTCGCGCCTCGGCGCGGACCCGCGGCAGCTCATCTTCCCGGACGGTGAATCGGCGAAGTCGGCAGGTGTCTCGTCCGGCGAACTCCTCGCGGCGCATGCGGTGAGCGGAGCACCGTTCGTCACCGCGAATTCGGCTCTCGTGCCGACCGCTCCGCTGATCCGTGCCGTGCTCCCGCTGCTCGGCCGTCTGCTGTCCGTTCCGGCGCTGCGACGCCTCGCCGTCGACCGGCTCGGCCGGGCCACGGTGAAGGCCGCACCCCGTCCGCGCAAGCACTCCTGGGGGCACGCCGTCGTCGAGTGGGCGGACGGCACCCGGCACGAGGGATGGCTCCGCGCCGGCGACGGCATGGACTTCACGGCCGACGTCACCGCCACCGTCACGGAACTGCTGACCCGTGGCGTCGGCAGGCCCGGGGCCTGGACGCCGGCAGCCGCCCTCGGAGCCGACCTCGCGACGACCGCAGGCGGCACCTTCGTACTGGACTGAGGAGCGCCGATACCCGCCGTCCGGCGGCTGCCGGGGCCTCGGCGAGTGGCGCGGGCCTTGACCGGGCCACGGCCGACGGTGTCGGGTATCCGCTGTCCGGATCGCCACACGGCGCGCGACGCCCGGGCGATCGGGACCGCATGCGCCGGACAAGCTTGCCTGCCTCACGAGTGTGCGCTGTTCCAGCAAGGTGATCCAGGACGGCGTGTACGTGGTCCTGGACCGGCTGGGTGCCGATGACAGTCCCCGCCCGCGCGGCCCTGGCCCGCGGCCCCGCAGCTCGTGCGACCCGCCACGCTTTCACCCCGGCGCGTGCCGCTCACACGGTGTGTGCGCGGCCAGGGGGGTGTGCGCGCTGCCCCGTTCGAGCCATGGCGGATGGTGGAGGACCGGTGAACGCTGTCGGTCAGTGAGGCGGTTCCTCACGAAGCAGCCGCCGCAACACGCACCCGCTCGGACGCAACTGGGCGCCGGCGTCATCGAAAGGAAGGCCCCCCTCGTGTTACACCTCCGCCGCACGGCAGTAACGGCCGCGGCCGCCGTGGCCGCCATGTCCTTCTTCACCGGGCAAGCACTCGCGACCACGAGCAACGCTTCCGGCACCTTTTACTACACCGACCTCCTGGGCGGTAACCAGCAGGTCGTGAACCCCGAGCTGAACACCTGCAAACTCGTCTCCATACTCGGCACCAGCGTCAGCAACCAGACCGACGCGACCGTGGTGCTCTACACCGACACGAGCTGTGCGCTCCTCGCCAACCCTGTCTCTCCCGGCAGCACCGTCACCTTCCTCTTCAAGTCGTACCGTTTCACCGCCAGCTGACGGCCCACGGCCCCGGATCGGCCGGAGCGACGCGTCGGCCGATCGCAGGGGCCGCCCCCGCCCCCGCTCCCGTCCCCGTCCGGCGGCGCGGGGTCAACCTCCACACCGGGCGTCAGTCCCGACCGAGTCGGGCCAAAGGTCAGCCGACGCCGCGAGCGTGCGGCACCACCGGTTGCCGAGCCGCCCGTACCGCATGCCCTTCTGGAGGCCGGAATGCCGCGCACAATCCGTGCCCTGGTGGTCGCCGCAGCACTCGCTGCGTGCGCCGCCCTGCCCGCCACGTCCGCCGCCGCCCGCCCGGCCGTCGACCTGGTCAGCTGCCCCCTGAACTGTCTCGGCGGCGACTCCACCGGCACGGGAAAGGTGACGTGGTCCAACCCGGGCACCACGCCGTCCCGCTTCACCTTCACCGGAGGGATCTCCCTGCGCCCCGACGGAGTGACCGTGCTCGTCCTCACCGGACACGTCACCTCAGGTGACTACCAGGGCTCCACCCTGATCAACGCCATCGTCCTCGCAAGCACCGACCTCACCGCCTGCCTGACCCCCCAGGGCCTCACAACCATCTCGGGAACCATCTCCCTCACCACCGTGTGACCCGCCATCTCGCGGTGGAAGGACGGTTCGTGGGCTGACAGCCGGCCGAGCGGCGACGGCGCAGCGGCTCGGATGGCGGGCGGGGCAGGGCGGCCACGGAACGGCACGGCGCTCGGACCGGCCGGGACCGGCGCGGCACGGGCGGGACGGTACGGGGGGACGGTACGGGGGGGGGGAGGATGAGTTCGCCGCGCGTGGATCATCTTCGTCTCTCGTACGGAGAAAGGGCCCGCCGGCTGTCTTCAGGCGCCGACGATCCGCCAGACGCAAGGGCCACCACCGCGCCATTCGATCAAAGGCGTACGGCCGATCTCCTCGATGTCCAGATCGACTCCAAGGCGACGGACCAGGCGTACGACGTCATCCGAATTACGCACCGTCCCCACCACCTCGTCCCGGACGGAGACCCGGCGGCCGTCGTCCCCGGTAGGTGTGTGCACGACGACGGTCGCCGCCCTTTCCCCCCTCCCCGGTGGTCGCGGACAACACCACGGGGCGGGCCCGGGGGTGGTCGTGTCCTCGCAGTGCGGCACGGGCCGGGATGTCACGTTCCTGTTCCTCTCATGTCGTAGGGAGAGATTCCCGCCTCGCCCTCCCCGTCGTCACTCGGTGGCGGGGAAGGGCCTCTTCCCGTGACCGCGATACCGCAGCAGGAGCATCGCGGCATCGTCGTGCGGCGGCCCCGCCGTATGCCGGAGGAGGTCTTGGCGCAGCGCCTCAAGCGAGCGGTGGACATCGTCCTCCGTGAGAAGGCCGGCACGGTCGGCCAGCGGATAGAAGGAGCCACGCTCATCGCGCGCCTCGGTGACACCGTCCGTGTACATCAGGAGCTGATCGCCCGGGGCGAACGGGACACGGTAGGGCTCCGGCGCATCCCCTTCGTGTGCGCCGAGCCCTAAGGGAAGCGCGTAGGCGGGCGGCTGCGGGAAGTGGGCGCTGCCGTCGCGGCGTACGAGCATGGGCGCCGGGTGACCGTAGTTGAGGAGGACCACCTCGTCGTCGGCGCCGATCTGCGCGAGGACCGCGGTCACGAACTTCTCGTCGCCCACCTCGCGCTCCATGCTCCGTTCCAGGCGCTCGCCCACGCCCAGCAGGTTCGGTTCCTCGTGGGCGGCCTCACGGAAGGCGCCGAGCACGACCGCGGCCGTCTCCACCGCCGCGAGGCCCTTGCCCTGGACGTCGCCGATGATCACTCGGATACCGTGCGGCGAGGCAACCAGCTCGTACAGGTCCCCGCCGATGCGCGCCTCCGCGACGGCGGCGATGTAGGACACGGCGGCCCGCAGCGGCCCCACGGTCAGCGGCACCGGCCGGAGCAGTACCCGCTGGGCGACCTCCGCGATCGACCGTACGCTGGCCAGCTCCGCCTCCCTGCGGCCCCGCATGACAGCCGCCGCGATTCCCACGCCGGTCACACCCGCGACAGAGACCATCGCGGTGAACCCCCGCCGCTCCTCGAACAGACCGTCATACAGCCCCAGTGCGACGCACAGGACGAGTGCCGCTGCCCCGAACAGCGCCGTCCGACGCCACCCTCCGACGAGGCCCGCGAAGGCGGGCCCCAGCGACACGAGCGGCAGGAACCCGATTCCCGGCCCCGCCACAAGGTCCGCGACCGCCACGACCACCATCACTGCGGCCGGCATCCAGGCCAGCACTCGCGGTGTGGTGGGCGTCCTACTGTCGGTCATGCGGTGCTCCAGTGATCGACGACAACTCAGGGCCGCGCTGCGGACCGGGCACGTCCCTGACCTTTAGCCTATGCAAAAGTTGCACAGGGATGACCGCTCGCCCCTCGGCCTTTATCGAATCGAGGCCGGATGTCGACGTTCCTGTCCCCTGCCGTAAGCCGGCCGCCGGCTGGGGCCGTGCCCAGCCATGCGACGCGCCGTGCGTCGAAGCACGTGTGCCGTCCGGGGGCGCCGCGGGCCGCCGCCCGCGGCGGTCAGCGCCAGTCGGCCCAGCCCAGAGGCATGGTCTCTTCCCCGGCCCCCGACTGGGCCCGAGGCTCTCCCCCGGCCCGATTGAAGGCGGCCAGCGCTTCGATGAGGGCCAGCCGCTGCGTCGGGCTCAGACGCTCCACGATGCGGGCGATCTCGCCTCGGCGCCGGGCCGTGACGTCCTCCACGGTCTGCCGTCCTTCCTCGGTGAGCCGCAACAGCGTCTCACGACGGTTGCCCGGCTTGGTCTGCCGGTCGGCCAGACCGGCGGCGATCAACCGGTCCACCATGCGCATCGCCGTCGAGGGCGCCACCTGGAGCAGTTCGGCGAGCGTGACCAGCTTGGTGGCGCCCCGGGTGAACAGCACGACCAGCATCCGGAACTGCGGCAGGGTCACCTTGTCCTCGACCTCCGCCAGAGAGCGGGCCGAGACCGCCACCAACAACCTGGAGGCGGTCAGCACCTCCCGGGTGACCAGGTCGACGTCTTCCATCGCCCCCGCGGGGACTTCGCGCTCTGCCATGCCTCTTTTCTACCGCGCCGCTACGACCACCAGGTCACCGAGAACCCCAGCGCGAACAGGAGCGCCGGCAACCAGCCGTTCAGCACCGGCACCTTCACGCCCGAACCGCTCGTGACGGGCTGCGAGCGGGTCCCGGCCGGCTCGTGTGCACAGCGCGCAGGGCGCTCTGGTGGCTGAGCCAGCCGACCGGCTTGCCGTTCGGTTCGTCCAGGACCGGCAGGCCGGTGCCGGCTGCCGACAGCAGGGCGTGCAGGGCCTGGGCGAGTGGCTGGTCCGCGGTCACGGTCGCGGGCGGCTCGGCGAGCCGGCCTACCCGTTCCGGTGCCGCCTGCGGCTGCTCCGCGAGGGCCTCGGCCAGCGCCTGCGCGGTGACGACGCCGACGTACTCCCCCGCGTCGTCGACGACCGGCAGGGCGCCGTGACCGGACAAGGTCAGCAGGTCGGTCGCGTCCTCCAGCGAGGTGGAGGCGGCCAGCGCCGAGGGGAGCGGCTCCATCACGGTGTTCACCGGCTGCCCCCCGATCGCGGCGCCGGAGGCCGGCCCGTCGAGATCGATGCCACGGCGGCGGAGCTTGAGGGTGTAGATCGTGTCACGCGTCAGCAGCCGGCCGGTCGCAGTGGCGAGCACGATGGCCAGCATCAGCGGCAGAATGATCGAGTACTCGCCGGTCAGCTCGAAGAGGATCACGACCGCGGTGATCGGGGCACGGGCCGCCCCGGCGAACACCGCGCCCATGGCGACCAGTGCGTAGGCCCCGACGGCTCCCGCGGATGCGGGCAGGAGACGGTGGACCCCGATGCCGTAGGCGGAGCCGAGCATCGCACCGATGAAGAGGCTGGGAGCGAATACCCCGCCCGAGCCGCCGATGCCGATGGTCAGGCTGGTCGCGAGCATCTTGCCCAGCATCAGCAGGAGCAGGAAACCGACGGCGTAACCGCCCTCGGTCGCCCTCTGCAGCACCGGATAGCCGACGCCGTACATCTGCGGCAGGACCAGCAGCACCAGGCCCAGCAGCAGCCCGCCGGCCGCGGGGCGCAGCCACTCAGGACCTCGCCAGGCCCAGTCGCAGGCGTCCTCGATCAGGTACAGGACCCTGGAGAAGCCCACGCCGACCACGGCCGCGATGATTCCGAGCAGGGCGAACAGGCCGTACTGCGCGAGGTGGTCGACGTGGAAGTCCGGCAGGGTGAGGAAGGCGGTGTCGCCGAAGGCGGCGCGGCCGATCACGCTCGCCGTGACGCTGGCCAGGACCGTCGCGCCGAACGTCTCCGCGCTGAAGGTCCGGAGGATCAGCTCCATCGCGAAGAACACACCGGCCAGCGGCGCGTTGAACGTGGCGGCGATCCCGCCCGCGGCGCCGCAGGCGACCAGCAGCCTCATCCGCTCCTCGGTCACCTTCGTCAGGCGGCCGAGCGTGGAGCCGAGCGCCGAGCCGATCTGCACGATCGGCCCCTCCCGGCCGACCGAGCCGCCCGAGCCGATGGTCAGGGCGGAGGCGAGCGTCTTGACGACGGCGACCTTGGGGCTGATGCGCCCGCCGCGCTGGGCGACCGCCAGCATCACCTCGGGCACTCCGTGCCCTCGGGCCTCCTTGGCGAACCGCTGTACCAGCGGGCCGTAGAGCAGTCCGCCGATCACCGGGGCGAGGATCACGAAGCTGGGGCCGAGCCATGGCACATGCGGGTTCCCGGACCCGGGGTCCGCCGCGTAGTCGGCGTGCCCGGAGAACAGGTGGGTGAAGGTGGTGATGCACCAGCGGAAGACGATCGACCCGGCGCCGGCTCCCGCTCCGATCACCACAGCGAGCACCATCGGAACCCACGACGCCGACCGTCGGCGCGCCAGGGTGGCGGACGGCTTGGCACGCGCTCCGGCCGGGACCCGCGCCCGCCCGTCGTCCCTGACGTCCTTGCTGCCAGTCACTCATTCCCCTTCCTCACATTTGCATTATGCAAAGCGTGTCAAGGGTGCCATGCGCAGGACCGGAAACGGAAAGCCCATCCCACATGACGGAAGGGTGTGCTCGATGTCACAGACCGCTGTGGTAGCCGGCTCGTCGACTGCTGACACGGTCCAGCGGGGCAGGACGGACGGCGAGACGGGACGCAGACATCTGGCGAAGTGTGCCGTTGGCTCCGCTGGGCTACCCGGGTGCCATTTCTGCCGTCGACGCGATTGTCAGGTGCCTGCATGGAGCCGCACTACCACCCGCCGGACTGGCTCGAGGCCATCGGCTGGCTCAGCCTGTCCGTCGCCTTCGCCTGCGCACTGGTCATCCTGTTCGACATCTTCGCGCGCGGCTATCGCCAGAAGATGTGGATCATGAACCTCGTCTATCCCATCACCGCCCTGTACTGGGGTCCGGTGGCTCTCTGGTTCTACTTCCGCCACGGTCGACGCACATCACTGCCAGTGATGGGCCAGGAGGGAGGCATGCCGGACCCGGACCGGCTTCCCGGGTGGAACGTCCAGTCGAAAGCGGTCAGTCACTGTGGGGCGGGCTGCACCCTCGGCGACATAGGCGCGGAATGGCTGGTGTACGCCCTCGCTCTGACGATCGCGGGCAAGGCCCTGTTCGCCGACTTCGCCCTCGACTTCGCCTTCGCCTGGGTGCTGGGCATCGTGTTCCAGTACTTCACCATCGTGCCCATGCGCGACATCGGCAAGGCGAAGGGCATCTGGGCGGCCGTCAAGGCCGACACCCTGTCCATCCTCGCCTTCCAGCTCGGGCTGTTCCTCGGCATGTGGGTGTACCAGGAGCTGATCTTCTCGCCCGGCCTGCCGAAGACCACGGCCACCTACTGGATGATGATGCAACTCTCCATGATCCTCGGGTTCTTCACAGCAATGCCGGTCAACGCCTGGCTCGTCAGGATCGGCTGGAAGGAGAAGATGTGACCCACCGGCACGGCTGGACCCGCGCAGGCCCAGCCGCTGGACGGTAACGGGCGACGTTCTCCCGACGCACCGCCCGGTAAGCGCGCTCAGTGCTGTCGGGTTGGCGCGCGAGGGAGAACGACGGCCCTCTCGAGCCAGTTCCTGAGGGTGCGATCGGTGACGGTCAGGCCGGCCTCCCGCGCCCGGTCGCTGCGGTGAGGTAGTGCCGGGCGAGCAGCCCGCGGCGGGCGGTGGCTGCGGTGGCCGGCGAGGGCGTCCGACTGGCGGGCGACGGCTTCGTGACCCTTTGCCGAAGAGCGCCCGACGGCTGCTGCGCCTGCTGGCCCTCCATCCATCGCAGAAGATCGACACCGCCACGGCCGCCGCGCTTCGACGAACCGAGCGCCGCTGCCGAGCAGCCTCCCGCCGCCCTGACGGCAGCGCACCTGGTCGAGTGCACCGCGGCCGGCCGCTTCCGGCTCCACCCCCTCGTCCGCGCCTGCGCGGAGGAACGTATCTGCATCGACGAACCGGCCAGCCGCATCCGACAGGCCCTGGTCCGTCCGCTGGAACACGGCCGCAGCCGCGATGCCGCCGTACGACTGGTAACCCGTACCCTCCGCATACTCCGCCTGCCCATACCCCGGCAGCACGCCGAAGCGGACGAAGAGCCCAGGACGCTGCGGCAGCCGCACTCAGGGCGGGTACTCGCAGCCTGATGAACCACTCATCCGAAGTGCTCCGCGCACGCCAGGAGGAGGCGCCATGCCCGCCGACCAGCCTCCGGTCCTCGTCTTCGACGTCAACGAGACGCTCAGCGACCTCACGCCGCTGCGCGGCCGCTTCGAGGACATCGGTGCGCCTGGGCACCTGCTGCCGACGTGGTTCGCCGGAGTACTGCGGGACGGCTTCGCCCTGACGGCAGCGGGTGCATACGCGGACTTCGCGGACGTCGCACACGACGGAGTGCGGGCACTGCTGTCCGGGCTGGAGGGCTGGGCGGGAGACGACGAGGCCGCAGCGCGACACATACTGGACGGCTTCGCCGACCTGGACGTGCACCCCGATGTTCCGGACGGTGTACGGCAGTTGAGCGAGGCTGGATACCGGCTGACGGCAATGACCAACGGCAGCGTCACCCTGACCGAGCGGCTGCTGGACAAGGCCGGAGTCCTGGACCGCTTCGAGTCCCTCTGGGACGTGAGCGGCCCCCGCCGCTGGAAACCGGCCCCGGCCGCCTACCGGTACGCCGTCGAACGGGCTGGCGTACGGCCCGACCAGGCACTGTTGATCGCCGCACACCCTTGGGACACCGACGGGGCGCGCCGGGCCGGACTGCACGGTGCGTGGCTGCGACGCGGGGCGTCGGTGTACCCGAAGACGATGACCCCACCCAGATACGGTGCGCGAGATCTGCGGGAGCTTGCAGATGTGTTGACCTCCGAGCGACGGACCACCGCACCCACCATGTAGAGCCGGCCGAGTGCCGAAATGACCGGCTCAGACTCATCTGCGGCTGGACAACGGACAGCCCACACACCTGTCCGATCTCTGCTCAGCGGCCCAGCTCCGCGGCAGTGCTTCATCCGACGGCAGCTGCCGCCGGGCTTCGGCGAGCATCGGCGTGACCGGAGGAGTCAGGCCGCACCGTCACGTCTACGCGCAGCAACCCGTACTCGTGCGTCGGCGGCCCGACGGGCCGGGTCATGACCGGGACAGCGGCCACGACGGGCTGCTCGGCAGGACCAGAGGAGCCGCGGCACAGGGCACGGTCAGGGTTGTGGACGCAGGTGACGAACGTCCCCGGGTACATGTGCGGGTCGTGGCGAGCCACGTTACGGCGCAGGCGGGCCTCGTCGGTGCCGACCTGGCCGTCGGAGATCGTGAAGCGGGTGAGCTCGGCGAGCCGCGCTTCGGCATCCGCGCCGGCGGGACCGGTCAGGGCCGGCCGGTCCGCGTCGGCGCCGGTCTCGGCGAGGAACTGGCGCGTGCGAGGGCTTCTTCGCCCTCTACCTCGTCGCCGCCGCAGGACGGGTATCCCCGCCATGGGCAGCGCGGTGATCGAGTTCAGGATCCCGACATGTCGACCGAGATCATTCTCGCGAACAGCACTGTGGCGGACTGGTGGGCTGGCATCGGTTTCATCCGGTGGGCTACGTTGTGCAGCTATGACTACCGGGACGGCATTGCGCCACACACGGATTGGTGACCCGGTGCTCTTCTGAGCGCCGTACGGGCCGGTGCCGGCCCGCTGTCGAATCGAGGATCTCGCGCTGCTGCGCGGGCTCCGCCTCCGTCGTGTTGATCAAAGCTCGACACGTCAACCACGACAGGAGAATTCATGCCCACCAAGATGCTGCGGATTCCCACCGCGGACGGCCGGGCTGACGCGTTCGCCGCCTTCCCCGAAGGCGGCGGGCGGCACCCGGGGGTGCTGATGTACGCGGACGGCTTCGGCATCCGGCCCGTGCTGCGGGAGATGGCCGGCGAACTGGCCGGGCACGGGTACTACGTGCTCGTCCCCAACTTCCTCTATCGGCACGGCCCGGCACCGGTGATCGACCTTCCCGAGCACATCGGAGAAAAGGCCCGGCCCGCAATCTTCGCCCAGCTGATGCCCTTGATCGAGGCGCACACCCCCGAACGTGTCCTGAGCGACGCCGACGCCTATCTCCAGTTCCTCACCGCTCAGCCCGAGGTCAGCGCTGGACCGGTCGCGGTGACCGGTTACTGCATCGGCGGCCTCCTCGCGACGCGCACCGCCGCGGCCCACCCCGGCCAGGTGGCCGCCCTCGCCGCATTCCACGGCCCAGTGGGAGTCGACGGACCCGACAGCCTCTCCAGGCTCACCGCCGAGGTTCATTTCGGCCACGCCGAAAGCGACTTGACGCCCAAGGCCCTCGGTGAGCTGAACCAGGCCCTTGACGCGGCGGGCGTCGGCTACACCTCCGAGATCTACCCTGGCACCGTCCACGGCTTCACCATGTCCGACACCGATGCCTTCAGCCCCGCCGCACTGCAGCATCATTGGGACCGCCTGTTGCCGCTTCTCGACCGCACCCTGATCAAGAACTGACGATCCGGCCCGGGAGTCAAGCCGGAAAGCACACGCCTAAGGGCTTCTGGACCGACAGGCTGAGACTTCGAACACCTCACCCAATGGCACAGGAGCCCTGTCCGTTGCGGCCACCAAGGTCATCACCCGATCAGTGGCCACGCTGAAAAGGGTCATCTACTTGTTGCGGAAGCGGAGGACGATCACCACCAGCAGCGGTACGACGATCACCACCAGAAGCCACGCGGGAAGGGCTCCCGCCAGCGCCCCGCGAGCCATTTGTTCAGATCTCATACCGTTCACTCAGCCTCCTGGGATCGCGTCCCGGGCGGCTCGGGGAGCCGCCCCGGACATCCAGTTGTCACAGCGCCTTCAGGCCGGTCTTGACGAGATCCTTCACCTCCTTGGCATCGCCCAGCCAGTTCTGTAGGGGTTGTGTTCCTGGCCGAGGGGTCGGGCTGGGTGAAGCGGCCGATGCCGGCGTCGTCATAACGGGCCTGGAGGCGATGCAGGCCGGTGGGGTCCTGGTGGTTGCCGACGAAGCGGCAGGGCTGGGCGACCGGCTCGCTGGACTGGGCGAGCAGGCAACGCCGCGGGGGCTGTAGGTGTAGGTGTCGACCTTGTTTCCGTCCCTGTCGACCAGGCCGATCACCGAGCCGATCGCGTCGGTGAGGTGGTAGTAGATCTTGTTCCCGGTCGACATGGAGTTCAACGTGCCCCCGGGCTCGCGGCTGAAGCCCATGTCCACCCCGCCCGCCGACTTCGTCCGTTGTGAGGGAGCGTGTCGCCGAGCTTGATGCGTGCACTCTGGTCGGTGGACCCGTACTGACAGGCATACGTCTTGCTGTGACGGTGATGGACGACATCCGCGAGTGGCTACTGAGGCTTTCAACCAAGGGCGGGCAAGCGCAAACCCCAGCGGGCAACGCTGACCCGATGACAGCCGGGCACCGCCGTGCCCGCCGCCGCGATCCCCCTGCCCCTGAGACCGGCGCTCGCACGCCGACTCCCACCCTCCCGCCGACCGCTCTGTCATGGCAGTCGGCTGCCGGACTCCCCCGCCGAGAAAGGCCCCGGGGACCGCCGCCAAGGGTGGCGCAGATGGCTGAGCGCGCGCCGACGTCACCAAGTGCACCGACGGCGGCCGTCCAGTGACCGCTGTTTCAGGTGGCGCCGGCGGCACGAGGCTGTTCGGCCCTCCGCCACCCCCGAGACGGGTCCGGTCGGCCCTCGGGCGCAACCTGTCCGGCCCATGTGGCCCTCCCTCCACCCCTGCCATCCTCACGAGTACGGGAAGGCAAGGTGACGGCGATGAGCGGATCCGGCGGACCAGGGCGCGGGCTCCCGGCCGCCACCGCAGCCGAGAGAGCACCGACGCTCCTGCACCGTCCGGCGACGCCGCGTCGCCGGAAACACCCACAGGAGGTCACATGCGCTACGAGAACCGCGCGGACGCGGGACGGCGCCTGGCCCGGAACCTCGAGCACCTGCGCGACACGCGCGTGGTGGTACTGGGGGTGCCCCGGGGAGGGGTCCCGGTGGCTTACGAAGTCGCCCGGCACCTCGACGCCCCGCTCGATCTCGCCGTCGTGCGCAAGCTGCGCGTGCCGTGGCAGCCGGAGCTGGGTTTCGGCGCCCTCGGCGAGCACGGCGTGCGCGTCCTCAACCAGGACATCGTGCGAGAGAGCGGACTGTCTGCCACCGAACGGGAGAGACTCGAGCAGGCCGGGTCGGCGGAGCTGGAAGAGCAGGTGCGCTGCTGGCGGAACGACCGTGCGCCGTTGCCCCTGACCGGTCACAGCGCAGTGGTCCTGCACGACGCGGTGTCGACCGGTGCCGCCGCCGAGGCCGCCTGTCGGGTGGCCCGCACGCGTGGTGCGGCCCGTGTGATCCTGGCCGCACCGGTCGGGCAGGAGGAGTCCCTGGCGCACCTGCGGGCGGTTGCGGACGACATCGTATGTCCCCAGGCCCTGCGCCACATCGGCTCCGCCGACGCCTGGTACGAGGACTTCGCCCCGATCACCGACGCGGACATCGCCGCGCTGCTGGCCGAAGCCGCTCCGGTCCCTGGTTCCGCACACGGCCTTTCACCGGCGCACCCGGCCCCCGGCCGACCGGTGGCCGTGCCGACTCGCTACGCGCCGATGGCCGCCCTGCTCACGCTGCCCCCGGCCGCCCGGACGGTGGTGGCCTTCGCCCACGCCGGTAGCGGCGGCCAAAACGATCCACGCGACCGCCACCTCGCCTCCGCGCTCTCCCGGGCCGGTCTCGGGACCCTGCAGCTCGATCTGCTGACGGAGGACGAGGAGCACAACCGGCACAACGTCTTCGACATCACGATGCTCGCCCGGCGCCTGCACGCCGCCTCCGCGTGGCTCCGCCGGGAAACCGGTCTGCCCGTGAGCTACTGCGCCACGGACACCGGCGCCGGCGCCGCTCTGGCAGCGGCCGCGGCCGACGACGACATCCGCGCCGTCGTCTGCGTCGGCGGCCGCCCCGAGTTGGCGGGCCCCGCGGCACTGGCCCGCGTCCATGCCCCCTCACTCTTCCTCGTGGGCGCGCTGGACACACGTCAGCTCGGCTGCTCCCGCCTGGCCGCGGACTGGATGCGCTGCGACCACCGCGTCGATGTCATCCCCGACACCGGCCATCTGTTCATCGAGCCGGGCGCACTCGACACCGTCGCGGAACTGACCCGTGACTGGTTCATCAGCCACCTCGCCAGGGTGGACACACACGCACTGCAGGGGGCGCCATGACCACGTCCGGGGAGGACCGTGCCGAGCACAGGCCGCACCCACGTCAGCCCGTATCGCGGATCCTGCCCCTGGCTCGGATCGCCGGTGTCCGGGTGGGCCCGCATCGGTGTGTGCTCGTCATCATCAGCCTGCTCCCCGCCGCCCTGGCCCAGGGCATGCTCCCCCACTCGCATCCTGGCCGGTCCTCCGTGGCCTACGGGGCGGCCGGTCTGCTGGGGCCGGCCGCGATGAACCCGGTGCCGGCCGCTCGCGGGCCCGGGCGTCCGCAAGGCGGTCCGCGGACCTGTGTTCCCGATCGTGCGGCAGGTCTGTGGTCACCTCCCTGCCGCGGCTTCAGGCCCGTTCGGGCACCACTGCGACCGGACAGGGCGAGTGGTGCAGGACGGTGTGGGCGACCCGGCCGAGCTGGAGTCCGAAGTGCCCCGGACGGCGCCGGGCCCCGACGACCAGCAGGTCGGCCTCTGCGAACCGGACCGCCGACGCTCCTCGGTCCCGCCCTGGTGCACGACGGTCCGGTCCCCGACGCCCGGCTCGACGTCCGATCCGACCACCCGCCGGCGCATCGACCCATCACCGGGGCCCCGCGAGCGGCACCCGCCCGCGGGGCCGGGACCGCGACGGCTCCGCCGCCCAGCACTTCTCGCCGGCATGAGCCGGCGAAGCCCGGTCCGGATCGAGGCGGCACGCCGACGGACCGCACCTTCGCCGGAGCGGCGCTTCGGCGTGACGCCACTGCGCCGGCGGTCCTCCGAGGTCTGTCCCGGCGTCGCCGGCGGGGGCACGACGTCAGGCGATGACGAGACGGCCACCGGTGCCGGCGGCTTCGTCACCGCCGCCGCCGTGCGTCGCCCTGCAGCAGGTTCACCGACCGCGCGTCTCCGCGCGTCGCGCACGTGCCCCCGCACGACGTCGCCGCTCCCGGTGCCCGCGCGCCTGACGCGACGGCATTAGCATGGGTGCGTGCACGAGGGCGTGATCACCCTGTTCCTCGGCGGGGACGTGATGCTCGGCCGGGGCGTCGATCAGATCCTCCCGCACCCCGGTGACCCGGCGCTGCGCGAGGCGTACATCCGCGACGCCCGTGCCTACGTCGACCTGGCCGAAGCCGCCAACGGGCCGATTCCCCGGCCGGTCGACTTCCGCTGGCCATGGGGCGAGGCGCTGGACGTCCTGAACGCTGCCGCGCCCGACGCGCGAGTGGTCAACCTGGAGACCTCGGTCACCGGTGACGGGGACTTCACGCCCGGCAAGGGCGTCCACTACCGGATGAACCCGGCGAACCTGCCGTGCCTGGCCGAGGTCCGCCCGGACGTCTGCGCGCTGGCCAACAACCACGTGCTCGACTTCGGCCCGCGCGGCCTCCACGAGACGCTCGACTCCCTGTCGGAGGCAGGGCTGCGAACGGCGGGCGCGGGCCGGGACGAGGTACGGGCGAGACGGCCGGCGATCGTCCCCCTGGGCAGTGGCGGACGGCTGCTGGTGTTCTCCTTCGGGATGCCGTCCAGCGGGATTCCCGAGGACTGGGCCGCCACCGGGCAGCGGGCCGGCGTCGACGTCATCGCGCAGCCCTCGGCAGCCGCCGCCTCCGCCTTCGCCGACCGTCTCCGGCAGGTCCGCAGGCGAGGAGACATCGCGGTCGCCTCGGTCCACTGGGGCCCCAACTGGGGTTACGCCGTCACCGGCGCCGAGGTCGGCTTCGCCCACGCACTCCTCGACGCCGGCGTGGACGTCGTGCACGGACACTCCTCGCACCACCCGCGCCCGATGGCGGTGCACAGAGAGCGACTCGTCCTGTACGGCTGCGGCGACCTCGTCGACGACTACGAGGGCATCAGGGGGCACGAGAACTACCGGGACGACCTGCGGTTGCTCCACCTCGTGTCGGTGGAGGCGGACACCGGCCGACTGGCCGAGGCGAGGATGGTGCCCCTGCGTGCGCGCAGGATGCGGCTGGAGCATGCCTCGTCCAAGGACACCGAGTGGCTTCGTGAGGTTCTCGACAGGCACAGCCGGCGGTTCGGCACCCGCGTCGGCGGCGGTCCCGACGGCACGCTCGCGCTGCGGCCTTCGCGCGCGTCCTGATCGACGCCGGCCGGGGCTCTGCCCGGCGGCCGCCCCTGCCGGCGCTCCGGACCGGCGTGTCGGCAGGTCCGGCCGCTCCTGCTCGCTGCGGGTCTTCGCCTCCCGCGAAGACGCGTCGCCCGGGCGCGGGCCGCGGACACCGAGACGTATCAGGACCCGCCCACAGATCACCCGGGACGGGCCGCTGCCGAAGGGACAGCGGTGGTACTGGCGGGTGACTTCTTCGACGCCATCCCGGACGATGCCGTCGCCGTGCACGAGCAGTACGGCCAGCCCCCCACCGGCCTGTCCACGACGCACCTGTACCCGGTCGACGGGGCCACCCGCGAGATCAGCGAAGTGCGGCCGACGGCCGGCGTACGGGTCGCGCGGATGTCTCGGGCTCCTGCCGCACAAGGAGAGTCCGGCAGAAAACCTTCGTGGGCGCGGCCGCGCCGACGGGTCCGTCGGCGCGGCGTCGCTGTGGACGTGCGGTGGCGCGGGGGTTCAGGCCCAGGGCTGGCCCACGGCCCAGCTGGTGTCGTCGGTGAAGGAGGTGGCGCTGTCCCACGTGTGGGAGCCGCCCTGTCCGGCGATGTAGACGGCGTAGTTGAAGTGGCGCACGTAGTCGCTCGGATAGTTGACCGAGCGCAAGGAGTACCCCTGGCCGTTGTGACCGGCTTCAGGACAGAAGGTGGCGTCCTGAGCGAACTGCGAGGTGCCGTCGCCGGTGCCCAGGTGCAGTCGGAAGTCCGAGTGGCGCAGGTACTGGCCTGGCCTGTCGGTGGATTCGAAGGAGAGGCACGAGGAGTTGGCCAGTCCGGCTCGAACGGTCCAGGTGGCGGCGGCCTTGGTGGTGGAGCTGCTGGAGGCGGAGACCGGCGCGATGACGACGTCGGCGTCGTCGTGCACGATGTAGTCAGCGGTACAGCACGCGGTGGTCGCCCGCAGCGAGACCCTGGAGCCTGGCGTGAGCCCACCGGCGCCCGTCGACGTCGTGTAGCCGGCCGCGTCGATATTGGCCTGCACGGCGTTCTCGGTGGCGTCCGAGGGATAGCCGGAGGTCATGACACCTTCATAGAAGGTGCCGGCCGCGCCGTGGCTGTTGTCGCCGCCGATGCCGAGGATGATGGCTCCTTCCTTCTTCATCGGGTTGTAGCCCGAGACGTTGGGGCGCGGCCCGTTGTAGTAGGTGGACAGGCCGCCGGACTGGGCGTTGCCGGCGCGGATCGCCCAGTGGTTCGGCTCCCCCTTGACGACGGCCGTGAGGAATCGGGGGTTGACGCTGGGATCGCCCGCGTTGTAGCCCGCGTTGATCCCCGAGAACAGCCCGTTCTCCAGATCCGCCATGACCCAGGGGCCGTTGCCGGTGCCGTAGCCCCAGACCTTGATGTTGCCGAAGTAGATGGCCTCCATGGTGCCGTTGCCGTTGTCCCGGCTGTTGGTCTCGGCGTTGCCGTAGTCGAAGCAGCAGCCGCCGTTGTAGTGGGTGCCGTCGAGGACCGCGTACATCCCTTCGGGCTGATCTCCCGTCGCGATGCCGTTGGTGTGGTTGTTCCGGTAGCCGGTCCCCGGCGCCACGAAGACGCCGTACGCCTTGTGTCCTCCCACGGTGACCGGCGCGGCGGTGGCGTCGGCCAGGTTGTCGTATCCGCCCGCCGCCGGTCCGGAGAACCCTCCCGGCGGCGCCTGGGTGAGGTGGTTGCCGCGGCCCGACTGGTCGTAGATCACCGTGATCAGACAGGTCGTCCCGGCGCAGAAGGCGTCCTGTGCCGCGGCGTTGGCGTATCCCCCAGTGCTGAGTACGCCGATGTCCCTGATGGTGTTGTCCGAGGTACGCCTCACCTGGTACAGGGGACCGTTGTAGGAGGCGTACAGGGCGCGAGTCGTGCTGTGCGCCGCCGCACAGGGCGTTCCGCCCGCGGCATAGAGGTCGCAAGGCTGGGCGGACGCTGCCGCAGGGGCAGTCCCGGCGCCGGCCGGGTGTCCCGCGGATGGCGCGCCTGCCCCCGTGGCGGCCGCCTGGCCCCCGAACAGGGCCGCGGTCAGGGCCAGTCCCGACGCCAGGACGGCGAACGTTTTTCCCCGCCGTGCGCGGCTCAAGAGTAACGACATGATCTCTCCTCCTGGGAGGGGTAGGGAGATGTCACGGGCATGGAGTTGTCGGTGGCGTGCGTGCATGCGGTTACGGGCGGGATCGAGGACCAGGTGCTCTCCTGGCCCCCGCTCTCGGCTTGTCCCTGGCTTACCTCGACCAGCAGGTCGTTCGATATCTCGGACATTGAGCGACTCACCGGACAGACGTTGATGGTAGGGGGCGGCGCGAGCATGTCAATATTCCGCGCACGGCACATCCCTTCGCCCAGGCCCGCGTCCGGCACGCGGCCGTGCGGTAACGCCGGCTCGTCCCGCACCCGTCCGGCAGACGTGCCCCGCACTGTCGGCACCAGGGAGGCTTCCTCGTCCATGGGAACCTCATCGGGCCCCACCACGCGGATCCCGATGGGCCCCGCCGGCGTGGGAAGTCGATCTGGCTCCACCCGGCGGTCAGCAAGACCGTGAAAGGCTCGGCGGAGGGACTATGCGGTCGATGAGACCGACGGGCGGTCGAAGTGGCCGAGTTGAGTTGTCGGGTGCCCAACGGCGGAATCCTGGCCGGTCTTGGACACAGCGATGAGTTCTCGCGGCCTGGAGGGTCTCATCACCGTCATCGACAGCGCAGGAGGAAACACGTGGCCCAGCTACTGAGAGTCCAGAACTTCAACGTCTCAAGTGACGGCATCGGTGCCGGTGAGGAGCAGAGCTTCGAGAATCCGTTCGGCCACGGCGTCGATCCGGCGAGGCTGTTCGCGTGGGCCGGTGCCACGGCTAGCTGGCCCATGCGCAGTGACCCCGGGGGCAGCCGGGGCCTCGACGACTACTTGACGCGGGACTACGCACGCAATATCGGCGCCGAGATCATGGGCCGCAACAAGTTCGGGCCCCAGCGCGGGCCCTGGCAGGACCATGAGTGGTGCGGCTGGTGGGGTGACGAGCCCCCGTTCCGCACTCCGGTGTTCGTCATGACCCACCACAAGCGCCCTTCGTTCACGCTCTCCGACACCACGTTCCATTTCGTCGACGGCGACCCGGCCACGGTCCTTGAGCGGGCGCGGGAGGCGGCTCAGGGCAAGGACGTCCGACTCGGCGGCGGGGTCACCACCGTCCGGCAGTTCCTCGACGCCGACCTCGTCGACACCCTGCATGTGGCGGTCTCACCGGTGAGGCTCGGATCCGGTCTGCGGCTGTGGGACTCCCCCGATGAGCTGCTCGACCGGTTCCACCTGGAGGTCGTGCCCAGCCCGAGCGGCGTGACGCACCACCTGTTCTGGCGAAAGTGACACGAAGGACGGCGGGCCATCGCCATCGCGTCGAACGCGTCACCCGCCTGAAGTCCTGGCGGATCTTCAGCTGGAGCCGCTGCAGCCCGAACCGCATGACAGCCATCACCGCCGCGGCCCTCACCCTGGAGAGGCAACGCTGAAAAGGCTCGATGTGCAAACATCTGCGAGCGCCCCGGCACCTGCCCCGCCTCATGGCCGGCCTGCGCGCCCCGGCCATCGGCGTTCACCGTCAGGAGGCCACATCGGTATCGCCTCCCCCCTGATCCACACCGGCCTGAGCCATCAGCGACCCCTCACCGGCCTCGAACCGGCCTGTCCTCGGGCCTGCCGAAGAGGTAGACGTCCATGTCGGCGCAGAGGGCGAGGCGTCCGTCAGGGGTGAACTCCAAGGAGGTAATGGGAGCGTCGCCGGGCACCGTGAACATATCGGAGACGGCGTCACAGAACGGCGGCGGCCACGTGCCGCCGGGCGTCTCCCAGACCGTCACCCGTCCGACGGCGTCGCCCGTCGCCAGCAGTAGGCCGCCGTCGACGACGCGTCCCGCGAGAGACACCACGCGGCTCTGCCGCACACCCGTGGTCGCCGCCCGGTGCGACGTACCCGGAGATGGCTCACCGGGCGCGGGTCGAGAGTCGACGGCCACCTGCGTACCGTCTCCCTCTGACTTCGCGCCGCCCCGGTCAGGTCCGGACATGGACGGCCGGTCGAGACCGGTCCCGCCGAGATCCCAGCGCGCGAGGACGACGGCGTCGTTGCCGTCCCATGCCCGGATCGTCCCGTCGTCGCAGGCGATGACGGCGACGGGGCACCCCTGCACGCGAACGCAGACGACCTTCGTCGTCTGCCATCTCTCCCGCAGCCGATGTCTCGTGATGTCGGCGCCGCTGCGCTTCCAGAGCACCACCGAGCCGTTCGCCAGGGCGACGGCGATGGCGAGGTCGCCGTCCGCGGGAGCGCAGGCGAGCGCGGTCACCCGGCTGCCGCATTTCTCCAGCCGGTGCAGCGCGACACCGCTGATCAGGTCCCACACCTCGACGCGGTGGGTGAAGTCGGCGGTGACGGCGATCGGGCGGCCCCTTTCGTAGCCGATCGCCGCCGCCACGGTCCACCGCGGCCGACGCCGGTCCATCGTGGTGCCCGTCGCGAGGTCCCACACTTCCACCGGGCGGTTGGCGGACCGGGAGAGGGCCAGCAGTCGGCCGTCGACCACAGCCGCGACGACACCGGTGAACGCCGAGACCCCGTCGGTGACGGCAGGCAGGGCCGGCACCCCCGAGTCCATGCGCCACGTGCGCACCGTCGAGTCACGGCCCGCGCTCACCACGTACCGCCGCCGGTACCCGCCACCGGTGACGGCCGCGCCGACGACGGCCCGGGTATGACCGTCGCTCGGCGCACGGGTCGGCGCGACCAGGTCACAGACGTGGGTCGACCCGTCGGCCGTTCCGAGTATGGCGGTGACGGCCTGACCGGCAGAGACGTGCAGGTGTACGGCGGAGAACGAGGCTGGCTCGGAGGGACTGGGGGCCGTGACGGTGATCGGCGGCCGCCACACCGACGAGGAGGCGGTCAGCTCGCGGGTCTCCAGGTCAAGCAGCCGCACGGTGCCGTCCTCGCAGGCCAGGATCGCCATGGGGCGACCGCCCAGGTTGGTGCAGGACACTGCGACGGCCGGCGACGGCAACGTCACGGTGTCCACCTCGCGCGGTGCGCGCGGCCTGCGCAGCGACCAGACTCGCACGGTGGCGCCGTCGGTCGTCACGGCGAGGGGAGTGGTGTTGACGAGGGCGCAGCCGATCGAGCGGATGGCCGGGCGTCCCGGTTCCGCCGCGGTCGGCGTGAGCTTCCCGCGCAGCGGGTCCCAGACGTACAGGACGCCCTGTGGACCACCGGCGACCACGATGTCCCAGCCGCGCCGCAGAATCTCGTTGCTCGCCTCGGGGTCCGCGTCCACGGTGGCCGTCGCCAGGCTGCCGAGGCTACCGTTCGCTAGCCGGATCCTCCAGGGCAGCGCCGTCGCGTCGGCGAGGTCCCAGGCGCGCAGCTCGCCGCTTGCCGATGCGCTCACCACGGCTTTCTTCCCCGCCAGTTCGAGGGTTACGAGTGCGGTCGTCGGCGCGGCGTCCCCCTCCGTCGGGGCGAGGGTGCGGATCCGCCCCGAGGTGAGGTCGTAGATGTGGACGGCACCCGTGTCCGTGCCGACAACCAGCAGGTCGTGGTCCGGCAGTGCAGCAGCGGTCACGGCGGTGGCGTTCAGGTCGGCCACCGCGTCCGGCAGTTCCATCGAGCGGCCGGTCGCCATGTCCCAGGCCTGGAGGGATCCGCGGCCGACGGTGACGATGGTGTCCCGTCCGGCGAGGCCGACGCAGGTCACCGAGTCGACCGGCCCGCCGCCGTCGGCCAGGCGATGCACCGACAGTGTGGCCGGCACGCTGCCCGAGGCGGCCCACACAGGCCGCCAACGGCTCTCCCCCATGCTGCGGTCGAGGCCGGCCAGCAACGCGGTGTGCTGATGGCGGGCAGCGTCGCAGGCCAGGACGTGCCGGCGGTCCTGCGATGACATCTCGTGGTGGACGTCCAGATGGGCGCGGTACACGGCGGCGGCCAGCCGCCCCCGCTCGGTCGAGAGGCCGCGAAGCCACGGGACGAGTCCGGTGGGCCGGACGTGGACGAGGAATTCGCCGTCCGTGACGAGTTCGTCGAGGCGGCCCGCCGCTGCGGCCATCGCCGGCAGGTGGCGCAGGACGTACGGGTCGGCTTCCTGCCATCGCGGCCTGCCGTCGGCTGCCCGGGGCACCATCTCCCGGAGCCGTTCGTACCACCGGGTCTCGGCGTCGGGCGGAGCCTCGTTCCGCCGCAACTCGTCGGCCAGCGCTTGGTGGTACAGGCGGTAGACCGAGCGGCCGTCCTCGTCGAGGGTCTCGACCAGGTACGGTCCGAGGGCGTCGTTTCGCAGCAGGCGGGTCAACCGCTCGGCGGTGGGCGCCACCTGGTCCGGGTGGTCGGCCGCGAGTGTCGCCCAGATCTGGTGGAGGGGCATGCCGTGGCCCTCCCCGTAGGCGAGCGGCAGGAGGAGCGCCCTTGCCTCTGCCGCCCGCTCCGGGGTCAACTGCCGCGCCAGGGCCCAGCGGAAGGCGCGGTCGACCAGTGCCGAGGACCCGGACGCCGGATCGTACTCCGGCAGCTCCAGCGCCGAGCGCGTCGGTGGGATTCCGGAGCTGGCGACGGAGCGGGCCATCAGTCGGGCCACGAGGTAGATGGCGTGTGCCGCCCGGGCGATCTCGTTGGCGGCCGAGGAGATGAGGGCGTGGGGCAAGCTGGTCCCGCTGTGGGGTCCTAGCGGCGTACGAAGGATGAGCTCGCAGTACCGCACGAGGTCGTCGGGTTCGTTCCATTCGGGAGCCGCGAGGTCGACGACCCGGGCGTAGGGCGCCTTGTCCGCCACCGCGTCCGCGAGGTGGGGGCGGGTCCCGATGAGCAGCCGCAACCGGGGCGTCGCGCCCGCCAGGTCGGCCAGGAAGCGGGCTATGCGGCGCTCCTCGTCATGGGCCATGCCCGACTCGTCGAGCGCGTCGACGACGATGGTGGTGATGCTGTCGAGCGCGCCCAAGCGTTCCCGCAGCGCCGCCTCGGTCGGCTCGTGGCAGTCGAACGCCGCGGCAAGGGCTGAGACGATCTGCGGCAGGGCCAGGGCGCGGGCGTGCACGGCTACGGTGACGGAGCCCCTCGGCGGCAGCGTACCGGGGGCGACGGCCTCGGCAGGAATGGCGTCGCGCGCGTCGTCGTCGGCGAGTGTGACGAGGCGGCCCAGAACCGCGGACTTGCCCACGCCCGGCGGACCGGTCACCACGAAGACGCGGGCGTCGCGGTCGTTCTCGCCCCGCATCCATCCGGCCAGCCGCCTCAGCACGTCGACCCGACCGGTGAAGTAGTGGCCGGCCTCCCGGGCGGTCTGCCGGCCCGCTCCACGGGGCGAGAAATGTTCTACCAACTCCCGGTTACGACGCTGCTGTTCGGCGGCGCCGTAACCGGACGCCGCGCCGAGCCATCGCACGAAGTGCCGCTGCTCGGCGACGTCGAGGTCACGGTCGACCATGAGCAGCTCGGGGACGTGGAAGGGGTTGGGGAAGAACCCGGTGGCAGGGTCCCCTCGCACGGTGTCGTCGCACAGCTGCGCCCAGTCCGCGTGGTGGTCCACGCCGCGCCGCCGGAACTCCGCGTTGAGCGCGCCGACGAGGTCCGGCAGGGAGATGTGACTAGCGCGGTTGCCGATCCAGGTCTCGTCGCCGAGCACGTGCGAGAGTGCCGCGCTGAATTCGCCGTCTTTCGCTTCCTCCGTGATCCGCGCGGCGCTGAGCACGCCGAAGGACTTCAAGAATCGGTGGTCGGCGCCCGGTGCGTGGGCGACCGCGTGTTTGGCGCGGACGGCCCAAGTCACCGCGTCGACCGCGCCCCGGCCCGCGTAGCAGGCGTCTATCACAAGCAGGATTCGCCGGACGCCTTTGAGCGCGGGGAGTTCCACGAGGTGGCGGGTGCTCACGGCGCTGAGCCTGACCTCAGCCGCCCCGGGATCGGACCTCGAACACATCAGGAAGTGTTCATCGCCGTCCGCCTGCCCGTGTCCGCTGTAGTAGAGGAGCAGGGTGTCGCCGTCGTCGAAGCCTTCCGGGATCCACCGCAATAGGGGCCCCAGGACATCCTCGGGGCGGGCTGGGTCCAGGCTGCCCTCGGGGAAGACAGGCACCGGCGTGTAGCCCACGGCGGCGAACGAGCCGAGCACGCTCGGCAGGTCGTCAGCAACACCCGGAAGATCGGGCAGTTCCTCATGCGCGTACCGCGCGGCGCCGAAGGCCAGCACATAGCGCCGCGATGGCTCCACGTCGTCAGTCATCCCGGTTGCAGACCCTCACCGATCGCCGCACCCGTTTCCCGGGCGGTCAGATGCCGCAGCAGGTCGTGGACTCTCCATCCGTTGTCCACCCGCACGTCGCGCAGGACGCCCGCCTGTGCCTCTGGAGGCGTTCCCGCAGCGTCCGGAGTGTTCCCGGCCGGTGCGCCGACCGGGGGGAAGAGATCGGCGAGCTGCTTGACCGAGGCCACCACGTCGTGCTTGTCGGCGAGGTTCGTCCAGTGGGCCAGGCCGCCGGGCCAGTGGCCCCGCCCGTAACGGGGCGCGGGGCGCAGCCGGTCGAAGACCAGCGAGGGCATGCCGAGCGGGGATCCGAGCGTCACGAGGGTCCGGACGGGCCACTCGGGATGGGCGCACAGGGCCTCGTACGCGACGACGGACCCCAAGGAGTGGCCGACGAGTACGGTCGTGTCCGGCCCGACGCGGGCCGCGACCGCTTCCATGGCCCGCTCTCGCACCACGTCCTCGCCGAAGTAGCGGCGCACCTGACGCAGCACGCCGAGCAGGAACCGCTCTGCCACGGGCCCCGGAAGGAAGGGCGAGCGCAGCAGGGCGTTCATGGCCCGCTGCAGCGTCCGGGGCGTGGGCGCCTTGGTCCCGTACTGTTCCTGCGGACCGCCCGCTGCGGCAGCCCACGCCAGGAGGAGGTCCACCTCGTAGGGGTCCGTCACCTCGGCGGCGGAGCGTGGGCCGGACCGGCTGCCCTTCGCTCCCGGGGCACGGAAGACATCGCCGTAGAAGGCGACGTCGATGTCCTCGACGCCGGGCACAGAGCCCGAAGGGAGCGCCCCGGCCCGCTCGGCCACCTCCACGCCGTCCGCGAGGGCAGCCGCGACGGGTCCTTGGAGACTCAAGCGTCCCAGGTACTCCTGCCCCACTCCGTGGACGACCACAACGTGCGCCATCACTACCCCCGTCCCGCGCCGGCCCCCAACCACGACACACCCTAGAGACGGCACGGTCATCGACGGGTGCCCGACACAACTGCCTCAGAACCTCCGGGAGTTGTGAGGAGGGCGCCACCGCCTGCCGCGTCGTTGCGCCAGTCTAGTCAAGGGAATCCACCCGATGGGGCAGCCGGGAGCAACTGAACGTCACGTCGGTCGAGCCCGCGCTGGTGGTGGAAGTCGGCGTCGATGTCGCCGTGATGCCTCCTGCCGGTGGCGCCGTCCTGCGCGCCGGCACCGCGCCCACCCCAACCTCTCTCCCTGACCGACGTTCCACGCCTGACCGCTTCGCCGCGCGACGGCGGCACGCGCGCGGGCCCCGGCCGACGCACAACCGGCTGAGCGCGCCCCGAACCCCGGCCGCGCCGCCCGTCCCGCCCGTCCCTTGCTCTCTCACTGCACCCAAGGGACATGGGCAGAGCAGCCGCAACGGGGATGTCAGCAGGCCGACCGTGGCCGAACGGCGTGGTGACCTGACGTCATCCGGATGCTGTCCCGCGACGGACGGCCCACGCGGCTGGGGGACGCGATCACGCACTACGGGCGGATCGCGAAGACGCTGCACATCCTGCGCTTGGCCGACGAGCCCGGCTACCGCCGCCAGATCAAGGTACAGGCCGACCCCCAGGAGGGCCGCCACGCGCTCGCGCGGAAGGTCTTCCACGGCCGCTCGGGGCAGCTCTACCAGCGCTACCAGGACGGAATGGAGGACCAGATCGGTGCCCTCGGCCTGGTACTCAACGCCCCGGTACTCTTCAACACCCGGTACATGGACGCCGCCGTGGCTCAGCTCCGCGAAAACGGTTTCGCTGTCCGTGACGAGGACGTCGCCCGGCTGTCGCCGTTCGTGCGCCACCACATCGACGTGCTGGGCCGGTACTCCTTCCAGCTTCCCGACCTGCCCGGTGGCCTGCGGCCCTTGCGCGACCAGGACGGCATCGACGAGGGGTGAACGGTGCTGCGTCGTCAGCGGCATCAGGCCGCACGTCCCCTTCCAGCCGGACTACGGTGCGTCAAGAACTCCATGATCACGGAAGCCGTGCCGGCGGCCGTCACAGGCGCTGGACCTTCCGAGTTCACCGAAGTCCTGGCCCCGCGGAGCGTGGCGCCGATTGCCCTGGGCAGGGTTCTCCGAGCGGGGGAGGCGGTGACGTCGTCAGGCGGTATGGGCCCAGTGCGGCATCTGCGGCCAGCCGGCCTACGACAGCGTCGGCGGCGCCAGCCACTTCGCCGAGCAGGGAGGCGCGGTGGTCTGCCCGGCGTTTCCCGCCGCGACCAGCCTGCTGACGGTTGCTCGGCCGACGGCGGCTCGGTGCCCACCCGGGCCGCCGTCCCCTTCACAGTGACGAGGCGGGAGCGTGTACCGCGTTCGACCACTGGAGCTGGACCGGAACCTTGCCGACCCCGTCGGTGAGGGGCACCTCCTTGAAGACCGTCTTGATGTCGCGGCCTTGGGCCTCGAGTTCGTTGATGGGGAGATCCCCGATCTCACCCCGGCCGTTCAGGGAGTACCACCCGAGCTTCGAGAAGTCGTTCGACCGGGCGGCGTCCTCGACATCGGGGTCGGTCCGCGCTTCGTTGAGCTCGTGGTAGAAGGTGGCCACCACGTTCTTCCAGGCGTCCGGTCCGTTGAACACCGGTATGCCGTTCCTCACTCCGTTGACCACCTGGGAGAAGACCCCGACCGCGTAGTAGACCGTGACGTTCCGGCCGTTGTGCCTCAGGTGCACCGACCCATGGAAACCGGCGAGTCCGTTCGCCGAGTCGGAGTCGGAGTCGTCATCGAGTTTGATCAGCGCCTGCTGGCGGCGTTCGTGTTCCTCTTCCTCGCCGGCCGGAGGCCGGAACTGCGGTGAGAACCCGTCGACGAGGACGACGCCGCGCGGAAGCATGAGGTTGATGACGCTCTCGCCGGGGTCGCTGTCACCGAGCGCCCCGTCCTGGAACAGCCGTGCGGCGAGTGTCTCCGCCTGGTCCTTGAAGAACCTCTTCGGCGCCGGTTCCGCCAGCACGTCGGAGTCCAGCATTCTGGACGAGATCTCGCCCGGGTAGTACTGGGCGATCACCGATTGCAGCCGGGGGTCCGTCATCGCGGCCTCGAGCGCTGCATCGATCTCCTTGATGTCGTCCGTGTCCCAGGCGTCCTGCCCGCCGAGGTAGCGGTTGACGAAGACGAGGTCCGTGATCTTCCTGCCGCCGTGGTCCGTCAGGTCCCACGCCGGGATCTCGCGGAATCCCTCGGACGTCACCGCCTCCGTCGTGACCGCCGCAGGTGCCCGCTCCTTCGCGTAGGCCTGGGAGACCGGCGACTCGGGACGCAGCACGACATTGAGCGGTCTCACTCTCCTGTTCGCTGAGTCAGCCATGTCTGTTCCCCTTTCAACCAGAAGTCAGGGGATTTTTCTGCTCACTTCCAGTGTCGAAAGCAGTCGCCACACCTGCAACGGGAGCCGCTGCCGTGTCGAAGGGGCCTGGCACCGACCAACGTGCGCGTGCCGTAGCCTCGGACCCGATCTGGATCTCGCCAATTGGTTCTCGGTCTTGCTAAGGGCTGTCCCATAATTCCTGGTGGATCAGTGCGCGGCGTCAGATGCGGTGGATCGCAAGGCGGAGGGGTGCCCGGATACTGGATGTATCCGGGCATTCCGACAACGCGGCGAGGCGCCGTGGCTGTCGTCGCGCGCCCGCCAGGGATTACGGGACAGCCCGTAGTGCCGGTCTCAACCGATGGGCTGCTTCACGCCTCAACAAAGCCCTGAGAGCTTGTGACACGATCCTGTGCTCTCGGAGGCTGGACCGCTGATGGGGCTGCGCACCTCCCCGATACTTGGACGATGGACAGCTACGAGGGTCTTCAGCGACCGCAATACGCGGGCGATCAGCAGCCGCCCCCGGCGTTTGAACCGGTGGAGCAGGGCCGCGCCGAGATCGGCGTGCCGTAGTTCGTGGTCCCGAACCGTGGATCGATGTGCCGGGCCGCTCCGCCGAACTCCAGTTCTGGTTCGTCGAGGATCACCGAGTCCATCACCGGCCTCGCCCCACACCGCTCGCCCGTCCCTGACGGGGCGTCCGCAACCCTGCAGACTTGGCCTTTGCTTCCGGGTTCCCTTCTCGAGGAGCGCCGTCATCGCTCTCGCCGTCCTGAAGCAGGCTGAGGAGATCCTGGGTTTCCGCATCCGCGACAGCCAGCACGGCGTCCAGGCCTCCTGTCCTCCGGCGGAGGGGTCTTGGTCGTCCTCGGGTGCGGCCCCGGACGGAGCCGGCCCCCACCACCGGTCGCCGTTTTTCAACCGGTGGCCGCGGAGTGCTGGTGAGCGCGGACGATGGAGCGCGGTCGGCGGGATGGTCCGATTCCCGCACTGCCGGGACCGGGTCATGGTACGGCGAGTGTCAGCCGAGGGTGTGATGGTGGACGAGGTAGGGCTTGAGGGCGTCGTCGATGCCGCCGAGGCCCAGTCACTCGTCGACGGTGATCTCAGTGACATCGGCGGCGACGGCGAAGACGGTTCTTCCCCTCAGACGACATCTTCTCGTCACACCTCACCCTCGGTCCGGCCCGAGCGGACACCGCGTGCGCAAGGTGGCACCCGACGGGACCATCACCTCCGTCGCCGGCAACGGCCACCGGCGGGTACGCCGGCGACGGAGGCGCCGCCGCCACGTCAGGCATCAGAGACGCGCGGCAGCGGCTTTCCGCCCGGTGCCCAGGCTTCCGCCTCCACGATCGCCACTCGTCGGTGTTACGGCATTCGGGTGATCTTGAGCCCTGTCCATTCGTCGCACGACATGGCAGCGATGGCCGGTCGGAGCAAGCGGGCCGGCGGCCGGAGCGAGCCGTGGGGGGGGCGAGCAGAAAGTTCAGCCGGGCCCGCACCACCTTCGGGCCGCTGATCGAATGTCAGGACAGGTGCGGCTCCAGCCCGGCCAGGTAGCCGGTCATGCAGTGGTCGCGCATTCCGTCCCAGTCCGGCGCGAAGGCGCCTGCGGTCAGTCCCGCGGCCCAACCGTTGCCCGCGCTGACGCAGACGCCCACGTGCCCCAGTCCCTGCGGAAGCGAGGGACAACGGAGACGCTTTCTCACCGTGGTCGGTCACTCACCCAGAGTGGCATCATCGGGCGCGTGGATTACCAACAGTGCACGCACCTCCTCACCACGATGCACGAGAATCCCGGCAGGATTCCCCGCGGGGTACGCCAGGCCAACGTCTCCAAGTTGCTCGAGGCGCTGGGCCATCCCGAGCGGGACCTGCGGGGGATGCTGGTGGTGGGGACGAACGGCAAGGGGTCGACGTGCGCGTTCGCGGTGTCGGCCGTGGCCGCTGCCGGTGGGCGGGTGGGCAGCATGCCCAGCCCGCACCTGCAGGAGCCCAGGGAACGGATCCGGGTCGACGGCATTCCGGTCACACGCGGTGAATACGCGTCGGCCTTCGCCGAGGTCTGGGACGCGATCGAGCGGCATGGCCTGCCCGTTCTCTCCCAGGGGGTCTTCGCGGCCTCGGCGGCCGTGCACTTCCAGCGAGCCGGCGTCGGTCTGGCGGTGGCCGAGGCGAGTATCGGCGGGAGCCGGGCCGCGGCGGCGGAGCTCGGCATGGACGTGAAAGTCGTCACCAGTGTCGGGCTCGACCACACCCGCCTGCTCGGCGACTCCCTGGCCAAGATCGCCCGGGCCAAGATCGAGGCCGTACGGGACGGGGATCATGTCGTCCTCGGACCGCTGGAGCCCGAAGCCGCAGCCACCGCGCAGGAGATCTGCGACGAGCGCAACGGACTGTCCGTGTGGCGCGTGGGCCATGAGGTCCGTTACACCGCGCGAACCACCCCCGGCGCCGCTGGTCCGATGACACTGGTGGACGTCGTCACCCCGCGGGGCGTGCACCGCGACCTGCCCTGCCCTCTGGCGGGAGCGCACCAGCACCGCAACCTCGCCACCGCCATCGCCGCCGTCGACGCGCTGACCGACCGCGGCCACATCGGCCCGCCCGACGCCGGACAGTTGCGCGCTCGGCTGGCGGCCACTCGCTGGCCCGGCCGCCTCGAACTCATCCGCGGCGCGCAATTGGACGGCTGGAGCGGCCGCGTCCTGCTGGAGGGCGCCACCAACCCGCAAGGCGTGACGACCGTTGCCCCGGAAATCCTGCGTCTAGCCCAAGCACCAGCCCAGGACCAGGACCAGGATCGAGCGCATGTCGGCGGCGCTTCGGGCCCGCCCGTGCTGGTCTTCGCCGCGATGGACGACAAGGACGCTCCCGGCATGCTCGTCCCGCTGCCGTCCCACTGGCCGCTCGTCCTCACCCGCACCGACTCACACCGGGCCGCGGCCCCCGCCGCCTTGCACCGCAGGCTCTCCCCGGGCCGCACCGGACCGTGCCTGACAGCCGAGAACGCCCCCACGGCGCTGCACCGGGCCGCCGAACTCGCCGGCCCTGGCGGTCTGATCGTCGTCTTCGGCTCCCTGCGGCTGGTCGGCGAAACCCGAAATGCCCTCGGCCTGCCGCCCGGGTAAGCCTGTTCTGCACTGACTTCGGCTCGGACTTTCGCCAGCCGCCTGTACGGCGAGGCGTACAGCCCGGCTCCAAGCAGCACTGAGGAAGGTCGCACTCGTATGGGAAGACGATGTTCCGGCGCGGCACCCGGGGCGACTGTTCGCCGGTGCACGCGCTGGTGCTCCGATCGGCCGACGGTGACCGGCCGAGCCGGCTGATGTCAGCGGCGCCGCTGGTCGGCCCGCAGCTCGAAGTCTCCGTAGCTGTTGCCGATCGGGTTGACCGTGACGCCCGGGGCGACGATCTCGTCGATGGCCTCGACGGCGTCGAGGACGTCGGAGGACAGGGTGGTGTCGGCAGCGGGCAGGAACTCCTCCTGTTGGTCCATGGTGCGAGGTCCGATGATCGCCGAGGTGACACCGGGGTGGTCGACGACGAAGGCGACGGCGAGTTCGATCAGGAAGATGCCGGCCTTCTCCGCCAGGACAGCGAGCTGTTCGACGGTGGATCGAGGGTGCCGCCGTTGCCGATCCATGTGGAGGCGCATCCTGCGGTGTCCGCATCGAGCATCACCATGCCGATGGATTCGTGATGGCTTCGGACTCGACGCCTCGTAGGTCGGCGGGGAACTCGGCATCGCGGTGTTCCTGCCAGAGAAGGGCTGCATTCTGGATCTGTTCGGGTGTGCTCACCTGGCCGAGTGTCGGCGAGGTGACGGATCAGGAAGACGAGCTTGCCGTGCTCGGCGGCCGGGCGGGCCTGCGTCTTGGCGCCTGACGTGCTCGAGGCCTCGATGACGACGCTGCCCAGCGTGGTACCGGACGTGACGACGTTGCGGCGGAGAAAGGTGTACTTCGCCGGGGGCTCGTGGGCCAGAACTGGCTCAGCAGCGCTCCCCCAGCGCTGAGGATCGCCTTCGCGAGCGGACGGTTCTCGGCCGGGTAGATCGGGGCGGCGATGCCGGTGCCCATGACGGCGAAGGTCCGGCCGCCTGCGGCGAGCGTTGCCTGATGCGCGGCTGCGTCGACGCCCTCGGCGAGACCGCTGGCGATCACGACGTCATGGTCCACGAGCTCGCGGGCCATCCGTGACGCCCGGCGCAGCCCGTCCCCGGATGCCTGGCGGGTGCCGACGATGGCGGTGGAGCGGGCGTCGCGCTGTTCGAGCTCGCCGCAGTGGAAAAGGAACGGCGGCAGGTTGCCGATCTCGCGCGGGTTCGCCGGGCAGTTCTCGTCCAGGACGGTGACCAGGCGCGCGCCGGCCTTGTCGGCGGCGGCGAGCTCGTCGTCGACGCGGGAACGAGTCCTGGCACGGGAGAAGCCCCGCCGGCTCGTGCCGTCTTCTTCGGACTGAGCGCCCTGACCGTCGGCCCGTGGTACCCGGTGGCCCGAAGCGCGCTGGACGGACGGAGGCCGGCCACTGGCCGGACCTGGGCGCGTACCCGCTCTCTCCCCCTGCGGCTTCCTGGCCGACCCCGGCCTCGTCGAACTGTCCTTCACTCCCGCGCCTGCCGACGGGACACCTCGCACCAGCGCCCGAAGGCGCCTCGCCGTGTCCTTCGCCCCTTCCGGCCCGGACACCGGGATCAGCAACGTGTCAGAGACCGGCTCCTTACTCGCGCTCGTCGAAATTGTCGCGTGCGCGTTCGATGGCGGGCATGTTCTGCGAGGCCCAGGCCAGCAGCACGTCGATGGGATGCCGAAGGGTCTTGCCGAGCGGTGTGATCCGGTACCTGACCGCCACGGGGCGGGTGGAGACGACCTCGCGCTCGATGACGCCGTTGCGTTCCAGGCGCCGGAGCGTCGCGGTCAGCGACTTCTGGGTGACCTGGGGGATGGCCCGACGCAGTTCGTTGAAGCGGCACGGGCGCTCGCAGAGTTCGTTGAGGACGCTGAGCGACCACTTGTCGAGGATCTGGTCGAGCAGTTCGCGATGCGGGGCGTCGATGCGGAGTTCGTCGGCGGTATCCATGGCGAAACCTGGTCTCGTTGAAGTGTCTTTCTTCTACTAGGTAGCTTCAAGATACCTACTTCGAAGGAGAGAGACCCATGACGGTTCAGCACTTGACACCGGAAGGCATGCTGCGTCCGGTCCCCTACCATCACGTCGCCGTGGGCACCGGGTCGAAGCACGTCCACGTCAGCGGACAGGTCGCGCGTCGGGCCGACGGGGCGCCGGTCGCGCCCGGTGATCTGGCCGGGCAGGTCGCCCAGGCATTGCGCAACACCGCCGTCGGACTCGCAGGCGCGGGTGCGACGTTCCGAGACGTGCTGCGCCTGACGTTCTATGTGACCCGGTGGGCGCCGGAGAAGATCGGCGACTTCATGGCCGGAGTGGAGGCCGTCGCCGAGGAGATCGACCTCCCGGCGCCCATGCCTCCGGCCTCTCTCATCGGCGTCGACTATCTCTTCGAGCCGGACGTGCTCGTCGAGGTCGAGGCGACCGCGATCCTGGACTGATCCCTCGGGCCGGGTCTTTCCGGCGGCCTCGCCACAGCCGGGTGAAGGCGGTGTCGATGCCCGGACCGAGGCCACCGGCCGGACGGACGGATCAGCCGTTGCGGAGGATCGGCCCGGCCGGCGCCCGTCGGCCGATCGCGGATCGCGACTCGTCGAGGAGGCGTTCACCGCCTCGGGCGAAGGCGTGAGCCGCACCCGGGGCGGGTTTCCGCACGGCCCGGGAACACAGCCGCCCTCGAGTGGGTCCCGCGCCGTGTTCCGGGTAGGCGCGTACCGCTTCGATGCGGGGCCGCGCGGCCTCGAGCGTCTGGGCGGCCGTCGCCCACCCTTCCAGCCGGGCGGGCAGGTCTTCGAGGGGGTCAGGTTGACGTCCTGGAGCAGCTGCCGGCGCAGCGCACTGTGCGGCAGCGCTACGTGGAGTCCGTCCACGGTCCACTTCTCGCGCGACGTCATGTCCTGGCTCCATCCGACGCAGTTCCTGCCCGGTCTCCTCGTCCACGAGGAGACCGGGGACCCGCAGGGCTCCGTACTCGCCCACCCAGTCGGCGAGCTTCCGGTCTGCGGCCGACCGGTCGTTCCGCCAGCCGTGCACGACCGGCCGGCCGGCGGAGTACGCGGTCAGGTGGAAACGGCCGGGAGCGGGGGGCGCTGGGTCCACGCGGCGATCATGCAGTCACGGCAGGCATCCACCCACCGCAGCCCAAGGCCCGGCACGTCCGGGCGGCGGGTCGCGACGGCCGGGGCGCCGCACGACGAGCAGCACCGACGCTCCGGCGAGAGCGGGTGGATCCGGGCCTGGGAGCCGGAGTGGCGTGGTGGGACGTCCGGCGCCGTCTCCAAGGGTGTGCGGGTCGATGGCGAGGACAGTGAGGACGCGCCTGTCCCGCCACGGGCACGGCGCCGATGTCGAGTGTCTGTTCGCCGTCGGCGATCCGCAGCCGGTGCCCCAGTAGTGGGTCCGCGACCAGCCACACCAGGACGGGGGCCAGGACGGCCAGGGCCGCAACTCCCAGGCGCCTTCTGCGCGCGTTCACTCGGCGCCTCCCGAGAGCGCCCCGTGCAGGAAGACCTCCACCAGCTCCTGCGGGGTCAGCTCGGGCTCGTCCTCCGTACGCGGCTGGGTGAAGAGCAGCCCGATGAAGAGGGCCGCGATCTGCTCCGGCGGCAGGCGCAGGTCAGCCGTGTCGGGCTCCAGCAGCTCAGCGAGGGCCACGCGGATACGGGTCGTCGACTCGCCGCGGCCGGCGCCGCGCACCGTGCCGGGATGCTTCCCGCCGCGATGCCCCAGCGAGCCGAGGATCGCGCCCATCCTGTCCATGTGTGCCTGCAGCGCCTCGGCCGCCTCCGCGAGCCGGCCGGGCAGCGGCTGAGATACGTCGATCGCGTCGAGCTCGCGGACCGCGTGCTCGGGGGAGAGCGCCTCGGCCATGCAGGCTTGCAGCAGTTCGTCCTTGTCGGTGAAGACGCGGAAGATCGTGCCCTCGCCGATGCCCGCGGCGCGGGCGATCTTCGCGGTCGTCACGGCGGAGCCGTACTCGGTGATCAGCGGAATCGCGGTCTGAATGATCATTTCACGGCGCTGCTCCGGCGACATGGCGGGGGCGCGGCGGCGGGCGGTCTGGTTCTCCTTCTGTGCTGTCATGACCGCAAGAGTACGGAGTGAGTACTCACTCCGTCAATGAGTGAGTACTCACTCCGCCCACCTTCCCCACACTCGGCTGACCGTCGGCGGATGTGGAGCGCCGGGACCGTGGGCACGATCGCGGGGCGTTCATCGCGGACGGAGGCTCAGGAACCAGCCGAGTTTGTGGGCGCGGTCCAGCCGGTAGCTCGGATCCACTCGACCAGGTCCAGGGTGGCCGGCTCGATCGAGCGCACCGCCGCGAGGTCCGAAGGGTATTGCGCCGCCTGCGCGAACTCGCGGAACATCGCCTTGTCGAGGTCGTTGGGAAGGACGCTCAACGGGAGGGTCTCGTACCGTGCCGGGAGCCCGGCGCGCGCGCCGAACGCCGCGGCGATCTGCGGGCCCGTCAGCTCGTCGCCGACGAGTTCGACGGCTCCGCCGGACGCCTTCGCGGTGTCGAGCAGGAGCGCGGCGGTGACCCGGCCGATGTCCCTGACCGAGATCATCTTCAGGGCGACGTCCTCCGGCAGCGGCAGCCTCAGCACGATCTCCCCCTGCTCCAGGCTCGGTGCCATCACGCTCGCGAAGTTCTCCATGAAGGCGGTCGCGCGAACCATCACGGCCCTCAGGCCGGACTTTCTCAGGTGCTCCTCGATCCAGTGCTTCGAGTCGTGGTGCGGCACACCCGACTCCCGGTCCGCTCCGAAGACCGAGTTGAACACGACGTGCGGAACGCCCGCCTCGACCGCCGCGTCGACGAGCGCGGTACCGATGCGGATCTCCGCCTCGACCTCTTCGAGGCTGTTCGCCTCCGGGGTCATGAAAGAGAACCCCTCGACCGTCGCCAGCGCGGCGGCCAGCGACGCCGGGTCGTCGGCCCGGATGGCCGCCAACTCGACGCCGCGGGCGGCCAGCGCCCGAGCCCGGACGGACTGCGGATTGCGGACCAGAGCCCGCACCCGCGCCTTGTGGTCCAGCAACGCGTCGACCACCGCCCCGCCCTGTTGCCCCGTCGCGCCGAAGACCGCGATCGTGCCGGTCGTCTGTGTGCTCATCGCTTCCACCCTTAAGTAGTTCATGGCATGAACGAAATTAGTTCACGGCATGAACATCGTCAAGGTGCGGTGCAGCGGGACCTCACGGTGTGATGGGTTGGTCCGAGGTGGGCGAAGACAGGTCCGAGGTGTCCACGATGGCGGTGGCCACGCGCTCGAAGTCGCGCTGGTCGTCGGCGTCGAGGTTCCTCGCGATCTCGGGCAGGCGCTTGGCGACCTCGGCGTAAACGGCCTCGGCGAGCACCTTCCCCGTGGGCGTCGCACTGAGCATGACGACCCGCCGGTCCTGCGCCGAGCTTGCCCGGCCGACCAACTCGCGCCGCGCGGTGCGATCGACCAGCTGGCTCAACGCGTTCTTGGTCATACCCAACGACGCGGCGAGGTCAGCCATCTGCCGCGGCTCGTCCCTGACCGCGCAGAGCAGCGTGGCCTGCGAGGGGGTCAGATCGAACTCGGCGCATATCTGCGCGTACTTGCGCTGAATCACAACCGAGAGCCAGAAGAGCTTGTCGCCATAGTCCACGCCAGCCTCCCAGGTCCGATGACGAACGACCAGCCTACTCGTCGCGGCCGGCCGACCACGCCGGCTCAGGCCCTCGCTCAACTCCGAGCCTCGCTGCAGCGCGCGGAAACCGAATATTCTCCCCCGCGCTGTGACCGAGCGCTCTACTCGGCGGGCTCGCCAACTTCCGCGCTCACTCTGCCCGCGCCCGGCCCCGGCTGTCCGGACAGGGTCCAGGATCCGTGCGGTTGGGGTTCAGGAGGTCGTGCAGGGGCGGCCGGTGCCGACGATGCAGGTGTCGTTCTCGCCTGCCGGTCGGAATCGATGTCGCCCTCGTTGTTGCGGACGTGGACGTGGCAGGGCGCGTCCGTAGTCGAGCGCGGCCCGCCCCGCCCACCGGGGTCCGGACCGTGGAGATGACGGCCGGGCTGCGGGACGCCGGCCGACAAGTCACCCGATCCAGGGCGCCGTTCGAACCAGACCGAGCGCACGAGCGGATGGAGAACGGCCAGTCACTCCGAGAGTCGAGGGTGCCTGGGAAGACTTGAGTTCCGTACCGGCCGCGGCTCGGACTCGTGCGCGGGCTCGGCGTCCTCCCAGGCCCACTCGGGATCAGTTCCTGCGACCGCGGTCCGGCATAGCGCTGACGGAGGAGGCCTGCCTCTTCCGGGTGCGAGATCAAACGGCCGTCCCGCGTCCCCGGATGTGTCACCTCCGGCAGCGTCCCCGCAGGTCACACTTCTTGCTGTCCCGCCTTCCCCTCTGCCCGGAGAGGGCCTGGCCGCTTCCGAACGCGGTCGGACGGGGTGCCTGCCGAACCCCGGCGGACTCGGTAACGGGTCTGCCGGCATCCGACAGCCGCACCACAACGGAGATATTCGTGCTGAAGCGCTTCACCACCGGACTGGCCCTGAGCAGCGCCGCCCTCGGGGGTCTGGTACTCGTCGCTCCTGCCCACGCCGCGCCCGCAACGCACGCCGGGGTCCGCTCCGCGGCGGCGTCATGCTCCGACCCGGAGTACCACACCTCGGAGAACTACGAGGGCATGTACGCCGGGTACAGCTGGGCGTGGAACGTGGTCGTGAGCCGCGGCGACACAGGCGACAGGGTCCGCGAGATCCCGTGCCTCCTGAAGTACGAGTGGTTCATCAACCCGCACCCACCGCATCACGCTTCACCCGTCGGTCAGGCCAACGACCCATCCAGAGCTTGTTCGAAAGGCGCACCACGTCAAACCCGCCTGAGCCCCTGTGCGAAGTCGAACACCTTGTCCGGGTCATAGTCGTGCGCGATGGAGCGCAGTCTCCCCAGATTCGGTCCGTAGTAAGACTCCGGCCAATCGGGCAGGGCGGGATCAATGTAGTTGATGTAGCCGCCTCCGATACCCAGGGCCGCCAGGCCAGCCACCACCTCGGCAACGCTGTGCGTAGTCTCGGCTTCGGATGCTGCCGTGGCAGTAGCGTAGACCTGCGCGGTAGCGAACGCCTTCCGGTGCGGGAACGCGGTCTGCTGGACATCCACATCGGCCACCGCGCCCCCGAGAGGGTCCAGGATAAGCGCTAGGCCCGTGCGTCCGGTGAGCAAAGTGGTCACGGCGGTGGGGTCGGTGGCGGGAGCGCCAAGAACGCGCGACGAGGCGACGAACGACTCCCGATCGGGGCGACCGGCGAAGAAACGCATGGCATTGAAGTAGTCACGGTCTTGCACGGTCCTGCGATTGGGCAATACACCGCAACGGGAGACGAGATCGTCCAAAAGAGGAGCACAAACGCTGCTCGGCCCAACAAAGCAACCAGCGACCCGGCAGCTCGGCGGATCACCACCCGAAATGTTGAGGTTTCCCCACAACTCCCGCGGAGCGGAGGAGATCCACGGCTGCCAGGCGCTTAGCACCTCGGTCACCTTCCCCTCCGGGAAACCCACCACAAATACGGTCAGCGCCGGCGCCGGATCGGTCGCGAAGGTGAACTCCGTGACGATCCCGAAATTGCCGCCGCCACCTCCACGCAGTCCCCAGAACAGGTCCGGGGTGCGTGCGGCGGAGGCCGTAAGCCTTCGCCCGTCTGCAGTGACGATCTCCGCGGCCACAAGGTGATCGCAGGTGAGCCCGAACTTGCGCTGCAGTACGCCGATTCCGCCGCCCAGGGTCACCCCGGCGACGCCGACGGTGAAACAGGATCCGGCAGGTAGGCATCGGTTCGCCTGTCCAAGTACGCTATAAATGTCCCGTATCGTCGCGCCGGCGCCAACGGTCACAGTCCCGTCCGCTTGAACGCTCACGGTCGACATGCGCCGCAGATCCACGACAAGCCCGCCGTGCGGCGCCGAGTAACCGGGATAGGAGTGCCCGCCGCTGCGGGCGGCCAGTGGAACCCGATTCGCGGCCATCGATACCGCACTGCTGACGTCCAACGCCGACTCGCACTGCGCCACTGCGGCCGGTACATGATCGTCATGGAGCGGGTTGAACAACTTCCGGGCATCTTCGAAACCTGGATTTCCCGGCCGTAGCAACGCTCCGTGCAGCCGCCGACTCAGCTCTTCCCAGTCCACCTGGGCGCCCGATGAATCCGTGACTGGCTGCGCGGCCCGAGACGCGTGGAGCATAGATTCCCGCGCCATGCTCACCATCTCCTCCGCGGAGTCCGAGGTTATGGGTGGTGGGGGATGCATCCACGCTAACACGGTGCGACCAGCCTCTCCATTTGTCGCCGCGGTTTCCCGCTGACGGTGCGGCACACTCACCGACTGGCCCGGCGGCGTACTGCAGCTTCATGCACCATGCTGGTCATGTCCGTCCTTGCGCAGGCGTGGCGAGGGCGGGCACGCGCCGGTCGGGCGGGGGTGGACAAGACAGTGACGGGCTTCTGGGCCAAGGTCCTACCAAGTCACAAGCGTCCGTCCGGCCGCGTGCGTGCTGATCACCGGCGAGCGACGATTCCAGACCGGACGGTCGAGACGTCAGTCAGGCGGAGGCTCAGACTTCGCCGGGAGGGCCACCACGCTCAGTGTCAGGCGAGGTCGAGCGGGGAAAGCCGTTCCATCGGCACGTAGTCGGGTAGGGCGGAGTCCCAGTGGGTCGCCCACACCGAGCCGTCGCGCCCCATGGCGAGGACCTCGACATCGCCGGTTCCCTGGCAGCACGCGGTGACGACGTGGGCGAGTTTCGGCGGTGTCCCGCCGATCTGCCGGAGCGCGGTCCAGACGCCTGTCGCCGTCGTCAGGGACGTGTTGTAGAGCATGCCGTCGAGGCCGATGACGAACACGTCGAGGAACGCAGACGAGCGGCTCGTCGCGGCGATCCGGGACGAGGGTTCCAGGGGTACGGCTCCGCCGCCGATCTCGCGCGTGGTGCCCCAGAACGATGCCGTGGTCCACGGGGTGCTGTAGAGCCGGAGCTTGGGATCGCCGTCGCGGCGCCCGATGAACGGGACCTCGATGAGATCGGGGCCGGGGCTGCACGCCGCGAGATTCGTCATCGTGTGTGCGCGGACGACGGGGTCGCCGATGGCCGAGGATTCGGCCCAGTTCCCGGGTCCGAGTGAGAAGGACGTACGCGGCACGGAGTCGCTGCCCACCCAGAACAGGTCCAGTTGGCCGGTCTTGCGGCTCAACGCGGCAAGGCCGTTGGTTCGGAGCACGGAGGGCGCGACGGGCCCCGCGGGGGCCTGGAGGTGACCGGGGGCCGTCCAGGACTGCGTGGCCTCCTCCCACCGGCTGCCCACGATGTTGTCGGCCTGCCGGTCGTGGGCGAACACCTCGGGCGCCCCGTCCTTGCGCTGGGCGATCACGACGCCCGCGAGCGGGTCGATCACCACCGTGTCGCTCTCGGGCACGCTGCACTCCTGCCAGGCCCCGGAGGCGGCGTGCCGGAAGGTGTGGACGTGCCAGGTGCGGTCGTCGCCGCTGTCCCACAGGGCGAGCCCGGCAAGCCAGTCGGTCAGCGCCGACATCGGCGCGAAGGGGTTAAGGGAGGCCGTCGAGACCTGCCCGTCGAGATCGGCGTCCAGCGTGGCTGCGCCCGGCGACCAGGTCACCCGCGTGGCCTTGCCCCGGCGCACCGCGAACGCCCCGAGCCCGTCGGCCGTGCCGGGCGCGCCGACAACGGGCCCACCGCGTATCTCGTCCGGCTGGTTGCCGCTCTCGGGGAAGGCGGGGTTGCGGACGACGGCGACATCGGCGTCGATGTCCGGGAATCCGGCGATGGGGCCTCCGGCGGGCTGTCCGATCCCGAACCGCCACTGCCGGGCTATCGCGTCCCGGTCCGGTGCTTCGCCGCCCGTGACGTTGATGGGCGGTGTCGCGAGCTCCACCTTGCCGCCCACGACCGTGATGCCGCCGGCGGTCGCCGGAAGCAGGTTGACGTTCCACACGTACAGGCCCGGGTATTCCTTGCGGAAGGCGAGAGAGGATGGGGGGTGGCAGTACACGCCGGGCCGGTAGCCGAGTTCGGCGAGTCGGTGGAACCACGCCGAGCAGTACTTCTTGCCCGCGTCCGCCGGCGGGCCGCCCCTCTCCCAGTCCAGGTAGATCACCGAGCCCTGCGGGAGGCCCGCGCTCGTCGCCTTCACGGCGGCGTCCTCGGCGTTCGCCACGGCGATCTGCACGCGGACATCGATCGGCCCGTCCGCGTTGCCCGGGTCCTGCTGTCCCCAGTAGATCGGCAGGAGCCCCCACACCGGACGCAGGTCGGACCACCCGTTCATCCAACCGCCCACGGGGTGGGCGCCGATACCGCCCATCCGGTTGTGGCCGTTCAGCGGCTTCGTGACCGGGATCTCGCCGACGGCTGGCGCCGGCGAATCGAGATACATGCCCGTCCAGTAGATGTTCGAGAGATCCGAGATCGCGCCCATAACGGGCTTCCCCGGATACTTGCCCGTGTCCATTCCGGCGTAGAGCATGAGGTGACCCTTCCCGGCCGCCCCGCCAGGACGGCCGTCGGCTGAAGACCCGTCGAACGCGAAGACGCACCGTTGTCCGGGGCGACCGCCCCATTCGAACTCGCCGGAGGCGGAGGGAAGGAAGACAACGGCGTCTTACCAGTCGCACAGGGTTCGGTCAGCGCCGGCCGGGACTGAGGCGACGATCATGTTGCTGGACTGCACGTTGTCCGAATCGTTCCTATCCGTCAGCCGGACGTCGACGTTGAAGTCGAAGGGCACGGTGAACCCTTGCTCCAGCTCCCTCTTTTTCTAGCGTGGCACGACTGCGGCCGATCGCAAACGCAGCCGGTCGGCGCGTCTTTTCGGCCGGACTGAGGCCACCGTTGAGAGGTGTGCAAGCTGAAATTGCTGGTCACGGGGGTGGTGTGCGTGGGCATCGGGGTGCTCGTGCTGGTCGCTGAGGCGTGACTTTCGTGAAGATCGTCGGTCATCGTGCGACTTCGCGGTTCGTGAGGACCAGCAGGGCCCGACCAGGGCGGTCGCCCACTTCGGGTCGGTGCGAACCTTGCCGAGGACGCGCCAGTTCGCGAGATGGGCGAAGCCGTGCTCGACCGGCGCCCGGACGGCTGCCAGTGCCGTCTGCTCCCGGGTCAGGGCAGCCTCCCGCACGATCGCCAGGATCCTGCGGCAGCCGCCGCAGCGCGCCCTCGTCGGCCGCGTCGCTGCGGTGCGGGATGGAGCAGGACTGCCCGCCCGGCCACCTTCGCCGGTACCGGAGCGACAGGCCCGGCGTCGGCCCGGGTCTGCTCGGCCAGACGGTTCGACACTCGTTCCTCGATCACCAGTTCATCCCGCTCGGCTGGACCTCCTGAGCTCGCTTCGCCAACTCCTCGACGATGGCTTCCAGTTCGCTCCGACGGACGGTGATCCAGTGCCGCTCCTGCATCCCGCGCCCTCCCGCCTTCTCGCGGCGTGCCGACCTGCTCACGGATCGTAGGCGGGGGCTGGTCGCGGGCGCAGCCGAACCCGGCATCCCGCCGGAGCCAGACCTGCCCGATGATCTACACCATGGCCACCGGCCGCCGGCCGGCATGAGTACCCGAATCGCCATTCACACCAGCCCCGTGACCTACGACTTCATGATGCACACCGCTCATTGCGCCCTTTCAGCGTCGCCTCTCCAGGGTGAGGGCCGCGGCGGTGATGGCTGTCAGACAGCTCGGGCCGCAGCGGCTCCGGCGGAAGATCCGCCAGGACTTCAGGCGGGTGACGCCTCGTTCGACGGGAGCGCGGGTTCTGGGCGAATGCGGGGTTCAGCATCCGTTCGGTCGGCGTGAGTTCGCCGTTGGGCGGGCGGCGGATGGCGGTGGTGGTCCAGGAGCCGGCGCCGATGTAGGCGCGGTCGGCGACGATGGGGACGCCCTGACGTTCGCAGATTCGGATGATGCGGTGGATGCGTGCCGTTCACGCCGTGGCACCGGTGCTTGTGCTTGTGGGAGTAGTCGGCGCGTCCGTCGCCCAGGCGGTCGCACTCGCCGAGGGTGCCGTCCAGCGTTACGTAGTCCGGGTCGTGCTCGCGCAGAGTGCTGTGGGGGGGGGAGGCGGCGGGTGATTGGCAGGCGCTTTGTGGTGCAGGGGGCTTGACGAGTTTTTCAGCCGAATGGTTGTGTAATGAAAGGAAATTCTTACAGATTTGGTGCAGAAGGGTCACTCGTACGCGGAAGCTGCAGGTCAGCGGGATGTGAACGAAGCGGAGGGAGTTGAGGTCTCGTCACGTGGCCATGACGTAAGACCGACGTCGCGGTGAACAGGAGTCCCTAGGGTTCTTCACAGCCTCCCTGCCCGGTTCGGTGGCTCCACCCCACAGGGGCAGCAGGAGCTGGTCGCACACGTCACCCGTGCAAGACAAACATGTTGGAGCAGGCATGTCGTCAACCGTCAAGCGTCGTCGTCCGCGCGTGGTCCTCGCTGCCACCGCCGTCGTCGCCGCCGTCCTCCTCGCCCCGGCGCCCGCCGCGTTCGCCACCACACACCAGGGTGTCGTGGCCGCGCAGAACCCGGGCGGCCCCGTGGTCCGTACCGAGCAGCTCGCCTCCGGTGGCGGATTCGTGGAGATCTACCGTGTCTCGGCCTCCCACTACCGGGGCCGGATCATCAGCTACCACGGCACCAGCATCATCGACGCGAACGGTGAGACAGTGGCGCTCCAGGACAACGGCGAGTACACGTTCCTCACCCCGCAGGGGCACTTCGGGTCCTGGATCGCCGTCCCGGGCAAGAACCAGTTCCGCGGGCCCGGTACGTTCACCATCGCCCGCGGCTACACCGCGGTCGTCGAGCAGACCGGCAGCAACCAGTGGCAGGCCGAACTGAAGCGGCCCGCGGGCGGCGCGTTCGTGACCCTCCAGACGCACGCGGTCGACGACGGCCACGGCACACTGTCCCACATCTACGCCGGGGAGGAGATCGTCGACCCGGGCGGCAAGGCGATCTACGTCGTCCTGAGCGCGGACGGCACCATCACCTCCTTCGACCCGCAAGCCGCCACGAGCGGTGAGCCCCCGGCGGACAAGTGCACCGCGACCCGCGTGCAGTCCATCGGGGCGGGCATCCTGGCGCACCTGAGCAACCGCCCCAGCGGCCCCCGGGTCTCCTTCACGTCCATCTACGACGACGGCACAGAGCGGCCGGTGCTGATGCCGCTGGACAAGACCCACCCCTCGCTGCCCACGGACGCCGGCATCGTGGCCCGGATCACGGGTGCGAACACGGCGGCGCCCAAGCTGGTCACACGTGTCGAGGGCGGCACGGGCGCGCCGGAGGCGGTCACAGCGTTCCCGGCGCTCCCGAAGGACTGCCGCGGCACGGGCACCGGTACCTCCCGCACCGCGGGCACCTCCGGCCTTGTGGTACGCACGGCGCACCGATCACCTGTCGTGGTGCCCGCTGGCCGGTGAAGCGGCGAAGGTCATCCCACCTCAGCCGCATGCAGTGAGTTGATGCCCCAGTGCGCCGCGACCAGCAGGGCCGGTCCTGAAGCGGCAGGCTCCAGGACCGGCCCGCACGGGCCGGCCCGCGATTTTCGCCGGGTCAAGGCCAACGGTGATGCCCCTGCTTCTGAGCACGAACAGTCCCACGGCGCTACACGGGAGGCCGGCTCCCCCCTTCGGCAGGTGATGCGCCTGGTCATGAGGGTGATGGCGGCCCAGGGCAGGCCGGCAAGGGGCGGGGGCCCGTCGGGCGACGGGCCTCCGCGTGACAGGCATCCGGTCAGACACCTGAGGTGGTTGTGTTCACAGTGCGATGCGGACGGTCTTGACCTGGGTGTAGGTGTCGAGTCCTTCCAGGCCGCCTTCGCGGCCCAGGCCGGACTGCTTGTAACCGCCGAAGGGGAGGTTGCCGGTGCTCATCTCCGCCCAGGTGTTGATCCAGACGGTGCCGGCCTCGATGGCTGCGGCCATGCGGTGTGCGGTGGTGAGGTCGGTGGTCCACACGGAGGCGGCCAGTCCGTAGTCGGTGTCGTTGGCCTGGGCGATGGCGTCGTCGATGTCGGTGAAGGTGGTGATCACGCCGACCGGGCCGAAGATCTCCTCGCGCACGACGCGCATGTCAGGGCGGACGTCGTCGAGGAGGGTGGGGGCGAAGAAGTATCCGTGGTCACCGAAGCGCCCGCCACCGGTCACCACGTTCGCGCCCTCCTCACGGGCGATGTCGAGGTAGGAGCTGACGCGGTCGAACTGCGCCTTGGTGGAGAGCGGTCCCACCAGCGTGCCCTGGGCCAGCGGGTCGCCCGGGGTGAACATCTCCATCGTCTTCAACAACTTCTCGACGAACTCCTCGCGGATGCTCTCCTGGACGAACACCCTCGATCCGGCGACGCAGACCTGGCCCGCGTTACCCAGGAAACCGGCCGCCACGCCACGCACCGCCATGTCAAGGTCGGCGTCGGCGAAGACGACCGACGGCGACTTGCCGCCGAGTTCGAGAGTGACGCGCTTGAGCGTGTCGGTGGCCTGGCGCTGGACCAGTTTGCCGGTCGCGGTCGACCCGGTGAAGGCGATCTTCGCGACGCCGGGGTGCGCGACCAGCGCCTGGCCCGCCTCGGAGCCCAGGCCGGTGACGACGTTCACGACACCTGCCGGCAGGTCGGTGCCGGCCAGCAGTTCGGCCAGGCGCAGCGTGCTCAGCGAGGCGGTCTCGGCCGGCTTGAGGACGACGGTGTTGCCGGCGGCCAGGGCGGGGGCGAGCTTGCCGGGCAGCTGGCCCATCGGACCGTTCCAGCCCCAGATGACGCCGACGACGCCGAGGGGCTCCTTGCGGGTGTAGGCCATGCGGTCCTTGCCTGCGGGGACACTCACGCCGGACAGCTTGGTGGGCCAGCCCGCGTAGTAGCGGAAGACCTCGCTCGCCTCGGCGAGCATGTGGGCGGTCAGCATGCGGGGTGCGCCCATGTTGACCGAGTCTATGGTGGCCAGTTCGTCGGCGTGCTCCTCGATGACGTCGGCGATCTGGTGCAGGATCCGGCCGCGCCGGTCGGGGGTCATGTCCGCCCAGGCGGGATCGGTGAACGCCGCGTGCGCGGCCCTGACCGCGGCGTCGATGTCGGCTGCCTCGCCGCGCGGCACACCGGCCAGCGCCTCCTCGGTGGCCGGGTCGGTGTTCGGCAGCGTCCGTCCGGAGGCTGCGGCGACCTGACGGCCTCCGATCCACATCATCCGCTCTCCGGCCCGCACGAACGCGGGGACGTCACCGCGGGCGGCGTCGGCGACGGGCGGGACGCTCACAGTCGAAGTCATGGTCATTCCTCTCCTGAAGTCATGATCAGCAGATCCGTCCTAAACGGATTGCCTGTCCATTTAACGTACCGGACAGGCTATCCGGTTACAAGAGGAAGTGAGAAGGCTATCCGGTAAGCTGGGACCTGGGACATCGAAGGAAGGAAGCATCCGCCGTGAGCGCTGAGCCCGCCCCTGCCCGACGCGCCGACGCCGAACGCAACCGGTCGAAGATCATCGCGGTGGCCCGCGAGGCCTTCGCCGCACCCGGCGCCGCACCGTCGATGGCCGAGATCGCCCGACGTGCCGGCGTCGGCATGGCCACGCTCTACCGCAACTTCCCCGGCAGACTCGAACTGGTCGAGGAACTCTTCCGTCACACCGTCGACGACATGTGCCAAGCCGCCGAATCCGTCAGCGGCGACACGCCTGGCGAGGCCTTCTTCGCCTGGCTCATGCACTTCCACGCCATCGGCACCCGCAAAGGACCTCTCGCCTCCGTCCTCCTCGCCGAATCCGCCCATGGCACCCCCATCCTCCGCGCCAGCCGCTCCCGCACGATCGCCGCAGGCGAGCCCCTCTTCCGCGCCGCGCAACGCAGCGGAGAAGTACGCAGCGACGTCTCTCTCGGACAGATCCTCGACGGCCTGGTCGCGCTCGCCGGCATCGACAACGACCCGGACTTCCCCGGCGCCCTGATCCGCGTCCTGCTCAACGGCCTGCACCCGAATCCGGACACCATGGGCGGATCGCCGACTGCCGGTTAAGGCGGGGCGTCCCAACGGCCGCAAGAGTGAGCGGGTGACTGACGTTCGTCTCCCCGTGAGACCCACGCCTACCTGCACCGCCGCGGGTGGCACCGTTCTTCTCCGCCGCCTAGACCACCGTCCCAGTGGCGTCGTCGTTCAGCGTGCGCGCGGCGAGGCAGGGCAGCCGCTCCGTCCACGGCGTGGTCTTCCCGGTCCGGGCCGCGGTCCGCTCGCGCAGCCGCTCCAGCCGCGCCGCCAGCAGGTACCGCGCGGCGCGCTCCCTCGCCGTGTCGGCGGCCCTCGTCGCGGCGGCGACGGCGTGCGCCGGTCGGGTCGTGCCGGAACCGGAGGCGGGCCCTGTTCGGAGTGGAACCGCGGGACCACGCACCGTGCCGCCCCCACTTCCCGTGGCGGAGCGACTGACGTTCTCGTGGCAGACGACACTCATCGAACGTCGAGCAGTGTCGCCATCAGGAGGACACGGTCAACGCCAACGAGGCGACGGCGATGGCGAAGTAGAAACCGGGGAAAGCGAGGTTGTAGAACACACGGGCGCGCAGATGGAAGGCGAGCGCGCCCAGATAGAGCAGGACGAGACCGCAGGCCGCAGCGGCACCGAGGGGGCGCAGTGCCCCGTCGATGAGGCCGAGGAGGAGGCCCGCGGCACCAGCCAGCTTGAGAGCGGCCAGCCAGGGCAGCCAGGATCGGGGCACACCCACCTGCGCCGAGTTGGCCAGCACGAAGCGCGCCCCGGCGAGATCGGCTGCGGCGATACCGACGTTGACCGCAGCGGTGAACAAGGTGACGACAAGGAATGCGAGCTGGATACCGATCACGCCTTCAGGATCCGCAGGCGCTTCGGCACCGTCCAATACCCGCTTCTATAACCTGACGGCATGGACGTGGACACACGCCTGCTTCGGTACTTCGCCGCAGTGGCGGAGGAGGGCAGCCTGACCGGGGCGGCGCAAAGACTGTTCGTCTCGCAGCCCGCGCTGACCAAGCAGATCCGGCGCTTGGAGGACGAGCTCGGGTCACCGCTCTTCACGCGTTCGCGGTCCGGTATGGCGCTGACCGAGGCCGGTCGAGAATTCGCCGCGCGGGTGCCCGCACTGCTGGACGACTGGGACGAGGCGGTACAGGCAGCCGGCCGGGCGGCGCGGCTGCTGCGCCTGGGCTTCCTGGACGCGGGCGCCGTGGGCGCCGTCCACGAGGTCATCGCCGAGTTTCGTCAGGCGCACCCGGAGTGGCGGGTGGAACTGCGTCAGTTCGACTGGTCGGACCCGAGTGCCGGCCTGGCCCGCGGCGAAGTGAACGCGGCAGTGGTGCGTTTGCCGTTTCCAGGGCAGGAGAGGCTGGATGTACGGGAGTTGTTCGTCGAGGAGCGTGGGGTGCTGCTGCCGGCTCGACATCCGCTGGCGAACAGCGGGACGGTGGAGTTCCGGGAGCTGTGGGACGAGCCCTTCGTCGCTGCCGGAGCCGAGACCGGAGCCTGGAGGGAGCACTGGCTGGCGGCGGAGGAGCGGGAAGGGCACCCGGTGCGGGTCGGCGCCGTCACCAGTCGGCCCGACGAGTGGCTCGTAGCGGTGGCTGCCGGCTGCGTAGCACTGGCCCCGGCGTCGACGGCCCGTTTCTACTCCCACCCGGACGTGGTGTTCCGTCCAGTCCGCGGGGTCTCACCGAGCCGAGTAGGGCTGGCCCGACCAAGGGACCGGACACGCGAGGCGGCGCTGGATGAGCTGCTCGAGGCCACCGCGCGGCGGCTGAGCCGGAGCTGACGACGGGGCCGGCAGCCCGCCGGCACGCTGCCCGGCCCGATCGGCGCCGCTCCCGGCGGCAGTCGCGTTGAACAGGCTCTGAGGGCAGCTGGGCCTCCGCCCTCACCGCGCCGGCGGGCGGCCATGCGCTCCGGCAGCGCGTCCTTGCGCTGTTCTCGGATCCGCTCAGAGATCGATCAGCTCCTGACGAGGTTCGTTCCGCGGCGGTTCGCCACCACGCCCGGCCGCTGCGGCGCGCGCGAGCAGCGTCCCCGCGACCCCGACGGCAAGCCCGCCGGCCGCCCACCACACCCCCTCGACCGAACCGCACTCACGCGCGGCGGTCGGCGCGCCGCTGACCCCCAGGAAACCATCGTCCGCCAGCCGGTCGTACTCCCGGCGCGGGACGCGATGCCGGCGGATGTCGTCGTCCGGCAGGTCCGGCGCCGGATCGGTGCGCACCCACGGGGTGCCGTCCTCAGCGACGAACAGCTGGTCCTGGCGCAGCATCGCCACGCCCCCGCCGGGCGCCCGCCGGGTCTGCGGCCAGCCCCCGACCCCGGTCAGGCCCCACATCACCGTGAACCGGGGAAGCCCCGCCTCCAGCATCGCCGATCTCAGATACTTGGCTAGCCACCTATTCGGTGTTACGTTTTACGTGTCCGGCCACATATTTGGTCCGGTACCCGGCTTCCGTAGGAGACAGCAGTCATGAAGGCCATCGTTTTCGACACGTTCGGCGGCACCGAGGTCCTGCACGAGGTGGACACCGAAATCCCGCAGCCCGGTCCCGGCCAGGTCCGTGTCCGCGTCCGGGCGGTCGGCGTCAACCCGGTGGACGGGAAGATCCGCTCCGGAACCATGGAGGCCGTCTTCCCCACCCCGTTGCCCGCCGTCCCCGGCGGTGAGATCGCCGGGATCGTCGACGCCCTCGGCCAGGGTGTCGACCGGCTGAAGGTGGGTGACGAGGTGCTGGGCTGGTCCGACACCGGCGCATACGCCCAGTACGCACTGGCCGGCGCGGACCATCTCGCCCTCAAACCGGCCGGCCTCGCCTGGACGCACGCCGTCGCGCTCCCGGTGGCGGGTGACGGCGCCGACCGGGCCCTGGACCTGCTCGACGTCAAGGCCGGCGAGACCGTGCTGATCCACGGCGCCTCCGGGGCGCTCGGCACCATCGCCGTCCAGCTCGCCGTCGCCCGCGGCGCCCGCGTCCTCGGCACCGCCGGCCCCGCCAACCAGGAGTACATGACCTCCCTGGGGGCCACCGCACTCGTCTACGGGGACAACCTGGTGGAGAGGGTCCGCGCCCTCGCCCCGAACGGTGTCGACGCCGTGCTCGACGCCGCCGGCAAGGGCGCACTGGAAGACTCCATCACCCTGCGCGGCGGCACCGACCGGATCGTCACCACGGCCGACTTCCGCGCCCGCGAACTCGGCATCGTCTTCTCCGAAGGACCCCAGCGCCGTTCCGCCGCCCGGCTGGCCGAACTCGCCCGGCAGGCGACCGAGGGCGCACTGGTGACCACGGTCGGCGCGACCCACCCGCTCTCCGACGCGGCCAAGGCGCAGCAGGCCAGCGACGCCGGCCACAGCCGCGGAAAGCTCGTCCTCACCGTCGACTGACCCCCCACGCGGGCGGCCGGCCCTGGCCCAGCGGGCCGGCCGCCCGCTCCGTCGGCGCCGATGCCTGACGCCGTGCCCTCCCGGCCTGCCGCAGCTCCACGCGCCCGAGGCGCATCCATCCAGCCACCGCCCCTCCCTCACCACAGGAGAACCCCATGCCCACCCCCGACACCACTGTCCTCAACCCGCTCTGGAAGCCCGCCCGCGCCGGAGACATCCGACTGCCGCACCGCCTGGTCATGGCGCCGATGACCCGCGACCGGTCCACCCCCGAGGGCGTACCGACCGAACTGAACGCCGAGTACTACGCCCAGCGCGCCTCGACCGCGCTCATCATCACCGAGGGCACCCAGCCCTCCCCCGACGGTCAGGGGTACCTGCTCACGCCCGGCATTCACACCCCCGAGCAGGTGGCCGGCTGGCGCGAGGTCACCGACGCCGTGCACGCCGCCGGTGGCCGGATCGTCGTACAGCTCATGCACACCGGACGCATCGCACACCCCGACAACACCCCGCACGGACGGCTGCCGGTGGCGCCCTCCCCCGTCCAGCCCGCCGGCGTGATCTTCACCGCGGCCGGGCCAAGGGAGATGCCCGAGCCCCGTGCGCTGTCCACCGGCGAAGTGGCCTCGACCGTCGACGACTTCCGCCGCGCCGCCGCGAACGCCGTCGAGGCGGGCGCGGACGGCGTGGAGATCCACGGCGCCAACGGTTACCTCCTCCACCAGTTCCTGTCCGGCAACGCCAACCGGCGCACCGACCGCTACGGCGGTTCCCTCGACGGCCGCATCCGCTTCACCGTCGAGGTCGCCACCGCCGTCGCCGACGAGATCGGCGCCGGACGCACCGGCATCCGTCTGTCGCCCGGCAACCCCTACAACGACATCCGCGAGGAGGACACGCGGGAGCTGTACCCCGCACTGGTCCGCGCCCTCGCCCCGCTGAACCTCGCCTACCTGCACCTGATCCACGCCCGCGACGAGGAACTTCTCGGCACGCTGCGGTCGCTGTGGCCGGGGACGCTCGTACTCAACCGTGCCGGCGCCGACCTGGCTGCCCGCGCCGAGGACATCGCCGACGGCCGGGCCGACGTCGTCAGCGTCGGCACGATGGCGCTGGCCAACCCCGACCTCGTCGACCGGATACGCTCCGGAGCGCCGCTGAACACTCCCGACCCGGCCACCTTCTACGGCGGCGGCGAGAGCGGCTACACCGACTACCCCGTCCACGGCGACGTATGAGGAACACGATGACCGATTCCGCGTTCAGGACCCCCGGCACGGCACGCGAAGGGCGCCTCAGCTACGCCATCTTCCAGCTCGCCCGCGCCCACCGCGGCCACGCCGGCGCCATGCTCCGCGGCATGAACCTGCACCCGGGACAGGAACTGCTGCTGATGCAGCTCTTCGACCGCGACGGCCAGACCCAGTCCGAACTCCTGGAGAGCGTGGGCCTGGACCACTCCACGGTGTCGAAGTCGCTGCGCCGGATGCAGGACGCCGGACTGCTCACCCGGGAGCCGGCCGAACACGATCGGCGGGTCATGGTCGTCCACCTCACCGACAAGGGCCGCGCCATGCGGGAACCCATCGCGGACATGTGGCGCAGCCTGGAGGAGATCTCGGCCCGGAATCTGACGGCAGAGCAGATCGAGGCGTTCACGACGACCGCGTACGCGATCGAGCGGTCCGTCAGGGACCTCGGCGGTCAGTCCCCGTCGGACGCGTAGCCCACCGGGCGCTTTCGGGCTCGTCCGCTTACGCCGAGCACGGGGCGGCCCTGCGCCGTGTGGCGCACCGCGCCGGACACCGGCTCGACCGCCGCCACTTCGGTCGCGCCGGTCGGTGCCGCCTACGGCGCGTCGAAGGCGGCGCCGGAGGCGCTGACCCGCCGGCGGGCGCGGGCGCGTCCCGAGGGCCGGCCCTCCGGCGCCCGGCCCGCAGTGACCCGCGGCCGGGACCGGCCGCGGGTCACTGCGGGCCGCCGCCGACCTCGAACGGCACATGACCTGCGACGGTTTCCTGGGAGCCGGCGCGCTTGCGCGCGACGGTCCGCTGCCGAGTCCACCGGGCACGGTCGTCGACCGGCGAAGGTCGCCGTGATGCGTCACGCCGAAGGGGCGCCGGGGGAGAGCGGGTCCACGTTCGCTCCGCGCCGGCCCGGAGCGAGCAATTCGGCCGAAGGCCGCCAGGATGAGGCCGCTGTGCGGTGGCCGCCGTCAGGAACACGTGTGTCCTTCGGGAAGCCGGCCCCGGGAGAGGGAACCGGCGACGTCAACGCCGCCGGTACGGCAGAAGTTCGCCCCGGCGCTCTCGTTCCGCGCCGCGACGCACTCGGTCACAGGGCCAGATGGGCTACGGCGCCTTCGTAGCGGCCTGCCCGGCCGAAGCTTCCGAGGGACGACGCGCATACGGGTGCGAGGCGGTCAACGGAGCGGGCGTGCGCGTCGGTCGGTCGGCGGCGTTGAGGACGCCCTCCGGCCGGCTACCTGACGTGCTCCTGAGGCCAGACATCCGGTGACGAAGTTCGCCATCTGCGTTCGCATCACATGCCTCACGCACCCCGGAGTGCCTTACCCACTCCTGAGTGGCTTCTTCCTGGCGGGAGGCCGGGTCTCGATCATGGTGCGAGGCGCTCCCGGGCGCCACCACCTCTCGACCCGGCAGGAAAGGGCATCACGCCATGAGCACGTCCCCCGCATCGCTTCCCGGCGGCACCTGGACCCTGGGTGACTTGACCGTCACCCGGGTCGGCTACGGCGCCATGCAGCTGACTGGCCCCTACGTCATGGGCCCGCCCGCCGACCGCGACGGCGCCCTCGCCGTCCTGCGCGAGACCGTCAGCCTCGGTATCACCCACATCGACACCGCCGACGCCTACGGCCCGCACATCACCAACCAGCTGATCCGCGAAGCCCTGCACCCCTACCCCGACTCGCTGCACATCGTGACCAAGGTCGGCGCCCACCGGGACGAGAAGGGAGGCTGGCCCCCCGCCCGCACGCCCGACGACCTGCGCCGGGCCGTCCACCACAACCTGGGCGGGCTCGGCCTCGAGACACTGGACGTCGTCAACCTCCGCCTCGGCGACGCCCAGGGCCCCCGGCCCGGATCCATCGCCGAGGCGTTCGAAACCCTCGTCGAACTCCAGCAGGAGGGCCTGATCCGGCACCTCGGCGTGAGCAACGCGACCGCGGAACAGGTCGCCCAGGCACGCTCGATCGCGCCGATCGTGTGCGTGCAGAACCTGTACAACCTCGCCCACCGCCAGGACGACGACCTGATCGACGAGCTGGCCGAGCAGAACATCGCCTACGTGCCCTTCTTCCCGCTCGGCGGATTCACCCCGCTGCAGTCCTCAGCACTCAGCGCCGTCGCCGGCCGACTGAACGCGACACCGATGTCCGTCGCCCTGACCTGGCTCCTGCGGCGTTCCCCCAACATCCTGCTCATCCCCGGCACCTCCTCCGTCGCCCACCTGCGCGAGAACGTCAGCGGCGCGGATCTCCCCCTCACCGACGACGATCTCGCGGAACTCGACAAGATCGGCCGCTGACACGGCGCCCGAGGACTCGCCCGCCACCACACCGGACGCCCCCCGGGAACCTCCCGGCAGTGCAGCACCGGGCCACCGGCGACAGTGCTCGGCAGCCCCGCCCCGGCAGCCCGACCCCTGCCGCGCCGCCCCGCACGGGCCTGCCCCGCACGGGCCTGCCCGGCAGCGGCCCGCCCGGGCCGGCCGCCACAGGCCGCCGGGGCTCGCCGCCCCCTGTGCGCGGCCCCGAGGACACACCGTCGAACGTCCGGGAAGTGGTGGGGCGGGCGAGTCCCAGGGGAAGCGCAACGGCACGGCGGGGGCGGTCACTCGATCGTCCGCGCTCCAGCCCCGCACGGGCCTTGACCTGGCGGTGGGAAAGGACCGTCAGCCGTCGCCGAACAGCACCCACGCCGCCATGAGCACCAGGAACCCGGCCACTGCGAGGGCCGGAAGACCGAGTACCGGGGCCGGCTGCCGCGTCGTCAACAACCCCGCCAGGAACACAGGAGGGCACCACGCGGCACGATGGTTCCTCAGACGGCGCGGGTGTCGTAGGTCTCCCGGTTGGAGAGCACTTCGTCCATGTGCACCTCGGCCCAGGCCTTGAGGCCACCCATCATCTCGTACAGCGACAGGCCGAGACCGGTCAGCTCGTAGGACACGGTGACGGGCACGGTCGGCACCACGGTGCGGGTCACCAGCCCGTCGCGCTCCAGTGAGCGCAGCGTCTGTGTGAGCATCTTCTGGCTGACGCCCGCCAGCAGGCGCGCCAGCTCCGAGTAGCGCATCGACCGGGGCTCGCCGGAACAGTCGGCGCCCGGCTCGTGCGGGCCGCCGCTTCCGAGTGCGGCCAGGATCAGCGTCACCCACTTGTTGGAGATCCGGTCGAGCAGTTTGCGGCTCGGGCAGGCCGCCACGAAGGCGTCGTAGTCCAGCTTGGCCCGCGCTCTCTGCTGCGCCGCCGTCATCGTCACCATCTGTCGCTCCTCACTCTGGTGGGCCTCCTCGGCCCCCGCGAAGTGCTCTCTTCCTGTCAGGAAGCTGCTTCCCGATGATGGGGCAAGGCGCTTGCAGGAACCACCTCCGACTCGGTGGGACGAGGAGAGGTGAGGGGCGCGTGCCCCGCGGGTCACCGGGGAGCATGGTGCAGACCGCCCTCATGCCCGGCATCTGTCGGACATGTCTTCTCCCGGTGAGGACGACGGTTCCAGCCGCATCCTCGGAACGTCCGCCGCACGGCCCCGTTGTCCTGGCGAGTCGTCCCCTCGATCCGTCGCGCCCCAGGGGACTCGGTGAACAGGTACCGCGTGAGCCAGGCGCGAGCGTGAGAGCCCACACCCGTGCCTCGGTGACGCGAGGGGACCTGACGTCGGGCAAGGGAGTGTCGTCAGCCAGGTCCATGAGCCTGTCAGGCCGGCGATATCGCCGTCCACAAGGATCCGGAAGGTGCGAGTCCCCTCGCCGTCGGACACACCCTCCGCAGCCCACTCGTTCACCTTGTCCGTGCTGACGGTGCGTAAGGCGTGGGACGGCCGGGTGTCCGCGCCAGGAAGCGCACCAGCGCGTCGACTTCGGATGCGACGAAGGGCCGGTAGGTGATCTCCAGGATCTCACTCTTCACTCCCGGAAACGCGACGGCGAGACCATCACCGGCGCCGCCGAGCGCACTCCCCTTTGGGATTCCGTTCCCTGAGCGTTCAACCGGTGCTCCCTGTCAGGGTCGTGTGTGCTCCCTAGGGTCCATGAGGCTCTCCGAAAGAAGGGGCTCATGGACTCACAGCTCGCCGTCCGGGCGCGCGGCATCACGAAGTGCTTCGGCGACGTCGTCGCGCTCGACGGCGTCGACCTGGACGTGGCTCAGGGCCGCATCCACGGCCTGGTCGGTCCGAACGGCGCCGGCAAGACGACGCTGCTCGGCCTCCTCCTCGGCCTGGCCGTGGCCGACAGCGGAAGCCTGGAGATCCTCGGCGCGCCGGTGGGCCGGGCGTTCGAGGCCCCGGGCGGCGTCGCCGGGTTCGTGGACGGGCCCGGGCTGTACCCCTCGCTGACCGCCCGGCAGAACCTGGCCGCGCTCGCCGCTCTGCGGGGCGACGACACGGCCTCGGCGGGGATCGACGACGCGCTCGAACAGGTCGGGCTCACGGACGTCGCCGACGACCGCACCCGTGGCTTCTCCCTGGGCATGCGCCAACGGCTCGGCCTCGCCGCCGCGCTGCTCGCGAGGCCGCGGCTGCTCGTCCTGGACGAACCCGCCAACGGGCTCGACCCGGCCGGGAAGAAGCACGTCCACGGCGTCCTCACCCGGCTCGCGCGGGAGGGGACGGGCGTGGTGCTCTCCAGCCACCGCATGGACGACCTGGAGGCCCTGTGCTCCGAGGTCACCATCCTCGCGACCGGACAGACCGTCTTCTGCGGACCGCTGGGCGACCTGGCCTGCGAGAACCGCGAACTCGACTACCGGCTCCTCACGTCCGACCCGGAGCGCGCCCGCGCACTGGCCGCCGGCGCGCCGGGGATCCGACTGGCCGACGACACCGGGGGCCACGGGAACGGGGAGGCTCTGGTGCTGCGTGCGCAGGAGGCCGCCCTCGACGACCTGGTGGTACGGCTCGTCCACGAGGGCATCGCCCTGCGCGGACTGGCCCCCGTGGTCTCCCCGTTGGAGGCGGCGTTCCTGACCCTCACCCGACAACGGCCCACCGAGCCGCAGCAGCGGGACGACGCGGACGCCCGGCGGGGCCATGACGCCGAGACACCTCGCCACGACGCCGACGCCGACGCCGACGCCCGGCAGTCGATCGGCGCCCGGCACCCCGGCGAGACGGACGCTGGGCGGCAGAGTGAGGCGGAGGTCCCGCAGAGGACCGGCTCCGCGCCACCGTGCGACGCGGTCGCCCCACAGAGGACCGGCTCCGCGCCGCAGCGTGAGGCAGTCGCATCCCGGAAGACCGACGTCCAGCGGCAGGAGGCCGGTCGATGACCGCTACCGCGAGCCCGACCGAGCACCCGGCCGCGGGCCGCGCCCTCACCGCCGTACCTCCTGCGCACAGCCCCGCGTCAGGCCGTGTGACGGTTGCCCGGAGCTACCGCTTCGAAGTCGTCAAGCTCCTCTCCCAGTGGCGTGTCCGCCTGCTGCTCCTCGCCTGCTGGGTCGCGCCCGCGCTCTTCGTGGCCGGGGTGAGCGCGCAGAGCACGCTGCCCACGGACACCCTGTTCGGGCGCTGGATGCACGCCACCGGGTGGGCCGGGCCGCTGGTGACGCTCGGTTTCGCCGGCACCTGGGCGCTGCCGCTGCTCACCTCCGTCGTCGCCGGGGACGTGTTCGCCTCGGAGGACCGGCTCGGCACCTGGCGCCACCTGCTCGTCGCCGTGCGCTCGCCCCGGCGGATCTTCGCGGCGAAGGCCTCGGCCGGCCTCACCGTCGTCCTCCTGCTCGTGGCCGGGCTGGCCGCCTCCAGCACGGCCGGCGGCCTGCTGGCCATCGGTGACCAGCCGCTGGTCGGCCTCGACGGGCACCTGCTCGCGCCGGGGAACGCCGCCCGCACGGTCCTGCTCGCGTGGATCTGCGTACTCGCCCCCACTTTGGCCCTCGCCGGAATCGGGTTCCTCGGGTCGGTTGTCCTCGGGCGCTCCCCGATGGGGCTGCTGCTGCCCGCACTCGTCGCGCTGGCGATGCAACTCGCCCAGATGCTGCCGTTGCCGGTCGCTGTGCGCCTGGCCCTGCCCGGCGACGCGTTCCTCACCTGGAACGGCCTGTTCACCGCCCCGGCGCAGCTCACCCCGCTCCTCATCGGCATCGTTGTCAGTCTCCTGTGGGCCGTGACCGCGACGGCGCTGGCGTACGTCCTCTTCCTGCGGCGCGACTTCACCAACCCCGCCGACGACGTCTCGGCGCGCCGTGCGGTCACCACGGCCGCACTGCCGCTCGCCGCGCTGCTCGGCGTGACGGTCGCGGTCGTGGCGGGGACGACCACGGCCGCGGGCTCCGGGATCGAGCAGGCGAAGGTGGAAGGCGCGCTCGCCACCGAGTTCGCGCACCTGTACCGCTTGCAGACCGGACAGCTCCGCCGGCCCGCCGTCACCGAGGTGCAGTTGAGGACCTCGGCGGCGTGTGCCAAGGGGGGCGTCCAGGACGACGCCCGGGGCCCGGGCAACGACTGGCGGTGCGTCGTCTCCTGGCACCTGCCGGGCGTCACGGCCACCGGGTCGGCCGTCTATCAGCTCGACATCACGGCGGACGGACGGTTCGTCGCGGACGGCGACGGACCGAAGGAGGTCAACGGCTACTTCCTGGTGCGTACTTCGGCGGGAGACGCACCGAACCCGCTGTGGCAGTTCGACGGCGACGTCGACCTGCTCTCCGCTTCCCCGAACTCCCCGACCCCCTGAATCTCCTCTCCGGCCACCCCCCTCAGCTCTCCGGATTCCCTAAGGAATGACATGCAGACAGCACGCCGCCGCCGGCAGGCCGAGAAGAAGCACTACGACCTGCTGGGCAGACGAGTCAGCCGCCGGGCCACGCTGGTCACGGCCTGCATCACCACGGCCGCCCTGGCCACCGGCACCGCCGTCGCCGAGACCCGCCAGTTCGGCACCGACCAGGTCGGCGAGGTCACCGACCGGGGCCAGGTCGTCTCCGCCGACCAGTACATCGCCCCGTACGGCGACCGCCTCGTCATCGACGACGGCAAGATCATGTCGTCGACGGTCAGCCCCGACGGCGGTCACCTCGCCGCCTCGGTCGCCGACGGCGACGCCTCGCTGGTCGTCGTGGACCTCACGACCGGCCGGATCAAGCAGCGCGTCGGCACCAACGCCGCCGACGACCTGCGCATCGGCAGCAACGCCGTCGGCCAGGAGGGGCCCGCCTACTCGCCCGACGGCAAGCAGCTCTGGCTGGGCCAGCTCGACGGCTACACCAAGTTCACCGTGAACGCGGACGGAACCCTCGCCGACCCGGTGACCGTCAAGATCCCCGCCGACGGCAGCAAGCAGGCCCTGGCCGCCGCGGCCGTGTTCTCCGCCGACGGCTCCACCGTGTACGCCGCGGTCAACGGTCAGAACCGGGTGGTCGCGATCGACGCGGCGACCGGCGCCGTCAAGCAGAACTGGGCGGTGGGCAACGCCCCGCGCGGCATGGCCCGCGTCGGCGACAAGCTCTACGTCAGCAACGAGGGCGGCCGGCCCGCGAAGGCGGGCGACTCCACGCTCAACTCCTACGGCACCCAGGTGCCGGCCGACCCGAAGACCGGCGCCGCCACCACCGGCACGGTCAGCGTCATCGACCTGGCCTCCCCCTCCGCAGCCGTTCGGACCATCGACGTCGGCCTGCACCCGACCGCCGTGTACGCCCGGCGGGGCGCGGTGTTCGTCACCAACACCGCCGACAACGACGTGTCGGTCATCGACACCGCCAAGGACAAGGTCGTCCAGACCATCTCCACCCAGCCGTGGCCGGAGGCTTCCGTCGGCTACGAGCCCGACGCGGTGACCCTCACCGACGACGGCCGCCTGCTGGTGACGCTCGGCCGCGCCAACGCCGTCGCCGTCTACCGCTACACCTCCCCGCAGGAGCCGGTCGGTTACGTCGGCCTCCTCCCGACGGACTACTTCCCCGCCGAGATCGCCACCGTGGGCAGGAAGGTCGTCGTCTCCAACACCCGCGGCATCGACGCGCGCCGCCCCGCCGCCACCGGCCACGGCACCCACGACACGACCTCCAGCCTGACGCAGTTCACCCTGCCCGGCGACCGTGCCATCCGCTCCCAGACCGCCAAGGTGTTCCAGCAGAACGGCTGGAGCGCCCACGCGGTCCGGTCGGCCGAGGGACACGGCAAGGCCAAGCCGCAGCCGGTCCCGACGCGCATCGGCGACCCGTCGACGATCAAGCACGTCTTCCTGATCGTCAAGGAGAACCGCACCTACGACCAGATCCTCGGCGACGTCCCCGAGGGCAACGGCGACCCGTCGCTGACGCAGTTCGGCGAGAACGTGACGCCGAACCAGCACGCGCTGGCGAAGCAGTTCGGGCTCTACGACAACACCTACGACATCGGCACCAACTCCGCCGAGGGCCACAACTGGCTCATGCAGGCCGACAACCCCGAGTACACCGAGTCCTCGGCCGGCGAGTACAAGCGCAGCTACGACACCGAGGACGACGCCCTCGGCCACCAGAAGACCGGCTTCCTGTGGACGGGCGCGCAGGCGGCCGGCAAGAGCGTGCGGGACTTCGGCGAGTTCCAGCAGTTCCTGACCAAGCCGTCCGGCGCGAGCTGGCAGAACCTGTACTGCGACGCCAAGAACATGGACGCGACCGGCCAGGCCACCGCGTACCCGCTGAACTCCTCGTCGCCGATCCCGTCGCTCAACGACGTCTCGGTGCCCGGCTTCCCGAAGTTCGACACCAGTGTCCCGGACCTGTATCGGTACGAGATCTGGAAGCAGGACTTCGAGAAGAACGGTCCGGCGAACCTGAACATGTTCTGGCTCTCCAGCGACCACACCGGCGGCCCGGCCGGCCCGGCCGCCCAGGTCGCCGACAACGACCTCGCCACCGGCAGGATCATCGACGAGATCTCGCACAGCAGGTACTGGAAGGACTCGGCGATCTTCGTCGTCGAGGACGACTCCCAGGCCGGTCTCGACCACGTCGACGGCCACCGCGCCCCGGTCCAGATCATCAGCCCCTGGGCGCAGCACGGCACCGTCGACAGCCACTACTACTCGCAGATCACGATGATCCGCACCATCGAGCAGATCCTCGGGATCCACCCGATGAACCAGAAGGACAGCGCGGCCACCCCCATGCGGGGCGCGTTCACCCGCCGGCCCGACTACGCGCCGTTCACCGCCCTGCCCAACCGCACCTCGCTGACCGACGGTTTGAAGACCCCGCCGTCCTGCGGTGTGGACGTCCCCGCCGCGCAGGACCCGAAGGCGGCGGTCGTTCCGCCCACGAAGGTGCCGGCGGACAAGAAGTCCCTCGCCGCCGCGTGGGACGCCTGGAAGACCGAGCAGCGCCTGACCGGCCCGCACGCCGTCCCCGACTACGCCAACCCGGCCCAGATGAACCACCTCACCTGGTACCAGACGCACAACTGGGCCCGTCCGTACCCCGGCGAGAAGAAGATCTACGCCCCGAACGACGTGCCCGGCGCGTTCATCCCCTCGGCGGAGTCCGACGGCTGACGTACACCCCACCCGTGCCCCTGGCGGACTCGGCGACCGCCAGGGCTTTCTCCGGGCGGACCATCGCCCGGTCATGGCCACCTCGGTCACGGGAACGACCTCGTCGTCGGCGCCGGCCCGGCGGCGCCTTTCCCGGTCGTCGGTCCAGGAGCTGGGCAGACACGGACGCCGGTCGATCAGCGTCGCCCGCGGCCGGTTGGTCACACATCGGCGCGCGACCGTGCGGCGGTCCAGGGGTGTGCCCTCGCGCTGCGGCTGCCGCCGGACCCCGCTCAGCCGCCGTCGGTGAGCCAGGGCACCGGGTCCGTGTACTGGCCGTCGAGAAGAACCTCGAAGTGGAGATGCGGGCCGGTGGACAGACCCGTCGATCCGACGAGTCCGACGGGGTCACCGGTGCTCACGTTCTGGCCGGCGCTCACCTGGAGGACGGACAGATGGCTGTAGGTGGTCTGCAGCCGCTTCCCGCCGATCGTGCCGTGGTCGATCACCACCCGGTAACCGTAGGCCGAGGTCATGCCGGAGAACTCCACCCGTCCCTCCCGCGCCGCGGACACCTGGGCCCCTCGCGGCGCACCGAAGTCGACGCCTGTATGGAGCTTGGTGACCTTGGTCAGCGGGTGTGTGCGTGAACCGAACGGCGAGGTGACCGTGAGCGTGGTGACGGGCGGCCTCAACAGCGCGCCGGAGATCCGGCCGCTGTCCTGATCGGGATTCTGCCGGACCAAGGCGTCGTAACGCGGCAGCCGCTTCTTGACCTCCGAGACGAAGGCGCGGGCCGGGACGGGGACCTTGCCGGCCTTGCTCACCTCGTCCACCCCGGCCGTGTACGCGGCGAGCGTGAGGTCGGCGACGTCGCCGTTGACGACGCCCTTCGTCCGCAGTGCGGTCACCTTCTGCGCCAAGGAGCAGTCCCGCCGCCCCAGCGCCATGATCGCGTCCACCGTGTCATGCGGCGAGGAGCTGCCGTTGCCGTCGTCGTCCCTGCCCCAGATTCTCCAGTCGGCCTCCGTGAAACGGGCGATGCCCCGCTCGGAGAGGCTCGCGCTGTCGTCCTGCCACTCGGAGAGCTGATCGATGTGCGCGGCGAGGAGTGCGGGCGTGACGCCGGCGCAGTGGGCGGTCGCCCTGCGCAGCCAGGGCACGTAGGAGGCGTCCACGTTGCTGACGTCCGACTGGCCCGGCTTCGGGTCCGGTGTCGACTCCGTGCCGAGGCCGCCGGTCAGGGTGAGGAAAGCGACGACCCCGGTGAACGTCACCAGTCCGGGCAGCACGATGAGGGCGAAGGGACCTGGGCCCCGCCGACGGCGCGCGGGTTCGCGAACACCGCGTTCCCCAGCAGGCGCCGAGTCCTTCACCGGTGGAGGCGCGGCCTCAGCGGCGGCCGGCTCCGTCGCGGCGGGGTAAGTCGTGTGCTCCCAGTCCTTGGTCACCTGCTGGGCCGTTTCCATGAGGATGCCACAGCGAATCGTGATGCAGGCGGGATGTATCGGCTCACAGTCTGACGCTAACGGGCCGTTGACATGCTGTCACCGGCCACAAGGACATGGTGGACTGCCCTGTGAGGCACAGAGGATGCCCGCGCGGCAGCGGCCCGCGATCCCGCTTCCGCGCCGGCGGCATCGGCAGCGTGCCTCAGGTCGGAGAGCCGGCTGCCCACGGGAAGCGGCGGCCCGACGAACGCGCCACGCGTCAGGCTGGTCCGCACGACAGCGAGATCGGTGTCTCGCAGGACGAAAGATCCGACGCGATCCTGTGCGAGCGCCGGACCAGCCGATGACGACACCTCAGCGGTCGACCAGCGCGACGCCACCTGGACCGGCGCAGCACCCACGGCCTCGTCGCCTGTGTGTGACGGGGGTGCCTGGCAGCATTGCGCGATGGCCTGTTGCAGGCGTTCGTGCGCGGCCGGAGACGTCCGATGCCTCAGGCTGAGTAGGAGCCTCCTCGAAGTGGTTCTGTGTGATGATCCACTGCGGGAGCCTCCTCGCAGGACCTGGGCCCGCACGCGCGTGATCTGGTGAGCGCGGGATACCAGCAGGTCATGAGGTTGCCGACCACTGTGCGCGAGATGGACTGCCGTCTGACCAAGCGGATGGCCTCCCGGCGGGAGCCCGGGCTTCACCACACGCTGTCGGCGGTGGAGGAAATGGCCGAAGGCACCAAGTTGTGGTGGGGTGCCGCCGCGGTGATGGTCTGGGCCGGCGGTTGGAAGGGCCGTAAGGCGGCGGTGGCCGGCCTGACGGCTCTCACCTTGGCGCAGCTGGTGTCCAACGGCGTGTGCAAGCAGGTGAGTGACCGTCCGCGGCCGCCCAAGGAATGGATCCCTCACGACGAGGTCGAGGACCGGCCCGATTCCTCGTCGTTCCCGTCCGGGCACACCGCGGCGGCGGTGGCCTTCGCCGCAGCGGTCGCCCCGTCGTGGCCCCTGGCCGGGGCGGTCTGCGCGGTGCCGGCCGCCCTGGTGTCCGTGGAGCGGGTACAGTCCGGCGCCCACTACCCCAGCGACGTCGCCGCCGGTGCCGCCATCGGCCTAGTCAGCGCCTGGCTGGCCAGGCGCCTTCCGCAGCAGGTACTGCGCAGATGGCGCTGACACGAGCGCGACGACCCCCTGCGGATGCCCGGGAAGGTGGTGGAGATGCTGCCCGACGGCACCGAGGTGAAGCCGGGCACTGCGCTCGACGACACCCGCCGTCGCTCGGCCGCCCCGAGCAACGAGCAGCGCGCGGCGTGGACTGCGCTCGGCATACGCTGACGGCTGATACGCCGGCCAGGGCGGCCCGGTCGTGTGGTGACCGTCTCGCCCGCTGCCCGGGCCGTCTGTGCCAGCTCCAGCAGTGATGGACCAGGTGACCGTGGTCGGCCCTCGGGTTCGAACATGGCCGGCCACCGTGCCACAGGGCAACCGCCATCGCGGGCCTGTCCCGAGATGGCGGTCGCGCCGGTGTTCAGTTCAGCCGGGTGGTGGCGTAGACCTCGATGGCGTCGCGCTGGTATGCGGCCAGACCCGGGGCGATCGCTTCGTACGCGGCGCGCCAGGCGTCGTTGTCCACGCAGGAGCGGCCCATGGCCCGGTACTCGTCGACGGTCACGGCGCGCAGCGCGGTCAGGGTCTGGTACTGGGCGTCGATCTCGGACTGCACCGGCTCGGCGTCGACAGGGTGTTCGGCGGCCATGAGTTCGGCCAGCCGGACCATCTGTGCCGTGCGCTCGCGCTGCCCGGCCTCGACGTCCTGCGGGCTCATCCGGGCGACCCGGCGGGCTACCGCTTGGGCGTGCTCGGGGAAGTCGCGCAGGGTCTCCTGGTACTGGGCGGGCGTCACTCCCTCGAACAGGTTCTCCGGTCGGTTGATGGTCATGGGTCTGCCGTCCTTCCTGGACTGTTCCAGTTCGGCGATCGTGCGCGAGACGGTGCCGGCCAGGGCGTCGAGGCGGTCGCGTTCGGCGAGCAGCCGCCGGTGGTGGCCGCGCAGCGCTTCCACCTCGTCGACCTGCTCGGCCAGGACCCGGCCGATCTCGGGCAGCCCCAGGCCCAGGGCCCGAAGGACGAGGATCTGCTGCAGCCGCAGCAGCTGGAGCTCCTCGTAGTAGCGGTGGCCGTTGGTGCCGACTCGGGCCGGCGGGAGCAGGCCGATCTCGTCGTAGTGGCGCAGGGTCCGGGCAGTCACGCCGGACATCCGTGCGACCTCCGCAATCGGCCAGTCCATCACCGTCTCCCTCGCACATGTGTCGCCGGGCCGGTTACTCCGGCCCTGTCCAGGACGGTAGAAGCTGCCGCAACGGCAACTTCAACCCCGAGGCCGATGCCCTCGCTGCCGAACAGGCACGGTCTCCACCCCGAGCGGAACGGACTCCGCCCGCCGCTCATGAGCATGCGAACCCTGGCCAGAACCCCCAGTGCCTCATGAACTCTCCTGGAAACGCACCTGTCCACCGACAAAGCGGGGAGGTGCGGCAGGCCGACGTCTCGAGGCTGCTGGAGGTGCTGGCCGTCCTGAGCGGGGACTGGTGGGCGGCATGCCGAGCCCGCACCTGCAAGAACTCAGGGAGCGGATCCGGATCGACGGGTACCCGTTGCACGCGGCGAGTACGCCGCGGCGTTCGCGGAGGTCTGGCAGGCGATTGAGCGGCATGCTCCGCCCGTCCTGGCGAACAGCGGTCGTCGGACAAGGCAGCGGCCGGCGCTGTGCCGGCACCCATCAGGGCTCACGGGTTCCGGCTGGAGGAGCGTCGGCGCGCACACATTTCGCCGTGCTCGTACACGCGCGGCACGCGCGGCACGCCATGAGCCGCTTCCCCGTGGGGCTCGCCCCCGCGCTGCCCGGCTGCGGCGGACCCGCGCCGCCTCACGGCCCGCAGGAGGCCCGTATGGCGGCGCACGGTCAGGCCGTCGGGAGAGGACACTGTTCGCGACCGCGGGACGGCTCGGTGGGGCACAGGGTTCGCTACGTCCAGCCACCGCCCGAGGTGGACGAAGTCGTCTCGGTGGTCTGCGAGCTGCCCCGCACGCCCAGTTGACGGGAGCCGCTAGAACGTGGACGCGCCGGAATGCGGTGGCACGTGTCGTCAGAAGTCATAGGGCTTCGTGGTGTTCCAGTTCAGCACGTCGGCCTCGTTCCAGCTGAACTGCTGCTTCTGGCCCTTCATGACGACGGAGTAGAAGGGGCCGTGACGACCGTCCGCGGCGCGCAGCGCGAGGGCGAGCGACCGCGCCGTACGGTGGTTCGAGCCGTAGTCGAAGAGGTTCACCGCGCTGTAGACCTTGGCTCCGGGCCGGAGGGTGATCTGCTTGCCGCCGCCCGGGTTGTCCTTCTTCGAGTGCGGCAGTGCGGCGTCGTCGACGTTCGAGTCGAGTACCACGGCCGGGTACGAGGTGACCCAGCAGGGCTTGGCGCCCTCGTTCACCGCCGTGATCAGCAGGTGGTCGCCCTGCTGACCGGCGAACCGGTGCACCGCGGTGACCAGCAGTTCGTCGCCACGGCACTGCTGGGCGCCGGCGGTCGTGTTCCCGCTCCCGACGCTCTTCGTCCCGCCCAAGGCGGTCGCCGGGCGCACCCCCCGCTGGGGGGCGCCGGCGCTGTCGGACCGCTGCGGGCTGCCCTTGCCGTTCCCGTCGGACGCGGCCCGGCTCTGGGCATTGCCGACGGTCTGGTCTGCGCCCGCCGCCTTCGAGCCGCCGTCGGTGCCGCCGCAGGCGGTCAGGCCCAGGGCCAGCGCGGCGGTGACGGCGGTCAGCGTCACGGAACGGGCGGTACGCTGCGCACGGTGCGTGGTCATGATGACGTTCCCCCATGGTCTGTGAGACGCGGCGCCTCCCTGCTCCGCAGGGCGACTGGCCGCATCGGCTGTTGTCGCTACACCCCATGAGATGACACCGGGGTGAGCGTCGTTCACTCCGGTCTGTCCGCATTCGGTAACAAGGCGACCAGGCGCGGACGCGGCCCACCCACCCCGCAGGGCTGCGCGTTCGGCGTCTTCTTTCCGGCGGTGATCATCCTGAGCATGGCCTGGGCCGTGCTGTTCTCGGGCGTGATCCCGTGGACCTCGTCGCCGTCGACGGTGACGGGCTCGGCGTCCCGGGTGAGCAGGGCCCGTTCGTGGGTGTGGAGGTAGGCGCTCTGAATGCGGACGCGGTCGGGAGCCGCGGCGGGAACACGCTTACGACGACCTCACCACCGACACCGGATCGCTGGAGGGCGAATGTCCGCAAAAGAAAAAGGCAAGGAGCACCATCTCCTCGCCACTATCAACTTATAGCGCACCGGGGGGCTTGCGGCAAGACCCCGGGCGTGACGCAGAATCGGCGAGCTTGACCACGACCTGGGGAGACGGGGGAACGACATGCGTGATGCGTTGTGGACGTACGAGGGGCGCGAGGGCGTCGCACCGGCGAGGGGACACGCGGTGCCGTCGGGAGGGCGGCCGCGGACATCGCTCTGCGCGGCAGGAGGCCGGGCCGAGCGGAGGCCGAACGGTCCAGCGGCCGGCGCGGCACGACGGAGCGCGGGTGTCGCGGAGGTGTCACGGTGATCGAGCAGTACGTGCGGGACCTGCGGAAGATCGACGCGAGTGAGGTCGCGGCCGTCGGCGGCAAGGCCGCGCAGCTGGGCGCGTTGGCGAGAATCGACGGTATCCGCGTGCCCCGCGGCTTCTGTGTGACGACGGACGCCTTCCGGCGGATCATGGACCGGACGCCGTCGATCGACGAACTGCTCGATCAGCTGTCGCGCTCGAGCCCGGACGACCGGGACTCGATCCGCACCCTCAGTGAGCAGATCCGCCGGACCATCGAGGAAACCGTCCTCCCGGGCGATCTCGTGGCGGCGATCACCCGCGCGCTCGCCCGGCTCGGCGAGGACGTCGCCTGCGCCGTCCGGTCCAGTGCGACGGCGGAGGACCTGCCCACCGCCTCCTTCGCCGGGCAGCACGACACGTACCTGGACGTCGTGGGGCCGGCGGCGGCCCTCCGGCACATCAGCCGGTGCTGGGCCTCCCTGTTCACCGAGCGGGCCGTGACCTACCGTCAGCGCAACGGCGTCGATCACCGTACGGTCCGCATGGCCGTGGTCGTGCAGCGGATGGTCTTTCCGCAGGCGGCCGGCGTCCTGTTCACCGCGGACCCCCTCACGGGCGACCGGAAGGTCGCCACCGTGGACGCCGGTCCCGGTCTCGGTGAGGCGCTGGTGTCCGGCCTGGTGAACCCCGACGTCTTCAAGGTGCGGGACGGCGAGGTCGTCGCCAGGACGATCGCCGCGAGACGGCATGCCGCCCACGCCCTGCCGTCCGACGGTTCACGCGAGGTGGTGCTCGACTCGCGGCGGCGGGGGCAGCCGGCGCTGACGGATGCGCAGGTGGTGCGGCTCGTGGGACTCGGGCGGCGGATCGAGGCGCGGCTCGGCGGTCCTCAGGACATCGAATGGTGCCTGGCCGACGACGGCTTCCACATCGTGCAGAGCCGGCCGATCACGACACTGTTCCCCGTACCGGAGACCGGCGACCGGGAGAATCACGTCTACGTCTCCGTGGGTCATCAGCAGATGATGACCGACCCCATGAAGCCGCTGGGACTCTCCATGTGGCGGCTGACGGCCATGGCGCCGATGCACGAGGCCGGCGGCAGGCTGTTCGTCGACGTCACCCGGCGCCTGGCCTCGCCCGCGAGCCGCGCCGGTCTCCTGGACCTCATGGGGAGGGGTGATCCGCTGGTCAGGAACGCCTTGGAGACCGTCCTCGACCGCGACGGCTTCGTCCCGTCCCTCCCGGACGCGGATCCCGGCAGGCCCCCGGCCGGCGGCGCGCCCGCCCCGGTGGAGACCGACCCCGCTGTCGTCGCCGAGCTGATCGAGCGCAACCGGGCGTCCCTCGCCGCCCTGGAGCGCGGCATCCGGACGAAGACCGGTCCGGCGCTGTTCGACTTCCTGCTGGAGGCCTTCGAGGAGCACAAGCGCGTCCTCGGCGACCCGCTGAGCATCCAGGTGATCATGGCGGGGATGGAGGCCACCTGGTGGCTCAACGACAAACTGCGGGAGTGGCTGGGCGAGACGAACGCGGCGGACACGCTCACGCTGTCCGCCCCCGGCAACGTCACCTCGGAGATGGGCCTGGCGCTGCTCGACGTCGCGGACGTCATCCGCCCGTACCCGGAGGTGGTCGCCTTCCTGCGGGAGGTCGAGGACGAGGACTTCCTCGACGGGCTGGCAGGGCTCGCGGGCGGGACCGAGGCGCGCGAGGCCATCGAGGCCTATCTCGACCGCTACGGCATGCGCTGCGTCGGCGAGATCGACATCACCAGGCCGCGGTGGCGCGAGCGCCCCCTCACGCTCGTGCCCGCGATCCTCGACAACGTCAGGAACTTCGCGACGGGCGCCGCCGCACGGCGCTTCGAGGAAGGGCTGCGCAGGGCGAGGGAGAAGGAGCAGGATGTGCTGTCGCGTCTGCGGGCCCTGCCGGACGGGGAGCACAAGGCCGACGAGACCAAGCGGATGATCGACCGGGTCCGGACCTTCATCGGGTACCGCGAGTACCCGAAGTACGGCATCGTCAGCCGGTATTTCGTCTACAAGCAGGCCCTGCTGAGGGAAGCCGAGCGCCTCACGCGGGCCGGTGTGCTCCGTGAGAAGGAGGACGCCTTCTACCTCACGTTCCAGGAACTTCGCGAGGTCGTGCGCTCCCAGCGGGTGGATCACCGGCTCGTCCGGCGACGCGAGGACGCGTTCCGGTCGTTCCAGGCGCTGACACCGCCCCGGGTCCTCACCTCGGACGGCGAGGCCCTCACCGGCGCGTACCGGCGGGACGGCGTGCCGGACGGCGCCCTGGCCGGTCTGCCGGTCTCCGCCGGGACCGTCGAGGGAAGGGCGCGCGTGGTGCTGGACGTCGCCGAGGCCGACCTGGAGGCGGGCGACATCCTGGTCACGACGTTCACGGATCCCAGCTGGTCGCCGCTGTTCGTCGGGATCGCGGGTCTGGTGACGGAGGTGGGCGGCCTGATGACCCATGGCGCGGTCATCGCCCGGGAGTACGGCCTGCCGGCCGTCGTGGGCGTGGAGCGGGCCACCCGGCTGATCCGTGACGGGCAGCGCATCCGCGTGCACGGATCCGACGGGTACGTCGAGGTCCTGTCGTGACCGGCCGCCCCGCGCGGTCCATCGGTGCGCGAGACCGCGGCCTCGCCACCTTGACTTCGGGTCGACACACGCTGGGCACGCACCTACGCCATTCTCAGAGTGGCTGTGGCCGGTGACAGCGTTCGCCATCGAACGACTCGCCAGGGCGCCGAACTCCGTCACGGCCGGACCCACCAATGGCCGCGGCCCGAACTGCCGAACATCCACGGAAGCTGCTCAGAACCGGTCACGGCCGTCGGCCCGGCCCTCCCGGACCGGGCTGACGCACCCGAGGCGGGGCCGGCGGGAACACGCAGGCTCGGTGAGACCGACCTCGGCGGGCAGCCCTGGGACGGCGTGCCGTGGACGGCAGTGTGACAGGCCAGCTTTGGCGGCGGCGCCACTGCGGTGTGGCGACACCGGCGGCGACGACCTGGACGACCTCTTCGGCGAGAGTGGGCGTGAGCGGCAGGTGACCGAACAGCACCGCGGTGGCGCCGAGCATGTCGAGCAGCCGGTGGATGCCGGCGTCCGGGGCGGATGTCGCCACGTTGGATGCCCCGGCACAGCCCCGGGTGTGACTCCGGGCGGGCCGTGGGATGGCCCGCCCGGAGTCACGGTCGATGCGGTGATCAGGCGGCGACGGTGCCCGACTTCGCGATCTTGATGTCGGCGCGGGTGGCACCGGACTGCGAGCCCAGGGCTTCGATCTGCTTCACGAGCTCCATGCCCTCGACGACCTCGCCGAAGACGACGTGCTTGCCGTCCAGCCACGGGGTGTTGACCGTAGTGATGAAGAACTGGGAACCGTTGGTGTTGCGGCCGGCGTTCGCCATGGAGAGCAGGCCAGGGCGGGAGTGCCTCACCTGGAAGTTCTCGTCCGCGAACTTCTCGCCGTAGATGCTCTTGCCACCGGTGCCGTCGTGGTTGGTGAAGTCGCCGCCCTGAAGCATGAAGGCGGGGATGACACGGTGGAAGCCAGAGCCCTCGTAGCCGAAGCCGTGCTCGCCGGTGGCCAGCTCGCGGAAGTTGCGGGCGGTCTTCGGGACGATGTCGTCGTACAGCTTGAAGACGATGCGCCCGGAGTCCTTGCCGTCGATGGTGATGTCGAAGAAAACATTGGAAGACATGAGGGCCATCCTGTCACGGCCCCTTCTCGCGTCGCGCGAGGCCTGGCTCGTCGCGGGGGTGCGATCACGAGGGGTCCGTGGGTGACAGGGTCGACCCATGTCGCGCGCGATGGCGTCCCTCCCCCACGCGTCGTCCATGTCCAGACGCTCCAGTTCCTGACCCATCGGACCCCCGCCCTCGCATGGTCGATCGCACTGCCGGAGAACGCCGGTTGGAGCCGCGCTGAGACGGCGGCCTGGATGGCGGTGGCCCGGTCGTGGAGAAATCCACCACGCGTGTGAAAGAGAGGACGTCGGGATACGCGCTCGTCCGGTCCTCCCAACGGGTCCTTCCCCCACGGTACGGGCGCCGGATGGCCGTGGGTGCGGTCATGGGCAGATTCCTCCTACCGGGTGAGCGGCGGCACGAGGGGTGGGGCGCTTCAGTCGGCAGCTGTGGTGTGTGGACTCGCTCGATCGGAGCCGCAGCGTGCAGGCGAACAGGTCATGGGCTGCACGTCTCCCGCGGGGTGCGGATCACGTCTGGTGAATGCGCCAACGCGCCCAAAGGGGTGATCGCCGGGCGAAGATCGACATGCCGCTGATGAGTTGACTCAGGATGATTGCGGTGCCGCGAGACGGCGCCGCAACCGAGCTCCACTGCACGTCAGGGGAAAACGCATGCCCGAACCCACCGAGCGTGAAGTCACCGACGCGTTCAAGGCCGCCGCGCCGATCGCGCTGGCCGCCACACCACCCAAGGAGCAGGTGGCCCCCGCGCCCCCGCCCGACGTCACATGGCCGCTCCCGGGCGGCACGGCCTGGGTGTACTACGGCGAGGGCAACCGGGGCCTGGCCCGCCCGGTGCTCATGGCCGATGGCTTCAACAGCGGCCCGAGTTCACTGGACGACCTCTGGGCAGGCCTGGAGGACTCCGCGTACCCGCTGATCAGCGAACTGCGCCGCCGGGGACGGGATGTCGTGCTGATCGGCTACGACGAGCGCAGCGCCTCCATCCTCGACAACGCGGAAACGGCCACGGCGGCGATCCTGCGTGCCATCGCCGAGCGGATGGGCGACACCCGCCTGATGGTCGGCGGCTTCAGCATGGGCGGACTGGTGACCCGCTACGCGCTCGCCAAGATGGAGAATCAGCGGATCGACCACCAGACCGGCGTGTACTTCTCCTACGACAGCCCGCACAACGGCGCCCACATCCCCCTCTCCCTCCAGGCGTTCGCGCACTACATCCGCAAGCTGGACGGCCGCTTCTCCGACCAGATGAACAGTCCCGCCGCGCGGCAGCTGCTGTGGCGTCACATCGAGAACTGGTCGGACAAGCCCGGCGTCAGCCCGCTGCGCACCCAGTTCCTCGACGAACTGGAGAAGGTCGGCGGCTGGCCGCGGATCCCGCGGCTTCTCGCGGTCGCCAACGGCGCCGGCGACGGCACGGGCAACGGCATCCAGCCCGGCACGACCGCGGTCAAGGGCAAGGGCCTGGGCATCACCGGTACCGACCTGCGCACGACACCGACCGGCGGCGACACCCTCGCCGCGACGCTCCGCGTCGTCACACAGCAGAAGAACGACGTGTTCATCGAGGACCTCCCGGACATCGACGGCGCCCCCGGCGGCACCCTCGAAAGCTTCCAGATCCTCGCCGACGCCCTCAACAAGGTCATCGGTCTCGGCGTCGACAACCCGGTCAAGGACCACTGCTTCGTCCCGGCCGTCAGCGCGGTCGCCCTCTGCGGCCTTGACACCCACGAAGACCTGTACACGGACATCGACTCCCTCGACCCGGACGAGGCGCGGGTCGACGACTACCTCTGCGCGACGCAGAACGAACGCCACACCAAGGTCACCGAGGAACTCTGCAGCTGGCTTTTGGACCGCCTGCCCAACTGACCGAACCGGGCACCGAGCAGATCACGGAAAAAGCAGCCGGGCCGGACACAGGACACTGTGTCCGGCCCCGCTCATGACGCCCAGCTCACCCAGGCCACCGACACAACCCGTTCCAGGTAGTCCCTTCGAAACGCTCGTCGCCACCGGAACGCACGGGCACACAAGGGCCCGGGCCCCGGCAGTCGCGATGCCGGGCCGCGCCGGTGGGGCGTCGGCCGGGTCAGGCAGCGGGACTGAGGACCAGGGTGGGGGCGGCGGCCCGTGGCCCGGTGGACCGTCGCCGGCCGATGCTGCCGCCGGCGGTGCCCGGCGGCGGCATCGGCCGGCGATGGCTCCGCTCCAGCAGCGGCCAGACGCCCCTATGCAGGTGTCCGTGATGACGGATAGCCCACCGCGGTGCTACTGCGAGGGTTGCGGCCACACGCTCACCTGCGCCATTTCGCCGGCGTGGAAGCGGTGAGCCTCACCGGCTGACGGCGCGCCTTCAGCAGCCGCTGCACGGCTCTGCACAAGACGGCGGTCTCAGCCTACGACTCCGGGCACAGACGGGTGATCGGTCGCAGCTCGTGTCCGCCTCCGGGCTGTGGTGCACGGCTGGTGGAACGACCGGGCGGCCACGGATCGGAATCGCCCGCTTCTGCGTCATCCGCCGCGGCCCGTTCCCCGGGATCACACCCCGCCGGTCGTCAGCCGCCGTCGGCGAGACGGGCGGCCCACTTCTGCTCCACCTTGGCCAGTCGCCAGTACCCCAGCGCGGCCGCCCACACGACCACGAACAGGCCGACGATGATGTACCCGACGTTGTCCAGGTCCAGGTCGGCGATCCAGCCGGTCACCGCATCGCTCAGATCGAGCTTCTCGTGCAGCACCCCGACCAGTTCGATGGTCCCGATCAGGAAGGCAACCGCGATGGACAGGCCGGTGATGGTGAGGTTGTAGAACACCTTGCGCACCGGGTTGGAGAACGCCCACTGGTAGGCGAAGTTCATGAAGGTGCCGTCCAGCGTGTCGAACAGGCTCATGCCCGCGGCGAACAGCAGCGGCAGGCACAGGATCGCGTACCACGGCAGTCCGGCCGCGGCACCGCTGCCCGCCATCACCATCAGGGTGACCTCGGTGGCGGTGTCGAAGCCGAGGCCGAACAGGAAGCCCAGCGGGTACATCTGCCCGGGGCGCGTGATCGACTTGGTGAAACGGCCCAGGACACGGTTCATGAAGCCCCGGGAGTCCAGGTGCTGTTCGAGGGCGTCCTCGTCATACGTACCCGATCGCATCGCCCGAAAGACCCGCAGGATGCCGGCGAGCGCGACGAGGTTGAGCGCCGCGATGAGGTAGAGGAAGGTCCCGGAGACGGTCGTGCCGACCACGCCGAGCGTCTGGTGGGTGCGGGAGTCGTTGTCGAGCAGGGTGCCGGCGACGTGCGCGCCTCCGGCGACCAGGGCGGCCATGGCGATCACTACGCTGGAGTGGCCGAGGGCGAACCAGAAGCCGACCGAGATCGGCCGCTTGCCGTCGGCCATCAGTTTGCGGGTGGTGTTGTCGATGGCGGCGATGTGGTCGGCGTCGAAAGCGTGTCGCATGCCCAGCGTGTAGGCGGTCACGCCGAGGCCGATCCCGAACGCCTTGGAACCTGTCTCGTAGTGCCCCGGCACGACGAGCAGGAACAGGACGCCGAACGCCACGACGTGCAGCGCGGCGATCACCGTCAGGAGTCCGGCGGTTCGGACGGTGTCCTCACGCCGCCAGCGGAAAGGGGTCGGCCCGGTGGGCAGGGTCATGCGGTCACGCTCCAGCACCTCGTGGATCACTTCGTGAAGTGCCGTGGCCGGTCTCCTGGCTTACGGGTGCGCGCGTGTCCGTCCCGGTCTTCCCATCCGCCGGGCGGCGGACAGTGACCGTGCGCTGCTGGGACGGAAACTCCCCGATCACAGTGGCGAGGGCCGCTCCGGTCTGGATCCCTGCACCAGCGAGGGACCGTCACCGGTCTTCCCGAGCACCACGGCCCGGACACGATAGGAGGCTCCGCTCATTGCTGCATAGCTGCGCAGCCGTGCAGGTGCGCAAGATCACAATCGTCCGCCTGCGAAGATGGCCCCATGCACCTGGTCCCTTCAGAGCGCGCCGGCCGACGCAGCATCGACGGCCATCGGGTCTGCGACGCCATCGCCGCCATCGGTGAGCCCGGCCACGTCCACGCCTGGGCCGAGCGGTTCTCCCTGCTCTCCGACCCCGGACGCCTCGCCCTGCTCATGGCTCTGCACCGAACCGGCCCGCTCGCGGTGTCGGACCTCGCGATCGCGACCGGCATGAACGATCCCGCCGTCTCCCAGGCCCTGCGCCTGCTGCGCGCCGCCGGTGTCGTGGCGGGCGAGAAGGAGGGACGTGTGGTGCGCTACCGGATCGTCGACCCGATCACTTCCGACCTGCTGGAACGCTGCAAGCCACTTGGCCGGGCAATCTGACCGCCCGAGGAGCTCAGCCGGTGCTCGCCTCCACGCCGTCGGCATCGCGCCGCTTCGGCGAGCTGAGGGATCTCGCGGCACCCAGGTCCTCTCAGGGCGTGCCGCCTTCAGCGACATCAGACCAGTGTTCCTGGGCGACTTAAACCGCGAACCCATGGCCGCCTTCCTCGCCTGTCGCTTCGTCGGGTTCGGCATCCCGTGCGTGTCGGCGCGCCCTCACCGCGGGCGTCCCGGTTCGAGTGAGGTCGGGGGCGGAACGCGACATGGAGGCTGCGCGGGTTCCTGGCGCGCGTGTCCGCCCCGCCCCCGACTGCACCACACCTACCCCGAAATCCCTTCCGGACGCGTTCGCCCGATGCGGCCGCCGGCCATTCGTCGGACAAGCCGACAGGGCCCAGCCGTTGCCGACTGGGCCCTACCGGGGGGATGTGTTCGATGTCAGGTCACCATCGGTACCAGCGGCCGCGGCCGCCGCCTGCGTTGGTGGAGCGCATCACGAAGCCGAGCAGCCACACCACCAGGACGATCAGCGCCACCCGCCACAGGATCTTCAGGGCGAAGCCGGCACCGCGGCCTGGTCGCCCCCGCCTGAGCCGACCCAGCCGTCTGCCCGGCCCGGCCGTTGCCGGGCCGGGCGGGCGTGTGGTGGAGCAGCCCCTCACCCGGGGGCTGCTTCGGGGCTGTCCTCACGCACCGTGGGACCTGCCGCGCACACCACTCCTCGTGCCCGGCGGCCCAGGCCCCCGGAGGCGGGGCCATGGCGCCGTCGCGCATGTCGGCGTTGAGCGGGACGAGGAAGGCGGCGGTGCTCTCGTCCAGGCCGGCCGCGAGGAGTTGCTCGCGCTCCTGCTCGGAGGCCAGCGCCTGGCAGCGCACCGGCTTGCCGAGCACCTCGGCCGCGGTGGCGGCGAACTCCTCGAAGGACCAGCCCACGCCGCCGGGGAGTTCGGACGCCCTGCCCTCGTGGCCGGGCGTGGACGGGACGACGACGGCGGCTTCGGCGAAGTCCTCGCGCGGGGCGGTGGCGATCCGCCGTCGCCGATGCCGTGGGCGATGACGCCGCGCGCGCGGGCACCGGCGAAGTCCTGCGTGTGGTTCTCGGAACACCAGCCATCGACCTCGGACGGCGCCCCGCCGAGCGGCCCGGTCTTCAACTCTTTGGTCGTCTTTTCACCTCGAAAAGTCCAAGACCGCACCAAGATTTCGGATTCAAGATCAAGATCTTCCCCTGCCCGGCCACCCTGCACCACCGGACACCTGCGGTGATTCCATCGCGTGACGCAGTGGTCACAGGCGGCGGGCGGGCTCCTGGCACCCGAAGCGGACGTAGCCTTCAACAAGTTGTTGAATTCTTGTCATCTCGTGGCGCAACAGCGGACGTTGGCGCACCCAGAGGCCTTCCTGAACGAGGAGCACGCATGCCTGCAGAAGGGCGGGGGGAACGGCAAGGCCGCCGAATTCCCGCCAGGATCGGGCGGATACAGCTACTAGGCATCGCGCAGGTCGCCCTCAGCCCGAGTCCGTGGACCGGACTGCTCTTCACCGCAGGCCTGTTCGCGGACGACTGGCGGATCGGCGTGTACGGAATGCTCGGTACGGCGACGTCCGCTCTGGCCGCGGCAGTCCTGGGCGCCGACCGGGAGGGGCTGACGGGCGGGCTGGAGGGCTACTGCGGCTGCCTGACCGCCATCGCCGTCGTCGTCCGGCTCGGCGCCTCGTGGCGGACCGCACTGCTCGCCGTCGCCGCCGCCACGGTCTGCGCGGTGGTGGGTGCCGCGGCCGGCCGCCTGCTGGGCCGGGCCGGACTGCCCCCGCTGACGGCGCCCTTCTGCCTGGTCGCCGGAGTACTGGCGATCGCCCTGCCGACCGCTGCGCCCGCCGCGCCGCCCGTCTCCGCGCACGGTTTCACCACCTTGTCGGCCACGCAGCTCGGCCACGCCTTCTGCGACGGCATCGGTCAGGTCTTCTTCCTCGACAAGTGGTACGCGGGCCTGATCCTGCTTGCCGGACTGCTGGTCGCCTCCCGGAGCGCGGCCGTCGCCGCCGCCTGCGGCAGCGCCCTCGCGGTCCTGACCGCCTGTGCCATGGGTCTGCCCGCCGACCGGATCGGCGCGGGCCTGTACGGCTACAACGCGGTGCTCGTCGCGATCGCGCTGGCCGCCACCTTCCTGACCCTCACCCCGTGGACCGCCGGGTACGCCACGCTCGCCGCCGTCGCCTCGGTCCCCTTCACCGCCGCCTGGCAGGCCTTCGTCCAGCCCTCCGGCGGTTCCCCCTTCACCTGGCCGTTCGTCGTGACGACCTGGCTCTTCCTCGCGGCCGCTCCAGCCCTGGACCGGCCCGGCATCTCGTTCGAGAAAGCGAAGTGACGCCATGAACCTCGCACCGCGCGAAATCGACAAACTCCACGTGTACGTGGTGGCCGACCTGGCCCGCCGTCGCAGGGCCCGGGGCACCAAGCTCAACTACTCCGAAGCCGCGGCGCTGATCACCGAGGCCGTCCTGGAAGCCGCTCGTGACGGCCACACCGTGGCCGAGTGCATGGAACTGGGCCGCAAGGTCGTCACCTCCGACGACGTCATGCCGGGGGTCCGCGAGATGCTCACCGTCCTGCAGGTGGAGACCGCGTTCGTCGACGGGACGAAGCTGGTCACCTGCCACGACCCCATCAGCGCCTGACCACCGCCGGAACCACCGCCTGAGACAAGGAGACAACGATGTCGGGTGGAGCTCACTACCTCTACGGGGACGACCCCGTGGAGATCAACTCCGGCCGGGCCAGGGCCGCTCTGACCGTCGCCAACACCGGTGACCGCGCCGTGCAGATCGGCTCGCACTACCACTTCTTCGAGGTCAACCGCTCGCTGCGGTTCGACCGCGAGGCCGCGTACGGCATGCACCTGGACATCCCGTCCGGCACCGCCGTGCGCTTCGAGCCCGGTGACACCCGCGAGGTGGAGCTGGTCGCCTTCGGCGGGACCCGGCGGCTCGTCGGCTTCGCCGGACTCGTCAACGGCGGCCTGAACGCCGACGACACCCGCCGCACCGCGCTGCGCCGCGCCAGGCAGCTCGGATTCGCCACCACCGACACCGCCGACCACACCGGCGCCGGCGCCGGCACCGAGAATGAAGGGGCGGACCACTGATGGCGATCATTCCGCGCAAGCAGTACACGGACCTGTTCGGACCCACCGTGGGCGATCGGTTCCACCTCGCCGACACCAACCTGGTGGTCGAGGTCGAGTACGACCACAACGCCGGTTCCTACGGCGACGAGGCGGTCTACGGCGGCGGCAAGGCGATCCGCGACGGCATGGCCCAGGACCCGGCCGCCCTCAACCGCGAGGGCGCACTGGACCTGGTGATCACCAATGTGGTGGTGCTCGATCCGGTGCTGGGCGTCGTCAAGGGCGACATCGGCGTCCGGGACGGCCTGATCGTCGGCGTCGGCAAGGCCGGCAACCCGCACGTGCAGAACGGCGTGGACCCCAAGCTGGTCATCGGCCCCGGCACCGAGGTGATCTCCGGCGAGCATCTGATCGCCACCGCGGGCGGCGTCGACACGCACATCCACTTCATCTCGCCGCAGCAGGCCCAGGAGGGTCTGTCCAACGGCATCACCACCTTCTTCGGTGGCGGCACCGGGCCGACCGACGGCAGCAACGGCACCACCTGCACCCCCGGCCCGTGGAACATCCACCGGATGCTGGAGGCCGTCGAGGACCTGCCGGTGAACGTCGGCCTGCTCGGCAAGGGCAACGGCAGCCTGCCCGAGGCGCTGCGCGAGCAGGTCGATGCGGGTGTGGCCGGTCTGAAGGTGCACGAGGACTGGGGCGCCACCCCCGCCGCCATCGACAACGCGCTGCGCGTCGCCGACGAACACGACGTGCAGCTCGCCATCCACACCGACACCCTCAACGAGGGCGGCTTCTTCGAGGACACCCTGTCGGCGATCGACGGCCGGACCATCCACACCTTCCACACCGAGGGTGCGGGCGGCGGCCACGCCCCCGACATCATGCGGGTCGCGGGCGAGCCGAACGTGCTGCCCTCGTCCACCAACCCGACCCTGCCCTACACCATCAACTCGGTGGACGAGCTGCTGGACATGGTGATGGTCTGCCACCACCTGTCCCGCGACATTCCCGAGGACGTGTCGTTCGCCGACAGCCGTGTGCGCGCCGAGACCATCGCGGCCGAGACGGTGATGCACGACCTCGGCGTGATCAGCATCTTCTCCTCCGACTCCCAGGCGATGGGCCGCGTCGGCGAGTCCTTCTCGCGTGCGTTCCAGACGGCGCACCACTGCAAGGAGATGCGGGGCCCGCTGGCCGAGGACAGCTCCCGCAACGACAACGCGCGGGTGCTGCGCTACCTGGCGAAGCTCACCATCAACCCGGCGATCGCGGTGGGCGCCGCCGACGTGATCGGCTCGCTGGAGCCCGGGAAGCTCGCCGACATCGTGCTGTGGCCGATCCACTCGTTCGCCGCCAAGCCCAAGCTGATCATCAAGGGCGGCATGGTGAACTGGGCGCTCATGGGTGACCCCAACGCCTCCCTGCCGACGCCCCAGCCGGTCTACTACCGGCCGATGTTCGGCAGTCACGGCCGGGCCCGGCAGCGTACCTCGGTCACCTTCATGTCCCAGGCGTCCATCGCCGCCGGCGTCCCCGGCGAGCTGGGCCTCGCGCGGCGTATCGAGCCGGTGCAGCGCTGCCGGTCCGTCGGCAAGCAGCACATGGTCCGCAACGACGCGCTGCCGCGCATCGAGGTGGACCCGGAAACGTACAAGGTCACCGTCGACGGCGAGCCCGCCACCATCGAGCCGGCCGAGCGTCTCCCGCTCAACCAGCTCTTCTACATCGTCTGACGCATCCCCGACACCCCACCCCCATGACGGTCCGCAGGGCGCCCTGTGCGCGGGCCCTGCGGTCCTCGGCGGCCGACCGGCGACGGACGGCCGCCCGCAGGAACGGACACCCGGCGTGAACGACCCGATGCCGATCCCGGCGCTGCTGACCGGCCTCCAGCTCACCGACTCGGCCTTCCCCAGCGGCTACTACACCCTCTCCCACGGGCTGGAAGGGTTCCAGCAGGCCCGCGCGGTCACTCCGCGCACTCTGCCCGTGCTCCTGCAAGACCTGCTCCGCCACAGCGCGGGGCCCTCCGACGCCACCGCACTCGCCCTCACCCACCGCGCGGTGAGCGCGGGCGACTGGGACGAGGTGGTGGCCGTGGAGCGCCGGCTGCACGCCACCAAGCTGGGCCGGGAGGCCCGGCAGGCCGTCGTGCGCACCGGACGGCAGTTGCTCGACCTGGCCGGTGAGGTGTACGGCACCGCGCCGATCGAGCGCTACCGGGCGCTGTACCGGGACGGCGCGGTGCGCGGCTGCCAACCGGTGGTCGCCGGCGTCGTCCACGCGGGCAACGGCCTCACCGCGCGGCAGGCGGTCACCTGCGAGCTGTTCGCCTTCGCGGCCAGCTTCGTCGGGGCCGCCCTGCGGCTGCGGCTCACCGACCACCGCCGGGCTCAAGTCGTCCTGCACGGCGCCGCACCGGTCATCGAGGAGACCGTGACGGCGGCCCTGCACCGGGACCTGGCCGACCTCGGCGGGTGCGTGCCCGTGGCCGACGTCATGGCCGGCCGGCACGAGCGCGCCGAGGCCCGGCTGTTCGCGAGCTGACGCCGCGGCGCCCACCACCGCCATGACACCCCCCTACTCACGACAAGGATCACCATGCACGACCCCACGCAGGTCCGCGGCTCCCACCACCACGACCACGACGACTTCACCCGGCGTCCCGCCGACGGCGTGCTGCGCGTCGGCGTCGCCGGGCCGGTCGGCTCCGGCAAGACCGCGCTGATCGAGGCGCTCGTCCCCGTGCTGATCGAGCGCGGCCGCACCCCCGCCGTGATCACCAACGACATCTACACCTCGGAGGACGCCGCCCACGTGCGGCGGACCCTCGACGGCATCCTGGCCGCGGACCGCATCGTCGGCGTCGAGACCGGGGCGTGCCCGCACACCGCGGTGCGGGACGACCCGACGATGAACCAGGCAGCGGCCGACGAGATCCTGGAGCGCCACCCCGAGGTGGACACGCTGCTGTTCGAGAGCGGCGGCGACAACCTGACCCTCACCTTCAGCCCGGCGCTCGTCGACCTCTTCCTGTTCGTGCTGGACACCGCCGAGGGCGACAAGATGCCCCGCAAGCGGGGCCCCGGGATCACCGAGTGCGAACTGCTCGTGATCAACAAGGTGGACATCGCCCAGTACGTACGGTGCGACCTGGCCCGGATGGAGTCCGACGCCCACCAGGTCCGGCAGGGGCGGCCGGTGGTACTCACCAACTCCCTGACCGGCGAGGGCCTGGACACGATCGCCGACTTCCTCCTCGCCCACCACGCCGCCCAGCGGCCCGGCACCCAGGCGGCGTCCGCGTGAGCCGGGCGCCCGCGCGGCTGGATCCCGCCCACTACGAACCCCGGCGGGTACCGGCCCGGATGCTGGAGCTCACCGGCGCCGCGGACACTCTGGCCGCCGGGCGCCCCGGCAAGGTCGGCCTGCTCGAACTGCGCTACGCGCGGGTGGGCGAGCGCACCGAACTCGTCGACCGCTACCAGAAGTCGCCGTTGCAGATCATGCGGCCGCTGTACGTGGACCCGGGGCGGCCCGACATGCCGGTGACCTATCTGATGTCCACCGGCGGCGGCATCGTCCAGGCCGACCGCAACCGCGTCGACATCCAGTGCGGCCCCGACACGGCGGTGCACCTGACGACCCAGGCCGCCACGAAACTGCACCGCATGGAGTTCGACCACGCCACCCAGGTCGTCCGTCTCACCGCCGAGGCCGGCAGCTACGTCGAGTACTTGCCCGACCCGCTGATCCCCTACCGGGACGCGCGTTTCTACCAGCAGACCCGGGTGACCGTCGACCCCACGGCCACCGTCCTGCTGGGCGAGACGATCGCGGCCGGCCGACTGGCCCGCGGTGAACGGCACTCCTACCGCATGCTGTTCAGCGATCTGGAGATCGCGCGTCCCGACGGCCGTCCGCTCGTGGTGGACACCGTCCGCCTGGATCCGCAGGAGGCCGGATCGGTGAGCGGACCGGCGGTCTTCGCCGGCCACGACCTGATGGCCACGCTCTACGCGGTCACGGGGCTCGCACCAGCGGTGCAGGTCGCCGACACCCTGCACGAGGCGCTGCTCGCCACCGGTACGGTGTTCGGGGTCAGCGTGCTGCCCGACGACTGCGGAGCCTGGGCCCGGATCATGGGCAGCGACTCCCCCACCGTGGCCCGCGCCATGCGCGCCGCCTGGGACGCGCTGCGCGGCCTGCTCATCGGGGTCCCCGCCCCCGACCTCCGCAAGACCTGACGCGAGGTGCCCTCCGGTGGCCTGCGGCTCGTCCCGTACGGGTCCACCGCCGGACGCCCTCGCCGCGGCCGGAATCGCAGCCACCGCGGGCACCGCCGGACGCCCTCGCCGCGGCCGGAATCGCAGCCACCGCGGGCACCGCCGGCGCCCTCGCCGCGGCCGGGATCGCAGCCACCGCGGGCACCGCCGTCGCCGATGCCTCGGTCGACGACACCCGCCGCCGAGCGGGCGGGCATTCCGGCCGTGATGATCCGGCGCTCGGTGAGGTTCCCCGACACCGGCCCGGGGGCCAACAGGCCTCAAGGGCCGCCGGCCGTCCACGGCACGGTCGTCCGCATCCCCCCGCCCGGTCCACCGCCTGTACAAGATGCTCGGCTTCCGCTTCGCCCCCGCGCTTCGGGGACCTGGCCGACCAGCGGTTCTGGCGGGCCGACCTGCCCGAGGGCGGCGGGTACGGGCCGCTGGAGGACGTCGCCTGCGACAAGGTCAACCTGAAGAAGAGCGCCACGCACTGGCCCGACATGCTCCGGGTCGCGGGATCCCTCATCCCCAACCAGATGCGGGCCTACGACCTGCTGCGGATGCTCGGCCGTGAAGGGCACCCGACCCCGCTGGGGACGGCGTTCGCCGAATACGGGCGGATCGACAAGACCATGCCCTGCTCGCCCTGTTCGACCCGGTCGACGACACCTACCGCCGGCTGATGAACCGGCAGCTCACCGTGCAGGAGTCCCGCCACCGGCTCGCCCGCGCGATCCGCCACGGCGGCCGCGGCCAGATCCAGCGGCCCCGGCCAGGGGCTGCGCCCCCTGCGCGACCCTGAGGCCGCGCAGGAGGAGCCGGAAGAAGGGTGAGCGTCGCCGTTCAGCTGCCGCAGGCGCAGCCCGAAGCCGCCGGCACGGCCTCGGTGCTCGAATCCTGGCCGGAGCAGCAGGCGTCCCCGCCGGCGACGGGGCTCTTGCCCAGCTGGTCGGCGTCTGCCTTGACGACGTAGACCTCCCACGGCTCCTTGCCCGGGCCGGTCACCCAGACCTTGTCCTGGAGGGCGTAGCAGCAGGAGGTGTCGTTCTCCTCGAACGTGGCGAGCCCCGCCTCCTTGAGGCGATCGGTGGCGGCGGTGACCTCGTCGGTGCTCTCCACCTCGACGCCGAGGTGGTCCAGGCGGGTTTCCTGGCCCGGCTCGCCCTCGATGAGGACGAGCTTGAGCGGCGGGGTCGCAATCGCGAAGTTGGCGTAACCGGGGCGCCGCTTGGCGGGTTCGACGCCGAAGAGCTTGGAGTAGAAGGTCACCGACGCTTCGAGGTCGGCGACGTTGAGAGCGAGCTGGGCACGGGACATGGCGGTCTCCCCGCTTCGATCGTATCGATTCCTGTCGATGCAACCTTGTGCCGTGAATCGAAAAACGTCAACATAGAAGCATGTCGAAACAAGAGCTTGTCGTGGTGGGCCAGGACGGCACCGAAGGATGCTGTCCCGCCTTGCTGACCGCCCCGCTGGACGAAGGCCGGGCCGAGACGCTGGCGAAGGTGTTCAAAGCCCTGGGCGACCCGGTCCGGCTGAGGCTGCTGTCGATGATCGCCTCCCGTGCGGGCGGGGAGGTCTGCGTCTGTGACCTCACCCCTGCCTTCGAGGTGTCCCAGCCGACGATCTCCCACCACCTCAAACTGCTCAAGCAGGCCGGGCTCATCGACTCCGAGCGGCGCGGGACGTGGGTGTACTACCGGCTGCTCCCGCAGATGACCGACCGTCTCGCGGCGATCCTCACCCGCCCCGCCGGACAGCCCCCGACCGGGACAGCTGCCGGGGCCGCCTCGTGAGCGCCGAATCCACCACCACAGTGGGGCCCGCGGGGCCGGTCGCCGGGCGGCTGTCGTTCCTGGACCGGTTCCTCGCCGTGTGGATTCTGATCGCGATGGCCGCCGGCCTCGGCCTTGGCCGCCTCGTTCCCGGCCTCGGGGACGCCCTCGCGAAGGTCACCGTCACCGGCGTCTCACTGCCGATCGCGCTCGGCCTGCTCGTGATGATGTACCCGGTGCTCGCCAAGGTCCGCTACGACCGCCTGGAGACCGTCACCCGCGACCGGCGACTGCTGATCCCGTCCCTGGTCCTGAACTGGATCGTCGGACCGGCCCTGATGTTCGCCCTGGCCTGGATCTTCCTGCCGGACCTGCCTGAGTACCGCACCGGCCTGATCATCGTCGGCCTCGCCCGCTGCATCGCCATGGTCATCATCTGGAACGACCTCGCCTGCGGCGACCGCGAAGCCGCCGCCGTCCTCGTCGCCCTGAACTCCGTCTTCCAGGTCCTCGCGTTCAGCCTGCTCGGCTGGTTCTACCTCTCCGTACTCCCCGGCTGGCTCGGCTTGGAGCGGACCGCGCTGGAGGTGTCCGTCCGGGAGATCGCCCGCAGCGTGCTGATCTTCCTCGGCGTCCCGCTGCTGGCCGGGTTCCTCACCCGCCGCCTGGGCGAGAAGGCCAAGGGCCGCACCTGGTACGAGACGAAGCTGATCCCCCGCATCGGGCCGTTCGCCCTGTACGGACTGCTGTTCACGATCGTCGTGCTGTTCGCCCTCCAGGGCGACGCCATCACCTCCCAGCCGCTCGACGTCGCCCGGATCGCGCTGCCGCTGCTGGTGTACTTCGCCGTCATGTGGGCCGGGTCCATGGCCGCCGGACGCGCGGTCGGACTGGACTACCCGAAGACCACGACGCTGGCGTTCACCGCCGCGGGCAACAACTTCGAGCTGGCCATCGCGGTCGCCATCGCCACCTTCGGCGCCACCTCCGGCCAGGCCCTCGCCGGAGTCGTCGGCCCCCTCATCGAGGTCCCCGTCCTCATCGGCCTCGTCTACGTCGCCCTCGCCGCCCGTCGCTTCTTCCCCCAGACCGCCCCGGTGGCCGGGCCGGTCGTCTCTCCGGAAGGCTCCGCCCGTGTCTGAGACCAAGCCATCCGTGCTGTTCGTGTGCGTCCACAACGCAGGCCGCTCCCAGATGGCCGCCGCCTTCCTCACCCACCTCGGCACAGACCGGGTCCAGGTCCGCTCAGCCGGGTCCGCCCCCGCGAGCACGGTGAACCCGGCCGTGGTCGAGGCGATGCGGGAGTCGGGCATCGACATCTCGGCCGAGGCCCCGAAAATCCTCACCACCGAGGCGGTGCAGGCATCCGACGTCGTGATCACCATGGGCTGCGGCGACGCTTGCCCCTACTTCCCCGGCAAGCGGTACCTGGACTGGCAGCTCGACGATCCGGCCGGGCAGGGCGTTGCGGCCGTCCGGCCGATCCGCGACGAGATCGAGCAGCGCGTCCGCGGCCTGCTCGCCGAACTCGGCATCGAGCCCGCGGCGTGACGGCCACCGGGACGGGCGTGCGCATCGCACCGCTGCGGCCGGAGCACGGCGAGCAGGTCCTGGCGATCTACCAGCTGGGCATCGACGAGGGGAATGCCACCTTCGAGACCACAGCCCCGACCTGGGAGGCGTTCGACAGCGCCAAACTGCCCGACCATCGCCTGGTCGCCCTGGACGGCGGCCGGGTGCTGGGCTGGGCCGCCGTGGTGCCGGTCTCCGACCGGTGCGCGTACGCCGGCGTCGTCGAGCACTCCGTCTACGTCCACCCCGACGCCCGCGGCCGCGGGGTGGGCCTGGCCCTACTGACCGCCCTGCTCGCCTCCACCGACGCCGCCGGCATCTGGACGGTGCAGTCCGGCATCTTCCCGGAGAACACCGCCAGTCTCGCCCTGCACCAGCGCGCCGGGTTCCGCGCCATCGGCACCCGCGAACGGATCGGCCGTCACCACGGGGCATGGCGCGACGTCATCCTCGTCGAGCGCCGCAGTCCAAGCGTGAACTGAGCATGACGGCCACCCCGGACGGTCATTGTCGAAAATGACCAGTTGCGAGAGTGGCAGACCGCCGCACCCGTAACGTCCTGCGCTACCTGCATCGGGGCGAGCCGTCAGCGCGGCACGGACAACCTGCGCGAATGCAGCGGGCTCAGCTCCGGTCACAGCACTAGGGCGTGTTTCGAAAGTGGCGCTGTCCGCCCGAAGGGCGGGCCCCGCGGCGTCTGGTGCGTGTGATCGCAAGGTGGAGGGTCGTCCTCGTACCGCGCGTACGTGGACGATCCCGACAACGCGGCGAGCGCGCGTGCCAGGCGTCGCGGGGCAGGCGGGACTCTCGAAACACGCCCTAGCGAGGTACCGCGAGTACGTCGCGGAGTACGTCCTCGAGTGTGACGCGGGCCAGCTCGTGTCTCAGGGTCTCCTCGATGCCCTCGTAGATGCTCTGCATTGCCGGCTGGATGCCGTGACCCACCACGCATCCCTGGTCGGGTGTGGTGCGGTGCATTGCGAACAGCGGGCCGGGTTCCACTGCCTCGTACACGTCGAGCAGGGTCATCGACTCCAGCTCGCGTGCCAGCGACCAGCCCGCGCCCACGCCCCGCCGGGACTCCACGAGCCCGGCCCTGCGCAGCTCGCCGAGCAGCCGTCTGATCACCACTGGGTTGGTGTTCGCGCTGGTCGCGATCTGCTCGGAGGTGGCGACCTCATGACCCTGGCGCTGGTAGAGGCCGATCCAGGCCAGCGCGTGGGCGGCGATGGTCAGCCTGCTGTTGGCGCTCATGGACTCCTCCTCCCGGCCGCAACGCTTCATGTTACGACAGCACAGTCGTAACAGCGGCGGTTGCAACTGGGCGTCGTAACACTTAACGTTACGACCAGAAGGTCAATCAACGAGGTGAGAAGAATGAACAAGCCACTCACGGGCAAGGTCGCCCTGGTCACCGGGGGGTCGCGCGGACTGGGGGCCGCGACCGTACGACTGCTGGCCGAGCAGGGCGCCGACGTCGCCTTCACCTACGTCAGCTCAGAGAAACAGGCACAGGCCGTCGTCGACGAGGTGCACGGCAAGGGAGCCAAGGCCGTCGCCTTCCGGTCCGACCAGGCGGACACGAGCCGGGCGCCGGCGCTGATCGACGACGTGGTCGCGCACTTCGGCGGCCTGGACATCCTCGTCAACAACGCGGCGATCTCCGTGGCCGGCACGGTGGACGACCCGGACGCCGACACCGCCGCACTGGACCGGATGCACGCCACCAATTACCTCGGCGTGATCGCCGTCATCCGGGCCGCCTCCCGAGTGCTGCGCACGGGCGGCCGCATCATCACGGTGAGTTCCGGACTGGGCTCCCGGGTCGGAGCCCCCGGCCTTGCCGACTACGCGGCGACCAAGGCCGGGATCGAGAGGTACACCATGGGTGTCGCACGCGACCTCGGGTCCCGCAACATCACTGCCAACGTCGTAGAGGCCGGACTGATGGAGGGCGGCATGCAACCGCCGGACCCCGAGACCCTCAAGGCCTTGGTCAGCTCGCTGTCCCTGCAACGCATGGGGCATCCCGACGAGATCGCCGCAGCGATCGCCTTCCTGGCGAGCCCCACCGCGTCGTACGTCACGGGCGCGGTACTGGACGCCCACGGCGGCTACAACGCCTGAACCCGAACCCCTGCCGCGCGCCCCGAAGGACATCGTTCCTTCGGGGCGCGCACTGCCGACGAACAGCGTGTGCGTGGACACGCCCCAAGAAGCCCGGAGCACCTCCGACACCGAACCGCGGTTGCCGCGCCGGCCTCGGCCCCACTCCCCGCTTCTACAGCCCAGCGGAACGGGCCCAGACAGGGGCGACCGTCGCGACCTGCGCCCTCGTCGCCCTGACCACCGCGTCGGCGCACGTCACGGCCCGCGGGGCCCTGCGACGAGGCCGGCTGCGCGACGCCTGTGCTCCCGCGCGCCCCTACGGGCCGGAGCACGAAGCTGCCACCATCGCCCTGCGGCGGCTCACGGCCGCGGCCACGGACACGGCGACGGGGGACGCATGACGCGGCGATGGCTGGTGACAGGATGCTCTTCAGGGCTCGGGCGGGCGTTGGCAGGGGCCGCCGCGGAGGCCGGCGACCTGGTGGTCGCCACCGCCCGCAGGCCCGCCACAATGCAGGACCTGACTGACCGGTACCCGGACCGGATCTCGGCGGTGACTTTGGACGTGTGCGACGCCGAGCAGTGCGAGGCGGTGGTCGCCCACGCGGTCGATCGCTTCGGCGGCGTCGACGTGCTGGTGAACAACGCCGGCGCAGGACTGTTCGGCGCGGTCGAAGAGGTGTCCGACGACGAACTACGCGCCCAGTTGGAGGTGTTGACTGTCGCGCCGTGGCGGCTCACCCGCCTGGTGCTCCCTCTGATGCGCCGTCAGCGCTTCGGGCACGTCGTCAACGTCTCCTCGATCGCCGGACGGATGGGGCTGCCGGGCCTGTCCGCCTATGTGACAGGCAAATACGCGCTGGAAGGGATGAGTCAGGCTCTGGCGGCGGAGGTCGCGCCCTTCGGCATCCGGGTGCACGCCGTCGAACCCGGCGGCTTCGCCACCCACTACGGCACCTCGCTGGCCGAGGCCGCCGGCCGCATCCAGGCCTACGCGCAGATCACGGGAGACGTCGAGGCAGGCTTGCGAGGCATGCCCGGCAACCTCGCACTGAGCCGGCCCGAAGTCTTCGCCCACCACGTCCTGCGCCTGGTGGCGTCGCCCACGGCACCACTGCGCGTACCGATCGGCGAGGACGCCTACGACTTCCTGGAAGCGGTCGAGGCCGCGGCCCGCGCCGAGTTGGCGGCCGCACACGCCTTCCTCCACGACCCCGCCGAGCACCCGGGCGAACACGCCGCACCCGTGACGCCCACCGTAGGAGAACAATGACCATGACCAACTGACGCGTAATCAGGTTTGTTTCCAGTACGCAGCGGCCGGCGATGTCCGGCCCTCCAACGGCAGAGTCCACAGCCGGCCCTTGCGGACCGCGTCCTTGTCCCCGACGGCCGCTACCGCAAAAGCACGGCTCCTGGGACGACTAGATGAGCGCCTCGTCCCGCCCGGCCGCCCAACGGCAGCAACTCATGCCGCCGCGCGCCGACCAGCACGGACCAGGGGAAACCTTCCTCACCCTCGCGGGGAGGGCCCGTCCACCGCACTGGCCTGCCGGAGGATGCGGCCGCCCCCTGTATCCGGCTCAGGGTCATGGACAACACTGTGAGGCGTCGAGCCGCTGGAGTTTCATGCTGGTCCTGGCACCGCGACTTCGTCCGGGCGTGACCGTACGGCCCCGTGGCCAGGGCGGGGTCGGGGTCGCCGTCGGGCGTGGCAAGCGAACAACCTGACGACGGCGGGATCATGGCGCGGGAACGCCGTCGAGGTAGGCGCGGACCCCTCCCGACGTCTCGTCGTATCGGCTGAGGACCACCAGGTCCGGTCCCGGCGGCGCTCCGTGCAGGGGCCGGTAGGTGAGGCCGGGCAGAACGATGCGCTGCGTGGCGGCGGGGAATAGCGCAGGTGTCGCAGTTCTATCGTCTCACCCATCGATCGTTTCAGACGATCGGTGTTCGATGCGATTCTGCGCACCGGTGCAGAGTTGCGCGTCCCCGTCACCTCCACCGCGCTCCGCCGACCCGCGTCACCGCTGCCGACAACTGCTTGGCAGCCTGCGAAAGGCTGTCGCCGCTTGTCAGACGGGATGCGCAACCGGCGGTGTGCGGGAACGAGGGGAACCCGTGGATTCTTCAGGTCCGGGACGCGGTAGGTGATCCGGTCCGCGGCGGCCTTCTCGCCGAGGGCGGGCAATCCGCTGCCGCCGGTCGAGCTGGGGGTGGTCCAGGTGCCGGAGGCGTCGATGACGGCGCGGGCGAAGACGCGTTCCTCGGGGCCGTGGTGGAGAACAGGCGCACGTGCGACCACTCGCGCACCGCGGCACCGGCGGTGGGGCCGGCTTCCAGGACCAGGGGCTCGATCACGATGACGGGCAGCTCGGTGGTGGCGGGCGCGTTCACGGCGACTCCTCGCGTGTTTCGACATGCGTCGATGGCTGCCCCTTCCCCGCTGCGAGGGCCGCCAGGCCACTTCGCACGGACGCGGTTAGGGGGTGCTTTAGCGGTCGTGATCCTGCCGGTTAACTGCCGTGTGGTTACGTGGCGTCGGCACCTTTCTGGAGGGCCGTTCCCGAATGTCACGCGAAGTGAGGGGATCAGTCATGTCCAACGTTCTGGTGATAGGCGGCGGGCCGGGAGGGTCGCTGACGGCGATGTTGCTGGCTCGGGCGGGGATCGACGTCACCTTGCTGGAGCGGGAGACCTTTCCCCGGTATCACGTCGGCGAGTCGCTCACCTCCTCCTGCCGCGTGATGATGGATATCGCAGGCGTACTGGAGAAGGTGGACGCCGCCGGATTCACCAGTCGGCGAGGGGCTCTGCTGAGGTGGGGCGCCGAGGACTGGACCATCGACTGGGCGGAGCTGTTCGGCCCGGACGTGCGCGGCTGGCAGGTGGAGCGCGCGGAGTTCGACGAGATCCTGCTGCGGCACGCGCAGGAACTGGGCGTCGAGGTGGTCGAGGGCGCCCACGTGAAGAAGGTCGTCTTCGACGGAGACCGTCCGGTGGCCGCGGAGTGGGTGGACACGAAGCACGACAACGCCCAGCGGATCACCGAGTTCGACTTTCTCGTAGACGCCTCCGGCCGTGCCGGCGTGCTCGCCTCGCAGCACTTCCGCAATCGCCGGGCCCATGAGATCTTCCGCAACGTGGCGATCTGGGGCTACTGGGACGGCGGCGAGTTGCTGGAGGGAACGCCGCCGGGCGGCCTCAACGTCGTCTCCACGCCCGATGGTTGGTTCTGGGTCATCCCTCTGCGCGAGGGGCGGTTCAGCATCGGCTTCGTGACGCACAAGACGCGCTTCGTCGAGCGACGGAAGGAATTCGCGTCCGACGACGACATGCTCCGAACACTGGTCCAAGAATCCGAGACCGTGCGCAAGCAGTTGGCGGGCGCCGAGTTCATCGGTCCCACGCGCGTCGAGCAGGACTACTCCTACGTGGCGGACAGTTTCTGCGGCCCGGGCTACTTCCTGGTCGGGGACGCGGCATGCTTCCTCGACCCCCTGTTGTCCACCGGCGTGCACCTGGCGATGTACAGTGCGGTACTCGCCGCGGCGTCCGTGATCGGCACGGACAGCGGTCAGATCACCGAGCGTGAGGCGCAGGGGTTCTACGAGTCCCTCTTCCGCAACTCGTACGCCCGTCTCATCGTGCTGGTGTCCGGAGTGTACGAGCAGTACAAGGGCACCGAGAGCTACTTCTGGCTGGCCCAGCGCCTGGTCCGGGAGAAGGAGCGGTACAACCGGCCGAACGGAGCTTTCGCCGAGATCTCCGCGGGGCTCAGCGACCTCAGGGACGCCGCCGATTCGCGAGGCACGAGCGCCATGCCCGAGCTGATCGAGGAGGCGGACCAGGCGCGGCAGCGTGCCGACGAGAACGCCCCGGAGGGACAGACCGCCAATCTCAGCGCGCTGCGCATCGAGCCCAGCGACCTCTACGACGAGGCCTCAGGCCTGTATCTGGTCACGCACCCGACTCTCGGTGTCAAACGCGCACGGCCGGCTGCCGAGCCCGTGAGTGACCGTGCACAGACCGGTCGCTGAGGCTGCAGGCCCAGACCATCGCCCTACCCGAGCCCGTCGAGAGGCAAGGAGAACGAGCACATGTCCGCACTGCCACCCGAAGTGATGTCGTGGTTCCACGAGCAGAACCCGGACGTCGAGGAGGTCGATCCCGACCTCGATCTGTTCGACACGCGCCTGGTCAACTCCCTCTCGCTGATCGAATTCGTCGTCGTCATCGAGAGGGCCAGTGGGCAGGTCATCGACCGACGGCAGATCAAGACCGACGACTTCCGGACGCTGCGCACGATCCAGGAGAAGTACTTCGCCGAGTCCGCGTCCGACGGATCAGACACGGCGTCGGCCACCACCGGGACCGGGTGAGCCGTGCCCATCGCCACTGCCAACGGGGTCCGGATCTCCTACCGCGTCCACGGTGAGGGCGTCCCTCTGCTCCTGATCGGCCCCGCGGCGTCACCGGCGGCGGTCTGGGACAGGTACCAGGTCCCCGATCTCGTACGCGCCGGGTTCCAGGTCATCACCTTCGACCTGCGGGGGTGTGCCCCTTCGGACGCCCCGCCGGGCCCCTACACCCTCGACGAGCTCGTCGGTGACACCGCGGAGCTGATCCGCCACCTGGGCGTCTCCCCCTGCCTCGTGGCGGGGGTGTCCCTCGGCGCGATGATCGCCCAGGAGCTGGCCAGGGGGCATTCCGGCCTGGTCGGTGCGGTGGCGCTGCTGGCGACCCGGGGGCGGTCGGACGTCTTCCATGACGCGCTGTCGCAGGGCGTCGCGAGCGCCATGAGGGCCGGGGACGCGGTCCCCGTCGCGTACTCGGCCGTGGCCACGATGAGCCAGCTGTTCGCTCCCAGGACGCTGGCCGACGACAGATTCGCCGATGACTGGTTGACGACCCTCTCCCTGTTCCCGCAGCGGGGGGAGGGGTTCGCCGCCCAGTACGAGGCCACTGTCACCGGCGACCGGCTGCCGGGACTGCGTGACATCCGCTGTCCGTCGCTCGTCGTCGCCTTCGCCCACGACATCGTCATGCCGCCCGCCATGGGCCGCGCGGTGGCCGAGGCCATCCCGGACTGCCGTTTCGAGCTGCTGGAAGAGTGCGGGCACTTCGGGTTCCTGGAGCGACCCGCGGAGGTCAACCGCATCCTCGTCGATTTCTTCCGCACGACCGTGTGACGCCGATTCCCAGGAGAGTTCATGGAGCACCTGCCTTCGACCGCGGCCGACGGCCGCCGGGCCGCCCGTGTGGAACTGCGTCAGCCGAGCCTCGGCGAGCTGCGATTCGAGCTGGTCGCGACCGAGCCGGAACCGCCGCGTCCGGGCGAGGTGACCATCCAGGTGTTCGCGGCCGGACTGAATTTCCGTGATGTTCTGACGGCGATGGGCCTCTCCGCGGCGTACTTCCAGGACGTGCCGCGGCCTGGCCTGGAGTGCGCCGGAGTCATCACCGCGGTCGGAGCGGACGTGGCCGCCTTCCGGGTCGGCGACCGGGTCGCGGCGGTGGCGGAGGGAACCTTCGCCTCCGAGCTCAACGTGCCGGCGACAGTGGTCATGGCCCTGCCCGACCATCTGGATTTCGCGCAGGCCGCCACCTTGCCCGTCGCGTTCCTCACCGCCTGGTACGGGTTGGTGCACCTGGCCGGCCTCCGTAGCGGGGAGAGGGTTCTGATCCACTCAGCGGCCGGCGGAGTGGGTACGGCGGCTCTGGCCATAGCGGAACTCCGAGGTGCAGAGGTGTTCGCGACCGTCGGAACCCCGGAGAAGCGAGCGTATCTGCGCGAGCGCGGAGTCGAGCACGTCATGGACTCCCACAGCGTGGAGTTCGGCGACGGGGTCCTCGCCGCCACGGGCGGCGAGGGTGTCGACGTCGTCCTCAACTCCCTCACGGGAGAGCTGCTGCGCAGAAGCCTGGAACTGCTGCGGATCCGTGGCCGGTTCATCGAGATCGGCACGCGTGACATCATGGCCGACGCCGCGCTCGGGCTCGGCCCTTTCCGCAACAGCCTCAGCATGCACAGCGTGGATCTCAGACTGCTGGTCGAACGCTGTCCGGAAGTCATCGGTGGACTCTTCACGGAGCTTGCGCCGTTGTTCGCCACGGGCAGCCTGGCGCCACTGCCCTACACACCGTTCCCGGTGTCGCGGGCCGGTCTCGCCTTCCGCAGGATGATCAGCGGCCGGCACATCGGGAAGATCGTGCTGACATTCGCGTGACGGCAGATCGGCGCGGGCCGTGGTGACTGCTACGGCCTGCGCCGAAGCATGTTCATGATGGTCATCGTCAGGACGGTCTCGCCGTGCTGGTTGAGCACTTCCACGTCCGTGTGCACCAGGCCGCGGTCCGGCTTGGAGCGAGAGACGCGTGCCTCGGTCACCGTGGCGCGGACCGACAGCGTGTCGTCCGGCCGCACCGGACGCTTCCAGCGCACCTCGTCGACACCGGGGGACGCGAGCGATGCGACCTTGCTGAGGTAGTGATCCGCGTACAGACGCATCATCACGGCCGTGGTGTGCCAGCCGCTCGCGATCAGGCCTTGGAACGGACCGGCCTGCGCCGCCGCGGGATCGGTGTGAATACTCTGGGTGTCGAAGCGCCGGGCGAAGTCGAGGATCTCCTCCTCGGTGAGGGTGATGCTGCCGAACACGTGCTCCGTGCCGGGTACATAGTCCTCGAAGTACCGGTCCTCGATGGGCGCGGTGAAGTTGTCCGTCGCGGTCGGCGTGGTCATCGTCATGGGTGCCCTCTCACGCGGTCTGGCGGCCCGACTCAGGTATCCGTTGTACACGATCACGCGTACGGTAGCGGATCGCCGCGTCCTGGAAGGCCGCGAGTGCACCGGGATCGGCCAGAGCGCCCCGGGCCACGACGAGCTCGGGTTCGGCACCGGCGAGGATCTGCTTCACCGGGATCTCCAGCTTCTTCCCGGACAGCGTGCGGGGAACAGCGGGAACCTGGACGATGTGGTCCGGAACATGGTGCTCGGACAGCTCGGTGCGCAGCGCATGGCTGATCCGCTCGCGCAGCCGGCCGTCCACGGCGCCTCCGCCGCGCAGCTCGACGAAGAGCATCAGCTTGTCGGTGCCCGTCCCGGAGTTCTCCACGTGCACGACCAGGGAGTCGGCGATCTCGTCGAGCTCCTCCACCACCGTGTAGAACTCGGCGGTGCCCAGGCGCACTCCCCCGCGCTTCAGCGTCGCGTCCGAACGACCGCTGATCACGCAGGCGCCCTGCTCGGTGATGCTGATCCAGTCGCCGTGGTGCCACACTCCGGGAAAGCGTGCGAAGTAGGACGCGTGGCGCCGCGATCCGTCAGCGTCGCCCCACAGCGCCACGGGCATGCTCGGCATCGGCCGGGTCACCACGAGCTCCCCGGTCCGCCCGGTGACGGGCCGGCCGGCGGGGTCGTAGGCCTCGATCCTCGCTCCGAGACAGCGGCAGCTGATCTCGCCCTCGATGACGGGGAGCAAGGGGACTCCGCCGACGAATCCGGTGCACACGTCGGTGCCGCCCGACAACGACGTGAGCAAAGGCGCGGGTGCCCCGCTGTCGGCTGCCGCGTCGTACACCCAGCGGAAGCCCTCGGCGGGCAGCGGGGCCCCTGTCGATCCGATGCCTCGCAAGCGGGAGAGGTCCAGGTCCCGCCACGGGGTGATCCCGGCCTTGCGGCAGGCCATCAGATACGGGGCCGACGTCCCGAAATACGTCGTCCCGGTTTCCTCGACCAGACGCCACAGGGCTCCGAGGTCGGGATGCGTCGGGTTGCCGTCGAAGAGGACTACGGCGCTGCCCACTGCGAGCCCGGAGACGAGGTAGTTCCACATCATCCAGCCCGTGGTGCTGAACCACAGGAATCGGTCCCCGGGGCCCAGGTCGTGGTGGAGCGCCAGCATCTTCAGATGTTCCAGGAGGATGCCGCCGTGACCGTGCACAATGGGCTTGGGCAGTCCTGTCGTCCCCGACGAGTACAGGACGTACAGGGGATGGCGGAACTCGACTGGGTCGAAGACGAGTTCACCGGTGTCGGCGAGCAGTTCCTCCCAGGTCATGTCGCAGTCCACGTCGGAACCCGCGTACGGGACGGTCACGGTGTGCCGCAGGCTCGGCAGAGCGGCGCGGATCGCCTCCACCTCCGGCGCGCGGTCGACGAGCCGGTCGCCGGAGCGGTAACCCGTGACGGTCACCAGTACCTTCGGGGCTATCTGGCTCCATCGGTCCTGTACGGAGCGGGCGCCGAACTCCGGAGCGCACGAGGAGAAGACGGCGCCCAGGCCCGCGCAGGCGAGCAGGAGCACCACGGCCTCGGGAATGTTCGGCAGGTAGGCGGCCACCCGGTCACCCCGCCCGACCCCCAGACCGCGAAGGCCGCGCTGTGCACGCGCGACCTGGTCGCGGAGCTCGTCGGCGGTGAGCACGACAGCCTCTCTCGTCTGCGAGTGCCCGATCACCATGGGGGTCGAGCCTTCGACACCCGGCATGCTCAGGACACGTTGGGCGTAGTTGAGACGCGCCCCGGGGAACCACCGGACGTCCGCCATGGCAGGAGCGTCGACGAAAGCGGGAGCCGGCGTCTCCGGCGTGATCTCGAAGTATTCCCACACCGACGACCAGAAGCCGTCCAGGTCGGACACCGACCAGCGCCACAGGTCCGTGTAACCGTCGAACCGCAGCCCGCGGTGACTCGCCAGCCAACGCAGGTAGTCGCCGATGCGGGAGCGGTCGAGAACGTCGCGCGGCGGGGACCACAGAGGAGTGTCGGACGTCATCTGGTTCACCTCGAACAAAGTGGGGTTCCGGGCGGTCAGGGGCGGTTGAGGAGCACGGCGCAGCCGACATGACCTGGTGCGGGCTCCAAGGCGATGTCGACCCAGGCCGAGCCGCGGCCGTGATGGTCGTCGCCGATGTCGCGCAACCCGAGGCCGGTGGCCTTCACATATGCCTCACGGCGGGTCCAGATGCGGTACCACAGGCTTCTCCTGTCCGCTGTGTCGGCCAGGGACCACTGCTCGTACTCGGCCGGGGAGAAGAAGCCCATCGCCACCCCGGAGAAGTCCCGCTCCACCGCCGTCTGCTCGACGTCGACGCCCACTCGGCTCCCCCGCGTCACAGCGAGCAGCGTGAGCCGCCCTGAGTGCGAGAGGTTGAAGTCGATTCCAGTGCCGAGAGGTTCGGCCAGGCAGGGCCGGCCTGATGCGTCGGCCGCGAAGCGAATGCGCGACCTCGTCGTCCGCAGCTCGCGGGCGAGGACTTCCCGGGCCAGCGCACGTCCGGTCACGAACTGGGCGCGCGCGGCGCCGGTGACGATACGCGCGAGCTGCGCGCGTTCGCCCTCGGCCAGTTCCGACGTGTACGCGGTGAAGCGCTCGTCGTCCGGCAGCGGGGCTCGCGCGGCCCATACGTGCAGTGGACGGCCGAAGGGCTGGTACTCGCCGAGCAGTTGTGGGTCGTGGCTGATGGTGTCCACGGGCGTTCGCCTCGTTCGGCTGATGCGTCCCGCCGCACGGCGGGCCGCGCGGGGACCAGTCGGTGTGTTGGACGGACCTTAACGACGCCCGCTAAAAGGGTCCTTACCTCCCCTTAAACGGCGTCGGTCCACGTAGTGCGAACCTTGACCGCGACAACCAGGCAGGCCGGTGCCGTCACCGCCGAGAAGGTGACGACGGCGGTGAGCAGGTCGGTGACCGCGGCCAGGAGGCCGACGCCGATGACCGGTAGCCCGACCCCGAAGTACGTGATCATGTAAAAGGCGGAAAGGACCTCGGCGCGGGACTCCTGGGGCGCCGTCTCGTTCACCTTGGTCAGTGCGGCCTTGAACGTGATGCCTTGGCCCGCCCCGCCGCAGGCGGCGGCCGCGAGGAGGAGCCAGAGCGAGCGCGTGCCTCCGGCGCCCGCCAGCGTCCCGAGGCCGATGGTGAGGAGAAGCAGCCCCGCGGTCGGCCGGGCCGCGATGCCCACGCGCGCCACCGCGTACTGCGTGCCCGCGGCGAACAGCAGGAACATGCCCCCTGCCGTGCCGGCCAGCAGAAGGTCGCTGCGGTGCAGGATGGCCGTGGCGTACGACGGGACCATGGCGAGGAAGAGTGCGACCACGGCCCACCCCAGCACGCTCACGGCGCATGCCAGGGCGAAGGGCCGCCGCAGTGCGGCCGGGATGCGGGGCCGGTTGAATCGCCAGGCACCGCGACGCGCCGCCTTGGGCAGTTGGGTGGCGGCTGCCGCCGCCAGGGCGAGCAGGGTGAGTTCGGCGAGGTAGGTCAGGCGCAGCGGCCACGGCGCGTACTCGCCGAGGAACCCGGCAAGGATCGGGCCGATGCCGCCGCCGCCCGTGATCATGGCGGAGGCGAGCACGGAAGCCCGCGCACGATCTCCCGATGGTTCCGTCTCCACCAGGGCGGCGGTGAGCGCCCCCGAGGCCGCGCCGACCGAGATGCCCTGCAGGGCCCGCGCCGCGAACAGCCAGGCGACGCCCTGGGCACAGCAGAACAGGACGGCCGCGATCACCGACAGGGCGATGGCCGGGCCGGCCACACGGCGGTGGCCGATGCTGTCGGTCAATGCTCCGCCGAACAGGGCGGTGGGGATCAGAGCCCCCGCGTACACGGCGAAGACGAGAGTCACCACGAGCGGGGAGAACCCGAACTCGGCCTGGTACCGGGCGTACAGAGGGGTCGGCATGTTCGTGCCGACCGTGAGCACGAAGAGGATGTATGCGGCAGACGCGAAGGGAAGGCCACGGCCACGCCCGGACCGGTCGTGCCGCCCGCCGGTCCGCGTTCTCCCCGGGCCCCGCTGCCAGGTGACGTTCACGAAGCGTACGCCGCGGACAGCAGCCGGCCGTGGTCGTCCAGCCACGGCTCGCGGGCGAGGATCGCGCGGTGCAGATTGCGCAGCCGGTTGCAGGGTTCCATGCCCAGCTCGTCGTGGAGCGTCTGACGTATGCGCTGATACGCGGTCAGGCACTCGGGTATTCGACCGCTGCGGTAAAGAGCGATCATCAGACAGGCGTACACGTGCTCCCACATGGGGTGTTCCTGCGCGAGGCCGTAGAGCTCCCCGATGAGGCCCGCGTGGCGACCGAGCCGTAGCTCCAGGGTGAGACGTTGGGCGTGCAGAGCGTTGCGCCGCTCGTCCAACTGTTGCGCGTAGCCGTCCAAGGCGGGAGTGGTGCGCACATCGGCGAGTGCGGTACCCCGCCAGAGCGTCAGCGATTCGGAGAGGAGCCGGGCGGCGTCCTGGGTGCGGTCGGCGTCGATGGCCTGCTGGATCTCGACCACGCTGGATTCGAAGAGGGCCAGGTCGAGGGTGTGCTCGTCGAGCCGCATCAGGTAGCCGGACGATGTGGTGGTGATGAGGGAAGGGCTCGCGCCCGCCTGGCTGAACTGCCGGCGAAGCTTGGAGACGTAGACCTGAAGCGCCGTGGACGCGGTCCGTGGGGGCGTTCCTCCCCACAGCGCACTGATGAGCCGTGCCGGAGAAACCACGCTGCCCGCGTGCATACAGAACACGGCCAAGAGCGACCGAATTTTGAGTGCCTGCGGAGTGACCTTTTCACCGAGGTCGTTCTCCACGTCCACAGGACCTAAGACTCTGAACCTCACATGCCCTCCACTCGAAATACCGAAGGCCATTTCACCGGGTGGAACAACTGCGCGACAGGCGAAATTAAATCATGGAGGCGGGCATGACAGACGTCAACCCCGTTCAGAGGCAGCCAGATCACGCGATCGATCCCTACCCACCGGCCGCGCGCGATGTATGATCAAGCGTCAGCCAGATCTTAAGTCCGCCCATGTGGCGATATCGACGCCCACACCGGAGAGGGGGCCCCGCACCGCGATGACGCACAATCGCGGCCGGGATTCGGAAAGGGACACCTCTACTCGACAGTAGACAAAATCTTCGCAAAGGAGAGCGGAGCCGCCCCGCTGAACGATGGACCGCCGACCCCGCCGCGTTTAAGCGGCACTTAGGAAGGTCTTTAGTGCCCCCGCCCCTCGCTCCGGGGACGTGACCCCGTGACATGGCAGGGCAATGGCCCTGGTACAGCGTCGTTTAGGCAAGGCTTAGGTGATCCTTCAGCGCCGGCTGACAAGCTCGTACGGCCTATTCGACGAGCGAGCCAAGGGGTGCCATGCAAACTCTCGCCTTCTATTCTCCGAGCGACCCGAATCTTGAGCTCACCCTAAAGGTAGTGGCGGCGGTGCTGGTCGTTCTTGCCGCGTCGGCGGCCTGCGGGTCGCTGGCCCTCGCGTTCAGGCAACCGCGCGTCCTCGGAGAAATGGTGGCCGGCGTCCTTCTCGGACCTACATTTCTGGGGCTCATTCTCCCCGGAGTGCAGAAATCGCTGTTCCCTCCGGACGTAAAACCCATCCTCTATGTGCTGAGCACCCTCGGGCTCACCCTGTACATGTTCCTGGTGGGCGCCGGAATCGATCACAGCGAGAAAGGCGCGAAGAACGGGGCCCACGCGGGAGGAGCGAGCGAAGAAGGCAGCCGGAGCCGGGGCTGGCACGCGATGTTTCTCGCCTTTTCGGGCATGGTCCCCTCGCTCGTACTGGGTGCCGCGGCGGGACTGCTGTGGTACTCGCGACTCTCCAGGGACGACGTCTCCCGCACGGAGTTCGCCTTCTTCATCGGCGGCGCGCTGTCCCTCACCGCCTTCCCCATGCTCGCCCGCATCCTGTACGAGCGGCGTCTGGAGAACTCGCCCCTGGGTAAACTGACGCTGGTAGCCGCGTCCATGGACGACGTCGCCGCCTGGTGCTTCCTCGCAGTGCTGTCCGCCGTGCATGCCGGTTCAGGACCCATGAGCGCGCTCGAGAGCATCCTGCTGGCCGCTGTCTTCGCCGCCGTGATGCTCTTCGGCGTCGCACGCCTACTGCGTCCCATCGGCGCACGGGCGGCCCGGACGAAGAGCCTTACGCTCAGCCAAATGTACATCGTGGCATTCGTCGTCCTCGGCGCCGGCTGGTTCACGGACCGCATAGGGATCTACTCCGTGTTCGGTGGGTTCATCGCCGGCCTCGCCATGCCACGCGACGCCGCCTTCCGGGAGGCCCTGCACGGCAGGATGATGGACTTCGTCAGTGTCTTCCTGCTCCCGATATTCTTCGCTTTTTCGGGGCTCAACACCAAGCTCAGCGGCATAGCCGGGGCCACCATGCTGCTCGCCTTCGCATCCCTGCTGATCGCCGGCTTCGTCGGGAAGTACGTCGGATGCGGGCTCGCGATGCGGGTGACAGGCTTCTCCTGGCGCGAGTCCTGGGCCGTGGGAGGACTTATGAACGCCAGGGGCCTGATGATCCTCATCTTCATCAACATCGGTCTGAGCCAGCACATCATCTCCGAGGACGTCTTCTCGCTCCTGGTCCTCGTCGCCGTGGTGACCACGGCAGCAGCCGTGCCGCTCTACCGGTTGGCCCTGCCGCCGCAGGCGGAGCAACACCTCGCGCCCCACTCGTCCGACACCTCTGCCGTCGCCCATGACGATCGGACCGAGCCGCGCGAGATGGCGACCGACGCGACGTCCTGATCACGGCAGTACACGCCGGCGGGCTACCTTCCGGGGCTTAAGCGGCCCTTTAAGGAACGGTGCTTTGCTGAGGCACCACAGTGGAGCCACCTGGGGAGAGACCTTGTCCAACGACATCGCCGGACCCGAGCCGCTTGCCGCACACAGCACGAGGGACAGCCAGGAGAGTCCGCGCCGCGTCCTTGTCACGGGAGCGGCCCGAGGGATCGGCCGGAGCATCGCCCTGCAACTCGCCACGGAGGGGTACGACGTCATCGGCTGCTACCGGTCCGAGAGCAAGGAAGCACGGACGACCCGGGAAGAGATCGAAGCCTTGGGCGTCCGCACCCTGTTCACCGAGTGCGACGTACGCGACCGCGATGCCGTCGAGGAGATGGTGGCTCACGCCGAGAGCGAGCTGGGTCCCGTCACGGCCCTGGTGAACAACGCCGGAATCACCAGGAACGGCCCCATGCCCCTGCTGGCCGGTGAGTCCTGGGACGACGTGATCGACACCAACCTCACCGGCATGTGGAACGTGTGCCAGTCGGTCCTGTACCGCTTCCTGCGACGCAAGTCCGGTACCTGCGTCAACATTTCCTCGATCGTGGGTCTGAGCGGCTTCGTGACGATGAGCAACTACGCCGCCAGCAAGGCGGGCATCATCGGTATGAGCAAGTCACTCGCGCGGGAGGTCGCGGCCCACGGCGTCCGGGTCAACGTGGTGGCGCCGGGCATCACGGAGACACAGATGATGGAGGACATCCCCGAACCGATGCGGGAGAAAATGCTGGAACGCATCCCGCTCAAGCGGTTCGGACGCCCTGAGGACGTCGCGGAACTCGTCTCCTACCTCCTCTCGGACCGAGCGGCGTACATCACCGGACAGGTGATCCGGGTGGATGGGGGCGCCGCCCTCTGACGTACGCGCGAACGGTCTTCCGTGGTGAGCGCGGCGGCAGCGCGGACTCCACGTACTGAAGTGGCGGAACGTCTCCTATTGCCGTCCGGGCGGCCACGGAAGGGTCGCCTACACCCGTGGATGCGGAACGCGCTGGCAAGGATTGCCACGCCCCTCTCTTCACGCCGTGAATTCGCCGGCGTCGCGGGGACGTACGGCGTGCTGGAGCCGCGGTGCCCGGGTCGGTCGTAGGTGTGTCCGTCCTTGCGGGTCAACGAGAGGTCGACGTGGGACGAGTTGTGCCGCTCGTACATGGGCGGGCGTGCCGGCGGACGCACTGGCGGCGTCCGCCGGCCGCTGGACGGCGGCGCCATCCCCGCTGCGTCTCCGCGCGAGATGCCGAGCGCCTCGTCGCGGTCTCCTTCTGGGCCAGCGAGGCTCCTCGCCCCCATGCCGGCGCAGGTCGGCTGTTGAGCCACCGCTGTACGCGATCGGCATCCACCTCCTGCTGCGCCTTGCCTCCGAGAGCCTGTCCCCCGTGGGAGCTACGCCGAGTTAGCTCTGTGTGGTGACGACTGCGACCCGCACTCTCCGTAGCCTTGCGCCTGGCCGCAGCGCTCGCGCCGGGCCGATGGCGAAGAGATCCGACCAGTTTCGCTTGATCATGTGCATCCAGTAGAGGGGAACAACCATGACGCAGGTGGCCAAAAGAGTTCTCGTCGCAGCGGTGGCCGCTGCGGGCTTGACGTTCGTGATGCCGACGGCCCCCGCCTCCGCGGCCAACGAGACTTCTTGCGGAGACCCCACTCTCCCCCAGCGGACCGATCTCGCGTGGGTGGAAACGAGCACCGGCAACCGCATGTGCTTCGCCAACGCCGGCGACTTGAGGGTGTCTTTCAACGACGTCAGGAATTTCCACTCGGGCAACAACATCGTCACATTCAGCTACATCATCGAGGAGAACGACTACTACACCGAGCGCACCTTGCGCAAATGGCAGGACTACACCATCGACTGGGGCCTGCACGCCCGTGTGTACAACGTGCGTATCTGTGGAGGCCTCGTGGACTGCCCGGTGAGTTGAGGCAGGGTTCGGCGAGACACCTCGGCGATGCCGTCCGCGGCGTAGTACAAAAATGACCTGATCGCGGACCACGAGGGTACCTGCTTCCCGCCTTGAGCCTAAGGGCTGTCCCGTAATCCCTGGCGGGCGCGCGACGACAGCTACGGCGCCTCGCCGCGTTGTCGGAATGCCCGGATACATCCAGTATCCGGGCACCCCTCCGCCTTGCGATCCACCGCATCTGACGCCGCGCACTGATCCACCAGGAATTACGGGACAGCCCTTAGTGGCGGCGAGCCCGGGACACGGAGATTCCCTCAGCCTGCCGCCGGACGGACTGGGCAGTTGAACTGACAGAAGAAGAATCCTTCGCAGACGGGCTCTCGACCAAGAAGTCCGTCTCCCCCGGAGGATTCGTGTGCTCGTCCACCCGTCCGGCGTCGACGTGTCCAGCTCTGCAGTGCGCCTCCTGACGGGCAGGCTCCGCCGATACCGCCGGGAGCACCGACCGGGGCCACGGCTGCGACACGCACCACCACCTTCTCCGGGCTGAAGTGATCGGTAAGCCGTGAGAACGCCACGGGCATTCCTTGCGGAGAACGCGACCAACGTCATTTCCGTGAACCACATGCGCGCAGCAACCGTTCTATGACCAAAGCTCCCTCGTGAAGCAACAGTTGGACACGGCGATCAGGGCCGTGCTTCCTCGGGTGACAACGGAAAGGGTACTCATGAAACTGTCAGTCAAAACCGCGGTAATAGGGGCGGTCCTCGCCTCCACCACCGTACTGATGGCTCCGGGAACCGCATCGGCTGACGACCCCAAAGATGGGGGCGTGCCCCGCTGTTCAGAAGGTAAAGTCTGCCTCTTTGACGGCCACGACAATACCGGGGACGTCCTGCAGCTCGATCCGGTGGACATCCCCAACATCGGCTGGGCGTGGAACGATCGGGCCAGTTCGGTGTGGAACCGCAGCGACCAGTTCGCCTGTATCTGGACCGATGCCGACTATTACGGCTACTGGTTCAGCATCCCGCCGGGCGCGAAGCAGGAACTCCTGTTCGCCTACGACAACGCGGTGAGCGCCCTCGGGTTCGGTGGCTGCGGGGGCTGAGCCGGCTGGCTCAGCAGGACGAACCAGACAGCGATTCCGCTGATGGTGTCTTCTCGATCGGAAGCCTCCTTTCCATACAGCCCGGTGCTTCCTGTCGGCAGGAAGCACCGGGCTGATGCGGCTCAGAGGCCCTGCCGCGCCCGTCGTCCCCCCTTCGGCCCGCCGCGCGCAACCGTGCCATGCCTCGTCTCTCCGACCCGGGCCGCCCGGATCACATCGTCCTCGCCTCCGACGACAAACCCGGCCCGATGTCCACCCCGTACTTCCTGCGTCTCGTCGCCGAGCACCGACTCCGCGCGACCTTCTTCCTGTGGGCCCGTGACGCGCACCGCTCGCCCGGCATGGTCCGCGAGATCGCCGCGGCGACCACGAGATCGGACTCCACGGTCGGCCGCACCGCCCGCTGCTGCGCGGCCCGCGCGCCCCGTACGGCGACTTCGCCCGTGCCCGCGACACTGTCGCCGAGAGCACGGGGCAGCAGCCGACGCTCGTGCGGCACGTACGGCGTCATGTCGACCGCCGCGCACCTGGCCGCCCACCGCCTGGGTCCCACCCCCGTGCTGTGGACCTGCTGGGGCGCCGGTGCCGTAGTACTCCGGTACTACCCGCCTGCCGTTGTTCCGACCGCGGTACGACCGGATCCGGCAGGTGGCGGACTTAGCGTGGCGGAGGAGGCGCCGGGCGTGCCGGGTGCTTGACGCGAGAGAGAGATGACCATGATCGAGGCACAGCAGCTCACCAAGAGGTACGGCGAGAAGACCGCCGTCGACGGCCTGGACTTCACCGTGAAGCCGGGCACGGTGACCGGATTCCTCGGCCCCAACGGCGCGGGCAAGTCCACGACGATGCGCATGATCGTCGGGCTGGACGCGCCGACCGACGGCTCCGTCTCAGTGAACGGACAGCGCTACGCCCGGCATCAAGCACCGCTGCAGGAGGTGGGCGCGCTGCTGGAGGCGAAGTCCATCCACCCGGGCCGCTCGGCCTACAACCACCTGCGGGCGCTCGCGCTGACCCACGGCATCCCGCGCCGCCGGGTCGACGAGGTCATCGAGCTCGCCGGTCTCGGCAGCGTCGCGAAGAAGCGCGCCGGCGCTTTCTCCCTCGGCATGGGCCAGCGGCTCGGCATCGCGGCTGCCCTGCTGGGCGACCCCCAGACGGTGATGCTGGACGAGCCGGTCAACGGACTGGACCCCGAGGGCGTTCTCTGGATCCGGAACCTGCTCACCGTCCTCGCCGCCGACGGGCGCACGGTGTTCGTCTCCTCGCACCTGATGAGCGAGGTGTCGCTGGTCGCGAACCACCTGATCATCGTCGGCCGGGGACGGCTGCTGGCCGACACCACGGTGCGGGACCTCGTCCGCGAGGCGGGCGGGGACACCGTGACGGTGGCCACGGACGCCCCCGCGCGGCTGCGAGACGTGCTGGCCGGGCCCGGTGTGGAGATCACCGGCCGCATCGGCTCCGAGGAGCTGCAGGTCACCGGCGTGTCCGCCCGCGAGATCGGGCTGAAGGCGGCCGAGCACGGCATCCCCCTGTTCGAGCTGACCACCAGGGCGGTGTCGCTGGAGGAAGCATTCATGGAACTGACCAGGGACGCCGTGGAATACCACGGCTCCACGACCGGCACCGAGACCTCCGGGAGCGCGGCATGAGCACCCTCACGGCAACCCCCGGAACCCCCGAGACCGCCCCTGCCGCCTCTGCCCGCCCCTCCTACCGGGTGACCGGCCGGCGCGTGCTGTCCTCGGAGTGGGCCAAACTCTGGTCCCTGCGCTCCACCTGGATCACCCTGGGCCTGGGCCTGCTCTTCCTCGTCGCCTTCGGCGTCATCGCCGCGAGCCACTACAAGTCCGATCTGAACTCCGGCCGACACCTGGAACGCGACTTCGCCACCGCGACGGCCGCCAGCCTGTCCCTCTTCGGCACGAACTTCGCCCAGCTCGCCCTCGGCGTGCTCGGCGTCCTGGTCACCGCGGGCGAGTACTCCACCGGCATGATCCGATCGACTCTGGCGGCGGTACCGCGCCGGCTGCCCGTGCTCTGGTCGAAGGCGGCTGTGTACGGCCTGGTCGCGCTGGTCATCGCCACCGTCGGCGCGTTCGTCGCGTTCCTCGTCGGCAGCCAGATCGTCTCGGGCACGCCCGCCGCCATGGGCCTCGGCCACGCCGGTGTCGTCCGCAGCCTCCTGGGTGCCGGGCTCTACCTGGGCCTGGTCGGCGTGATGGGCACCGCCCTGGGCGCACTGCTGCGGTCCGTAGCGGGTGGTATCTCGGTGCTCGTCGCCGCCCTGATGCTCGTGCCGGGACTGATCTCCCTGCTGCCCAGCTCGTGGCAGGGCGACATCGACCCCTACCTGCCGAGCCACGCCGGCGAGTCCATGTTCGCACTGACCCACGACTCGACGACCCTGTCGCCGGGCGCCGGGCTCGGGGTCCTCCTCGGCTGGACGGCCCTGGCGCTGGCCGGGGCGGCGTACCGGCTGCTGCGCAGCGACGCCTGAGCAGCAGCCACCTGCATCATGGTCCGGTGACCTCCGTGACCACCGAAGACCTCAGCGGAATGGGGCCGCTGGTCGCCCGGCTCGGCCGGGCCGGCCAGCGGCTCCGGCACGCCGATCGGGCCCGTCCGTGGGTGCTGGACACCGCGGTGGTGGTCGCGGTCTTCCTGCTCTTCTGCCTGCCCGACCTGCTGCACGCGGCCGGTGCGATCCGCGGGGACGGCGACGGCCCGCGCCGCTTCCGTCTGGTGTTCACCCGACTGCCCGTCGCGGGCATGCTGGCCCTACAGGCCGGGCTGGTGCTGCCGCTGCTGTGGCGGCGCCGGGCTCCGGCCGCCGCCTTCGGCACGGTCACGGCCGTGTTCGTCCTCCAGTGGTCGCTGGGCGCCGCCCTCCGCGCGGACGTCGCCCTCTTCGTCTCGCTGTACAGCCTGACCCTGCACGGACGGCTGCGGCAGCTGCCGTGGGCCTGCGCGGTGACAGCGGGGGCACTTGGCCTGGTCTCGGCGCGTGTGTCGGCGGCGGTGCCGGTCTGGGACGCGCTGTTCTTCCTGTTCAGCACGGCGACCGCGGCGCTCGCGCTAGGCCTGATGGTCCGCATCCGGCGGGCCCAGCTGGCTGGGCTGCGCGACCGTGCGGCCCGGCTGGAGATCGAGCGGGACCAGCGCGGCAGGCTCGCCATAGCCGCCGAACGGGCTCGCGTGGCCCGGGAGATGCACGACATCGTCGGCCACAACCTGTCCGTCATCATCACCCTCGCCGACGCGGGCGTCTACGCCGCCGGCGCCGCCCCGGAGCGTGGCAAGGAGGCACTGCACCTGATCGGCGACACCGGCCGCCAGGCCCTGGGCGAACTGCGCCGGGTGCTCGGCGTGCTGCGCGAAGCGGACGGCCCGCCCGCCGCGCCCGAGCTGAGCCCGCAGCCCGGCCTCGCGGACATCGACGCGCTGTGCGAGGGCGTGCGCGCTGCGGGCCTGGAGGTCGTCTACCGTACGGCCGGGGACATCGACGCCCTCGACAGCGGGGTGCAGCTCACGGTCTACCGCATCGTGCAGGAGGCCCTGACGAACACCTTGAAGCACGCGGGCGCTGGAGCACGGGCGAACCTGGCGATCGTCGCGGAGGACACGCGGCTGACCGTCACCGTCCAGGACTCCGGCCCGTCGGCACCGGTCAGCGGTCTCCGCGCGGTCAACGAGGAAGGACACGGCCTGGTGGGCATGCGGGAACGAGTGGCGCTCTACGGCGGACACGTCAGCGCGCGCCCCACGGGCGCCGGCTGGACGGTGCGGGCCGACCTCGACCTCACCCGCGAGGACGGTGCCCGGTGACCACCGTGCTCGTCGTGGACGACCAGCCGCTGCAGCGGTACGGCTTCCGTATGCTCCTGGACTCCGTGCCCGGGACGGAGGTCGTCGGCGAGGCCGCGCACGGTGCGGAAGCGGTGCGCAAGGCCGCCGAGCTCCGGCCCGACGTCGTCCTCATGGACGTCCGCATGCCGGGCATGGACGGCATTGAGGCCACCCGCCGGATCGTCGCCGCCGGCGACCGCTCCCGCGTCCTCGTGCTGACCACCTTCGACCTCGACGAGTACGTGTACGCGGCGCTGCGCGCCGGAGCCAGCGGCTTCCTCCTCAAGGACGCCCGTCCCGACGAACTGTTGGCGGGCATCCGTGCGGTGGCCGTCGGGGACGCGGTGATCGCCCCCGCGCTCACCCGTCGTCTTCTGAAGGAGTTCTCCCGCCTCGTGCCGCTCGCGGGCGACGGCGGGGCCGAGGACCCGCGCCTGGCCTGTCTCACGGACCGCGAGCGCGAAATCCTCGTCGCCATCGGCAAGGGTTGGACCAACGGCGAGATCGCCACGGGCTTCGTGCTGTCGGAGTCCACGGTGAAGACCCATGTCGGCCGCGTCCTGGCCAAGATCGGCGCCCGCGACCGCATCCAGGCGGTGATCTTCGCGTACGACCACGGCCTGGCCCGGCCCCAGGCCCCCTGAGCCGTGGTGAGGCGCCTCGGTCTGCGATCGAGGTGGAGTCACGACGGGCGAGGATGTCATATGCATGAGGTGGTGGCGCACCCCGAGGTCATCCGGTCGCGATATGACCGGAGTCTGTAGGTAGCAGTCAGGATGCGTTCAGGTACCCGCTGGCACAGTCGGGCAGCAAGTCCGCGAGGTCGGCCCCCAGCCGGCCCGGGCCCGCGAGGCCCACGAGGCCCGCGACGGCAGTCGCACCGGCTGCCCAGATGGGCCAGATCTCCTCGATCGAGAAGTCGAACGAGATGGTCATGCCCTGGTACACGCGGTCGCAGTCGTAGTCACCGTTGGCGGTGCAGCTCGCCGGGTCGCGTGCGGGGCGTGTGACTCGCAGCCGCGGAGGGCACTCCCGAGGCGGCATCGAGCGATGAGTTCAGATACGAAGAGGGGTCTTCCTGGGCGGGCGTGCTCACGAGGTGCCGGTCGGTCCTCGGATCGTGGGCGCGTGCGAACTCGGCCAAGCTTGACGACTGGTGAGGAGACTCCAACGTGAGCGACATCGTGGTCCAGAAGATCGTCCGACCTGAGCGCGCGCTATCGGGCTCGTGGCTGAAGGTGATCGCCTCGAATCTCGACTACCACCGAGCGACCTTCTTGTGGAAGTGCGAGGGCCTCTCGGAGGCACAACTGCGGCTACGTCCTCTGCGGTCGTCGGCGTTGACCCTACTGGGGCTCATGCGCCATCTGCAGGGGGTTGAGCGGGCCTGGTTCCAGCGTACGTTGGCCGGCACGACGCCTCGCTTCTTTCCCTATCGGACCTACGCCACCGCTGACGGTGGCGAGTGGTACGACGAGTCGGACGCTACGCCGGCAAGGGATGTCTACGAGGACTACCTCAAGGCGTGCGAGGAGTCGCGGCAGGCATTCGCGAAGGTGACCCTCGACCTCGCGCGTATCGTGCCGAACCCGGAATTCGGTGACACCGATGTGCGGTTCCTCCTTGAGCACGTGATCGAGGAGTACGCCCGCCACGTCGGCCACGCGGATCTTCTCCGTGAGGCCATCGATGGAGTTACTGGCGAGTAGCCTACCGCCGCGCCCCACGGGGCATGTCTCATCGTCGACGGTTGCCGGCGCCGCAAGGTCGCGGCGCCGGCAGTCACGGTCCTGTCAGTCGCCACCGGATTCTGCACCGGCCCCCTCTTCAGCCCCAATCGAAGGCAGCGTCGAGGAACCGACCGACTCATCCTTTCGGGATGATCTTCGAACTCAACTTCCCGATTGCCACAACGGTCGCCGCCGCCGCGCCGCCGGCCACGGCCTTCTGGCTGACCTCGATTCCTGCCCTCTTCAACTGCCGGGGGTCACGTATCGCATCACCCCAAGGGATCATACTGAGTGATCCTCGGCTGAATTGGAATCCGAGCGAGGCATGGAAGTCCTCCACGATCGCCGCTGTTGAGTTCAGGGATTCGATCACGGCTCGTGCCGCTCGCGCGTGGAGCACGATGTTCGCGTTCACGATTCCCCCAGCGGCATTCATCTGCTGGAGAAGCCCTTGCGTGCGTTCGAGCACGGCCGCGTGACGTGCCTGACGTGCTTCGGCAAGACCGAGCCGGTGACCCTCCAGGTTCATCGGCGCTGTGGCGAGCACGTGGTCGAGCTCAACGACGCGAAACTCGTCTTGAAGTTCGAAACAGCGAGCCAGAATCGAAAGCTGGATGGCTGTCTCACGCTCGGTTTCTTGTGCGGCTCTCTTGAGCTCCCCGGTCCTGCTCTTGCCTTCGACCTTCTCGGCCAGTGCACTGAGCTCACGCAAGGCAACGCTCTGAACCTCCAGGATCGTCCCGGCCTCCGCGCTGACCTTCGTCCAGAGGGTGGACGGGTCACCCCCGTGTCGATGGATGGTCATCGCGTCTTCGATCGCTGCTGCCGCACGATCCATCTTCGCGAGCACTGCGTCGCGTTGTCTCCTGCGCACGTCATCCAGCTTCTCGTCCATGCGGACGAGAAGTGCCTTGAGCTCATGTGCCTCTCGCCGCTGGGCACACTGACTCATGAGGCCACCGATACCGGAGAGCACCGCCGGGTTCGTCAGCAGAGACGCCGGTCCGTCTTCGACCTGAAGCCACTTGAGCGACTTGGTTCCGGTCTCTCCGAGCATCGCGTGACTGATGCCCTCGGTCTTGGTCTTCATCAGTCCGCCGGCGTCCCGGAGACGTTTGGCGGACTCCGGCGTCAACTTCAGGTAGCGCGCGGACTGCTCCGCGATTCCTGATGCTGTCTTCGCGACATCGGCACCGGCCTTGAGCACGTTGCTGAGTCTTCCCAGAGCGAACTCGTCGGCCTCCGGCAGCAACCCCGCGTGGTCAAGATATCTCTCAATTGCCGATCGCCGACCGATCACCACGACGCCATCGCCATCGCTGACAAGCTCGATTTCGCCAGACACCACAACCCCTTCACTCCGGTCGGCAGGGTAACCCGAGCCTCCGACAGCACGGGGCAGTTCGCCTGAGCACGCCGGCGATCGGCTTGGCACCGGGATGCACCTGCCTCGGCAAAGTGGGGTCGGCGCGGGACACCGCCGAGGAGGAAGGCCTGGCCATGGCCCACGCGTACGCGGCCACCCACGGCGAGATACTGCTCCCGTCGGCCACCGCGGGTCTGGAAGGAGCGACGAACGAGTCGCCCTTGTGGGAGCGTGCGTGCGTCTCGCGTGCGGTGCTCTCGAATGCGACCACGTCGCCGGCGATGAAGCCGACCAGGCTCATCTGGGTGCAGCCGCAGGGCCGGGTGGGGTATCACGCGGCAACGCGCCTTCCGCCTCGCCCACGCGCACACAAAGATGTGGGCGGCTTTGGCGGCGGCTTCCTCGGGGGCGACGTCGTCGTCGTGACAGCTGACACGGACACGTTGCGGTCCTGTTCGTCGCCGTCGTCCTCGCGCTCTACGGCGACATGTCAGACCACGGGCCCAAGGTGTGCTGGTGATCTTCAGAAGAAAGCACAGGGCCGCGGACCTGGCGGCCGTCATGTCGGAACTGGAGCAGGCAGTGGCCGCTCGCGACGGTGGCCGCACCGAGCGTGCATTCAACGCGGCGATGAGTGGTCTTCAGTCGGCGACGGGCACCGACTGTGTGGCGGCGGGACCCAGGTTGGCCGCTCTGCTCCCAGCCTTTCCGCCCACCGGTCCGCGCCCGATGCTGGCGACGATGGCCGGCTTCTGCGTGGAACGCGGTGCCGATCCGACAGCCTGTGCGGAGCCGACCCTCGACGGCACCCACCGGGACCTGCTCGATGCCCTGGAGTTCGCCCGCCGCTGGGCCGCCGCCGACGGTGCCGGGGACGAACTGCCGGAGGCCGACGAGAAGATCATCGACAACGCGCTGATGGCCCGGCTGGGTGAGCCGGCCTGCCACGTCCTTCAGGGAGACCGGCCTCCAACACTGAGGCACGGGTCAACTTGCCTTCGTACGCAAAATGCACGGTTTTGGCACGCAAGAAGTCCGGATTGAGTTCGGTTTTTGCGTTAGAGTGGGGGCGGAGGTGCTTCATGTCCGAGTTGTTCGATGCGGTGGACGCACTGGTCGCGTCGCGGTCCCCGCTGCCGCCGGCGGCGGAGCGCAGGCGGTTGCGCCAGGCACACGCGCTCACCCTCGACGAAGTGGCCGCCGCCCTGGGCGTGCGGCGCGCGACCGTCGGCGACTGGGAGTCGGGCAAGACCGAGCCGCGACCGCCGCAGCGGGAGGCCTACGCGCGCCTGCTCGAGCAGCTCGCTCAGCTCTATCCGGCCGCGGAAAGCACGGGCGCGCCGCAGGAGGACACTCCCGCGGCGCAGACCGCCACTTCCTCCACCGTGCGGAAGGCGCCGCCTGCGCCCACCGGTCCGGAGCCCGCTGCTGCGCCCCCGGCCACGTCCGACACCGCCGCGCCTGCTGCCCCCGCCACTACCCCCGCCCGGGCCGCGACGTCCCGGCCCGCGCCCGCCCCCCGGCCAGGGACGGCCTCACGCCGCGCGGGCGTGAAGAATGCGGCCCCGGCGCACACGCCCGCGGCCGGTGGCGTGTACGCACACGGTCCGCTGCTCGTCCTCGACGCCGACGCCGAGCGGCACGTGACCGGCTACGGCATCGGCGGCCTGATCGTGGACGTACCCGCCAAGTCCCTGCCCGCGCTCGTCGAGTGGACGCTGACCGAGGCGCAGCTCGGGGCGGAGCGGCTGCACGGCTCGGGCAAGGACGCCGACCCGCTGCTGGTGCTCACCGAGGCGGCGTGCGAACGCTACGGCCTGCCCGCCGAGCTGTCACACGAGGAGCGGCTCGCCGGACGGCTCCCGGAGGGGCACAAGATCATCAAACAGCTTGAGCGGGCCGAGTGGAAGCTGACCAAGCGGGGTCTGGGGCCGTGGGCGCGGATCTACCGCCCCGCCCACGGCGGGCGGCGGCAGTGCGTGCAGCTGTGCATCCCTTCCTGGCGCGCTCTCGACGGCCGCGCGTGGGGGCATGCCGCGCAGCTGGAGCCGGCGGAGCTGGCGCAGGTGCTGGGTGTGTACGCGACGCGCGTGATGACACCGGTGGGGTCCACGGCCGTCACCGGACTGCAGCTGATGACCGCGCTGAACCCGCCCACCCGCGCCGGCGCCCCGGACGCCGACGGCAGGCGGCACTCCGAGCACCGGCCCGGCTCGCTGGGCACGGAACCGATGGATCCGGCGCCGTGCGAGGCGACCGACGGACACCCCGTCCTCGCCGACCTTCCGCGATTCCATGTGCGCGGCCCCGGCGAGCGGCTCTTCGAGGAAGCCTACGACTGGGCACGGGATCTCACCGACGAGGAGTGCATGAAGCGCCACCTGGTCGGCATCGACGTCAACCTCGCCTTCGGTGCGGCCGCCAACGGCGCCGTCGTCGGCCTGGCGTCGCCGCCCGTGCACGTCACCGACCCTCCCTTCGATGCGGCGCTGCCCGGCTCGTGGCTGGTCGACCTCTCCCACGTCGACCTGAACCGGGTGAAGGTCGGCAAGCAGTGGCGCGACCTCGACGGCGACCTCCTGCCCAGCCCGTTCACGCCGACCGGCCAGCGCCCCGAAGGACCCGCCTGGTACGCCACCCCCACCGTGGCCTACGCCGTCGAACTCGGCTACGACGTCACCCCGGCGGAGGCATGGGTGCGCTCCGAGAGCGGCCGGTTCCTGGACGGCTGGTACAAGCGGCTGCGCGACGCCTACGTCGCCACCATGGCGGACCTGGGCGTGAGCGAGAAGTTGCCCCCGGACGAGTTCCTGACCGCGATGGACGGCTACAAGGGCCGTGACGCGAAGGCGGGAATCGTCGTCGACGCCATCAAGATGACCGTCAAGGGCGGCATCGGCAAGCTGCAGGAGAAGGCACGCGGCGGCGGCTGGAAGCCGGGGCAGGCATGGCCCGCGCTCGCCCGCCCGACATGGCGGCCGGACATCCGCGCGACCGTCATCTCCCGGGCCCGTATCAACATGCACCGCAAGATGCTCCACCTGGCGGCAGCCACCGGCCGTTATCCCGTCGCGGTCCTCTCGGACTGCGCCGTGTACGCGGCGGACGGGCCCAGCCCGCTGGACGTGTTGCCCTATGACGCCGACGGCAAGACGGTGCCGGGCTCGTTCCGGCTGGGCGTCTCGCCGGGCATGGTCAAGCACGAGGGCACCCAGAGCGTGCTGTGGGGAGCCGACGTCCTCGAAAAGCTCGCCGGTGACGGCCATGTCGCCAACCTCGCCCGTTACATCAAGAGCGGCGAGGTCACCGCCAGGGACACCGGAGAGTAGAAGGAAGGGGGCAAGGGGTCGATGGTCACGGTCGGCGAAGAACTCGACAAGGCGGTGCAGGGCGCGTTCACGCGCCCGATCCCGAAGACCGCCGGGGCACAGATGCGTTACCTGGTCCGCCGGCACCAGCGCAGCACCCGGCGGGTGGCCGAGCTGCTCGGCATCAGCCAGCGCACCGTCGAACGCTATGTGAAAAACCAGATCAAGAAGCCACGGCCGGAGCTCGCCGACCGTCTCGAGCGTGAGGTACGCGTGCGCTGGCAGCCGCAGATCAGAGCGAAGGCCAAGCAGGCGGCGGCCACCACCGGCGGCATCATGATCGATGTGCAGGCCCGGTTCGGCTACACCGCCGCCCCCGGCAGCACCGACGACGCCCGCACGCGCCACCTCACTCTCGCTCTGCCCCCCGAGCACGCCGCACGCCTCTTCCAGGCCCAGGAGGCCGGCCTCACCGAGGACCGGCTTCGCCAGATCGCGGCGGAGGCCCTGGGGGAGGTCTACTTCCGCGACAACGGCCGCCGCGCCCACGGCCTCGAAGTCGAACTCACCGACCTGATCGACCTCGACTTCGAGCTGTAACCGGTCCGAGGCATCATGGCCTCTGGGCCCCCGTCATCGTCCTCGACGATCGTCAGCCAGGTTTCTTCCGCCAGGTCGGCGAGATTGATCTGGTCCCGCCCGGCCGGCGGATGGGCGGCCGACAGGCGCACGCAAGCCGGCTCCTTGGGTATGAGGGTGTGGTGTGGGCCGCCGCGCCGTCGAGGAGCGGTGCCTCATGGTCGGCGACCTCTCGGTACATGATCGCGTCGTATCGTCCGTCGCCGAGCGTGCGGGTGAGGGCGGTCACCGAGTGCTCGACGCTGACCCCGATCTGGTGGCCGGACAGTTCCTGCTCCAGGTGCCCGAACAGCTGGTCGGTCAGGACGAGCTGGATGGAGCCGAGCCGCAAGGTCGGATGCGGGGCGGCGGCCCGGACGCCTGCCGCGAGAGCGTCCATCTCGCCGAGCACCCGGCGCGCCTTCGACAGTACGAACTGGCCCAGTTGCGTCGGCTCCACACCGTGTTGGCTACGGACGAACAGTTCTCCGCCCGTAACGCGTTCGATCCGTCGGAGCTGCGCGGACAGGCCCGGCTGGGACACCCCGAGCAGGGCCGCCGCACGCCCGGGACTGCCCGCTTCCGCTGTCCGACAGACAGCTTGGAGATGTCTCCATTCCAACTGCTCTTCAGCAGCATATGCAGGAGGGGGAGGCCGGCGATGCGGTTCGTCATGGTCCGGACACGTGCTGAACGAAGTCGCTGGACGTGTCGGTGAGTGACGAGGCAGGTGGCAAGTCCGAGGAATGCTTCGTGGACGTCGTGGCGTCGTCCCCAGCGGACGCGTAGGCATCGGCAGCCGTACAGCCAGGAGATCATCCACTCGACGACCCAGCGGTGGGGGCCGAGACCGGAGCCGTGTGGGACACCGGGGCGGGCGATCACCGGTTGCCATGGGCGCGGTGACCGCCGAAGGCCGCTCTCGTCCGACCCGGTCCGCCACTGCTGGTGTCAGCGCGGGGGGTTGCGCGGGAGTCCGGCCTGGACTTGTTCCTGACGGCCAGTCCGTGCCTCTTGAGCTGGTGATTGACTGACAGGAGATTGAGCAGAAAGACGACAGAACCTCCGCCTGTCGCCCATACATGCCACGCCGTGGCATCCTGGTCCATCAACGCCAGCGCGCACGCGATGAGTTCAGCGGCGACTCCTGCCGCGAACGCCCACCTGAAGTACCGCAGCCTCTTCACCATGCGCTCAGGCAACGGATAACGAGGCCTTGACTGCATCTCCATGCTCAGCGCCTTCCCGGCCGATCCCGTCCCACGCCGACGTGGGACCAACAGCGCGCCGAACCGCACTTGAGGTGGCGGAGAACGCGCCGTCGGCGTAGTGGCCGACCACAGGGCGAGTCCGTCGGGTCGCCTCATGCCGCCGCCCTCGCCGTCCATTTCGAGCCGTACTTGGCCCGATCGACAGGGTTCGGACCCGTCAAGTCCCCCTTGTCAAGGCCCGCGTGTTCACCGAGTCGATGGCGCAGCGCGACCAGTCCAGGTCGCCGCGGGAGCCGGGTTCGTCGAGGACCAGACGGTAGAGCTTGGCCCAGACCCGGGCCTTGGTCCACTCGGTGAATCCGCGGTGGCCCGCCGCACCGGACGGTCCGAAAGATGCCGCGGGCAGCTGCTGCCAAGTGCAGCCGGACGTGGGCCACGAACACGATCGCGGCCAGGACCTCCCTGTCGCCGTGGCGACGCCGGCCACCTCCTTGAGGCCGCGACGGCGCCTCCGGCACCACCCGCTGGAGACAGCTCCCACAACTCGTCCGGCACCAGCCGCTCAACGATCCCCGCCACGGCCGACAGCCCACCGATCGAGATGAGTTGACATGCTGTTCGTTGCGAGCCTGCGGGCAGTCCGTCTGTGCTGATCCTTCAAGGTGCGCCAGCTCCGACAGAACTCGCCGCTCGACCCTGGCGGCGATCGCGACGTGCGGAGGCCGCTGTTCGAACAGATCCCCAGCTCGCAGCCGGTACCCGCCGACGCCCTCGTCGAGAAGGCCGACCGGGCGGGTGTCACCGCGCTGTCGGTCACGATCAGCGCTGCGCCCCAACCGGTACCGACGGGCGCGGTGTTCGTGTCGCCCTGGATCGACTTGACCTTGACCGGCGACTCGATGACCACGCGGGCGTCCGTGAACGCCGCGGTGGACCGGTAAGCGCTCGCCCGGCGCGTACCCGACTACGTCGGCGAGGTGCTACCGCGGTGCGGGAGCACGGCCCGCTGTTCGACGGCCTGCACGGGCTGCCGCCCGCTCTCCTGGAGGTGAACAGGGCTTTCTCGTGCAGGTGTCGAGGGCTGTCCTTCAGCAGGCCTGGCTCACGTCGCTCTGCGCCTGGCGTCGGGCCAGCAGGCCGGAGGCGGTCACTTCCGTCGTACGGCGGACCAGGTCGGTGAAGTCGGGACGCATGGCCTCCAGTTCGGGATCCGAGGCGTAGACCGCCAGCATCGCGTCCGAGGGGCGGCTGCACTGCCAGGCGGCCATGGCCACCAGCAAGGTCGTTTCCACCAGTGCGGCGGCGTCCTCGGTGCCGAGCTCGGGGAGGTGTCGCAGGACGAGGTGGACCAGGCCCCGCAGCGATGCGCGGGCGGCACGCTTGTGGCGGATGCCGGCCTCGGTGGAGATGTTGTGCTCCAGTACGGCGCCCTGCGCGCTGAACAGGTCGCACAGGACGGGCCGTTGCGTCATCGAAGTGGCGAGCAGGTCGGCCAGCCCGTGGCCGCGTTCTCGCGTGGTGCCCTGGCAGTCCGTCCGTGCTCGCTCCAGCTCGGCGATCCAGTCCTGGATCTCGGTGTCGAGCAGGTCGAGCAACACCGCTTCGCGTGATTCGAAGTAGCGGAGCACGTTCGCCTTGGCCAGGCCGACGCGGCGGCTCAGTCCGTTCAGGCTCAGCTTCGCGACCGGCATCTCGGTCAGCATCAGGGCCGCGGTGTCCAGGATCTGGCGCCGCCGCTGGCTCCGCTGTTCGTCGGTGCGGGCACGTTGAAAGGTCACCTTCCCATGTTACCGACCGCCGGTACTTTACTTGGACACCGGAGGTCCGTTACCGTATGCCGAGATAAGAGACCGGCAGTCCGTAATGGAGTCCCGTCATGTACCAGGTCCCTGACCAGCACGGAAAGTACGCCGTGGTGACCGGCGCGAACAGCGGCACGGGCAAGGAGGCCGCCAAGCGGCTGGCCGGCGCCGGAGCCCATGTCGTGCTCGCGGTGCGCACCGCGGCCAAGGGCGAGCAGGCCCGCGAGGAGATCCTCGCCGCGCACCCCGGAGCCCGGGTGGAGGTCCGCCGCCTGGACCTGGCCGACCTTTCATCGGTCCGCGCGTTCACCGACAGCCTGGCCGCCGACGGCAGGCCACTGGACCTGCTGCTGAACAACGCCGGCGTGATGAACGTGCCTCAGCGCACGGAGACCGCCGACGGCTTCGAGTTGCAGCTGGCCAGTAACTTCCTCGGCCCGTTCGCCCTCACCGTCCAGCTCATGCCCCTGCTGCTGGCCGCCCCGGCCCCGCGGGTGGCCACCATGAGCAGCGGCACCGCCAACAGGGCCCGCATCGACTTCGACGACCTGCAGTCGACCCGCGACTACAGCCCCACCCGGGCCTACGCACAGTCCAAGCTCGCCGACATGCTGATGATGATCCAGCTTGCCGAGCTCGCCGCGCGGCATGACTGGCCCCTCCTGTCGGCCGGCGCCCACCCTGGCTACACCCGCACCAACCTGACGACCTCCGGCCCTACTCTGAACGGTGGCCGGCCCGGCCTGCTGGAATCGCTCCTGTACAAGACCGTTCCGTCCCAGGGGCCAGAGCAGGGTGCAGAACCCCTGCTGTACGCGGCCACCAGCCCCGACGCCACGGCTGGAGGCTATTACGGACCACGCTGGGCGGTGGTCGGCCCGACCAAGGCCACTCCCCTGCCGCGCAGCGCCCGGGACAAGACCGTCCAGGCACACCTGTGGAACGAGGCCGAACGCCTCACCGGGGCCTTCCTTCCGGCCCGGCAACCCTGATCCGCATCCAGGCCAGAGGGCATGCGGCCAAGACCGTTCGATTCCGATTCCTCACACCCCTCTCACGGGTCCGACCGCCGACGCCGGGCCCTGGCCCGCCGCGACGTCGCTCGCCGCGCGGGCGACCTCGGCCGGTGACGCCCCTTGCGCGACGTCCTGGTCGGCTTTGCCGCGATGCGGCCTCGTCTGTCGTTCGACCTCGTCGTCATTGCGGTCCATCAGCCGAAGCCACGTCTACGGCATGAGCACGCCAAGCTCCACCAGGCCCCCAGAGTTTCCCGCTCGCACGAAGGACCAGAGTCAACCCGCCAACAAGGCAAGGAACGCGATAGCCGGCGACTGAGCACGCCAGTTGGACGTGAGGAATCCACCCGGGGAACCCGGTGAAAATCGATGTCCCCCCGCCGGCCGCCTCGTTAGTGCCTGACGCTGTCGGGGATCTTGGCTTCCGCTCTGTACGTGCATTGCCCGTAGTGGGAAGTTGGTGGTGGGCCTGCGTCGGGCGGGCTGATCTTCGGTCCCACTGTGCTACCCCGCTCCAGGAGTCGACCGTGACCTCCGATCACGACATGCTGTGGCGTCGTTGCGCGTACCTGGGTCGGCTCCTGCTGCCGGTGGTGGACGAGGAGGAATGGCGCCGGACCCGTCGCCACGAGCGCCTGGGCACCTGGGGTATCGACATCGCGGAAGGCGAGCGGCTGATCGAGGTCTTGGCGGCCCTGGCCGCCCATGCAGTCGCGGTCGATACTTCCGTGTCTGCCGCAGAACTCGACGTCCTACCTCTGAGCGTGGTGGCTGACGCGGTGACCGGTAAACGCGACTTCGAGCTGCTCGCCGGGCTCCCGGACACCTTCGCCGACGGCCGCGACGAACTGGCCGTCAAGGTCGTCCGGCTGTACACCTACAGGGCCGGGCCGTACAGCCGTCGGCTTTTCCAACTGAGCGCAGAAGTGCGCCGTGCGCTGAACGTCCTCGCCGAACGCTCGCGAATGCCGTCCCCCAGGTGCGGGCACGTCTTCTTCTGGGCGGCTGCCGCGGGCCTGTCCAGTGGTCATGGAGATTTGACGAACTGACGGTGGGGCGTTGCTCCTTCGCCAACTTCGGCTCTGGCAGGGTCCGGAGCAAGTTGGTGAGCTCCACTTTGAGAGCGACCACCTCAGCCTGCGGGGTGAGTGGAGACGCGCCAGGACCGCGGGCGGGGAATGTGCTGCCAGTCGAGGAAGCCCTGAAGGGCGGTTGGGTTCCGGGGCTGCCGCGCAGGTGCTGGCGGCAAGTGGACGCCGATGCGTTCGAGGTTAACCGCGATGGCGGTCAGAACGTGCTGGACGTGGGCCTTCTCTTCGCTGCGGTAGCGGCACTGGCGCAAGCCGTGACCGTTGACGAACTCGCTGATCGTGCTTTCGATGGCCGCCCGCAGCGAGTAGCGCGAGAGCCACGCCTGGGTCTGCTGCTCGGTCCGCGACTCGGATTGAATGTCGTAGAGATCGCGCGGCAGGAAGGTGACCTTGCGGGCGTCGGCGCGCGTGCAGGCGGCCTTCACAGGGCACTGTCGGCAGTCGTCGGGGGAGAACTCGACATTGATGTAGGGCGCGAGGGATGGCGGTGTCGACCACCGGCGGCTCACCTTGCCCTGCGGGCAGGTGACCTTCTTCGTGTCCCAGTCGATGGTGAAGGCGTCGCGGTGGAAGACGGTGCCCTTGCGGGACTGGCGGGTGCTCCTGGCCCGGATCGGTCCGACCAGGCCGACACCGTGTTCACGGGCGACCTGCTGCTTCAGCGCGACGGAGAGGTAGCCGCCGTCGACGAAGTGCTCCTTCGACAGCAGGTGCCGGTGGTCGAGGTTGGCCAGGATGCCGGGAAGGGCCTTGGTGTCGTGAACGGCGGCCTTGGTGGTGGTCACGTCCGTGATCACACTTGGAGTGTCGGGGTCGCAGGTCTCGGTGACATGCGCAAGGAAGCCCTTCCAGCGGGTCTCGCCCCGGCGCGCGTAGCGGGCGCTCAGGTCGTAGGGCGAGACGATGGCGACGGCCGAGGACGGCAGGCCGGCGTCCTCCGCCTCCCGCCACTTCGGGCGGTCCTGGGCGTCGAGGAAGTAGTTCTGCACGAAGATCTGGCGCAGGGCCTGGACCTGCTCGCCATCGCGGAGAGCGGGCAGGTAACGGTGGACGTAGCGCAGGAGTAGGCGGACGTCCTCGCCCGTCTCCTTGATCCGAGTCTTGGGCTTGGAGGGGTTCTTGCCAAGCCGTGCCGCGCGGCCGTAGCGCTTGCCCCAGTCCTCGGTGACCAGGCCGACCAGCTCGTGCGGCGCCCGCCGGGCGAGTTCCTCCAGCGCGGCGCGCATCGCCTCGGTGACCAGTTCCAGGCGGGTCAGGTCCCGCACCGCGGCCAGGACGTGGGTGGAGTCGGTGCGTTGCCGCCCGCGTTCACGGACCAGGCCGATGGCCCGGATCTTCTCCAGCGCAAGGTCCAACAGCTTGTCGGCCCGGCCCTCCTCGGCCAGGCGCTCGCGGAAGTCGGCGAGGACGCTGTGATGGAAGCCTGGGTCCTCCAGCTCCATGCCCAGGGCGTACTTGAAGTCGATGCGGTTCCGAACCGACTCAGCGGCCTGCCGGTCGGACAGCTCCAGCAGGAACTGCAGGACCGACACGGTCGCCAACTGCGCAGGTGACAGGCCCGGCTTGCCATCCCTGGGATACCACTCCTCGAAGTCCTCGTCGCTCCACAGGCCGTTGAGGTGGTCGCGGATGGCCATGGCGGTGGTGCCCCTGGGGTTGCTCGCACGGGCGACCCGCACGGTCAGCTCGGGGATCACGCAGCCGATACGGGAGCGAACGCACATCCAAGGTCCTCCGGAGTCGCGGGGGCTCAACCGTCCCACCCGCACAGATCACCGAACCCGTGGTTCCCCGCAGGGCGACCACGAACGGGTGAACGCCATCGACACTCCAATCACACAGACAACAGCAGGCACGAACGAAGCGTTCGCTCAACGGTCACCGGTCCATCGCTACGGCCTCCGAGAGCCTGGTCGACCTACTGGTAACGCTCTGATCAGGGGGAAACGAATCACTCCATCAGCACGTCGATCACGCTGAGCTACTCCGATTTCAAGATCCCCGACAGCGTCAGGCACTTAGGGTCTCAGACCGATGATGCACGAGAATGAGATTCCGACCGACGGCACGCTGGTGCGGCGGCTACTCACGCACCAATTCCCGCACTGGGCGGATCTGCCCATCACCCCGGTGGACTCCGCAGGCACCGAGAACGCGATCTACCGGCTGGGCGACGAGCTTGCGGTCCGGTTGCCCCGGATGCAGGGTGCTGTCGGCCAAGTGGACTTCGAGCAGGCCTGGTTGCCGCGGCTGGCCCCCTGCCTCCCCACTGCCGTGCCCGAGCCGATCGCCGTGGGACAACCGGGACACGGTTACCCCTTCCCGTGGGCGATCAGCCGTTGGATCGACGGCTCGCACCCTCCCGCCAAGCCGGACGAACTCCCCGACGGCCACCGGCTCGCCCAAGACCTCGGCGAGTTCGTCACAGCGCTGCGCGAGGCCGACACCACTGGGGCCCGTCCGGGCTACCGGAGCGTGCCCCTGCGCACCCGCGACGCCTCCGTACGGGAGTGGAGCGCCAAGGCGGCGGGCGACATCGACGCCCCCGCTCTCCTGTCCGCCTGGGAACAAGCCCTCGACCAGCCAGAATGGGACGGGCCACCCATGTGGACGCATGGCGACCTCATCCCCGGCAACATCCTCGTCAACGACGGTCGACTCCGAGCGGTGATCGACTTCGGCACCGCGGGCGTGGGCGACCCTGCCTGCGATGCCATCGCCGCCTGGACACTGCTCAGTGCGGAGACCCGGAAAACCTTCCGCGCGGCAGGAGGATTCGACGACGCCGCCTGGGCCCGGGGACGAGGCTGGGCACTCACCTTCGTCAGCGGGATCGACTATTACCGCCACACCAACCCCGCCATGGCCGAGCTGGGACGCCGCGCCGTCACCGAGGTCCTCGCAGAACGGGCCGGATGAACCACACCTCCGCAGCGAAGGACACGCCAGCATGCCCGAGGCAAGCCCCTCGTGATGACTCATCCGGACTCGTGCGAGACAACGTCACCCAGGCGTCTCAGCTGAATCCGGGCACCCCATTTCAGGAGTCTGAACCCCGGGCGCTACTGGATGAGCCGGTTCCCGCCGTCCTCGCCACCGTCAACCCCGACGGCAGCCCGCAGACGTCGGTGGTCGCCGGCTTCGCCAAGCTCATCGACCCACTCTTCCGCGACCGCGGTTCGTCCTGCGTCTTCGCGAGGCCTCGGTGACGGCACCGGCGTCCGCCGTGGCCGTCCACGAACGCCTCGATACCGCCCTCGGCTCGCGAGCGCGGCCCGAGGAGTCGCTGCCAGTCGAGGCATTTCCATAAACAATGAATATAAAAATGCTATGCTTCGAGCATGAGTCGTCAAGACACCGCTCCTGGCGCGTCCGCCGCCATCGGGGCAGCCCTCTACGGCCTGGCCACCAGGGCCGCGAGACGCCTGCCCCGGGACATGAGCCTGACGTCCGCCGCCACCCTGGCCACCCTGGACCGGACCGGCCCACGGCGCATCACCGATCTGGCCGCGGTCGAGGGCGTCACCCAACCCGCGATGACCGCCCTGGTCCGGGTGATGGAGGAGTCCGGCCTGGTCGAGCGGCGAGGTGACGCGTCCGACAAACGCGTCACGCTGGTGTGCCTGACCGAGGCCGGCGCCTCCTATGTCCGGACGCGACACCAAGCGGGCGCCAACGCGTTCGAGCGGTTGATCGGCAAGCTCACCGGCGACGAGGTCGAGGCGCTGGTGGCGGCACTTCCGGCGCTGAAGCACCTGGTCGAGCTCGAGAGCCAGGACCGCGAAGGGGCGAAACAGTGACCGGGCAGCCGGTCGACGGGGTCGCGGCGAAGGCTTTCCCGGTGGCGCGTTCCGAAGCGCGGCTGCTGGTCCCCGCCCTGATGTTCATCGCTCTGGTCGTGGCGGCGGTCGCCAGCCTCGGGGCACCGCTCATCACCAGCGTGGCGACCTCGTTCCACGTCTCGCTCGGCAGCGCGCAGTGGACGCTGACCGTCGCGCTGCTCAGCGGCGCCGTCGCCACGCCGGTCCTGGGCCGGCTCGGAGCCGGCCCACACCGGCGGGCCACGATCCTCGTCACGCTGGCGGTCGTCGTCGCCGGCAGCGCGCTCACCGTGCTGCCGCTGCCGTTCGCGTGGCTGCTGGCCGGCAGAGCGGCCCAGGGCGTCGGGCTCGGGCTGACGGCGCTGATGATGGGCGTGGCCCGGGACCACCTCCCCGAGGAACGCAGCGCGGCCGTGATCGCCCTGATCTCGGTGGTCTCGATCATCGGGGCCGGCGTCGGCTACCCGCTGGCCGCACTCCTCGCCGAGCTCGGCGGGGTGCGGGCCGCCTACGGCCTCGGCCTGATCGTCACCGCCGCCGCCCTCCTGACCGCGTGGCGCTCCATGCCCGAAGCCCCCGAAGGCCGCTCCGCCCACGTGGACGTGGCAGGCGCGGTCGTCCTGGCCGCTGCGCTGCTCCTGGTGCTGTTCCTCGCCGGCGAACGGGATCTGTGGAGCCGGCACCTCGCCGTGGCGGCGGGCCTCGCCCTCGTCGCGGTCGTGCTGCTCTGCGTCTGGGCCGTCATCGAGCTGCGCAGCACGACGCCCCTGGTCGACGTACGGGCGGTGCGGCACCCGGCGGTCGCCGGGGCGAACCTCGCCATGTTCGTCGGCGGGATCGGCATGTACCTCCTGCTCACGCTCATCACCCGGTACGCGCAGACGCCGCACGGCGCCGGCTACGGTTTCGGGCTGACGACGTTCGTCGCCGGGCTGGTCCTCATCCCGTTCTCGGTGCTGGGGTTCGTCGCCGGCAAGCTCACGCCGCGGGTCCGGACGCGGATCGCCGACCCCCTGCTCCTGGCCGGTAGCGCCGTCGTGGTCGGCGGCGGGTTCGCCCTGTTCGCGGCGGCCCGGTCGGACCTGGCCGAACTGTTCGCGGCGATGGGCGTGCTCGGCTTCGGCGTCGGCGGCTTCTCGGCCGCGATGCCCGGCGTCATCCTGGCCGTCACCCCCAAGAGCGAGACGTCGAGCGCCATGAGCTTCAACTACGTCGTCCGCAGCGTCGGATACTCCCTGGGCAGCGCCATCGGCGGCCTCATCCTCGCCGCAGGCACCGGCCCCGGCCACCTCTTCCCCGACGACAGCGCCTACACCACCGCGGCGCTGGTCGGCATCGGCGCCATGGTGATCACGACGCTGACAAGCCTCGCTCTCACCCTCCGACGCTCGTCCAAGACCCACCCGTAAGTCAGACGCACTCATCCCCACACTGGAGGTCTCCATGCCCAAGGGCTACTGGGTCAGCGCCTACCGCACCATTTCAGACCCTGAGAAGCTGGCTGCTTACAGCGAGCTGGCCAGTCCGGCCGTCAAGGCCGGCGGCGGTCGGATCCTCTCCCGCGGCAGTCGGGTCATGGCGCATGACGCCGGAATCGCCGAGCGCACCGTCCTGATCGAGTTCGACAGCTTCGAGCAGGCCGTCGCGACGCACGCCAGCGCGGCCTACCAGGAGGCGCTGGTCGCCCTCGCCGACGGCGTCGAGCGCGACTTCCGCATCATCGAAGGCGTCGACTGACCGAGATCCGATCGGCTCTTCGATGAAGCCCACCGAGCGGTCTCCGGCTTGCGCGGCTGCTCCCGGGGTCGGCCGTAAGAGCTGAGCGGGTGTCCGTCTGTCCGCCTGTCCGTCTGTCCGTCTGTCCGTCTGTCCGCCTGTCCGCCTGTCCGCCTGTCCGCCTGTCCGTCTGTCGAGTCGGCCCGTCAGATGACCTTCTTCTCCTCGGTGACCATCACGGCCACCGAGTCCATGTCGATGAAGCGTGCTTCGTCGGGGTTGACCAGCGTCCGGTAGTTCTCGGAGGCGAAGAAGGCATCATGGTCCTCCCAGTTCTCGAACCAGATCTCCGTCAGGCCGTCGTAGGCCCGGGGCGGGTAGTCCGCGGCGGGGACCGGGTGGGACACGGTGTACTTGCGCACGTAGCGCTCCGCCTCCGGGATGGAGGTGAACAGCGGCGCGTGCCGGTCCCGGTGGTGCTCGACGAAGTGCTCGTACGACATTCCCTCGATGCGGTTGATCATGAAGATGAGCTTCAGCATGGAGTTAACCTAAAAGCTCACATCGATGTCAGGGGCAAGTCGGTCAGGAGTATGGGGGAGTTCGGCATGCGGATCGGTGACCTGTCCGCCCGGACGGGAGCCAGCCGGCGGTCGCTGCGCTACTACGAGGAGCAGGGCCTGCTCGTCAGCTCCCGCTCGCCCAGCGGACAGCGCCACTACGAGGACGAGCACGTCCAGCGGGTGCGCCTCATTCGGGCGTTCCTGGCAGCAGGCATGTCCAGCGGCACCATCGCCGAGATGGCGCCCTGCATGGCCGAGCCGAATGAGGACCGGGCGCGGCAGGCTCTGGAGATCATGGGTCGCGAGCGGGTCCGGCTGTCCGAGGCCATCGACGGCCTCGCCGCCGCCAGGGAGGCGCTGGACCACCTCATCGAGGACAACCACGCGTACCTGGCACGGTCGGCAGACGCCGGCCCGTGAACCGGGGTCGTTCGGATCAGCGCGCGGACCAGAGAGGCCCTGACCCCCGGGACCGATCACTAGTCGGACGGTGCCAAGGTGCGCATGACGTCGAACTCGTTGCCCTCGGGATCGGCCATGACCACCCAGCTCCGGCCAGGACCCTGGCCCACGTCCACCTTGACCGCGCCGAGGCCGAGCAGCCTGGCCACCTCTTCGTCGGTACTGCCGTCGATCGGGCTGACGTCGAGGTGGAGCCGGTTCTTCACCTTCTTGTCCTCGGGCACCCGGACGAACACCAGAGTGGGCGGCATCTGGCGGGCCCGGACCTCCTCGACGGTCGGTATCCAGGAGCCGATCTCGACCTTGCCCTCGCTCCGGTCGATCACCGTGAAACCCAGGACAGCGCTCCAGAAAGCCGCGAGCCGCTCCGGATCACGGCAGTCGACGACCAACTCGGTGAACCTACTGGTCATCACTCCCCCAGACAGTACGGATGAGGGCTCAGCGTAGGGGACCACGCCACCCTCCGCTCCGGAATCGCTACGACCACCGCCACCCGCCAGGGCGCGGCGGGAACCGCATCCTGAGTCGCGCCCTCGTCCCGGTCCGGGGCCGGCCTGAGTCGCGTCCCGGGTCGCACCGGCCGGAACCGCGCGAGGGCCTTCGGCACAAGGTTGGCCAGGGAGACGAGGGAGTCGGAGAGACCGGCCTGAACGCCGACCACTCACCTCCTGGTGGCATGACGGAGGGCCGCCGTGCCAAGGACGACGAGCCAGAGTCTTCGACGCGGACAAGACGAACGGGGGTCAGGTGCCGGCGGCTTCGTCGATGACGGCGCAGGCGAGACGGATGCCGCGCAGGTAGGTGGAGATGCCGTCATCCCCCCGCATATGGGGCGCGTCCTGGAACCACTGCCGCCACAGGCCGTCCTCCCGGAGGAAAAGGCCGGCCCGGTCGCTGTGCAGCACGGAATCGGTGTACGCCAGGGCCCCCATGGCCGTCGGCTGGTCGTAGGCGAGGTCGGGCCGGCGCAGGTAGCGATCGAGGTAGGCGGCGAGCAGGTCGGCGTCCCGTGCGGTGCCGAAATTCGCCAACGCCGCGCAGTAGGCCGCACCCGCGCAGCAGACCTCGCTCTCCAGCAGCAGTGCTCCCAGACGTTCGCGGAAGTGGTCACGGCGCGAGACGGCGGCGAGCCATGCCGCGGTGCGCCGCTCGCGCCAGCTGCCCTCGAAGAGGATGGTGAGCTCGGCGTCGGTGACAGCCCTCGCATCATGGGCCAGGGCATGGACGAACGGTTCGTACTCCTCGCGTGACATGCGAAGTACTGCTCCGCCGAGCTTCAGGTAGCGGCGCGCCGGGAGGCAGTAGCGGCGGTACAGAGCCTGTATCTCGGGGTCGCAGCGGATCACCACCTCATCCTGCCGTAGGGGCGGCAGCCCGCCGCAGTCGGCTCGCTGGTCGAGTGCCGCACTTCGCGATGCCCTAGGAAAGCACCCATCGGGGTGGGTGCCGGGGGTTGGCCGGGCAGGTGAAGACGTGCAGGTCCCGGTCGCGGCCGAAGCGCAGCCGAGTGGGTTGGGCAAGACACTGCCCGCCTCGGACCGAGGCCATCCCTCGCAGGGACGGGTCTCGGTCTTCCAAGGGCACCCAGCTGTGCGAGGCGGCGTCCATCTCGTCGCCCCCGGCGGTCAGCAGCAGCCGCATCGGGGTCGCGCAGGACTCGCAGGCGATGGCCATCGGACCTGTCGATGCCCAACTGGGAAAGCCGCCGACCCGCCAGCCGGGGGGAATCGACAGGTCTCCCTGGTAGCTGGGGGCGCCGTGGCCGTGTTCCGCTACTTGGGCGTCGTCCCACGCGTCGATGCGGGCGATCAATGGGGCGGGAAGCGTGTCACCCTCCGCCCAGGGATAGGTGTCCACCTCTTCGGGATGCAGGACACACGGCTCGGGGAGCTCATTCTCCCACCGCAACAGGGGCACTTCGGGCGGGACGGCGAGGAAGCGTTCCGCGCACTCGGTCTCTGCGGTCCGCCGCCACCGCAGGCGGTAGCGGCGGTCCCCATGCGGACCGTGGGTGAACGGGCAGCGGAAGAGCTGCACCAGGTCCGCGTCGTCAGGGCCGGCAGCCAGCCCGGGGATGTCCCGTCGGAAAAGTTGGGCGAGGCCCACGAACGGTACCGGCCCGTTCTCCCCAGGCGCTCCGGGGTCGGGCCACGGCTTTTTCGGCGGCCGCCCGCCCGCGGCCCGGGCGCGGCGGATCTCGTCCGGCTTGTACCCCTCGGTCTCGCGCTGGTGGGGCTCATGGCAGACCGGCCAGGGCTCGCTGTCCGGCCACAGCATCGGCCCACCGACATGACTGTCGTACATGCCGGGCTGCCCCGGTCTGGGGTGGAGCCGGGTCGTCAAGCCTCGGTGGACGGCCAGCTCCGGGAAGACGGCATCCACGGACACCGGTCTGGCCGGTGTGGTCCTGGTCATGGGCAGACCGTACGCGGCCGGGAAGACGCCAGGGGAACGAGGGCGCGCCATGCGGCTGCCCGGCCGCTCGCGCCTGCGATCTTGGCGAGGACGTGGACGGCGCCGACGACTGCGGCGACCAACACGATGAGCGGACTCACTTCAGCGGACGGAGAAGCTTGGACCCCAGTGGCAGGCCGCCCGTTCCGGCCTGCTCGACTACACGTAGGTCCTTCGGCGGCTCGAAGACGAGTGACCGTCCATCCTCCATTCTGAAGCGATGGGGACAGCGAGTGCGCCGGCCGGTCCTCCCACACCTGGCTTCCCACAGACCGCTCATGTCCATCTCCGCTTCAGCGCGGGCGCGCGGTGATCAGCCGTTGAGTGGGGTGTCGTAGTGGGTCCACGGGTCCCAGTTGCCGTTGTGGTCACGGTTGCGGCCCCAGTACTCCGCGGTCTGGTCCCAATAGAACACCCTGAAGGTCCAGGGGTCCGCGGAGTCGTAGTCGTAGGCGTGCACCGTGCTCCACGCCTTTCCGCCCATGGACATCCATCCCGACCAGTCCCCGTCGGTATCGGTCCAGCGGGTCCACACCGCGCGGTCGGTGCCGACGACGAACTCCTGCTGCGTGCTGTTGGGGAGCTTGTAGCTGGTCACGCCGTACTCGCACATGTAGACGCCTCCTCCGCGCGAGCAGTTGCTCGCCTCGGCCGGCGTAGCCACCGCCGCGACACTCGCGACGGCGGCGGCCGCGATCACTGCTGCCTTGAACTTGCGGACCAGCATGACTCTCTCCTTCGGACGTGCGACCGGCCCGTTCAGGCAGGGACGCGGTGCTGATGACAGAACTCTCCAGGGCGCCGCTGTCGTCCCGCTAACGTCCTGCCGACGCACCTCCTGCGCGGGGCGGATCGGCAGGACGGGCGGAGGCGCCCGTGGAAATGACCGCGCCGCGCGGCTGGATGCGCGAACGCCATGGGCAGAAGGACCATCGACAGCACCGCCCGCCGGACGGAGGAAGCCCGGACACCCGTCTGCGGCAAACGCCTGCGTCGAGCTCTGACCTTGGACGGCGGGCTCCCCAGGCGGTCGATCGTCCTTGCCCTTGCCCGGGGCGGAACGAACGGCTGGCTGACCTGAAACCCGTGGGCCGACGTCAGGCCGCCGCGCCGGCGCCATGGCGGGGGCGTGCGCCGGTACTCGCGTTCGAAACGGATGCGGACTGGGGCGTCGACCCGCGTGTGCTGGAGTCGCTGTTCCGACTCGCAGCGGAGCCTCCCGGGCTACAGTCGAACCACGCCTACCGCCAGGCATTCGCCGAGCTGTGCACCGCCCCGCTCTTCGAGTCCGCGGCGAGGGCTACTTCGCCTCACGTGACTTCGCTGTCGAGTCCACGTGCCACGACGCCCTCCTGACCCTCCCCGATTCCGATGGGGTGCTCGACTCGACCGCGGGACTCGAGTTGCTCGCGCTCGGCGAGGACTTCGGCGAGGAGCTGGTCAACGCTGCGGTGGCTCCGCACGACGGGCCATCAGCGATCAGACGCAGCCCGGTCCCGGGCTGCCGACTTGACCAGGGCAGCTGCGGACGGCGCTGGGCGAACAAGCCGGGTTCGGGCGCGGCCGGGACTCCGAGGGCATCGTGTCGGGCCGCGGGGTCCGTTCATCTAGAGTGACGTGCATGGACATGCGGAGGATCGTCGCTGTGCTGGCCGAGGAGGCCGAACAGCAGATCCAAGATCAGGTGTGGCAACTCGGGCCGGACGACCGCGCACTCGCCCTCGATACCGTGGGCCGTCTGCGCGACGTTGTCGGCGCTCCAAACGTCCAGGAGGCGTTGCCGCAGATCAAGCGGCTCGAACACCTGCGGGAAACCCTCGCCGTCCTGGCCATCTCGCTCGCGCGCACGCACGGCCGCCTGGCCTGGTTTCTCTCCGGCGCTCTCAACGCGCTCGAACCGGTCCTGCGCTGGCGCGCCCTGCCGTCCGACGGTGCCGGTACCTTCGGCACTGTTCTCCCGAGTCCTGAGGAGTACACGGAGGCCGAGGATGCCGTCCGCCGCCTTCAGGACGCGCTTGCGCAGATCACCGTCAGCGAGTCGGGTCGGTAGCCTGTCAGCACGTGGGCCGTGGACGAGACCGGACGGCCGACGAGGCCCGGCACTGGAGCTGACGGGCCGCAGCCCTCTACGACCAGCTCTGCGCCCGCCATCCGGACGCAGTCACTGACCACGCGACCGGATCCCGGCTCTCCCCGCACGGTCAGGCGCGCAGCGCACCGACCGGCAGGGCGTGCGACAGTCGCCAGGGCTCATGGCGGGCAGACCCCGCCATGAGCCCGTGCCGAGCCCCCGCCTTCAGACAGCCGCCATCCGGCCTTCCCCGCCGACGACCGTCCGTGACTCCGGCGCCCCTGCCTCCGACGGGAACCGGTCAGCGGACCGCAGCTCGAACCAGACGGTCTTGCCGGTGGCCGTCCGCGTGCTGCCCCAGGCGTCCGCCAGCATGTCGATCAGTTCCGTGCCGCGGCCGCCCTCGGCGTCCGGGTCGACGACGCTGCGTACGGGGGCGCCGGACCCGGTGTCCTCGACCTCGCACAGCAGCCCGCCTTGGAGCAGCCGGAGATTGAGCCTGAGCGGGCCCCGCGTGTGGCGCAGGGCATTGGTGACCAACTCGCTGACCAGAAGCTCGGCGACGTCGGCGAGGTCACCCACAGCCCAGTCGCTCAGTTGTGCGGTCACCAGTCGCCGGGCCCGGCCCGCCGAGGTGAGTTCGCGCTTCAAGGGCCAGGAGACAGCCCAGGCGGTGACCCGGCCACGAGGCGCGTCCAGGACGCGCAGCGGAGCGAGCGTGTGGGACCACATGACCCACTGCCTGGTGAACCACGACGGCGCGGCGCCGCAAGAGAACCGGCCTCCCTCGTGGTGGGCGACGGGACGGTCGACGGCATGGGGGGCCATAACGATCAGTCTTCCTGGATGAGGGCGGAGCGGCCGCCTCGGGAACGCGCCGGGCGCGGGTCGGGACCGTGGATGTAGCGACCGCTACACTCAAATATAGACGTAACGACCGCTACAGTAAATAGACACAAAAAAGTTACTAGACGGTCACCCGAGGTCCCGTCCCACATGCGTCAAGGAGCCGGCATGCCTCGCCCACCAGACCCGGCCAAACGACGAGCGGTCCTCGATCGCGTCCGCGACTATGTGCTGCACAACGGCCTCGCGGATCTCTCGCTACGTCCGCTGGCCCAGCACCTGGGCACCAGCGACCGCATGCTCCTGTACTACTTCGGCACCAAGGAACGCATGATCGCCGAGGCGCTCGCCCTCTACGAACGCCGTCCCCTGCTCCGCGTCCACGACTTGCTCGACACCCTCGGGCCCCCCGACAACCCCGCGGACCTGCGCCGCTTCATGGAAGAGCTGTGGCGGCAGTTCGGTGACCCGGACGTTCGTGCCGCGCTCCCTCTCTACCTGGAGGTGATGAGCGCCAGCGTGCTGCATCCGGACCGCTACGGACCCGTCATGCGCGACATCGTCACCGGGTGGACGGACCTGCTCACCTCGATCTTCCTCGACCTGGGAATGGACCAGGACCGGGCCCGGACACAGGCCGCGCTCCTCACCGACGCCTTCCTCGGCCTCCTGATCGCCCCACTGGCCGACGGCCACTGGGACCGGGCCGACACCGCCTTCCACATCCTCCTCAGCGCCCTGGAACCCGGCTGGCAGACCCCCGCGTGACGTGCCCTGAGCGCTGTGTGCCGTGCACACGACCTGGGATGACCTGCGCACCGTGGCCCACTCGTACGCCGCCGTGCACGGCTCGACTCGCCGCCCGATCGCGACTACGTGGGCGCCCTCCGCGGCGAAGTCACGGGCAGTGGCCCGGCCGATCCCGGTGCCGGCTCCGGTGACGGCGACGATCCTGCTGGTACGCGGTGCGGTGCTGTTCGTGCCGGTCATCGTCCGACCCTGCCGCCAGCGACAAGGTCAAGCAGCCCCTGTCAGAAGGTGGTCACCGCCGGTGGCTGCCGCGAGCGCGACGGCACCGGGCCCCCGCAGCCTCGCGGGCGAGACCCGCCGCACGGTGGGAGTAGAGAGCGGACAGGCGATCAGAATCGACGCGAAGAACAGGTGCGGCCAGTGCGCGCGTGGCCCTGAAAGCCTTCTCGGAAGGCCATCGATGCCGGAACCAAGAATTCGGGCATATGAGCCAAGGGTGACAGCCACCCATTCGGCCGGTCAGCACTCGTTCGTGCCGTCAGACTCCTGAGAGGGAACGCCCCGGTGAAGCATGGGCAGGGGCGACTTGGGGTGTGAGACGGGGTGGGCGTGACCGAGCGCGACAGGGCCGACCGTGCCGCTCCGGGCGAGACGCGGCCAGGCGTCACGTACCACGGCGTCCCGCACGCACGCCCGGCGACGGAGGGCCGGCCGGGCGGAGGGCAGTACGACGACGGGCAGGGGCGGGACGACGGGCCGGTGCGCGCGGTGCCGCGGCACGTGGCCTGCGTCATGGATGGCAACGGCCGCTGGGCGCTGCGGCGTTCGCTTCCCCGGACGGCGGGCCACCGGGCCGCGGAGACCACCGTCATCGACATCATCGAGGCGGCCCGGGCCGCCGGTGTCCAGTGGCTCAGCCTGTACGCCTTCTCCACCGAGAACTGGAACCGCCCGGTCGGTGAAGTCGACTACCTGATGCGCTTGGTCCGCCGGGTCGTCCGCAAGCATGCGCCCTTGCTCCTGGCCCGTGGCATCCGCTGTCGCTTCCTCGGGGTCGCCGACCCGCGCATCCCCCGCGAACTGACCCGGGACTTCGACGATCTGGCGGCGCTGACCGCCGACAACCGGGGAATGACACTCACCGTGGCCTTCGATCACGGCGGGCGCCGGGACATCGTGGAGGCCGCGAGGTCGCTGATCCGCAGCAAGACACCCGCTGATGAGGTGACCGAGCAGCTCTTCGCGCACCACCTGCCGTTCCCGGACACCCCCGACGTGGACCTCGTCATCCGCACCTCCGGCGAGCAGCGCATCTCCAACTTCATGCTCTGGCAGGTCGCTTACGCCGAGTGGATCTTCCCCGAGGTGCTCTGGCCGGACTTCCGGGCCCCCGAGTTCCTCGCGTGCCTCCATGCCTACCGGCGCCGCGACCGCCGCTTCGGCGGCGTGCCGCCCTGGACGAACGGAGACCCATCATGACCACCGGAACCACGGGCACGGCCGACGAGCCACCCCTGTTCGGCCCGGAATCGCAATTCGGCTCCTTCTTCGACGACCCGCGCTGGGCGCTGGCCATGATCCGCGCCACCGTGTTGGAGGCAGCTCATCCGCAGATCGGCGCCGCCCTCATCGACCACTCCACGTTCGTCGCCCACCCCTGGCGCAGGCTTCGCAACACCTTCCTCAGCATGCGGCGCATGTTCGGCGCCGACGTGGCGGTGCGCGAACGGGAGGCTGCTCGGCTCAACCGCCTGCACGCCCGCATGAGCGGCTCCGACTCCCGCGGCCGCGCCTACGACGCGATGGACCGCGCGACCCGCGCCTGGGTGGTCGCCACCCTCTTCGAGAGCGCCGTCACCATGTGCCGGCTGAGCGGCCAGCCGCTCGACCAGGACACGATGGAGCGGATGTACGCCGAGTACCGCGCGTTCCTCGCCGCGCTCGACGGCGACGCCGCGGAACTGCCCGAGGAGCTGGGCGACTTCTGGCGGTACTTCGACCGGGTGGTCGAAAGCCAACTGGAGAACACCGAGGCGGCCCGCGTCATCCTCTACCGGCTCTTCGACCACCTGCCCGCCCCGGCACTGCTCGACGGTGCGCCGACGCTGTGGGCGGCCGGCCGGGCCGTCGTCGGCCCGCTCCTCGGCGCGATCACCGTGGCCTCGCTCCCCGAGCCCTACCGACGCAGAGCCGGCCTGCCGGAGATGCCCGGCGCCCATACCCTCATGCGGGGCGCCTACCTCGCCGCCGGGCTCGCCCGTTTCCTGCCCGAGGGCTGGATCAACGCCGAAAGCATCATCGAAGGCCTCTCGCTCTCACCTGGCAGCGACGATCCCCGCGCCCGGACCGTGGCCGCGCTGTACGCCCGCATGAAGCGGGCGTCGGCCCTGCTCCGTCTCCTCACACCGCTCGGCGGCGACACCGGCCCCGACCCGGATCCGGCGCCTTCCATAGGCACGAGCGAGGGCCGACGCTCGGCGAGGGAGTTCTTCCGCCAGGTGCTGGACCAGACCGGCGACGGCCACCTCGACTGGCCCGACCTCGCCGCCATGGCACGCGAACTCTCCACCCGCCTCGACCTGGACGAGCCCGAGGAGACCCGGCTCTACGACGCCTTCGCCGCCTGGTGGCGCGAGCTTCAAGCTGCCCTCGACACGGACGGCGACGGCCGCGTCAGCGCCGACGAGTACGCCGCCGCCATCCCCTCCCTCGCCGGACCCGCGCTCATCCGCGTGGCCGAGGTCCTCTTCGACGCCACCGACAAGGACGGCAACGGGAGCATCGATGCGGACGAGTACCGGGCTCTCTTCCGCTCCGCCTTCCACCGCGACCTCGCCGCCACCGACGGCGGCTACGGCCGGAGCACCTTCGTGGGCGACTTCCTCTCCTTCATGTCGGGTCGCCGCACGAGCACCCCGTACGACCCCCTCCTCGCCGACGCCTGACGACTCGTGCACGTGGTGGCCACGGCTGCACGCACGCTCCCGCCCGTTGCCTTTTTCGTGGCTCCGCAAAGGGGCCTCCGGCCTTCGGGTCCGGCATGACTTCCCCCTCCTGTTGTCGATGATCCGGGGGGTGGTGTCACCGGGTCCGGAGGCATCGACGGACCGTTGAGGAGAGGCATGAGTACCGGCTTCACCCGAGCTGGAAGAGCTCTTCACACCGTGGATGCGGCAAGGCCGGACGAAAGCGTGATGGAGGGGCGTGCGCGTGATCGACACCGGTGGCAGATCCTCGGAAACACCGTCTTCTCGGCAGAAGTCGACGCACATGCGATCTCATGGGCAGGGCATCCGGCCCCTATACGGAAAGGGGGCCGTGGATGAACTCGGGGCTGGAGGACTCCCTGGCGCGCGGCGGCACGGACCACCCGTCCGACTGGGCGTGGATCGCCGCGATCTTCGCGCTCTACCTCCTGATCGGCTACGGGCTGGAGTACCGGTCGAAGAAGCGCAGAGGCGCTGCGCGCCCGGCGAAAGCGGCGGCGAACGGCCTGTTCTCCGAACGTACAGGCGTCGACCCGGGGCAACGCTTGGCCAGCCGCATGCTGATGCTGTGCGGGGCGCTGGCAACCGGGCTTGCCGGCTTCTTCACGCGGAACGTACCCACAGCGGTGCAGTTCGCGACGGTCGGCGTCGTGGCACTGCTCGGGATCTTCGTGTGGGCGTACTTCGACTACCGCACGGAGCCGCGCGGCGGAGACAACCCGTAACAGATCGTCTTGCCTGGTTGTCCGGCGGCTTCGCTGTGGGGATCGTCGAGCGGCTGGTGCTTCCCCGTGCTGAGAATCAGGCCGTCGCAGTGACCGAGGGCGCGACAGCGCCCTCGGTCACGAATCAAGGCTCACAGAACCTCGGGCAGTCCCCGCCCTCGCCCACCGCCGCGTCTGGTCGAAGGTCCGGGCGTGGGCCAAGGCCCACCGGCTCGTCCGGGGCGGCCTCGGGGCCCGCGGCGAGCCGGACGGGGCCCGCTGCGCCGACGGGCCCGGATCGGGCACCGATGAGTGTCCCGTGCCGCGCCGGTCCATCACCCGGACACCCACGGACGGAAGGCTGGGGCCATGAGGAAACTGATCTACGGCATGAACCTGACTCTGGACGGCTACATCGCCGCGGCCGGCGACGACATCGGCTGGAGCGGACCACCGAGTGACGAGCTGTTCCAGTGGTGGCTCGGCCACGAGCAGGCGAGTGGACTGACGCTGTACGGGCGCAAGCTGTGGGAGACGATGAGCTCTTACTGGCCGACCGGGGACCAGCAGCCCGACGCCACCCCGGCGGAGATCGAGTTCGCGCGGAACTGGCGGGACACGCCGAAGGTGGTGTTCTCCTCGACGATCGACAAGGTCCGCTGGAACACCCGCCTGGTCACCGGCGACGCGATCGCCGAGATCACCCGGCTCAAGGCGGAGGACGGCGGCCCCATGAACATCGGCGGCGCGACGCTCGCCGGGGCGGCCATGCGTGCCGGGCTGATCGACGAGTATGTGATCGCCGCCCATCCGGTCGTGGTGGGCGGCGGCACGCCGTTCTTCACCGCGCTGGACAGCTGGATGAACCTGAACCTGGTGGAGACGCGGACCTTTCCCGGCGGCGTGACCCTGACCAGGTACGAAACGAGGCGCTGAGCAGCTTCCCGCTGTCTCCGTTCCCTCAGGACCGTGGCCGCGGGCTCCGGAACCGGCAGGAGCCGCGCCATGAGCGGGGCGAACAGGACGCCCGCGCTTCGACGACGACGCGCTGGCCATGCCCGCCCCTGTGACGATCCATGCTCTGGATGGAAGGCCCGGCACCGCGAGGTACCGGTCACGGGCCTCGCCGTCGCAGTGGTCGCCGAACGGCTCGGGTCGAGGCGGCGCACCTGGTGGAGGTGGTGCTCCAGCCGGTCCTCGACCTGCCGGCCGCGGAGCGGTCGCGTCTGCTGCGGACCCTGGAGCACTGGTTCGCCGCCGCCGGCTCGGCCGGGAGCGCGGCGCAGAGCCTCTTCGTCCACCCCAACACCGTCCGCTACCGCCTGCGCCGCGTCGAGGAGCTGACGGGCCGGTCCCTGTCCGATCCGCGGGCGACGGCGGACATCCGAGCGGCGCTCGTGGCGGTCCGTGACGCGGAGGGCGGCGAGGGCCGCCCGGCGGGGGATGGGGCGGGGAGCCGCTGAAGGGGGTGCCGCGGCGACGGCCGGCAGCCGCGCCACGCCTCCGCGCCGACGGCGCACGGTACAGCGGCGTCGGCGGCTTGCGCGGTGCGCGTGCCCGGCGCGTCCGGGACCTGGGCGGCCGGCGCGTCCCTCGTCTCGGGCGTTCGGAGACGTTCCTGTGCGCGCTACTCGTTCACCAGCAGGATCTTGCCGGTGTGGCCGCGGGCCGTCCACGCTCTCTTCACCGCCCCCGCCGCCCTCGCGGGCCGCGCTGCCGCGGACTGCGCGACCCGCGAGGGCGGATCGGCGTCCCGGTCTCGGCGGTGACGGCCTGGGGCCCGGCCCTCTCCCGCTCAGTCCGCGGTGGGGACCGGTGTCTCCTGCCCCGCCGTCGGCGACGCCTGCGTGATCACTTTCGAACGCCGTCGGCCCCGGTCCATGACACCGCCCGTGAAGGCGAGGCCCAGACCGGCCACAGCGAGCGCCGCGCCGACCAGGTTGGGCGCGGCCCAGCCCCAGCCGGCCGAGATGACCGAGCCACCGAGCCAGGCACCACCCGCGTTGGCCAGGTTGAAGGCCGAGTGGTTGGAGGCCGCCGCCATCGTCGGGGCGTCCTCGGCCTTGGCCATGAGCAACATCTGAACCGGTGTGGTGATGAGGGAGCCCATCGCGCCGATGAATGTGATGGTCACCAGGGCGGGAACGGTGCTGTGGACCGCGTGGTAGAACGTCACCAGGGCCGCTGCCAACAGGATGAGCCCCCAGTACATCGTCGGGCGCAGCGCGCGGTCGGTGAGCGGTCCGGCGATCAGGGTGCCCAGCGTCATGCCGACGCCGTACAGTGCGAGCACCCAGGTCGTCGACGCGTCGGAGATCCCGGTCAGGTGCGTGAGCATCGGGACGAGATAGCTGTACACGGCGAAGAATCCGCCGAAGCCCACGACGGCCGTGGCGAGACCGACGACGACCTGCTTGTTGCCCATGGCCCGGAGCTCGTGCCGGATGCCGGAGTGCTCCCCGCGTGGCTGGTGCGGGACGAAGGCGGCCAGCGCGGCCAGCGCGACGAGGCCGATGACAGCGACCGCGCCGTACGCGGCACGCCAGCCCAGATGCTGGCCGAGGGCCGTGGCGGCCGGGACCCCGACGATGTTGGCGATGGTGAGTCCGAGGAACATCTTCGAGACGGCGCGTGCCGCCCTGCCCGCGGCGACCAGCCGCGAGGCGACGACGGCGCCGACACCGAACAGCGCGCCGTGCGGCAGACCCGCCAGGAAGCGGGCGGCGAACAGGGTTCCGAAGTCGGGGGCGAGGGCCGACGCCGTGTTGCCGATCACGAACAGGCCGGTCAGGAGCAGCAGCAACCTCTTGTGCGGAACACGCGCGCATATGCCCGTCAGCAGCGGAGCGCCGACGACGACACCGAGCGCGTACGCCGACACGACATTGCCGGCGTGCGGTACGGACACACCGATCCCGTCGGCGATCTGAGGCAGCAGCCCCATGGTGGCGAACTCGGTCGTGCCGATGCCGAAGGCGACGACGGCCAGGGCGAGCAGAGCCAGGGGCATGTGCGGGAGAACCTTTCAGAGACGACGGAGGGGCCGGGGACCATGAGCGGGCGGTACGGACTCGTCCGCGGTTCCCTCGCCCGGTCGCGCCAGTCGTCATGACCCGCAACGCCCCGGGAAAAGGGTGAGCCCACAGGGATGCGGCACGGGAGCCGAGGCACCCATTCCGAGATCGCCTGGCGATGTGCGGCATCGGGGCCGTGCCCGGGCACCCTGGCTCGACGGTCGGCCCGGGCCGGTGAGCAAGGATAACCGCTGAGTCCCACCACCTACCGCGAGGGGCCGTTCCCCCACCGCCCTGACGGCGTGGGGCCCCACCTCCAGACCCCGCGTGCTCGTCCGGCCTGATCCGGACGAAGGACCCGGTGGCGCCGAGCCGACACGGCACACACTCTCGATGCCTCTTCGCAGCGCCGTACCGGGCCGCCGTTCCCACCGTCGCAGCGCAATGCCCGGTCGCCCGTCGCAGCGCATGCCCGGTCGCCCGCCCGGCTGGGCGGGTGACCGGGCGTTCGGCTCAGATTGTGGCCGTGTCGATGACGAAGCGGTAGCGAACGTCGCTGGCCAGCACCCGCTTGTACGCGTCGTTGATCTCGGACGCGCTGATCAGCTCGATCTCGGCGCCCAGGCCGTGCTCGGCGCAGAAGTCCAGCATCTCCTGGGTCTCGGGGATCCCGCCGATGCCGGAGCTGCTCATGCTGCGGCGGTTGCCGAACAGCGACTGGAGCACGAGCTGCACCGGCTCCTCGGGCAGGCCGACGTTGACCATGGTGCCGTCCGTGCGCAGCAGGGACAGGAAGGCGGCGAAGTCCAGCGGGGCCGAGACGGTGTTGAGGATGAGGTCGAAGGTCCCCTTGAGGTCCTCGAAGGTCTGCGGGTCGCCGGTGGCGTAGTAGTGGTCGGCGCCGAGCTTCAGGCCGTCGTCCTTCTTGCGCAGGGACTGGGAGAGGACGGTGACCTCCGCGCCGAGCGCGTGGGCGATCTTGACGCCCATGTGGCCGAGGCCGCCGAGACCGACGACGGCCACCTTCTTGCCGGGGCCGGCGTTCCAGTGCTTCAGCGGGGAGTAGGTGGTGATGCCGGCGCACAGCAGCGGGGCGGCCACGTCGAGGGCCAGGCCCTCGGGGATGCGGACGACGTAGTTCTCGTCGACGACGATCTTCTGCGAGTAGCCGCCGTACGTGATCTCGCCGTCCTTGCCGACGGAGTTGTACGTCCAGATCGGTCCGTCGACGCAGTACTGCTGCAGGCCGGCCTTGCAGTTGTCGCACTCTCGGCAGGAGTCGACGATGCAGCCGACGCCCACCCGGTCGCCGGCGGCGAACCTCGTCACGCCGGGGCCGACCTCGGAGACCACACCCGCGATCTCGTGGCCCGGCACCATCGGGAACGTGCCGGGGCGCCAGCCGTCCTGGGCCTGGTGGATGTCGGAGTGGCAGATGCCGGCGAACTTGATGTCGATCAGAACGTCGAACTCGCCGACCGCGCGTCGCTCGATGGTGGTCCGCTCCAGCGGGGCCTTGGCGGCGGGTGCGGCGTACGCGGCGACAGTGGTCATAGCGGGGGGTCTCCTAGCGGTGGTACTCGGCGCCCGGCTCTCTTCCACCGGGCACACGACCAGCGTGCCCCATGCTCCGCCGGTCACCCAGACCAATGCTTTGCGTACGACTGACGCGCCTACCACTGGCAGGGTCAGGATGGTGGACGTACGACCACGGGACACGACGGATACTTGGCGGTATGGACGAACAGCCCGGAGCCTCCGCCGCCGGCCGGCCTCTGGACCGGCGGGCCGAGCTGAGCGAGTTCCTGCACAGCCGTCGGGCACGGCTGAAGCCGCAGGACGTGGGACTGCCCGATTTCGGCCGGCACCGCAGGGTGCCGGGGCTGCGCCGGGAGGAACTGGCGCAGCTGGCCGGGGTGTCGGTGGCGTACTACACGCGCCTGGAGCAGGGCAACGGCCGTAACGTGTCGGCGGAGGTCCTGGACTCGATCGCCCGGGCGCTACGGCTGACGGACGCCGAGCACGCGCACCTCAGTCATCTGGCCAAGCCGAAGTCGCACAAGAAGAGGCCGGCGGCGCGGCAGCAGCAGGTCCGCTCCTCGCTGCGCCAGCTGCTCGACACCATGGAGGGCGTGCCGGCGTACATCGGGGGTCGCCGCGCGGAGATCCTCGCCTGGAACCGGATGGCGGCGGCCGTGTTCGGCGACTGGGGGCAACTGCCGCCGGCCGAGCGCAACTGGGCCCGGCTGGTGTTCTTGCACGCCGAGTACCGAGACCTGTTCGTGGACTGGGAGCAGAAGGCGATCGACGTGGTGTGCGGCCTGCGCATGAACGCGGGCTGCTACCCCGACGACCTGCGGCTGTCCGCCCTGGTGGGCGAACTCTCGGTGAAGAGCGAGGAGTTCCGGCAGCTGTGGGCGACGCACGACGTCAAGGAGAAGAGCCACGGCGTCAAGCGCCTGCACCACCCGCTGGTCGGCGATCTGTCCCTGAACTTCGAGTCCTTCCGCCTCACGGACGACTCGGACCAGTTCCTGGCGACCTACCACGCGGAGGCGGGCTCCCCGTCCGCGGAGTCCCTGCGTCTCCTGGCCAACTGGGGCGCTGACGCGACCAGGGCGGTGCCCTGGCCCTGATTCCGGGTGCCTGCCACGGCGTGTCACCCGGGCCGGTTGCCGGAGCGCGCCCTGGCCGCCACGGAGAGCCCGGCGACGACCTCGCCCGCACTGTGCGGGCGCGCGCAGGAGATCACGCCGCTGTCGCGCGGCTTCGATCACTTCGGAGACGGGACGGACACCTCCGACGCGCAGGCCTGGGCGCCTACACGTCGAGCGAGCGGTCCACGTCGGGACGCGCGGTGTGGTCGGGATGGCCTCTCGTGCGGCGCTTCTCCTTCAGCTCCGCCTCGTACAAGTGGGGCTTGCCCTCCACCAGCTCCTGCCGCGCCTGGTCCTCCACGTCCTTGAACGGCTCGTAGTAGGTGGCGTCGTAGGCCTCGATGATCTGGAACGTCCAGTGCCCGGGGATCACGTTGCGGCCCAGGATCTCCCGCTCCACCCGGTCCGCCCATCCTTGCTCGCCGGCCTCCCGCAGCAGCGCCACGGCACGGTCCAGCGCGAAGTCGGCGCCTCCCGTGAGCTGATGGAAGGAGTAAAGGTGCCCGCGGGCGCGTTCGGTCGTCTCCAGCGCCTCCGACAACGCTCCCAGAGCCCGGACCAGGGTGTCCGACACGCCCCGCGGGCGCCGGTGCGCACCGTCGGGGCCGTCAGCGTGCTGAGTGCTCATGCCTGATCTCTCCCCCAGCCGACGTACCGCCCACCAGCGGTCGGCTTCCGGGCAGGGGTTTCCACCCGCGCGGCGGACACGTCCCCGTGTACCGGGACCGTGTCCCCGGCCCGGATCCAGGAAGCCGGTCACCGCTCCTCGGCCGGGCCGCCACCACGGCGCCTGTGCTCTCGTCGGCCGAGGACGTGCGGACCCGGGGCAGGCCGCCGTACTCGCCCACCCGGATGGTGACCTTCCGCCGCGGTCTCCCCGCTCGTCCACTGACCAGGACGCGCGGCCGGACGGCCCCCGACGCGGCGCGCGCAGCGGTGGGCGACGAGGTGCGGTCTCCGGCTCCGGGAGCGGCCGACAGGGCCCGGTGGCCGTGCGATCACCCGTCACGCTCGCTACCTTCGTGCTTGTGCACGGCGCGACTCGACCACGCGGGGGAGCACCAGGAGCCCGGATGAGCCCGCGCGAGAATCCTCCAGGGGAGCCTCCCGCCGAGGAACACGCCCGCCAGGACACCGAGCGGGCCCAGGGCCCCTGGGTGGGGCGCCGGAATCTCCTGCGCGGTTCCGTCGGCGTGGCCGGACTGGCTGCGGGGGCCGTCGCCTGCCATCACCGGGAGACACGGCCCGAACACCGGGCGGCGGCCGACCGCCACCGGCCGGAGGCGGAGCGGGACCGCCCCGGGACCCGCGACTGGCGGCTCGCCTCCTCCGGCCCGCCGGACGCCGTGGCCGGATACGCCGACCGGGTGAGCGTTCGGCCCGGCCAGGAGTGCGGCCTGCACGTGTCGACCACGGCGTCGTCGTTCCGCGTCTCGGCCTTCCGCATCGGCTGGTACGGCGGGGCGTGTGCCCGGCTCGTGTGGCGTTCCGCGCCGCTGCGGGGCCGCGCCCGGCCCGCCGCGCAGGTGGCGTCCGCCACGCGCACCGTCCGGGCCGGCTGGCCGCGCACGCTGGCGTTCGGGACGGACGGCTGGCCCGAGGGGGCGTATCTGATACGCCTGGAGGCGGACAACGGCCACCAGCGGTACGTCCCGCTGATCGTGCGTTCCGCCCGCGGAGCGGGCCGCACCGTCCTGCTGCACGCCCCGGCGACCTGGCAGGCGTACAACCGGTGGGGCGGCTACAGCCTCTACGACGGCGCCTCCGGCGCGTACGCCACCCGCTCGCTCGTCGTCAGCTTCGACCGGCCCTACGACGCGAGCGGCGCCGAGAAGTTCCTGACCTACGAGTGGGCGGCCGTCGTCCTCGCCGAGCGACTGGGCATTCCCCTCGCCTACACCACCGGCGTCGACGTCCACCACGACACCGAAGTGCTGCGCGGGGCCGCCGCCGTGATCTGCATGGGCCACGACGAGTACTGGACCCCCGAACAGCGTCGGCATGTCACCGAGGCCCGCGACGCGGGCTCCAACATCGCTTTCCTCGGTGCCAACACCTGCTTCCGCCGTGTCCGCCTGGAAGCGGGCGAGACGGGCGAGGAGCGCGACGTGGTCTGCTACAAGTCCTCCTACCGCGACGACCCCTGCTACCCGTCGCACCCGGACCGGGTCACCACCGACTTCCGGCAAGAGCCGGGCGCCGACCCCGAGTCGTCACTCACCGGTGTCCTCTACGAGGGATACCCGGTCGACGCCTCCTACGTGGTGCACGCGGCGGACCACTGGCTGTACGAGGGCACAGGGGTGCGTCACGGCGAAGGTTTCCCCCACCTGGTCGGGGCCGAGTACGACAGGGTCACGCCCGGCCCGCACGTCCCCGGAGCGCTGGAGATCACCGCGCACTCGCCCTTGGTCAGCGCCGGTTCTCGCAGTCACAGCGACTCGGCGTACTACACCGTCCCCGGCGCAGCGGGCGTCTTCGCCACCGGCACGATGCGGTGGGTGGAGGCGCTGGCGGCGGGGACGGGCGAACTGGGCCGCGACCACGGCATGGACGCGCGGACCCGCGCCTTCGTCACCCGCACCACGGAGAACCTGCTGCGCGGCTTCGCCGGCGGCCCCGCCGCCCGGCACCGTCCCGCACCCCGCCCGAACGCGCACCAGGTGTACGGCACGACGGGCTACCGCACCGGCCCATGACCGGGCCCTGAGCGCGAGCAGCGCTCCGCACCGGAACGCCTGCCGGCAGGATCGGCCGCCGGCACGAACGCGCTGGTCTCACTCGCCCGGCCGGCCGGCAACGGCTGGACGGGGCTGGACCATCTCCGGTTGCCCGTCTCCGTAGTGCTGGTCGTGCACCTGGCGAACCACCCGGGGCACGGTGGGCGCCCGAACCTCAGCCCCGTCGTACCGCCCACCGGAGCCGGCGCCTGTGCGGCGCGGCCGGGCCGGACGGGCCGGACTGACGGCCGGTCGCCGCTTGCGGACAGTCGTGGCCGCGGGCGGCAGTGTGAAACGGTGGAGGGACGAACGAGACCGACCGGCTCCCCCCAGGGACGCCGGTCTTTGGGCAGCCGGGCGTCGCCCCTCCCGGGCACCCGGCCCCCGCCATCGCCGGACACGCCTCACGGGGTGCTCCGGCCCTGGGCTCACCGACCCCCGGAAAGGGGGCATGCCCCGCACATGGACATCACCACCACGATCGACGGCACGTCCGGCGTGGCGCCTTCGGTCAGCCGGCAGGGCTGGTCGCCGTCGACGGGGCGGGAACCGCTGCCCCGGGAACGGCGGCCCCCGGGCCGGCCCCGGCCGACTGCTCGGCGTCCGCCCGTCCTCGGGAGCACCGCGCAGCGGTACCGCGGCAGCCGACTCGGGGGCGCGGGCCGGTGTCCACGGCGCGGCCCGGGATCCGGTGTGCGCGGTCGCCGTGCCGGTGACGGCCCACGGGCTCACTCCTCGCCGGGCGGGGCGGGCTGGAAGGCGATGGCGATGAGGTCGTCCCCCAGGGTGCGCGCCCACCGGGCGACGTCCTCCTCGAGGAAGGTGACGACACCGGCGGGCGAAACCGGCTCGGTGCTGCTCGCGCAGTGGTCCTGGAGGCGTTCGCTCAGCGGGTAGAACGTTCCGGTGCCGTCGCGCGCCTCGGTGACCCCGTCGGAGTAGGCGAGAAGGATGTCTCCGGGGTCCATCGTGTGCGTCACGGTGTCCGGAGGCGCGGGCAACAGGTCGCCCATGCCCAGCGGCAGGCTGTGGTCGGTCTCCACGACGGTCGCGGTGCCGTGCCGGACGGCGAGCAGGGGCTGGTGGCCGCGGTCCAGGATCCGTACGGCACGCGCGTCCGCGGAGAACTCCAGGAGGACGGCCGTGGCGAACACCTCGTCCGCCGGCCCCGGGGCCGCCCCGGGTTCGTAGGACGGGTGGCCACCCCCAAGCGGCTCCGCCGGAGGGTGGTCGCGGTCCAGCTGCAGGGCCACGTCGATCCGCTCGGCGACCTGGCTCAGCGACGGATGGAGCAGCGCGGCCTCCTGGAACGAGGAGATCACCGTGGCCACGGTCTGCGTCGCGCTGACGCCCTTGCCCTTGACGTCTCCGACGATCACACGGATACCGAACGGCGTCGGGCGCACGCTGTAGAGATCACCGCCGATGAGCGCCTCGTCGTCGGCCGCCCGGTAGAAGCCGGCCAGGCGCAACGGGCCGATCCGGGCCGGAAGAGGGCGCAGGAGGGCCAGTTGCACGGCTTCGGCGACCGCCTGCACGCGACGGAAGCGGCTCTCGGCCCGTTGGCGCACCATGCACAGCGCGACGGACAGCAAGGTGACGGTGGCCAGGACGATCAGGGCCACGATGGTCATCGGACCGACGTAGTTCTCGACCATCTCGGTGACCACGAGCAGGGCGCATCCGGCGGCGCCGGTGGCGACGACGCCGATCGGGGGGTACGTGAAGAGGGCCAGCACCACCGAGGCCGCCAGCAGCGAGCCGAAGAAGTAGCGCGCCGGTGTCGCCTGGTCCACCACCAGGGTGGCGACGACGAGCGCGGGCGGGGCCCAGCGGAGCCATCGGGGTGGCCAGGGGTGCTGCTCGTCCCATCGTCTGTGCACCACCGCAGCCCGCCCCGCACCCACCAGTGTCTCTCCGTTTCCCGCGAGCTCCCGGTCCAAGGCCTCGGTGTGCATCATGCACGAACGCGCGCGTCCCGGGCGGCACCAACCCGCCTGTCGGCCTCACTCGCGGCCGCACCACCGCTTCGCGCGGGTGTGTCGTCGCCTGAACCGGTCTCGACGACTTCGCGGGGGCAAGTCAGCCGGATCTGCTCCGGGTGCGCGCGGTGCTCGGCGCTCCAGGCCCCGTGGGGGTGGACCCCCAGGACTGCCGTACCACGGTCCGGATCAGTGGAACGGCCCGCACCCGGGGGCGGTGCGGGCCGCTCCGCGGGCGGGAGAGGCCGTGCCCGGCGCTGCCCGGACGCCTGGCGGCACCGCCGACGTGCCGTGACTCAGCCGGTGGTCAGGAGTTCCTGCGGGGCGCCGCCGGCCGGTGTGCGCTGCCGCGAGGCGCGCAGGGCCGCGATCGCGATGAAGACCATGGAGGAGACGCCGGCCAGCGCGAACGCGGTGAAGCCCCAGTCGCCGTTGCCCGCGGCGAGCAGTTGGCCGCCCAGCCAGGGGCCGAACACCGCGCCGAAGCGGCCCATGCCGGAGGTCCAGCCGACGGCGGTGGCGCGGCTCTGGGGGGCGGAGCGGATCGAGACGGTGGCGTAGATCATGGTCTGGGCGCTGTTGAGGAACACGCCGGTCAGGAAGACCACCGTGTAGGTGAGCGCCAGCGGCATGTGGACGCTGAGCAGGAAGACCCCGGCGGCGGTGAGTGCGAACCAGACGGCGGAGATGCGCGGGGCGCCGAAGCGGTCGGAGGCTCGGCCCGCGACCAGCATGCCCACGATGCCGCCGAGGTTGAACAGGACGACGAAGGTGAGCGCGGAGCCCAGGTTGTAGCCCTCGCCGCGCATCAGGGTGGGCAGCCAGGTGGCGACGCCGTAAACAAGGAGCAGTCCGCCGAAGGAGGCCAGCCAGTACAGCAGGGTCTGGACCCACTCGCCGCCGCGGAAGAGGCCCACCAGGGCGGCCCAGCGGTCGGCGGGGTCCTTGCGGGCGGGCGCGGCGGGCAGTTCGACCCGGAAGCGGCCGGCCAGGTGCCGGGCCTCATCGGTGCGGCCCTTGGCGACGAGGAAGCTCAGCGACTCGGGCATGGCTTTGGCGAGGACCGGGACGAACAGCAGCGGGACGACGCACACCCAGAAGGCGGCGCGCCAGCCGACGGGCTCCACGAGCCACTTGGCGACGTAGGCGGAGAGTATGCCGCCGGCGTGGTGGGCGGTCATCAGCGCGCCGATGGTGAGGGCGCCCCGGCCGCCGCGGGCGTAGTCGGTGACCATGCTGATCGCGGTGGGCAGCAGGCCGCCGAGGCCGACGCCCGCGAGGGTGCGGCCGAGGCCGAAGACGGCGACGGTGCCGGAGAGGGCGCACAGGCCCGAGGCGAGCGAGAACAGGGTGACGCAGCCGACCATGAGCTTCTTGCGGCCGACGCGGTCGGCGACGGTGCCCGCGGTCAGGGCGCCGATCAGCATGCCGAAGGTGGCGTAGCTGCCGAGGTCGCCGGCCTGGCCGGGGGTGATCCCGAGGGCCTTCTGCGCCAGCATGTGCGGCAGCACCGAGCCGTAGATGAACATGTCGAGGCCGTCGAAGAGCACGGCCAGCCAGCACAGGCCGACGACCAGTGCGGCCAGTCTGCCGCCGCGTGCCAAGGGGGCGGTGGAGGAGGACATCGTCGTTTTCCTCTCGTCCAGGAGGCGTTCCCTGGTGGGATCGGTGGGAAGGTCCCCTGCTCGGGCGACGCCCGGGAGCGCGGGGTGAGGGTCGAACGCGGCTCGTGCGGCTGACCCGTCGATGCGCTAGACGCTAGGGACCCGCCCGATGAGAGTCAACGTTTTTGTCAACAATCTCAGCAACAATCCAGCCACGCGCGTTCCCTTGGCCCGTCGCCGGGTGAAAGCGCAGGTGACAAAGGGGGGTGGGCAGCACACGGCGGCGCTGCCCACCCCTCGGACGGTCGGTGTTCAGTCGACGGGCGGGGTGCCGTGGGTGTGGAAGGACGCGATGGTCTTCAGGCCCCAGGCCTGGCCCCTGGCCCGCTCGGCCTCGCTCCAGGTGACCAGCGGCCAGTCGGGCGCCAGCAGCAGGCGGGTGAGCGGGTTGCACAGCTCGATGCGGTTGCCGCCCGGCTCGTAGACGTAGAGGAAGAACGTCTGCTGGATGGCGTGCTTGTGCGGTCCGGTCTCGATGAACACGCCGCTGTCGACGGCGAGGTCGGCGGCGCGCAGGATGTCCTCGCGGGTGTCGGTGGCGAAGGCGATGTGGTGCAGCCGGCCTGCCGAGCCCGTCCAGTCCTCGGTGTAGACGACGTCGTAGGACTTGTCGGTGAAGGTCAGCCAGCGGGCCGCGATCCGGCCGGTGTCGAGCCGGATCTGCTCGGTGGGCCGGGCGCCGAGCACGTCCTGCTGGAACTCGGCGTTGGCGAGCACGTCGGCGGCCAGGAAGTTGATGTGGTCCAGGCGGCGTACGCCGACACCCCGGTTGGGCTTGGCCTGCGGCTGGTTCTTGAGCGCAGGCCGCAGTTCCTCGGGGGCCCGGTAGTGCTCGCTCTCCCAGTACAGGGCGTGTTCGTGACCGTCGGGGTCGGTGGTGACGTACAGCTTGCCGATGCCGGGTTCGTCCTCCACCCAGCGCCCGGGGCGGCCCGTGTCCTCGATCGCCGCGACGCGGCGGTCGAGGGCCGCTTCGCTGGAGGTGCGCAGGGCCAGCCGGCCGAGTCCGGGCCGGTCCCGGGCGGTGAGGACGAGACTGTGGTGCTCGTAGTCGTCGAAGGTGCGCAGGTACACCGTGTCGCCGTCCCGGCCGTTGACGGTCAGCCCGAGGTAGTCGGTGAAGAAGGCGACACTGGCGTCCAGGTCCGGAGTGAACAGCTGGGCGTGGCCGATATGGGCGATGTCACCGAGCGGGGGAGCCATCGTCGCCTCCTAGGGGTCGTGCGGGTGCGGTGCGGGGGGAGCGGGGAAAGACGGTGCCGTCGAAGATCTTGCGCGCGGTGCGCACGACGGCGGTGCGGCGCGCCACGGGCAGGCCCTCGCCGTCGCCGGCGTCGACGTCCGTTTCGATGTCCAGGAATCCGGTGGGGTGTTCGATGCGGATACGGCCACCCGGGGCGGGAGGCTCGGCGATGCCGTCCGCCACGCTGCCGGGGACGCGCAGCCCCGCCGCCACGCTCGCGGCGCCGAGGACGCCGATGGAGGTGTGGCAGCGCACCGGGATGAAGGTGCGGGTCATGACGGCGCCGCCCGCGGACGGGGGCGCGAGCAGGGTCAGTTTGGGCACCGTCGCGAACTCGACGTCGCCGAGACCCATGAGCCGGCCCGCGGCCAGGCGGATCTCGCGCAGCCGGTCGGCGAGGGCGAGGTCCTCCTCCAGGTCGCGCGGGCTCTCCTTGCCGGTGATGCCCAGCGACCGGGCGGGGATCAGCACGGTCGGCATGCCGTTGTCCACACACGTCACCTCGGCGCCGGCGACGGCGTCCCGGACGTGGCCGGTGGGCAGCAGCGGGGTCTCGGCCGCCGGGAACTCGATGACCACGGGGGCGGCGGTGCCGGGCACGCCGGATATCTCCGCCTCACCGGTGTAGTCGACGCGCCCGCCCGGGGTGGGGAAGGTCGCCACCGCCAGTTCCCCGGTGTTGCGCATCCGGATCCGTACGGTGGTCTCGTCGCCCGTGGCGGGCACCAGGCCCCTCTCGACGGCGAACGGGCCGACACCGGCCAGGATGTTGCCGCAGTTCTGACGATCGGTCACCTCCGCTCTGTCGACGACGACTTGGAGGAAGAGGTAGTCGACGTCCGCGTCCTGTCCGGCGGCCGGGGAGACCACGGCGACCTTGCTGGTGAGCGGGTGGCCGCCGCCCAGGCCGTCGATCTGGCGCGGGTCGGGGCTGCCCATGATGCGCAGCAGCAGGTCGTCGCGTGCCGCGGGGTCGGCGGGCAGGTCCGTCGCCAGGAAGTAGGCGCCCTTGGAGGTGCCGCCGCGCAGCAGCGCGCACCGCACCTCCTCGGGACCGGTCACGAGCCGTCTCCCTCGCCGCGCTCGTACGCGTCGTAGGAGCGGTACGTCACGCCCAGCCGCGCCAGCGTCTCACGCAATCCGTACCGGTCCAGACCCAGTTGGCCGTCCTGGAAGGCGGCACGGGAGGCGGCCTCCTTGTCCTCGCGGGCCCTGGCCGCCTCGGCCGCCCGCCGGGCCGCCGCCCGCGGAACGACCACCACGCCGTCGTCGTCGGCGAGGATCACGTCACCCGGCCCGACCTGCTGCCCGCCGATGGCGACGGGCACGTTGACCGAGCCGCCGGTCGCCTTCACGGTGCCCTGCGCGGACACGGCGGCGGACCAGGCCGCGAAGCCCATCTCACGCAGCTCGGCGGTGTCGCGGATGCCCGCGTCGATGACCAGGCCCCGTACGCCGCGCCGTTGCAGGGCGGTGGCGAACAGCTCGCCGAACATGCCGTCGGTGGACGGCGAGGTGGTGGTGACGACCAGGATGTCCCCCTCGCCGCACTGCTCGACGGCGGCGTGGATCATCAGGTTGTCGCCGGGGTGGCTCAGCACGGTGACGGCGGTGCCGGCCACCCGGGCGCCCTGCTGGATCGGGCGCAGCCGGCTCGGCAGCAGCCCTGTGCGGCCCATCGCCTCGTGGACGGTGGCCACCCCGTACCCGGCGAGCGCCTCGACGTCCCTTCCGTCCGCCTTCGGCACGCCGGTGACGATCACGCCGCTCATGCCAGCTCCTTCGCGATCTGCGGGTAGGGACGCATGTACGCCTCGGCCATGGTCCGGTGCGCGAGGCCGAGGTTGGGGCCGGCGTTGCGCTTGAGCTGGACGCCGCGGCGGACGGCGAGGTCGGTGTAGTAGTCCCACAGGTGCTGCTGGGCCCCCAGGCACTGCATCGCCCGGCGCTTGGTCTCCCACACCTCGGTGATGTCGAGCAGGACTTCGGGTTTGAAGCCGCTCATCTCGGGCTGGTGCGGCTCGAAGTAGAAGACGGGCGGGGCGCCGATGATGTCGCCCTCACCGGGGTAGCCGATGGCCTGGGCGAGGACGCGGGCCTCCAGGGCCATGCGGTTGGCGGCCGGGTGGTCGCCGTTGTACGGGTCCTCCACCGGGTGGGTGAGGACGACGTCGGGCTGGGTCTGCCGGTAGAGCGCGACGAGCCGGTCGGTCAGCTCCGCGGTGGCGACCAGGGGATAGTCGCCGGCGTCGAAGAAGCGGACCTCGGCGCCGAGGGTGGCCGCGGCCTTCTCGGCCTCCTCCCGGCGGATCGCCTTGATCTCGGCCAGTCGCTTCCCCTCGCGCCACGCCTTGGCGGACTCACCGCGCTCGCCGAAGGTCAGGCACGCGATGGTGACCTGTTCGCCGCGCGCGGCGGCCAGGGCGATCGCGCCGCCCGCACGCCACACGAAGTCCCCGGCGTGCGCGGTGACGACGAGCGTCGATCGGGGCGGGGAGGGAGGTGTTCCCCGACCGGGCGGGGCCGGGAGTTCGGGGGACGGCGCGCCTGCGTGCGTCATTGCTGTTCTCTCCTTGGTGGACAGGTGTCCGCCCACCACCCCGGCGCCAGGCCGGCGACGCGACGTCCGCTCGCCCCTCGGGGCCCGCGGCGCGTCAGTCGCGCAATGCCTCGATGACGCTGGTGAGGTGGGCGCGGACGGCCTCCTCGGCCGCCTGCGGGTCCCTGGCCGCGATCGCCTCGATCATGGCCAGGTGCTCGTTCAGGGACTGCTGCGGGCGCCCGGGCCTGAGGGCCAGCTGGAAGCGGTGCCGCACCAGTTGGGCGTTGAGCCGCTCCAGCAGCTCCACGGCCGTCCGTTGGCCGGAGAACTCCCGGATCCGGGCGTGCAGTTCGTGGTTGAGGTCGGAGTAGGTGACCGGCTCGCCGTCGGCCACGGCCTTGCGCATGGCCGTGCCGAGGTCGGACAGTTCGGTCAGTTGCTCGTCGCTCACCATGACGGCCGCCTTGGCCGCGCACAGCCCTTCGAGGACCATCCGGCACTCGGTGATGGCGACCGCCTCCTCGACGGTCACCACCCGGACCCGCGAACCGCGGTTGCGGATCCGCTCCACGAGACCTTGGGCCTCCAGATCGATCAGCGCCGCGCGGATGCTGGCCCGCGTCACACCGAACTGCTCGGCGAGTTCGTTCTCCACCAGCCGCTGGGCCGGCGCCATCTCACCGTGCAGGATCGCCTGCCGCAGCCGCGTGAGCGCATGCTGTTTGGCCTGCTCTCCGGTGCTCGGACGGGCTTCCTTCGGCATCTGTGCCCTCCCTGATGAGTGCCTGTCGAACGTAAATCTAACCCAACAACATTGTCAACAATTTTGTTGGCCAGATGCCCGGTGCGGGGAGCGCCCGGTCGGCGTGTCTCGGTGTGTCGACGGCGGCCGGTCGACGATCCGGACGCCGGCAGGACGGCGGACGCCTGCCGGCGCAGGACCGGACGGGCCGCATCATGGCGGACGCCGCTCGGCCGCGTACGGGGCACCGTCCCGACCCGGTACGGCCCCGCCCCTCAGGCGCGCCGGGGCCACCGGTCCGGCGGCGAGGGCGGGTACCGACGGTGCCCGGCGCGAGCCCGGGGACGAGGGGTTACGACGGTGATGCCGCACCCTCGCGGAGTCCTTCACGCTCACGCGCAGTCGGTACGAGCAGTCCATCCAGGGGGCGGGAACCGCATGACGCCGGCCGATCGTCCGGAGGCCGACTCGGCATGCTCCGAACGCGTGGTGGTACGAGACGGCGTCCGACTCGTCTGCCGGGACTGGGGCGGGCCCGGGCAGCCCGTGGTGCTGCTGCACGGGCTGGCCGGCCACGCGGGGGAACGGGACGCGCCGGCGGGACGCCTGCGTCCCCGGTCCCGGGTCGTCGCGGTCGACCAGCGCGGGCACGGCGCCGGCGAGCGCCGTCCGCGGGACGTCTCCCGCGCCGCCTGCGTCGCCGACGTCGTGGCCACCATCGATCAACTGGCGCTGCGGCGGCCCGTCCTGGCCGGCCAGTCGCTGGGCGGGCATACGGCCATGCTCACCGTCGCCGCTCACCCGGGACTCGTCCGCGCGCTCGTCCTCGTCGAGGCCGGTGCCGGCGACGATGTCATCGACGTGCCGGCTTCCATGGTCGTCCGGGCAGGTGTCGCTCGTGTCATGAGGTGCGGGCGTCCGCCGCGGGCTTGAGAACCTCCCTGCACCACGTCCGGAAGTCCGTGCGCGTCGGCTCGGCGGCCGCCCAGTCCTCGTCGTAGATGCCGTGGTCCTGCGCGGCGAACGCGTCCGTCACGTCCTTGACCGTCTGGTCTCCGGCACCCTGCGAGCGAAGCAGCGACGCGTAGTCGTCGATGGCCACGCGGCGGTAAGCGACCGGGCGCCCGAGTTCCTCGCCGATCACCTCGGCCATGCCGTCGGGGGTCAGCCGGTCGGGGCCGAACACCGGGAGATTCCGCTGTCCGGTCCAGGACAGGTCGGTGAGCAGGCCGGCGGCGACGCCCGCGATGTCCCTCGTCGCGATCAGCGCCAGCGGCAGGTCGCCCGCACAGGTGAGGTGGAACGCGCCCTGCGCGCAGATGGCATCGAGCTGTCGCAGGAGGTTCTCCATGTAGAAGGGCATGGACAGCGCCCGGTACGCCGCACCGGACGCGCTCAGTTCGGCGTCCATCGCGAAGGCCGCCGACAGGACGCCGGCGGGGACCGGCCAGCCGTGTCCGGCGCTGGAGACCCCGACGACGTGGCCGACGTCGTGGCGGGCGACGGCGGCGGCGCCCGCTCGCGCGAAGTGGACGTAGTGCGTCAGGGCGCTCGGCGCCCGCGGGTTCGGCGGCACGAGCCAGAACAGCGCCTCCGCCCCGGACAGCGCCTGGTCGAGCACGGCCGGATCGTCGTGGGAGCCCACGACGGTCTCGACCCGCTCGCGGACCGAGTCGTCCAGACGCGAGGCGTCCCGGACGACGACCCTCACTTTCCGGTCCTGGTCGAGCAACCGAAGGACGAGCCGGCTGCCGATCTGCCCGGTCGGTGTGGTGACGACGATCATCGAATCCTCCATAACCTGAACCTGAACTCCGGTTCCGAATGTAGAGGCGGCCTCCTTGCGTCGTCAACTACAGTGGGATGACCATGACCGCACCCGAACGCCCGCTGCGCGCCGACGCCCGGCGCAACCGCGAGGCCGTCCTCGACGCCGCCGGCGACCTCTTCGCCCAGCGAGGCGACGCCGTGCAGATGGACGAGATCGCCGAGCGCGCCGGCTTGGGCGTCGGCACCCTCTACCGGCACTTCGCCGACAAGCGGGCGCTCCTCGCGGCGATCATCGGCCGCCGGTTCGAGGCGATCACCTCCCTCGCCCGCACCGCCGACGCGACCGAGGACCCCTGGACGGCGTTCGAGACGCTGCTCTACGGCTACCTGGAGTCCGTCGAGGCCGACACCGCGTTCCGCTTCGCACTGCTCGGCCCCGAGCGGCCGCGCTGGAACGACATCGCCGACGAGAAGACCGACTTCTCGGAGATCACCGAACGCATCGTGCGGCGCGCTGTCGGCGCCGGCCGTCTGCGTGCGGACTTCCGGGCCGAGGACTTCGTCCTCATCACCCGCGGCGCCATGGCCAACATGACCGGCGCCGGTGACTGGCGCAGGCACGTCGCCCTTTTCCTCGAAGGGATCCGCCACCGCGAAGACTGACCGCTCAGACGTGCGGTAAGGCCAGGGTGCCGGCCGTCCCGACGCGACCGTCCGCCGCGCGGGAAAGGGCAGACGCCGACTCCGGGTCCTCGAGAGGACGGGAGGCGTGGGGCGGCCCCTGCCCCAGGGCGCAGCGGAGTGCGGGGGCCGCCCGGAGTGCCATGGCGTCCTGTCAGCACCAGGCATTTGGAGGTTAGGGCCGTGCCCGTGGCCGCGCGCGTTCGATACGCCGGGTGGACCACGCGGTGGCCGCCCCGTCGGTGGTGTGCGGGCACCAGGACGCGTCGGCGGCTGGTCCGATCGCACCAGGCGGGGTAGGGATCCGGGGACGATGCCCGGCCGGGGCGCCGGGGCGAGTGTGTGGTGGCGCGGGAGTCTCGCGCGTCTTCCCCTGCCCGACGGTGTCTGGAGTGAGCGACAGGTGGCCGAGTCTCCGTACCGGATCGGGTGGTGGGCCTCGCGGCGACGGCGATCCTTCCGCCGCGCGGGCCTGGAGGTGTCGGCGCGGCGGGAGGGCTCGGCCAGGCCGCTGCCCCCGGGACTGGACCTCACGGCCTACCGCACCGTCCAGGAGGCCCTGACCAATGTGACCAAGCACGCCGGTTCCGGCAGCGCCCGGGTGGGTCTCCACTGGGACTCCGACCGCGTGATCCTGACGGTCGCCGACGGCGCGGGGGGCGCTCTCAGGGCGCCGGGCCTGCCTGTCGTGCCGGACCGCCCGCCCGGTCACGGTCTGATCGGGATGCGGGAACGTGCCACCGCGGTCGGTGGACGCCTCCACGCGGGCCGGCGCCCGGAGGGCGGCTTCCTGGTGACCGCCGAACTGCCCCTCCCCCGGCCCAGGGGATCGACGGGCGGCAGCCTGCACCGCCCGGGACGACCTGGACCGAGGAGAGGGAAACACATGGTCGGGGCCGGCGCAGGCCGGCCCCGACCGGTAGGCGCACCTCACCTCGTGGGCTCCGGCACGTGAGGGCCGAGCGGGCCGGCCGGGCCGACGGGGCCGGCATGGTGACCAGGCCCCGCAGCATGGTGTCGCGCCGCTCCGGAGCCTTGGCCGTGGTGGGGAGGAGCCGGACCGCGCCGTTGTCGGCCAGCCCCCGGTTCACCGCGACGAACTCGCGAAGCCCGACTCGGCCGGCAGCCCCGTCGACGGATCGGCCCCGGCGTCGTCCTGGTGCCCTCGCACCACGACGCGGACGGGGACGGCGGATCGACACCGCTGGGGACGAACAGGTCTCCGCCCGAGGCTCGGCCTCCGGGGGACTTGTTCGTGCGTGCGCTGGAGCCGCGGGTGGTCCGTCGCGTTCACACCTCCGCTTCCGGTGGGGGGAATCCGGTGCGGGTGACTGATATGCCGTATACGAGCACTGATGTTTGGCTGAAAATCGCTGGTGGTTGGCTCGTCTGGCGCTGAATGATGTGGGTTCCTCAACATCAACTTCCATAAAGGCGAGGTCACAGGTGAAGACGCGAGGTAAGAAGGCGGCAGCCATCGCAGCCGCGGCGACGGCGCTGGCCACTGGTCTGGTCCTCGCGGGGCCGGTGAGTTCCGCGAGCGCCGCGCCGGACGTCTACTTCATCACGTACACGTACACGGACGGCTCGGCCCGCGTCGAGGTCTACAACAACGGCGACTTCGCGGGGTACGGCGCCTGGGCGGCCGACCCGGGGGACTTCGATTCCTCGACCGGCGACACCCTGATCGCCTACGACAAGCTGGCGGACGGTTACGGCATCGAAGCGACCCTGAGCGACGGCCGGAAGGCCACGACCCGCGGGCACTCGTCGCCGTACATGGACGTGACGACGGGTAACCTCGACGAGGGCGCCACGCGCACCCTGAAGGTCTGCCTCGTCAAGGACACGTTCAGCGACTGCAAGACCGGCGTAGGCGTGCACGCCTGACCCGCGCTCGGTCCCGTCCCGGCGTGACCTGACGTGTGCTCGGGTTATGCCCCGGCGTGAGCGGCGCTCCGTGCCGCTCACGCCCCCGACGCCGGCCGGCGTCGGAACATGCCCCGGTGCCGGGGTGTGCGAGGCGGACGGTGCCGGGGGGCCGGCGGGGTTCCGGGGTCAGAGCCAGCCGCGTTCGTCGGCCACCCGCACCGCCTCCATCCGGTTGCGCGTACCGGTCTTCGCGATGACGGACGACAGATGGTTGCGGATCGTGCCCTCGGAGAGGTGGAGGGTGCCGGCGATGTCGGCCACGGAACCGCTCGCCCGGGCGGCCAGCAGGACGTCCCGTTCGCGGGGGGTCAGCGGTGACTCTCCCGCGGCGAGGGTGGCGGCCGCGAGCTCCGGGTCCACGACGCGCTCTCCACGCATCACCCGGCGGACGGCGTCGGCGAGCGCCTCGGGCGGCGCGTCCTTCACCACGAAGCCGACGGCGCCTGCGGTCATGGCGCGCCGCAGATAGCCCGCCCTGCCGAAGGTGGTGAGGACGACGACGCGGCACCGTGGCACTCGTGCGGTGAGCTCGGCTGCGGCGGCGAGCCCGTCGAGTCCGGGCATCTCGACATCGAGCAGGGCGACGTCCGGGTCGTGGGCGAGGGCGGCGTCGACGACCTTGTCCCCGCGGTCGACGGAGGCGACGACCTCGAAGTCGTCCTCCAGGTCGAGCAGGGCGGACAGCGCGCTGCGGATCAGGTCCTGGTCGTCGGCGAGCAGCAGCCGGATGGTGCGGTGGTTCGTCATGGCGTCGTCTCTCCCTGTCGCGTTCCCGGCGCCCGGCGTCCGTGCCTCACAGCGCCACCCGCAACCGCCAGCCACGCGGCGCGACCGGCCCGGCCTCCAACACGCCGCCGGCTTCCGCCACCCGCTCCCGCAGTCCCGCGAGTCCGTTCCCCGCTCCCCCGGTGCCGCCGACGGCGCCGGCGCCGTCGTCCCGGATCTCCACGGCCGACTCGGTCAGGATCACCTCGCAGCGTGTGGCCCGTGCGTGCCGCACCACGTTCGTCAGCCCCTCCCGCACGACCCATCCGAACAGTTCCTGCTGCTCGACCCCGACGGGCTCCGTCGTCGGCGGCAGGCGTGCCTCCACGCCCGCGGCTCGCAACAGCTCGCGTCCGCGGGCGAGTTCACCGGCGAGGGTCACCTCGCGGTACCCGGAGACCGCGGCTCGCACGTCGGCGAGGGTCCGCCGGGACAACTGCTCGACCTCGGTGATCTCGTCGACGGCGCGCTCCGACCCGGTGGCGGCGAGCTTGCGGGCGAGGCCGCTCTTGACGGTGATGACCGTGAGGGAGTGGCCGAGGAGGTCGTGCAGGTCCCGGGCGATCCGGTCCCGTTCGGTCTGCCGGGCGAGCCGGGCGACCTCGGCGCGGGCCTCGACGAGCGCCTGGTTCGACTGGGCGATCTCGCCGAACGCGGACACGGTCAGTGCGGTGAAGACCAGGGCGACGGCCTCGAGCCAGCCGGGGCCGCTGTGCCAGGGCCGCACCGCCCAGGGGACGACGACGGCGGCCACCGCCCCGGTGCCGATGAGGAGGGCGGCGTACCGGCGACGGCGCAGCGCGGCGAAGGCGACGATCACCGTGCCCAGGAAGAACGCGTACTCGTGGGCGAGCGGTAGCGCGGCGAGGAACAGCACGGTCAGCACGGCGAACGGCAGGGCCGGGTGACGCGGCGCACCCCGGCCGGCGGCGAGCGTCCCGAGGACGTAGCAGACGCAGAACGCGGCCACGACGGCGAACCCGGTGATCCGGGCGCCACCGGCGTTGTACTGGGCGACACCGACCGCGGTGACGGCGGGGTAGGCCAGCATGCCGGCGGCGAGCAGCGTCCGCCGCCAGCCCCGGGACCAACGCTGCGGATCACGGCTCACCGCCGTCGCTCCTGGTGCCTGCATGCCGGGCACGGTAACACCGCTGCCGGGCCGCGGTGAGCTCATCGGGACCGGAACAGGGCGCGCACATCACGGCCGTTGACCACCAGGACGACGCCGAGCAGGAGCAGTCCGCAGACGCTCTGCTCGACGCGGAGCCAGACGGGGAAGAGGCCGGGCAGCGCCACGACGACGGCGACGGCCACCGTCATCACGGCCGTGACGACGCGCAGCCGGAGGAAGGCGCGGCGCGAGCCGCGCGCGGCGCCGACGGTGAAGGCGCGGGTGAGGGCCGCGCTCGCGACGACGATGACGGTGCGTGTCCACACCGCGTCGTCGACGAGGTCCGCGTGGTCGCGGAGCAGGAAGACGGCGACGAGGGTCGCGACACTGAGGGCGAGGTAGCAGCCGACGAGGCGCTCGACCGGGCGCAGGGCCCGTGCGGTCGGCGCCAGCTCGGACGCGGGTGTGGACTCGGATTCTGCCGCGGGTGGGGTCATACCCCCGAGGGTCGCCCCGCGAGCCCCTCCCGCGGCAGTGAGCCGGCCCATGATCCACCCATGACATCTGTCAGGGTTCGCGAACGGCCGCTACGGCGCCAAAGCTGTCCTCCGGATGTCCCGGTTCGCGTCCGTGCGGCGGGAATGCCCTGGCGGCGGATGCGGTTGCCGCGTCCCTCAGCCCAGTTGACCGTGGGACCCCGCCTCCAGGGCCGCGCGAAGGGTGGTCAGGGCCGAGGCGATGCGGGTCAGTTCGTCAGGGGGGACGGCGGCGATGAGCGAGACGAGTTCGCCTTCGACGACGGGGCGGGAGGCGGCCAGCCTCTCCTTGCCCTCGGGTGTGAGGTGGAGGACGGACGAGCGGCGGTCCTGGGGATTCGCGACCCGTCGGCACCAGCCCGCAGCCACCAGCCGGTCGACCGCCTTGCTGACGGCTCCCACGGTGATCGCCAGTTCGCCGACGATGTCGAGCACGCGGCACCCCGGGACGCGGTCGATGATCTCCAGGAGCTCGAACTGTCCTAGCCCCAACCCTTGTTCGGCGCGCAGCCGGGCGCTCGCCGCGTTGTAGAGCCGGGTCTCGACGCGGACCAGGTCGATGAAGATCGGCGTGACGTAGCTCACAGAAACCCCCAGTAGATTCCTGGGAATCAGATTCCCGGGAATCGGGTTGGATCAAGGCAGATGCATTCCGCGTAATCCATTTTCGCACCCCGGTCATGGAGGCCTGACATGTCCCGACAGCAGCGCGACGCCCTGGACGCCTTGCTCCGTTCCGTCCCTCGCAGCGAGACGCGGCGCACCCCCGAGCAGCAGCGCGCGGATTTCGCCGCGGCCCTCACCCGCCCCGCGCCGGCGGACGTGGTCACCCGCAGGACCGTCCTGGGCGGACGGCCGGCGCTGGAACTGGAGCCGGCCGAACGCTCCCCCCACGGCCGGCTGCTCTACCTGCACGGCGGCGGCTACGTCATCGGCTCACCGGACACCCATGCGGGGCTGGTCGCCGAACTGGCCCGCCGCGCCGGGCTGCGAGCGGTGTCGGTGGACTACCGGATGGCGCCCGAACACCCCTTCCCCGCGGCCGTCGACGACGGACTCGCGGCCTACCGGGATCTGCTGGCGGCGGGCACCGATGCACAGGACATCGTCGTGGCCGGCGACTCCGCCGGCGGCGGCCTGAGCATCGCCACGCTGCTCGCGGCCCGGGACGCCGGGCTGCCGCAACCAGCCGCCGCGGCCGTCTTCTCCCCCTGGGCCGACCTCACCCTCTCGGGAGGAAGCATCCGTTCCAAGGAGGCCGCCGACCCCATCTTCATCGAGGCCGACCTGCGCGAGTACACCGATCTCTACCTCGGCACGGGCGATCGGGCGCACCCTTTGGCCAGCCCGGTCTTCGCCGACCTCACCGGACTGCCACCGCTGCTCGTACAGGTCGGGGCGAACGAAATGCTGCTCGACGACGCGGTCCGGCTGGCCGGCCGCGCGGGCGCCGACGACGTCGAGGTCACGCTCGAGATAGCATCCGGCCTCCCGCACGTCTTCCAGCACCACTACGGCCGCCTCGACGAGGCGGACGCCGCACTCGACCGCGTCGCCCGCTTCCTCACGACCCACTTGGGCGCCGGGCGCCCGGACGCCGCCCCTCTCGAACCGGCCCACTGACGCCGGTCCCGGCGACGTCCATGCGTCGGCGACGCTCGCTCGCAGGAGCAGCGTCGCCGGCGTCCCGGTCCGGCGTCGACGCTCGTGACCGGTCACGGACCTCCCCGCGCACCGGCAGCCGCCGGGGCCGACGAACCCGCGGTGGCCGCCAGTGTCCGTCGGTCATCCGTTCCTCATGTCACTCGTTGAGGTAATCAGGCGTGTTCGTCGTACACGCGTCGTCATGCTGTCCCGCAGGACGTCAGTCTTCCGTGCTCATGAACTGTCGCGAGCGACCGGGGAGTTGATGCATGATCCGACCGTCACAAGAGGGACGCGGTCTGGACGAGAAGGCCAACGGTCTCTCGCGCCGGCCGGCCGTCGGCGAGCAGGTCGGGTTCGCGCCGCGGTCCAGGGTCCGGGGGACACCTGTCCGCCCTTCGAGCGTGCCGTGTGTGCCGTGGGGTGTGGCTGTCGGCCCGGCCGGAAGGCGGGGTCCCGTAAAAGCGTGGCGGGGCCCGTCGTCAGCGGCCTATCGTGGCTCCGTGCCCGAGAAGGTGACCCTGCGCGGCGAACGCGTCTCCCTTGAACCGTTGGAAACCGGCCACACCCCCGAACTGGCGCGAGCCGCGTCGCAGTCACGGGAGGCATACGGCTTCACCCTGGTACCCGCCGACCCGGACTCGATGGCCGGGTACGTGAGCGCTGCCCTGGACGATCAGCGGACCGGATGGGCGCTGCCCTTCGTCATCCGGGATCGACGACGGGGCGAGATCGTGGGCTCCACTCGCTTCCTCGACCTGGACTACTGGTCCTGGCCCCCGTCCTGGCCGCCCGGCCGTACGACACCCCGGCCGGACGCCGTCCCCACGGTGGCGGAGATAGGCAGCACGTGGTTGTCCGCCCGCGCTCAGGGGACCGGCTGCAACACCGAGGCGAAACTGCTCATGCTGACCCACGCGTTCGACGTCTGGGGCGTCCTGAGGGTGACCTTGAAGACCGACTGCCGCAACGCCCGCTCCCGCGCCGCGATCGAGAAGATCGGCGGACGCTTCGAGGGCGTCCGCCGCGCCCACGCACGCGCTGTGGACGGTTCGGTACGTGACACCGCCTACTACTCCATCCTCAGCGAGGAGTGGCCGGGCGTCAGAGAGCGGCTGCACGCCGTTTCATAGGTCCCGTCCGGGACGAAGGCCCGGACCGGCTGCCTGCCCGGTGCCGTGACGCCACCGCACGGTGGACCGGCGCCGGCCACGGTTCGTCACTCGGCCACTTCGATCGGCGGCGGCCCGCCGGTCGAAGTGGCCCGGCGGTCCGGTTCCGCCCGCTCGGGACGGAGTATCACCGCGTCGCGCGCGTACGGAGCGAGTTCGGGAAGAGAGGCCACGGACTGACCGCGGCCCCACCGCCATGGGAAGTCGGCGGAGACGCCCCGGAAGGCATGCGCGACGGGCGCCCGCCCGCGCCCGTCCCGACGCAGGCGCCCGGTCCCGCTGCGGAGCCGTGTGGCGGATGCGCCGGGACGGTCGGGGGCCTGCGAGGATGGCCGACGTTCCGCACCTGTCGAAAGCTCCTGAAGTGGGGTTGTCTTGTCCAAGGTCAAGCTGAGCACCAACCACGGAGACATCGTGATCCGCCTCGACGCGGAGAAGGCGCCCGTGACGGTGGAGAACTTCCTCTCCTACGTCAGGGACGGGTTCTACGACGGCACGGTGTTCCACCGGGTGATCGACGATTTCATGGTCCAGGGCGGCGGGATGGAGCCCGGCCTGCGGCGCAAGGAGACGCACGCCCCGATCCGGAACGAGGCCGACAACGGCCTCAAGAACGTCCGGTACTCGGTGGCGATGGCCCGTACCGCGGACCCCCACTCCGCCACCGCGCAGTTCTTCGTCAACGTCGCCGACAACGCCTTCCTCGACCACACCGCGAAGTCCGGCGCGGGCTGGGGCTACGCGGTGTTCGGGGAGGTCGTCGAGGGCCAGGACGTGGTCGACGAGATCAAGTCCGTACCCACGACGTCCAGGGGCGGGCACGCCGATGTCCCGAAGGAGGACGTCGTGCTCGTGAGCGCCGAGATCGTGGAGTGACCTGACGGCGCCTCCGCCGCCCCTTTCTTCGCCGCCCGCACCGGCGGTCACTCGCCCGCGCCGCCGAACTGCGCGAGCTCGTCATCCCGGCCCACTGGCCGGGGCACGGGGCCGCCGAGGTCCGGCGGGACCGCGACGGCTTCGCCATCACCGCATGGGCCGCCTTTCCGCGCGGCTGACACGAAGAGCGCTCCGCCGGTGACGGGCGGGCCGCCTTTCCGCGCGGCTGACGCGAAGATCACCCCACCGGTGACGGGTGGGCCGTCGCCGCGGCCGGGTGGTCACCGTGCCGTCATCGGCACCGTCACCGGCTGCGGCGCGCTGTGGGCGCGACGGTAGGCCAGCGGTGACAGGCCCAGGTGCGTGTGGAAGTGCTTGCGCAGGGCGACGGGGTCGCCGAAGCCGCAGGCGGTGGCGACTCGTGCGACGGTCAGGTCGGTGGACTCCAGCAGCAGGCGCGCGTGCGCCAGCCGCTGCTGCGCCAGCCACTTCAGCGGGCTGCTGCCCACCTCGCCGCGGAACCGCCGGGTGAAGGTGCGCACGCTCATGTGCGCGTGCCGGGCCATGTCCTCCAGCGTGACCGGTTCGGCCAGCCGGTCCAGCGCCCACCGCCGGGTGGCCGAAGTGGAACGGTCGGTGTCCTGAGGGACCGGGTGCTCGATGAACTGCGCCTGCCCGCCCTCGCGCCACGGCGCCACCACGCAGCGGCGCGCGGCGGCCGAGGCCACCGCCGTCCCGTGGTCCAGACGGACCAGGTGCAGGCACAGGTCGATGCCGGCCGCTCCGCCGGCGGAGGTCAGGATGCGTCCGTTGTCGACGAACAGCACGTCCGGATCGACCTCGACGTCGGGGAACAGCCGCGCCAGCGCGTCGCACAGCGCCCAGTGCGTGGTGGCCCGCCCACCGTCCAGCAGACCGGCCGCCGCGAGCAGGAAGGCAGAGGTGCACAGGCTGACGACGCGGGTCCGCGGCCCTATCCGGTCCAGCGCCGCGGCGAGCTCCTCGGAAAGCGTGCCGGTCGTGAGCAGGTGCTCGCTGGGCTCCTGGGTGGCGAGTACGACGGTGTCCGCGGTCTCCAGCGCCGACTCGTCGTGGTCGACGACGATCCGGTAGTCCTCGTGCGTGCGTACCGGCCGGCCGCCGAGGGAGCAGGTGCTGACGGAGTACAGACGGGTCCCGTCCGGTTCACAGGCCTCGTTGAACACCCGGGCCGGGATGCCCAGGTCCAGTGGCAGGACTCCGTCGAGGGCGAGAACGACGACACGATGCGGCATGGCCGGAATGGTACGACAGGTGACCCTCCGGCCACTCATCCTCCTCCGCCGACCCACGCCAAGCTTTCTCGCACCGGGGCCGTGGTCCCGGTGCGAGAAAGAAGTGGACGGACATGAACGAGGACGACATGAGCGAGCACATCATGCGGGCTGTCACCGTGAGGGAGTTCGGCGGGCCCGAGGTGCTGACCGTCGAGGAGGTCGCGCGCCCCGAGCCGCTGCCGACCGAGGTGCTGGTACGTGTGCACGCAGCCGGCGTCAACCCGGTGGACTGGAAGACCCGCGAGGGACAGGGCATGGCGGGGCTGCAGACGTTTCCGCTCGCCCTGGGCTGGGACGTCTCCGGTGTCGTCGAGGAGGTCGGCTTCGGCGTCACCACGCTCGCGCCCGGCGACGAGGTGTACGGCATGCCGTGGTTCCCGCGCGCCGCGAACGCCTACGCCGAGTACGTGACCGCACCGGCCCGCCAGTGGGCCCGCAAGCCGGCCACCCTCGACCACGTGCACGCGGCCGCCGTGCCGCTGGCGGCACTGACCGCCTGGCAGACCGTGGTCGACACCGCCCACGTGCGGGCCGGCCGGCGCGTCCTGATCACGGCCGCCGCGGGCGGGGTGGGTCACTTCGCCGTCCAGTTCGCCCGGCACCTGGGCGCACACGTGATCGCCACCGCCAGTGCGGGCCGCCATCCCTGGCTCAAGGAACTCGGCGCCGACGAGACCATCGACTACACCGCCGTCCGCTTCGAGGACGCCGCCGCCGACGTCGACGTCGTCATCGACCTGGTGGGCGACGCGCATGACCGGACCAGCACGCGCGCGCTGAAGGTCCTGCGCCCGGGCGGTCTGTTGGTGGCCGTCCCGGCCGGCGTCTCCCCGGATCTGGCCGCCGCCGCCGAGGCGGCCGGCGTGCGGGTGACTCCCTACCTGGTCGAGCCGGACGGCGCGGCGCTGGCCGCGATCGCGGACCTGATCGACGCCGGTGAGGTCGCCGTCGAGGTGGAGGAGACCTTCCCGCTCGAGCAGGCCGGCACGGCCCACGCCCGCGGCGAGGCCGGCCGGACCCGCGGCAAGCTCGTCCTCACCGTCGCCGGCTGACGCTCGTCCGGCGTCCCGAGCTCGGTTTCCTTGCCGGAGACGCGCGGCGCCTCTGGACGCGGCGCTGTCCGACGACGCGGTCACGGCACTGTGACACCGGGGTCGTGCCCGGGGTGTGCGCAGTGCGGTGGCCGCACTCGTCCGGGGGATCAGCGGGTGACCGGCGCGGCGTCGTGTGTGATGCGCTGGGCGAGCTGTCCGGCGACGTACTGGTGGTAGCGGTGGTTGGGGTGGATCAGCGCCGCGTCTCCCCACCCCCCTTCGCCGACCGTGCCGGCCTTCTCCGTCCAGCCCTCCACCCACTTGACCGCGCGCGGAGCGCAGGCGTCCTTGCCGACGGTGGCGTGGTGGGTGTCGACGAACCGGGCGGGCACTCCCTGCTTGACGGCGTCGGCCGTCGAGGCGGCGATGGCCGCGTTGACACCGTCGAGGGTCCGGCGCAGCCAGTCGAGGTCACCGCGGTTGAGGGTGAACAGTTCCTGGGAGGTGCGGGCGCAGGTGCCGGTGTCTTCGGGGATGACCGTGGGGTAGCCGATCGTGTAGATGCGTGCGTGCGGTGCTCTGGCGTGCAGTGCGCCGAGCAGTTCCCGGAAGTCGGCGACCAGCGCCCGCTGGGGCCTGTCCAGGGCGGGATCGTCGGCCGGCAGGCCGAGAGCGGCGTACTGGCCGTCTTTGAGGTTGTCCTGGCACTGGTCCGGATCGTCGCCGACGGCGTCTGCTTCGAGGCACAGGGTGGCCAGGGGGCTGAAGTAGTCGTTGCCGCCGATGCTGACGGTGACGATGTCGGTGCCCGGGCCCACCGCCTCGATCTGCGGCGGGCGCGCCGGGAACGGCGCCAGCGGATCGCTGTGGGGTATGCCGAGCCGGTCGAGGACGGCGTGGCCTGTCGGCTTCTGCGGCGTGCTGCGCGCGTTGGCGGTCGTGGCTCCCCCGCAGGTGACGTCCACCACGGCCGCGAGCCGGCCGGCCAGCTCCCTCCTCAGCACGTACGGGTAGGAGCCCAGCGTCTGCTCGCAGCCGGACTTACCGGGCACATCGGGCTCCACCGGCTCGCCCGCCAGACGGGTGTAGCCCGCCGAATAGGAGTCACCGAGACTGACCACGCGCAACCCTGTGGCGCCCGTGTCGGCGTCGTCCGCGCCGGCCCGTGCGCCGCTGCTCGTCCCGGCCGCGCCGATGAGCGCCGCGGTCACCAGACCCACTGTCACCGCCGCCGTCGCGTAGCGCATCGGCTTGCCACCGCCTCTCCCGCACAGCCCGCGCGTCCACCGCGGGCACTTACCAGACACATCCCCAGCCGTACGACCGGCACATCGCGACGTCACCCGAACGAAGGAAGCCGGACGGGCCTGGACAGCCGCATCACGGCAACCGGTCCGGCCTCGCGGCACGGCAGAGCCGGAAACACCGGGGTGGTCGACGAGCCGCCGAGAGGCCCGACAAGGCCGTCGTGGGACGACCAGCGCCCGAGGCGGGGCGGCGGGGCGGCGCGCTTCGACGCGGACACCCGGATCCGCGCAGCCACCGAGGGCGCCGACGCCGCGAAGCAGACAGCGGAGGCCTCCCGTTCCGCGCCGTCCCGGGCCGCGAGGCCCGCCGGGGGCGGCAGTCCGGAATATGGGAACAACTCCCTGCGCCGCCATGGAAGTTCGGCGATCATGGGTGACTATGATCGAAAATTCGAGCGATGCGATTCCGGGCAGTGAGGTGCGGGCGCTCCTTCGGGTCCTGGACGGGCAGCGGCGCCACGTTCTCGGCATCCTGGACGGGCTCGACGCGAAGGACCTTCGACGGCCCGTGTTGCCTTCCGGCTGGCACTGTCTCGGGCTGGTCCAGCACCTGGCGCTCGATGTGGAGCGGTTCTGGTTCCGCGCGGTCGTCGCGGGGGACGAGGAGGTCATCCACGGTCTGACGAGCGGCGACGAGGCGTGGAAGGTGGACGCGGAGGTGCCGGCCGTCGAAGTGCTCGACCGGTATCGGCGGGAGGCGGAACTCGCCGACACCGTCATCACCGCCACCGCCGCCGACGCCGGATTGGCCTGGTGGCCCCACGACCTGTTCGGTGAACCGCACCTGCACACGCTGCGCGACGTCTTGCTGCACGTCATCACCGAGACCGCGTGCCATGCCGGCCACCTCGACGCCGCCCGAGAACTGATCGACGGCCGCCGCTGGCTGGTCCTGACCTGAGGACCGCCGGACCGGCTGAGCCGAGGGTCACCGGTCAGGGCCGGATGCGGGTCCGGCCGTGGCGACGTCCGGGCGGGCCGGCGGCCCGGACGTCCGCTGCCGGGTGGGGTCGGTCGCGGTCGGCGCCTCACGCCGGCAGTGGCCGGGCGGCACCCGCGACGGCGGTCCTGACGGGCTGCTACTGCCTGGTCTCCGTGCGAAGGGCGTCGTGGTGTCTGCTCGTGGGGCGTTGCCGACGGTGGCAGTGTGGGATATGTGCGTATCGAGGAGACCCCGGCCGGTATGTGGCAGCCTCGGCGGTCGGGCCGGCTGTTGCTGCTGATTCCCGTCGTGCTCATCGCCGTGATCACGGTCGTCGACCAGCTGGTCCCCGAGGACATCCATCTGGGGCCGCTCCTCGTCATCGCGCCCGCTGTCACCGCCTCGTTCACCGGCGCCTGGCTCACCGGGCTGATCGGCTCGCTGGCCGTGGCGGCGCAGGCGTACATCGGCTGGCACTTCGGTGTGCTGACCACGCGCAACGTGCTGGTCCAGATCCTCGCCCTGGCCCTGCTCTCGTGCCTGTGCGTGTTCTTCTGCAGGGTGCGCGAGCGCCGCGAGCGCCAGTTGGCCCAGGTGCGGTCGGTCGCGGAGGCCGCGCAGCACGGCCTGCTGTGGCCCCTGCCGCAACGCATGGCGGCCGTGCAGATCGCCTGCCTGTACCTGGCCGCCGAGGACGAGGCGCAGATCGGCGGTGACCTGTACGCGGCCACGCGCATCGCGGGCGGCGTGCGCATCATGATCGGGGACGTCCGAGGCAAGGGGCTGTCCGCCATCGGCGAGGCCGCTCTCCTCCTGGGGGCCTTCCGCGAGGCCGCCCACCGGCACGCCACCCTCCCCGACCTCGCGGCCACCCTGGACCACAGCGTCACCCGCTACCTGGCCGACTTCGAGCCGGCCACGGAGGCCGGCGAGCGTTTCGCGACCGCTCTGCTGCTGGAACTTCCCGACGACGACCACATCATCCGGATGATCAGTTGCGGGCATCCCCCTCCGCTGCTGCTCAGCCCGGCCAAGGTCGTCACGGTCCCCAGCCTCCACCCCGCGCCACCACTGGGAACCATGGCGACGGGACCGGACGCCTACACGATCGACTCGATGTCCTTCGAGCCGGGCGACACCCTCCTGCTCTACACGGACGGCGTCATCGAAGCCCGCGACGACAACGGCCGCTTCTACCCCCTGGAGACACGGATCACCCAGTGGCACAGAACCGGTCCCGAATCGCTGCTCCACCACATCCACCGCGATCTGCTCGCCCACACCCGCGGACATCTCAACGACGACGCCGCTCTCGTCGCTCTGCACCGCCACCCGGACGGCCAGGAGCACCGCCGTCACGGCCGCATCGTCCACTCGAGCGGCTTCTGACACACCTGTGCATGCGCTCCGAACCCGCGACGTCGCTCGTCCTGGGCCTGGGCCTGGGCGTGATCACCGCGGTGGCGGGCACGATCCGGGATGCCCTCGTCGGACGGACCGACCCCGGGCGAGGGCCCGGTGGCCGTGGCGCCCGGACCCTCCCGCGGGGCCGACCGCTCACCGCGGCTGTGTCGCGATCTGGATCAGGTTGCCGCAGGTGTCGTCGAAGACGGCCGTGGTGACAGGACCCGTCACCACGGGCTCCTGGGTGAAGCGAACGCCGAGGGCGCTGAGGCGCTCGTACTCCGCCTCCACGTCGGCGACGGCGAACTGAGCCAACGGGATGCCGTCACCGACGAGCGCGTCGCGGTAGGGCTTGACGGCCGGGTGGCCGGCGGGCTCCAGGAGGAGTTCGGTGCCGTCGGGCTCGTCGGGCGCGACGACGGTCAGCCACCGGACGCCCTCTCCCAAGGGGACGTCGTGCTTCTTCACGAAGCCGAGGATCTCGGTGTAGAAGTGCTCGGCCTTCGCTTGGTCGTCGACGAAGACGCTGGTCAGATGGATCTTCATGGAGCGCTCTTCTCCGGTCCGGAGGGGTCGGGCATCGGGCCGTCGCTCGGCTGCCCGCCGCAGCGGGGCCGTGCGCGGGTCGTGCGACGCGCAGCGGCCGCCCTCCCGTCCGGTCGCGACGAGCCCGGCGGCCTCCAGCGGCGCGAGGTGCTGGGAGACCGTCTCACACGAGATGCCGAATCGCGAGGCAGGTCGTGTGTCGCGGACCGTCCGCCGCCGGTGTGGCGAGACCGCCTACGGCCGGCGGTGACCCTCGAACGGCATCACGTGGCCTCGCCCGCGCCGAGCCGGCGCAGGTTGACCGCCGCCACTCGGCTCTGTACGGGATGCCCGGTCTCGATGACCTGCCGGTAGACCTGCCTGGCCTCGGGTATCCGGTCGTGCTTGGCGAGCAGGAGTGCGAGGTCGAAGGCCGCCGCGGGGGCGTGCTGCCCGTGCCCCGTCTCCACCGCCCGCTCGAAGGCGGCCACGGCCCCGTCGATGTCTCCCGCCGCGGCGAGGCACGAGGCCAGTGCGGTGGCCGAGAGCGCGGCGACTTCCGCATCACCGCTGGTGCCGGCGATGCGGTAGGCGTTCTCGTACGCCTTCCGGCTCTCTGCGTCGTCTCCTCGTTCGGCTCGCAGCCAGCCCCGGCAGAGCGCGATCAGCGCGGTCTCCTCGGCTCCCGCCAGGGCCATGGCCCGGCGCAGCGTCGCGGAGACGTCGAAGCCGCCGAGCCGCGCCTGGACCTCGGCCAGGTAGTAGTGGGTCCTGGCGCGGGAGTCCCCGGCGGCGATCCGGGTCGTCAGCGCCTCCAGCGCCCGTGCCGCCGGTCGGCGGTGAGCCACGTACCGGCCGAAGTCGAACAGGTCTCCGGACACCGCTGCCGCTCCGGCCGGTGCCACGGTCGCGAGCCGGTTCCGTGCGAGTCGCGCCGTCTCCGGGTCCGCGCCGTCGCGGGCGAGCCGATAGGCGTCCCGGGCCTCCGCAACGGTGAACTCCGAGACGCACAGGTCGCCCAGGTGCAGGGCTGCGCGTGCCGCGGCCCGGGGATCCGGTGCGGTCAGGGCGGACTCCAGAGCCCTGCGTGCTCCGGCGTAGTCGCCGACGCGTGCCCGGAACGCGCCGAGCAGTGTGTCATGGGCGAGGGCGGGCATCTCCCGCACGGCCCACTCCAGCACCAGGAGTGGTTCGGCGTCCTCGCCGTGCTTGAACAGCTCGTCGGCGGCGCGGGCTCGCGTGGGCGGTTCGCCCAGGAGGATCATGCGGTCGATGGCCGGCGGAGCCTGCACCGTTCTGGACCTGCGGGCCGCGAGCCACCGCAGGGCGTCCCGCGCCGAAGCCGCTGACGCCCCGCTGTCGTCCAGGGCGAGCGCACGCTCGTAGGCGGTGGCACATCCGTCGAAGTCCCCTTCGTCGCCGAGCATGTCACCGAGTGCCCTCGCCGCCTGGGCCGCGTAGTGCCCGGCGCCGAAGGTCATCGACCGGAGGAAGGCCGCTTTCGCCTGGCCGAGCTCCTCGGACTTCAACAGCATGATGCCGGTGAGGGTCTCGACCATCGCCACGGCCACCGGGTCGTCGGCGTCGGCCAGCGGCTCGAGAAGCCCGATGGCCCCCGCCGTGTCACCCCGCGCGAGCCGTTCGAGTGCCTCGGACAGGGTTTCCGCACGGTCCGGGGCCTGCGGCTCCGCCTCGGCCGGCGTCCCGGGGGGACCGTCGTCCAGGAAGGCGAGCTCGTCCAGGCTGTCGCGCACCTCGGCCATGCGGGCCGCCAGCCGGGGATCGACGTCGGCGATCCGGGCCAGATCGGTGCGCAGGTCCAGCAGTTGCGACCAGAGGACCCCGCGCCCCTGTTCCATCAGCTCCACGGCGGTGTCGGGCCGGCCCGCCTCCAGTGCGACCCGGGCCGCCTGCGCGGGGAATCCGCGATGGGCGACCAGCCAGGACTCCTGCGCCGCCCGGGACGAGCCGCGCCACGCGGAGAGCGAGAACAAGCCCATGACCCGGTCGAGGCGCCCGGGCAGATCCGGCGAGGCGCGGTCCGCCACCGTCAGCCACGAGCGTGCGGCGCGGAACCTGATCCGGGCGGGCGCGGTGCCCCGGGAGGCGACCTCCCACAGCACGCCGGCCGCGTCCGCCCGCCCTGCGGCGTCGTCGTCGGCCATGGCCCGGTGGATCAGCGCCTCGCCCAGCCCCAGAGCGGACTGTTCGGCGCCGGCGGATCCGTTCGAGGCGCCCATGCGGAAGATGTCGATCGCCTTGCCCAGATCGTCGGCGTCGCCGCGGTCCCGCCAACGACGCAGGAGGGCGAGGCCGGTGTTGTGCGCCACGGCCGCCCAGCCGGGGTGCGTGCTGTCGCCGTCCTCGACGATGCGCAGTCCGAGCGTCACCGTGTCGTCGAAGGAGCCCGCGTTCCGGGCGGTGTGCCCGGCAGTCGCGGACAGCCCGAGCAGCGCGGCGACCGCCGTCCGGTGCACGGCCGATCCCGGTGGGGACATCTCCGCGGCCCGCCTCGCGTAGGCGATGGCCCGGTCGAGATCGTCCGGGTGGCCGGGCAGGGCCGCACGATGCCGCAGGACCTGGATGAGGCTGCTCAACCGGACGAGGTACTGGTGATGCGTGAGCGGTGTCCTCGCGACCACCTCTTCCGTGCCCTCGACCGCGTCGTCCAGGTCGCTCGGGATCCCGTGCCGCGCGTAGCGCTCGGCCTGGGCGACGGCCAGGTTGTGCAGGACCACGAGGGCGTTGTCGTCCGATCGCTCATGCGGTGGGATCGCCCGATGGCCGTCGCGGTAGACCTCGATGCTCTCATCGAGGTCGGCGTCGTCCCCGTACGCCTGGTATCGCTCGCTGAGCGCCGCCCCGAGATGGGTGAGGACGAGGGAGCTGGGCTCCTGCTCACGCGCCTGCCGTGCGAGGTCCACGGCGCGCTCCAGGTCCTCCCGATCGCCGAAGGCGTGGAACCGTTCGCGGAGGTTCGCCGATTGATGCGCCATCTGCTCGGGCAGTGCGGGATCGCCGGGCGTGGCGAGGTCCAGCCCCCGCGCGCCGTGGTCGACGCTCGTGGACAGGTCCTCCGCCGAACCGGTCACGTCGTACCGCATGCGCAACGCGACGCCCAGAGTGCTCAGGAACGCCGGAAGGTCCGGGATGTCGTCGAACATCGTGTCGTGGGCGCGTTCCGCCCATGCGACGGCCCGGTCGAGATCGGCCCTGTCGCGGTGCCGGTCGTACCGCATGCGATAACCGGTGGCCAGGCCGAGCACGCACAGCACGGCGAGCCCGTCCGACGGGTCCTCGCACGCCCAGGTGGCGAGGCTCTCCCCGGCGGCGATGCTCCCGTCGAGGACCTGGTCCGACGCTTCGCCGGCCAGGAGTCGAACGTACGAGCCCATGAGCATGGTCGCGGCCTGCCGTCGGCTCGGATGCCCGGGGGCCATCAGCGCGAGGCCCTCGGAGAGCGCGGCGATCGCGGCGTCGAGGTCGGTGAGCCGGGTCGCCGCCCGGTGCTCGGCGCGATGAGAGAGCAGCGCGGCGAGATTCAGCAGCACGGCCACTCTCTCCGTTCGGGCGCGAGGCCGGGTGAGTGCCCGCCTGTAGTGATCGACGGCGGCGTCCAGGAGCGCGGGATCACCGGACGTGAGCGCCGTGCGATGGGTGGCTTCGGCGAGGGTCGGCAGTGCGCCGGTCAGCTGCCGCGCAACCGTCGCTGCTTCGACGGCCGTCGTCGCGTGCCCGACGGCCTCCCACGCACGTGCGTCCTCGCCCGCCGCCTGGTCCAGGGCGAGCAGGGCTTCGGCCAGCCGGCCGCTCGCCCTGGCGTGGTCGGGAGTCCCGCTGGCACACCGGGCGAGGCACGCACGCGAGACCCGGACCGCCTCTTGGAGCATCACGGGATCACGCCGGTGGGCGCCCTCCACGCGGAGTGCGTGGGCGAGCGTCCCCTCGGCGTCTCCAGGGTCCGTCGAGCCCGGAGGGAGAAGGGCGACAGCGCTCCGGCCGGCCTGGACCGCCTCGGCGGCGTACCGGGCGTCGCCCGTCAGCGTGCCGGCGCGGAGCAGGAGGAAGCACAACCGGTGGAACCGTTCGCTTCGCACGGCGTCCGGTCCGGGACGGGCCGTGTTCTCACGGGCCCTGTCCAGGACGTCGAGGCACATGTCGAGGGTCACCCACGGCTCTTCGAGCCCCCAGATGACCACGTCCCACACCCCGGACTCGACGCGGCGCTCCAGGCGCCCTTCGGCCAGCCAGGTCCGAGCCGTGTCGAACGCCTCCCGGACCATGTCGGGGCGGTCGGCGAGCCTGCCCAGCCGGAGTCGGGCGAACATCAGGTTGTGCCGGCAGTCGCGCCGTATCTCCGCGTCGGCGAGGGGCAGCGCCATCCGGTAGGCGTCGACGGCCTCACTCAACGCCGATGAATTCCGCGTCCTGTCGGCCGTGGTCTCCAGCAGCGCTCCCAGGTTGTAGAGGTACCTGCCCCGGGTCTCCGCGTCACCGGTGAGGCGTACGCTCTCGCGCGACGCGTCGGCGGCCTCGACGAGATCTCCCGGCTCCCTGGCACGCGTTTCGAGGAGTTTTGCCAGGGAGGCGAGAGCGGCGGCGCGGAGTTCGAGGTCCGCGATGCCGTCCATCCGGCTGCGCAGGCGCTCGATCATGAGGTCGCGCACCTCGTCCTCCCGGTTCACGGGCATGTCGCCACCGCCTGGATCGTGAGTGCCTGGGCGAGATCCACTCGGACGGGCCCCGTGTCCGTCTTGAGCGTGAGTGTGCCGTGGTCCGTCCCTGCGGTCGTCCCGCACACCACCGCTCCGGGGAGCTGGAGGCGAAGCCGGGGGTCGGATCGGGCAGGGGCGTACCAGGTGACCGCGATCGCCCCGACGAGGAGGGCCCCGCACAGGAGGGTCCCGGCGATGCCGCGCCTGAGGTCGAGCAGCGCGGCCTCGGCGATCACGTGATCCTGCGTGACGGCGGAGGTCGTGGAGTCCACCGGGGTCAGTCCGATCGGCCCGTGGCAAGCGCGCAGTGCCCAGAGCGCTCCCGCCGCGCCGACGGTGAGCGCGCCGAGCAGCAGTCCGCCCGCCACCACGTCCCAGGGGGCCGCCACCTTGTCGATCTCCGAGCGGCCGCGGATCACGCCGAAGCCGACCAGGGCGGCCAGCAGACCGGCTACGCCGTTGCGCCACGCGAGCGCCGCCGCGCGCACCCTGGGCAACTCGGTGCGCAGCGCGCTGTGGCGCTGCCGGGCACTGACGCCGACGGCGTCGTCGGCGGGCCCCCCGGCCGTCAGGCGCACGTTCACTGCGCGGCCGGTTCGAGGCGGAAGATCCAGAAGGCGCCGCACCCCACATCGCCCTCCGGTCGTCCCGGGTGGTCGTCGTCGCATGTGCAGATCACGGGTTCGAGCAGCGCCTGCGACGCGGGCGGGGCGTGGCGCCGTCGCGGCAGGCGGAAGCTCTTGTAGACGCCGGAGACCACGGGTATCCGGATGATCGCTCCGCATCGGGGGCACGGGCCGGTCAGTTCCGTCGTACCCGGAGAGACGACTTTCGCGGTGAACGTCCCCGCCGCGGTCGTCGCGAAGCTGTCGTCCGTGACGGGGAGGTAGTCCAGGTGGCTCACGCTCGCTCCAGGGCGTCAGGGGCATGTGTGGGTGGTCAGGCCGGTGCGGGTCGTCAGCGGCCGGTAGAGGACGTCAGACCGGTGCGGGTCATAGGGACCGGTGTAGGACGTCAGGCCGGTGCGGGTCGTCAGGGGCCGGTGTGCGTGAGGGGCGCCCATCTGCTGGGCCTGGTCGGGAAGTCCGTACGGAGCGACAGGACCGCCTCGTTGACGACGGCGGCGGATGCGGTCGGGTCGAGTCGGCCGGCCGCCACCAGCGGCCTGACGATCTTGTGTGCCAGGTCCGCCGCGACATCCGCGTCGATCGACCACAGGGTCGCCAGGACGTGCCGGAACCCCGCGTAGTGAAGTCCTGCTCCCAGCGTGACGACCTCTTCGGTGAGGTGGACGCCGCCGGTCGCGGTCATGCAGGCGGACAGGAAGCCGAATTCGCCGTCGAACCGGCCCCGGCCCAACTCGGTCACCGTCAGCGGCCCGTCGGCGAGCAGGAGCCCCCCTCTCGAGGGGTCGGACAGGTGTTGGCGGCCGTGGCAGCTGAAGTGCACCCACCGGTGGCGTGGCAGGGCGTCCAGCACGGCGGCCCGGGTCGCCGCCCGGCCGTCGAGGACGGTCAGCAGATCACCGGGGAACAGCTGACGGAGCAGGTCCAGTTCGGCCGCGGCCTGGGGCAGCGGCGGCTGACCCGCCAGGTCTTCGACGACGACCGCCAGCATCCGCGGGGGCCGTTCCCCTCGCGGCGGCCGCGCGGCGAGCGCGAGCGCGCGAAGCGTCGGCGTGTAGGAGGAGGTCACCCGGTCGAGCACGCTGACGCCGCTGCCGTCGTGGTGCCCCGAGGCGTGCAGCGGCAGGAAGCTCAGCGGGCCGGTCGGGCACCACCAGACCCGGGTGTCACGACGCCCGGTGGCACTGTCGGGACACACCTGCTCGAGCACCGGCCCGGTCACCGTGTCCCACAGCCACACGAGATCCTCCGACAGGTGTCCGTCGACGTCGTCCTGCGCCTGGCGGAGCTCCGTCTTGGCCCGGTGGTGCGCCGTGAAGTCGGCGGCGGCGAGGCGGACCCGGGCCCGGTGCGCCGTGTGCAGCACTCCGGCGGTGGCGGCTTCGAGGCGCGCGAGCCGCTCAAGGTGTGCGGTCGTCCGGGCAGCGGCCTCGCGCAGGGACAGGTCGGGCAGCGGGACAGGCTGGACGCCGCCGGCCGAGACCAGGAGCGCGTCGCAGCGTTCCGGCGTGACGTTGAGCAGGACCGCGGTGCCCGAGCCGCCGCGCGGTGTCAGATCGCTCAACCGCGGCGGGGCGAGGAAGTCGGCGAATTCAGGTCCCAACGACCGGGCACGGGCGACGAGTTCGTCCCATTCACGCGCGAGAGCCACGCGTCGGTCGATCAGCTCTCTCCGCGCTGAACGGGGCTCGGCCATGGCCGCCAATGTAGCCGCCCGACCGGAACACGTCCGGAATACGGGAATATTCACCGCTCGTGATCCCGCCGACCACGGCCCGCCCCGTCCCCCCTCCTCGGCTGCATGTTCGCCAGGATCGGGTCGTAGCGCGGGCTCTCCCGGTTTCGGGTCGTCACACGGGTCCTTCCGTAATCGGGTCGTCACGCGGGTCCTCCCGGAATCGGGTCGTAGCGCGGGTCCTTCCGGGAGAGACGTCACTTCCGGCACATCCAGAAGGCAGCCACTGGTACCGGCGCACCGACTGAGACAAGCTGCGGCCCATGGACTGGATGCCGCTTCTCTCCACACTGACCGGTGCCGTCATCGGCATCACAGCCACTTTGATCGCCGACCGCAACCGGTGGCACCGGGAGGAGGCCAGGCATGTGCTGGAAGTACGGCGCGAGGTGTACACGGAGTTCGTGACCGCCCTCAAGGCGGCGGGAGAGGAGATGCGGGCCGTCGCCCTGGGTGATCACATGTCCGAGTCGGCGCGTGACGCGGCCGTGCGGGAGGCCGTCCGCGGCACCGGCCTCTACACAGCCAGCGAACGCCTCTGGCTCGTCGGGCCGCCGCAGGTCGTGGCGGCGGGCAACGAGGCCTTTCATGGCCTGCGTGCGATACGCGACGCCTACGCCCGGGGAATGGCGGTCGGCTCCGCCCAGGAAGCGACCCTGGTAGAAACTCGGCGCGCGGCCATGGCGCGAATGCGTCGTCTCATGCGTGAGGACCTGGGTTATGGCCCCCTCGGGATCGAGTGATCCTCCTCGGGCCCCCGGCTACGCCACTTCGCGGGACGTGACCGCCACGTCTGCCGACGCGGCCTCAGTGCGTCCCTGCTGGTGGCCGCGCATGGCCAACGGCTGTGGGTGGGACGCCGTCGGCGGAGGCGGTCGGGGTTGCCGGGGCCGGACGGCCCGTGGACCCACCAGCCGCAAGAGAGAACGACGTGGCTCGCGCCCGCACGTCAAACCTCAACAGTCACTCAAATCTCTTACCATGCGAGCAATCCGGCCAACAGAATGCAGGAGTTCTGACCAACCTTTAGGTACCGGGGGATTTACGTGAAGCGTGTCATGAGCGCCGCGCTCTCCACTGCTCTGCTGAGCGCCGGAGCCGTGGCGGTCTCCGCCACACCCGCCGCGGCCGGCGCCGCGTGCGACTCGTCGCCGATCTACTCGATCGGCGACAAGAAGACCGTCTGGCGCGCGACCAACGTGCACAGCGACTGGGCGAAGCCGGGTGTGACCATCAGCTACGCGAAAAACAAGACCGGCTCCTGGACGGCCACCGGTACCGCCACGGTCGGCGCCGAGGCGGGCGTCATCTTCGCCAAGGCGTCGACGTCATTCAGCGTCTCCGTGGGCAAGACCTGGTCGAAGTCCGACACCTGGACGTACGCGGCCAAGGTGGAGAAGAAGAAGGGCAAGAGCCGGGGCCGCCTGATGATGTACCACGAGGCCAAGGGTTTCAGCGTCACCAAGTACCGCCTCGAGCCGAGGTTCGGCGGCGGCTGCAAGAAGGTGAAGGTCTGGAAGAAGTCCAACAACGTCGCCCCGGCCAAGCGGAACAACAACCTGTGGGGCATCCAGTACGCCTGACCCGACGGGCGGACGAACCGACGCACCGTCGGGCGACCGGAGGGTGACGGTGCGCCGGACGCCGCGGTGACCGGCCACCCCGGCTATGACGGCCGGGGTGGCCGGCCACTCCAGCCGCCCGAGCTCCAGCACGAACAGGGTGACCAACCGGTCTCGTCGCGGCCCGCCCGTGCCGCCTCACCGCCCACCCTGCACCGGCTCGCTAGCCGAGGGTGGCGGCGAGTTCGCCGTTCTCCGCTTCCTCCGCGGTCATCTGCACCGTGCCGCGATGGCTGACCTCGACCTTGTAGAACTTCTCGCCCTTGGGCACATCGGGGATGGCGATGTCGTAGGCGCAGGTGCCGTAGCCGGGCGAGTCGCTGTCGCCGAGACTGCCGGTGGCGATGACGTCCCCACCTGCCCCGTACACGGTGACGGAGGCACCTTCCTGGATGTCTTCGTAGCCGCCGGTCCCTTCGCAGCCTCCCAGGCCGTTGTCCGAGGCGTCCTCGGTGAGGGTGAAGGTTCCCTTCAAGGTGAACGTCTCCGGCGTGCCCGGGCCGCTGTTGGCGGTGATGGCCCAGATGCTCCCGACGATCCCGGCGCCGACCGCGAGGCCGAGGATGCCGGCGGCAAGCGGGCTGATCCGACTCTTCGGCGGCACGGGCTGCATGGGCGGCACGGTTGGCAGTGGCGGCGCGGGGATGGTGGGCGGAGCGGCTGGGGCCGACGGCACCGCGGCCTCGGTGGCGGGCTGGGCGTCGGGCTGCTCGGGCAGGTCGTCAGTCATGTGTCCCCCCAGGGATGTGGTGAAGCGGCAGGTTACTGCCGCGAGTCGGTTTTCGGCCACACCCTGGTGGTTCTGCTCCGCGCGTGCCCTTCCTCGCCGGGAAGGCCTGAGAACTCACGTGCACCGCATGCCCTCCGACCGGCCGTGACGGGACCGGATCCAGCGCGTCCTCAGAGCATCAGCGCCACATCGACACCCATCTCGGTCCAGCGTTCACCAGCACTCTCGCCTCGCACGGCTCGGCTGGGCGGCCTCGCCGGCCGCGACGTTTCTGTCCGCCTCCGCCGTCGTCACCGAGCCGGACCTTGCGCGGTCCGGGCGGGGAGGGGTGACGAGCCCGGGCCGTGTTGTCGTTCAGTCCGCCGAATCGACGATCGAGCGCTCCAGCTTGCCGAGCAGGCGCGCGAGTTGGCGGCACTCGGAGGGGGAGAGTCCGGCGAGCATCCGCCGCTCGTTGTCGAGGTGGTCGGCGAAGACGGTGTCGACCTTGGCGAGGCCCGCGTCGGTGAGCCGGGAGTAGACGACGCGCCGGTCGTCGGCGTCGCGTTCGCGCACGATGAGGCCGTCCTTCTCCAGGCGGTCCATGCGCAGGGTGACTCCGGCGGAGGAGACGAGTCCGGAGTCGGCGAGTTGGCCCGCGGTCAGCCGGTAGGGTTCGCCGGCCCGGCGTAGCGCGGTCAGCACGTCGAAGCCGGCGACAGACAGGCCGTGCTGCTCGATCGACGCGTTGAGCCGGGTGTTGTAGCGCAGGAACGAGCGGTGCAGGCGGGCCAGCACCTCCAGGGGGCTCGTGTCCAGTTCGGGCCGCTCGCGCGCCCAGTCCGCCACGATCTGTGTCACGGCGTCCTGCCGTGTCGGCTTCCGCTCGGCCATCCCCGTCCCCTCGCACGACTTCCGGGTGGGCGTGAGGTCGTACGCCCCTGAAAATTCTATCCCTGAAGCGATCCGCGGTCGGCCGAGCGGTGGGCTCCTGTTCAGCGGCCGCGGCGGCCCAGGAGCCGGACGAGGACGACGGCGGCCAGTACGGCGGCGGCCGGAACCGCGGCCTTCCTGAGCAGGACGGGCAGGGCCGCGGCGCCCAGGTCGACGGCCTCGGGTCTGGAACGTCTGGTGACCGGGCCGCTCACCGGCGTCCTCGGCACGTCGGCCGAGTCCGCGGCTCGGATCGGGCTGATCCGCAGCATCCTCTTCGGCGTCATCATGGAGCGCTGCCTCTTCGCGCACGAGCCGGCCCGCTCGGTGCCGACGGCCGAGCTGGAGCCGCTGCTGACCGAGGTGCTCGCGATGGCCTTCGGGGCCCCGCGAGCGCCGGCACCGGCCGCCCCGCGGTCCGCTCCCCCGCTCTCCCCGCCCTCTCAACCCGGTCCGGCCGCCGACGCCGACACCCGGGTCTTCGCCCTCCGCACCGAGTGCGCCGCCCGCTACCGCACCCTGATCGGCCGGGTCGTGAAGCGGCACGGCATCAGTCTCGCCGCCTTCGAGGCGCTGGCCGAGCTGCGCCGGGCCGAGGTGCCCTACCGGCGCACCATGAGTGAGCTGGCCACGGCGGGCGCGGTTCGCGCCGGTGGTGTCACGCACCACGCCGACCGGCTGGAACGCGCCGGGCTCATCGAACGGGAACGCGACGAGCGGGACCGGCGCCTGGTGCGGCTGCGGCTCACCCCGGCGGGTCTGGGCCTGGTGGACCGGGTCGGCGACGAGCGGCGGGCGGGCGAGCGGCAGCTGCTGGACAGCCTGCGCCCGGACGGACGCCGTCGGCTCACCGCCCTGCTGGACACCCTGGGCCACGCCCTGGCCGACGACGCCCGGCCCCACGACGCCGCCCCACCGCAGGACGAAGCCCGAGCACAGGCCGAGCACCACCGCAGGCCGAGCACCACCGCAGGCCGAGCACCACCGCAGGCCGAGCACCACCGCAGGCCGAGCACCACCGCATGAAGCCTGACCGCAGGGTGTAGCCCCACCGCAGGCCGAGCACCACCGCATGAAGCCTGACCGCAGGGTGAAGACCGCGGGCCGCATCCCACCGCATGGAGCCTGACCGCGGGGTGAAGCCCGAGCGCGGGACGAGACCTGGGCGCACGGCGCGATGTGCCTGAACGCACCGCCGGGCGCCCGGACGCACGACGCGCCATCGGGGGACACGACGGCGCCGGACCCCTCCGCACAGGGATCCGGCGCGTCGCGCATGCCGCGCGCCCTACGCGTTGAGCTCCTCCAGGGTCCTCCCCTTGGTCTCGACGGCGAACAGGGCGATCACCGCACCCACGCCGGCGACACACGCCAGCTGTGCGAAGACCAGGCCGAGGCTGCCGCCCGAACCGAGGATCGCGCCGACGGTGACGGGACCGAGGATGACGCCGAGCCGGTTCCACAGTCCGCCGAAGGCGGCGCCGCGGGCGCGGTTGGACGTCGGGTAGAGCTCGGGCGAGTACAGGTACAGGCCGGCGTTGATCGCGTAGACGAAGAAGGTGGTGCAGGACGCGAAGACGGCGACCTGGATCCCCGAGGTGACCCCGGTCAGGGCGAGCACGCCGAGGGCGAGCGCGGTGCCGCTGAGCGCGGCGACCAGTGCGGGACGGCGTCCGATCCGGTCGATGACCAGGGCGACGGCGAAGGTGCCGAGCAGACCGGTGATGTTGCTCAGCAGCGTGTAGACGAGCGCGGTCGTCAGGTCGAGCCCGAAGTTCTTGGTGTAGAGCGACGGCAGCCAGGTCGAGATGCCGTGGTTGACGTAGTACGCCACGAACCACAGGCCGGACAGGACGGCGGTGCGGCGCAGATAGCGCCCGGTGAACAGGTCGCGCAGGCGCCCGGGCGCGGCCTCCTCGGCCGGTTCGCCGGCGGGCCGGGGCAGCGGCTCGCCCACGGCGCGCTCGACCTCCGCCTCGATGCGCGCGATGGCCTGCTCGGCCTCCTCGACGCGTCCCTGGGAGAGGAGCCAGCGCGGTGACTCGGCGACGTGCCGCGGCAGCAGCGCGGCGATGACGACGGGGAGCGCGCCGAGGAGGAACATGGCGCGCCAGCCGAGGTTCGGCACGACCCAGACGGCGACGAGACCGGCGGCGGCGAGACCCGCCGGGAAGATCATCTCGTAGAGGAGGACGAAGCGGCCGCGCTTGTCGGAGCGGGCGATCTCGTTGATGTAGGTGGCCGCGACGGGCACGACGCCGCCGATGCCGAGGCCCTGCGCGAAGCGGAAGAGCGAGAAGAGCTCGATGCCGTGCGAGAAGGCGACGGCGAGGCTGGCGACGCCGGTGACGGCGACGCCCAGCGCGACGGTGCGCACCCGGCCGATCCGGTCCCCGAGCCAGCCGGCCGCCAGGGCGCCGAGCAGCATGCCGACGGAGGCGGCGGTGACGGCGAAGGTCGCCTGCCCGGTGCTCAGGTGCCAGTCCTTGATGAGGACGGGCAGGGCGGAGGCGGCGAGGAGCTGGTCGAAGGCCTCGAAGAACGTCACGGTGCCGATCAGGAATCGGACCTTGACGTGCCAGCGGGAGTGCGGCAGCCGTTCGAGCCTGGCCGCGATCGAGCCGAGGCCCTGGTTGCCGGCCACAGTCGTCATGGAGGGGTCCTTCCGCGAGCACGCGAACAGAGGAGTTCCGCAGACAGTAGAAGTGGTTACCTAAGGGGTCAATGGTTAGGGGCTTAGTGATGTCGAAGGTGACACCTTCGCCACCCTCACACAACTCCCCACTGATCATCGGCAGATCACACGGATCGGATGAGCATGCCGGAGGGTCTTGCGGAGAGATAGTTAAGGGCTTAGATTTCTGGCACTTCAGCGATTCCGCTCCTGCCCCCGGAGGTCCGGCCGTGTCCGTCCACTCCACCGACATCCTCGTCGCGGGCCGGTGGCGTCGCGGTGGCGGCGCCCCCGTCGACACCGTCGACCCGGCCACCGGCGAGGTCCTCGCGACCGTCCGCTCGGCCTCCGCCGAAGACGTCGACGAGGCGGCCCGCGCGGCCGCCGAGGCCGCCGCCGACCCGGCCTGGCGCGACCTGCTCCCCCACCAGCGGGCCCGACTCCTGCACCGGACGGCCGAGTTGACGGAGGAGGCGGCCGGCGAACTGGCCACCACCCAGACCGCCGACACCGGTAAGACGCTCGCCGAGACGAAGGCGCTCGCGCTCAGCGCTGCCGGCACCTTCCGGTACATGGCGGCCGTCCTGGAGACCACCGAGGAGGCCATCACCCCGGCACGCGGCGCGTACGTCACCATGAGCGTCCACGAGCCGATCGGTGTCGTCGGCGCGATCAACCCATGGAACTCGCCGGTGGCGAGCGACGCGCAGAAGATCGCCCCCGCGCTCGCCGCGGGCAACGCGGTACTCCTCAAACCCGCTGCCTGGACCCCGCTGGTCTCCCTGAGCCTCGGCCGCCTCATCACCCGGGCCCTCGACGAACTCGGCCTGCCCCCCGCCTTGTTGTCGGTGCTGCCGGGCAGTGGCCGGATCGTCGGCGACGCGGTCGTACGGCATCCGCTGGTCGGCCGGATCGGCTTCACCGGCGGCACCGAAACCGGCCGCTCGATCGCCCGGATCGCCGCCGAGAGGCTGATCCCCGCCTCGCTGGAGCTGGGCGGCAAGTCGCCGACGATCGTGCGCGCCGACGCCGACCTCGAACAGGCCCTGGCCGGTGTGATGTTCGGGATCTTCTCGTCCAGCGGCCAGTCCTGCATCGCCGGATCGCGACTGTTCGTGGCCCGCGAGATCCACGACGCCTTCGTGGCGGAACTCGTCGCCCGCGTGCGCAAGCTGCGTGTCGGGCCCGGCACCGACCCCGCCACGCAGGTAGGCCCGCTGGTGCACCACGCGCACCGCGACGCGGTCGCCGGCTACGTGGACCTGGCCCGATCGGAGGGTGCCGAGGTGCTGTGCGGCGGCGCCGCACCCGACGGCCCCCGGTACCGCGACGGGGCGTACTACCTGCCCACCGTCCTGACCGGCCTCGACAACTCCGCGCGCACCTGCCAGGAGGAGATCTTCGGACCCGTCCTGGTGGTGCTCCCCTACGACGACGAGGACGACCTGGTCCGCCAGGCCAACGACTCGGTGTACGGGCTCGCCTGCGGCATCTGGACCCGCGACCACCGTGCCGCCTGGCGCCTCGCACGCCGGATCGACGCCGGCACCGTGTGGATCAACACGTACAAGCAGTTCAGCGCCTCCACCCCGTTCAGCGGGATGAAGGACAGCGGGCTCGGCACGGAGAAGGGCCGCGACGCCCTCCGCGCCTACCAGCGCCAGAAGTCCCTGTACTGGGGCACCTCCGAAGCGCCGCTGCCCTGGGCCGACTGACCATCCCTTCATCGGAGTACCGCATGTCCCATCCCCCGATAGCCCGGCTGCGCGCCCTGCGCTCGGTCGAGCTGCTCACCCCCTCCTTCGCGGAGGCCACCGACTTCTACGAGGACGCGTGGGGCCTGGAGGTCGTCGAGTCCGAGCACAGCGCGAGCTGGCTGCGCGGCACCGGCGACGAGCACCACGCCCTGCGGCTGACCCGTTCCGAGCGCACCGGCCTCGGCCGGCTGGTGTTCGCGGTCGCCACACCCGCCGAGATCGACGAGGCGGCGCGCCGCCTGGAGGCGCGCGGCATCGTCCCGGTCGCCGGTCCCGGCCCGCTCGACCAGGTCGGTGGCGGCTACGGGCTGCGCTTCCACGATCACGAGGGCCGCCTCGTCGAGCTGTCCGCCGACACCTGGGCGGTGGCCCCGCGCGGCCGCGACGGCGCGGTGCCGGTCGGCGTCACGCACGTCGTCCTCAACACTCCGGACATCGACGCGGCCGTCGCCTTCTACTGCGACGTGCTCGGCCTGCGCGTCTCGGACTGGTCCGAGCACCAGATGGCGTTCCTGCGATGCAACGCCGACCACCACTGCGTCGCGTTCAACCAGGCCGAGTGGGTCTCCCTCAACCACGTGGCCTACGAGATGAGTTCGGTCGACCACTTCATGCGCGGCCTGGGCCGGCTCCGCCACCACGGCATCGCGCCGAAGTGGGGCCCGGGGCGGCACGGCCCCGGCAACAACACCTTCTCGTACTTCACCGACCCGACCGGTCTCGTGTGCGAGTACACGTCCGAGGTCGCGCAGGTCGTCGAGGACCGGTGGATCGCCAAGGTCTGGCGCCGGGTCCCCGAGCTGTCCGACCTGTGGGGGACGGCGGGCCCGCCGTCGAAGGAGATCCGCTGCCACATGGCCGGCGCACCGGAAGGAGAGCACAAGTGAGCCAGCCCCTCAAGGTCGGACTGGTCGGCTGGGGCGCCATCGGGCGCGTCGTCGGCACCGCTCTCGCCCGGCAGGAGGTCGCGGACGCCGAACTGGCCTGCGTGGTCGACAACCGCCCGCTCGGCGACGCCGCGCCCGCCGAGCAGGTCGCCTTCGAGGACGCGATCGAGCGGTGCGACCTGATCGTGGAGGCGGCCGGCCAGGGCGTCGTACGGGAGTGGGGCGAGCGCGTCCTGACCGGCGGCGCCGACCTGCTGATCGCCTCGACCGGGGCCCTCACCGACGACGAGCTGGCCAAGCGGCTGCTGGCCGCCGGGCCCGGCCGGGTCTACTTCACCGGCGGTGCCGTCGGCGGCCTCGACCTCCTGCAGGCCGTACGCTCCTTCGCCCCGCTGGACGAGGTCCGCCTGACGACGACGAAACTGCCGTCCACCCTGGAACAGCCGTGGATGGACGAGGAGTTGCTCGGCCGGATGCGGTCGGCGACCGGTCCTGTCGAAGTCATGTCCGGAACCGCGCGCGACGTGCCGGCCAGATTCCCCAAGTCGACGAACGTCGCCGCCTCGGTGGCCCTCGCCGTCGGCGACCTGGACGCTGTGCGGGTCCGGGTCGTCGCCGACCCGGCGGCGCAGCTCACCCGGCACGTCGTCGAGGCCACCGGTCCGCACGGTGCCTACCGCTTCGAGGTCGCGCACCGGCCCGACCCGGGCAACCCGGCCACCAGCCAGGTCGTGCCGTACGCGGTGCTGCGCTCGCTGGCCGCGATCGCCGGGCGCTCGGGGCAGATCCTGTGAGCGCCCCGCACGTGGAGGAGGCCGGCGCCCGCGGTCCCCTGCTGCTGTGCCTGCACGGGATCGGGTCCTCCTCGGCCGCGTTCGCCCCGCAGCTGGCCGGGCTCGCGGAGCACGCCCGGGTCCTGGCCTGGGACGCGCCCGGCTACGGCAAGTCACCCGATCCGGAAGGGCCGTTGGACCTGGACGGCTTCGCCGACGCGGCCGCCGGGGTGATCCGGTCGTACGGTCCGTCGGCGCATGTGCTGGGCGTCTCGTGGGGCGGGGTCATCGCCCTGCGGCTCGCCACGCGCCACCCGGACCTCGTCGACTCCTTGATCGTCGCCGATTCCAGCGCCGGTTCCGGCGCCGACGAGGCGAAGGCGGCGGCCATGCGGGCCCGCGCCGCGGAACTCGCGGACTCGGGGGCGCGGGCCTTCGCCGAACGGCGCGGCCCCCGGCTCGTCTCCGATCTGGCGGACGCCTCGCTCGTCGCCCGGGTCGTCGACACCATGGCCGACGCGGTGCGGCTGCCCGGGTACGGGTACGCCGCCGAGTCCATGGCCGGCGCCGACCTGCGCGCCGAACTCTCCGCCGTCACCGCCCCGGCGCTGGTCGTGTGCGGCGACCGCGACACGGTCACCGGCGTCGAGGCCTCCCAGGTCCTCGCCGGGGGCCTGCACAAGACCGCCTACGTGATCGTCAAGGACGCCGGTCACCTGGCCAACCAGGAACAGCCCGAGCGGTTCAACGCCTGGGTCCTGTCCCACCTGCACATCGTCACCCGCTAAGGGCTGCGACCGGAGAGGTCCACCGGCTCACCACGCCCGGCAGACCTCTCCGGCCACGGCACCGGAGAACCGTTCACCGAAGGGACCACACCATGCCTCTGACCACCACCGAGTACGACAACGGCGGCGACCTCGGCAAGTACACCGACTCGCTGATCGCCACGAAGGCCTCGCGCGTCGCCGACTTCGACACCCTCTCCTTCCAGGAGAAGGCCGGACCGCAGTACCGCCGCGGCCAGATCCGCTACGTCGGCTCCGGCGCCACCGGCGACCACGAGGACGACAGCCGCATCCTCCCCTCCGGCGGCTTCACCTTCTCCAACATGCTGCTGCCCCCGGGCGCCGAGGGCCCCGCCCACACCCACCACGACGTGGAGGAGGCGTTCTTCGTCCTGGAGGGCCAGGTCCGGGTGGGCATCCACCGCGGCGCGGACGAGGTCGAGTACCGCACCCTGGGCTACCGCGACATGATCGTGGTGCCGGCCGGCGTGACCCGCTCGCTGAAGAACGAGGGCGACACCGACGCGCTGTTCTGCGTCGTCATCGGCACGCGGAAGCCGCAGGTCCCCTCCTACCCCGAGTACTCGCCGATGCACGGCGTCACCCGTGACTGACCTGGGCACGGTCGTCGTGACCGGGGCGGGCCGTGGCCTGGGACTGGCCATGGCCCACCGGGCCGGCGCGGACGGCTTCCGGGTCGTCGTCGCCGAGCGGGACCGTGAGCGGGGCGAAAGCGCGGTGGCCGGGCTGCGGGCCGAGGGGCTCGACGCGCACTTCGCGCCCTGCGACGTCGCGGACCCGGCCTCGGTCGACGGGCTCGCCGCCTTCGTGCGGGAGCTGGGCGGCGGCCTGTACGGGCTCGTGAACAACGCCGCGCTCGCCAACGGTGTGGGCGGCAGGGAGTTCCAGGACATCGACGTCGAGGTCTGGGACCGCCTGATGGCGGTGAACGCGCGCGGCCCCTGGCTCGTCGCGAAGGCGCTGCACCCCCTGTTCGGCCCCTCGGGACGCATTGTGAACATCGCCTCGGACGCGGCCCTGTACGGCTCCCCGCGGCTGGCGCACTACATCGCGTCGAAGGGCGCCGTCGTCGCCCTCACCCGGGCCATGGCGCGGGAGCTGGGCGAGCGGGGCATCACGGTGAACGCGCTCGCGCCGGGTCTGACCGAGTGCGAGGCCACCGAGACCGTCCCGGCCGAGCGGCACGACCTGTACCGGGCGAACCGGGCCATCCAGCGCCCGCAGCAGCCCGACGACCTGGTCGGCCTCGCCTCCTTCCTCCTCTCCGAGGAGTCCCGCTACCTGACCGGACAGGTGATCGCCGTCAACGGCGGATTCACCATGAACTGACCCCGCACAGCAAGGAGTTCGCAGTCATGGATCTGGGCCTCGCCGACCGGACCTACGTGGTCACCGGAGGCAGCTCGGGCGTCGGCCTGGCCACGGTCCGCGCCCTGCTCGACGAGGGCGCGCACGTCGCCGCCTGCGGCCGCGACGCCGGCCGTCTGCGGCGCATCGGCGGCCACGACAACCTGTTCACCGCCGCGTGCGACGTGCGGGACGCCGACGCGGTACGGGACTTCGTGCGGGTCTCCGCCGAGGCGTTCGGCGGACGGCTCGACGGGCTCGTCAACAACGCCGGGCAGTCCCGCATGAAGCGGCTCGACGAGACGACCGAGGACGACTGGCGCGACGAGCTGGAGCTGAAGTTCGCGGGCGTCCTCAACCCGCTGCGGGCGGCCCGCCCCCTGCTGCGTGCCTCGGACGCGGCGTCGGTCGTCAACGTCAACGCCGTCCTCGCCAAGCAGCCCGAGCCCCGCCTCATCACCACCAGCGCCGCCCGCGCCGGCATCCTCAACCTCTCCAAGTCCCTGGCGACGGAGCTGGCCGCGGACGGCATCCGCGTCAACTCCGTGTGCCTCGGACTCATCGACACCGGGCAGTGGACCCGCCGGCACGCCGCCGCCGACTCCGGCCTGGCCTACGAGGACTGGCAGGCCGAGCTCGCCGCCGACCGGGGCATCGCCCTCGGCCGGCTCGGCCGGGCCGAGGAGGTCGCCTACGCGATCCTCGCGCTGCTCGCGCCGCGTGCCTCGTACATCACCGGAACCAGTATCGACGTCTGCGGCGGAGTCGGCCGCGGCATCCTCTGAGGAGTACGCATGCGTTACGACAATGGAGGCGCGCTCCTCGTCGCCGTCCTTGAGGAACTCGGCATCGACACGGTCTTCGGCATCGTGTCCGTGCACAACCTCCCGCTGGTCGAGGCCGTCGACCGGGCCCTGCGGTTCGTGCCGGTGCGCCACGAGGCGAGCGCCGTGAACGCGGCCGACGCCTACGGACGGGCCCGCGGCGGCCTCGGCTGCGCGCTCACCTCGACCGGCACCGGCGCGGGCAACGCGGCCGGCTCGCTCATCGAGGCGCTCGCGTCGGGCACATCCGTCCTGCACGTCACCGGGCAGGTGGAGAGCGCGTACCTGGGCAGCGGGCGCGGGTTCATACACGAGACCAAGGACCAGCTCGGCATGCTGACCGCGGTGTCGAAGCACGCCGTCACGGTCGGCTCGGCCGACGAGGCCGGGCGGCTCCTGCGGGAGGCGGCGTGTGCCGCGCTGACCGCGCCCCGTGGTCCGGCGAGCGTCGAGTGGCCCATCGACCTGCAGTACGCGGCCCAGACCGACGCCGGACACCGGCTGCCGGAACCGGAGACCCCTGCGCTCGACCCGGAGCACCTGGCCGCCGCGGGCGCCGTGCTGGCCTCCGCCCGCCGCCCCCTGGTGTGGGCCGGCGGTGGCGCCGACGCGGCCCGTGCCGAGCTGGCCGCGCTCGTGGAGGCGACCGGTGCGGGACTGCTGACCTCCAACTCGGGCCGCGGCGCCGTACCCGAGGACCACCCGCAGGTCGTCGGCAACTTCGCCACGACGCCCGCCGGCCGGGCGCTGCTCGCCGACGCCGACGTGCTCCTCACGGTCGGCACCCACTTCCGGTCGAACGAGACCGCCGACTACGGGCTCGCGCTGCCGGCCGCGCACGTCCAGATCGACGTGGACGAGGCCGCACTCGGCCGGGTCTACCCGGTGACCCACGCGTTGCACGCCGACGCCGCCGACGCCCTGGCCGCCCTGCTGCCTTATGCCCGGGCCGCGGAGCCGGACTGGACGCGCCGCGTGACGCGGGTGCGCGCCGACGTGCGGGTCGCCCTGCACGACGACATCGGGCCGCAGGCGGCGATCTGCGACGCGCTGCGGGACGTGCTGCCCAGGGACGCGGTCGTCGCCCGGGACGTCACCATCCCGTCCAGCAGCTGGGGCAACCGGCTCCTGGAGATGTACTGCCCGGAGGCGAACGTCTTCCCGCGCGGCGGCGGCATCGGCCAGGGTCTCGGCATGGGCATCGGTGCCGCGCTGGCCGCGCCCGAACGGCCCACGGTCGTCATCGCCGGCGACGGCGGCCTCGCCGTCCACCTCGGCGAACTCCTCACGGTCGCCCAGGAGCGGCCCCGGCTGACCGTCCTCGTCTTCAACGACGGCGGCTACGGCGTGCTGCGCAACATGCAGGACCGCTACGGCGACCGGCGCAGCGGGGTCGACCTCGCCACACCCGACTTCGACCTCCTCGCCCGCGCCTGCGGGCTGCCCTACCTGCGGATCGCCGACGCCGGGCACGCCCGGCCGGTGCTCGAGGAAGCCGTCGCCTCGGACGGACCGGTGCTCGTCGAGGTCGACCTGGCCGCGCTCGGACCCATGAAGAACCCGTTCACCCCGCCCGTGAAGATCCCCACCCCGTAGGGAGGCCCACCATGACGACCCGCGAAGAAGGTCACCTGTCCCTGCTGGTGCGGCGGATGACCTGGGAGGCCCACGGCGTCCTGTCCGTCGAGCTGACCCACCCCGACGGCAAGCCGCTGCCCGCCTGGGCGCCCGGTGCGCACATCGACGTGCACGTGGGCGGCCGGATCCGCCAGTACAGCCTGTGCGGCGACCCCGCCGACACCGGCGGCTACCGGATCGGGGTACTCGACGAGCCGTCCTCGCGCGGCGGCTCGCGCCACGTCCACACCAAGCTGCGGCCCGGCCAGCCGGTCACCGTGTCCGAGCCGCGCAACCACTTCGCGCTGGAGGAGGCGTCCGCGTACGTCTTCGTGGCGGGCGGCATCGGTGTCACGCCGATCCTCGCGATGGCCCGGGAAGCCGCCCGGCGGGGCGTGCCCTGGCGGATGACGTACGGCGGGCGTAGCCGGGCCTCGATGGCGTTCACCGAGGAGCTGGCCGCGCTCGGCGGTGACGTGACGCTCGTGCCGCAGGACGAGCTGGGGCACATCGATCTGGCGGCGGCCCTGGCCGGTGCGCCGGAGGGCGCCCTCGTGTACTGCTGCGGGCCCGAGCCGCTGCTGGCCGCGGTGGAGGAGCGCTGCCCCGCGGACCGGCTGCGCCTGGAGCGCTTCGCCGCGCCGGCCACCCGACGGGCCGGCGACGACGAGGCGTTCGAGGTCGAGTGCCGCGCCTCCGGCCTGACGCTGTCGGTGCCTTCCGGCACCTCGATCCTGGAGGCCGCCGAGCAGGCCGGCCTGAGCGTCTCCAGTTCCTGCCGTGACGGCATCTGCGGATCCTGCGAGACCCGGGTGCTGGACGGCGCCCCCGACCACCGCGACTTCCTGCTCTCGGACGCCGAGCACGCCGCGAACGCCTCGATGATGATCTGCGTCTCGCGCTGTGCGTCGGGCCGCCTCGTCCTCGACCTGTGACCTTCGACCGGAGACTCTCATGAGCACCGAGCACCACTGGCCGTACCTGGACGTCCACCAGTCCCGGACGCACGAGCCGACACCGTACGAGTACAAGCTGGCCGCGACCCTCGAAGAGGTCTTCACCAAGGACGGCCACGAACTGCCCGACGTCGTCGCCGGGCTGAACGCCCGTCAGGTCCACGCGCCGGACGGCGCGCCGTGGACCGAGGAGTCCTTCACCGCCGAGATGCACCGACTGGGAGCGTGACCGCCGTGACCCTGACCGCCGAACACATTGTCGCGACCGGCCTGCGCGACCAGTGGCACCCGGTCGTCCCGTCCTCGTTTGTCGCGCCGGGCGCGATGCGCGAGGTGACCGCCCTGGGAGAGCAGTGGCTGCTGTTCCGCCGCTCCGACGGCGCCCTGAGCATGCTCGCGGACCGCTGCCCGCACCGCGGCGCCCCCCTTTCCCTGGGCAAACACCTGGGTGACCGGGTGGCGTGCTGGTACCACGGCGTGGAGGTCGAGACGGACGGCACGGTCTCTTCCGTGCCCGGCCTGCCCGGCTGCAGCCTGGAGGGCCGGAAACTCGTCAGGTCGCTGCCCGTTCGGGAGGTGGCCGGCGCGGTCCTCGCCTACTTCGGCACGGAACGGCGCCCGCAGCCGGCCGAGCTGACGCTGCCCGAGCCGCTCACCGACCCCGACATCGACGCGTTCCTGTGCTACGCCGAGTGGAACGTGCCGTGGCGCTACGCCGTCGAGAACCTGCTCGACCCGATGCACGGGGCGTTCCTGCACCGCGAGTCGCACACCATGTACGACGGCGACACCACCGCCAAGTTCCGCATCCGCGAGACCGACCGCGGCTACTTCTTCGAGAAGACGGACCAGCGCGGTGTGAACTTCGACTGGGTCGAGCTGTGCCGCACCGGCGTCGACTGGGTGGACCTGTCCATCCCGTACCCGCCGTCGGCCGGGCCCGGCGGCCCGTTCGGCATCGTCGGCATGGTGTGTCCCGTCGACGAGGAGCGCTGCGGGGTGTTCTTCTGGCGCTATCGCAAGGTCCAGGGCTGGCGGCGCGACACCTGGCGCTTCCTCTACCGGACGCTCATCGAGGAGCGTCACTGGCAGGTCCTGGAGCAGGACCGGGTGATGCTGGAGGCCATGCCGGCCGACGCCGACCAGCGGGAGAACCTGTACCAGCACGACTTGGGCGTGGTGCGGCTGCGCCGCATGTACCGCGCGGCGGCCGAGGAGCAGGCCCCGGCCTGAGCCGCGGGCCCGCGGGGCGGCCGTCCCGGGCCTCGGCCGCGGGGACGGTCAGGCCGCCGGCGCGAAGGCCGTGATGGCGTCGACGAGGTCGGCCGGGGCCTCCAGCGGGATCAGGTGACCGGTGTGCGGGACCACGACGAGGCCGGCTCGGGAGAGGTAGGGCACCAGATCGTCGCGGAGCACGCCGACGGGCTCCACCTGGTCGTGCTCCCCGGCGACGACGAGAGCGGGCACGCTGATCCTGCGCGTGTGCTCGGTGATGTCCTGCGCGATGCCGTGCAGCGGCCACTCGGTGCGGGCGGCGTCGGCGACGGCCCGCGAATCGGTCACGATCCGCGCCTTGACCCCGGCGGGCAGTTCGGTCGCGGTGAGGACGTGGTCCCGTGCCCCGGCCACGGACTCGGCGGAGTCGTAGGCGTGCGACAGAGCCTCCTGGTACGCGGGGGTGATCCGCGCGGCGGGCTTCGCCGGCCCGGAGCCGACGAGGACGATGCCGCGCAGGCCCGCGGGCCGCGTCGCCGCGACCAGCTGCGCGACCTTGCCCCCCATCGAATGCCCCACCAGGACGTAGTCGGCGACCCCCGCGTCCGCGAGCACGGCGAGCGTGTCGTCGGCGAGCCGGCCGAGCGTGTAGGGGCCGGGCAGAGCACTCGACCGGCTCCACCCGCGGAAGTCGACCGTGAGCACGTCACGGCCCGCCAGGCGGTCGACGACGAGGTCCCAGGTGCGGGCGGAACCACCCCAGTAGTGCAGGAACACCAGGGTCGGCCCGGCCCCCGGCCGATGGTCGTAAGCGGGCAGAAGCGTCTGCGGCGTCGTGTTCACGATTCTTCTCCCGGTCGGTTCTCTCGGGGCGATCGCCCCATGGGCCCATTGAAGCGTCCGCCCCCGGGCAGGGCATCGGCGTGACTGGTCGCCCGATGGTGAAAACTGGACACGTGAGCGTGATCCGGCAGATGACCTACCGGCCCGCGGGGCACCGCGCCGCCGCGGTCGAGACGATGACGTTCGGCCGCCTCCGCGAGCTGAACGACGGCGGCACGCAGCGCGCCGACTTCCACGTCCTCGCCGTCGTCGACGCCGGACCCGGCTCCGTCACGGTCGACTTCCTCCACCACCCGCTCGAAGAGCGGTCCGCCGTGTGGATCCCGCCCGGCGCGGTGCACCGGTGGGACGACATCGCCGACGTGGCAGGGCACCTCGTGCTGTTCGTGCCGACCGCGCCGGTCACCCATGTCACCCGTGAGCTGGTCGCCTCCCCGGACCTGGCGGCGCACTGGAGCATCCCCGACGCCGACCGGCCCTTCGTCGACGCGGCGCGCGACCACCTCCTCCTCGAAGCGTCCGCCCCGCCCGGGGACTTCTCGTCGGAGCTGCCCGAAATCCTGCTCACCGCGCTCATCACCCGGCTGCGCCCACCGCACACCGAAGCACCGCTCACCCATCCGGTCTTCCGGTCGTTCCGCTCCAGCGTCGAAGCGCACTTCCGGCGACACCACGACGCCGGCTACTACGCCCGTACGCTGGGCTACGCGCCCCGCACCCTCTCACGAGCGGTGCAGCAGGCCACCGGCCGCACCGCGAAGGCGTACATCGTCGAACGGATCGTCCTGGAAGCCAAACGGCTCCTCGCACACGACCGCCTCACCGCCGCCCGCTGCGCCCACGCACTCGGCTTCCCCGACGCATCCAACTTCTCGGTGTTCTTCCACAGGGCCACAGGCGAACGCCCGGGCGCGTGGCAGGCGACGATGACCGCCGAGTGAGGAGGTGCCCTCAGCACGGGACGGCACACCGCGCGACCACGTCGGAGCTCTGACCGCCGAACCGGCGCCGGCCGGGAACCACGGCTGCGATGTCAGTCCGCTGAAGTGCATCCCTCGCTGTTCTGCCTGGTGAGAGAGGCGAGCGGTGCACCCGAGCGGGCCTGGCGGAACCCGACGAATCACTACTCGAAGCATGAGTTCTCGGAGAGGTTCCAGTGGCTGCCCACGGACGTCGACGTCAGTGACGACGGCCAGGTCTCCTTCCGCTCGTACGTCAACAACGTCCACCCCGAGACTCATCGCGAACTGGCTTCGGTCCTGCCGGAATTGTTCGCGGCCCTGCTCCCACTGCTGGAGAACGTGCTCACCGATCTGCGCCATCCACGGCCCCTGCGGATCGAGGCCGATCCTTACGGGTGGTACGACTCGGAGCCGGAGTATCCGGACAAGTCCTCCTACACCGACGACGAAGCCCACGCGGAAGCGGTCCGTGCGTGGGAAGAGGCCCAGGACGACTGGTGGGAGAACCGCCGCCCGGCCGTCCCGGATGCCCCGGCGTTCACCCCGCCCGAGTTGCCCGACGACACCGCCCGGGTCGACCTGCGCGGCCGCCGACTGCAAGTCATCGTCAAGCTCGCCACCATTCATCTCACCCCGGACAAGCCCGAGTACCCCGGCGGTTCCTGGCACGTCGAAGGAATGCTGAACGAGCGGATCGTCTCGACCGGCATCTACTACTGGGACAGCGAGAACATCACCGAAAGTCGGCTGAGTTTCCGCGCGGCGCTCGACGACCCGTCCTACGAGCAGAGCGACGACAACGGTATGCGTGAGGTCTACGGCCTGGAGAACGAAGACCCGCTGAACCAGGTGCTGGGTTCGGCGTCGACCCCAGCGGGCCGCTGCCTGGCGTTCCCGAACATCCTGCAACACCGCGTCGGCTCGTTCGGCCTCACGGATCCCACCCGGCCGGGATACCGCAAGATTCTCGCGTTCTTCCTCGTCGACCCGTCCGAGACAATCGTCTCGACATCCGACGTACCACCACAGCAACCGTGGTCCGACACCTCGACCATGACGCTTGAGCAGGCCGAGAGCTATCGCGAAGAACTCATGCGGGAACGCAAGTTCTTCGTCGCCGAACACAACGAGCAGCTCTACGAGCGAGAATTCTCCCTCTGCGAACACTGAGACCTCGGCCGGCTGGGCGGAGCGCCTTTCCACGCCCTGACCGTCCGACACCCGAGCGTGCCCGTCCGTCACCTCAACGACCGAGTCGGCGTCGAGGCCTTCATACCGCAGCACCCGCGCAATCCCGTCGCCGACCCCTGTGCGGACTCATGGCACCGGTCGGTCAGTAGGCGGAGTTGACGTTGTCGATGGAGCCGTAGCGGTGGGCGGCGTAGTTGGCCGCGGCGGTGATGTTGGCGACCGGGTCGGTGATGTTCTGGGAGGTGCCGGAGACGTGGTAGGCGTTGAAGGTGGGCTGGATCACCTGGAGCAGGCCCTTGGACGGGATGCCCTTCTGCGCGTTGACGTCCCAGTTGTTCTGGGCGTTCGGGTTGCCGGAGGACTCGCGCATGATGTTGCGGTGCAGGCCCTCGTAGCTGCCGGGGATGCCCTTGTCCTTCATGATGGCCAGGGACTGCTTGATCCAGCCGTCGAGGTTGTTCGCGTGGCCGCTCTTGCCGGTGGCGGCGTGGGTGTCGTGCGAGGCCGAGGCCACGGTGGCGGCCTTGGCCTGGACGGGCTCGGCGGCCTGCGCGGTGGTGGGCATCAGGGTGATGGCGGCGGCCGCGGCGCCGGTGGTGGCGATGCCGGTGAGGGCGAGGGTGCGCAGGCGGGCGGTACGGGGGGTGCGGGTGGCGATCATGAAGGGAAACTCTCCAGGGGGATCGTCGTCGTGGCGCCGGCCGTCGGGGTCCGGGGCCGGCGTCGGGGCGGCGGTGCCCCGCTGTGTTCCGAACCGGTGGGCCGCGGCGTGATCCGCTGGTCCCGTTCGTCGTGGCTCGGAGCAACGACAGCCATGGTTAGCGGCGGACCGGGCGGGGTGCAAAGGTGTGACGTACTACCCCGCTACGGAGTCCCAGATGTACCGGTTTCGGATGTGCCCGTCGCTGATGCCGATCCGGACCTACGAACCCCGGTAGGACGTGATCCGGCTCCTATGGGTGGCGTCACAAAAAGGGCCCCGGCAGGGACGTCATCGCCTGGCCCGGTCGACAGAAGGGGTTGCCGACCACGTGTCGGCCAAAGGTGCCGTGTCAGTGAGCCGGACGTGCCGTCTCAGCAGGTCAGAGGCCCGCTCGATGATCTGTCGCCTCCGCAGCGGCTCGAACCCTCTGCGTTTCACACAGCAGCCGCCCCTGGCGCGGCCGGAGGTTGCCCCTGAGAGGTCCCCGCGTGTGACGTGGGGCGTTCCTGTCGGCCCATCGCGGTGACGAGGGTGGAGGAGATGTGGGCCAGGGCGGGGTCCGCGGCGATGAAGAACGTTTCGACTCCGGCCAGCTCGTGGTTCATGCGGGCCATCGGCATTTCGTAGTCCAGGTCGCGGACGCCGCGGACGCCGCGGACGACGACGTCGATGCCGGCTCGGCGGCAGTAGTCGACCAGCAGGCCGCCGGTGTGGGAGTCGACGGTGACGTTGCTCAAGTCGGTCGCCGCCGCGCGGAGCCGGTCCAGGCGTTCCGGTACGGGGAGACGGCCGGTCTTGTTCGCGTTGAACATCACGCACACGACGACCTCGTCGAACAGGCGGGCAGCGCGTCGGAGTACGTCCAGGTGCCCTTGGGTGACCGGGTCGAAGGATCCTGGGAAGAGGGCTCGCATGATCGGAGAGAGTAACAAGTGGCCGCCTCCTCCAGCAGTGAAGTGCCGGTGCCGCCGGACCGCCAACCACGATCAAGCGCGGCGGGAAGAACGTCCAGCGGACGGGGACGACCGCAACAGTTCGCGTGGAACGGCCACATGGGACACGCTCCGCCCGACAAGGCCCGCGGAGCGAGCCGTTGGTCGGGGTGAGCACGGTTCATGTGTGCGGGAGACCCGCATGAGCGCCTCCGAGCCGATCCCCGCGCCCGCCCACAGCAGGACTGGGTCCTGCGGGGCGATGTCTCCGGCTCCCCTGAACCATGCGCCCGGCGAGCCCTCGGTCGTACCCGTTCAGGCCGTGGTCATGAACTCGCGCAGGTCCGTGTTGAGTCGGTCGGCGTGGGTGACGTACAGCCCGTGGCCGCCGTTGTCGTAGATCTTCAGGGTGCTGTTGGGCAGGAGGTCGGCGCTGCGGCGGCCGGTCACCTCGAAGGGGGCCGAGGTGTCGTGGGTGCCGTGCACCACGAGTACGGGGAGGCCGAGCGCCGGCAGCTCGGGGGCCACGTTCATGCCACGGACCACGGTGTTGACGGCGTTCGCGGCACGGGCGGTGGAGGCCATGCAGCAGTCGACGGCGTAACGGACGTAGGCGGGCGAGACCTCGTTGCCGGGCTCGTCCAGGGCGAAGTAGTCATGGGCCCCGTTCGCGTAGAACGCCGCCCGGTCCCTGCGGAACACCTCGTGGGCCGCCCGCAGGAACTCGAGGTCCACACCGTCCGGGTTGTCGGCCGAGCGGACCACGCCCGGGGCTATCCCGGCCACGAGAGCCGCCCGGCTGACCCGGTCGGCGCCGTGCCGGGTGAGACAACGCACGATCTCCGCGCTGCCCAGCGAGTGGCCGACGAGGGTGACCTCCTCCAGGTCCAGGTGTTCCAGCAGCCCGTTCAGGTCGTCGGCCTGCGTGTCCAGGTCGAAACCGCCCCAGACGTCCTCGGAACGGCCGTGCCCCCGCCGGTCCAGGCCCACGCAGCGGTATCCGCTCTCCGCCAGCGGCAGCATCTGGAACTCCCACATCTCGGTGCCGAAGTAGGCGCCGTGCACGAAGACCACCACGGGGCCCTCGGCCGGTCCGTAGTCGGCGTAGTGCAGGCGGGTGCCGTCGACGGGGCTGGTGAAGTACGGCATGGGATTCTCCCGGAGTCCGGTGACGTGGTGTTTCGAGCGGGTACGTCGTCCATGATTCCGGGGCGCGGGACGCGGGTCGATTACCCAAGGGGTCATGCCGGAGCAGGACGGCCGCCGCGCCCGGCTCCCCCACTGCCGAGACCGGCGTCCTCGGGAGCGGTCGCGTTCGGGCGCCCGGCGAGGGAGCCGCCGGGGTCGTCGGCCAGGGAGATGCGGGCGGTGACGCGCTTGCCGACCGGCTCCCGCCGGACCTCGAAACCCTGGGCGACGGCCATCACGATCTCCAGGCCGTGCTGTCCGACGCGGCCGGCGTCCGCGGCCCGGGCGACCGGCAGCACCGGATCGGAGTCCCACACCGAGACCTCCACGACGTCCCCGGTCACGCTCAGATGCATCCGGGCCGGTCCGGGAGCGTACTTACGGGCGTTGGTGACCAGCTCACTGACCACCAACTGCGTCAGATCCATCGCCCGCCGGGAGACGGACAGACCGTGCTCGACCTGCACACGTGTGAGGAACCCGACGGCCAGGTGGCGGGCCCGGGCGATGTCGGCGCCGTCCCCGTCCAACGCGACCGTGGTCCGGACGGACCGCTCGTCCGGTGCGATGCCGTCCTCGTCCACCGACGCTGATTCCACTGCTGCCGCCTTAATACCCCGTTCACCACCTCGCGCGTACCCCCGCTCGCGCGGTGCACGCTCGCGCCCCACCGGTTGCCCGCGCCCTGCGGCGCAGAGCCGTGGACCGAGGTCTCGCCGTGCCAGTATCACTCACATGACCTAGGGGCATATGACGGACGCGGAACCCGTCAGCCAGGCATCGCAGCCGGCCGGCCTGCCGGACACCGTCGGCCCCGCCGGCGGGGCCGACGTCCTGACACCGGCCGGAAAGATCCACCCACTGACGTCGCCCTCCGCGCATCGGTCCGGGCCGCGGGCCTGTCACCGCGTACGCCCGTCCACGGCGATGTGCGACCTACAACTCCCTCACGGCCCGGCTCGGTGGCACGCCCGGCGCGGGGCGGTCAGTCGAGGTCCGAGGCGCGTGCGGCCGCCTCTTCCTCCGTGTGCGTGCCGCCGGTGGACAGGGAGCCGCCGGCGTTCTCCAGGTGAGCCCGCACGAACCACTGGAACTGTTCGAGGTCGCGGAGCTGCTCGATGAGCAGGTCCTCCGTGGCGGGGTCGATCTGCGACACCTCCTTGACGGCAGCGCGCACGTCCCGGATCACACCGCCGTAGACGAGGTCGAGCGCCCCGAGGTGCGCGATGGCGTCGGCTCGGCCGATGGAGTAGTCGTCCCAGGTGCGCTGGCTGACCAGGGCGCCCGGCGTGCCCTGGGCGACTCCGCCGAGGGCCGCGATGCGCTCGGCGACGTCGTCGGCCATGTCGCGCACCCGGTCGACCTGCGGGTCGACCATCTGGTGCACCGCGATGAAGTGGGGACCCACGACGTTCCAGTGCACGTGCTTGAGCGTGAGGTGGAGGTCGTTGAGTGCGTGCAGGCGCAGGCGGAGCACGTCGACGAGGCGTGCGGCGTCCTTCAGCTCGATGCCCGGCACGGTGTACTTCGGGGCGGAGTTCTTAGCCATGGTTCTCCTTCACTGCGCGTTGATCTCGACAGCCTTTTGCCCCGGTCCGCGGATCTCAGGCACGTGGAATGGTGGAGCGAAGCGTCCGGTCCGGTCGATCCGGAGGGCGCGGCGCACATGCCGGGCGGCCCGGACGATGACGGCGCGCCTGCCTGCGGCCGGCCCGGAAGATGACGGCGCGGCCCATGCGTCGGGCGGCCGGGAGGATGAAGGACGGCCGCGTCCGTGCCGAACCCCGCCGGACGCCGCGCGGGCCCTCGCGGCGTCCGGCGGCGCCTCAGGAGAGGACGGCGGCCTCCAGCGTCGCCCGGGTCTCCAGGAGGGCGTCGACTCCGGTGACCTCGCAGAGCCGCTGGAGCTGTGGCGGCGGCGCCACCACACGCAGGGTGGTGGACTGGTGGGTCCGGATGAGCAGATTCAGGAACGACGAGTCCGCGAAGGTGACGCCGGAGGTGTCCAGGACCACCTTCGCGCGCCGTCCGACCGCGGTGACCAGCGCGTCTGCCAGCGGCGCGATCGTCTGCATGTCATAGGCACCCTGGGCGACGACGACCCAGGCACCACGCCACTCGTACTGGATCGCCGCGGGTCCGGCAGGCGGACGCTCATCTGTGCGCGCCGCCGCCACCTCCTCGGCACGGTCGTTCTCGGGCATGGGCGTGACGGCCTCGTCCCAGGACACCCTCGTTCCCTTCTCTGCTCGCCCCTACGGGGTCACGCCAACAATTACAGGAAAAGTATGTCATGTATCTGGGTTCCGGCAATGACGTCCCCTAAAATGCGAGCATGCTCGGAGTGCCCGAACCCCACACCGGATGGACGTTCATCACCAACCACGCGCGCGTACTCGCCGCCATCGCCGACAACCCGAACGTCCGCATCCGCGAGATCGCCGCCCGCTGCCGTCTCACGGAGCGCGCCGTCCAGCGGATCATCTCCGACCTCGAGAGCGACGGTTACCTCTCCCACACGCGCGACGGGCGCACGAACACCTATCGCATCCATCCCGGCAAGGTGCTTCGCCATCCGGCGGAGGCCGGCCTCTCCGTGGGCGCGCTGCTGTCCCTGCTCGTACAGGACGAGAGCGAGCGCAACAGGAAGTCGATCACCCAGTAGCGCGCCACCGGAACGTGCGGGCCGGCAGCCGGGTGGCCGGACGGCCGACGGGGTCCGGGGCGTGTCCGGTACGCGGCGTTCCGCACGCGGGACAATTCGAAGGCGGCCGAGGTCGTCGCTGCATAGGCTCCCTTCATGCCGAGCTCGAGCTCAGAACTCCAGGGTGTCAACGCCTTCTTGACCGCCTTCGCCCGCCGCCAGGCCGCCCGCGTCCTCGACCTCCCCGGCGGATTCGCCGTGTATGACGACGAGTTTCACCATTCCCGCGCGAACAACCAGGTCGTCATCGATACGGCCGTAGCCCCGAAGACGCTGCCCGGCATCGCCGAGGAAGCACTGGGCCATCTCCCGCACCGGCTGATCTCCGTACTCGACGACGCGGTCGGAAGGGCGTGCGCGGAGCCGCTGGCACGGGCTGGATACGACCACTCCGTCCACCTGGTGATGCTGCACACGGGCCCGGTGCCGACAGGCCGTTCCGCGGTCGAGGTGGACCTCGACGCCATACGTGCTCCGCTCACCCGCCGTTGGCTTGGCCTCCTTCCTGACGTCGAGGACGAGGTCGTACGCCACCTCGTCGACCGACGCGAGGCTCGTCGGCGCGGGGCCGACATCGTCCGCTTCGTCGGTGCTCCCACCGACGAAGGCGAGGTCGCCTCATGGGCCGACCTCTACGCGGACCCGGCAACGGGCACGGCCCAGATCGAGGACCTGATCACCGCCGAGGCCCATCTCAGGCGCGGTTACGCGGACGCCGTCCTGACCACCGCCCTGCGCCTGGCCGCCGATGAGGGCTGTGGCACGCGGTTCCTCACCGCCGATGCGTCGGACTGGCCGCGCCAGTGGTACGAGCGCCGCGGCTTCCGCGTCATCGGCCGCTCACACTGCTTCGAACGCGGCTGATGGAAGGCGGCACGGACGGGAAGAAGCCGACGGACCGACTCAGCACCGTCCGTACCCTGTCGAGAAGACGCCATCGCCGCCTGACGACCAGAGCCGTTGCGTCGCCGTCCACACCCACCACCCGCGTGGGGCGGACCAGGCTTCGGCCATGGGGAGGGCGGGCCGCGGCCGGCGGGCCGTCAGCGCGGCGAAGTCGTCGTCGGCCAGGCCGCGTCTTGGGTGGCCCGGCCAGGGTGGGGGCGGCGGTTGTTCGCTCCGGGTCGGGGAGGAAAACCGCTTGGGCGGCCCGACTCGCTTCGGGCATGATCGGCCGGTGGACACCTACCTGGAGACCGAACGCCTGGTCCTGCGCCGGTTCACCGCCGACGACGCGGACCTGCTGACAGAGCTGGACAGCGACCCGGCGGTGATGCGCTACCTGTCCGGCGGTGATCCGACGCCGCCAGAGGTCATCCGCGAGCGCCACCTCCCCAACATCCTCGCCGGCTACGAGAAGTGGAACGGCGACCTCGGACTGTTCGCCGCGCACGAGAAGGACGGCGGCGCGTTCATCGGCTGGTTCATCCTGCGTCCCGAGGCGGAGGGCCCGCTGGACGAGGTCGAACTCGGCTACCGGCTGCGGCAGTCGGCCTGGGGCAAGGGCTATGCCACCGAGGGCTCGCGGGCCTTGCTGGGCAAAGCGTTCACGGAACTCGGCGTCCGCGTGGTCTGGGCCGAGACGATGTCCGTGAACCGCGGTTCCCGCAACGTCATGGAGAAGCTCGGGATGACGCTCGCCGAGGCCATCCCCGTCCCTTCCGACATGATGGCGGTCGAGGGCTCCGAGCACGGAGGCGTGCGGTACGAGATCACCGAGGAGCAGTGGAAACAGCGGTAGTCACGGCACGTGCCCAAACCCGGCTCCGAGGGCCGTCCGCGGAAGCGGCACACGCTCCCCGGTCGGCGACCAGATGGTTCCGCACACGGTGCCCGGCAGCGGGCCGCACGGGCCGAGCAGCTCGGCGGCGAGCCCGCGCGGCCGGGCCGTCGGTCAGGCGGCCTGGCCGGTGGGCATGATGGTGACCTGCTGGAGGTTCACTCGCGGCGGCAGTGCGGCGATGAAGCCCACGGTCTCCGCGATGTCCCGCGCCGTGAGCCACTCCATGCTCTCCTTCGAGCCGGCCAGCCAGTCCTGAGCGCCCCGGTCGGTGACGTGGCTCTGCAGCTCGGTGCCGACGATGCCCGGCTCGATCGCCGACACACGCACGTTCTTCGCGCCCAGCTCGGCCCGGAGGTGACGGGAGAGGTGGGTGACGTACGCCTTCGTGCCGGAGTAGACCGCGAAGTTCGGGAAGATGTTCCGCGCCGCGATCGACGAGGTGTTGATCAGGTCGGCCACACCGCGTTCGGCGGCGGACTCGACCAACTGCCGGGTGAACGCGCCGATCGCGTTCATCAGTCCGGTGATGTTCAGGTCGATCTGGTGCTTCCACTGGTCCGTCGCAAGCTCCTCGATCGGAGCCGGCAACATCACGCCGGCGTTGTTCAGGAGCAGATCGGCACCGCCGAACTCGGCCCGCACCCGGTCAGCGGCGCCCCGCAGAGCGGCGGCGTCGGTCACGTCGGCGGCGACCGCCAGCGCGCTGCCGCCGTTCTTCTCGATGCGGGCGACGAGGTCCGCCAGCCGGTCGGCACGCCGGGCCAGGACGACGACGCGGGCGCCCAGCAGCGCCAGTCGCTCGGCGGACGCCTCACCGATGCCGCTGGAGGCGCCGGTGACGACCGCGACGCGGCCGGACAGCGGCTGGGACGTGGGGTTCAGGGACATGATGCGTACCTTCCAAGGGACGAAGGGGGTGGGATCGCGGCCGGTGCTGTCGGCCGCGGATCCAGCACACCACCCGCGCGAGTCCCTCGGGACGCCATGACTGGCCCTGCCGAAACAGGTACCCGCAGGACCACCTCGGCGCAGTCACGACGCCACTGACGCGCCCACACTGGAACCATGGACCGCATGAAGGAGATCTCCGGCTTCCTGCGCTCGCGGCGCGCGCGCATCACCCCGGAAGCGACCGGACTGCCCTCCGACGGGCGTGTCCGCCGCGTACCCGGCCTGCGCAGGGACGAGGCGGCCCGTCTGGCAGGTGTCAGCACCGAGTACTACACGCGCCTGGAGCAGGGACGGGCGGCCAACCCTTCCCCGGAGGTCGTGGAGGCGATCGCCCGCGCACTGCGACTGGACGAGACCGAACGCGACACCTCACGGACCTCCTGCGGTCCTCCGCCCGGACCGCACGCCGTGCGCCGGCCAGGGCCCAGCGGGTCCGGCCGGGCCTGCGCCTGATGCTGGAGACCCTCCACCACGTGCCGGCCTTCGTCCTGGGCCGGCGCACCGACGTGCTGGCCTCCAACCGGCTGGCCCGGGCCGTCCTCACCGACTTCGAGGCCCTGCCCGCCCCGCACCGGAATCTGGCCCGCTACTACCTCCTGGACCCCCAGGCCCGCGACCGCGTCGGCGACTGGGAGAGGATCGCCTCGGAGACGGTGGCCATGCTCCGGCTGGAGGCGGGCCGCTACCCCGACGACCGACGGCTCGCCGACCTCGTCGGCGAACTCACCCTGCGCTGCCACGAGTTCACCGCCTGGTGGAACGACCATCGCGTGCTGCGCCGCACCCACGGGACCAAGCGCTACCACCACCCTCTCGTCGGAGACCTGCAGTTCTCCTACGAGTCGTTCCAGGCCCCCGGCGACGCGGACCAGACCCTGTGCGTCTACAACGTCGAACCGGGATCCGAGACCGCCCAGGCCCTGCGGGTCCTGGCCGGCTGGACCGCACCCGACATCCCGGTTCCCGACGCCTCGCTGCTCGGCTGACGCACCGCCTCCCCCTGCCCGGCGCACCCGGGGACCGGGCTCCCGCCCGCCCAGGCCGGTGGAGGGAGGCCCAGCGGCGCCCCGGCACGGGTGAGGGGTACCGGCCACGTGTCACGGCGCGGTCAGCGGGCCGGGCTCGGGCGCCCAGGTGTTCCTCTCCACGCTCGGGGGTCAGCCCTACCGGCTCCCGGAGAAGCTGAGTTCCATGAGGAGGTTCTCACCTTCGCCGGACACCTCGCGGAAGCCGGCCTTCTCCCAGGCGCGCACCGCCCGCACGTTGCCTCTCTCGGGATCGACCGTCACCCGCCGCCATCCAAGGTTCCCGCCCAGGTGTGCGAGGAGAGCGCGAGCGGCGTCCGGTCCCAGGCCCCGGCCCCGCGCCTCCGGCACCAGCACCATGTCGATGCCGCCCTCCGCCGCTCCGGCGTGCCAGTACTGCGCGTAGCCCACCGGTGTGCCCCGTGCCAGGACGAGGAAGGACTCCACCCGTGGCCGGCGCCGCCCGATGTACTTCTCGGCGACCTCGTCACGCGTTTTCGGTACGCCGTCCCAGTGCTCGACGAAGCCGGGGGAAGCGAACCATGCGGCCAGCAGGTCCAGATCGTCCTCGGTCGTCGGGACGAGGCGGGTCAGCACTCCGTCGAGGACCACTGCGTCGGCCATCGGTCACTCTCCCCCTCGACTCGACGGGAAGGGCGTCCGCACGGGATGCCCGGGGCGCCGTGCCTCGTGCCCCGGGGCGGGGGTGACCACCTCGTCGAAGCCGTATCGGGCGTGTGCGTCGGCGATGCCGAACGTCACGTCGAGTCCCACGGGACGCTGGGAGACGATCGGCTCGATGCCGTCGTAGTCGATGACGTCCCACGGGTCGCCGTCCCGGTCCACAAGCGGGCGGGTGAGGTCGTAGGCGTCTCCGGTGGCCGGGTCGGTCCAGCTCGTCGGCAGCCGGGCGGCGTGTCGGACGGGCACGTCGGCACCGATCCGGCGGTGCTCCCGCAGATCCCACACCCGCGCCCGCCGGCAGCTGTACACCGCCAACGCCAGGGGGCGACCGTGCACCGTGCCGCAGGCCAGCGAGGTGACGATCCTGCCGTCGCGGCCGTCGAACAGGGGCGGTCCGGCCTGGTGGCGACCGTGCAGGTCCCACACCCGCACGTCCTCGCCGCCGCTGACGGCGACCGTCCGGCCGGCCACCGTGGTCAGTGCCACGGCGTTCACCGCGTCGGCATGGCCGTGGAGCGGCGTCCCCACCGGGCGGGGAGCCGTGAGGTCCCACAGGCGCAGCGTGCGGTCTCTACCGCCGGAGACCGCGATCGGCCTCCCGTCGAGCAGCCCGTAGGCCACCGCCGAGACGGGGCCGGTGTGACCGGTCAGCGGTGGGCCGATCTGCCGACGCCGCCGAAGGTCCCAGATCCGCACGGTTCCGTCCTCGGCCGCGGTCAGGGCGACCGGACGGCCGTGCAGCACCCCGCAGGCCACGGATCTGATCACATCGGTGTGGCCGCACAGCGGGTCGCCCAGCTGCTCTGCCGTGGCGACGTCCCATATGCGGACGGTGGTGTCATATCCGCCGGTCACCGCCACGAGCCGCCCGTCCGACCGGGTGCAGGCGACAGCCCGCTGTCCGCTGCCGGCCCGTCTGTCCGACGGGTAGGGGCGCACCTCGGCTTCGCCGATCTGCCGCCGCTCGGTCAGGTCCCACACCCACACCCCGCCGCCGACCAGGACCGCGACGGACCGTTGTCCAAGCGTCCCGTAGGCAACGCCCCACACGGGGCGCGTGGTCGCGGGCGCGAGGGGAGGGCCCACCTGCCGGTGATCGCGCATGTCCCAGAGTCGGGCCGAGGAGTCCTCGCCAAGGGTGAGCGCCATGGGCCGCCCCTCCACCAGAGCGCACACCACGCTCTTGAGCGCTCCTCCCGTCAGGGGCGGGAGGAGCTGGGCGCCGAAACGCCAAGGAATCCGCGGATCGGCCTCTTGGTGCTGCTCGGGCATCAACGCTCCTCATCAGTCTTGCCGGGGACCGGCGACCGCCACGACGGACCGCCCTGGGACAGGGCGATCCTGCCAAAGCACCCGGATTCCGGCCACCTCACCAACTGGCCGTCGAAAGCGCCGAGATGAACCCGTCTCCCCTATCCGCCCCCCTTCCCCGCCCCCGGAGGCATGAATCCGCCGGGCGGGGAGACTTGTCGGTGTGCGCAGGGGCTCGCCCACCGCTGTCGAAAGGATCTGTCATGCAGTCGGCCACGCCACGCGACGCCCTCATCATCACGGCCGCAGCCACCGTGGGAGCCGTTGTCGCCGCACGCTGGTGGGCGCGTCACCACCCCCTCTCGGCCCCCCGCTCCCTCGCCGCGGGCCAGGACGTGGTGGGCGAGCTCCAGTTGGTCCTCTCCGAACCCACCGCCGCGTCCAACGGTGCGCCCCGGGACGTGCTGCGCCGGCACTGGGACCGGCTGCACGCGCTCGACCTGGCCCCCGCCCCGGCGGACCTGCCGGTGGTGCCCACCGCCTGAACCGGCCGACCCTGATCCGGCCGGCCCCGATCCGGCCGGCCCCGATCCGGTCGGACAGGACGTGGTGCTCCGACGTCTTCCGGAGGCACGGCGGCCCGGACACGGCCGGGGGCAGGTGAGAGACGCGCGTTATTACGCCGTAATAGCCCCGTCGGCCGGAGGCGTTGGGCGGCGGCCGCTCCAGCGTGCCTCCGGCCGGGCCGAGTTGACCGGCCCGTCGGCGCCCACGACGAGGCGGGTTCAACCTGAGTAGTCACACATCATTCCTTGTTGTGCGGTTCCGCATCATCGATCCACTTCTTCTTTCATGGCTTGGGAAAATATCGCGGTGACCGAGAAGACCGGCCGACCTTGACCACCGCGGCTCCGCACAGGGCAAATGTTCCGGAAGGGCGATATCAGATCGCTCCGGCCGAAGCCTCAAGTGACGTACTTTGGGGTGCCCTTGGGATCTCCCGGGGTTTATCTTGAAAGCCTCCCCGGCCTATCAAGGATGCGCTCTGCATCTACCTGTTAGGTTCGTCGCCGCCCGCAATTCAAACGCCCCCGCGGTCATCGCACATCAGGCCGCAGCGGGGTGCCGCGGGGAGATGGGCAGTACACATCCGGTCGTCGAGTCCGACGGCCGGAAGGGGGAGAGGAATCCATCTGATGAGGCGCATACCTGTGCGCGTGAAGGCGATACGCTCAGCCCCTCGCAGTCCCGCTCCGGGCACGCTGTCGCATACGCCACGGGCGGGAATGTGACCGCGTACGCGCCGCAGCAGCGTCCGTATCACGTGCTGACCGTGCCGTTCACCTGACCGTCATGACGACGACGGCAAACCGTACGACTTCGGGATCACGGTGATCGTCACCGGGGGCGAGCGATGCCGGAATCGCCCTCGGAGTTCCCCTGTCTCCAGTTCCGGAATGCCGCCGCCGTAATGCCACGGTGAGCACGAAGACCGACGTCGGGAGCCGTGACGGCGCACCGGTCCGGGACATCCGTGTCCGCATCACCGAAGCGGCAGGACCGCCCGTGTCCGAACAGTCCGGCTCACCGCGCCATTGTCCGATCTATCAGGAGTGCAGGAGTGAAACGTTTCAGACGTGTGCAAGCGCTCTCTACGGCAGCGGCATGCGCGGCGCTGGCCTGCGGCCTCATACACGCCGCACCCGCCAGTGCCGCACCAGCCACCGCCTCGTCCGGGCACCGTCAGACAGGCGGTGAAGCGGCGCCCCCGCGCATCGCCGACCCGGACAAGACACTGGGCCGTGGCTGGAAGACCTCGGGTGACCGGGCTGTCACCCTCGCCGCCGACACCGACGGCGTTCACCTGCTCGTGGCGGACAGCCGCAGCACCTACACCTGGAAGACCGCGGCGGTGCTCTCGGAGCCCGGCATGCAGGCCGACACCTGGATCGGCAACGAGTGCGTGATGGACCACGCGCACGCCGCCGTCGCCTACGCACCGCGCACGTTCACGAACCGTCAGGACCTGATGGAGCGCGGCGCGTTCACCGCCATCGTCGACCTCGACTCCGGACACGTCACCAAACTGCCCTTCACCGCGTCGCTGGCCTACTTCTCCCCCGCGTGCAACCCGGCCCTGCACAAGGCCTCGTTCACCGTGCTCAGGGATGACAAGACCCGTCTGGTCACCGTCGACACGGCGGGCAAGCAGGTCGACGCCGCGGTGGTGGCCGGGCAGGTCACCTCGGCCGTCCCCGTGCGGGACGGCTCCGTGGCCGCCCGCGGGGACCACCTCGTGCACATCGGCCGGAAGGGTGCGGTGAAGAACCTCGCCTCGACCGACGGGGTGCCCTACGAGATCCACGTCGCCGACAAGGGCCGGATCGCCTTCCTCGACCACGAGAAGTCCACCAGCCGGGCCAGGGTCCTCGACTCCGGACACGTGAACACCGTGGCCACCGGGAAGCTCGGCGGCATCGGCCTCGGTCAGGGCACCGGCCCGAAGGTCTTCCTCACCGGCGAGCCCACCGGCGAGACACACCTGCCGGCCGGTCTCACCCGGCTCGACGCACCCGCCGACACCACCGTCTCCAGCGCCGGGCGCCTGGCCGTCTCCACCGTCCTGACGCCGGGCGTGCGCGCCGGTCTGCAGCGGATCGCCGACGCGGGCCGTCACTTCACCAAGAACACGAACGGGCCCACCACCGCGACGGTGCCCGGACAGGACGCCGCATCGCAGGACACCACGGTGACCGCGACGGCGACCGCCACCGGCGAGAAGGTCACCCAGTCCGTTCAGGGCACCGGCGCCTCGAACGGCTCCGGCAAGGCCGCGTCCCCGGCCCTCGGCACGGCGGCCGGGACCGAGGCCGGCAAGTCGGCCGGCGCGCACTCCATGGACGTGACCGCGGCCGACACCAGCGGCATCTCCCACGACACGGTCGACACCGACCGCTACTGCTCGGTTCCCCGCAACGACACGGCCACCCAGGCGCTGCAGCCCACCCCGAACCAGGTGGAGTGGGCCGTCGACATGGCCGTGCGCGACGACCTGAGCTCCGGGTGGATCACGCAGGGAGGGTGGCGGTCCCAGACCGGGCTCGGCACGATCGACCCGCAGAGCCTGTTCCCGCTTCCGCAGCTCACCGGCGGCGGCCGCATCCCGGCACAGGTCCTGCTGGGCGTGATGGCCCAGGAGTCGAACCTGTGGCAGGCCGAGAACGGCGCCGTTCCCGGCCAGATGGGCAACCCGCTGGCGTCGACGAACGGGTTCTACGGTCACGTGGCGGACCCGGACAACCCGATGGCGTACTGGGAGATCCACTGGGACAAGTCCGACTGCGGCTACGGCGTCGGTCAGGTCACCGACGGCATGCGCATCGCCGGACACGCGAAGGACGGTGAGACCCTGCTGGACCCGAACGTGCAGCGCGCCGTCGCACTGGACTACACGGTCAACGTGGCCGCCTCCGCGCGGATCCTCGCCCTCAAGTGGAACGAGATCCACAGCGGCGGCCAGACCATCACCGTCAACAACGACTCGGCCTCGGCGCCCGAGAACTGGTTCGCCGCGCTGTGGGACTACAACAGCGGCCTCAACACCCTCGCCGACGCGTCCCAGCACGACGGCCACTGGGGTCTCGGCTGGTACAACAACCCGGCGAACCCGATCTACTCGCCCAACCGCCTGCCGTTCATGGACACCGACCGGGACGCGAACGCCAACCACGACGCGGCGCATCCGCAGGACTGGCCCTACCAGGAGAAGGTGCTCGGCTGGGCCGCCTGGTCCATCGACACCGGCTACTCCTACGACACCGACGGCAAGCAGGACCGCGAGGGGGACGCCGGTTACAGCACCGCCGGCTTCCGTCCGGCCTGGTGGACGGACGCCATCTACCGCAGCGCGGTCAAGCCGACCCTCGACACCTTCTGCAACACCGACAACGCCTGCGACGTCACCGACCCCCCGCCGTGCGAGACCCAGCACATCGACGGCTGCGACGAGTTGCACTGGTGGAACGCGCAGAACGCCACCTGGAAGCCCGACTGCGCGACCACCTGCGGGCACGAGAGCCTCAAGTACGACACGCTGCGCAGTGAGCCGGGGCGCGGCTACAACCTGGACTACGGCAACTCCGTGTGCACCACCGACGGTCTGCCGTCCGGGTCCGTGGTGGTCAGCTCGGTACCGAACGGCACCCCCACGTGGAGCGACTGCGGCTCGGTCAAGGGGGACAGCGGATCGTTCCAGTTCACCTTCCTCGCGGACTCCGACAACCACTTCGAGGCCCGCGGAGACCTCCACCAGATCGGCGGGGGCTACGGCGGTCACTTCTGGTACGCCCACACCCGCTCCATCGACACCGGCGTGAGGGACATCGACCAGAGCGCCACCTGGTACGACAGCGCCACCGGCGAGTTCGTCGCCGACGGCAACGCGGCCAAGCAGTTCCTCTCCACGCCCGTGGAGACCGGCGGCCTCATGGCGGTCACCGGTGACTGGAAGGTCGGCCAGCACCTGGACGGCTGGCAACGGGTGTGGGTCCACGTCCCCGACACCGGGATGACCGCCCACCAGGCGATCTACACCATCCACACCGGGTCCGGCACCACGAACCGCACCATCAACGCCCATCTGCGGGCCAACACCTGGGTCTCGCTCGGCGCGGTGCACTTCTCCGGAAGCGACTGGCAGGGTGTGACCCTGACCAACTTCGCCTTCGGCGCCACCGCCGACAACACCATCGCCTGGGACTCCGTGGCCTTCACCGCGCTGCCCGGCAAGCCGAAGCAGACGGTCGTCCAGCTCGGCGACTCCTACGCCTCCGGTACCGGCGTCGGCGACTACTACACCAACTCCGACACCGGCCCGCACCTGGACCACGACGCCACCAAGCCGGCCACCTTCGACGCGTGCCTGCGCTCTAAGAGGTCCTGGATCCGCCAGACCGTCCTGCCCGGGACATCGAGCTCCATCGGCGCTCGCGAGGACGCTTCCGACACCTCCATGGACTTCCACTCGGTGGCCTGCAGCGGAGCGACGACCGAGGACGCGGCGCGGTCCGGTCAGTACGGGGAGATACCCCAGCTGTACTCCGGGTTCGTCGACGACGACACCACCCTGGTCGCCATGACCATCGGCGGTGACGACGCGCACTTCAGCAAGATCCTCACGGACTGCACGGTGACCGGATGCCCGTCCGACGACACGGTGCAGGGCTACCTCAGCACCGCCGCCGCCAACGACAAGGCGTTCCTGGCGGAGGTCCACACGGAGGCGCCCAACGCGCAGATCGTCCTGCTGGGCTACCCGATGCTGTACAACACGGACTACGCGTGCACGTCGCTCTTCTCGGCGGACCAGAGGACGTCCCTGCACGACTGGGGCGCGGCCCTGAACGCCGACGAACAGGACGCTGTGGCCACGAGTGCGGACGCGACGGGCGGCAAGGCCGTCTTCTACGACCCCGCACCCCAGTTCGACGGACATCTGCTGTGCGACGACGACGAGGCGCTGCACGGCTTCACCAAGACGCCCTCCAGCGACATCGCGTCGGATCCCTGGTGGGCCGTGACATCACCGGCCAGCATGGAGTCGTTCCACCCCAACGCGGAGGGGGCACAGCTGTACGCGACCGCCCTTGAGCAGGTCCTGACCAACATCGGCTACTACTAGGGGGCGCGCGGGCGGAGGGGACACACGGGTGCCCCTCCGCCCGCGGCGCCGCATCGCCACATGCGCCGAATGCATTGAATGCACTGAATGCACTGAATGCACTGAATGTGCCTACCGGAGAAGGGAACGATGAAAGCCGCCCGCAAGCTCACCGGCGCGATCATCGCCGTACTGATCATCGCGGTCGTCGTGGTGATCGGTGTCGTCATCGCCATCAAGGTGCAGCAGCACCGGGAGGAAGCGCCTGCCCGAAGGAAGTTGGAAGCCGACGTGGTCGCGATGAAGAAGCGGCTGGCGGACACCTTCCGTGACGGCGGCAGGTTGCCCACGGACCCGCAGCAGTTGAGCACACCGAGCGTGGTCAGCCAGAACAGCGGGCACGCCGTCGTCTTCGCCCGGCTCGGCGTCGAGTACCGGAACACGGTCTTCATGCCCTCCACCGACTCGGTCGACGAGTGCCACCTGTTCACCCTGGATCGAGCCGACGGCGAGGTGCGGGTGCGCGACGCGAAGGTCTCGTGCACGATGGCGAGTCGCCCGTCGGTGGAGAGCGCCCCCCATCTCACCGCCGCGTCCCTGGCGGGCATCGACTACTGAGGCGCCGCGCCGCGGGTGTCGAGCCGTTCTCCTTCCCCGGAGTTTTCCCCCCGTTCCCGCGTCGCCGGGGCCGTGCGGCAGATGTGATGGCCGTATGTGGGTTCCGGGGGCGGCTTGCATCGCCGAGGTGGTTGCGGGACGGTTGCTGCACGTCTTGCCCTTCCCAGAACAGAAAGGTGGTGAGGTGCGCAGGTTGCGTGCCTCTGTTTGTGTCTGCTTCCAGCGGTTCACCCGCCCGTCCGCGCAGTGCCGACATCTCGGTGGGCGCCACGTGGGACGACGCCCCCTGTCCCGTGCTGGTGATCGACCGGCACGGCGGTCTCGTGCGTCTCAACGGGGCTGCCCGAGCGCTCCTGCCGCAGGCGCCCGGCCATGACTGGCTGCGTGAAGCGGCGCCCTCCTGGCTGTGCGACGCCCACCGGCGCGTCGTCGCCGCGTCGCACGACGGCGATGGCGGCCCTCTGGTCGGACGCGTCGGCGACCGGGTCTTCCAAGCGCATCCCACTGTCTGCGACGACGGCGACGTGGTGTGGTGGCTGGTCGACGACACCGACCGCCGCTCGGCCGAGACGGCCCTGAGGGTGACGCGGGAACGGGCCGCCGTACTGTCCGAGGCCTCCTCCACGCTCCTGTCGACGCTGAACGTGCCGCGCTGCATGGAGGTGACCGCCGCGATGGCCGCGGAACACCTCGCGGAGGCCGCCGTCCTCGTCGCTCCGGCACAGGGACGGCGCCACCCGCTGACCTACGCCCGGCGCGGCGAACCGGTCTCGCAGGTCATGCGGCAGGTCGATACGCGCAGCGTCCCCGGTCTGACCGAGGCCCTGCAGGGCTTCCCCCCGGTTCCCGCGCGATGGCTGAATCCGGCCGACATCCCCGACTGGGTGATCCCCGACGGCTTCTCCGGTCCGGTGGGATCGGTGATCGTCACCCCGCTGCCCGGGCACGGGGTGCCCGCGGGCACCCTCATCCTGCTGCGCTCGAGCACCGAGCAGGTGTTCACCGAGGACGAGGAGGTCTTCGCCCGGCTCTTCGCCGCTCGGGCCGGCGCCGCCCTCTCCGCCGCCCGCCTCTACACCGAGCAGGCCACGATCACCGCCGCCCTGATGCGGGAACTCCTGCCGCCCGCCCTGACGCGCGTACACGGTGTGGACTACGCCGGCAGCTACCGCGCGGCCAGGGACCACGAACGCGTCGGAGGCGACTTCTACGACGTCCATCCCGGATCCGGCCCCTTGGAGGAGACGTTCGTCGCGCTGGGGGACGTCGCGGGAAAGGGCCTGAACGCCGCGGTGCTCACGGGAAAGATCCGTAACACCCTGCACGCCCTGCTGCCCTTGGCCGACGACCACCAACGGGTACTCGACCTGCTCAACGGCGCTCTGCTCGCCTCTCACCACACACGCTTCGCCACCCTCGTCCTGGCCTCCGTGCGCCGCCGCGCGGAGCAGGTCCAGCTGCGGCTGACCAGCGCCGGCCACCTGCCGCCGCTCATCATCCGCGCCGACGGCACCGTGGAGGAGGTGCCCACCCGCGGTACGTTGGTCGGCGCGTTGCCCGTGGCGTCCGCCCGCACCGTTCGGACGGTGCTGAACCCCGGTGAGACGTGTCTGCTGTACACGGACGGCATCACCGAGGCGCGCGGTGGCCCGCTGGGCGACGAGCTGTTCGAGGAACACCGCTTGAAGAGGGCGCTGGCCGGGTGCGCGGGAATGCCCGCGGAAGCGGTGGTGGAACGGGTGCAGATGCTCGCCGCCCAGTGGCTGGGATCCGGCCGGCACGACGACATGGCCGTGGTCGCGATCAGCGCGCCCGCGGCGGGGCCCCTGACCGTGGTCGAGGAACGTGCCGACGGCGAGAAGAGCGGGAGGAACGGGTGATGCCGGCGATGGTCCGGGACCTGTTGTGGCAGGCCGTGGTCCGCGGCGAGGAGTACACCGCCGTCGACGTCCTGGCTGACGCGCTGTCTGACGGATCGGACGAGGAGGCGCTGCTCCTGGACATCATCGCCCCCGTGCAGGAGAAGGTCGGCGTCGAGTGGGCCGCCGGCCGGCTCACGGTGGCCCAGGAGCACGCCGCCACCGCGATCAACGAACGCGCCATGGCCGCCATCGCCCACCGCCGGGACCGTCGGCCCGTCGACGCGCACCGCGGCCGGGTGACCGTGAGCTGCGTGGACGGCGAATGGCACGCCTTCCCCGCCCGCCTCGTCGCCGAGACACTGCGGTTGCGCGGCTGGCAGGTCGACTACCTGGGCGCCCAGACCCCCACCGAGCACCTGATCGCCCACCTGCACCACACCGCTCCCGACGCGGTCCTGCTGTCCGGGTCGATCCCCACCCATCTGCCGACCGCCCACGCGGCCATCACCGCCTGCCAGGCCGTGGGCGTGCACGTCATGGCCGGTGGCCGAGCCTTCGGCGCCGACGGGCGCTACGCCCGCTGCCTGGGCGCCGACACCTGGGCGGCGGACGCCCGGGGCGCGGCCGACGTGCTGGAGGCAGGCGTCCTCCGGCCGCGTCCGGCCGCGATCCGCCAGGTCGTCGACGACCTCCCCCACCTGGCCGACCAGGAGTACACGATGGTCACGCGGACGCGGGGCCAACTCGTCAAACAGACCCTGGTCGACCTGGAGAAGCGCTTCCCCGCCATGCGCTCCTACACCGATGCCCAGCGCGAGCGCACGGCCGAGGACCTGGCGTACATCGTCGACTACCTCGCCACCGCCCTCTACGTCGACGACGCCGAACTCTTCCGCACGTTCCTGACCTGGACCGCCGACATCCTCACCGCCCGGCACGTGCCCGCCCACTCCCTCGTCACCGGTCTGGACATCCTGGCCGGGCAGTTGCACGACTTCCCCCGCGCCCTCGCCCTGATCCAACTGGGCGCCGCGGCCCTGGCCGAGCGTGCCCGCGGACCCGTCCTCGGCCCCGCCTCACCCGCATGACCGAGCCGCCCTCGACCGAATTCGCCGTCACCGCGCGGACCGAGCCCCCCACGCTGACCCTGCGGGTGGCAGGCGAACTCGACTACGACACCTGCGACGACTTCGTGAGCACCGTGGTCGGCCATCTCACCCGCGACAGCGCCGAGCTGTCCCATGTACGTCTCGACTTCGGCGAGTTGACCTGGATCGACTCCTCCGGGCTGTCGGCCCTGCTGATGATCCACCGGCACACCGGTGCCGCCGGCGCCGCTCTCCACCTCGACCGACGGCCCGACTTCCTGGAACGCATGCTGCGCGTCACCGGCGTCCTGGAGCACCTGACCGTCCCGCCGACGCCGATCACCGCGGGGGAGAACGACGGCCAGGGCGATGCGAGTCCGGCCGTCAGAGGCCGAACGACACGCCTGTGAGCTTCTCCGAGGCGTCCCAGAGCCGTCGGGCGACCCCCGTGTCCCGCGCGGTCCTCGACCGGCCGATCGGTTCGGCACCGCCGCGCATGTGCATCCAGCGCTCCGGTCCGATGAAGCTGTCACCGGGGACGTCGCCGGTGGCGGCGTGCAGCACAGGCAGGGCGCCCTCCTCAGGGCTCTGCGCGAACAGTCGGACCATCAGCCGCGTCCCGAGCCCGGTCGCCCGGTCGTAGATGTTCGTCGCGACGAGGCCGGGGTGGGCCGTGACGGCCAGCACCTTCGATCCGGCGGCGTGCAGCCGACGTTGCAGCTCGGACGAGAACAGCACGTTCGCGAGCTTCGATGTCGCATAGGCGCTGGACTCCTTGTAACGGGCGCGTTCCCAGTGGAGATCGTCGAAGTCGATCCGCCCCAGCCGCTCCGCCTGTGACGACACGGAGACCACTCGCCCGGTGACGTGCGGCAGGAGCAGGTTGGTCAGGGCGAACGGACCGAGATGATTGGTCCCGAATTGCAGCTCGAATCCGTCGGCGGTTCTGGCCAGGGCGGGAGCCGCGGTGCCCGCGTTGTTGACCAGCAGATGGATCGGCTGCCGCCAGTCGGCGGCGAAACGGCGGACCGACGCCAGGTCGGCCAGGTCCAGGTGCCGTACCTCCGTGCTGCCGGACGCCGACATGGCGGCGCTCGCACCCTTCGCCGTGTCACGCACCGCGAAGACGACATGCGCGCCGTACCCGGCGAGGGCCTTGGCGGTGGCGAGCCCGATTCCGCTGTTCGCGCCGGTCACGATGACTGTCTTGCCTGAGAGGTCGGGAGTCATGACAACGAGACTAGACGCTGCCTAGTTTCTAGGCAATGCCTAGTTCACGGTAGACTGAGGGAGTGACGACCCACAGGCCCTTCCATCACGGCAACCTACGAGCCGTCCTGCTGGACCAGGCCGAGCGGACCTTGCGCGAGGGCGGCGTCGACGCGCTGTCGCTGCGCGAGCTGGCACGGAAGGCCGGTGTCAGTCACGGCGCACCGCGGAGCCACTTCGTCGACCGGCAAGCGCTCCTCGACGCGCTCGCCGAGCGGGGCTTCGACCGCCTCGCCGATGAAGTGGAAGCGGCGATCGTCGCAGACGTCGCGGACTACAAGGAACGTCTCCGCGCCATCGCCACCTCGTACGTGCGCTTCGCCGTCACGGACGCCGCGCTCCTGGACCTCATGTTCACCGCGAAGAACGGCGACGCCCCCGAAGGACTGCGCGCGGCCTCACAACGACTCTTCGCAGCCGTCGGCGACCTGATCGACCGCGGCATCGAGGCCGGAGAACTCGGACACCACGACGCGCACCGGCTGCCGATGCTCTTCGCCGCGATCATGCAAGGCATCGCATCCCTCGTCGGCAGCCGCCGTGTCTCCCCGCAGGACGGTGACTCCCTCATCGACGACGCGGTCTCCCTGCTGGTCCACACGCAGGGGCCGGGCGACGTCGGCCGGAGCCGTCCGGGCGAGGGACCCCGCCGGCTCGCCGACTGAAACGACGGCCTAGAGCCGGTCCCCCACGCGGGCCGGCTCCGGAGGATGCGGCCCGCCGCCGTCCTTGACGTCCTGCCCGCAGGTTCGCCGGTCGTAGGACTGGTCATTGGGGATCAACAGCACCCCGGAGACCTGTTCGGGGTGCTCGACGGTGAGGTACTCGTCGCCCGTGAGGGCGCCGTCCGGTTCGGGCCACGCCCTGGACGAATAGACCGTCTGGCACCCCAGCGCCCGGCGCTCCTTGTCGACGGCGCAGGCGTCCACCGCGGGGCCGGACCTGTCGGAGGCGCCGTCGAAGCGGTAGTGGAAATGGACCTTGTCGCCCTCGGAGGGCACCTGCGGGTGGGGCTCGAGGCGCCAGTCGACGATTTCGGCGGTGACATCGAGAAGCCGCCCGGAGATGTCCTCGACCCGCACCCGGACACCGGCCTCACCGCGCTCCGTCGTCGTGTCGGTGCAGCCCCAGGAGGAAGAGCAGCCGGACAGGGCGACAAGCACCAGGGCCAACGGCGGGCCGGCAAGTATGCGCGCGGGAAACACTGTTGACCTCCGGTCGGGGTGGAGCGGGGCAGTGTATCCCGGGGCCCGGCAACCGCGGGCGACGGGCGCCGGCGGTGAACCGGCGCCGACGACGGCCTCAAGAGGCGGGCCGGTCGGCCGCCTCGTCGGCCTGCCCCAGGCGGAGTGCGGAGACGAGGAAGAAGACCCCGCCGAGGAAGGCGTAGCCGGCCAGGGCGCTCAAGGAGGCGTCGTCCTTGCCGGCCTGGGCGACGAAGGAGGCTCCGGCGAGCGTGGAGACGGCGCCGCTGGCGATCATCGGCCACTGTCCCGCCATCCCGCGTCGCAGGACGCCGACGATCAGCTGCACGAGTCCGGCGGTGACGGCCCAGGCGCCCCAGACCCGCAGGACGGCCGGGATGCCCGAGGTCGCGGCGGCGACCAGACCCGCAGCCGTGAGGGCGCTGAGCGCGATGTTCACGTAGAGAGCGCGTACGGGGCCGCGGTTCGCCCTGGCGGACCTGACGTCGACCACCGCGCACGCCACGTCGAACGAGGGGTAGATCGCCAGCAGCGTCGCACTGAGGGGGTTCAGGACGTGAGCCGAGGCGAACAGGAGGGCGGCCCACACCGCGGCGAACGCGAAGCGCAGGAAGTACAGGCGGCGCAGCGCCGCGGTGTCGCTCACGACAGGAGTGGGGGCGGCGATGGAGGAGTTCACGAGGGGTCCTTTCGGCGACGGCGGAAGGTAGGAGAGGGCCATGAGGGAGAACGTTCGGTCTACCTCATCATCCAATGGCGTCCCTCTCCACCTGTCAAGACCGAACGTTCTCCCCCACTCGCTGCTACAGTGGCCGCCATGAGTGCGGGCACAGAGGGCGGGAGCACGTCCGAGGCACGGGCGCGGCTGCTCGACACGGCGACCCGGATCTTCTACGCCGAGGGGATCCACTCCGTCGGCGTGGACCGGATCATCGCGGAGGCCCAGGTCACTCGCGCCACCTTGTACCGGCATTTCAGGGGGAAGGAGGAGTTGATCCTCTCCTACCTCCACCAGGCCGATCGCGGCATCCGGGGCCAGGTGGCCGCCGTCCGGGCGCAGGGCCTGCCGGCGGCCGACGCGGTACGGGCCGTGAGCCGGTCCATCGCCGAGGGCATCCGGTCCGCCGGCTTCCGCGGGTGCGCCTTCCTGAACGCGGCGGCCGAGTACCCCGACCCGGCGCACCCCGTGCACCGAGCCGTGCTGGCCCATCGGCAATGGTTCCTGGAAACCGCCATCCAGCTGCTGGAAGACGCCGGCTGCGCCCCCGCCGACGCGGCGGGCCGGCACTTCGTCATGCTCCGGGACGGCGCGATGGCAGCCGGCTGCCTGTCCGACCCGGCGCCGGTCTGCGAGACGTTCCTGCACGGCGTCGAAGGCATCTTGCGCACGGGCGCCTCAGCGTCGCCCGAACCGGACACCCCGGTCACCCTGCCCACATGACCCGCCGGCCGGCGACCAGCCGGCCCACGTGACGCTTCGTCGGCCCCGCGTCAGGTTCCTCCCCCGCTCACGCGGCTCCCCTGGAGAGGATCGGGTGGTGGTCGGGGTGTTGCTTCGAGCCGACCGACGGGCGCCGGGTCAGTCCCACCACAGCACGAGGAGAAGGCGCCGCCGCGCGGCATCGCGGCAGAAGTCGCGCAAGGCGTTGAAGTGCCCCAGCAGGTACGTCCTCAGACCGCCGACGATCCTGTCCGCTCCGTCGCCGATGAGGGCGGCCGCATCCGCTTCGTCGGTCGGCAGGGCGGCCAGGACCGCGGGAAGGTCGATCTGCCGGGGCCGTGCGTCACCCGACCCTGAAGGACGTGGCCGCGTCGGCCCCGTATCGGCCCAGCACGTCCTGGGCCTCGACCTCCCACTGCTCGAAGGCGGAGCAGGGCGGGGTGAACTCGAGCGGTCTGGGCAACGTGCGGGAGGGTGGCGTCACTTGCGCCGCTGACGAGTCCGTACGCCCGGCATGCGGCAGGCGCCACGCGATATCCCGCTCCCGCGCGAACGCCCTGCCCGCCCGTGGGCGGGGTGGCTTGACTTAGAGTGCGCTCCAGCTCGTAGCGTCGCAGACGTCCGGTGGACGGGGCGGCGCACGGGCCGCATGACACGGGATGCCGGGAGGCGGAAACCGTCGCTAGATGGAAGAAGGCCTCGCGCCGGACGGACGACGATCGAGAACGCGGGAAAGGACCCTCATGCAGGAGCGCAGTCTGCGGGACCTCCAGGTATCGGCCATCGGGCTCGGATGCATGGGGATGTCCGCCTTCTACGGCACCACCGACCAGGACGAGGGCGTCGCGACCATCCGGCGGGCCCTCGAACTCGGCATCACCTTCCTCGACACCGCCCAGCTGTACGGGCCGCTCACCAACGAGTCGCTGGTCGGCGAGGCGATCCGGGGGCATCGCGACGAGTACGTCATCGCCACCAAGTTCAACTACCGGATGGACGACGCCGTACCGGGCGACATGAGCAGCATCGGCCGCCAGGACGGCTCGGCCGAGCACGTGCGCAGCTCCGTCCACGGCTCGCTGGAGCGGCTGGGCACCGACCACATCGACCTGTACTACCAGCACCGGGTCGACCCGGACGTGCCCATCGAGGAGACGGTCGGGGCGCTCGGCGAGCTGGTCGCCGAGGGCAAGGTGCGGCACATCGGGCTGAGCGAGGCGAGCGCGGAGACGATCCGGCGGGCGCACGCCGTGCACCCCGTCACCGCCGTGCAGAGCGAGTACTCGCTGTGGACGCGGGACGTGGAGGCCGAGGTGCTGCCGGCCTGCCGGGAGCTGGGCATCGGCTTCGTGCCGTACTCGCCGCTGGGCCGCGGCTTCCTGGCGGGCCGCTTCAGCTCCCCCGACGAGCTGGACGCGAACGACTTCCGCCGCGACAACCCCCGCTTCGCTGACGCCAACCTGGAGGCGAACCTGCGGCTGGCGACGAAGGTCAAGGAGATCGCCGCCGAGAAGGACGTCACCCCGGCCCAGCTCGCGATCGCCTGGGTGCTGGCGCAGGGCGAGGACCTGGTGCCGATCCCGGGCACCAAGCGCCGCACCTACCTGGAGCAGAACGCCGCCGCGGTCGGCATCGAGCTGACCGAGGAGGACCTGGCCCGCATCGACGCGGAGCTGCCGCGGGCGGCGGGCGAGCGGTACGACGAGGCGGGGATGCGGTCGGTCAACCGCTGAGGCCGTCGTCCCGAAGGCGATCCGCTGCCGGTCGACCGCCGGGGACGCCGTCAGGGTGGTGATCGCGTCACGAGTCCGGCAGGCGGAGCCAGACTTCGGAGAAGGCGAGGCCGTGCTCGTCGGTCACCACCCCGCACGGGCACCCCAGTGTGATCAGGCGCCAGTCGCAGGACACGGTCCAAGGCCCGTCCGCGCGTGCGCACCCGGGGCAGCGGAAGGTGTCGGCCGTCCACACGCCGGGGGCGGGTCTGCCGTAACGCCGGAACCGGCCCGCGTGGCGGATCTCCCAGGGGACGGCCGGGGGCGTGAGCGCAGCGGTTCCGCGCGGATGCGGGACGGCCAGGTCGGCGAACAGGGCGGCCAGGCCGGGGAGCAGGGCTTCGCCCGCCTCGGTCGGAAGTACGGGCACGCCGTCGGCCGTCGTGTCCAGGGCGACCGGGTAGCGCGGGGCCGCGGCGGCGGGCGCCGGCGTCGGGGCGGCGTACCAGGGCAGGAAGGCGCGGGCGACGGCGGCCAGGAGGGCTGCGGCCGGCGCGCTGACGGCGCCCGCGTCGAGGTGGTGGACCGAGGTGCGCCAGATCCGCTGGAGCCGTCGGTCCCGGTCCGTGGCCCGCATCCGTGCGCTGTCGGCCCGACGGACGGGGAGCGGGGCGGTGAGGCGGGCCAGGACCCGGGCCACCGCTTCGGCGTCGGCTTCGGTGGGGCGCCATTGTCCGGCGGTCAGCGACTGCCGGGCCCGCCCTGACTCCCGGGCCAGGGCGCGCGTCGGCAACGGCTGGGCTCCTGTAGCCGTCACGGGAGTGCCCCGCTCCTCCGACATGGCGTCCCCGTCCCGCTGTCGCGTCCCCGATCGCTTCGCGCCGTGTCCGCGCGTCCGCCCCCGAGGGGCGGAAGGCATCACATCACACGATCGTGCGTTCCAGGGTCTGTTGTTCCGATTTGCTGAACCGCGCTGAAGTGGGGAGTGCCGGGCAGGGGCGGACCCGGCCATCCTGACCGACACCAGAAGCTGACGCCGCGTCAGCTTCGCGTCACGGTCCGCACGACGGGACGCTCGGCGGCTGTCTCGAGCCGGCATCGGGCGTCGCGGCGTCACACGGCTCACCTCGAGCCGGTCCGCCAGGTCCCGCTCCGTCGGCGACCGCTCCCCCGCGGCTCCACGCCCGGGCGGATGATCCGGAGCATCTGCTCCATGGCTCGTCGAAGCCCGTGCCCGCCCGCACCGGCCGGAGCACCCGCACCAACCGGTCCGCCGCTGCGGGCAATTCCCAGAGTTCACCCGTCCGGCCCTCTACTCAGGAAAGGTCCGTCTGCATACCTTATGGCTCATCCGGTACGGCACACCGGGGTCCGCCCCTGCCGGTCTTCCGGATCGACGACCGACGCCAGGAGGCACTCCTGTGGCTGACCGTACGCCCCCGCTCTCCGTGGACGAGCTGAGCAAGTTCGTCGACACCGGGGAGATCGACACCGTCGTCCTCGCCTTCACCGACATGCAGGGCAGACTCCAGGGCAAGCGGTTCGCCGCCCGTTTCTTCCTCGCCGACGTCCTCGAACACGGCACCGAGGGCTGCAACTACCTCCTCGCCGTCGACGCCGACATGAACACCGTCGGCGGCTACGCCATGTCCTCCTGGGAGCGCGGCTACGGCGACTTCGCCCTGCACGGCGACACCACCACCCTGCGCCGCACCCCCTGGGACCCCGGGACCGCCCTCGTCCTCGCCGACCTCGCCTGGCACGACGGAACGCCGGTCGCCGCCTCCCCGCGCCAGATCCTGCGCCGCCAGCTCGACCGGCTCGCCGAGCACGGCTGGACCGCGTACGCCGGCACGGAGCTGGAGTTCATGGTCTTCAAGGACACCTACGAAGACGCCTGGGCGCGCGGATACCGCGACATGAACCCCGCCAACCAGTACAACGTCGACTACTCCCTCCTCGGCACCGGCCGGGTGGAGCCCCTGCTGCGCCGGATCCGCAACGAGATGGACGCGGCCGGCATGACCGTGGAGTCCGCCAAGGGCGAGTGCAACCTCGGCCAGCACGAGATCGCCTTCCGCTACGACGAGGCGCTCACCACCTGCGACCAGCACTCCGTCTACAAGACCGGAGCCAAGCAGATCGCGGCCCAGGAGGGCGTCTCGCTCACCTTCATGGCGAAGTGGGACGAGCGCGAGGGCAATTCCTGCCACATCCACCTCTCGCTGCGTGACGAGCTCGGCGACCCCGTGTTCGCCGACGACGCGGACGAGTACGGGATGTCCCGGCTCATGCGGCACTTCCTCGCCGGCCAGATCGCCGCGATGCGCGACTTCACCCTGCTGTACGCGCCGAACGTCAACTCCTACAAGCGGTTCCGCCCCGGTTCCTTCGCGCCGACCGCACTCGCGTGGGGCCCCGACAACCGCACCTGCGCCCTGCGCGTCGTCGGCCACGGCCTCTCCCACCGATTCGAGAACCGCCTGCCGGGCGGTGACGTGAACCCCTACCTCGCGGTCGCCGGCATGGTCGCCGCCGGGCTCCACGGCGTCGAGCACGAACTGGAGCTGCCCGAGGCGTGCACCGGCAACGCCTACGAGAGCGGCGCCCACCGCGTCCCGGCGAACCTGCGGGAGAGCGCGCAGTCGTGGGCGAGGAGCCCCCTCGCCCGGGCCGCCTTCGGCGAGGAGGTCGTCGAGCACTACGCCAACATGGCGCGCGTCGAGCTGGACGCGTTCGACACCGCCGTGACGGACTGGGAACGGTTCCGGTCCTTCGAGCGGATGTAGCGGACGCCCCCGCGCGAACACACCGGGCGCCCCGCACCCCGTACCCGGCACCTGGCACCCGGCACCCGGCACCCGGCACCCGCAGGCCCCTTCCGGCATCTGGAGACTCGAACCTTGCGCGAGCATCACGTCCTCAATCCCGCGACCGAGGAGATCCTCGCCACCGTCGCCGCGTCGAGCGAGTCCGACGTCGACGTGGCGGTCAGGCGTGCGGTCAGGGCCCAGGAGAACTGGGCGGGCGTCGCCCCGGGCGACCGGGCCCGGCTGCTGCACCGGTGCGCCGCCGTCATCGACGACCACCTTGAGGAGCTCGCGCGGCTGGAGGTCGCCGAAGCGGGCCATCCCATCGCGAACGCCCGCTGGGAGGCGGGCAACGCCCGCGACCTCTTCGCGTACGCGGCCGGCGGCGTCGAGCGGCTGACCGGCCTGCAGATCCCGGTCGCGGGCGGGGTGAACATCACGACGCGCGAGCCGCTCGGCGTCGTCGCGGTCATCGCGCCGTGGAACTTCCCGCTGCCCATCGCCTGCTGGGGCGCGGCCCCCGCGCTCGCCGCGGGCAACGCCGTCCTCCTCAAGCCCGCCGAGACGACGCCGCTGACCGCTCTCCGCCTCGCCGAACTGTGCCGGGACGCGGGTCTGCCCGAAGGCCTGTTCCAGGTCGTGCCCGGCGACGGACCGGTGGCGGGCGGCGCCCTGGTCGAGCACCCCGGCGTGGCCAAGGTCGTCTTCACCGGCTCCACGTCCGTCGGCAGACAGATCATGGCCAGGTGCGCGGAGCGCGTGAAGCGGGTGACGCTCGAACTCGGCGGCAAGAGCCCCAACATCGTCTTCGCCGACGCCGACCTCGACAAGGCGGCCGCCGGCGCCCCCGCCTCCTTCCTCGACAACACCGGCCAGGACTGCTGCGCCCGCAGCCGCATCCTCGTCCAGCGCGGCGTGTACGACCGTTTCATGGAGCTGCTGGAGCCGGCCGTGAAGTCCTGGCGCGTCGGCGACCCGGCCGACCCCGACACCCGGATGGGCCCACTGATCTCCGCGGCCCAGCGCGAACGGGTGCGGTCCTACGTCCCCGACGACGCACCGGTCGCCATTCGCGGGGACGCTCCGAACGGGAAGGGCTTCTGGTACCCGGCGACGGTGCTCACCCCTGCCTCCCCCGACGCCCCGGCGGCCGTCGAGGAGATCTTCGGCCCCGTCGCCGTCGTCCTGCCCTTCGACGACGAGGCCGACGCCGTACGCCTGGCCAACGCCACCTCCTACGGACTGTCCGGCTCCATCTGGACCCGCGACGTCGGCCGGGCGCTGCGCGTCTCTGGCGCCGTCGCGGCGGGGAACCTGTCGGTCAATTCGCACAGCAGTGTGCGGTACTGGACCCCCTTCGGCGGCTACAAGCAGTCCGGTCTCGGGCGGGAGCTGGGCCCCGACGCCCTCGCCGCCTTCACCGAGACCAAGAACGTGTTCCTCAGCACCGAGGACTGATCACCCGAAGCCCCGGGCCCCGTCCGGCTGCCGCCGCGGGACCGGATCCCTCAGAGAGAGGCCTCCGCCGTGACCGAGACCCCAGTCTGCCGCCGTCTGGTCGGCCGTACCGCCGTCGTCACCGGAGCCGGCAGCGGCATCGGCCGCGCCACCGTCCGCCGGCTCGCCTCCGAGGGCGCCCGCGTCGTCTGCGCCGACGTCGACGAGCAGACGGGCAAGGCCGCGGCCACCGAGGTGGACGGGCTGTTCGTACGCGTCGACGTCACCGATCCGGAGCAGGTCGAGGCCCTGTTCCGGACCGCCTACGACACCTACGGCTCCGTCGACGTGGCCTTCAACAACGCCGGCATCTCCCCGCCCGAGGACGACTCCATCCTCACCACGGGCCTCGACGCCTGGAAGCGGGTGCAGGAGGTCAATCTGACCTCCGTCTACCTGTGCTGCAAGGCAGCCATCCCCTACATGCGGCGCCAGGGCAGGGGCTCCATCGTCAACACGGCGTCCTTCGTGGCCGTCATGGGCGCCGCCACCTCGCAGATCAGCTACACCGCTTCCAAGGGCGGCGTGCTGGCGATGTCGCGGGAGCTTGGCGTGCAGTTCGCCCGCGAGGGCATCCGGGTGAACGCCCTGTGCCCGGGACCGGTCAACACCCCGCTGCTGAAGGAACTCTTCGCCAAGGACCCCGAGCGTGCCGCCCGCCGCCTCGTCCACGTCCCCGTGGGCCGGTTCGCCGAGCCGGAGGAGATCGCCGCCGCGGTCGCCTTCCTCGCCAGCGACGACTCCTCCTTCGTGAACGCCGCCGAGTTCCTCGTCGACGGCGGCATCGCCGGCGCCTACGTCACCCCGCTGTAGGCCTCCCACGGGGTCTCATGTCACCCTGGTACGCGTGCCGGCCTCCGCTCCGGCTCGGGGGACTCGGAGCGGAGACCAGTGCCCCCATCTTGCGGGTGCGCGGCCGCCCGGCGCACGCCGACCGTGGCGAACGGCGTCAACCAGCCGCCCGCCCCGGCGGCTCACGCCGTGTGCAGCGCGGAGCGCGGGGTGCGGGCCCTCACGGCGTCGGATCCATCTCCGGCCCCGTGGTGCGTGCGGCACGGGCGAAGCGGGCGGCGAGGTCCGCGAAGGCCGAGGCCAGTGGGGGCGGACCGATGACGTCGATGTCGGTGCCGAAGCGGCCGATGGCGGCGGCGAGGCCGGTCCACGACCAGGAGCCGAGGGTGAGTCGGCAGCGGTGGGGGCCGAGTTCCTCGACGATTCCGTCCCGGGCGAAGGGCGCGATGTCGGCGGCGGGGAGGTGGAGGACGACTTGGCCCTGGCAGGGCCATTCGGCGACGGTGCCGTCGCCGCCGCGGAAACGGCCGGCGAGGAAGGCGGAGACGTCGCCGCCGGGGAGTGCGCGTGGGACGAAGCGCGGGCCGGTGGGGGTGCGAGGCCGTACGCGGTCGACACGGAAGGTGCGCCAGTCCTGGCGATCGAGGTCCCAGGCCACGAGGTACCAGAGACCATGCCAGGTGACCAGGTGGTGCGGTTGCACGCGTCGAAGGGTGACGACCGAGTCCACGCTACGGGGATCGGCGGCCGAGGCCCTCGGGACCGGCGTGTGGTCGAAGCGCAGTTCCTCGCGCGCCCGCAAGGCACGGCTCAGGTCCAGCAGGACCCGGGTGTCGACCTGAGGGGTGTCACCGGCCGCGGGCGAGGGAGGGACGGCGGTGACGCGCAGCAGGTCGATGCGGTGCCGTAGGCGGGACGGCATGACCTGACGGAGAGTGGCCAGGGCTCGGGCCGCGTCATCGGCGAGGCCGGTGTCGGCGCCCGCGGTCTGCAACGCGACGGCCAGGGCCACGGCCTGGTCGTCGTCGAACAGCATGGGCGGCATGTGGCTGCCGGCCTCCAGCCGGTAGCCACCGTCCGGTCCTTTGACGGTCGTGATCAGGTAACCGAGTTCGCGCAGGCGGTCGATGTCCCGGCGTACGGTGCGCGAGGTGATGTCGAGACGCCGGGCGAGATCCTGCCCGGACCAGTTCCGGTGCGTCTGGAGCAGCGAGAGCAGCGCCAGCAGCCGGGAGGACGTCTTCTGCATGGGATCCACTGTCCCGGACCTACAGGACACGACCTGTCCTCTACCTCCGCCAGGGTGGCATACGAGCCGTCCGGGGGACATCGCCTCCGGTCACGGCGGCCGCCCTGCCGAATTCGAGCGGTCGGCGGCCCGTTCACCGTATCCAGGCGAGGAGCAGATCATGTCCGTCACGACCACCACACACCTGAACTTCCGGGGCGTCGCGCGTGAGGCGCTGGGCTTCTACCAGTCCGTCTTCGGCGGGCGCACTGCCGTGGTCACCTACGGGGACGCCGGCGCCGTGCAGAACGAGAACGAGGCGGACTGGGTCATGTGGGGCGAGGTGGTCGGCGCCAACGGCTTCCACGTCATGGCCTACGACGTGCCGTCGCAACTGCCCTGGAACCAGGGCGAGAAGCCCTTCTTCGTCTCCGTCCGGGGTGACGACGCCGATGAGATCGGCACTCTGTGGGGCAGGCTCGCCGAGGGCTCGACCGTCGTGCGCCCGCTGGAGCCCGCGCAGTGGGCACCGCTCTACGGCATGCTCACGGACCGCTTCGGTGTCACCTGGGTCCTGGACGTCACCGCCAACGGCTGATTCCGCCGGATCGAGCTGACCTGGCATACGTGTGCCGTCCGGGCCGCGGCACGCACACACGGCCCGGACGACGCGGGCGTCACCCCGTACCGGACGTTCTTGTCGTCGGCTCGCGAATCGCGATGCCCGGAGGACTGTGGAACCATGACCGGGAAAGACCCGCGTGTGCCTCATCGGGAGGTTCGTATGTCCTCGAAGCGACGCCGGAAGAAGAAGGCCCGCCGCAATCACCGGGCGAACCACGGGCGACGACCCCAGTCCTGAAGACCCGTGTGCGCCTGAAACGCAGAAAACCCCGCACCGTGAGGTGCGGGGTTTTCCCTAAAATTTGTTCGGCGGTGTCCTACTCTCCCACAGGGTCCCCCCTGCAGT
>NZ_JBISAL010000011.1:0-32773 GCF_044391765.1 Streptomyces sp. NPDC018610
TGCTTGTCGACGGCGCGTTCCGAGCCGGCGTGCGTCGCTTCCTGGATGCGCCGCTGAAGATCCGCGAGTTTCCCCGCGGTGGTGTGGATGTCGATCTCTTGGATCTCTGGACGCTCTTCCGGCTCGGACATCGGGATGCGGCTCCCTGCCTGCTCAAAAGGGGGGACGGTTACTCATCCGTAGCGTAGTGGGGGGCCCACTGTTCGGCAGTGCGGCGTTTACCACACCTAGGGTGGCTTGCATGACGCCCCGAGATGCAGCAGATGACAACCCCGCGAACGACGGCGACTCCGCGGGCCGCAGTCGCTGGTCCTACCTGGACCGCCCGCCCCTGAACGCGACCGCGCTGCGCCGTGCGCTGGTCCGCCCGGGCGGCCTGTGGTCCGAGGTGGAGGTGGTGCAGCGCACCGGCTCCACCAACGCCGACCTCGTGGCCGCCGCCGAGGCCGGCGAGGCGGCCGAGGGCGCCGTCCTGATCGCCGAGGAGCAGAGCGCGGCGCGGGGTCGCCTGGACCGGCGGTGGACCGCCCCGGCCCGCTCCGGACTCTTCTTCTCGGTGTTCCTGCGGCCCGGCGACGTGCCGGTCGCCCGCTGGGGCTGGCTGCCACTGCTCACCGGGGTCGCGGTGGCCACCGGGCTGGCCCGCTCCGCCGGCGTCGACACGGCGCTGAAATGGCCCAACGACCTGCTGGTCACGGTCGACGGCCAGGAACGCAAGGCCGGCGGCATCCTCGCGGAGCGGGCCGGGGACGGCGTCGTCATGGGCGTGGGCGTCAACGTCACCCTGCGCGCGGACGAGCTGCCCGTCCCCCAGGCGGGCTCGCTGGCCCTGGCCGACGCGGTGAGCACGGACCGCGACCCGCTGTTGCGGGCGGTGCTGCGGTCGCTGGAGGACTGGTACGGGCGGTGGCGGGACGCCGGGGGCGACCCGGCCGCCGCCGGGCTCCAGGAGGCCTACGCGGCGGGCTGCGCCACCCTGGGCCGCCGGGTGCGCGCCGAGCTGCCGGGCGACCGGTCGCTGGTCGGTGAGGCGGTCGCGGTCGACGGCGACGGCCGTCTCGTCCTCGCCACGGAGAAAGGGGTGCAGGAGCCTGTGGGGGCGGGGGACATCGTGCATCTGCGGCCGGCGTGAGGCGGGGGGCGTCCATCGTGCGTCTGTGCGTCTGTGCGTCTGTGCGCGGTGTGCGGTGCGGGGGCGTCGGGCGTCTGCGGGGGGTGCGTGCGGTGTGAGGCGAGGGGCGTCGCGCGTCCGCGGGGGTGTGAGGTGAGGGTCGGGGCCGCGGGAGCGTCGTGGGCTCGGGCGGTGGGTCGGGAGTCGGGCCGGGGCGGGCCGGCCGTCGGGCCGGGGCCTGGAATGCGCCGGTCAGCTCACCCCGCGGCCCAACCTGACGGAGTGAGCTGGCGCACACCTGCCGTAGAGTTGAGGCCGGTCGATACCTGACCGTGGCAGATGGGAAGGGCAGCAGGCGTGACCGTCGACGACACGGGCTCCGGCGCGGACGACGCGGACGGCCGGGTGGACCCGGAGGCCGCCGACTCCGGCGAGGATCCGCTCGCACTGCGGCTGGAACAGCTCATCCTGGGCGCCGAGCGGCGCTACACCCCTTTCCAGGCGGCCCGCAGCGCCGGTGTCTCCATGGAACTGGCGTCCCGCTTCTGGCGGGCCATGGGCTTCGCCGACATAGGTCAGGCCAAGGCGCTCACCGAGGCCGACGTGCTGGCCCTGCGGCGGCTCGCCGGTCTGGTCGAGGCGGGGCTGCTCAGCGAGGCCATGGCCGTGCAGGTCGCCCGCTCCACCGGGCAGACCACCGCCCGGCTGGCCGAGTGGCAGATCGACTCCTTCCTGGAGGGGCTGACCGAGCCGCCCGAGCCGGGCATGACGCGCACCGAGGTGACGTACCCGATCGTCGAGCTGCTGCTGCCGGAGCTGGAGGAGTTCCTCGTCTACGTCTGGCGCCGCCAGCTCGCCGCCTCCGCGGGACGGGTCGTGCAGGCCGCCGACGACGAGGAGATGGTCGACCGGCGGCTCGCCGTCGGCTTCGCCGACCTCGTCGGCTTCACCCGGTTGACCCGCCGGATGGAGGAGGAGGAGCTCGGCGAGCTGGTCGAGGCCTTCGAGACCACCTCCGCCGACCTGGTGGCCGCGCGCGGCGGGCGGCTGATCAAGACCCTCGGCGACGAGGTGCTGTACGCCGCCGACGACGCCGGTACGGCGGCCGACATCGCCCTGCGGCTGGTCGAGACCCTGGGCAACGACGAGACGATGCCCGAGCTGCGGGTCGGGATGGCGTTCGGCACCGTGACCACCCGAATGGGCGATGTCTTCGGCACCACCGTCAATCTCGCCTCCCGTCTCACCTCCATAGCTCCGCGCGACGCCGTGCTCGTCGACAGCGCGTTCGCCGAGGAACTGATCCGTACGGGGGATGCGCCGGCGTCCGAGGCGGAGGCGGCCGAGGCCGCCGCGGCGGCGGAGAAGGAGGGCGAGGAGCCGCCCGTGTACCGCTTCGCGCTGCAGCCGACGTGGCAGCGGCCGGTCCGTGGCCTGGGCGTGGTCGAGCCCTGGCTGCTCACACGGCGGGGGGACGCCACGCCTTGACCTCCGGTCGGGGGCGGTGGTCTGACCTCCGGTCGAGGGTCTGACCTTCGGCCGAGGGTCTGACCTTCGGCCGAGGGGCTGTCCCTCGGTCGAGGGGCTGTCCTCCGGTCGGTGGTGGTCTGTGTCGACCTTCGGTCGGCGTGGCGGTCTGTGTCGACCTTTCCTCGGGGTGGTGGTCCGCGCTGACCTCCGGTCGGGGTGGCGGTTCGTGGACCCCGTGGTGCGGTCGTCGGTGCGTGGCGGGCGGTGGTGGGGTGCCGGTCAGTCGACGTCCACGCACAGTCCGATGATCGGGAGACACAGGCCGTTGCCGCCGCCGGACGAGGGCGGAGCGGGGCTCTGCGGGTTCTCGGGGGTGTGCGTGCCGGGACTCGGGACCGGTGTCGGTCGCTGGGCCGGGTGTGTCGTGGGGCGCGGGTCGCTGGACGGCTCGTGTGGGGTCGTGACCGGTGGGGGAGCCGGTGGGTTCGGGGTCTCGGCGGCGGTTGTGGGGGCCGTCGTCCTGACGTTCGGGGGGTGGGTGGCTGCCGGCGACGGGGCTTGAGGTGTCGGTACGACGGGGCCGGTGCCGCCCATGGGGGTCGTTGCCGAGGGGTGCGCTGTCGGGTCGGCTTGTGGCGGGGTGGCGGTGCCGGCACCGGTGCGGGGGCTGGAGCCGGTCGGACGGGTGGTGCGTGCGGTTTCGGCGCCGGGGTTGTGCGGGCCCGCGTGGGGCTCCGCCTCCGCGGTGCCCAGGCTGCCGCCCGCGTACTCGGGTGCCAGCCTCACGAGGCTGAGCACACCCGCCGCCAGGGCCAGGCCGCCGGCGGCGAGCAGCGCCTTGCGCGGCCGAGGACGGCGGTGGCGGCCGCGGATCCTGGGGGACGCGGCTATCTCTGTGTCCATGGGGGGCTGGTCGGCCGGGTCCTTGCGTGCTGCTCGCGCTGTGGGCTCGGCCGTCGTCCCCTTCTGCTGTCCTGTGGTCGTGTCCGTCGTCATCGCCGTCCTCCCGATGCGCTCGCACCCCGTTGCGCCGTGGCGGACGCACGGTATGCGCCCGGGTGAGGGCTACGCGGGAGTTGGGCCGGATGTCACTCGAACGGGGTGCCGGGGCTCGACAAGAGGAGCGCGTCGGGCGGCCCGCTCTTCCGCCGCGCGGGTGCGGCTGCGATGATCGGAGCAGTCGTTTTGTTAACCCGCGTTAACCGGGAGGGTGTCATGAGCGAGGAGCGGTTCGGGGACTTCGTGCTGGTGCGGCGGCACGAGTACGTCGCGGAGCTCGTCCTGGACCGGCCGAAGGCCATGAACGCCGTGTCGACCGACATGGCCCGGTCGATCGCCGGGGCGTGCGCGGCGCTCGCCGCCGACCGGGACGCGCGGGTGGTCGTCGTGACCTCGTCGCACGAGCGGGCCTTCTGCGTCGGGGCGGACCTCAAGGAGCGCAACTCCTTCAGCGACGCCGACCTGATGAAGCAGCGGCCCGTCGCGCGCGGGGCGTACACCGGCGTGCTGGAGCTGCCGATGCCGACGATCGCCGCCGTCCACGGGTTCGCGCTCGGCGGCGGGTTCGAGCTGGCGCTGTCCTGTGACGTGATCGTGGCCGACCGTACGGCCGTGGTGGGGCTGCCGGAGGTGTCCGTCGGGGTGATCCCCGGGGGCGGCGGTACGCAGTTGCTGCCGCGGCGGGTGGGTGCGGCACGGGCGGCGGAGCTGATCTTCACCGCGCGTCGGCTGGAGGCGGCCGAGGCGCACGGGCTGGGGCTGGTGGACCGGCTGGTGGACGAGGGGCGGGATCGTGCGGAGGCTCTTGAGCTGGGGGGCCGGATGGCGGCGAACTCGCCGGTCGGGCTGCGGGCCGCGAAGCGGGCGCTGCGGCTGGGGCAGGGGCTGGATCTGCGGGCCGGGCTGGAGGTGGAGGACGCGGCGTGGCGGTCGGTGGCCTTCTCGGCGGATCGGGCCGAGGGGGTGGCTGCCTTCAACGAGAAGCGGTCGCCCGCGTGGCCGGGGGAGTGATCGTTCGGGGGGCTCGTGGGTGAGGGGGCTCGTCTGTGGCGCGGGTGCCTGCGGTGCGCGTTGTGGTGCGGTGCGGTCGCCCTGTGGTGCGGTGTCGCGCCTGCGGTGTGTGGGGGGGCGGGGCCGTGGTGGTGCGTCCAGCCCGCCGCACACGGACGTACGGCCCTGAGTCGTGGTCGGTGGGGTAGGTGGGGACCGCAGTACGCGGCGGGCTTCGGACGCACCCCCACGGCCCGCTCCCCTCGTCTCGCGGCTGCCGGCCGTGGGGGCGCGCCTGCGGGGGCCCACCTTCGGCGTCTCGCGGCCGCGGGTCGTGCGGGCACTCTCAGGCGTACCGATGTCCCTGTTTGGTCAAAACATCCCTAGCCTGGGGTGATGGGTGAGAACAGGCGGCTGGACGCCGTCGTGGCGTTGGCGCAGGGGATGGCCGCGGCGCACAGTCCGCGTGAGTCGTGGCGGGCGGCGGCACTCGGGGCGTGCCGGGCGCTGGAGGGGAGTTTCGCCGCGCTGTCGGTGTGGGAGCGTGAGCGCGGGCGGCTGCGTGTTCTGGTGAACGTGGGGGACCGGGCGCCCGAGGAGGAGGAGTTCCCGGAGGACGAGACGTACCCCGTGCACCAGTTCCCGGAGATCACCGAGTTCCTGCACGAGCGGTGGGCCTCCGGGGGTGAGCCCGACGCCTGGGTGGAGACGGCCGAGGGGCCGGCGGCGGGGCGGCCCGGATACTGCCACCAGCGGGTCGCCGCGCTGCGGCGGCGGGGCCGCGGCTGCTGTGTGGTCGCGCCGATCGTGCAGCACGGGCGCGCCTGGGGTGAGCTCTACGTCGCGCGTCCGGCCGGCGCGCCGCCGCTGGACCGGGCGGACGCCGACTTCGCCACCGTGCTGGCGGCGGTCGTGGCCGCCGGGCTCGCGCAGACGGAGCGGCTGGAGGAGGCCCGCAGGCTGGCCTTCACCGACTCACTGACCGGGCTCGCCAACCGCCGCGCCGTCGACGTACGTCTCGACGAGGCCATCGAGCGGCACCGCGCCGACGGAGTCGTCGTCAGTCTCGTGGTCTGCGACCTCAACGGGCTCAAGCGGGTCAACGACACCCTCGGCCACGCGGTCGGCGACCGGCTCCTGGAGCGCTTCGGGTCGGTGCTGTCACTGTGCGGGGCCATGGTGCCGGGGGCCCTCGCGGCGCGGCTGGGCGGGGACGAGTTCTGTCTGCTCGCGGTGGGGCCGTCCGCCGACGAGGTCGTCAAGGCGGCCGAGGAGCTGTGCGGGCGAGCGGGGGAGCTGGAGCTGGGTGAGGGGGTGGCCTGCGGGGTGGCGTCGACCGAGGACGACATCGGGCCGGTGCCCTCGGCCCGGCGGCTGTTCCGGCTCGCCGACGCCGCCCAGTACCGGGCGAAGGCCCTGCGCGCCGACCGGCCGGTCGTCGCGGGCCGGGAGGGGCCCGACGATCCGGTGGTCCGTCTGGCCGACGCGCCGTCCCCCCTGCCCAAGGCCCCGGCCGAGCGGCGGCGCTTCCGGGGCCGGCGGCCGTGAGGTAAGGGGCACATGCGCGACCCACTAGTGACATCTCCACATTCAATGCGTACGCTCCTGAATATGGATATGCACACTGTGGTGGTGGGGACGTCCGGTGTCACCGCGTCCGACGTTCTCGCCGTGGCGCGCGGCGGCGCACGGGTCGAACTCTCCGCGGAGGCGGTGGCGGCCCTCGCGGCGGCCCGGGAGATCGTGGACGCGCTGGCGGCCAAGCCCGAACCCGTCTACGGCGTCAGCACCGGCTTCGGCGCCCTGGCGACCCGGCACATCAGCCCGGAGCTGCGCGCCCAGCTGCAGCGCAACATCGTCCGCTCGCACGCCGCCGGCATGGGGCCGCGGGTCGAGCGCGAGGTCGTACGGGCTCTGATGTTCCTGCGGCTGAAGACCGTCTGCTCCGGGCACACCGGCGTCCGCCCCGAGGTCGCGCAGACCATGGCCGACGTCCTCAACGCGGGCATCACCCCCGTCGTGCACGAGTACGGCTCCCTCGGCTGCTCCGGCGACCTCGCCCCGCTGTCGCACTGTGCCCTCACCCTCATGGGCGAAGGGGACGCCGAGGGCCCGGACGGCGTCGTGCGCCCCGCCGGCGAGCTGCTCGCCGAGCACGGCATCGAGCCCGTCGAGCTGCGCGAGAAGGAGGGCCTGGCCCTGCTCAACGGCACCGACGGCATGCTCGGCATGCTGATCATGGCACTGGCCGACCTCGACACCCTCTACAAGTCCGCCGACATCACCGCCGCCCTCTCGCTGGAGGCGCTCCTCGGCACGGACAAGGTCCTCGCCCCCGAACTGCACGCCATCCGTCCGCACCGCGGACAGGGCGCCTCCGCCGCCAACATGCTGGCCGTCCTCAAGGGCTCCGAGCTCACCGGGCACCACCAGGACGGCGCGCCCCGTGTGCAGGACGCCTACTCGGTGCGCTGCGCCCCGCAGGTCGCCGGCGCCGGCCGCGACACCCTCGCGCACGCCCGGCTCGTCGCCGAGCGCGAGCTCGCCTCCGCCGTCGACAACCCCGTGGTGCTGCCCGACGGCCGGGTCGAGTCCAACGGCAACTTCCACGGCGCGCCGGTCGCCTACGTCCTGGACTTCCTCGCCATCGCCGCCGCCGACCTCGGCTCCATCGCCGAGCGCCGCACCGACCGGCTGCTCGACAAGAACCGCAGCCACGGCCTGCCGCCGTTCCTCGCCGACGACGCCGGCGTCGACTCGGGCCTGATGATCGCCCAGTACACGCAGGCCGCGCTGGTCAGCGAGATGAAGCGGCTGGCCGTGCCCGCCTCCGCGGACTCCATCCCGTCCTCCGCCATGCAGGAGGACCACGTCTCCATGGGCTGGTCGGCGGCGCGCAAGCTGCGCACCGCCGTCGGCAACCTGACCCGGATCGTCGCGATCGAGCTGTACGCCGCCGCCCGCGCCGTCGAGCTGCGGGAGGGCCTGGCCCCGGCGCCCGCGAGCCGGGCGGTCATCGACGCCGCGCGGGAGGCGGGCGTGGGCGGCCCCGGCCCGGACCGGTTCCTGGCGCCCGACCTCGCCGCCGCCGACGCCTTCGTGCGCGAGGGCCGCCTCGTCGCGGCGGCCGAGAGCGTCACCGGCCCGCTGCAGTGAGACCGCGGGGCCCCGTCGTCATGGCGGGGCCCCGCGCGTTGTCGCCCCGTCGTCGCAAGCGAGCGGCACGGCGGGGGAGTTCAAACGCCGAGGCGTTCCCGGCGTACCGAATACACCACGAAGCCGGCGCCCAGGACCAGGAAGAGGGTGCCGCCGACGACGTACGGCGTGGTGTCGAGGCTTCCGGTGTCGGCGAGCCGGGTGCCGTCCGCGGGGACCGGCGCGGCCTGGGCGCCGTCCTGGGCCTCGGTGCGCGATTCGACGGTGTCCTGCGAGGCGGCCGTGGCCCGGTAGCCGGCCGTGGTCGCCGATCCGCCGGACGAGGAAAGGGCTCGCTGCCCGTGCTGCCCCTGCTCCGCGACGTGCGCCGCCGCTCCGGCCGCCGCTCTCGTCGGCGTCTCCCCCGTAGCGCTGGCGGAGGGGACGAACCACAGGGCGCCCAGCAGGGTGCCCGCGGCGGTGGCGGTCAGCAGCGTACGGCGAGCGGTTGACACGGAATATCGATCCCCCTTGTTGCACCGGCGAATTGGCCGTGTGGGGCGATGTTAGTGAAAGTCGAGGGTCACGGGAAAGTCACGGGTCGGACCGACCGTCCGCATCGGGCGCCGGCCCGTCCGCGCACCCGTCCGCGACCGGCGGGAAGCGGGACGCCGTTATCTCGCTGTGACGTACGACACCGCGCGCATCCCGGTGACTTGGGCCGGTCTCTTCGTACTGGTCAGCGGGTCGCACCGGAAGGCGGTGGCGGGCTGTGCCGCCGTCGCGCGCGGGCGCCGGGGGAGGCCTCATTCTCAGCGGGCCGCGGGCTCGGCGAGAATGAGGGCGCGAGCGGCACGGCGCAGCGACCGGAAGGCACGCGCCCGCCCCGGCGGACGTGGTGAGCCCCACACCCGTACGCCCCGGGAACGGGCCCGATCGGTCGTAGCGTTGATGATCCGTGACCGGGGGACGCGAGGGGTCCTGGGGTATTCGGCAACGATGGAGAAGCGTGTGATGACGAACAGTAGGCGGCGCAGGGCCTTGACGGCCTCGGCCGCCCTGCTCGGTGGTGTACTGATGCTCTCGGCCTGTTCCGGCAGCAGCGACGCCGCCGACGGGAACAGCGACGACAGCACCTCGCAGGCCAAGTCGGACCAGGCCGCGGCGCAGGACTCGTCGCAGGCCCAGATCAAGATCACGCCGGCGGACGGCTCGGCCAACGCCTCGATCAACAACTCCGCCGCGGTCACCGTCGCCCAGGGCACGCTGACGAACGTCACCATGACCACGACCGACGGCAAGGCCGTCGAGGGTCAGATATCCGCGGACAAGACGAGCTGGAAGCCCAGCGCCCAGCTCAGCCGCGCCACCACGTACAAGGTCGCCGCCACCGCCACGGACGCCAAGGGCCGCGCCGCCCACGAGAACGCCTCGTTCACCACGGTCGCCCCCACGCACAGCTTCATCGGCACCTACACGCCGGACGACGGCACCACGGTCGGCGTCGGCATGCCGGTGTCGATCAACTTCGACAAGGCGATCACGAACAAGGCGGCCGTCCAGAAGGGCATCACCGTCACCTCCTCCAGCGGCCAGCAGATCGTGGGCCACTGGTTCGGCGCCAACCGCCTGGACTTCAGGCCCGAGCAGTACTGGAAGGAGAACTCCACCGTCACCCTGAAGCTCGACCTCGACGGCGTGCAGGGCGCCCAGGGCGTCTACGGCGTCCAGCAGAAGACGGTCACCTTCCACATCGGCCGCAACCAGGTCTCCTACGTCGACGCGAAGACCAAGCAGATGAAGGTCACGCAGGACGGCAAGACCGTCAAGACCATCCCGGTCTCCGCCGGCGCCCCCGACCACACCACGTACGAGGGCCAGATGGTGATCTCCGAGAAGTTCGCCCAGACGCGGATGAACGGCGCGACGGTCGGCTTCAAGGACTCCGACGGCAAGGGCGAGTACGACATCAAGGACGTGCCGCACGCCATGCGCCTGACCACGTCCGGCACCTTCATCCACGGCAACTACTGGGGCGCGCCCTCGGTCTTCGGCAGCGCCAACACCAGCCACGGCTGCGTGGGCCTGCAGGACAAGAAGGGCGCGGGCGACCCGAGCACGCCCGCCGCGTGGTTCTACAACCACTCGCTCATCGGTGACGTCGTGGTCGTGCAGCACACCGGCGACAAGACGGTGTCCCCGGACAACGGCCTCAACGGCTGGAACATGAGCTGGGCCCAGTGGACGGCGGGCTCCGCCGCCTGATCCCCGCACCCGACTCCCTTGCCGATGCCGCCCCTTGAGGGCGGCATCGGTGTCCCACCAGCCGTGCGGCCGCCGTCTTCTCATGGTCCTCTTATCTCGGCCTTATCGCTTCATCACGGTGTGTCCCTAGCTTGCGGCGCATGTTCTTCACCTACCTGAGGCGCGAACTGCGCCGCCGCAGAAAGGCGGCCCTCGTCGTCGCCTCCGGTCTCGCACTGGGCATAGCGCTCGTCATCGTGGTCACCTCCGTGTCCAACGGCATGGGCAAGGCCCAGGACAAGGTCCTCCAGTCGCTGTACGGGCTGGGCACCGACATGACCGTGACCAAGGCGGCGACGCCCACGTCCGGTGAGTCGCAGCGTCCGCGCTTCCAGTTCGACGCGAAGGGCAGCGACGACAAGAAGACGCAGAGCAGTGACCGGGTCCGGGTGCAGGGCTTCACCACCCTGTCCGCCGGGACGGTCACCGAGGTCGCGGGTCAGAAGGGCGTCTCCTCGGCCGTGGGCGGGCTCAGCCTCAGCGTGGTGAAGGTCAGCGGTGAGTTCACCCGCGGCCAGTTCCAGCAGAGCGGCGGCGGCGAGGGGTTCGGGGGCGGCCGGTCCGGCGGCCAGTCCGCCCCGCAGGGCAGCGTCCAGGGCGGCGGCGCCGACTTCGACGTCAACCAGTACACCGTCTACGGCACCGACGTCACCCAGCCCGCGCTCGGCCCGCTGACCTCCTCCAAGGTCACCAGCGGCCGTACCTTCAAGTCCACCGAGACGAACGCGAAGGTCGCCGTCGCCGACTCCGCGTACGCCAAGGAGAAGAAGCTCAAGACCGGCAGCACGGTCACCATCAAGAGCGTCACGTTCCAGGTCATCGGCATCGCGACGGCTAACAGCGGTGACGCGGCGGCCAACCTCTACATCCCGCTGAAGCAGGCCCAGACGCTCAGCGACAACAAGGACAAGGTCACCACCGTCTACGTCAAGGCGGCCGACTCCCAGCAGATCGACACCGTCAAGAGCGCCATCCAGAAGAACGTCTCGGGCACCACGGTCACCACCTCCACCGACCTGGCGAAGACCGTCTCCGGCTCGCTGTCCACCGCCTCCAGCCTGGCCACCAACGTGGGCAAGTGGCTGTCGATCGCGGTGCTGGTGGCCGCGTTCCTGGTCGCCGGACTGCTGACCTCCTCGGCCGTCTCCCGGCGGGTGCGCGAGTTCGGCACGCTGAAGGCGCTGGGCTGGAAGTCGGGCCGGGTGACCCGGCAGGTGGTCGGCGAGGCCGTCGTCAACGGCCTGGTCGGCGGCGTCCTCGGCATCGCGATCGGCCTGGCCGGCGCGTACGTGGTGACCGCGATCAGCCCGACGCTGCAGGCGCAGCTCGGTTCCTCGGGCGGCTCGGGCGCCGGCGGCGGCTTCGGCGGCGGCATGGGCGGGGGCGGCGGCTTCGGCGGCCCCGGCCGGCAGACGGCGAAGACCCTGGAGGTCGCGCTCACCGCGCCGGTCAGCCTCACCACCATCGCCGTCGCGGTCGGCCTCGCCGTCGCCGGCGGCCTGGTCGCGGGCGCGTTCGGCGGCTGGCGGGCCTCGCGGCTGCGTCCGGCGGACGCACTGCGCCGCGTCGAGTAGCGGGGCCGCGCGAGCCCGGCGGCCCGCGGCCCCCTCACCTCCCCCTCACGCATCCATCCCAGGAGCTGCTGCACCCATGTACGAACTCAGAGGCGTCACCAAGCGCTACACCCGGGGCAAGGAGGCCGTCCTCGCCCTCGACGGCATCGACCTGACCATCGGGGACGGCGACCGGCTGGTCATCCAGGGCCCCACCGGCGGCGGCAAGTCCACGCTGCTGCAGATGCTCGGCGGCCTGGACCGGCCCACCTCGGGCGAGGTCGTCCTCGACGGCACCGACATGGCGAAGCTGTCCGAGGCCAGGCTCACCAAGGTGCGCAGCGAGAACATCGGCTTCGTCTTCCAGTCCTTCAACCTGATCCCGACGCTGACCGCCCAGGAGAACGTCGAGACCGCTCTCGTCCCGCTCGGGATCAAGACGAAGGACCGGCGCGAGAGGGCCGCCGAGGCGCTGAAGTCGGTCGGGCTCGGCGAACGGCTCGGTCACCTGCCGAGCGAGATGTCCGGTGGCCAGCAGCAGCGCGTGGCCATCGCCCGCGCCCTGGTCAAGCAGCCCAAGGTCCTCCTCGCCGACGAGCCCACCGGCAATCTGGACGAGTCGACCCGCGACGAGATCATGGACGTCCTCGAAAGTCTCTGGAAGGAGCATGGTCTGACCTTCGTCATGGTCACCCACGACTCCGCCATCGCCAGGAAGGCTCCCCGCCTGGCCACCATCCGCAAGGGCCGCATCACGGTGAAGGAGAACGCCAAGGCGTAGAACGGCCGTCCGTCCCGTGCGGGTCCTCCTGCCCCGTACGGGTCCTCCTCCGGACGGTCCTCCATTCCTCGCGCGGGTCCTCCTGCCCCGCGCGGGCCGCTGCCCGGTGACGCGCCGCCACTCCGCTCACCGGGCAGCGGCAGTTCAGCGCCCGGTCAGCGGTGTCGGCGGGGTCGCCGAGCGGGTACGGAATGGCCCGCGATCCTCGGGTGTTGACCGGGGTGGGCAGAGGCCGGCGGTGTGCGAGCCGGGCGGCCCGAGTGACCGAGCTGACAGATTTTGGAGGGCCACGATGGCCGCGCAGACGCAGAGGGCCGTGCTGGCGGGCGGGTGCTTCTGGGGGATGGAGGAGCTGATCCGCCGGCTCCCGGGCGTGACGGCGACCCGGGTCGGATACACCGGCGGTGACGTGGAGAACGCGACGTACCGCGACCACGGGACGCACGCGGAGGCCGTCGAGATCCTCTTCGACCCCGAGAAGACCGACTTCCGCACGCTCCTGGAGTTCTTCTTCCAGATCCACGACCCGAGCACCGAGAACCGCCAGGGCAACGACATCGGCCTCAGCTACCGGTCGGCGATCTACTACGTGGACGACGAGCAGAAGCGGGTCGCCGAGGACACGATCGCGGACGTGGACGCCTCCGGACTGTGGCCGGGCAAGGTCGTCACCGAGGTGGAGCCGGTCGGCCCCTTCTGGGAGGCCGAGCCCGAACACCAGGACTACCTGCAGCGCTACCCGAACGGCTACACCTGCCACTTCCCCCGTCCGGGATGGCGGCTGCCCGCCCGCTCCGAGGGCTGACCCCGGGGCGGCCCGGCCGTGCCCACTGACCCGGTCAGTGCGGCAGTGTGGCCGGGCTGCCCCCGTTCGCCTCGTAGCCGGCCACCGCCAGGGCGCGGTAGACGGCGAACTCCGCCGCCGGGTCGGCGGCCAGCGTCCAGGGCAGGGCGCCGACGTTGCCGTCGACGTGTATGAGCTGGTTCATGGCCTCCGCCCAGCGCTCCGAGCGGACCAGGAAGAAGATCAGCAAGTGGCGGACGTGCGCCAGGATCGGGTCGTCGGGGCGGGCCGAGTGCACCGCGTGCAGCGCGCCGTGCACCGCCTTGGTGACGACCTCGCTCCGGTAGAAGCCGCGGACGAGGTTCACCTCGGGGAGGTGCTCGAAGACCGCGAAGAGGGGCAGGGCCGCCAGCAGTGAGCCGCGGGGCGCGCGGGCCGCCGCCGCCTCGGCGAAGGCCGTCGCCAGCTCACGCGAGCCGTGCCACTTCTCGCACCAGTAGTGCAGGGCCGCCAGGTGCGCGCCCATGTGGGCCGGCGCCCGGTCCAGGATCTTCAGCCAGAGCGCCTCGAACTCCGGCTGCGAGTAGGCCAGCCCGCGTGCCACCGACAGCTCGACGATGCAGGGGACCGGGTCGCCCGGAGCCAGTAGCGCGGCCTGGCCGCAGGTCTCCCGGGCCTCCTCCATGATGATCCGGAACTCGTCCGTCCCCGGGGTCGACGTCCGCCACGCCTGCTGCACCAGGAACTCGGCGTGCACGGCCGCGCCGCCCGGGTCCTTCGGCGCCTCGGCCCGCCACACCCGCAGCCACTGACCGCCCGGCGTCTCGTGGACCCCGCCCGGTCGCTGCTGCAGCTCCAGCGCGGCGGCGCCGGCGAAGGCCTGCACGCGCTGCCAGCGCAGCTCGCCCTCCGTCTCGGTGCCCGCCAGCAGCTGGGAGGCCGCGCGGTAGTCCTGCGTGCGCTGCACGAGATCCAGCACGTCCAGCAGGTCCTGGTCGGGGCCGGGCATGCGGACGTCGAGCTCCTCCTCCGGCGCGAAGCCGTAGTCGGCCGGGTCCGCGGCGTCCGGGTGCCCGGGCGGCACCTGCTCGATGCCGCCGCGCCTGCGGCGCAGGAACGGGAGCAGCACGAAGCCCAGCATGACCAGCGCCATCAGGACCCAGAAAGTCTCCATGGCCCAAGCGAACCAGACCGCGCCGACAATTGGCCAACCTGTGCCGCGCAGCTGTGGACAACTCCGCCCCCGGCCTGTGGACAACTCCGCCCGCTCCCCTCCGCCGGTCGCGCTGCCGTCCCCTCCGCCGGTCGCCCGCCAGATGCGCCGCCGGTCGCCCGCCGGTCGGGCCGGCGCAGGGCGACGCACGGCGGCGCCTGGAGCGGCCGTGGGTCCGGCCCGCCGTCCCGCATCAGCCTCCGCGGCGCACTACGCTCGGGCGCATGAGCGACAGGCACATCAGTGAACACTTCGAGACCCTCGCGATCCACGCGGGCAACACCGCGGATCCCCTCACCGGCGCGGTCGTCCCGCCGATCTACCAGGTCTCGACCTACAAGCAGGACGGGGTGGGCGGTCTGCGCGGCGGCTACGAGTACAGCCGCAGCGCCAACCCGACCCGGACCGCGCTGGAGGAGAACCTCGCCGCCCTGGAGGGCGGTCGCCGCGGCCTCGCGTTCGCGTCCGGACTGGCGGCCGAGGACTGCCTGTTGCGCACGCTGCTCGCCCCCGGCGACCACGTCGTCATCCCCAACGACGCCTACGGCGGCACCTTCCGCCTGTTCGCCAAGGTCGTCTCCCGGTGGGGCGTGGAATGGTCGGTCGCCGACACCAGCGACCCGGCCGCCGTACGGGCCGCCCTGACGCCGAAGACCAAGGTGGTGTGGGTGGAGACCCCCTCCAACCCGCTGCTCGGCATCACCGACATCGCCGCCGTCGCGCAGATCGCCCGGGACGCCGGCGCCCGGCTCGTCGTCGACAACACCTTCGCCACCCCCTACCTCCAGCAGCCGCTCGCGCTCGGCGCGGACGTGGTCGTGCACTCGCTGACCAAGTACATGGGCGGCCACTCCGACGTCGTCGGCGGCGCGCTGATCACCGGCGACGCGGCCCTGGGCGACGAGCTGGCGTACCACCAGAACGCCATGGGCGCGGTCGCCGGTCCCTTCGACTCCTGGCTGGTGCTGCGCGGCACCAAGACGCTCGCCGTGCGCATGGACCGGCACAGCGAGAACGCCACGAGGATCGCCGACATGCTGTCCCGGCACGCGCGCGTGACGAGCGTCCTGTACCCGGGCCTGCCCGAGCACCCCGGTCACGAGGTCGCCGCCAAGCAGATGAAGGCGTTCGGCGGCATGGTCTCCTTCCGGGTCGAGGGCGGCGAGGAGGCGGCGGTCGAGGTCTGCGACCGCGCCAAGGTCTTCACGCTCGGCGAGTCGCTGGGCGGCGTCGAGTCCCTGATCGAGCACCCCGGCCGCATGACGCACGCCTCCGCGGCGGGCTCCGCCCTGGAGGTCCCGGCCGACCTGGTGCGCCTCTCGGTCGGCATCGAGAACGTCGACGACCTGCTGGAGGACCTGAAGCAGGCCCTCGGCGCGTGACACCGGCGCGGCCCCCGGCCCCGCCGGGCGGCCGCGTCCTCACCAGCCGCGCACCGGCGGAGTCGTCTGCGACGGCGGCTGCGCCCAGGGCCGTACCGCCGACGCCCACACGGTGAAGGCGACGGCCGCGGCGAACAGCGCCAGCCACAGCGCGCGACGGAGGAGCGCCCGGCGGCGCAGCACCCGGTTCCCCCGGCGCACGGCCTCGGCGTGCAGTCCGGTCGGCACCCGCGGCCGCGACTGCGCCAGCACGCGCCGTACGACCCTGTCACGTTCCGTCGTGTTCACCTGGGACCTCCGCGGGCTGCCCGGGCCGTGCCGGGGGACGAGGCGACCGCGCCCCTACGAGGGGGCCGGTCCGGACGCGTGGACGGCCGGGGCGGGGCGCCGCGGCGGACGGCTCAGCGTGGCGACCGCCCGGCCGCCGATGACGCGGACCCGCTCCTCCGACAGCCCGAGCAGGGCCGCCGCCTGCTCGTCGGCGAGCCCGTCGTACAACGTGAGGACGACGACCAGACGCTCCTGCGGGGTGAGGACGGCCAGGGCGCCGGTCAGCGGCGGGCGGGCGCGGCCCGGCAGGCCCCGCCGGTGCCACACCTCGCGGGCGAAACGGGTGGCGAGGTGCCGGCGCGCGCGGTCGTACGGGTCGTCGTCGCGCGGCAGGTCCCAGTACGCGTACGTGTGCGCGAGGGCCAGGGTCAGCAGGCGTCGCGCGTACGGGTTGTCGTCCGGGTTCTCCGCCGTCAGCAGGGTCGCGGCGTGCAGCAGCCGCCCGGCCGCGCCCGAGACGAACGACTCGAACTCCCGGGCCCGGCGGGCGTCCCCGGACGCCTGCCGTTCTCCCACCGCGCCTCCCGCGAAGGGTGATCGTGACGGAGCGGGACCCCGCGGGCGCGCGGAAGCGGAGCATCGGAACCGCGTGCGAGAAGGCCCCTGGTCCATATCAGGCCAGGGGCGGGCCGTGGGTCAAGAACCGTGCGGGACGGTTCAGGACGTACGGCCGGGGCGCGTGGCCGGTCCCGGCTCCGCCGCCGCGCCGCTCTGGGACGTCTGGCGTGCGGAGAGCGCGTGGTTGAAACGGGTCAGCAGCGAGCAGAAGACCTCGCGCTCCTCCGGCGCCCAGTCCCGGGTCAGCTCGGCCATCAGCCGCCTCCTGGAGGAGCGCACCTCCTCCAGCCGCGACAGCCCGCGGGGGGACAGCTGCAGCACCACGGCCCGCCCGTCCTCGGGGTGCGAGGTGCGCTTGACGAGCCCGGTGTCGACGAGGGGAGCCACCTGCCGGGTGACGGTGGAGGAGTCGATGCCCATGCTGGCGGCGAGCGCCTTCACGCCCATGGGACCCTCCTGGTCCAGCCGGTTGAGCAGCAGGTACGCGGCGCGGTCCATGGAGTTGCGCACCTGCCCGACGCCACCGAGCCGGGTCTGTTCCGCACGGCGGGCGAACAGGGCCACCTCGTGCTGGAGCGTGTCGAGGAGGCCGGGGTCACCGGCGGTCGTCATGTCCATCGACATTTCAGGTGTTGTGGGCATGGCCGGAGGCTCACTTCTGACGGGCTGCTGGTTGGGGGACAGGGTACGCGGCCCGGCGGCGGGCCGTACCGGCGCTGCGTGAACCGGTCCCAGAGGTTGGTCACACCGGCGTCGTTCGAGCGCCGACTGCGAGACTTGAGGCATGAGCTACCGCACGGCCGGATCCTTCCCTCCCGTCACTCTCGACGACGTGCGCGGCGCGCAGAAGATGCTCTCGGGCGTCGCGAGGGTGACCGCGCTGGAGAGCAGCAGACACCTGTCGCAGCTGGTGGGCGCGCCGGTGTTCCTCAAGTGCGAGAACCTCCAGCGGACGGGCTCCTTCAAGCTGCGCGGCGCCTACGTCCGCATCGCCGGACTGATGCCCGAGGAGCGTGCCGCGGGGGTGGTGGCGGCGAGCGCGGGCAACCACGCGCAGGGCGTCGCGCTCGCGTCGTCGCTGCTCGGGGTGCACGCCACGGTGTTCATGCCGAAGGGCGCCCCGCTGCCGAAGATCAGCGCGACCGAGGACTACGGCGCCGAGGTGCGCCTGCACGGCCAGGTGGTCGACGAGACGCTGGCCGCCGCCCAGGAGTACGCGGCCGGGACCGGCGCGGTGTTCATCCACCCGTTCGACCACCCCGACGTCATCGCGGGCCAGGGCACGGTCGGGCTGGAGATCCTGGAGCAGTGCCCCGAGGTGCGCACGATCGTCGTCGGTGTGGGCGGCGGCGGCCTCGCGGCCGGCCTCGCGGTCGCGGTGAAGGCGCTGCGGCCCGAGGTGCGGATCATCGGGGTGCAGGCGGCGGGGTCGGCGGCGTACCCGCCCTCGCTGGCGGCCGGCCGCCCGGTGGCGGTCGAGAACCCGGTGACCGTGGCCGACGGCATCCGGGTGGGGCGGCCGGGCGACGTGCCCTTCGCGATCGTCGAGGAACTGGTGGACGAGGTGCGCACGGTCGGCGAGGACGCGCTGTCCGCGGCGCTGCTGCTGTGCCTGGAGCGGGCGAAGCTGGTCGTCGAACCGGCGGGGGCGAGCCCGGTCGCCGCGCTGCTGGGCGGCTCGGGCGACGTCGAGGGGCCGGTCGTCGCGGTGCTGTCCGGCGGCAACGTCGATCCGGTGCTGCTCCAGCGGGTCCTGCGGCACGGCATGGCGGCACAGGGCCGCTACCTGGCGGTCAGCCTCCGTCTGACGGACCGGCCGGGGGCGCTGGCCACGCTGCTGGGCGTGCTGTCGCAGGCCGACGCGAACGTCCTCGACGTGAGCCACGTACGGACCGATCCGCGGCTCGGGCTGACCGAGGCGGAGGTGGAGCTGCACCTGGAGACGAAGGGGCCGGCGCACTGCGCCGAGGTCGTCCGGGCGGTGCGCGCCGCCGGATACACGGTCATCGACTGAGGGTGCCGTCGGCCGGGCGTCGCCGGCTGCGGGGTCTTCGCCCGAGGGCGCCGTCGGGCACGCGGTCGTCGGCTGGAGGCGCCGTCGGCCGCACCGTCCCGGCCGAGGGCGCGGTCCGGTTCCGGTGGGCCGGGGGCCTGAGAACGACGGAGTCCCCGGCGCTCCGCAGGAGGCGCCGGGGACTCACGAGGGGTGGATGAGGGGCCTCAGCCGTTGTACGGCTCGGCCTTCAGGATCGTCACCGAGGCCTTCTTGCCGTTCGGCAGCTCGTACTCGGCGTCCTCGCCGACCTTGTGGCCGATCACGCCGGAGCCCAGCGGGGACTGGGGCGAGTAGGTCTCGATGTCGCTGCTGGCGTACTCGCGCGAGGCCAGCAGGAACGTCATGGTGTCGTCCTCGTCGCCGTCGAAGGCGATCGTCACGACCATGCCGGGCGCCACGGCGCCGTCCGCGGAGGCCGGGGCCTCGCCGACCTTGGCGTTCTCGAGGAGCTGGGTCAGCTGGCGCACTCGGAGCTCCTGCTTGCCCTGCTCCTCCTTGGCCGCGTGGTACCCGCCGTTCTCGCGCAGGTCTCCCTCCTCGCGCGCGGCCGCGATCTTGGCGGCGATCTCCGTGCGCGCAGGACCAGTAAGGTACTCAAGCTCGTCCTTGAGCTTGTTGTACGCCTCCTGGGTCAGCCAGGTGACGTTCTCGCTGGTCTGGGTCACAGGTGCTCCTCGTCGGTACTGGGGATACAAAGCATCGCCCTACCCAGAAGAATGTTCCCTCTTGGAAGGGCGAAACCACGAGCCTAACAATTCAGCGGCCAAAGGGGGAGGACATAAGTCATGTAACTCACATCAACGCAGGTCAGTGTCTGCGTATTCCGGAGGACGCCTGTGCTCAGTCGGCGTGGCAGCCCAGCAGCTCGCCCGTCGTGCCCCGGGACGTCGTGCGCAGCGTGACGACCTTGTCGACCTGCTTCGCGTGCTCGTCGAAGCGGAAGTCGGCCCGGCCCACCTCGTCGCCGTCGGCCGCCTGCGACCTGAGCGTGCAGTAGCCGCGGGCGTCGGCGTCCTTGTGGACCTCCAGGTGGATCCGCACCGAGTCGTCGGAGGTCTGGAACGAGACGACCTGCCCGCTGATCTCGCTCCCGGCCACGTAGTGGTACGCGAAGTAACCGACGAGGACCAGCAGGAACGCGCCCAGCACGGCACCGGCGATCTTGAGCTTGCGGTCGGCACGCTCGTCCGAGGAGCGGCCGTAGCGGCCCTCGGGCGGCCGGGTGCTCGCCGTGCTCATGATCGTCCTCTCGGCAGGGGCGGGACGGGCGTCCCGCGAGGAGCCTCCGAAGCCGTGCTCCGGAATTATTCGCCCCCCGATTCGGTCACTATAGAAGCCCCGGCCCGGCGTCCGAGCGGCACCCCGGGGCGGGGGACCACCCGGGGCGGCACCCGTTGACCGCCCGCCGAGCGCGGGCACCGACTTGACCTTGAGGATTGAGCCTTGACTGACCAGCTGCGACTGATGGCCGTGCACGCGCATCCCGACGACGAGTCGAGCAAGGGCGCGGCCACCATGGCGAAGTACGTGTCCGAGGGGGTGGACGTGCTGGTGGTGACCTGCACGGGCGGCGAGCGCGGCTCCATCCTCAACCCCAAGCTCCAGGGCGACGCGTACATCGAGGAGAACATCCACGAGGTCCGCCGCAAGGAGATGGACGAGGCCCGGGAGATCCTCGGCGTGAGGCAGGAGTGGCTCGGCTTCGTCGACTCCGGCCTGCCCGAGGGCGACCCGCTGCCGCCGCTGCCCGAGGGCTGCTTCGCCCTGGAGGACGTCGACAAGGCGGCCGGCGAGCTGGTGCGCCAGATCCGCTCCTTCCGTCCCCAGGTGATCACCACCTACGACGAGAACGGCGGCTACCCGCACCCCGACCACATCATGACGCACAAGATCTCGATGGTGGCCTTCGAGGGCGCGGCGGACACCGAGAAGTACCCCGAGAGCGAGTACGGCACGGCTCACCAGCCGCTGAAGCTGTACTACAACCAGGGCTTCAACCGCCTGCGCACCGAGGCCCTGCACAACGCCCTGGTGGCGCGCGGCCTGGAGTCCCCCTACGGCGAGTGGCTGGAGCGCTGGGCGAAGTCGGGTCACAAGGAGCGCACGCTCACCACGCACGTCCCCTGCGCGGACTTCTTCGAGATCCGCGACAAGGCGCTGATCGCCCACGCCACGCAGATCGACCCCGACGGCGGCTGGTTCCGGGTGCCGATGGACGTCCAGAAGGAGGTCTGGCCCACGGAGGAGTACGAGCTCGCGAAGTCGCTCGTGGACACCTCGCTCCCGGAGGACGACCTCTTTGCGGGCGTCCGGCAGTCCTGAGGGAGAATGCCTGACATGAGCGCAAGCGCGAGCCTGGCAACGACGCATCTGGTCACCCTGGCGGAGTTCGACAAGAACAAGGTCACCCCGGGTGTCCTCGGTTTCATCGTCTTCGCGGCGATGGCCCTGGCGGTGTGGGCACTGATGAAGTCCATGAACCGCCACATGAGCAAGGTCGACTTCAAGGAGCCCTCGGACACCGAGGCCGACGCGCCCAAGGGCGGCGCGGCGGGGTCGGGCAGGATCCAGACCTCCAAGGGCTGACCGGCCCGCGACCGCCGGACCGCGCCGGGCGACGCACGCACCGCACCGCCCGGCCCGCGGCCCCTGAAGATCCGGCGGCTCCGGCTCGGTGACCTCGTCCCGGGCCGGTGATCCATGGCGCGGTGGCGAGCCGCCCGGCGGTCGCCGGCGCGCGGCGGCGGGTCCGGCGCCTTCGGTGCCCGGTCCGTCGGCACGCCGGCTGTCCCGGCCTGCGGTCGCGCCCCGGCTTTCGGCTGTCCCGGCTTCCGGTCGCCCCGGCTTCCGGTCGCCCCGGCTTCCGGTCATCTCGGCTTCCGGCCGTCCCGGCCCTCGGCTTCTCCTGCCTCCGGTCACCCGGTCACTCCCGGCTCTGGCTGCACCGGCCTCCGGTCACCCCGACCGTCGGCGCCCGGTCCGCCGGCGTTCCGCCCTCCGGTGGGGCCCGGCGCTCCGGTGTCCGGACGTCACCGCGCCCCGCCGGTCGTCACCCCCATCACCTCGCGGGCATGGCGGTCCGGCACCATGCCCAGGCGCCAGGCCTGCCAGCCCGCCTCCAGATCCACGCCGCGTTCCAGGAGGAGCCGGTAGGCGTCGACGTAGTCGTCGAGCTTCCCGTCCCGCAGCGGGTGCCCGGACCGGGCCAGCGCGGACAGTTCCTCCTGGGCCACCGCCGTACCGATCTCCACCCCGCCGGCCGCCGCGAACGGCAGCAGCGTGCAGCGCAGGAAGCGCGCCCAGTCCCCGCCCCGGGCGTCGCCGTACGCGGTGAACAGGGCGATCGCCTCGTCGCACAGGCCCAGCGCCTGCTGGGTGCGGGCGTTGCCCGCGTCGACCACGGCCAGCTCCAGGCAGGTCCAGGCCTCGCCGTGGGCGACACCGATGCGCTGGAAGTCGGCGCGGGCGTCCACCAGGAGCTGCCGGGCGAAGCCGGAGTTGCGCAGCGAGCCCGTGCGGGCCGCCCGCTGGTCGCGGGTCACCCGAGCCGAGTGGTGTCGGGCGCAGGCCAGCCCGTAGACGTCGCGCATCCGGGAGAACATGGTGCGCGACCGCTCCAGGTCGCGCACCGCCTCGTCCAGGTCGCCCGTCTCCTCCAGCGCCTGCCCCAGGTAGTACAGCGTCCACGCCTCACCGCGCGCGTCCTCGTTGTCGCGGTGCCGGACGGCCGCGCCGCGCAGCTCGGCCACCGCCCCGGAGGTGTCGCCGGCCACCAGCCGGGCCCGCGCCAGCTGGGTGAGCGCCCACGCCTCGCCGCGGGCGTCGCGGGTACGGCCGTAGCGCTCCAGGGCCTGCCGCAGGTCCTCCTCCGCGCGCGGTACGTCGCCCTGGCGCAGCGCCAGCTGTCCCAGCTGGAAGTGCGCCCACGCCTCGCCGTGCACCGAGCCGCCCTCCCGGTGCAGGACCAGGGAGCGCGTCAGCAGGTCCAGCGCCGGCGCCAGATGGCCCCGGTCGCGTTCCACCGCCGCCAGCGCGTGCATCGTCCAGGCCCGGTCGGTCGCCAGTTCGGGCGCCGCCTGCATCTCCAGCGCCTCGCGGAGCCGGGCCGACGCCTCCGTCAGATTGCCCTGGTGGTGCAGCGTGATGCCGAGCGAGTTCAGCGCGCGGGCGGCGCCCGCGTCGTGGTGGGCCTCCCGGTACAGGTCCACCACGGAGGCGAGGGTGGCGCGCGCCTTGTCCAGCTCGCCCAGCTGACGGGCCGCGATGCCGGTGCGCCATTGCACCGAGCGGACCAGCAGCCCCTGGTCCACGGCCTGCGTCAGCTCGCTGATCTCACCGAGCCGGTACAGGTCGCCGCGCAGCAGGCAGTAGTCGCACAGCGCGCCGAGCAGGTTCAGCACGGCCGCCTGGTCGACGCCGTCGGCGTGCCGGAGCGCCGCCGTGATGAAGCTGGACTCGTCGTCCAGCCAGCGCAGCGCCTCGTCCAGGGACGTGAAGCCGTGCGGGCTGAAGTGGTCGGAGCGGGTCGAGTTGTTGCCGTCGACCAGCCGCAGCACCGAGTCGGCGAGTTCGGCGTAGTTCCCGATCAGCCGTTCCTGCGCGGCCGTCCGCTCGGCGGGATCCTCCTCGTCCAGCAGCCGGGCGTACGCGAAGGCGCGCACCAGGTCGTGCAGCCGGTAGCGGCTGCCGCGCACATGGTCGATCAGACCGGCCCGGGTGAGGGCCGCAAGGAGCCGGGCCGCCTCCGCCTCGTCGGTGGCCGCCAGCGCGGCCGCCGCGGCGGCGCCGAGCGAGGCGCGGCCGGCCAGCGCCAGCCGGCGCAGCAGCCGCCGGGCCGGCTCGGGCTGGTCGGTGTAGCGCAGCCACAGCGCCCGCTCGACCGGCTCGACCGGACCGTACGCGCCGAGGTCCGTGGCCAGCCGGCGCGGTGAGCGCGGGCCGAGGGCGGACCCGGCGACGCGCAGCGCCAGCGGCAGCCCGCCGCACAGGCGGCGGATCCGGTCGGCGGACTCGGCGTCGTAGGGTCCCGTGTCCTCCTCGGCGGCGGCGCCGAGCAGTTCCTCCGCGCCCGCCTCGTCCAGCGCCCGGACGGGCAGCTGGTACACCCTGGCCGACAGGTCGGCGGGCAGGTCGAGCGGCTTGCGGGCGGTGACCAGGACCAGGCTGTCGGAGCGTTCGGGGACCAGGGCGCCGACCTGCCCGGCGTCCGAGGCGTCGTCCAGCACGATCGTGACCGGCAGGCCCGTCACATGCTGCTCGTACAGCTCGCCGAGCCGCTTGAGCTGCTGGTCGGGGGAGGTACGGTCGCGGAACAGCAGCTGCTCGCGGGGCGCCCCGAGCCGGTTCAGCAGGTGCAGCAGGGCCTCCCGGGTGGTCAGTGGCGGCTCGTCCGCGCTGTCGCCGCGCAGGTCGACGACGACCGCGCCCCGGAACTGGTCCCGCAGGTCGTGCGCCGCGCGGACGGCGAGGGTGGAGCGGCCGGAGCCGGGCGCGCCGTGCAGCACGACGACGGCGGGCCGGGTCTCGCTGCTCGCGCGGGCCGCCTGCACCCACTGCCGGATCTGCCCGAGCTCCTGCCGGCGCCCCGCGAACACTCCCGTGGGCTCCGGAAGTTGGGCGAAGGACTGCTCCAGCACACTGCGCCTGCGGGCGGCCGCGCTCTTGTCGGCGCCGCGCAGTCTGGGCGCCGCCCTCTTCGGCGAGGTGGCGGCGACCAGCACCCGTTGCTGGTCGAGGAACGGGCGGATGCCGCGCACTTCCAGCGCGGTGAGCCACTGCAGCCGCAGCTGCTCCGGGCCGCCGGGCTGACCGGCCGCGCCCGCCCGGTGGTGGGCGGCGGGCAGGTGCGCGGCGCCCACCTTGACCACGGTGGCGGCGGCGCCGGCCGCGCCGACGGTGAGGCCGGCGCCGACGGCGGCGCCCGTGCCGGTGCCCAGCGCCAGGTCGGCCACGGCGGCGGCGACCGCGGCGACGCCCGCGACCAGCAGCGGGGTGCCCGCCCCCTCCCGCGCGTAGCGCTGCGCGAACGTCTGCTGTCCGGCCGCCGCCTCGTCCAGGGCCCGGGTGTAGGCCTCGTACTCCTCGGCCGCGGGCCCGGCGAGGGTGTCCAGCGCGTCGCGCGCCCGGGACAACAGCACGGCGCCGTCCACCCGTCCGCCCGACCGCCGCACCTCCTCCTCCACGGCGGTGGCCAGCAGCCGCTCCGCGTCCGCCCGATGACTGTCCCGCATGTCCCGTCCCCCTCCGGCGGCAACTCCGTTGCCACCGAGTGTCCTTCGGCCCGCGCGTGAGCGCGAGGGGGCGACGATCACGAACCCCCGCGCCCCCCCCCGGCCGGCGGGGCGGTCGGGTTGAAGATCAACCGGCCGATCGGATCGAGTGGGTGACCGACGAGCACGTCGACATGTCGCCGGAGCCCCGGTCGGACCGACGCACGCGGGAGTGTCCGATGGGGGAGTGCGCTTCCCTCACCATGGGGAGATCTTCCGATCGGTCCGCGAGCAACGACTGTCCGGGCACTACCGGTCGGCTGTCGCAAGCGGGGAGACCGTCTCTCCGTCCTTACATGACCCCGAGGTCGACTGCGACGGAGAAGGGCGCGGTGGCCTTCACCGTGCCGGTGAACATCTCGCCGTCCCTGTACGCCCTGGTGGCGGGATCGAGAACGTACGTGTAGATGATCGGGACACCGGTGGCGGCCTGTTCGACGCGCCAGTAGAAGGGGATGCCGGCCTTGGCGTACTGGTTCACCTTCACGATCCGGTCGGTGGTCTCCGAGCCGGGCGACACGACCTCGACCACCAAGAGCACGTGCTCGGGGCGGGTGGGCGTGACGTCGATGGTCTCCGCCCGGTAGACGGTGACGTCCGGACGGCGGTTGGTGAGCGGAACGTCCTGGAGGCGGACGTCGAAGTCCGTGTCCGCGTTCCAGTCCGGGCCCGCGGCGGCGTCCAGGGCGTTGGCCAGGATGCGGGCCAGCCGGTTGTGCCGCTTCGAGGCGCTCGGGCTCACGACGACCATCCCGTCCACGATCTCGATGCCGGCGCACTGCTCCTCGGACCAGGAGTCGTACTGCTCCGCGCTGATCTGCGAATGCATCCACGCGGGCGCCACCATCTCGGCGGTCATCGTGTACCTCCTTCGAGGAGCCTCGGCAGGTCCAGTTCTGCTGCGCCCAGCCTACTGTTCCGAGGTGTCGGGACGCCCGATTCGGAGAGGGATGGAGCCGCCCACCACGTGATGGCGTACAAGCGCACTTCGGCCAAGCGGGGCGGGCTCGTCCGGGTTTCACCGGTCGCGGCAGGCGCTGTGAGAGGCTGGGTCGTATGAACCGGTTGGCTGGTGTGACCTCGCCGTATCTGCTTCAGCATGCCGACAACCCGGTCGATTGGTGGCCGTGGCGACCCGAGGCGTTCGAGGAGGCGAAGCGGCGCGATGTGCCCGTCCTGCTGTCGGTCGGCTACTCCGCGTGCCACTGGTGCCACGTGATGGCGCACGAGTCCTTCGAGGACCAGGCCACCGCCGACTACCTGAACGAGCACTTCGTCAGCGTCAAGGTCGACCGCGAGGAGCGGCCCGACGTGGACGCCGTGTACATGGAGGCCGTGCAGGCGGCCACCGGGCAGGGCGGCTGGCCGATGACGGTGTTCCTCACCCCGGACGCCGAGCCGTTCTACTTCGGCACGTACTTCCCGCCCGAGCCCCGGCACGGCATGCCGTCCTTCCCGCAGGTGCTGGAGGGCGTCCGGCAGGCGTGGGCCACACGCCGCGAGGAGGTCACCGACGTCGCCGGGAAGATCGTGCGGGACCTCGCGCAGCGGGAGATCGGCTACGGAGACACCCAGGCGCCGGGCGAGGACGAGCTGGCGCAGGCGCTGCTCGGGCTGACGCGCGAGTACGACCCGCAGCGCGGCGGGTTCGGCGGCGCGCCCAAGTTCCCGCCGTCCATGGTGCTGGAGTTCCTGCTGCGTCACCAGGCCCGCACCGGCTCCGAGGGCGCCCTGCAGATGGCGCGCGACACGTGTGAGCGGATGGCCCGCGGCGGTATCTACGACCAGCTCGGCGGCGGCTTCGCCCGCTACTCCGTCGACCGCGACTGGGTGGTGCCGCACTTCGAGAAGATGCTCTACGACAACGCGCTGCTGTGCCGGGTCTACGCGCACCTGTGGAGGGCCACCGGTTCGGAGCTGGCCCGCCGGGTCGCGCTGGAGACCGCCGACTTCATGGTCCGCGAACTGCGCACCGACGAGGGCGGGTTCGCCTCGGCGCTGGACGCGGACAGCGAGGAGGAGGCGCCGCGCGAAGCGCGTCCGCGGGAGGGCGGCACGGGACGGCACGTCGAGGGCGCGTACTACGTGTGGACGCCGGAGCAGTTGCGCGAGGTCCTCGGTGACGCGGACGCCGAACTCGCCGCCCAGTACTTCGGCGTGACCGAGGAGGGCACCTTCGAACACGGCGCTTCCGTACTGCAACTTCCGCAGCAGGAAGGTGTGTTCGACGCGGAGAGGATCGAGTCCGTGCGGCGCCGGCTGCTGGAGCGGCGCGCCGAGCGGCCGGCTCCCGGCCGGGACGACAAGATCGTCGCCGCCTGGAACGGGCTCGCGATCGCCGCCCTCGCCGAGACCGGCGCCTACTTCGACCGCCCGGACCTCGTGGAGGCCGCCGTCGGCGCCGCCGACCTCCTCGTCCGGCTGCACATGGACGAGCACGCCGCGCTCGCCCGCACCAGCAAGGACGGACACGTGGGCGCGAACGCCGGGGTGCTGGAGGACTACGCCGACGTCGCCGAGGGCCTCCTCGCGCTCGCCTCCGTCACCGGCGAGGGCGTATGGCTGGACTTCGCCGGGCTGCTCCTGGACCACGTGCTGGACCGGTTCACCGACCCGGAGTCGGGCGCCCTGTTCGACACCGCCGCCGACGCCGAGAAGCTGATCCGCCGTCCCCAGGACCCGACCGACAACGCTACTCCCTCGGGCTGGTCGGCGGCGGCCGGAGCCCTGCTCGGCTACGCGGCCCACACGGGTTCCGAGGCCCACCGCACCGCCGCCGAGAAGGCGCTGGGCGTCGTGCGCGCGCTGGGCCCGCGCGTGCCGCGCTTCATCGGCTGGGGCCTGGCCGTCGCCGAGGCCGCGCTCGACGGGCCGCGCGAGGTCGCCGTCGTCGCGCCGTCGCTCGCCGACGAGGCGGCGAGGGCCCTGCACCGCACGGCGCTGCTGGGCACCGCCCCGGGCGCCGTGGTCGCCTACGGCACGGAGGGCGGCGAGGAGTTCCCCCTCCTCGCCGGGCGGCCCCTGGTGGACGGCGCGCCGACCGCGTACGTCTGCCGCCACTTCACCTGCGACGCGCCGACGACCGACCCGGAGCGGCTGCGGGACGCGCTGGGCGGCGGAGGCACCGCGCTGGGCGGCTGAGGCACGCGGCCGCCCGGCCGTCTGCTCAGCTCTCCCGGGCGCGCAGGCTCAGCGCCTGCTCGACGATCGCTTCCAGCTGGTCGTGATGGGCGCCCTTCCAGTAGGCGCGGCCGCAGTCGCGGCACTGGGCGAAGACGTCGTAGGTGCGCTGGGTGCCGTGTTCGAGCTGGTCGGCCACCTCGTCCTTGGTGGCCGCCCTCAGCAGGCCGTTGCAGGCGGTGCAGCGGGTCCAGGGGCGCAGTTCCGGGTGGAACCGGTCGAGGACGTCGCTCAGCTGGTCGTCGGGGCGGGTGCTGTAGACGTAGGCGCCCGCCCACAGTTCGCGGCGGCGCAGCAGGCCCCGGTCGCGGCTGAGCAGCACCCGCTTCTCGGCCGCCGAACGGGCGGCGAGGGCCGGGTCGCCGATGTCGGTCGACTCGTACGCCGCGTCGACGCCGAGCAGGCGCAGCCGGCGGGCGAGGGTGCCCAGGTGCACGTCGAGCAGGAAGCGCAGGGGCGCGCCCGGGACGCGCTGGGGCCGCTCGACCGCGCGTACCTGCACGGTCTCCGCGGCGCGCGGGACGTGCGAGACGGGAACGGGGCGGCCGTCCACGACCAGCGCGCCGACCTCGGTCAGCGGCACGCCGAGGGACTCGACGACGTGTCCGAGGGTGGAGACGCCGTCGGTGACCACGGGGGTGGCGCCGCGGCGTCGGGCGTGCGGGACGAACAGGCCGAGTCCGGGGGCGAACTCGACGTGGATCTCTGGACCGTTCACCCGGTCAGCATGGCACGGCAGAGTCCTCGCGCCTCACGCGTTTTCCCGCGGCAGCCCGTGTTCGAGGACGGCGAGGGCGCGGTCGACGAGGTCCGCGAGGTCGTCGCGGTGGTCGTTCTCCGCCCAGTACAGGGTGGTCTCCATCAGCGCGCCGACGAAGGACATGGCCGTAACGCGCACCTCCAGGCTCTCCGGCTCCAGACCGGTGCGCTCGGCGAGGGCGGTGCACAGCAGGCGGCCGGTGACCGACATGCTCTCCGTCATCCGCGAGCGCACCGCGGGCACCTCGACCATCAGGCGGGTGCGCAGCCGCGACACCTCACGGTCGTCGTCCATGCCCAGGGCGATGGCCTTGCGCAGCACCTGGCGGACGGACTCGGTCCACGGCTCGCCGACGGGCCGACCGCGCAGCTGCTCCAGGAGGAGGGGGTCGTACTCGTCGGTGAGGACGATGTCCTCCTTGGTGGGGAAGTAGCGGAAGACGGTCGACGGCGACACCTCGGCCCGCTCGGCGATCTGCTCGATCGTGGTGGCGTCGTAGCCCCGCTCCTCGACGAGGGCGTACGTGGCCGAGCGGATCGCCTCGCGGGTCTTGATCTTCTTGCGCTCCCTCAGGCCCAGCCGGGGGAGGTCGGCGGGGGGCGTGGTGCGTGCGGCCGTCATGCGGTCATTGTCGGGCATCGGCTCCGGGCTCGGCCACGGCCGGGGAGAGCGGTGCGGGTTCGCCGAGGGTGTCCGCCGTCGTCCCCGGCAGGGGGCCGCCGCGGCGAGCGCGGTGACCGGTGAGGCGACCCCGCATATGGACTTCCGGGCGTACGAGAACGGCCACGGCTCGTGCGAGCCGTGGCCTGGGGAGTGCGGGAGGGAGGTGGAGGGCTATCCGTGCTGGTACGCCACCAGGGAGATCCCCACGTAGTGCACCACGAAGGCGGCCAGCGTGAAGGAGTGGAAGACCTCGTGGAAGCCGAACCAGCGCGGGGAGGGGTTCGGCCGCTTGATTCCGTAGACGACGCCGCCCGCGCTGTAGAGCAGGCCGCCGACGATCACCAGGACCAGGACCGCGATGCCGCCCGCGTGCAGGAAGTCCGGCAGGTAGAAGACGGCCGCCCAGCCCATGGCGAGGTAGCAGGGGGTGTAGAGCCAGCGCGGGGCGCCGACCCAGAAGACGCGGAAGGCGATGCCCGCCAGGGCCGCGGCCCAGATGCCCCACAGCAGCCACTGGCCCGTGGCGCCGGGCAGGAGCAGCAGCGTCAGCGGTGTGTAGGTGCCCGCGATGATCAGGAAGATGTTCGCGTGGTCGAGCCGGCGCAGCACTCCGCTCATCCGGGGGCCCCAGTCGCCCCGGTGGTAGAGCGCGCTGACACCGAAGAGCAGGCAGGCGCTCAGGACGTAGATCCCGCAGGCGATGCGCCCGCGGGTGGAGTCGGCGAGCGCGGTGAGCACCAGTCCCGCTATGAGCACGGCCGGGAACATGCCGAGGTGCAGCCAGCCGCGCAGCTTCGGCTTGACCGGATGCGGCAGGGAGAGCGCGGCCGGACCGCGGCCACCGGCCGGCGGGTCCAGGGGCGCGTCGGAGGCGGACGCAGTCATGGCGGCATGGTACCGGCGACCCCGTAAGCCGGGGGTGAGCGGCCGGGGGTCGGAGGGCGGTGATCGCCTCGATGGGGGGAAACGCAAAAAGTCCTTCAGGTGAACCCAACACGGACGCAAAAAATCGCGGAAAACCGTGGGATTCCTCACCCTGCTCACCTGTGCGGCCCTCTGGACAGATGGGCGCGGGAGTCGGATGATCAAATGAGTGCGGTCGGCACCGGATGAGCGGCTACGAAGCATCCGGGTCGCAGCCCCCACGGGGCGACAAGACAAAAATCCCTCATTTAGGAGCAATCGTGGCGCGCGACATCGCGGCTCCCCCCGTCATCCCCACCCAGCACAAGGACCTGGTCTCGTGGGTCAACGAGATCGCGGAACTCACGCAGCCGGACAACGTGGTCTGGTGTGACGGATCCGAGGCCGAGTACGAGCGACTGTGCGAGGAGCTCGTCCAGAAGGGCACCTTCCGCAAGCTCGACCCGATCAAGCGCCCCAACTCCTACTACGCGGCCTCCGACCCCTCCGACGTCGCCCGCGTCGAGGACCGCACCTTCATCTGCTCCGCGAAGGAGGAGGACGCCGGCCCCACCAACCACTGGAAGGCCCCCGCCGAGATGCGGAAGATCTTCCGGGGCGAGGGCGGCGAGGGAGGCCTCTTCCGCGGCTCGATGAAGGGCCGGACGATGTACGTCGTCCCGTTCTGCATGGGCCCGCTCGGCTCCCCGCTGTCCGCGATCGGCGTCGAGATCACCGACTCCGCCTACGTCGCCGTGTCCATGCGCACCATGACCCGCATGGGACAGCCGGTCCTCGACGAACTCGGCGACGACGGCTTCTTCGTCAAGGCCGTGCACACCCTGGGCGCCCCGCTCGCCGAGGGCCAGGCGGACGTCCCCTGGCCGTGCAACTCCACCAAGTACATCTCGCACTTCCCCGAGGACCGCGAGATCTGGTCCTACGGCTCCGGCTACGGCGGCAACGCGCTGCTCGGCAAGAAGTGCTACGCCCTGCGCATCGCCTCCGTCATGGCCCGCGACGAGGGCTGGCTCGCCGAGCACATGCTGATCCTCAAGCTCACCCCGCCCACCGGCGAGTCCAAGTACGTCGCGGCCGCCTTCCCGAGCGCCTGCGGCAAGACCAACCTCGCGATGCTGGAGCCCACGATCTCCGGCTGGACCGTCGAGACCATCGGCGACGACATCGCGTGGATGCGCTTCGGCGAGGACGGCCGGCTGTACGCGATCAACCCGGAGGCCGGTTTCTTCGGCGTCGCGCCCGGCACCGGCGAGCACACCAACGCCAACGCCATGAAGACCCTGTGGGGCAACTCGGTCTTCACCAACGTCGCCCTCACCGACGACAACGACGTGTGGTGGGAGGGCATGACGGAGGAGACCCCGGCCCACCTGACCGACTGGAAGGGCAACGACTGGACGCCCGAGTCGAGCACCCCTGCCGCGCACCCCAACGCCCGCTTCACCACGCCCGCCGCCCAGTGCCCGATCATCGCGCCGGAGTGGGAGGACCCCAAGGGCGTGCCGATCTCGGCGATCCTCTTCGGCGGCCGCCGGGCGAGCGCGGTGCCGCTGGTGACCGAGTCCTTCGACTGGAACCACGGCGTCTTCCTCGGCGCGAACGTCGCCTCCGAGAAGACCGCCGCCGCCGAGGGCAAGGTCGGCGAGCTGCGCCGCGACCCGTTCGCCATGCTGCCGTTCTGCGGCTACAACATGGGCGACTACATGGGCCACTGGGTCGACGTCGCCAAGGACAAGGACCAGTCCAAGCTGCCCAAGATCTACTACGTCAACTGGTTCCGCAAGAACGACGAGGGCACGTTCGTCTGGCCCGGGTTCGGCGAGAACAGCCGCGTGCTGAAGTGGATCGTCGACCGCCTGGACGGCAGGGCCGAGGGCGTGGAGACGCCCATCGGCGTCGTGCCGACCCGGGAGGCCCTGGACACCGACGGCCTGGACCTGTCGGACTCCGACCTGGAGTTCCTGCTCACGGTCGACAAGGAGGTGTGGCGCGAGGAGGCCGCCCTGGTGCCCGAGCACCTCAACACCTTCGGCGACCACACGCCGAAGGAGCTGTGGGACCAGTACCGCGCGCTGGTCGAGCGCCTCGGCTGAAGCGGCCCGGCTTCGGCCGCCTGAGTTCCGCGGCCGGCTGCGACCTGCCCTGACCTGCAATGTCGCTCCGGCCGGCCGCGGCCGACCCCCGGGAGGGGGGGGGGGGCCCCCCCCGGGGGCCCCCCCCCCCCCCCCCGGGGGGCCCCGGCGGGGGGGGGGGGGGGGGGGGGCCGCGGGGGGGGCCCCCCCCCCCCCGGGCGGGCCGGGGCGGACCGGGC
>NZ_JBISAL010000011.1:32783-81025 GCF_044391765.1 Streptomyces sp. NPDC018610
CGCGGCGTCGGCCCGCGCGCGCGCCCCCCCCCCCCCCCCCCCCCCGGGGCCGGCCCCCCCCCCCCCCCCCCCCCCGGGGGGGGGGGGGCCCCCCCCGGGGGGCCCCCCCCCCCCCCCCGGCTGTGTCGCCGACGGCGCGGCGGTGCGGCTGTGTCGCCGACGGGCGTACACGCACACGGCCGGTTGTGCCGGCTGCAGACGGGCCCGGCCGCGCTGCCGGTGCGCGTGCCCGGCCGGTTGTGCCGTCGGCAGGCGTGCCCGGCCGTACCGCCGGTGCGCGTGCGCGGCCGGTCGTGCCTCGGTGGCGTACACGGTCGTGCCGCCGAGACAGGCGGATCCGGCCGCGTCACCGGTTCGCGTGCTCGCCCCCCGGCTGGTGCGGCGTGTGCCCCCGTCCGCCGCGGGCGCGCCTCACCCGCTCGGCCGACCCCGCCGTATGGCCGGTCCCGCTCCGGGTACTCGGGAGTCCTCCCGGTGAAGGAGCGTGATGAGGGCATGGCTGGAGACGGTGACTTCTACAAGCACGACCGTCCGGACGATCCGGGCCTGGCCGAGGACCGGCCGCGGGGCGGCGGCCCCGAGGACCCGCAAGGGCGCGGCAACTGGCCGGTCTGGGGCGTGGTCCTGGCCATCCTCGTGCTGTTCGTGGTCTTCGTGGTGATCTTCGGCTGACGCGAACCCGTCACAGTGCTCGCTGGAGCAGCACCGTGTCGAGCCAGCGGCCGTGCTTGTGACCGACGGCGGTCAGCCGTCCCGCCTCGGTGAAGCCGAGCCGGCGGTGGAGTGCGTCCGACGCCTCGCTGCCGGGGGCGGTGATCACGGCGATCACCTGCCGTACCCCGGCCCGGGCGCATCCCGCCAGCACCTCGGCCAGCAGGGCGGCCCCGAGCCCGCGGCCGGTGGCGTCCGGGGCGAGGTAGACGGTGTCCTCGACGGTGTTGCGGTACGCGGGCTTCGGCCGCCAGGGCCCGGCGTACGCGAAGCCCACGACGCGCCCCGCCTCCTCGGCGACGAGGAACGGCAGCTCCCGGTCGGCGACGTCCTCGAACTTCAGCTCCCAGTCGGCGAGGGGGCGCGGCGCCTCGTCGAAGGTGGCGTCGCTGTGCAGGGCGTAGTGCCCGTAGATGACGGCGATGTCCGCGAGGTCGGCCCGTACGGCGGGCCGGACGGTGGCGGTGGGAACGGTCACGTCTTCGTCTCTCGCCCGGGGGACACGGCCCGCGCAGTGTAGGGCACCCGGTCCGCGCGTCGCTGCGGGTGCGCGCGGACCGGGGCCGTAGGGGAGCCCCCGGAACTCCGTCCGGTCACGGGCCGGGCGGTGCGCCGCGCGCCGGGCGGGTCGCGCGGGCGGGGCGGGGGCGGAGGTGAGGGTCTAGTGGGCGGCGCCGCTCAGCTTCCGCGGCTTCTCCTGGGCGGCGGCGTGCGCGTCCATCCGCTCGGCCGCCAGGATGGCCGCCTTGGTGTCGGCCCGGGACGCGGCGACGACGAGCGCCCGCCCGGCGAGGGCGTGCGCCCGCTGGTGCAGAGCCGGCTCCTGGCCGGGCGCGCGGCCGGCCGCCGCCGGGGCGCGGAGCGGGGCGTGGCCGCCGCGCAGCCGGGTCACCTGCCCGGCGAGCCGTTCGGCCGCCGCGTCCAGGTCGGCCGAGGGCGGGGCGAGGGCGCGCAGTTCGTCGGTGACGGCGAGCAGCGCCGCGAGATGGCCGGCGAGCTGGATGTCCAACTCCTCCTCGCGGGAGCGGTGGGGGAAGTCGGAGGGGGTGCCGGCCATCGTGTGGACCGACTTGGCGCGGATCGGTTCGTACATGGGATGGCCTCCTGTGCTCTGACAGAAGACATCCTAGCTTAGAACTCGTCTAAAGTTGAGTCCGTTCGCGGAACGGGACCGTGGACACACCGAGGGTGAGCGCGGGGCCGGACGCTCGGCGGCCTCTCCCGTCGCGCCGGGGGCGGACGGCCGGGGCGGGCCGCGTCAGAGGCGGGCCGTCTGGGGCGGTCGCACCCCCGGCGGGCGGTCAGGGCTGGCCGTAGCCCTCGAGGAAGTGGCCGATGCGGCCCACCGCGTCGCGCAGGTCGCCGACCGAGGGCAGGGTCACGACCCGGAAGTGGTCGGGCTCGGGCCAGTTGAAGCCGGTGCCCTGGACGACCATGATCTTCTCGCGGCGCAGCAGGTCCAGGACCATCCGCCGGTCGTCCTTGATCTTGAAGACCTTGGGGTCCAGCCGCGGGAACAGGTACAGCGCCCCCTTGGGCCGTACGCACGTCACGCCCGGGATCTGCGTGAGCAGTTCGTGGGCGACCTCCATCTGCTCCTTGAGCCGGCCGCCGGGCAGGACCAGGTCTTTGATGGTCTGCCGGCCGCTGAGCGCCGCGACCACGCCGTGCTGCCCCGGCATGTTCGCGCACAGGCGCATGTTCGCCAGGATGGTCAGGCCCTCGATGTAGGAGTCGGCGTGGGCGCGCGGACCGGAGATCGACATCCAGCCGACCCGGTAGCCGGCCACCCGGTACGCCTTGGACATGCCGTTGAAGGTGAGGGTCAGCAGGTCGGGGGCGACGGAGGCCGTCGGGGTGTGCGTGGCGCCGTCGTAGAGGATCTTGTCGTAGATCTCGTCGGAGCAGACCAGCAGGTTGTGCCGGCGGGCGATGTCGGTCAGCCCCTTGAGCACGGCCGGATCGTAGACCGCGCCCGTGGGGTTGTTGGGGTTGATGATGACGATCGCCTTGGTGCGGTCGGTGACCTTGCGCTCCACGTCGGCGAGGTCGGGCATCCAGTCGGACTGCTCGTCGCAGCGGTAGTGCACGGCGGTGCCGCCGGACAGGGAGACGGCGGCGGTCCACAGCGGGTAGTCCGGCGCGGGCACCAGCACCTCGTCGCCGTCGTCCAGCAGGCCCTGCATCGCCATCACGATCAGCTCGGAGACGCCGTTGCCGATGAAGACGTGCTCGACGTCGGTCTCGATGCCGAGGGTCTGGTTGTGCATGACGACGGCGCGCCGCGCCGCCAGCAGGCCCTTGGCGTCGCCGTAGCCGTGCGCCGTGGAGACGTTGCGGAGGATGTCCTCCAGGATCTCCGGCGGGCACTCGAAGCCGAACGCCGCCGGGTTGCCGGTGTTCAGCTTCAGGATGCGGTGACCGGCCGCCTCCAGCCGCATCGCCTCCTCGAGCACCGGGCCCCGGATCTCGTAACAGACGTTGGCGAGCTTGGTCGACTGGATCACCTGCATGTCTGGGAGCTTACGACCGGACCCCGGCCGATGGCTCGTGTTCTCCGCCACGTGAGACACCCCCGGGGTGTCGTGTTGACGCCCGCGCCTGTCCCCGCGGCCACTCCGATACCTATGATTTCCGGCCATGTCCATGTCTTCCGACATCCCCGCCGTCCCCCGGGCGGGTGATGGGCCCCAGGCGCCTCAGGGGCTGCCGCCGAACGTGTACCACCCGCAGGCCCCTGCGGCCCCGGCCTACGAGCAGTACGCCGATCCGGCCGCCGCCCACGGGTGGCAGAACGCGTACGACGAGACGCGCGAGATGCCCCCGTTGACGGCGGACGTCCTCGCGGCGCGGGCCGCGGGGGAGCACGCCGGGGAGGAGGGCCTGGGAGCCGGGGACGGCGGCGGCCGGGGTGCGCGCCGGGCCGGGAAGCGGCGGGCCGCCCGTCGTTCGCGGCGCACGGTGGCCGCCGCCGGGGCCGCGGGGGTCGTCTCCCTCGCCGCCGTGATCGCCGGCCTGACGGCACTGGACTCGTCGGCCGACGGATCGCGGGGCGAAGGGGCCCGTACGGAGCCGACGGCCGGAGCGGCGGACACGGCCGGTCCGGACACCGCCCCGACGCCCGGCGCTCCCACCGCCCCCACAGTGACCTCGGCGCCCTCGCGCCAGGCGGTGGCGCCCCCGCCGGCCGCGAGCGCACCGCCCGCCGCCCGTGCGTCCGCCACCGCCACGGCCGGCCCGAGCGTCACCGCCTCGCGCAGCGCCCCGGCCACGCACGCCGCGAGCGCCGCGCCCTCGGACAGGCCCACCGCCTCCGCCCCGCCCGCGTGGAACCCCACCCCTTCGCCGACCGCGGACACCTCGCCCCCCGACAGCTGGGGCCACGGCGGCCGGCACGGCGGGGGCGGCCACTGGCACGGCGGATGACCACCTGGACGGGACAAGAGCCGGTCGCAGACCGGCCGGGCCGCGCGGCCGAGTGACCGGGTGGCCGCGCGGTCGAGTGACCGGGTGGCCGCGCGGTCGGCGGCCGGGCCGAGCGGCCGGCGGCGGACCGAGCGGGGCCGTGCGGCCGGTGGCCGGAGTGCTGCGGCGGTCACGGCGGTCACGGCGGTCGCCCCTCGGCCGTTCCGGCCGTCTCGGCAGTCCTCTCCGCGTTCTTGTGGGCGCCCCCCGCCCGCCATCACAATGCGCATGACAAAACAGGCGGCCGGAAGATCTCCGGTCGTCTGCGTCTCAAGAGGGGACCCCACATGAACAAGCCTCTCCTTGCCACGCTCGCCACCCTGGTGATCACCGGGGCGGGCATGGCACCCGCGGCCGCCGCCGCGCAGACCGGCGGTGCGGCGCCCGCTCCCGCGAAGAAGACGGCCCCCGCGCTCAAGGCCGTCGACTTCGCCGGCACCGTCTCGCTCAGCAACTGCTCCGGTTCGGTCATCCGCTTCCCCGCCTCCGCGGACAGCGACCCGGCGCTCGTGCTCTCCAACGGTCACTGCCTGGAGACCGGATTCCCGGAGCCGGGCGAGGTCATCACCGGCCAGTCCTCCAGCCGTACCTTCGGCCTGCTGAACTCCGCCGGGACCAAGGTCGCCACGCTCCGCGCCAACCAGGTCGTCTACTCGACCATGACCGACACGGACGTCACGATCTACCGCCTGACCAGCACCTACGCGCAGATCAAGAGCGCGTACGGGATCAACGCGCTGACCGTGAGCGACACCCACCCGGTGGCCGGCACCGCCATCAAGGTGGTGTCCGGGTACTGGAAGCGGATCTACAGCTGCAACATCGACGGGTTCGTCTACCGCCTGAAGGAGGGCGGCTGGACCTGGAAGGACTCCGTCCGCTACACCTCCGCCTGCAACACCATCGGCGGCACCTCCGGCTCGCCCGTCGTCGACAACGCCACCGGCAAGGTCGTCGCCGTCAACAACACCGGCAACGAGGACGGCCAGCGCTGCACGGAGAACAACCCGTGCGAGGTCGACGCGAACGGCAACGTCACCGTTCGCGAGGGCATCAACTACGCCGAGGAGACGTACCAGATACCCGCCTGCTTCACCACCGGCAACAAGCTCGCCCTGAACGCGAGCGGCTGCGTCCTGCCCAAGCCGTAAGGCCCGGGCGCAGGCACACGTTCCGAGCGGTACGGCGGGCGGTCACACCGGAGTACGGCGGACCGCCCGCCCCGCCAGCACGTCGGTGCGCCGGCCGTCCTCGATCACGAACCGGCCGTCGATCAGCACGTGGGGGATCCCCGTCGGCGGCGTGCGCGGCCGCTCGAAGGTGGCGCCGGCCGCGACGGTCGCCGGGTCGAACAGGACCAGGTCGGCCCGATACCCCTCGCGCACCACGCCCCGGTCGGGCAGCCGCAGCCGGGCCGCCGGCCGCCCGGTCAGGTGCGCGACGCACTCCTCCAGCGACAGCACCCCCAACTCCCGCACGTAGTGGCCGAGGTAGCGAGGGAAGGTGCCGTAGGCGCGCGGGTGCGGCTTCGTGCCCCGCAGGATGCCGTCGGAGCCGCCGGTGTGGACGCGGTGGCGCATGATCGCCCGTACGTTCTCCTCGTGGCCGACGTGCTGGAGGATCGTCGTGCCCAGCCGGTCCCCGGTCAGCAGACGGCGGGCGACGGTCCACGGGCTCTCGCCGCGCCGGGCCGCCGACTCGGCGACCGTCCGGCCGACGTACTCGGTGAGCGAGGGCTCGGTGACGCCGGAGACCTCGATCGTCCCCCACTCCACCGGCACCCCGTGGCAGCCGTCCGAGCCGGTCGCCTCCAGGTGGTGGCGGATCCGCTCGGCGTCGGCCTCGTCGGCGAGCCGGCCCAGGATCCGCTCGGGGCCGCCCTCGCTCGCCCAACTCGGCAGCAGGGCCACCAGGGTGGTGCAGCCGGGGGTGTAGGGATAGGTGTCGAGGGTGATGTCGGCGCCGGCGGCCAGCGCGTCGTCCAGCAGCGCCAGCAGCTCGGGCGCCCGGCCCTCGTTCGGGCCGAAGTTCATGGTGGCGTGCGCGAGGTGCAGCGGGCAGCCCGCCTCCCCGGTCAGCGCCACCATCTCGGCGTACGCCTCCAGCGCGCCCGCGCCGTAACTGCGGTGGTGGGGGCAGTAGTAGCCGCCGTAGCGGGCCACCACCCGGCACAGCTCGGTGAGTTCGGCGTCCCCGGCGTACATGCCGGGCGTGTAGGTCAGCCCGGAGGACATGCCGACCGCGCCCTGCTCCATGCCCTCGGCGATCAACTCGCGCATCCGGGCCAGCTCTTCGGGCGTGGCCGGGCGGTCGCCCCAGCCCACGGCGAGCGCGCGGACGGTGCCCTGCGGGATCAGGTAGGCCGCGTTGACGGCGATGCCCTCGCCGTCGAAGCCGTGGTCGAGCCGGTCCAGGTACTCGCCCACCGAACGCCAGGTGAAGTCGACGTCGTCGCCGTACCCGTTCCAGCCGGTGATCGCCCGGCGGACCTCGTCGAGCGTGCGGTCGTCGACCGGCGCGTACGACAGCCCGTCCTGGCCGATCACCTCCAGCGTGACGCCCTGGGCGGCCTTCGCGCTGTGGTCGGGGTCGCGCAGCAGCGCCAGGTCGCTGTGGGCGTGCATGTCGATGAAGCCGGGGGCGAGGACCAGGCCCTCCGCGTCCAGCTCACGCCGCGCCCTGGGGCGCTGGCAGCCGGCCGCCGCGGCCTCCTTGACGATCGAGACGATCCTGCCGCCCCTGACCGCCACGTCCGCGCGGTAGGAGGGCGCGCCGGTGCCGTCGACGACGTCCGCGTCCCGGATGACGAGATCGGCGAAGTCGGCGAGCTCGACCGGATCCATGGGTGACTCCTTCCGTCGGCCCTAGGGGCCGGCTCGTGGGGACGGCGCGGCGTGCGCGGCCGGCTCCCGTGGGCGCCCGCCTCCGTGCGCGCCGGCTTCCGGAAGCGGCGCGAGCGCCCGGGGCCGCGCCCGCTCCCGGAAACGCGAGCGCCCGGGGCCGCGCCCGCTCCCGGAAACGCGAGCGCCCGGGGCCGCGCCCGCTCCCGCAAACGCGAGCGCCCGGGGCCGCGCCCGCTCCCGGAAGAGCGTGCGGATGCGCTTCCAAGGGCGGATGTGTTCTCCAGGGCGCGGATGTACTTCTAGAAGAACGTGCGGATGTAGTCGACGACCGTGCCGTCGGCCTCGGCCACCGGGATCAGCGGCCACTTGTCGAAGGACGTGCACGGGTGGGACAGTCCCATGCCGACCCAGTCGCCGACCTGCAGGTCGACCCCCGGCTCGGTGCTCAGCCAGGCGTGCTGGTCGGACAGGCCGGTGACCGTGACACCGGTGGCCGGCCGCTCCACGCCGTCCCGGCGCACCGCCTGCGCGACGGGCAGGTCCAGGTCGTACGCCGCGTCCCGCTTGCCCGCGTTGGTGAACGCCTGCTCGGCCGAGGGCCGGGAGACGACCTGCGTCCACAGGCGGAAGGCGGGCTCCAGGGCGCCCTCCTCGGGGACGCGGTTGAACGGGGTGACCCTCCGGTAGCGGCCGTCGTCGTGCGAGACGTACGCGCCCGAGCGCAGCAGCTTCAGGACCGGCCGCGAGAGTGCGGGGATGTCGGCGAACACGTCGGCGACCGCGTCGAACCAGGCGCTGCCGCCCGCGCTCACCACGATCTCCTCCGTCCCCCGGAACCGCCCGGCCTCGTCGAAGCCGGCCGCCAGGGACACCAGCCGCCGCAGATAGGCCCGCACCCGCTCCGGGTCGGCGTCGGGGACCTCGCCCTCGTACCCGGCGACGCCGACCAGCCGCAGTGCCGGCGCGGCGGCCACCGCGTCCGCGACCGCCGCGCACTCGGCCTCCGTGCGCACACCGGTCCGGGCGCCCGCACCGGCCGCCAGCTCGACCACGACGTCCAGCGGGCGCCCGGCGCCGCGCAGCGCCGCGTCCATCAGCTCCACCCCGCGCACCGAGTCGACGTAGCAGACCAGGCGGAAGGCCGGGTCGGCGTCGAGCTCGGCGGCGAACCAGCGCAGGGCGGCCGGGTCCACCACCTCGTTGGCCAGGAAGACGCGCTCCACGCCGAACCGGCGCGCCACGCGCACCTGGTGCGGCACGGCGAGGGTGATGCCCCACGCCCCGTGCTCGATCTGCCGCTGGAAGAGCCGCGGCGCCATGGAGGTCTTGCCGTGCGGCGCGAAGGCGAGGCCGTGGCGGGCCGCGTACGTCTCCATGAGCTTCAGGTTGTGCTCCAGGCGCTCGGCGGACAGCGCGAGCACGGGGGTGGTGAAGCCGCCGGTGAAGAGGTTGCGGCGCTGGGCCGCCAGCTCGCCCACGGTCAGTCCGTCCGCGCCCGGCGGGAGGCCCTTGAAACGGTGGTCGACGCGTTCCTCGTCCAGGCCGGCGAGTGCCTCGGTGCTCACGGAACCTCCCTGATCAGGTGCGTTGCGAGTGGTGCAACGCTCATTGCGCATGTCGCTCAGAGCTGTCTAACATCTCGGCCACGCGAGGTCAACGGACGTCCCCGCACCCCGGCACCGAGGAGCTACGAGCATCGTGACCGCCACCGGACCCCGCAACGGCACCGACGCCGTGGACGTCGTGGCACTCGGCGAGTCCATGGTCGCCTTCCGGCCCGCGCACCCCGGCCGCCTCGCCGACGTGCCCTCCTTCGAACGCGGCATCGGCGGCGCCGAGTCCAACGTGGCCTGCGTGCTCGCCGCGGCCGGACACTCCGTGCGCTGGGTGAGCCGGGTCGGCGCCGACGGCTTCGGCGACCACCTGGTGGAGACGATCGGCTCCTGGGGCGTCGACGTCACCGCCGTACGACGCGACCCGGACCGCCCGACCGGCGTCTACTTCCGCACCGCCGGCGACCGTGCCACCGACGCCCACGAGGTGGCGTACTACCGGGCCGGCTCGGCGGCCTCCGCGATGTCCGCCGGCAACGTCGACCCGACCGCGCTGCGCGCCTGCCGCGTGCTGCACCTGTCCGGCATCACGGCGGCGCTCTCCGCCGACTGTCTGGAACTGCTGCGCGAGCTGACCGCCCCCGGACCCGGCCGTCCGCTCATCTCCTTCGACGTCAACTTCCGGCCCGCCCTGTGGCGGGACGCCGACGGCCCGCGCGTGCTGCTGGAGCTGGCCCGCCGCGCCGACATCGTCTTCGTCGGCGACGACGAGGCCCGCGCCGCCTGGGACCTGCGCGGCGGCCGGGCCGTGCGCGAGGCGCTGCCCGAGCCGGGGATCGTCGTCTTCAAGCAGGGGGCGGGCGGGGCGGTCGCGTTCGAGCGGGACGCCGACGTGGCCGAGGACGCCGACGGCGTCGCCACGCACGTCACCGCCCCGCGCGTCGACGTCGTCGCCCACGTCGGCGCCGGCGACGCCTTCGCCGCCGGGTTCCTCTCCGCCACCCTGCGCGGCCTGCCCGTACGCGACCGGCTGCGCCACGGCCACCTCGCGGCCGCCGCCGCGCTCACCGTCCCCGGCGACCTCGCCCCGCCGCCCGCCCGCGACCACGCCGACCGGCTGGCCGCCCTCGACGAGGCCGCGTGGGGGAGACTGCGACTCGGCCCCGGCTGGACGCGCACCGCCCGGCGGGCCGAGGAGGAGGTACGCACCCCATGAGCCAGACCGTCGACCGCGCCCTGAGCATCCTGCCGCTGCTCGCCGAGGGACCCGCCGACCTCGGGAGGGTCGCCGACCGCCTCGGCGTGCACAAGTCCACCGCGCTGCGCCTGCTGCGCACCCTCCACGAACACGGCCTGGTCTACCGCCAGTCCGACCAGCGCTACCGCCTCGGCGCCCGCCTCTTCGCCCTCGCCCAGGAGGCGATGGAGAACCTCGACGTCCGCGAGATCGCCCACCCCCACCTCGTCCGCCTCAACGAGGCCTGCGGCCACACCGTGCACCTCGCCGTGTACGAGGAGGGCGAGGTGCTCTACATCGACAAGGTCGACAGCCGCTACCCGGTGCGCATGTACTCCCGGATCGGCCGCCCGGTCGCCATCACCGTCGCCGCCGTCGCCAAGCTGCTCCTGGCCGACCTGACCGAGCCCGAGCGGCGCGCGGTCGCCGAGAAGCTCGACTACCCCCTGTACACGGCCCGTTCGACGCCCGGCCCCGCCGCCTTCCTCACGGAGCTGGCGACCGTGCGCGAACAGGGCTGGGCCACCGACCTCGGCGGCCACGAGGAGTCCATCAACTGCGTCGCCGCTCCCATCCGCGGCGCCGACGGCCGGGTGGTGGCCGCGATGTCGGTCTCCGCGCCGAACGTCGTCGTCACCGCCGACGAACTCCTCACCCTGCTCCCGCTGGTGCGCCGTACCGCGGACGCCATCAGCGGCGAGTACTCCGGCAGAACCCCCGTACCGACCCCAGACAGGGACCCCGCATGACCGAGAAGACCGCCCTCACCCCCAAGACCCACACCGTCCCGCCCGCGAAGTTCTCCCACGGGGTCAGGAAGGGCAACATCCTCCAGGTCGCCGGCCAGGTCGGCTTCCTGCCCGCCGAGGAGGGCAAGCCCCCCACGCCCGTCGGCCCCGGCCTGCGCGAGCAGACCCTCCAGACCCTCGCCAACGTCAAGGCGATCCTCGAGGAGGGCGGCGCGAGCTGGGACGACGTGATGATGATCCGCGTCTACCTCACCGACGTGGACCACTTCGCGGAGATGAACGCGATCTACAACCAGTACTTCGAGGAGCAGGGCCTCACCCAGCCGCCCGCCGCGCGCACCACGGTCTACGTCGGCCTGCCCGCCGGGCTCCTCGTCGAGATCGACGCGCTCGCCGTACTCGGCTGACGCCGCACGGGGCACGCGCCCCGTGATCCTCTCCTGAGCCGAGGCGCTCCCGCCTCCCTCTCCCGCACCGTCGCACGGCACGGCGCCCACCCCCAGGGCGCCGTGCCGCGATGCGCCCTGCCCGAAAGCCCCATGCACGTAAGCCCCTTACGCCCCTTCCGCAGAGGACCCCCGCATGCCCCCTTCGCTCGCTGCCGCCGCCCCCGCCGCGCCCCCGCACACCGGCGGCCTGCTCCTCCTCGTCGACGGCACCCCCGGCCTGCTGCTGGTGGCCGGGATCGGCATAGCGCTCCTGCTCTTCCTGATCATCAAGGCGCGGCTCCAGCCGTTCGTGGCGCTGCTCGCCGTCTCCATAGCCGTCGGCCTGCTGGCCGGCCTGTCCGTCACCGAACTCTTCGGCACGGTCCAGCGCTCGGACGCCGTCTCCACCATCGAGTCCGGCATGGGCGGCATCCTCGGCCATGTCGCCATCATCATCGGCCTCGGCACGATGCTCGGCGCCATCCTGGAGGTCAGCGGCGGCGCGGAGGTACTGGCCTCCCGGCTGCTGGCACTGTTCGGGGAACGGCGCGCCCCCCTCGCCATGGGCCTGACCGGCCTGATCTTCGGCATCCCGGTCTTCTTCGACGTGGGCATCTTCGTCCTCGCGCCCCTCGTCTACGCCGCCGCCAAGCGGGGCGGCAAGTCCATCGTCCTGTACTGCCTGCCGCTGCTGGCCGGCCTGTCCATGACCCACGCCTTCCTGCCCCCGCACCCCGGCCCGGTGGCCGCCGCCGGCCTCCTGCACGTCCAGCTCGGCTGGATCATCCTCATGGGCGTCGTCTGCGGGATTCCCGCCGTACTGGCCGCCTGGGCGTACGCCGCCTGGATCGGCAGGCGTGTCTTCGTCGAGGTGCCGCAGGACATGGTCGAGGCGGCGGCGGAGGCCCGGCGGGCGGTCCTCGCCGAGCAGCGGGCCTCGGGCGTGGAGCCGAGGGAGACGCCGGTGGCGCTCGGCACGGTCCTCGCCATCATCGGCACGCCCCTGGTGCTGATCCTCGCCGCCACCTTCTCCTCGGTGGCGCTCGACCCGTCGACCGGCCGCTCGGTGATCGAGTTCTTCGGCCACCCGTTCGTCGCGCTCACCATCGCCCTGCTGCTGGCGTACTACCTGCTCGGCATCCGCCGGGGCTGGTCGCGCAAGTCCCTGGAGGCGGTGTCCACGGCCTCCCTGAAGCCGGTCGGCAACATCCTGCTGGTGGTCGGCGCGGGCGGGGTCTTCGGCGCGGTGCTGAAGGCGAGCGGGGTCGCGCAGGCCCTCTCGGACACCTTCAACGGCGTGGGCCTGCCGGTGATCGTCCTGTCGTACCTGATCTCGCTGGTCCTGCGCGTCGCCCAGGGGTCGGCGACGGTCGCGATCGTGACGACGGCGGGCATCGTCGCCCCGCTGCTGTCCGAGGGCCACCACTCCCAGGCCTTCGTCGCCCTGGTCATCATGGCCATCTCGGCCGGCTCGATCTTCGCCTCGCACGTCAACGACGGCGGCTTCTGGATGGTGGCCAAGTACTTCGGCATCAGCGAACGCGACACGCTGAAGACCTGGACGGTGCTGGAGAGCGTGCTGTCGCTGGCGGGGTTCGCGGTGGCGGCGGTGCTGAGCCTGTTCGTCTGAGGGCCGTCCGGCGTGATCCGCCGGACATGTCCCGGGCCCGAGGCGCGAGTTGTAGGAGTCTGATAACGAAGTCGGGGGCGACGGTGCCCGGCACAGGTTCGTCGACCATACTGCCCGCTGTGGAGCAGCGCATAGGTGAGAGCAGCCGGCCCCTGAAGAACGAGCCCGTGAAGGGGGCCGGGTTCGACCCGGCCTTCATCCCCGGCCTCACCGCGCCCGCACCGGCCCCGCCGGCGGACGCGGAGCCGGCGACGGGCCCGGAGGGGACCGAGGAGGAGCCGGCGAAGACGCCCGAGGCCGGGACCGCGGAGCCGACGGCCACGGCGGCCGTCGACACGGCCGTCGCCACCGACGACGAGCCCGAAGACGCCCCCGACGGGCCGGTGTTCGAGGCCGCCGACCGGCGCGCCCGGATCGTCGCGGACCACCGGGGCGTGCGTCTGAGTCTGGACGACCAGGAGTGCGAGTTCCGCTGGGACGAGATCGGCGCGGTGGAGACGGAGACGCCGCGCTTCGGCAAGCGCTTCACGGTCACCGTCCACACCCCCGAACGCCGCTGGTACCCCATCGAGATCGAGGCCCCGGCCAGGTCCCGGTTCGCCGAATGGGAGACGCGGTTGGACGCGGTGCTGGACGCGTACTTCGAGGACGGCGACGACGGCGAGCCCGGCGGGGAGGCCGAGGACGCTCCGGCCGACGCGGCCGACGCGGCCGACTCGGATGCCGAGGTCGTCGAGGACACCGAGAGCCACAAGAGCGTCAAGGACGTCAAGGACGCCAAGAACGCCAAGAACGCCGAGGCGTCGGCATCCGACGCGGCGGGCGCCGAGGAGCCGCGCGCGGAGAGGTGACCGCCCGCGGCCGAACACGGCTCGGGCCGCCGGAGAAAACTTTCCGGGACCTGTGAAACATCCTCCGGGGTCCACCGCATCAATGGGGTGAGAGTGCCACGGAGGGCACGGGAGCCGCGGGGAGCGTGCATGGTGCTTGGGCTGGGGATCGGGCGCGGCGAGGGGTACGCGGAGTTCGCCGCGGCCCGTGCCGGGCATCTGTACCGGTCGGCCTGCCTGCTCACCGGCGGGGACACCCACCTCGCCGAGGACCTCGTCCAGGAGACGCTCGGCCGGGTGTACGTGCGGTGGGGGCGCGTCAGCGCCGCGGACAACCCGGCCGGGTACGTGCAGACCGTGCTGACCCGCACCTTCCTCGCCCACCGGCGCCGCCACAGCAGCCGCAGGGAGCGCACCACCGACGTCCTCCCGGAGGTCCCGGGACCGGACGCGGGCGGTGACGCCTCGCTGCGGCTGACGCTCTTCGAGGCCCTCGGCCAACTCGCCCCCAAGGACCGGGCGGTGGTCGTCCTGCGCTACTGGGAGGACCGCAGCGTCGAGGAGACGGCCGCCGCGATGAACACCAGCTCCGCCGCCGTACGGACGCGGTGCGTCCGGGCGCTGGCCCGGCTGCGCGTGCTGCTCGGCGACGCACTCGGCGAGTACGCCAGATCCTGACCGGCTCCGGCCGGCCCCGCACCGGTGCGGCCACCCCGGCGCCGTACCGGAGTCCGCACCCGCCCCGTCCCTCCGCGCACCGATTGCCCATCCACGTTCGAGAAACGGCGGTTCGTCATGCCCGATGCAGACCACGACTCCTTCGAGGAACGGTTCGCCCACGCCCTGCGGGACAGCGGCGAGGCCCTCGGCGCCGGCCCGTACGGCCTGGCCGCCGACGGTGCGGCGCGGGGCCGGCGGCTGCGCGCCCGCCGCCGGGCCGCCGTCCTGGGCGGGGCCGCCGCCGTCGCGCTCGTGGGGCTCGGCGGGGCCCTCATGCTCCCCGGCGGCACGGACGGCGGCAGCGGACGGCAGCAGTCCGCCGCCGGCAGCCCGAAGGCCCGCGCCACCGCCCCCAGCGCCTCCACCGGGACCGAGGCGCCGGCGGTGTCGGCCGGCGAACTCGTCCGCACCCTCGAGAAGCTGCTGCCCGGCGGCCGGTTGAGCCAGGCCGAGGGACGCGGCACGGACGATCACCCCTACGTGCGGGGCGTGTACGACGACGGCAAGGGCAAGGGCGCGGTCAGCGTCTCCATCAACCGCGTCCCGGCCGGCACCCGGGAGGCGGCTCAGAACACGCAGTGTCCCGACAAGGTGTTCATCGCCTACGACAGCTGTGCCACCACGAAGCTGCCCGACGGCTCCGCCCTGATGATCCTCAAGGGCTACGAGTACCCGAACAGCCGCAGCGGTACGAAGCTGTGGCGCGCCGACCTCGTCACCCCGTCCGGCCAGTACATCGACGTACAGGAGTGGAACGCCGCCGCGGAGAAGGACGCTCCCGTGACCCGGGACGAACCCCCCTTGTCCGCGACCCAGTTGAAGGCTCTGGCCACCGCGCGCCAGTGGCGCGCCGCAGCCGACGCGATCCCGCTCGCCCAGCGGCCGCAGCCCGCGCCGAACGAGCCGAAGGGCACGGGTTCCGTCTCGGCGACCCTCGCCGGCCTGCTGCCCAAGGGCGTCAAGACCGTGGGGAAGGGCAACGCCGACCCGGAGTTCGGGTACGTCGTCGTGGACGACGGCAAGGGCGCGAGCCTGGTGCAGCTGAACGACCAGCCCGACATGCGGGACGTGGAGGGCCAGCTCTTCGGCGAGGGCACCAGGACCCTGCCCGACGGAACCAAGGTGGTCACGCGCAAGTCGTCCGGCGACAAGGACATCGAGGGCATCGTCATGTGGACGGTGGACACCATCCGCCCCGACGGCCGCCGCGTCGTGATCAGCGCTTTCAACTCGGGTGCCCAGAACACCCAGGCGACCCGTGAGGCCCCGGCCCTCACCATGAGGCAACTGGAGAAGATCGCCCTCGACCCGAAGTGGCTGGACCTGGGCTGACGACACTCCGGCGGGAGCGGTATCCGCTCTCCTCCGGCCCGCTCGAAAGGCCGGCGCCCGGACCCGCACGGGGTCCGGGCGCCGGCCGTGGCCGGGCGGTGCGGTTACGGCAGTGCGTGGACGTGGGCGCCCACCGAGTTGGACCAGGCGTTGCCGGCCGCCGCGTCCCAGTTGGTGGACCAGGTCATCGCGCCGCGCAGGTCGGGGTAGGCCTTGGCGGGCTTGAAGGCGCCGCAGTTGGTCAGCTTGGTCAGGCAGTCGAGGGCGTTGTTGACGACCGTCGGGGAGACGTAGCCGCCGCCGGCGCCGCTGGGGGAGGCGGGCAGGCCGAGGCCGACCTGGGAGGGGGCGAGGCCGCCCTGGAGCTGGATGCAGGCGAGGGCGGTCAGGAAGTCGACGGTGCCCTGCGAGTACACCTTGCCGTCGCAGCCCAGCATGGCGCCGCTGTTGTAGTACTGGGTGTTGACGACGGTCAGGATGTCCTTGATGTTCAGCGCGGTCTGGAAGTAGCCGGCCGACGTCGACTGCATGTCGATGGTCTGCGGGGCCATCGTGATGACGAGGTTCGGGCCCGCCTTCGCCGACAGGGCGCGCAGCGCCTGCGTCATGTACGTCGGGTTGAGGCCGTTCTCCAGGTCGATGTCGACGCCGTCGAAGCCGTACGTCTGCATCAGGGAGTAGACCGAGTTGGCGAAGTTCGTCGCCGACGTCGAGTCGCTGACCGAGACGGTGCCCTTCTCGCCGCCGATGGAGACGATGACCTTCTTGCCGGCGGCCTGCTTGGCCTTGATGTCGGCCTTGAACTGGTCGACGGTGTAGCCGTTCAGGCCGGCCGAGTCGAGGTTGAAGGTGACGGCGCCGGGTGTGGTGGTGGCGTCGGCGAAGGAGACCGCGATGATGTCGTAGGCGGACGGCACGTCGGAGATCTTCTGGACGGTGGCGCCGTTGTTGAAGTTCTGCCAGTAGCCGGTCACCGCGTGCTTCGGCAGGCCGGTGCCGCCCCCGCCACCGCCGCCCCCGCCGGTGGCCGCCGTCGTGACCGTCACCGCGGCCGACTTCGCGGACTCGCCGGCCGCATTGGTCGCCGTGACCTGGAAGGAGTACGCGGTGGAGGCCGCCAGGCCCGACACCGTCGCCGAGGTGCCCGTCGCGGAGGCGACCTTCGTGCCGTCGCGGTAGACGTTGTAGCCCGTCGCGCCCGAGACGGTGTTCCAGGACAGGGCCACCGAGGACGAGGTGGTCGAGGAGACGGCGAGGCCGGCCGGCGCCGCCGGGATCGTCGGTGCGGGGTTGCCGCCGCCGTCACCGCCGCCGCCCCCGTCGGGGCCGGTGACCGAGATGTCGTCGGCGTAGTAGGCCGCCTGGCCGTACCAGCCGTGCAGGTAGACCGTGACCGAGCTGGTCGAGGAGCCGGTGGTGAAGGTGGTCTGCAGCTGCTTCCAGGTGTTCGTGTCCGGGGTCCACGTCGACACGTCCGTGGTGCCCGTGCCGGTCGCGCCCAGGTAGGCGTAGCCGCCCTGCACCCAGGCGCTCAGCGTGTACGTCGAGTTGGGCTTGACGGCCACCGTCTGGGTGCACTGGGCGTTGTCCTGCGCGGCGGGGGTGGCCTTCAGCGCGGCGGTGCCGCCGTGCACCGGGGAGGAGACGGTCGCGCCGCTGCCGGCCGAGCACGTCCAGTTGCTCAGGCCCGATTCGAAGCCGGCGTTCTTGGCGTTGTTGACGTCGGCGGCCGAAGCCTGGCCGGCGCCCGCGCAGGAGAGGGCGAGCGCCGCGGTGACGGCTCCGGACCAGATGCTCAGCGGCCGAAGCCGTCTGCCTGGCGTGCGTACGCGGTCCACTGGGGCCTCCGGGGGAGAGGAAGGGGAGACGAGAGAGGGGAGGAGCAAGGGGAAGAACAGGGGAGTGCGGGGAACGATCACGGAAACAGAAGCGTGCTGCACGGTGGCCACCGTTGGTCGTACAAGTTGGTCCAGACCAATTGCCTTGTCAAGAGGTCCAGACCAAAAACGGCCCGCGTGCCCGCCCGCTCCTCGCCGCCCGGAGGCCCCTGAACGAGGGCGCGTGGTCAACGCGTTGACCGGGATCCACGCTTTCGGGCCCGACCTGCGCACGTGACCTGTCCCGTTTTGAAGCGACTTGCGCATGCACAGTTGTCACCCAGCTGCACAATCGCTGTTCTCCGGCCCCGAAGGCGCGGATACAGTGCTCAGGTAGTCACGCAGTGAAGTCAACTCGGTGCGCCGGCAGGGAACGACGGCGGGCCGTCGGGGGTCGATCGGGGAGCTCGCGTGTCAACTGCGATCGCTGTGACCAGTGGCGACATGGCTCTGCCCGCGCAGGACGAACGGACCGTGCCCGCCGTGGTCCTGGACGGCCTGGACCGGCAGCCGCTCGAGCAGACGCTCGACGCGATGCGCGCCCTGCTCGACCAGCACGGCCATGTGATCGTCGTGTGCTCGCAGGCCGTCCCCAGCGGTGTGGAACGCCGGCTCCACACCGTCCGCTCCCTGCTGGAGAGCGACCGTATCGCCCTGTTCCGTCCCGCCCTGCCGCCGCTCGGAATCGCCGTCCTGGCCCGCCAGTTACGCCAGCTGGCCTCCTGCGACCTCAGTCCCGGCGTGCTCGCCTCGGCCGGCCGGCTGCTCACCCACTACGTCCACGCCGGCGCGGTGCTCAACTCCGTCACCCGCCTCGACCGCGTCCCCGTCGGCCTGAAGGCGCACGCCAGGTCCTGGGTACCGGGCAGCCACTTCGGAGTGATCGCCCACCCCGAGCCGCAGCTCGTGCGGATCGGCCCCGAAGCCGCCCTCGCCGGGCCCGACTTCGGCACCTGGATGCTCGTCGCCAAGGGCCAGCTCCAGTCCGACTGGACCCAGACCGTCCTCGCCCCCGCCTGGCAGGTGCTCGGGCTGCGCGAGGCCCCCCTGCCCGCCGAGTCCGCCGCCTGGTGGGGCACGGGAAGACTCGTCGAGTTCTGCACCTACCTGCCCGACCTGTCGGTCCTCTACCAGCTGGTCACCTCGGTGCGCCAGGGCGCGTGCCACTGGTGCGGCATCGACGTCATCGGAGACCGCTGCGTCTTCTGCTCCGCCACCGCGCCGCCGGCCCACGAGAGTCACACCCCCACCGGATAACCGCCGAAAGCCCCGAACCGCCCGCCATCAGCTCCGCTCGACCGCTATCCAACGAGGTTGCACGGTTCATGAACTCCCGTCAGCGCCGCGGCGTGATACTCCTGCTCCTGTCCGTCCTGTGCGCCCTCGGCGCCTTCGCGGGCGTGCTCTCCGTCATCGGCGACGTCAAGTCCAAGGTCGGCCCCGAGGTCACCGCCTACCAGCTCCGGACCGACGTGAAGCCGTACACGACGCTGGACACGAGCCAGTTCGAGAAGATCAGGATGCCCAAGCGGTGGCTGTCGCCGAACGCCGTCACCGACCTCGCCCAAATCCGAGGCAAGATCGCCGTCACCACACTGCGCCAGGGCTCGCTGCTGCAGAACGACATGATCGTGAACCAGCCCGCCCTGCGGCCCGGGCAGCAGGAGGTCGCCATCATGATCGACGCGGCCACCGGCGTCGCCGGCAAGATCACCCCGGGCTCCACCGTCAACGTCTACGCCACCTTCGCGGGCCAGCGGCAGGGCGACCCCGCCCAGTCCAAGATCATCGTGACCGACGCCAAGGTGCTCGACGTGGGCCGCATCACCGCCCTCGACCCCAACGCGGACAACAGGAGCCAGCAGCCCAGCGAGGTCGTCCCCATCACCTTCGCGCTCTCCGCCCTCGACGCCCAGCGCGTCACCTACGCCGAGTCCTTCGCCCAGCGGGTCCGGCTCGCGCTGGTGGCGCCCGGCGGCGACACCGGCGTCCCGGCCAAGGACCGGACCTACGAACTCGCGAAAGACAAGTGAGAGGCCCGCAGCCATGCCCACCAGGATCCTCCCGGCAGCCGGCGACGCGGACGCGGTCCGGTCCATCACCACACTCCTCAGCCAGCTCCCCGACGCGGAGCCGGTGACCCCCGTCGCCGACTCAACCCAGCTCATCGACACCCTCGCCCGCCTGGCCGCCGAGTCCGTCGACGAACTGCCCGAGGTCGTGGTGGTGCACGAGCGGATCGGTCCCGTACCGGCCCTGGAGCTGATCCGCGAGGTGGCCCTGCGCTTCCCCGCCGTCGGCGTCATCCTCATCACCTCCGACGCGAGCCCCGGCCTGTTCTCCGCCGCCATGGACTCCGGCGCGCGCGGCCTGGTCGCCCTGCCCCTGGGGTACGAGGAACTGGCCAGCCGGGTCCAGGCGGTGGCCCAGTGGTCGGTGGGCGTACGACGCCATCTGGGCCACGGAGGCGACGTGTTCACCGGCGTCGGCGGACGCGTGATCACGGTCAGCGGCGCCAAGGGAGGCGTCGGCGCCACCCTCACCGCCGTCCAGCTCGCGCTGGCCGCGCAGGCCTCCGGGCACAGCACCGCCCTCGTCGACATGGACCTCCAGAGCGGCGACATCGCCTCCTACCTGGACGTCCAGTTCCGCCGCTCGGTCGTCGACCTCGCCGCCATCACCGACATCTCCCCCCGCGTCCTCGCCGACGCCGTCTTCCGCCACGACACCGGTATCGCCCTGCTCCTCGCCCCCGGTGAGGGCGAACGCGGCGAGGAGGTCACCGACCGCGCCGCCCGCCAGATCGTCAGCGCCCTGCGCTCCCGCTACGAGGTCGTCGTCCTGGACTGCGGCGCCCGGCTGGACGGGGCGAGCGCCGCCGCCGTGGAGATGGCCGACACCGCGCTGCTGCTCACCACCCCGGACGTGGTCGCCGTACGCGCCGCCAAACGGACGGTGCGGATGTGGGACCGGCTGCAGATCCGCAAGGCCGAGGAGACGACCGTCGTCGTCAACCGCCACACCCGCGGCACGGAGATCCAGCCGCCGCTCATCCAGAAGATCACCGCCACGCCGGTCGCGGCCACCGCCGTCCCGGCCGCCTTCAAGGAACTCCAGGGAGCCGTCGACGCCGGCCGCCTCCACGAACTCGACAACAAGAGCACCGTCAAGCAGGCCCTGTGGGGCCTCGCCGCCGAACTCGGCCTCGTCAAAAGGGCCGACGGCGAGCGCAGGAGCGGCGGCCGGATGCGCGGCGGCGACCGGGGCTCGGTGAGCTTCCGGCGCCGCAGGGAGGCGGGAGGATGAACAGACGCGGGGCGTCGCGCTTACGCGGCGACAGCGGGCAGGTCGCCATCGAGTTCCTCGGGATGGCGCCGACCATCATCATCACGCTGGTGCTGCTGTGGCAGTGCGTGCTGCTCGGCTACACGTACACGCTCGCGGGGAACGCCGCGGACGAGGCGGTGCGTGCGGGGACGGCGGCGCAGGGGGACCCCGAGGCCGCTTGTCAGCGGGAGGGCGTGAAGGACCTGCCGAGCGCATGGCAGGACGGGGCCGACATCACCTGCGGCGGGCGGGGGAGCGGCTACATCAGGGCCACCGTCGAGCTGCACGTGCCCGTCCTCGTCCCCGGACTGATCGACTTCCCCATCCAGGTGAAGGCCCACGCCGGCGCCGTCGAGGAGGTGACGGATGACTGAGCCGCCGTACGCCCGCCCGCCCGCCCGCGCTCACCGCCGCGACCGGGGCGGCCCGCCCGAGCGCCGCTCGGGCCGCGACCGCGGGCAGGTCGCCATCGAGTACCTGGGGTTCGTCCCGATCCTGATGCTGGTCGCCATGGGGGTCATCCAGATCGGCCTCGTCGCCTACAGCGCCCAGCAGGCCGGCACGGCGGCGCGGGCGGGGGCGCGCGCCGCCTCACTGGACCTGAGCGCCCAGCAGGGCTGCCTGGAGGCCGTGTCCTCCTCGCTGCGGGGTCGTACGACCTGCGACGAGGCCCCGGGCGACGGCACGGTCACCGTCACCGCCACGGTCCGCATCCCGTCCATCATCCCCATGTGGGACCCCATAGGCAGCACCAGCAAGGACGCGACCATGCCGCTCGACCACCCGCCGACCCGCTGAACGAGGAACGGACCGAGGAGCCCTGGACCCATGAGCCTCCGCGCACGCATCAACTCCCCCGAGGAGCAAGGCAGCCGGGGCGAGGACGGTCACCTCGTCGCCTCCTACCGGGCGAAACTGCTGGAGGAGATCGACCTCGCGGAGATGAGCTCGCTGGCCGCCGCCGACCGCCGGGCACGGCTGGAGCGCGTCCTCGGGCACATCATCAGCCGCGAGGGACCGGTCCTGTCGACCGTCGAACGCGCCCAGCTGATCCGCCGCGTCGTCGACGAGGCGCTCGGCCTCGGCATCCTCGAACCGCTCCTCGAGGACGCCTCCATCACCGAGATCATGGTCAACGGCCCCGACGCGATCTTCGTCGAGCGCGGCGGCCGGGTCGAACAGCTGCCGTTCCACTTCGCCTCCACCGAGCAGCTGATGCAGACCATCGAGCGGATCGTCTCCACGGTCAACCGCCGCGTGGACGAGACCAACCCCATGGTCGACGCCCGTCTCCCCTCCGGTGAGCGCGTCAACGTGATCATCCCGCCGCTGTCGCTCACCGGCCCGATCCTCACCATCCGCCGCTTCCCGCGCTCCTTCACCCTCCAGGAGCTGATCGGCTTCGGCTCGCTCGACGAGCCCATGCTGTACCTGCTGGCCGGACTGGTGCAGGCGAAGTTCAACATCATCGTCTCGGGCGCCACCGGCACCGGCAAGACGACCCTGCTCAACGCCCTGTCCGGCCTGATCCCCGGCGGCGAGCGCATCATCACCATCGAGGACTCCGCCGAACTCCAGCTCCAGCAGGCCCACGTCATCCGCCTGGAGTCCCGCCCGCCGAACGTCGAGGGCCGCGGCCAGATCAGCATCCGCGACCTCGTCCGCAACTCCCTGCGGATGCGCCCCGACCGCATCGTCGTCGGCGAGGTCCGCGGCGGCGAGTCGCTGGACATGCTCCAGGCGATGTCCACCGGCCACGACGGCTCGCTCGCCACCGTGCACGCCAACAGCGCCGAGGACGCGCTGATGCGGCTGCAGACCCTGGCCTCCATGTCCGACGTCGAGATCCCCTTCCCGGCCCTGCACGACCAGATCAACAGCGCCGTCGACGTGATCGTCCAGCTCACCCGGTTCGCCGACGGCGCCCGCCGCGTCACCGAGATCGCCCTGCTCGACAGTCACGGCAGCGAGCCGTACCGGCTGACGACCGTGGCCCGCTTCGCCGCGCGACCCATGGCGGCCGACGGCCGGATCCACGGCGCCTTCGCGTACCACCCGCTGCCCCGCCGCGCCGCCGACCGCCTCTACATGGCGGGCCAGCCGATCCCCCAGGCCTTCGGCGTCGCCCACTCCGCAGAACAGCTGGCCACCCGAGAAGCCAGGTAGGCAGGTAGGAACCGACCCCATGGAACTGAGCACCCTCGTCACCCTCACCACCGGCGTCACGCTGCTGACCTGCGTGCTGGCCGTCGTGGGCCTGCACGCCTACACCACCGGCAGGGCCCAGCGGGCGGCGCTCGTCGACCGGCTCGCCCAGACCGGGCAGGTCACCTCCGGCCGCCGGCGCCGCTTCCGCGGCCTCGACCGCCGCCTGCGCCGCACCAGGCTCGGCCGCAGGCTGGAGCTGCGGCTCGCCGCCACCGGCCTGGACGTCACCCCGGGCGAGTTCTTCGTCTACATGCTCGCCGCGGTCGCCGCGCTCTGGCTGATCGGCCAGGCCGCCCTGGCCCCCTTCTTCGGCCCGCTCGCCGGCCTCCTCGGCATCTGGGCGGCGCTGCAGTTCCTCGGCTGGCAACGCCAGAAGCGGATCGAGAAGTTCATCAACCAGCTGCCCGAACTGGCCCGCATCCTCGCCAACGCCACCCAGGCCGGCCTCGCCCTGCGCACCGCCGTCGGCATGGCCGCCGAGGAACTGGAGGCCCCGGCCGGCGAGGAACTGGGCAAGGTCGCCCACCAGCTGGCCCTGGGCGCGTCGATGGACGACGCCCTGGGAGAACTCGCCGACCGGCTCCCCTCCCGCGAACTCGTCGTCCTGGTCACCACGCTGGTCCTGTCCAACCGCGCCGGCGGCCAGGTGGTGAGCGCCCTGCGCAACCTCACCGAGACCCTGGAGGAACGCAAGGAGACCCGCCGCGAGGTCCGCACCCAGCTCTCCCAGGTCAACATGACCTCGTACGCGGTCCCCGTGCTCGGCGTCGGCGCGCTGTTCCTGATGAACGGCGTCAAGGCCGGCGCGCTGGACCGCATGACGGGCTCCCCGATCGGGCAGGGCGCGGTCATCGTCGCGTTCGCGCTGTACGCCGTCGGGTTCTTCCTCATCCGCCGCCTGTCCCGCATCGACGTCTGACCCGGCCCGCACACGGAAGGAGGAGGACGGCAATGGCACTGCTGCTCGCACTCGTGATGGGCCTCAGCGTCTGGGGGGTCTTCGCCGGCATCCGCATGTACCGGGCGGACGCCCGACTCCCCAGCGACCTCGCGCTCGCCCTGGAGGTCGGCTCCACCCGCACCGGAGCGGTGGACTCCGTCATCGACCGGCTCGGCATGCGCTACGCCCCCGCCGTGCTGCGCCTGATGGGCCCGGGGCTCGTCGCCAGGTACCGCCGCAAGATCGACATGGCCGGCAACCCGGGCGGCCTCACCATCGACCGCTACGCGGCCAGACGGGCGGTGTACGGCTTCCTGGGCGGCGTCGGCGGACTGGTGTTCGTCCTGCGGGGCCAGTACTTCGTGGCGCTGATCCTGCTCGCGTTCGGCGCGCTGTGGACGGAGGTCGGCATCTGGTCGGCCATCCGCGTCCGCAAGGACGTCATCGAACGCACCCTGCCGGACTTCCTCGACGTCCTCGCCGTCGTGGTGAGCGCGGGCCTCGGCTTCCGTCAGGCGCTGGACCGCGTCGCCTCCCGGTACGAGGGCCCCTGGGCGGACGAACTGCGCATCACCCTGCGGCAGATGGACCTCGGCATGAGCCGCCGCCAGGCCTTCGCGGAACTGCGCCGCCGCAACGACTCCGAGCAGGTCGCCATGTTCGTCTCCGCCCTCCAGCAGGGCGAGGAACTGGGCGCGCCGATCGTCGACACCCTCGTGTCCCTGGCCAAGGACATGCGCCGCACCGACGCGCAGAACGCCCGCCGCAAGGCCGCCCGCGCGGTCCCCAAGGCCACCATGATGATCACCACCTTCATGGTCCCCGCCACGATGATCCTCCTCGGCACGGGCCTGCTCCTGGGCTCCGGCGTCGACTTCGACTCCGTCACGGGGAAGTGAGGGCGGGTGGCCACGCACATGCCGACGAGGGAGGGGCGGGGGCGGCCGGCCCCGCCGAGTCCCGTCACCGGCCGGCCGGCCGCCGACGGCCAACGGACCCCGCAGGGGCCACCGACACCTGACGACGGAACCCGCACGGACGACGGTGCGGGCGGGAACCCCGAAGCGGCCGAACGCGGAGCCGAGATCACCACGCCCCAGGCCCCCCAGGCCCCGCAGGGCTACGCACCCGAAAAACTCCAGATCAGCGCCCTGCAGGCGATGTGCCGCCACGTCTTCGCCTTCCGTCTGGCGATGATCGCCCTCTCCGCCCCCTCCGCCCTCCTCAACGCCGCCCCCGGCCTCGCCACCCGCCTCGTCAGCACAGCCGTGATCGTCACCTTCATGGGCTCCTACGTCCTCTTCCGGGACTGGGAGCGCTTCGGCCCCCTCCTCCTGCGCCACCCCACCCTCCTCGCCCTGGACACCCTCTTCGGCGCACTGCTCCTCATCGCCGCGGGCACCGACAGCACCCTGGCCTATGTCAGCGTCTGCACACCCCTGCTCGCCGGCCTGGTCTACGGCTGGCGGGGAGCCGGTATCTTCGCCTCCCTCCAGTCGCTGATCCTGCTCGCCGTCTACGCGGGCACCAGGCAGCTCCACGCGGACCTGGCCCAGTCCGCCCTGTTCCCCGGCCTGTGCGTGATCGCGGGCGCGGCCGGCGTCACCCTGCGCAACCTGCTCCTGCGCTTCGGCGAGGCCACCAGGGCCCTGACCGCGGTCCAGGCCCGGCTGGCGGCCACGGAGGCGGTGGCCGCCGAACGCGCCCGCCTCGCCCGGGAGATGCACGACTCGGTGGCCAAGACGCTGCACGGAGTCGCGCTGGCCGCGGACGGCCTGGCCGCCTCGGCGGGAACCGACCGCATGACGCCGGCCCTGGTGCGCCGGCAGGCGGAACTCGTGGCCCGCTCGGCCCGCCGGGCGGCCGCCGAGTCCCGCGAACTCCTCACCGACCTGCGCCGCGAGACCGCCCCCTCCCACGGCACGCATATGGTCGCGGAACTGTCCGTGCTGACACAGGACTTCACCACCCGCACGGGCCTGACCGCGACCTGCCGCCCGAACCCGACCGGCGGCGGACAAAGCCTTCCCCCGGTCCCGCACGCCGTCGCCCGCCAGCTCCTCGGCATCGTCTCCGAGGCCATGGAGAACGCCCACCGTCACGCGTCCCCGACCCGGGTCGAGGTACGGGCCGGCGTCCACGGCGACCTGCTCCGCATCAGCGTCCACGACGACGGCACCGGCCTGCCTCCGGGAACCACCCTCGAACAGCTGCGCGGCGCCGGACACTTCGGCCTGGTCGGCATGGTGGAGCGCGCCGCCTCGGTGGGAGCCCGCATCCGCATCGGCCCAGGCTGCCGCCTCAGGGGCACGGAGGTCCGCCTCGAACTCCCCCTGGACGCCCTGACGAGCACCCCGACCTGATCCCACCCCCGACCACGCCCCGAGAGGAGGCACCGGTGCCCGATCCGACACCGCACCCGCCCGAACCCTTCCCGCGCCCCCCGGCCGCCGCCACCCCCCTACGGGTGATCGTGGCGGACGACAACCCGGTGGTCCGCGCGGGCCTGACGGCCCTGCTCTCCGGCCGCGCGGACATCACGGTGGTGGCCGAGGCCGCCGACGGCCGCGAGGCGTGGGAGGCCGCCCGGCGCACCCACCCGGACGTCGTGCTCCTCGATGTGCGGATGCCCGGCGTGGACGGCCTCTCCGCGCTGCCGTACCTGGTACAGATGGCTCCGGTCGTGATGCTCACCTACAGCCGCGAGTCCGAGATCGTCCAGGAGGCCCTGCGCAGAGGCGCCGGCGGCTATCTGGTGCACGGCGAGTTCACGGCAGACCAACTGGTGACGGCGGTACGGGACGTCAAGGAGGGCAGGGCCCACTTCACCCACACGGCAGCGGGCGCGCTGCTGGCCCAGCTGCGCCGCGACCATCCCTCGCCGCAGGTGCGGGGCAGGTTGCCGGAGGACTTGGGCGATGCGACTGCACACGACAAGACCTCCCCAACAGCCAACGGACGTCACGAATCTGCGGAAAGTCTTTCGCAACTGCAACCTGATATGGGACAGTCGTCGTCCGGGTGGACAGGTGGCCGGCCGGCCACCGTCGACAGGTCGAGGTACCAACTCAGCGCGAGGGAGGCGGAGATCATGGACCTCATCGCGTCCGGCATGACCAACCACCAGATCGCCGCCGCCTGCTTCATCAGCGAGAAGACCGTCAAGAACCACATCAACCGCATCTTCGCCAAGCTCCACAGCACCAGCCGCGCCGAGGCCGCCGCGAAGTGGCTGGGCACGGCCCCCGGCTCCGCGCAGGGACCGAGGTGACCCGTGATGACGACGGTGCGCACGAGGCACGGCCGACTCCTTCTTTGGGCCCGGGAATGGGCCCAAGGGCCCTCCGCCTCACGGCGCCTTCCGTCCTACGGTCCCGATGGCGCCAGCGGCACCGAGACCCGACCCGGAGGGGAACACCATGAGCGACCTGATGCTGAAGACCGCGGTTGCGACCAAGGTCCGCGTGAACGGCTGGAAGAACACCACCGCCGCGGCACTCCAGCGGCGAACCGCCGACAAGGGCCAGACCGCGGTGGAGTACCTGGGCATCATCGCGGTGGTGGTGGCCATCGTGCTGGCCATCACGGGGACGAGTATCGGGCAGACGATCCTCACCAAGATCACAGGCCTTATCGGCAAGGTCGGCAATTGACACGCTCTCGCCAGTACGGTGACGCCGGGCAGGCCTTCCCCATCTACATCACGGTGGTGGGGGGCCTGCTCTTCCTTGCGCTCGCCTACTTCGCGGTCGGTCAGGCAACGGTGAGCAGGGGCGGAGCGCAGACGGCGGCTGACGCGGCAGCGCTCGCAGCGGCTCAGGACACGCGGGATCAGTTGGCGGACGAGTGGACGAAGGCCATACTCGACCCGGCCAAATGGCAGGACATACTCCACGGCGAAGGCCAAGTTCCTCAGTCTTCATGCTGGCGTGCGTCTGAACTCGCCGGGCAGAACGACGCGCACATCCCTGGCGGGGGTTGCACGACTGGCTTTTTGAGCTACACGGTCTCAGTGGAGACGAACAAGGTCATAGGGGAATCCGTGGTCCCCATAACTTCCAGCAGGCATTCAAAAGCCCATGCCACTGCCGTCATCGAGCCACTCTGCGACGTCATCAAACCTGTGGCTGCAGACCACGGGCCCGATGAATTGCCGCGCCTCACCTGCAAGAGGGACTGGGAGGTAGACCCGAAGAACCCCAGCAGCCTTCCTAAGCCCCAGGACCTTTTCGATGTTCATCTGGCTGACCAATAAGCGAATGACGAGCGAAGAAGGAAGCAGAGCGATGAGCACTCGGTTCACTGTCAAGGCTCGCAGGGGGATGGTCGCGCTGTCAGTTGTGGTCGGGCTCGCCGCCGGTGCGGTCGGCTGCGGTGGAGGTGGCGATGACAGCAAGAAACCGACCACATCGACAGCTGCCTCTAAGAGTGATGCCCCCGACCCGAGTGCTCAGGAAGGAAAGCCTGAGACACCCATGGCGGAACTCAGGGGCCCGGATGGACTAACGATCCAAGTCATGTCGGCGCAGAGGGATGCCGGTGGATTTGTCACCGTGGGTGGCAACCTGAAGAACGATGGCGCCAAGTCTGTACCTATTCCTGCTCAGGTGAGTGGTGATGAGACCGAGATCATCCAGCACGGGATCTCGCTGGGAGGTGGCACCTTGGTAGATGCGAAAGGCAAGAAGCGTTACTACGTCCTTCGGGATACCGAGGGGCGCCCGCTGACGACAACTGGGTTGGGCACCGTGGACTCGGGCCAAACCATCCCCGTCTTCATGCAATTCCCCTCCCCCCCGGCCAACACCACCGACGTCACGCTCCAACTCCCCACCTTCTCCAGCGGCACCATCAAGATCTCCGGGTGAGGCGGCCACCATGACCCACACCCGCCTCCCCCTCGCCCTCACCGCCGCCACCATGATGGTCGCCGTGAACCTCTACGGCGCAGTGGCGGCCCGCGCGGACGACACCGCCCCCAGCGTGCCCCCGGGCACCGAGGCCTCCGCCTCCGCCCCCGTGAAGGTGGACCCGAACGACCCGGACCTCAAGCTACCCGAGGGCGCCACTCTCGCCGCGCCCAAAGTGCTCGACATCAAGTCGGTGGTCGAGGACCAGGGCGGCGAGGAGCGCCGCGAGGACACCAACACGGACGTGACGTTCGCCCTCCAGGCCGAGGTGCTGTTCGCCAAGGACAGCGCGAAACTGAGCGACCAGGCGAAGTCCCGTATCGACGCGGTCGCGCAGGAGATCAAGAGGCAGCGGGCGACCCAGGTCCGCGTCTTCGGCTTCACCGACAACCTCGGCAGCCACGAACACGGCGTGGTCCTGTCCAAGCAGCGCGCCAACGCGGTCCAGGACGTCCTGTCCCAGGAGCTGAACGACCCGAACGTCACGTTCGACGTACGCGGCTACGCCGAGGACTACCCCATCGCGGACAACTCCACGGAGGACGGCCGCAAGAAGAACCGCCGTGTGGAGGTGACGTTCCCGCGCACGGCGAGCTGACCACCGCCGGGGCCGTGACCACCTGGAGCCGACGTGATGCGGCCGAAGAGGTACGCGTAAGCGGCCGCGGAGCGCGGGTGGCGTACGACCCGCGACTACGTGGCCGCCCTCTTCGACCTCCACCTGCGCGGCATCCCGCAGCCGCTCCTCGACGGTGTCACGGCGCCACACCCCGAGGTCACGTCCCAGCGGCCGGGAACACCGTGAACGAACGCCACTACCTCGCCTCCCGCACCTCCTCCACCACCTCCACCCGCACCCCCGGCCTGACCCCCCACCCCGCCATGGCGCCCGCGGCCGACTCCAGGACGTGGCGGGAGCGGAGACGGGGGAGGCCCAGGCGGCCCGGCCGCATGGTGACGACGGCGAGGACGCGCAGCCGGCGGTCCAGATAGGCGACGTCGATGGGGATCCGCATGCGGAAGGTGTGGATGCCGCTCGCGGGGGAGAGCAGGAGCGCCCCGTCGACGGAGTCACGGCCCAGCAGGCCTCTCGTACGGGCGCGGTAGGAGGTCGCCAGTTCGAGGGGGACGGTCACCCGCTCCGGCGCACCGTCGGCGTCCCCGTGCACGACCAGCCTCGCTCGCCCGTCCCGCCAGCGTCGTCCCACGTCCGGTCCGCCTCCCCGCCTCGTCGCGAACACCGCCGGTCGACCGTATCCGTACGCGGGCCGTCACCGCAGTGGGTCCGCGGGGGCGCCGCATGGGTCCACGGGCCCATGCGGCACCCGGCCGAGTCCCACTAGGGTCCCGGCGTGCGCGTACTGCTGATCGTCGTCGCCGCCCTGTGGGGTGCGGGCGCCGGGCTGCTCGTGCCCCGCGCCGCGCACCGGCTGTCGGTGGAGGCCGAGCGGCCGTGGCGCGGGGACTGTCCCGGCGGGCATCCGATCACGGGGGCGTTCGGCGGCTGGGTCGGCCGGGCGCGCTGCACGGGCGATGAGGCGGGGGACTGCGCGGCGTACGGGCCGAGCGTCCCGGTCGTCGCCACCGTCACCGCGCTCGTGTGCGCCGCGCTCGCCGCCGCGACCGGCCCGCGCCCCGAGGCGGCCGTCTGGCTGTCGGCCGCACCGGCCGGTGTGCTGCTCTCCCTCGTCGACCTGCGCGTGCACCGGCTGCCGGACGTGCTGACGCTGCCGCTCGCCGCCGCGCTCGCCGTACTCCTCGGCGTCGCCGCCACGCTGCCCGCCGCCGGCGGCTCCTGGCCCACCGCTCTGCTCGGCGGACTCGTCCTCAGCGCCGCCTACTTCGTGCTCTTCCTGGTCAACCCGTCCGGCATGGGCTTCGGCGACGTCAAACTGGCGCTGGCGCTGGGTGCGGCGCTCGGCTGGTACGGGTGGTCCGTGGTGGTCGTGGGCGGCCTCGCTGGGCTGCTCTACGGCGGCTGTTACGGGCTGGGGCTGGTCGCGCTGCGCCGGGCGGGACGCGAGTCGGCGATCCCGCTGGGGCCGTTCATGCTCGGCGGGGCGTTCACCGGGCTGCTGCTGGGGGCCGCCGCGGCGTCGTGAGCCGGACGTAAACCGGTGGTGGCCGTCGGCCGCCCCCGCCACGATTTCCCCATGGCAGACACGACAGCCCACCCGCCTGCGGACGACCCGCAAGGGGACCACCAGCACAGCGACCCCCATCACCCCACCAACCCCGACCCCACCTGCCCCACCGCCCCCACCGCCTCCTTCGAAGAGCTCGTCGCCGAGGGGGCCGCCGTCCCCACCGACGGGTGGGACTTCTCCTGGTTCGCCGGGCGTGCCACCGAGGCGCGGCCCTCCTGGGGGTACGCCGTGTCGCTGGCGGAGCGGCTGGCCGGCGCGGACGCCGCGCTCGACGTGGACACCGGCGGCGGCGAGGTCCTGGACTTCGCCCTCGGCCGGGCCCCGCGCGTCCCCGTCCTCCTCGCCGCCACCGAACCCTGGCCGCCCAACGTGGCCAAGGCCACCGAACTGCTGCGCCCCCGCGGCGTGGTGGTCGTCGCCGTCCCGGCGGACGCGCCGCTGCCGTTCGCCGACGGGGCGTTCGACCTCGTGACCAGCCGGCACCCCGTCCGCCCGGACTGGACCGGGATCGCTCGCGTCCTGAGGCCGGGGGCACGTACTTCGCCCAGCACGTCGGGCCGAGCAGCGTCTTCGAACTCGTCGAGCACTTCCTGGGGCCCCTGCCCGGGGAAACCCGCGCCGCCCGGCACCCCGACCGGGAGCGGGCGGACGCGGAGGCCGCCGGGCTGGAGGTCACCGAGCTGCGCGCCGAGCGGCTGCGGATGGAGTTCCACGACATCGCGGCCGTCGTGCACTTCCTGCGCAAGGTGATCTGGATGGTCCCCGGCTTCACGGTCGAGGCGTACGAGCCCGAGTTGCGGGCGCTGCACGAACGGATCGCCGCCGAGGGCCCGTTCGTGGCACACAGCACGCGCCACCTCGTCGTGGCCCGCAAACCGGGCTGAGCACCCGTCCGCACGGCCCGGCTGCTCACAGTTTCCACATTGTTACCGTCCGCCTCTCCCGTCACCCGTCCGGCTCACGTAAGTTCAGACCAACGGAATTCGCGTGAGCAAAGCGGCGCGAGCGGCATCGCGCAGTGGAGGGGGCTGCGCGGCGCCGCACCCCCGGCCGACGAGAGTCTTCCGTGCCGTGAGGACCGCCTCCGGGCCGCCGCCGGCGTCAAGCGGACGTTCGCGGGCGGGTCGCCCGGGAGAGGGATCCCCGGCCAACCCGCATAACGTCACTCAGATGGCGCAAACCCTGCGGTTCTCGCCGAATTCTGACCGCTTTCCCTTGGAATCTGCCGGGATTCGGCCATGATCGGGCATGGAATGACAGGCTCCAGGCTCCTGGGCGCGTCGCCGGTCGACTCCGGAGAGTAGTTGTGGCGCGCCGGGGCACGCAGCATCACTTACGAAGGGTTATGGTGGAAACCCCCCCTCGGGCCGGTCCGTCTCCCCCCCACGGACCGGCCCGTTTCTTTTACGAGCGACGGGGGGTCCGCCTGATACACCCCCACGCCCGTTGGGGCGCCTGGGCGGGCCGGGGGTAGGCTTCGCCCCCGGGGACCGCCATACGGACGAGGCCGCCGCACGGACAGGGATCGCCCCCGGCCGCGCCTGTCCGACCCGCACGGAGGGGCTGACGAACACGTGAACCTGCGCGACAAACTGCGCGGCCTGCTGGTGGGGCTGTACGCGCGCCGGGTGGAAGGCCACCTGGACCACGCTCAGGTGCCCAAGCACATCGGCGTCATCATGGACGGCAACCGGCGCTGGGCGAAGGCCTCGGGCTCCACCACCGTGCACGGCCACCGGGCCGGCGCGGACAAGATCGAGGAGTTCCTCGGCTGGTGCTCCGAGACGGACGTCGAGGTCGTCACCCTCTGGCTGCTGTCCACGGACAACTTCGACCGTCCCCAGGATGAGCTGGTCCCGCTCCTCGGCATCATCGAGGACGTCGTGCGCTCCCTGGCCGCCGACGGCCGCTGGCGCGTGCACCACGTGGGCACCAAGGACCTGCTCCCCTCGGGCATGCAGGCCGCCCTGAAGGAGGCCGAGGAGGCCACCGCCGAGGTCCGGGGAATACTGGTCAACGTCGCCATCGGCTACGGCGGCCGGCAGGAGATCGCCGACGCCGTGCGCTCCATGATCCACGAGGCGCACGACGAGGGCGTGCCGATGGAGGAGCTCGCCGACGCCGTCAGCGTCGACATGATCGGCCGGCACCTCTACACCAAGGCCCAGCCCGACCCGGACCTGGTGATCCGCACCAGCGGTGAGCAGCGGCTCTCGGGATTCATGCTCTGGCAGACCGCGCACTCCGAGTACTACTTCTGCGAGGTCTTCTGGCCGGCCTTCCGCAAGGTCGACTTCCTGCGCGCCCTGCGCGACTACGCCGCCCGCCACCGCCGCTACGGCGGCTGACCCACCCCCGGCGCCCCTCAGCCGCCACACGACGGGAGCCCGCCCCCTGCGCCCCGGACCGGCCCGCGGCCGCCGTACGACGGAAGGGGCCGTGGTGGTACGTCCAAAGCCCGCCGCGTACTGCGGTCCCTCCCGACCCCGGCGAATCCGACTCAGGGCCGTACGTCCGTGTGCGGCGGGCTGGACGTACTACCCCGGCCCCGACCCACCCCGGCCCCGACCCACCCCGGCCCCGACCCACCACGCACCCGCGCGCGACCGCACCCCCGACCCGCCACGCACCCCGCACGCGCCCCCCTGCAACGCCCCCAGCCCGCGACCGCCCCCTCCCGACGCACCCCTCTTCACATGGAGTTCATCCGTGTGCCGCCCCCCGCACTTGCATGGCGGCGCATTTTGGAGGGCATAAGCCAGACAGGTCGACACCCGAACCACGGGTGTCGGATCTCAGCGGACGGCTCGGGGCCGTCCGCCCGGGAGGCCCTTTGCACCAGCCCGACCGTGCGGTCGCAGCACGGACGAAGACGTGGAGGGCCGGCCGCCGGCCCGTGCATCGGAGCCGTCGACCGGTCCAGCTCGTCCTCGTCGCTCCCCGACCTCATCCGAGGGGGTACGTCCTTCCGTGGTGACCAGCACAAAGCGCCCCAAGCCAGACCGGCGCACCTACGTTCTCGACACCAGTGTCCTGCTGGCGGACCCGAACGCCCTGACCCGTTTCGACGAGCACGAGGTCGTGCTCCCCGTCGTCGTGGTCACGGAACTGGAGGCCAAGCGGCACCATCCCGAACTCGGCTACTTCGCCCGGCAGGCGCTGCGCCTGCTGGACGACTACCGGGTCCGGCACGGCCGCCTCGACGCCCCCATCCCGATCGGGGACCTCGGCGGGACGATGCGGGTCGAGCTCAACCACTCGGACCCCAGCGTGCTGCCCACCGGCTACCGCCTGGGGGACAACGACTCCCGCATCCTCGCGGTCGCCCGCAACCTGCAGGCCGAGGGATACGACGTCACCGTCGTCTCGAAGGACCTGCCGCTGAGGATCAAGGCGTCGTCCGTGGGACTCCTCGCCGAGGAGTACCGGGCCGAACTCGCCATCACCGACTCCTCCGGCTGGACCGGGATGTCCGAACTCACCCTGCCGGGCGAGCAGGTGGACATCCTCTTCGAGGAAGGACACGTCCACGCCCCCGAGGCCGCCGGGCTGCCCGTGCACACGGGGCTGACGATCCAGTCGGAGCGCGGCAGGGCACTGGGCCGCGTCACGCCCGAGGGCAACGTGCGCCTGGTGCGCGGCGACCGGGAGGCGTTCGGCATCAAGGGCCGCAGCGCCGAGCAGCGCATCGCGCTCGACCTGCTGCTCGACCCGGACGTCGGAATCGTGTCGATGGGCGGCCGGGCCGGCACCGGCAAGTCGGCGCTGGCGCTGTGCGCGGGCCTGGAGGCGGTGCTGGAGCGCCGTCAGCACCAGAAGGTGATGGTGTTCCGGCCGCTGTACGCGGTGGGCGGGCAGGAGCTCGGCTATCTGCCCGGCTCCGAGGCGGAGAAGATGAGCCCGTGGGCGCAGGCCGTCTTCGACACGCTGTCGGCGGTCACCTCGCGCGAGGTCATCGAGGAGGTCACCGCGCGCGGGATGCTGGAGGTGCTGCCGCTCACCCACATCAGGGGCCGGTCGCTGCACGACGCGTTCGTCATCGTGGACGAGGCCCAGTCCCTGGAGCGCAACGTCCTGCTGACCGTGCTGTCCCGGATCGGCGCCAACTCGCGGGTCGTCCTGACCCATGACGTGGCGCAGCGGGACAACCTGCGGGTCGGCCGCTACGACGGTGTGGTCGCCGTGGTGGAGAAACTGAAGGGGCATCCGCTCTTCGCGCACGTCACGCTGAACCGGTCCGAGAGGTCCCAGATCGCCGCCCTTGTCACCGAAATGCTGGAGGACGGTCATATCTGACCGATTACGCTCCACTTGGGGTGGATGCGGGCAGTCGACGCCGCCGGGCAAAGGCCGAGAGCCTAGCCCGGCGGCGTTGTCGTGTGCGGGTGTTTCACGGAATCCCGTAGGCCAAACGAGATGTGAGCTTTCACACGCAACTCAGAATTGCCTACCCGCGTTGGGTTACGGCAGAGTCTCAGTCCTGTCAGGCCCCGCATACGACACAGCCGTACCCCCAGCGGTACAGCGCCTCTTGAAGCACTCAACTCCATAGCGTCGTCGTATGCCGCCCGAGCACCACGCGGCACTTCCTCCAGGGGAGTTGCCCACCGGGCCCGTCGCCTCCGTGACCCGCAGTTGGGAGGCCAGTGCCAGGGGCACGATTGCGTCCGCCAGGGTCACCGAAGCGGGCGATGCTGGAAGGAACCCGTGTGAGCCGGATCTCGGTCCGGGGATTCGCAGTGGCCTCCGCCACCGCGGTCACCGCTGTCGGTAGCGTCGTGGGCGTTGCCTCGGGCAGTGTCGCCCAGAACAACGACGCCGAAGCGGCGCCGGCAGCCGACGCGACGCTTCTGTCGGACATCCCCGCCGGTCAGCAGGCGCAGGTGCAGACCGCATCTCTCGCCCAGCAGGCCGACGCGCAGGCCATCGCCGCCGACGCGAGCGCCAAGAAGGCCGCCGAGGAGGCGGCCCGCAAGGCCGCCGCCGAGACCGCGATCGCCAAGAAGGCGGATGCCGAGAAGGCGGCCAAGGAGGCCAAGGAGCGGGCGGAGCTCAAGGAGGCGGCCAGCCGCAGCGCGACCCGCGACTCCTCCAGCTTCGCCGTCCAGAGCTCGTACTCCGTGGCGCAGATCCAGGCGATGGCACGTCAGATGGTGCCGAGCGGCCAGTTCCAGTGCTTCAGCAACATCGTGAACCACGAGTCCAGCTGGAACTACCACGCGGTCAACGCCTCCTCCGGCGCCTACGGCCTCTTCCAGGCGCTCCCGGCCGGCAAGTACGCCTCGGCCGGCGCCGACTGGCAGAGCAACCCGGCCACCCAGATCAAGTGGGGCCTCAGCTACATGAACGGCCGGTACGGCAGCCCGTGCGAGGCCTGGTCGTTCTGGGCGGCGAACCACTGGTACTGAGCCCGTCCGGCACGGGCCGGTCACGGTTCGCCCGTGGCTCTCAACCCCGCACAGCCCCTCCCCGTCCTAGGGGGAGGGGCTTTTGCCATGTAGCGTCTGACGGAACGACTCCAGGGGGGAGTGGTGGGGACGGACGGGGGAAGAGGACGGATCATGTCGCGAGTTCCACGGTGGATCGGCAGGCTCGGCGCCGGGCTGACCGAGATGGGTGAGCGGTTGGACGAGCGTCGCGCCGAGGTGGAGAAGGAGCACTCCGTTCCCGAACCCGGACCGGCCGTGGACACCACGCCGCTGCCCGACCACGTGACCGTCGTGCCGGCCCGCCCCGATCCGGCCCAGGCGGTGCCCTGGGGTGTGCGGGTGGCCGCGGAGGCCGGCTGGCGGGTGCTGATCCTGGCCGGCACCGTCTGGGTGCTGATGCGGGTCATCAGCGCCGTCCAGCTGGTGGTCCTCGCGTTCGTGGCCGCGCTGCTCATCACCGCCCTGATGCAGCCGACGGTGGCGCGGCTGAGACGGTACGGGCTGCCCCGCGGTCCGGCCACCGCGCTCACCGCGATCCTCGGCTTCGTCATCATGGGCCTGATCGGGTGGTTCGTGACGTGGCAGGTCATGGAGAACATCGACACGCTCTCCACCCAGATCCAGGACGGCATCGACGAGCTGCGCAAGTGGCTGCTGAACAGCCCCTTCCACGTCACCGACAAGCAGATCAACCAGATCGCGAAGAACCTGCGCGAGGCGATCGGCGCCAACACCGACCAGATAACGTCCGCCGGCCTGGAGGGCGTGACGGTCGTGGTGGAGGCGCTGACCGGGATTCTGCTGACGATGTTCTCGACGCTGTTCCTCCTCTACGACGGCCGGCGCATCTGGGAGTGGACGCTCAAGCTGGTGCCCGCGGCGGCCCGGCCGGGCGTGGCCGGCGCAGGCCCGCGCGCCTGGCGCACGCTGACGGCGTATGTGCGGGGCACGGTGATCGTGGCGCTGATCGACGCCATCTTCATCGGCCTCGGCATCTACTTCCTGAACGTGCCGATGGCGGTCCCGCTGGCCGTGTTCATCTTCCTGTTCGCGTTCGTCCCGCTGGTGGGCGCGGTGGTGTCGGGTGCGCTGGCGGTGGTCGTCGCGCTGGTCACCCAGGGCGTGTTCACGGCGGTGATGGTGCTGGTGGTGGTGCTCGCGGTGCAGCAGATCGAGGGGCATGTGCTGCAGCCGTTCATCCTGGGGCGCGCGGTGCGCGTCCACCCGCTGGCGGTGGTCCTGTCCGTCGCGGCCGGCGGCATGATCGCGGGGATCGGCGGCGCCGTGGTGGCGGTGCCGCTGGTCGCGGTGACCAACACGGTGGTCGGCTATCTGCGCGGCTACGCCGAGGAGGCGGCGACCCGGCAGGCCCGGCAGGCCCAGGGCGGCGCCACGGCGCTGAGCGCGGTGACCGCCGAGCGGACACAGACACCGACGACACAGACACCGACGACACAGTCACAGACACCGACGCAGACGCAGGCGACCGGGAGCACCTCGCCCGGCACCCCGTCCGACACGCCGCCGGAGTCCGGGCCGGACCAGTAGCGCGCCGCAGCGCCGGACGACGGGATGCGCCGCTCTTGGCGCCCGGGCGACCGCGTCCCCCGGGCCGTCCGGGAGCACGGCCCCGACGACGGCGGCGGTGACTCCGGGGCCGTCGCCCCGCGGCTGGGCGGCCGGCTCCTCAGCGCCACGTACGGACGACGAAGGCCCCCACCCTGGAACGGGTGGGGGCCTTCGTGCGTCGGTGCGAGGTCACTCGGCGAGGACGGCTTCCGCCTCCAGGGTCACGCCGACGGCCTGGACGACCGAGGCGATCTTGAATGCCTCCTGGACGGTCTCGCGCTCGACACCGGCCTTGCGCAGGACCTGCTCGTGCGAGTCCAGGCACATGCCGCAGCCGTTGATGGCCGAGACCGCGAAGGACCACAGCTCGAAGTCGGTCTTGTCGACACCGGGGTTGCCGATGACGTTCATCCGCAGACCGGCGCGCAGGGTGCCGTACTCGTGGTCCGACAGCAGGTGCCGGGTGCGGTAGAAGACGTTGTTCATCGCCATGATGGCGGCGGCGGACTTGGCCGCCGTGTACGCCTCGGGCGTGAGGTTCGCCTTCGCCTCCGGCTCCAGCTCACGCAGGACGATCGGCGAGCGCGACGCGATGGCCGTGGCCAGCACGGTGCCCCACAGCTGCTGCGCCGGCAGGTCGCTGTTGCCGATGACCGAGCCCAGGTTGAGCTTCAGGTCCTTGGCGTAGTCCGGGACGGCGGACTTCAGGGAGTCGAGGGACATGCCTCACTCACCGGCCAGCAGCGCGACCGGGTCCAGCGTCTCGTCGCCCTTGCTCCAGTTGCACGGGCACAGCTCGTCGGTCTGCAGGGCGTCCAGGACCCGCAGGACCTCCTTCGGGTTACGGCCGACGGAACCCGCGGTGACCATCGTGAACTGGATCTCGTGGTTCGGGTCCACGACGAAGACGGCGCGCTGCGCGAAGCCGTCCTCGCCCTCGATGCCCAGCTCGCGCATCAGCTCGTGCTTGGAGTCGGCCATCATCGGGAACGGCAGGTCGGTCAGGTCCGGGTGGTCCTTGCGCCAGGCGTGGTGCACGAACTCGGAGTCACCCGAGAAGCCCAGGATCTGGGCGTCGCGGTCGGCGAACTCGTCGTTCAGCTTCCCGAACGCGGCGATCTCGGTCGGGCAGACGAAGGTGAAGTCCTTGGGCCAGGCGAAGACCACCAGCCACTTGCCCTCGTAGGACTTGTGGTGGATCTGCTCGAACTCCTTGCCCTTCTCCAGCGAGACGCAGGCGGTCAGTTCGAACTCGGGGAACTTGTCACCGACAGTGAGCACACGCTCTCCTTGCAGCGAAGAAACACCGGCTTTGCCCGTGTTTCCCATGGGTTGGACCTTCCCGATGTTGGCACAGGGTGCATTGATTACGGAAATAGCTACACTCGGTCGTGTTGATCGGAGGTAGTTATCAGTGAGCGTCGGTAACGTCGGCAGGCGCAAGCACCTGCCCAGCCTGTCGCAGCTACGCGCCTTCTCGGCCGTCGCCGAGCACCTGCACTTCAGGGACGCCGCCGCCGACATCGGCATGAGCCAGCCGGCCCTCTCCGGCGCCGTCTCGGCCCTGGAGGAGACACTCGGTGTCACCCTGGTGGAGCGTACGACGCGCAAGGTGCTGCTCTCCTCCGCGGGTGAGCGCCTCGCCGTCCGGGCCAGGGCGGTGCTCGAGGAGGTCGGCGCGCTGATGGAGGAGGCCGAGGCGGTCCGGGCGCCCTTCACCGGCGTACTGCGACTGGGCGTCATCCCCACCGTCGCCCCCTACCTGCTGCCCACCGTCCTGCGCCTGGTCCACGGCCGCTACCCCGACCTCGACCTCCAGGTCCACGAGGAACAGACCGCCAGCCTGCTGGACGGACTGGCCGGCGGCCGGCTCGACCTGCTGCTCCTGGCCGTGCCGCTGGGCGTTCCCGGGGTTGTGGAACTGCCCCTGTTCGACGAGGACTTCGTCCTGGTCACCCCGCTCGACCACGGCCTCGGCGGCCGGGAGGGCATACCCCGCGAGGCGCTCAAGGAGCTGAACCTGCTCCTCCTGGACGAGGGCCACTGCCTGCGCGACCAGGCCCTCGACATCTGCCGGGAGGCCGGCCGCGAGGACGCCCCGGTCACCACGACCGCCGCCGGCCTGTCCACCCTGGTCCAGCTCGTCGCCGGCGGGCTCGGCTGCACGCTGCTGCCGCGCACCGCCCTCAAGGTCGAGATCTCCCGCAGCAGCCAGCTGCTGACCGGCTACTTCGCCGACCCCGCTCCCTCCCGCCGGGTCGCCCTCGCCATGCGCGGCGGCGCGGCGCGCGGCGCCGAGTACCGGGAACTGGCCGCCGCCCTGCGCACGGACCTGCGGGCCCTGCCCGTACGGGTCCTGGACCCGGCCGCCTGAGGATCCCCCCGCGGAGCGGACACGGACGAGGCGCGGAAGAGGCCCCTCCCGGGAGGGGGAGGGGCCTCGGCGGACGCCGCGGGTGGGCCGGCTACTCCGTGCGCAGCCCCTCCGGCCGCATCAGCCGCAGCAGCGGCGGCAGACTCAGCAGCGTCACCACGAGGACGACGCCCGCGCCGATGCCCGTCATCGTCAGCACGCTCGCCCAGTCCACGGCGACGCCCGTGCTCGTCATCTTCAGCAGCACCGCCCCCAGCGTCAGACCCACGGCCGCCGCCAGCAGCAGGCCCAGCGCCACCGGGATGGCGGTCTGCCACAGCACCGACAGGCTCAGGGTGCGCCGCCGGGTGCCGAAGGCGACCAGCGCCGACAGCAGCTTCCTGCGCTCGCGCAACTGCTCCAGTTGCGACACCAGCAGGCTCGCCCCGATCAGCGCCAGCACACAGCAGGCGCCGACCAGCAGCCCGGTGCGGATGGAGGCGAACTTCTTGGACTCCTCCGTGCGCGTCCAGACCATCACGTCGGCGAACCGGTCCACGGCCGCCGCCGTGTTGCGCACGTGCTCGCGGACGTCCGGTACGCCGTCGTCGATCGAGACGAAGACCTGTGCGACGGGCTGCCCGGCCGCCGCGGGCACCGCGCCGCGCGTCAGCAGGAAGCCGCCGTGCTCCACGCCGCTGGGGTCCTTGCCCGGGCCGACCTTGACGAGGCCGCGCGGCACCGTCCACCGCACCTCGGGGCCGTCGTCCATCCCCCGGGAGGTGTCCAGGTACAGCGTCCTGCCGGGCTTCGCCAGGGTCGGGGTGTCCGTGTCGTACTCGACGCCCTGGACGACGAAGGCGTCACCGTCGTGGCAGGAGGGGAGGGTCGCCACCTCGCGCAGCGCCGCGCAGTCGCCGATGGTCACCTCGGAGTTGAGCTGGGGGCCGTCGGACGACTTCCGGCCGGTGTCGCCGAAGCTGCCGGAGGCCAGCGCGACGGCCTTGCGCACGCCCCGGGTCGCCCGGAACTTCGCGACGGCGTCGTCGGCATCGGTCCCACGTGAGAGCTGGACCTGGATCTGGGCCCGGCCGAGGTCGTTCTTCGACTCCTTGGTGTACTCGCCCTCGACGCCCGCGAAGAGCATCTGCAGGGCGATCGCGCCGGCCACCGCGACCGCGATGCCGTTCACCATGCGGGCCGCCGTGCCGCTGCTCAACTGGAGTCGACGGACGGCCAGTTGCCAGGCGACGGGACCGTGGCCCATCCGGGCGACGACCGCCTCCACGATCCACGGCAGCAGCGCGGTGACGCCGATCAGCAGCAGGATGACGCCGCCGGACACCAGGTACTGGTTGAAGTTCCCGTCCGAGCGCCCCTTGCCGATCATCGGGTAGAGCATCGCCAGGCCGGCCACCGGCAGCAGCAGCCGCCACCACAGGCGCCGCCGCGCGGGCCGGGCGGTGCGGACCACTCCGAGCGGCTCGATGACCACTCCGCGCAGCGCGAGCAGGGTCACCAGCACCGCGGCCGCCGGGACGGCCACGGCCACCAGCGCGGCCAGCGCGGGCGTCGGGTTGAGATAGCTCGGGAAGACGCTGATGTCGAGGATCTCCAGCGAACCGGCCGCCTCCCGGCCGATCAGGAAGAAGACCGTGCCGAAGACCAGTCCGAGCACCGAGCCCGCCAGCGCCTCGCCCGCCGCGATCCGGCGGGTCATCCGGCTGTCGGAGCCGACCAGCCGCAGCGCGGCCAGCCGCCGGTCGCGCTGCTCGCCGCCGAAGCGCACGGCCGCCGTGATGAACACGGCCACCGGCATCAGCAGCACCACGAACACCACCAGCACCAGCAGGATCAGCACCGGGTCCGACCTGGCCGGGGCGCGGTTCGGGCTGCCGTACTCGCTGATCCGCGCCGTCTGCCAGCCGTTGATGTGCCGTGCCAGGTCCGTCGCGCCGGCGTAGTAGGCCAGTTCCTGTGAGCCGATGAGCCCGCTCTCGCCGATCGTCCCGACCACCCGGTACGGCAGCCGCTCGCGCAGCAGCCCGCCGTCGCCCGAGTCCAGCAGCTTCTTCAGCGCGGGGGAGACCACCATGTCGCCCGGCGCGGGGTACTTCGTCAGGCCCGGGGCGAGCGGCGCGCGCGGCCCCTCGGGCTCCACCAGCCGCCCGCGGATCTCCTTGTCGCCGTACGACGTGTCGATGTCGGAGATCACGAGGGTGTCGTCGGCCTTGGGCTCGACCTTCTGGCTGTACGTGTAGTCGGTACGGTCCTCGTCGCGCTGGTGGCGTACCGCCAGCGCGCTCGGTATCGCGGTCGTCAGCAGCAGCAGCGCCACGCCGAGCCCGACGCCGACGGCCGTCAGCAGCACCCGGGTCCAGCCCTCGCGCCCGCCGGTGAAGGCGAACTTGGCGCCCAGACGCAGATCGGCGGCCCATTGGCTCAGATTCATACGAGCCGCTCCATGTCCCGCGACCTGCCGTCCCGTACGACGATCTCCCGGTCGGAGTAGGCGGCGACCCGCGCCTCGTGCGTGACGAGCACGACGGCGGCGTTCGCGGACCGGGCGGCCTCGGTGAGCAGTTCCATCACGCGCTCGCCGTTGAGGGAGTCGAGCGCGCCGGTCGGCTCGTCGGCGAACAGCACCCGGGGCCCGGTGACCAGCGACCGGGCGACCGCGACCCGCTGGCCCTGGCCGCCGGAGACCTCACCCGGCCGCTTCTTGGCCAGGTCGTCCACCTCCAGCCGGGCCATCCAGGCGACCGCGGCCCGCTCGGCCTCCTTGCGGGAGGTGCCGTTCAGCCGCAGCGGCAGCGCCACGTTCTCCACGCAGGTCAGTTCGGGCACGAGCTGGCCGAACTGGAAGACGAACCCGAACTCCGAGCGGCGCAGCGCGCTGCGCTGGGCATCGGACATGGTGGACAGCTCGCGGCCGTCGTAGGTGATCGACCCGGAGTCCGGGGTGACGATGCCGGCGAGGCAGTGCAGCAGCGTGGACTTGCCGGAGCCGGAGGGTCCCATCACGGCGACGACCTCGCCGGGGTGGATGGAGAACTCGGCGCCGTCCAGCGCGGTGGTCGGGCCGTAGGCCTTGTGCAGGTTCTCGGCGGCCAGCAGGGAGCCGGGGGGAGGAGTCATCGGGCCACCGCCTCACGGAGCTTGTCGAGGCGCGCGGCGGTCAGTTCCAGCCACCGCAGGTCGGCCTCCAGGTGGAAGAGGGCGTGATCGCAGATCAGCTGGTCCGCGAGGTCGCCCTTGCGCTTGCGGTCGGTCAGGATCCGCATGCCGCGCAGGTGCTCGGAGCGCTGGGTGTCGAGGATGTCGGCGGCGTCGCGACGGGTGAGCAGCGCGAGGACGACCTTCGTGTAGAGGGTCGACTGGAGATACGGCTCGGGCTTCTCCGGCGTGGCCAGCCAGCGCTCCACGTCGGTGATGCCGGCCTGGGTGATCGCGTAGCGCTTGCGCTCGGGACCGTCGCCGGCCTCGATGCCGTCGACTTCGACCAGGCCGTTCTTCAGCAGCCGGGACATCGTCGAGTAGACCTGGCCGTAGTGCAGCGGCCGGTCGTGACCGAACTTCTCGTCGAAGGCCCGCTTCAGGTCGTAGCCGTGACGCGGCCCGGACTCCAGGAGCCCCAGGAGGGTGTGACCGATGGACATGACCCGACTCTACACACCGTGTATACGTGCCGTGTATACGCGGGGTGTGTAGTCGGTGGCGAGGGGTGCGGAAGCGCAGGTGGGAGGCGATTGTCACGGTTCTGCTACCGGTGCGGGCCGGGCCGGCGGGGGCGGGGGCCCGCCTTGTGGAGACCCGGTCCGACCTGCGGTCCGACTGCGGTTTCCCGTCGGTGGCGTACGGCGGATCCGCCGATCGTGGCCACCGGGCGCGGCCCCCACGGGCCGCCTGCCGGCCCCGGGGCCCCGGCTTCGATCCCTGGCCCCGAGGTTCTGGCTCCGGAACCCTCGCCCACAAGCCCAGGCCTCGTAACCCCTGGCCCCGAGGCCCCGGCCCCGCCCCAGGTCACTCCGGCGCGGTAGGGGGTGTGCGGGGCGGGCGGCCCCGGCGGGGGAGCGGGCCCGCCTCCCCCGGGAGGCGGCCGGCCTCCGCGAGGGCGCGGCGCAGCAGGAACTCGATCTGGGCGTTGGCCGAGCGCAGTTCGTCCGCCGCCCAGCGCGCCAGCGCGTCGTGGACCGACGGGTCCAGCCGCAGCAGCACCTGCTTGCGCTGCCGCGGCCGGCGCCTGGGAGGCGTGCCCTCCTCGGGTGCGGTCACTGGTAGAGCGTCCCGGTGTTGAGGATCGGCTGCGGCGCCCGGTCCCCGCACAGCACCACCATCAGGTTCGACACCATCGCCGCCTTCCGTTCGTCGTCGAGCTCCACGATGTCCCGCTCGGCGATCCGGGCGAGCGCCGTCTCCACCATGCCGACGGCTCCGTCCACGATCTCGCGCCGGGCGGCGACGACCGCGCCCGCCTGCTGCCGCTGGAGCATCGCCGAGGCGATCTCGGGTGCGTAGGCGAGGTGGGTGAAGCGCGACTCGATGATCTGGACACCGGCCGCCTCCACGCGCGCGTGCAGTTCGAGGGCGAGCTTCTCGGTGATCTCCTCGGCGTTGCCGCGCAGCGACAGGCCGGTCTCCTCGTGGGCGTCGTAGGGGTACTCGATGGCGATGTGCCGTACGGCCGCCTCGGTCTGGGTGGAGACGAACTCCAGGTAGTTGTCCACCTCGAAGGAGGCCTGCGCGGTGTCCCGGACCTTCCACACCACGACCGCGGCCAGTTCGATCGGGTTGCCGTAGGCGTCGTTGACCTTCAGGACGGCGGTCTCGTGGTTGCGGACCCGGGTGGAGATCTTCTCCCGGGAGGTCAGCGGGTTGACCCAGCGCAGGCCGTCCTCGCGGATCGTGCCCCGGTAGCGGCCGAAGAGCTGGACGACCCGCGCCTCGCCCGGCGCCACCATGTTCAGCCCGCACATGGCGAACAGCGCGGCGACGCCGGTCACGACGCCGACGACGATCAGTGCGGCCTTGACGCCGGTCGCGGTGACGGCCGCGCCGCCCACGATCAGCGCCACCGCGGCCAGCAGGCCGAGCAGCCCGAGCAGCAGCGCGAGGCCGCCCTTGATGCTGTGCGCCGGGACCTCGCGCACCTGGGGCGCGGGCATGTCGGGCACGTCGGCCGCGCCGGGTGCGCGGGTGGCGGGTGAGGCGTCCTGTGCGGGCATGGGAGATCCCCCGTTCTCGTACGTTCCCGTACGTCTGGCGGCCGGCCGCGTGGGTCCGGCCGCTCTGGCTGATGCTCACTAAGTGATATCACTTTATGAGCGTCTGGCAAGCCCGGGCGTGATCCGGAATGCCGGTTCCGCCGGACGCGTGCTCAGTGAATCGCGGGGCTTTTGTCACAGAGGCCGGTGTTAGCTTTCTGAGCTGACCTGCACGTAGGCGACAGCCGAGACGGAAGCGGAGCGAACGGGCGAATGGGACGAGCGGAAGAGAGACGAGCGCGACAGCGCGGTGGCCGCCGCGCGGTGCCCAGGACCTCGTCCGGGACGACGGCCGCCGTCGGGTCCGCGGGTCCGGTTCCCGGCCCCCGGGCCGCGGCCCGCCGGGCGGCGCGGCCCGGCGGGGCGGGGAAGCCGGGGCGGCCCGGGAAGTCCGGCATACGCCGGCTGTTCACCTGGAAGAAGATCCTCGGCACGTTCCTCGGCGTGTGCCTGCTCGGCCTCGGCGCCTTCGTCGTGCTCTACATGGTGGTGGACATACCCGAGGGCAACGCCGACGCGCAGCGCCAGAGCAACGTCTACAAGTACAGCGACGGCTCGGTCCTGGCGCGCGACGGCAAGGTCAACCGGGAGAGCGTCTCCCTGGACAAGGTGCCCCAGGCCGTCCAGCACTGCTTCGTCGCGGCCGAGAACAAGACCTTCTACCACGACTCCGGCGTCGACCTGAAGGGAACGGCCCGCGGCCTGCTCAACACGCTGTCCGGAAAGGGCACCCAGGGCGGCTCGACGATCACCCAGCAGTACGTCAAGAACTTCTACCTCAACCAGGACCAGACCGTCTCGCGCAAGCTGAAGGAACTGGTCATCTCGCTGAAGGTGGACCAGAAGAAGTCCAAGGACGAGATCCTCGCCGGCTACATCAACACCAGCTACTACGGCCGCGGCGCCTACGGCATCCAGGCCGCCGCGCAGGCCTACTACCGCGTCGACGCTCAGGACCTGACGGTCGAGCAGGGCGCCTACCTCGCCGCCCTGATGCAGGCGCCCAGCCAGTACGACTGGGCGGTCGCCGGCGAGAACGGCAAGCGGCTCGCCAAGGCCCGCTGGAACTACGTGCTGGACAAGATGGTCGAGCAGCACTGGCTGGACGCGGGCAAGCGGCGGACGATGAAGTTCCCGGTTCCGAAGGACCCGAGGGGCACCCCCGGGCAGGAGGGCCAGAAGGGCTACCTGATCGCCCTCGCCAACACCCAGCTCGAACAGCAGCTGATGAAGGACCAGGGCCTCACCCAGTCCGAGGCGGAGCGGGCCGTCGAGGACCAGGGCTGGACCATCACCCTGAACATCGACAAGAAGAAGCAGGCCGCGCTGGAGCGCGCGGTCAAGGAACAGCTGACCGCCAAGCTCGACCCGAAGAAGCGCGAGGTGGACGCGGACGTCCAGGCCGGCGCCGTCTCCGTCGACCCGAGAACGGGGCGGATCCTCGCCCTGTACGGGGGCGTGGACTACTTCAAGCACTACTACGACAACGCCACCCGGCGGGACTACCAGCCGGCCTCCACCTTCAAGCCGGTCATCCTCGCCGCGGCCGTCGACGGCGACGCCAGGACCCAGGACGGCCGGCCGATCACGGCGAACACCGTCTACGACGGCACCAGCGGCCGGCAGGCCGTGGACCACGGCAGGAAGGTCGGCTTCGGCCCGCCCAACGAGGACGACCAGAACTACGGCCCCGTCACCGTGCAGACGGCGATGAACCAGTCCGTGAACTCCGTCTTCGCCCAGATGGGCATCGACGTGGGCATGGAGAAGGTGATGAGCGTCGCCGGCGAGCTCGGCATGGACACCAAGGGCATGCAGGCGGTCCCGGCCCAGACGCTCGGCTCCATGGGCGCCAGCCCGCTGGAGATGGCCGGCATCTACGCCACCTTCGACAACCACGGCAAGAAGGTCACCCCGACCATCGTCGCCAAGGCCGAGCAGCAGAGCCGGGGCACGGTCGAGATGGCCGACCCGATCGGCGGCCAGGTCATCACCCGAGAGGCCGCCGACACGGTCACCTCGGTGCTGACGGGCGTGGTCGACGACGGCACGGCCAAGAAGTCGGTGGCGGACAACCCGCTGCGCGACGGCCAGCAGGTCGCGGGCAAGACGGGCACCTCCGACAAGAACCGGTCGGCCTGGTTCACCGGATACACGCCCGGCCTGGTCACCTCGGTCGGCCTGTTCGGCGAGTCCGTGGGCGAGAGCGGCAAGCACGTCCCGCTGTACGGAGCGGGCGGTGTGCCGCGCGTCAACGGCGGCGGCTATCCGGCGCAGATCTGGGCGGCGTACACCTTCGGCGTGATGGACCAGACCGCCAGGTTCGACCTGGACACCACGCAGGGCGTGGCCGTCCAGCCGTCCACGACCCCCTCGGCCGACCGGTCGCCGAGCCGGTCGGCGTCCCCGTCGGTGAGCAGCCCGCCGCCGTCGCGGTCCCAGTCGTCGAGCAGCCCGCCGCCCAGCCTGACCCCGGCCAGTCCGCCGGCCAGTCCGAGCACGTCCCCGCCGTCGTCCAGCCAGTCGCCGCCCGCCTCACCCGATCCGTCGAGGAGCACGGGCCTCGGCGGCGATCCGTTCGGCCCGGCGGGCGACGGACAGCACCTGAACGACAGGGAGCGGGCCCAGTGACACACGGGGGCGGGGGGGGGCCCCCGCGCGCCCCCCCCGGGCCCGGTGTGTCGGCTCCGCTCTCCGGCGGGCCCTCGCTCGTCAGCCGA
>NZ_JBISAL010000011.1:81035-176622 GCF_044391765.1 Streptomyces sp. NPDC018610
CGGGGGGGGGGGGGGGGCTGGCGGCGGGGGGGGGGGCCCCCCCCCCGCCCCCCGCCCGGGGGGGGGGGGGCCGGGGCCCGGGGGGGGGGCGGGGCCCGCCCCCCCCCCCCCCCCCCCGTGCTGTGCGCGCGCCGGAAAGGGCCCGCGCCGCGTCTGAATTCCCCTCGCGTGAATTCAGACACCGCGCTCAGGCCGTTCAGCGGTGCGTTCCTACCACTTCGCGCTGCACTCCAGCGGGTAGAGGTCGCTGTCGAAACGGATGCAGACGCGGTACTTGTACTCGCCGCCGCCGAGCATGTTCGACCAGTCGCTCTGGTTGTAGCCGACGGGGGTCCGGACGGCCAGCGACTTCAGGAGCTTGCCGTCGAGGTTGTACTTCTCGATCGTCGCGGTCGAGTCGTAGATCGCCGGATCGGCCTTGTTGGTGATCCGTACCCAGCCCGCCAGGCAGTTGGCGGACCAGCGCAGCTCCGCCACCCGCCCGTTGCTGTTGAGCGTCTTCTTCGTCGAGGCCTCGGAGTCGCAGCCATAGGTGACGGGACCCTTGTTGTCGCAGCCGGCCGCGGTACAGCCCGCCGCGTACGAGGTCCCGGCGAGCGGGATCATCGTCGCGGCCGTCGCCGCAGCGGAAACGAGAGCCAGTCTCGCCCAGTTCTTCCCCATGACATGACCTACCTGTCTTTTCGAAGTGCTCCGGTTCGGCCGAAGCCGACCACGGAGCGTGACAAGCCTTCACCTGTCGACGCGAGACAGCTTGATCGATTGCGGTCACGTGAAGCAACCGGATATCGGCCGGATAATGTCCGAAAACAATCCTGGCCGTAACCCGTGAATTCATGGCGAAGAACCCAGATTCCGGGCGTCTCACCCGCTGTCCGTAGCTCCGCCGCCAGAGGTGCTTTCCGCCGTCAGCCGCGGTGCAGTTCGAACCAGACAACCTTCCCGGTGCTCAGCCGGGTCGCGCCCCAGCGACGGGCCAGCCTGTTGACCAGGTACAGGCCCCGGCCGCCCTCGTCGGTGGCGCGGGCCTGGCGCAGGCGCGGCAGCTGCGGGACGTCGTCGCCGACCTCGCAGCGCAGCACGTCCGTGCGCAGCAGCCGCAACGTCACCGGCCGGGAGGCGTAGCGCACGGCATTGGTGACGACCTCGCTGACCAGCAGCTCCACCGAGTCGGACAGCTCCTCCAGGCCCCAGCGGGCCAGGGCACGGCGGGCCAGCCGGCGCGCCTGGCCGGGAGCGGTCTCCTCCGGGTCCAGGACCCAGTACGCCACGTCGCTCGGCGCGATCCCGTCGAAGCGGGCCGCCAGCAGCGCGATGTCGTCGTCGCGGTCGCCCGGGCCGAGCATGTCGAGGACCTCGTCGCACAGCGCTTCCAGCGGCGGCGGATGGTCCGGCCCGGTGAGCTGCGCGGTGGCCGCCAGCTTCTCGCGCAACTGCTCGATCCCGGTCCACACGTCGCGCAGGCGCGACTCGACCAGACCGTCGGTGTAGAGCAGCAGCGTGCCGCCGGCCGGCGCCTCCAGCTCCACCGCCTCGAAGTCCACCCCGCCGACGCCGATCGGCGCGCCCGGCGGCACCCGCAGCACCTCGGCCCGGCCGCCCAGGTGCAGCAGCACCGGCGGCGGGTGGCCGGCGTTGGCGATGGTGATGCGGTGCGAGACCGGGTCGTAGACGGCGTACAGGCAGGTCGCCATGCGGTCGGTGCCCAGGCGCTGCGCCTGCTCGTCGAGGTGGTGCAGCACCTCCTGCGGCGGCAGGTCCAGCCCGGCGAGGGTCTGCGCGGTGGTGCGCAGCTGGCCCATGATCGCCGCCGAGGTCATGGAGTGGCCCATCACGTCGCCGACGACGAGGGCGACCCGGCTGCCGGGCAGCGGGATCGCGTCGTACCAGTCGCCGCCCACCCGTGCCGTCTCGGCGGCGGGCAGGTAGCGGGAGGCCAGCCGCACCCCGGTGGGGCGGGGCAGCGTCTCGGGCAGCATGGTGCGCTGCAACTCGTCGGCGATGTACGCCTCACGGCCGTACAGCATCGCCTTGTCGATGCCGAGCGCGCTGTGCGTGGCGAGCTGGGCGGCGACCAGCAGGTCGTCGTTCTCGAACGCCGGCCGCTCGGGACGGCGCAGGAAGAGCGCGGCGCCGATCACCCGGCGCCGCCCGCGCAGCGGGGCGAGGACGGCCCGCTGCCCGCTCGGCACCGCCGACTCGGACTCCTCGCCGAGCAGTTCGCCGAGCGCGGCCCGCGCGGAGGGGGCGTCGGTGAACACCGGCCGGACGCCGCGCAGCACCTCGCCGAGCGCGCTGCCGGGGCGCACCTCGCACAGCTCGCTGGTGACCACGGACAGCTCCGACGGCTGCTCGGGCGCCGGCGCCGGCATGAAACCGACCTCCGCGTCGCGCTCGGCCGGTATCCGGTCGGTGCGGCGCAGCCGCAGCACGAGCGGGCCCACGGGCCGCTCGTCGCCAACCGGCAGCGGCTCGCGCAGATACACGAGGATGGCGTCGGAGAAGGTCGGCACGGTCGCCCGGCACAGCCCCATGACGATCTCGTCGAGGTCCATGCCGCGGGCGATGCGCCGCGTCGCCGCGCCCACGAACCGCAGCCGGTCCCCGTCGCGCCGCATGGGCAGCGGGCGCCCGGGCGTCGGCGTCTGACCGCTGCGCCGCTCCTGCCCGCCGGGTCCGCGCCGCTCCGTGCCGCCGCCGGCGACCGGCCCGGCCGCCGCGGACGGCGTGGCGGGAGCGCTCCCCGCGCTCGCCGAACGGCCCTGCGCGTCCGGCTGGGCCGGGATGCCCTCGGGAACGGGCCGCGGACGGTGCGGGTCGGGCTCGGCGGCCACCGGCTGGGTGTGCTCGCACCCGGCCGGCGGGCCGGCCTCACCCACGCGCGCCCCGTCCGTCCCGGCCGCACGCCCCGGTTCGCCCGCGGCGCCCTGGGCGGCGGCCCGGGGCGCGCCGTCCGGGCGGGGCTGCAGCGGTAACGCCTGCGGCGGCTCGGGGGTACGCAGAAGTGCCCCGCGGGCGTCCGCGGGGTCGGCGCCCGGCTGGGGGCGTTCGAAGGAGGTCGGCTGCTCCGTCACGCGTGTCGAATCCATCCGTCCGGGGCTGCGCGCCGGGCGCGCAGTTGGTCCCGCCGAAGACCCGATACCCGGAATACCTGCCCCAGGAACGGATTTCCGGCGTGGTCAGAGGCTGTTCCTGTGCCACCGGCGAGCCGATCACGGCCCGCACGGGTCATGCCCTCGTACCCCTCGCTCACGTCCTGCCGCCCCTCGGTGACGTACGGTCAGACTCGGCGTGCGCGCCGGGAGTTGCCCCTGCCGCGCGCCTCCCTGCGCCCTTGCGGAGGACGATCCTACGTTTCCTGCCCGGGGGCGCATCAAGGGTCTCATGAGGACACATGCGCGGGCGTACGGTCCCAGTCCTCCGGGAGCGACGGTACAGCCCAGGACGGGTCGGGGCGCCAGTGCTGCCAGTTCTCGCTGAACGGCGGCCCCCACGCGCGGATCGTCTCCACCGCGCGGTGGCCCGCCGCCCGCACCCGCTCGGCCAGCGCCGCGTCCACCAGCCCGTCCTGCTGTGCCTGGGCGAACTCGTCCTCGTCGCGCCAGTCCCAACCGCGGTCCGGCTGCACGGTGATGTCCAGGAAGTGGTCCACCGAGTCCACCCCGCCCGCCCAGCGGGCCAGCGGCTCCTCCAGGTTCACGTACCAGTTCTTGAACCGCCAGCCCGGCTCCCAGAACAGCCACACCGACCACGGCTCGCCCGGCCGGGCCAGCTTCAGCACGCCCGTGCCGAACCAGCGGTCGCGCTGCACGGCGCGCGGCTTGGTGTAGCGCGAGGCGAGCGGTTCGAGGTGGACGGGCGTGCCGTCGGCGAGCACGGGCTTCACGCACTCCGTGCCGGGCGCCATCCACGCGGCGAGCACCTCCGCGTCGTCGCGCACGACGGTCATGGGACGGGCGATGTGGAAGCCGGCGCCGCCGTTCTCCCGGTACCGCCACAGGATCTGGGTCCCGGGGGCCCAGTGGGCCGTCGTCGCACCGCCCGCCGTCACGCGTCTCACCGCTCCGTCGTCTGCCATGCACAGATATTAGGTGTCATGGCCATACGACGCTGCGGTGAACGTCATGGTTCGCGCCGGGGCGCACACGCCTCAGGGGTGCGTCATCCGCAGCACGTCCAGGGCCTCGTCCAGTTGGGCGGCCGTCAGGTCGCCCCGCTCCACGTACCCGCTCTCCTCAACGACCTGACGGATCGTCTTCTGCTCGGCGAGCGCCTTCTTGGCGACCTTCGCGGCCTCCTCGTACCCGATGTACTTGTTGAGCGGGGTGACGACGGAGGGCGAGGACTCGGCGTACTCGCGCGCCCGCTCGCGGTGGGCGACGATCCCGTCGACGGTCCGGTCGGCCAGCAGCCGGGAGACGTTGGCGAGCAGCCGGACCGACTCCAGGACGTTCTTGGCGATGACCGGCAGCATGACGTTCAGTTCGAAGTTGCCGGCCGCGCCGGCGGTGGCGACCGTGGCGTCGTTGCCGATCACCTGGGCGGCGACCATCAGGACCGCCTCGGGGATCACCGGGTTGACCTTGCCCGGCATGATCGAGGACCCGGGCTGGAGGTCGGGCAGGGAGATCTCGGCGAGTCCGGTCCGCGGCCCGGACGACATCCACCGCAGATCGTTGGCGATCTTCGTCAGCCCGACGGCGATGGTCCGCAGCTGGCCGCTGGTCTCCACGACGCCGTCCCGGGCGCCCTGTGCCTCGAAGTGGTCGCGCGCCTCGGTGAGCGGCAGCCCGGTGGTGCGGGCGACCTCCTCGATGACGGCGGCGGAGAAGCCGGGCGGGGTGTTGATGCCGGTGCCCACCGCGGTGCCGCCCAGCGGCAGTTCGGCGAGCCTCGGCAGCGAGGCGTTCAGCCGCTCGACGCCGTACCGCACCTGCGCCGCGTACCCGCCGAACTCCTGGCCCAGGGTGACGGGCGTGGCGTCCATCAGGTGCGTCCGCCCGGACTTCACCACGTCCTTGAACTCCTCGGCCTTGCGGGCGAGGGCGGCGGCCAGGTGGTCCAGGGCGGGGATCAGGTCGCGCGTGACGGCGGCGGTGGCGGCGATGTGGAGGGAGGACGGGAAGACGTCGTTGGAGGACTGGGAGGCGTTGACGTGGTCGTTGGGGTGCACGGCGCGCCCGAGCCGCTCGCCGGCGAGGGTGGCGATGACCTCGTTGGCGTTCATGTTCGACGACGTGCCGGAGCCGGTCTGGAACACGTCGACGGGGAAGTGCTCGTCCCACGCGCCCTCGGCGACCTCGTCCGCCGCCGCCCGGATCGCCTCGGCGACGTCCTCGTCGAGCACGCCGAGCTTCGCGTTGACCTTCGCGGCGGCGCCCTTGATGCGGGCCAGCGCCTCGATGTGGGCGCGCTCGATGCGCTGCCCGGAGACGGGGAAGTTCTCCACGGCACGCTGGGTCTGCGCCCGCCACTTGGCGCCGGCGGGGACCTTCACCTCGCCCATGGAGTCGTGCTCGATGCGGTATTCGGTCATACCCGGTACAGCGTGCGGGAGGGTGCCGTTGTTCCGGGACTGCGCCGAACGAGTGATCTTCCGGCACACGCCGGACGGCGCGGCGGGGGCGAGGGACCCCGCCGCGCCCGGAGGGCTACGCCAGCCCCGGACCGCGCACCGGGATGCTGGTGAACGTCGGCGCGGGAGCGGGGTCCTGGAAGAAGTCGTTGCCCTTGTCGTCGACGACGATGAAGGCCGGGAAGTCCTCCACCTCGATCTTCCAGACGGCCTCCATGCCCAGCTCCTCGTACTCCAGGACCTCGACCTTCTTGATGCAGTCCTGGGCGAGGCGGGCCGCCGGGCCGCCGATGGAACCGAGGTAGAAGCCGCCGTGCGCGTCGCACGCGTCCGTCACCTGCTTGCTGCGGTTGCCCTTGGCCAGCATCACCTTGGAGCCGCCCGCCGCCTGGAACTGCGCCACGTAGGAGTCCATGCGGCCGGCCGTGGTCGGGCCGAAGGAGCCGGAGGCGTAGCCCTCGGGGGTCTTGGCCGGGCCGGCGTAGTAGACCGGGTGGTCCTTCAGGTACTGGGGCATGCCCTCGCCCGCGTCCAGCCGCTCCTTGATCTTGGCGTGGGCGATGTCGCGGGCCACGACCAGCGGGCCGGTCAGCGAGAGCCGGGTCTTGACCGGGTACTTGGTCAGCTCGGCGAGGATGTCGTCCATCGGCTGGTTGAGATCGATCTCGACGACGTCGCCGGACTCGTCCAGGTGCTCGTCGGTCGTCTCCGGCAGGAAGCGCGCCGGGTCGGTCTCCAGCTGCTCCAGGAACACGCCCTCCGCCGTGATCTTGGCGACCGCCTGGCGGTCCGCCGAGCAGGAGACGGCGATCGCGACCGGGCAGGACGCGCCGTGCCGGGGCAGCCGGACCACGCGCACGTCGTGGCAGAAGTACTTGCCGCCGAACTGCGCGCCGATGCCGATCTTCTGGGTCAGCTCGAAGACCTTCTCCTCCAGCTCCTTGTCCCGGAAGCCGTGGCCGAGCGGCGAGCCCTCGGCCGGGATCTCGTCCAGGTAGTGCGCCGAGGCGTACTTCGCGGTCTTCAGCGCGAACTCGGCGGAGGTGCCGCCCACCACGATGGCCAGGTGGTACGGCGGGCAGGCGGCGGTGCCCAGCGAACGGATCTTCTCCTCCAGGAACTTCATCATGGAGGACTCGTTCAGGACGGCCTTCGTCTCCTGGTAGAGGAACGACTTGTTGGCGCTGCCGCCGCCCTTGGCCATGAAGAGGAACTTGTACGCGCCGCCGTCGGTGGCGTACAGCTCGATCTGCGCGGGGAGGTTGGAGCCGGTGTTCTTCTCCTCCCACATGGTCAGCGGGGCCATCTGCGAGTAGCGCAGGTTCAGCTTGGTGTACGCGTCGAAGACGCCGTGCGAGAGGGCCTTCTCGTCCTCGCCCTCGGTCAGCACGTTCTGCCCGCGCTTGCCCATGACGATCGCCGTGCCGGTGTCCTGGCACATGGGCAGCACGCCGGCCGCGGCGATGTTGGCGTTCTTCAGCAGGTCCAGGGCGACGAACTTGTCGTTCGAGCTCGCCTCCGGGTCGTCGATGATGCGGCGGAGCTGGGCCAGGTGGGCCGGGCGCAGGTAGTGCTGGATGTCGTGGACGGCCTCCTCGGCCAGCTTGCGCAGCGCCTCCGGCTCGACCTTGAGGAACGTACGCCCGTCGGGCCCCTCGACGGTGGAGACGCCCTCGGACGTCACCAGCCGGTACGGGGTGTGGTCCTCACCCATGGGGAGCAGATCGGTGTACGCGAACTCAGGCATCGCAGCCCATTCCTCACTCGGCAGACAACTGCCCGTCGACGTCGGCGGGCACCGACCAGCGTAGAACCTGCCGCCGGCGGCGGGCTTGTGAGGTAGGGCTCAGTTGCCGGGGCGCCGGTGACCGCGGCGGTTCTCCACAGGGTCGCGCCCGGGGGGTAGTCGCGATCTATCGCGTTTCGGTACGCTGCTGCCGTGGACCTTCAGAAGCAGCAGAGCGAACCGCGCCGGCAGACCGCACCGCGTACGGCGGCCACCGCCCGTGGCGCCGAGCTGCGCGCCTCGGACGCCGACCGTGACCGCATCGCCGACATCCTGCGCGACGCCCTCGCCGAGGGCCGGCTGACCGCCGACGAGCACGCCGAGCGCGTCGAGGGGGTGCTCAGCGCCAAGACGGTCGGCGAGCTGGAGGTCTTCATCCAGGACCTGCCCGCCGCCCACGAGGGCCGCACCGGCCCGGCCTACGCCTCGGCGCCGCACCGCCCGGCCGACGGCGAGATACCCCCGCAGGCCGACGACAACGTGGTGGCGGTGTTCAGCTCCGCGGTGCGCAAGGGCCGCTGGCGCGCCGGGCGCCGGCTGCACGCGTACTCGGTCTTCGGCAGCGTCGAGATCGACCTCAGCGAGGCGATGTTCGAGTACCAGCAGGTCGTCATCAAGGCCGTCTCCGTCTTCGGCGACATCCAGATCCGCGTCCCGGAGAACGTGTCGCTGCGTGGCACCGGCGGCGGAGTCCTCGGCAACTTCGAGGTGGCGGCGCTGGATTCGCCCGACTCCCAGGCGCCCGTGGTCTACGTCGACGGCTGGGCGGTCCTGGGCAACGTCGAGGCGCGCCCCAAGCGGGGCAAGCTCGTCGCGGACATCCTCGACCGCGTGCAGCGCAAGGTGGACAGGCAGTTGCGCAAGCACCTCTGACCGACGGCACGGTTCACAACTGAGTGCATAGGCGCGCGTACAGCGGGTAGGCCTTGCTGCATCGTCTCTCGGAGGGTCCCGTGGGACTCACGGCACCCTCGAGCTCGCGAAGCCGTCGTCAGGAGAAGACCGTGCTGCAACCGCCGCATTCGTCCCTGCAGGTCGCTGCCGTCCCGGCCCAGCGGGTGCCAGTGCGGGACAGGGACCAAGACGCACCCTGGCACACCGAGGCGGTGTGCCGGCGTGACGAGGCCGGCCTGTTCTTCGCACCCTCGAAGGAGCCCACCGCCGCCCGGCTCTCGCGCGAGGAGGCGGCCAAGCGGGTCTGCGCGCGGTGCCCGGTGATGGTCGAGTGCCGTGAGCACGCACTGCTGCAGCCCGAGCCCTACGGCGTCTGGGGCGGCCTCACCGCCGCCGAGCGCCGCGTCGTCCTGGCCCGGCGCCGCCGCCGCGAGATGGAGCTGAAGAAGACGGCCCGCACCGACCGCATAGCCGCGGCCGGCTGACCGGCCCCCCGCCGGTCCGGTCCGCTCCGGGCAGAGCGGTGGGGCGCTCCTCCGCACCGGAGCGCCCCACCGTCGTCCGGGTCCGGTCCGGGGACCGGACGTCCGGCTACTTCGCCCGGTCGAAGTCGATCGCGCTGTACGCGCGCAGCTTGCTCAGCCGGTGCTCGGAGTCGATCCGCCGGACCGTTCCGGACTTGGAGCGCATGACGATCGAGTCGGTGATCGCCGTCTCCGAGCGGTAGCGCACCCCGCGCAGCAGCTCGCCGTCGGTGATGCCGGTGGCGACGAAGAAGACGTTCTCGCCGGAGACCAGGTCGTTCGTGGTCAGCACGCGGTCGAGGTCGTGCCCGGCGTCGATCGCCCGCTGCCGCTCCTCGTCGTCCTTGGGCCACAGCTTGCCCTGGATGGTGCCGCCCAGGCACTTCACGGCACAGGCCGAGATGATGCCCTCGGGGGTGCCGCCGATGCCCAGCAGCATGTCGACGCCCGTGCCGTCGCGCAGCGCCAGGATGGAGCCGGCCACGTCGCCGTCGGAGATCAGCTTGATGCGCGCGCCGGTCTCCCGGATCTCCTGGATGACGCCGTCGTGCCGGGGCCGGTCCAGGATGACGACGGTGACGTCCTCGGGGGTGGCCCGCTTGGCCTTGGCGACCCGCCGGATGTTCACGGACACCGGCGCGTCGATGTCGACGAAGTCCGCCGCGTCGGGGCCGGTGACCAGCTTGTCCATGTAGAACACGGCGGACGGGTCGAACATGGCGCCGCGCTCGGCGGCGGCCAGCACCGCGATCGCGTTCGGCATGCCCTTGGCGGTCAGGGTGGTGCCGTCGATGGGGTCGACGGCGATGTCGACCTCCGGCCCGGTCCCGTCGCCCACGCGCTCTCCGTTGAAGAGCATCGGGGCTTCGTCCTTCTCGCCCTCGCCGATGACGACGACGCCGTTCATCGAGACGGTGGACACGAGGGTCCGCATGGCGCGGACCGCGGCGCCGTCGGCGCCGTTCTTGTCACCTCGGCCGACCCAGCGGCCCGCGGCCATCGCCGCGGCCTCGGTCACCCGGACGAGTTCCAGGGCGATATTGCGGTCGGGGGCCTCTTCGGGGACTTCGAGTTCGGACGGCAAGTGATGATGCTCGGTCATCGGAGCGCACCTTTCTGATACGACGACGGCCGGATGAGGGTTCTGGCCTCGACTCTATCGCCGGGCGGACAGAATGAGCAGGGGACCCCACGGATGAGCGGCCCGGGCACCTGCGACCATAGGGGGCGTGGCAGGTTCCAACCGCAAGCAGAAGACAGTCCGGGGCACCATCGCCTCCCTGGGCGTGACCGTGTTGGCGGCGGGGGTCGTCTACCTCTTCGTCCCGCACGACGATCACGCTCCTGACATCAAGCCGGTCGACTACCGCGTCGAGCTGCTCACGGCACGCCGCGCCGCCTCCTACCCGGTGGCCGCGCCCGAGGGGCTCCCCGCGGGCTGGAAGGCCACCTCGGTCCGCTACAACGCCGTCCAGGGCGATCGGTGGCACCTGGGTTTCCAGGACCCCGACGGTCAGTACGTGCAGGTCGAGCAGTCCACCCAGAAGCGCGCGGACTTCATCGACGACGCCAGCCAGGGCGGCCATGCCACCAAGGTGACCCAGGAGATCGGGGGCCGCACCTGGACGCGGTACACCGGCGGCCGCTACGACGCCCTCGTGTACGAGGACGCCAAGGGCTCCACGACGGTGGTCGCGGGAACGGCCGGCTTCGACCCCCTCACGTCGATGGCGCGGGCGCTGGAGCTGAAGAAGACCTCCTGACGCGACCGGGCCGCCCGCGCGTCCGGCCCGATCCGCTCCGAGCGGTTCCGGTCGCGGCCCGGCCGCCCGGGGCGCCGCTGTCCCGGCCCGGTCGCCGCGAGCCGCCGCTGTCCTGGGCCGGACACTGAGAGTCGTCCTGGGTCCTTGGACACCGCGAGCCGCCGCTGTCCTGGGCCGGACACCGCGAGTCGTCCCGAGCTCTCGGCCGGCGTGAGTGGTTCCGCCGTGGGCCGGTCACCGTGAGCCGTGTCCTGCCGCGGGCCGGTCCACGTGAGTCGTCCTGCCGCAGGCGGGTCACCGCGGGTCGCTCCCGGCCCGGCCCGGTCACTCCGAGTCGTCCCCGTCCTGGGCCGCCTCCTCGGCCAGCGCCGCGTCCAGCCGGGCGCGGGCGCCCTCCAGCCACCGCCGGCACACCCGGGCGAGCTCCTCGCCCCGCTCCCACAGTGCCAGGGACTCCTCCAGGCTGGTGCCGCCCGCCTCCAGCCGCCGTACGACCTCGATCAGCTCGTCGCGCGCCTGCTCGTAACCGAGTGTCTCCCGCGCCGCCGGTTCCGCCTTGCTCGTCATCCGTCCACCCTATGTGTCGACTCGAACCGTGAACTCGCCCTCGGCGACCCGCGCCCGCAGCGCCTCGTCCGCCGCCACCTCGGCCGGATCGCGGACCACATGGCCGTCCCCCCGCTGGAGCACGGCGTAGCCGCGCCGCAGGGTCGCGGCGGGGGAGAGGGCCACCACGCGCGCGTGTGTGTGCGCCAGCTCGGAGTCGGCGCGGTCCAGCAGGTGCCGCAGCGTGCGCCGGCTCCGGTCGAGCAGCGCGGCGACATGGTCCGCCCGCTCGTCGATCATGCGGTGCGGATCCTCCATGCAGGGCCGCGAGAGCGCGTGGGCGAGCCCGCGCTCCTCCCGCTCCACGTGCGCCCGCGCGCATCTGCGGGCGCGGTCGCGCAGCTGCCGTACCCGCTCGAACTCCTCGCCCACGTCCGGCACGACCCTCTTGGCGGCGTCGGTGGGGGTGGAGGCGCGCAGGTCGGCGACGTAGTCCAGCAGCGGGGTGTCCGGCTCGTGCCCGATCGCCGAGACCACGGGCGTACGGCAGGCGGCGACCGCGCGGACCAGCTGTTCGTCGGAGAACGGCAGCAGGTCCTCCACGCTGCCGCCGCCGCGCGCCACCACGATCACGTCCACGTCGGCGATCTCGTCGAGCTCCTTGACCGCCTGCACGACCTGCGGGACGGCGTGGACGCCCTGCACGGCGACGTTGCGCACCTCGAAGCGGACGGCGGGCCAGCGGTGCCGGGCGTTCTCCAGGACGTCCCGCTCCGCCGCGGAGGCGCGTCCGCACACCAGGCCGATGAGCTGCGGCAGGAAGGGCAGCGCCTTCTTCCGCTCGGATGCGAACAGACCCTCGGCGGCCAGGTTCTTCTTCAGCTGCTCCAGCCGGGCCAGCAGTTCGCCGACGCCCACCGGCCTTATCTCGGCGGCCCGCAGCGAGAGCTGCCCGCGCGGGGCGTACCACTCCGGCTTGGCGTGCACCACGACGCGGGCGCCCTCGCCGACGACGTCGGCCACGGCGTCGAACACCTCGCGGTAGCAGGTCACGCCGACCGAGATGTTGTGCGAGGGGTCCCTGAGCGTCAGGAACACCACGCCCGCGCCCGGCCGCCTCGACAACTGCGTGATCTGGCCCTCGACCCAGACCGCGCCGAGCCGGTCGATCCAGCCGCCGATGAGCCGCGAGACCTCGCCGACGGGCAGGGGAGCTTCGGGGGACGTGGAGATGGCCATGCCCGCGAGCGTAACCGCCGCCACCGACAACGCGGCCGCCACCGACAAGGCGGCCGGCACCGACAGGGGCCGCGCCGCCGGGCGGACCGGAGCACCCCGCACCCGTGCGCCGTGCGGACCGCGCGATCTCCGGGGCGCCCGGCGCGTCCGGGGCACCCTTACGATGGGTGCCATGACCGCTACGTCTGGCCGCCGTGTCCTGCTCGCCGCCCCCCGGGGCTACTGCGCGGGTGTGGACCGCGCCGTGATCGCCGTCGAGAAAGCCCTGGAGCAGTACGGGGCTCCGGTGTACGTCCGGCACGAGATCGTCCATAACAAGTACGTCGTCCAGACCCTGGAGAAGAAGGGCGCCGTCTTCGTCGAGCGGACGGAGGAGGTGCCGCCGGGCAACATCGTGATGTTCTCGGCGCACGGCGTGGCGCCCGTGGTGCACGAGGAGGCCGCGCGCGGCCGGCTCGCCACCATCGACGCCACCTGCCCGCTGGTCACCAAGGTCCACAAGGAGGCCGTCCGCTTCGCCGACGAGGACTACGACATCCTCCTGATCGGGCACGAGGGCCACGAGGAGGTCATCGGCACCTCCGGCGAGGCCCCCGACCACATCCAGCTCGTCGACGGACCCGAGGACGTGGCGAAGGTCGAGGTGCGCGACCCGTCGAAGGTCGTGTGGCTCTCGCAGACCACGCTCTCGGTCGACGAGACCATGGAGACGGTCGACGCGCTGAAGGACAAGTTCCCGCAGCTCATCTCGCCGCCCAGCGACGACATCTGCTACGCCACGCAGAACCGCCAGCTCGCCGTCAAGCAGATGGGCGCCGACGCGGACCTGGTCATCGTGGTCGGCTCCCGCAACTCCTCGAACTCCAAGCGGCTGGTGGAGGTCGCCAAGCTCGCGGGCGCGGCCCAGGCCTACCTGGTCGACTTCGCCGACGAGATCGACGAGGCCTGGCTGGAGGGCGTCACCACGGTCGGCGTGACCTCGGGCGCCTCGGTGCCGGAGGTCCTGGTCGAGCAGGTGCTCGAATGGCTCGCGGGGCGAGGCTTCGAGGACGTGGAGATCGTCAAGGCGGCCGAGGAGTCCATCACCTTCTCCCTGCCGAAGGAGCTCCGCCGCGACCTGCGCGACGAGGCGGCGGCGCTGGTCGCCGAGCGCGGCGGTTCGGGCACGGCGGAAGCCTGACCGCCTCCGCCCGAGGCCTCCGAGGCCGCTCCGAGCCGCTACGACCGTCCGGCCCCGTCCACGGACAGGGCCGACCACCGCCCCCGTCCCGGACGTGACTGTCGGTGGTACGCCGTAACGTGGAGCCATGCAGATCTTCGGTGTGGACATCGGCGGTTCGGGGATCAAGGGCGCCCCTGTGGACCTGGAGCGGGGTGACCTGGCCCAGGAGCGGTGCAAGGTGCTCACCCCGCACCCGGCGACGCCCGACGGGGTCGCCGACGGCGTCCGGCAGGTCGTGGACCACTTCGGCTGGACGGGACCGGTCGGGCTGACGTTCCCCGGCGTGGTCACCGGCGGCGCCACGGTCCGCACCGCGGCCAATGTCGACAAGAGCTGGATCGACACCGACGCCCGCGCCCTGTTCGGCGAGCGGCTGGGCGGCCTGCCGGTGACCGTGGTGAACGACGCGGACGCGGCGGGCGTCGCCGAGATGCACTTCGGCGCCGGCCGGGACCGCGGGGGCACGGTGATCCTGCTGACCTTCGGCACCGGCATCGGCAGCGCCGTCTTCATCGACGGCGCGCTCGTGCCCAACACCGAGCTGGGCCACCTGGAACTCGACGGCCACGAGGCGGAGAAGCGCGCCTCCAGCAAGGTCAAGGACGACCGGGACCTGTCCTGGGAGCAGTGGGCGCGCCGCGTCCAGAAGTACCTCGCCCACGTCGAGATGCTCTTCTCGCCCGAACTGTTCATCATCGGCGGTGGCGTCAGCCGCAAGTCCCACAAGTTCCTGCCCCTGATCGAGGGCGTCCGGGCGGAGGTCGTCCCCGCCCAGCTCCAGAACAACGCGGGGATCGTGGGCGCGGCGATGCGGGCGGCTCAGGGCGCCTGACCGGCCGCGGGACGCGTCCGCACCCCCGGGGCGAGAACCTCCGGGGCAACGACCCCCGGGGCGACGACCTCCGGGCGAGGACGCGCCCTCACCCGGGCCGGCGGTCGCGTGCCGTCGGCCGGGCGGTGGCCAGGGCGGCTCGCCGCATCAGCGCCGTCACCCCCGCGACCAGCGTCCCGGCGTACAGCCACACCGCCTGGGTGGCGAGGGCGGTCACCAGGCCCATCAGGGTGCCGAGGACGCCGTCTCCGTCGGCCACGGGCAGCAGCCCCACCGTGAAGCCGATGGGCACCACGACGGGCGCGGTCAGCAGGTCGCCCTTGCGCACCCACACCGCGGTCAGCGCGCACACCGGCAGGAACAGCACGCCGTACGGGGCCTGCGCGCCACCGAGGAGCAGCGCGTCGAGACAGCCCAGCGCGAACATCAGCGCGCCGCAGAACAGTCCGCCCCCGAGCCCGGTCAGCCGCGGGTTGGGCAGCCGCCGCAGCCGCCGCACGACGGCGGCCGGAGCGGAGACGGGCGCCGCGGCCCCCGCCCGTCGCGCCGCGGGCCCCTCGCGCCCGGCGCCCCGCCCTCTCCCGGCGGCCGGCTGGGGACGGGCCCGCGCCGGCCGCCCCGTATCCCGCCGTACTTGCTGCTGCACCCCCTGCGGAGGCACCGGAGGCCCGCCGCGTCGCGGTCCGTGCTGCTGAGGTCGCGTCCTGTGTTGCTCCACCGGACCAACCTAGGTCTGTTTATGTGCTGAATAGGCCGTTTGACACGCCGCGCGGCGTGGCGCGGCCAAGCGTTCGAACCGTCGCCGTACCGGGGCGGCGCACGCCGTAGACTGGTGGATCGGCCGCCTGGCCGCCAGTCTCCTCACGTACGGGAAGTCGCAACGTGTCGCTCACGATCGGAATCGTCGGTCTGCCGAACGTCGGCAAGTCGACCCTGTTCAACGCCCTGACCAAGAACGACGTGCTCGCGGCCAACTACCCGTTCGCCACGATCGAGCCCAACGTCGGTGTCGTGGGCGTCCCGGACGGTCGCCTCGCCCAGCTCGCCTCGATCTTCAAGTCGGAGCGGATCCTCCCGGCCACCGTCGACTTCGTCGACATCGCCGGCATCGTGCGCGGCGCCAGCGAGGGCGAGGGCCTGGGCAACAAGTTCCTCGCGAACATCCGCGAGTCGGACGCGATCTGCCAGGTCATCCGCGCCTTCAAGGACGAGAACGTCGTCCACGTCGACGGCAAGGTCTCGCCCAAGGACGACATCGAGACGATCAACACCGAGCTGATCCTCGCCGACCTCCAGACCATCGAGAAGGTCCTGCCCCGGCTCCAGAAGGAGTCCCGGATCAAGAAGGACGTGGCTCCCAAGGTCAAGGCCGTCGAGGAGGCCAAGGAGATCCTGGAGAAGGGCGACACGCTCTTCGCGCACGGCATCGTCCAGGGCACCGAGCGCAACGAGCTCCTGCACGACCTGCACCTGCTCACCACCAAGCCCTTCCTCTACGTCTTCAACGTCGACGAGGACGAACTGGTCGACGAGGACTTCAAGAACGAGCAGCGAGCCCTGGTCGCCCCCGCCGAGGCGATCTTCCTCAACGCCAAGCTGGAGGCGGACCTCGCCGAGCTCGACGAGGAGGACGCCCTGGAACTGCTGGAGTCGGTGGGCGCCGACGAGCCGGGCCTGGCCACCCTCGCCCGCGTCGGCTTCGACACCCTGGGCCTGCAGACCTATCTGACGGCCGGCCCCAAGGAGTCCCGCGCCTGGACCATCAAGAAGGGCGCCACCGCCCCCGAGGCGGCCGGTGTGATCCACACCGACTTCCAGAAGGGCTTCATCAAGGCCGAGGTCATCTCCTTCGCCGACCTGGTCGAGACCGGCTCGGTCGCCGAGGCCCGCGCCAAGGGCAAGGCCCGTATGGAGGGCAAGGACTACGTCATGCAGGACGGCGACGTGGTGGAGTTCCGCTTCAACGTCTAGTACGTCCGGCCAAAGGCCGTCTGACCTGCGGCGGAGCGGGTCGGGCGGCCTTTGCGGTCCGCCCGGAGTCGGCAGCGTGCCGGAAGCGGTCCGCCAGGCTGCCATGCTGGTGACCGCCCCTCCAGAGCTTCTCCACGATGCGGCCCTCGGTGCGGCGTTCTTGGTGGTGTGGCCCAGTCGAGTTGCCCGTCCAGGCCGGTGCCGGAGATGTCGTACGCGCGGCCGGCGTCCCCCGTCAGAACTGGGAGCGGAGGATCACCTGGGCGTGGTCGGCGAGATCGGTGATGATCTCGGTGAAGCGGGCCGAGGGCCGGCCGGGGGCGTCGTCCGCCGCGATGGCGCGTAGGCCCGTCGTGAGGGGCGGGACGACCGGGACGCGGACGCCGAGGTCCGTCAAGACCCAGCGGGTGCCGCCCGGCTCGGTCCGGTCGGGCGGAGGCGCCCGTTCCCGGTAGGCGCGGCGCAGGGGTGCGATCGCGCCGTCGGTCTCCAGTCTCGCCATGGCGATGGCTGCCCGTTCGCGGACGGTCGGGTTGTCGTGCCGATCGGCCCCGGCGCGGCGGATCCTGCGGAAAGCGAGGACCGGGCCGCTTCCCGCGGTGGGTCTGTCGGCGGGGTGTCCACCGGCTGGTTCCGGGCGGTGGGTGGGGCGGCGGGGTGATTACTCCGCGTATCCTCTGGTCGGGACTGGGACGCTCATCGGGGGAGGCAGGACGTGGAGTTCCGGTTGCTCGGATCCGTCGCCATGGTCACGGAGAGCGGCGATGTGGCGCTCGGGCCCGCCAAACGGACGAGTCTGCTGGCCATGCTGCTGCTGCGGCCCAACAGCCCGGTCAGCGTCGACCGTCTGACCGAGGCGCTGTGGGAGAACGAGCCGCCTCTCCACTTCAAGACGGTCGTGCAGGGCCACGTCTCCCGGCTGCGCGCCCTGCTCGCCGGGCACGGTGCGGACGAGTACGGCGTCGAGCTGGCCACCCACGGGTCGGCGTACGAGCTGCAGATGCCCGAGTCCCTGGTGGACGCGCACCGGTTCGAGGAGCTGGTCGGGCTCGCCCGGGTGCAGCGGCAGCCCGCCGACACCGTGCGGATGCTGCGCGAGGCGCTGGCCTGCTGGCAGGGGCCCGCCCTCACCGGGACCGTGCGCAGCGGGCCGCTGGAGGCGGCGGCGGCCGGCCTGGAGGACCTGCGGCTCTCCACGGTGGAGGCGCTCGCCGAGGCGTACGGGCAACTCGGCGAGCACGGCCGGGCGGCCGCCGTGCTGCGCACCGAGGCCGTCGCGCACCCCCTGCGCGAGTCGCTGGCCGCCGCGCTGATGCTGGCACTGGGCCGCTCCGGGCGGCAGTCGGACGCCATCAACTGGTACCACCGCACCCGCCGGCTGCTCACCGAAGAACTCGGCGTCGACCCCGGCGACACCCTGACCGACGCCTACGCCACGCTGCTGAGAGCCGCCGAGCCCGCCCCGGCTCCCGCCCCGCAGGCGCCGTCGCCCGCCGCGCAGCCCCTGCCGCACGCCGAGGCGTCCGTCCCCGAACTGCTGCCCCGCCCGCCGCGCGGCTTCACCGGGCGGCAGGCCGAACTCGCCGCGCTCAGCGCCGCCGTGGACGCCGCCGACGCGCCCGTCTGTCTGGTCACCGGGCCGGCCGGCGTCGGCAAGACCGCGTTCGCCCTGCACTGGGCCTACCAGCGGCGCGCCGACTTCCCCGACGGCTGGCTCTTCGCCGACCTGCGCGGCTTCAGCGACACCCCGGCGCCCGACGCCGGAGCCGTGCTGCGGGAGTTCCTGCTCGCCCTCGGCACCCCGGCGCAGCGGGTCCCGGAGACCGCCGCCGCGCGCGGGGCGCTGTTCCGGTCGCTGACCGAGGGGCGACGGCTGCTCGTCGTCCTCGACAACGCCCGCTCCTCCGAGCAGGTCCGGCCCCTGCTGCCCGGCGGCGACCACTGCGCCACGCTGGTCACCAGCCGGGACCGGCTCGGCGGGCTCGTCGCCTCCGACGCCGCCCGGCCGGTGCCCCTCGGGCACCTCCCGGCCGCCGACTCGGCGGTACTGCTCGCCAGCGTGCTGGGCGAGGACCGTGTCGCCGCCGAACCGGAGGCCGCCGAGCGGCTGGCCGGGCTGTGCGACGGGCTGCCGCTCGCGCTGCGGGTGAGTGCCGCCCGCCTCGCCGGGCGCCCGCAGTGGACCCTGGACGCGATGGTCCACGAACTCGCCGACGAGCACGGCCGGCTGGCGCTGCTGAACGTCGAGGACACCGGCGTCTCCGCCGCCCTCCATCTCACCGTGCAGCAACTGCCCGAGCCCGCCGCCCGGATGTTCCGCGCGCTCGGTCTGCACACCGGCTCCGACCTGGACCGGTTCACGGCGAGCGCGCTCGCCGGCACCACGCCCGCGCAGGCCTCCGCCGACCTGGACCGGCTGGCCGCCGCCCATCTGCTCACCGAGTCCGTGCCCGGCCGCTGGACGCCGCACGACCTGGTCCGCCTCTACGCCCGTCACCTCGCCCCGCAGGCGGACCCCGAGGGCCTGCGCAGGCTCCTCGACCACTACCTCTACACCGGGCTCGCCGCCGACGCGGCGGCCGAACCCGGCTCCCAGCCCTGCTACTCGCTGCCCGTCGACGCCCACCGCCCCGCGTCGACGAGGGAGTTCGAGGACCGGACCGCCGCGCTCGCCTGGTACGAGGCGGAGCGGCCCGCACTGGAGGGCGCGGTCGCCGCCGCCGCGGCCCTGGGCCTGCACGACCGGGCCTGGCGGCTCGCCCTGGTGCTGTGGCCGCTGATGCTCCGGCGGATCACCGACGGCTGGGCCCCGCTCCTGGAGGCCGGACTCGCCTCGGCCGAACACGAGGGCGATCTCGACGCGCAGTCGCGCACCCGGGCGCTGCTCGGCTGGATCCTGCACGAGCAGGGCCGCGACACCGAGGCCCTGATCCACCTGGAGCTGGCGCCCGAGCTGGCGGCCGCCGCCGGCGACACGATCAGCGAGGCGATCGCCTACGTCAATCTCGGCGCCGTTCTCCATGGGGTGGGGCGGAGCGGGCGGGCCGGGGAGCTGATGTCCCGGGCGGTCGAGCTGGCCGACCGGACCGGTCACCCCGCCACCCAGGTGCTGACCCTCGGGCACCTGGCCCGGCACTGCCTGACCACCGGCCGGTACGCGGCGGCGCTCGCCCACACCGTGCGCGCCACCGGGCTGGTCTCGCCGTACGCCGCGATCGGCCGGGCCGAGTTGCAGATCGTCCGCGGTGAGGCGCTGGCCGGACTCGGCCGGGTCGCGGAGGCGGCCGACCAGTTCCGGTCGGCGACGCGCGCCGCCGACGCGGCCGGTTTCAGGGAGGGCTCGGAGCGGGCGGCGGAGCTGCTGTCGAGGCTGGCGGCGGGGCGTTAGCGGTACGTGAGCGGAACGGCAGCGCGGCCCCGGAAGCTGATGTCAGGCACCGGGTCCCGGTGCCGGACATGACCGCTTCACCACTGTCACGGGGGAGAACCACCATGCGCATCTACCGCGAGAAGACCGTCCTGGCCGCCGTCGTGGGCATCGCCGCCCTCTCGCTGAGCCTGACCGCCTGCGGCGGCGACGGCACCGGCGCCAAGGACGAGGGCGCCGCCCCGTCGCCGCGGGCCACCGTGGCGAAGGCCGACGTCACGTCGAAGGCCGACGCCTCCGGTCCGGACGCCTCCGGCTCCGGTGCGGGGAAGACCGGGACGGGCGCTCAGGCCGCGGCCAGGACCGGCTCGGCGTCCGGCGGCAGCGGCTCGGCCGCGGGCGGTTCGGCGGGCTCCGGCAAGTCCTCCGCGAGCGCCCCCGCCTGCACCAGCGCCGACGTGCGCGTCACGGTGGGGAAGGCCGACGAGACGCCCACCGAGCACATCGTGCTGACCGCCAAGAACATCTCCGGCCACTCCTGCAGCCTGCTCCAGTACCCGTTGATCGCCTTCGGCCCCATCCAGACCGCCAAGGACATCCCGGCGGTCGCCAAGAGCAAGCCCGGGGTCCCGGTCGTCCTGGCGGCCGGCGCCCCGGCGTACGCCAACGTCCGGATCGCGAACGGCGGCGCGCACGAGGACGACAAGGTCGTCACCTCGTTCACCGTCAACCTCTTCGCCGCCGACGGCCCGGCCGAGGGCAGCGTCGACGTGAAGGCCCCGGCGGGCGGCCTCGCGGTCGACGAGGCCGTCGCCAGGACCGGCTACTGGACGAACGAACTGCGCAACGGCGCCGACGAGTTCTGACCACCCCGCGCGTACGGGGCCGGTTCCCCCGACCGGTCCTCGGCGCGAGGCGGAGGGGAGGGTCCCGTCGGTCCCCGGCGGGGCCCTCCGTGTTCTCCGGGTACTTCCTCGTGCACTTCTTCGCGTGCATCTCCGAGGCTCTTGGGGCCCGCCGGGCGGGGAAGGGCGCGAGGAGGCGGGCGGCCGTCCGGTCCTCACGGCCCGGCCGGTCCCCGTCACCGGCCGTCCGCGACCTGCCGGCAGGCCTCCGCGTACGCCCGCACCAGCGGCCGCCCCGCGTCCTCGCGGCGCCAGGCCAGCGCGTACCGGCTCGGCCCGATGCCGCGCACCGGACGGGCGGTCACTCCGCCCAGGCTGACCAGGGGGACGTTGCCGGCCGCGACCAGGCACACGCCGAGGCCCGCGACCAGCGCCTCGTACGTCTCCTCGGTGCTCGCCACCTCGGCGCCGACCACGGGTTCGGCGCCGCCGCGCGCGTCCAGGGCGAGCCAGTGGTCGCGCAGCGGGCCGGCGGCCCGGGGCAGCGCGAGGAACGGCTCGCCGGCCAGGTCGGCGAAGTCGATCTCCGCCCGGCAGGCGAGCGGATGGGTCTCGGGCAGCGCCACCAGCCGCGGCTCCTCGGCGACCACCGTCCAGCCGTAGTCCCCGGCGCCGGGCAGCGGCAGCCACACGAACGCGACGTCCACCGTGCCGTCCGCCAGGCCCGCCGTCGGATCGTCCCAGCCGGCCTGACGCAACCGCACGGCCGCCCGCGGCTCGGCGGCCGTGAACCGGGACCGGATCGCGGGCAGCAGTCCGCCGCGTCCCGGACTGGTGCTCATGCCCACCACCAGGGTCGCGCGCCGCGCGGCCCGCACCTCGGCGACCGCCGCCGCGCCCCGGTCCCAGTCGGCCAGCACCCTCCGCGCGTGCGGCACCAGCTCCCCGCCCGCCTCGGTGAGCACCGTCCCCTGGGGAGTCCTCCGGAACAGCTCCACGCCCAACTGCCGTTCCAGCGCGCGGATCTGCTTGCTCAACGCGGGCTGGGACACGTACAGCCGTTCGGCCGCGCGCGTGAAGTGCAGTTCCTCGGCGACCGTCACGAAGTAGCGCAGATCCCGTACGTGCACGTCCGTCGTCATAGCCATCAGTTATCACGGCGGGTCTTGGACGGACCACCCTCTTCGGCCGCAGTCTTGAGTCCTGCGAGGAACTCACGGCGAACCCTGGAGGGGTCATGAACAAGGTGTGGCTGGTGACCGGCGCGAGCAGCGGTTTCGGACGGGCGATCACGGAGGCGGCGCTCGCCGCGGGCGACGTGGTCGTGGGCACCGCCCGGCGTACCGAGGCCCTGGACGACCTGGTGGCCGCCCGCCCCGACCAGCTGGAGGCGCTGCGCCTGGACGTGACCGACACGGCCGCCGCCGAAGCCGCCGTACGGGACGTGGTGGCCCGGTACGGACGGATCGACGTCCTGGTCAACAACGCCGGCCGGACCCATGTCGGGGCCTTCGAGGAGACGACCGACCAGGAGCTGCGCGACCTGTTCGACGTGCACGTGTTCGGTCCCGCGGCGCTGACCCGCGCGGTGCTGCCGCACATGCGCGCGCGGCGCTCGGGCGCGATCGTGCAGATGAGCAGCATGGGCGGCCAGATGTCGTTCGCCGGCTTCGCGGCCTACAGCGCGACGAAGTTCGCCCTGGAGGGCCTGTCAGAGGCGCTCGCGGACGAGGCCGCCGAGTACGGCGTCAAGGTGCTGATCGTCGAGCCGGGGGCCTTCCGCACCTCCCTCTTCGGCGCGGGCCGGGCCGGGGTCAGCGCGGACAGCGGCGTGTACGCGAAGGTGGCCGATACCCGCGCCCTGATCGAGGGCGGCGACGGCGCCCAGCCCGGCGACCCCGCGAAGGCGGCGGCGGTCGTCCTCGCCGCCCTCGACGCCGAGGACACCCCGCTGCGGCTCCCGCTGGGCGACGACGCGGTCACCGCCGTCCTCGGCCATCTCGACCAGGTGCGCGACGACGTCACCGGCTGGGAGAAGCGCAGCCGCGCCACCGCCTTCGACGACTGAGCCGGACCGGGCGCGATCCGCGGGGCGACGGGCCCTACGGCCGGGCGAGTCCCGACTTCAGTCCCGCCCCGCACAGCGGCACCACCGCCGACTTCCCGGCCGGCGTGCCCTCCCGTACGGCGGCCCAGCAGGCCACGCCGGTCGACTCGACGAACAGTCCCCGGGAGGCGAGGTCCAGCTGGGCGTGGCGGATCTGGTCCTCGGTGACGGTCAGGAAGGTGCCGCCCGAGTCCCGTACCGCGCGCAGGATCTGACGGGCGCGGGGCGGGCGGGGGATGGCGATGCCCTCGGCGAGGGTGGGGGCGATCGTGGTCGTCCCGGTGAGTTCGTCGGCGCCCCGGGCGAAGGCCTCGGCCAGCGGCGCCACCGCCGCCGCCTGCACCGCCCACAGCGCCGGGCGCCGGTCCAGCAGCCCGGCCCCGTACAGTTCGGCGACCGCGAGTGCCGCGCCGAGCAGCAGGGTGCCGTTGCCCACCGGCAGGACCAGCACGTCGGGCAGGCGACCGCCGAGGTCCTCCCACAGTTCGTGCACGTAGGTCTTGGTGCCGTGCAGGAAGTACGGGTTGTAGACGTGCGAGGCGTAGAAGGTGTCCGGCTCGTCGGCCGCCCGGCGGGCCGCGGCGCCCGCCGCCTCCCGGCCGCCGTCGACCACCTCCACCCGCGCGCCGTGCGCCTCGATCTGCTCCAGCTTCTTCGCGGAGGTGCCCAGCGGGACGTACACCGTGCAGGGCAGCCGGGCGCGGGCGCAGTACGCGGCCACCGCCGTGCCCGCGTTACCGCTGCTGTCGGCGACCACCCGGCGCGGCTCGGCGCGCAGCGCCAGTTCGGCCAGCATCACCGCGCCCCGGTCCTTGAACGACAGCGTCGGCATCAGGTAGTCCAGCTTCGCCGAGACCTCGTCCGTCAGCGTCACCAAAGGGGTGCGGCCCTCGCCCAGCGAGACCGTGGGCGCCGCCAGCGGCAGCGTCTCGGCGTACCGCCACAGGGAGTTGACACGCCCGGTGAGGGACTTCAGCGGCGCGGGGGTGGGCGCGAAGTCGAGGTCCAGGGGGCCGTGGCAGGACGGGCAGCACCAGGCGAGGGAGGCGCCGGGGATGCGGACGCCGTCGGTGGGGCAGTAGCGGTCCGGCAGTGGTGTCATGATCGCAGGTTAAGCCCCTGGGCGGCGTCCGGCCCGGGGTAACGGGGCCGTGGTGCGGGCCGGTCCGGCCGCGCCGGTCACGGGACGAGCGGCTCTGGGGCCGGAAGGCGCGCCGGCGGTCACGGGCGACGGCGGGGGCGTGCGGAGGGCCTGGAAGGCGGCGGCCGAACCCAGGTGTGACGGTCGTCATAGCGGGGAGAAACCGCCTGGGTAAAGCCCTCCGGCGGCGGACGTCATCACATCGAGTGATTCTCTGGCCTTTGCTTGCAAGTTACAACCTACGGTTGTCAGGCTGTTGCTGTCTGTAGAACCTGATGGGAGTGGCCAGTGACTTTCGGTGAGCAGCCGGCGTATCTGCGTGTCGCGGGCGACCTCCGCAAGAAGATCGTCGACGGTCTGCTGCCGCCGCACACCCGGCTGCCCTCCCAGGCGAGGATCCGCGAGGAGTACGGCGTCTCGGACACCGTCGCCCTGGAGGCGCGCAAGGTGCTGATGGCGGAGGGGCTGGTCGAGGGCCGCTCCGGCTCGGGGACGTATGTGCGCGAGCGGCCCGTGCCGCGCCGGGTGGCCCGCTCCGGCTTCCGGCCGGCCGGCGGTGCCACGCCGTTCCGGCAGGAGCAGGCGTCGGCCGAGGCGCGCGGCACCTGGGAGTCCCGCAGCGCGCAGACCGAGGCGAGCGGCGCCATCGCCGAGCGGCTCGGTGTCAAGCCGGGCGACCGCGTGATGTGCACCAAGTACGTCTACCGGGACGCCGGCGAGGCGATGATGCTCTCCACCTCCTGGGAGCCGCTCGCCCTCACCGGACGCACCCCGGTGATGCTCCCCGAGGAGGGGCCGTTGGGCGGGATGGGCGTCGTGGAGCGCATGCGCGCCATCGACGTCATCGTGGACAACGTCACCGAGGAGGTCGGCGCCCGCCCCGGCCTCGCCGAGGAGCTGCACACCCTCGGCGGCGTCCCCGGCCATGTCGTCCTGGTCGTCCAGCGCACCTTCTACGCCTCCGGCCGGCCTGTGGAGACGGCCGACGTGGTGATCCCCGCCGACCGCTACCGGGTCGCGTACCACCTGCCCGTGAAGTAGCCGCGACCCGCGCGCGGAGCGGTCCACGGCGGGCGCGGATCATCACCGTCGGCACGGTCCGCGCGCTGGTGCGCGCCCTCGGGCGCCGGCGCCCGCGCGCCGCCGCCCGAGGCCGTGTCCCCGGGCCGCTGGATTCCGGCCGTTCTCGCAGGTCGCCCCTGTCCTCGGTGGTCCGCGTCCGATGGCGCACCCCCACGCCAGGGGCGGCGCGTTCGCCTGCGCGCGCCCCCGCGTGCTGGCCGGTTGCCTACCTCTTTGTGAAAAGCCGTATTCGCTGCGTAAAGGTTGGGCGTAGGCTCGGGCATATGCGGACTGCGGTTTCCTCGGCGTACGGGGCGCGACAGAGGGGGCGGACGCCGGTCGCGGGCGCTGGCTCCGGCGCGAAAAGGCGCGCGGGGGCGGGAAGGAGCAGTGGGGCGGGATGAACGACAGCACGATCACTCTTCCCTGGCTCGTCGTCCGGGAGGACGACAACGGCAATCGCTACCGCGTGGGCAGGTACGCCACCCGTGCCGAGGCCGAGAAGATCGCCGACAGCCTGGACAGCCGCGGCCACAAACAGCTGTATTGGGTCGAGCGCGTCGGGCGGAACGCCGGCGAGGCGGGCGACACCGGCTGACGCGCGGCCGGTCGGCCGACCGCCCGGCCGCGGCCCCGCGGCGACCGGCGCCCGCCCGTCGCTGTGACCGGCGCCCGCCCGCCGCGGTGACCGGCGCCCGCCCGCCGCGGTGACCGGCGCCCGCCCGCCGCGGTGACCGGCGCCCGCCCCCCGCGGCGACCGGCCTCTGCCCGGCCGCGGTGACCGGCGCCCGCCCGCCGCGGTGACCGGCGCCCGCCCCCCGCGGCGACCGGCCTCTGCCCGGCCGCGGTGACCGGCTTCGCCGATGCCCGGCGGGCTGCCGTAGGCTCCGGCGCATGACCGAACGGACCGTGGTGGTGGGCGCCGCCCTGATCGACGACGGCCGCCTGCTCGCCGCGCGCCGCAGCGCGCCCCCGGAGCTGGCCGGCCGCTGGGAGCTGCCCGGCGGCAAGGTCGAGCCCGGCGAGCGGCCCGAGGCCGCGCTCGTCCGCGAACTGCGCGAGGAACTCGGCGTCGACGCCGAGGCCGCCGAGCCGGTCCCGGGCAGCTGGCCGCTGCGACCGCCCTACGAACTCCGGGTGTGGACCGCGCGTCTGCGCCCGGGCTCCGCCGCCCCGAAGCCGCTCCAGGACCACGACGAGCTGCGCTGGCTGACGCCGGCCGAGATCTGGACCGTCCCCTGGCTGGACCAGGACGTCCCCGCGGTGCGGGCCGCCCTCGCCCACCTGCCCGCGGCCGCGGCCGACGAGGCCTGAGCCCTCCTCACCGACACGACGCCAACGGGCCCCGCCACGTCGCCGAGGGCTCCGCCGTACCGCGCCGTACCCGCGGCGGCCCCGCGCTCCCCGTGCCAGGCCGGCGCTTCCCCTGCCGCGCCCGTGGTCGCCGCACCGCTGTGCGCCGTTCGCAGCACACCGGGACAGTCGCAGGCGGGAGAGACGGCGGGGGACGGTACTACGAGGTGAATATCGGGTATGGGCCCATTAATCGTATGAAACAGGACGTGATGGGCTCGTTGGCCTGGGAAGTGATCGGCGTGATCGACACCGAAGGCGACTGCGCCGAGTGGACCTTTCCCGCGGATCCCGGCGCGGTGCGCACGGCGCGTGCCGCCGTCCGCGGCCAGTTGCGCACCTGGGAGCTGGACAGCGTCGGCGACACCGCCGCCCTGCTGGTGAGCGAACTGGTCACCAACTCCCTGCGGCACGCCACCGGCCCCATCGGCCTTCGCCTGGTCCGGCCCGCGGGCCTGCCGGACGTGCTCCTGGTCGAGGTCTCCGACCCGCTCCCGGATCCGCCCCGCGAACGCGCCGCCCACCCCGACGACGAGAGCGGACGCGGTCTGCAGCTGGTCGCGTCCTCCTCCCGCCGCTGGGGCACCCGGCCGGCCGCGGCCGGCAAGACGGTCTGGTTCGAACTGGCGGTGCCCGCCGTACGCGGCGGCCGTACGTGACGGTCCGTGGTGACCGTTGCCGCCCGCGCCGTGGTCGTCCGCGACCGGTCGGTGGCCGACCTTGCCCGTGACGGCCTTCCGTGACCGCCGTCGGTGACGGTCGGCGACGACGGTTGGCCGTCGAGGGATTCGACGGGGTGTCGCCTGGTTAGAAGACTGGTGTGTTGTCGCAGGCCGGACCGAAACACATCGGGATGGTCCTGTGATCGTGAACACCGTGTCGCGCGGCGCCGTAGTGCTGGATACTGCGGGCAGCCGCCCCCGGTGACCGGTGCCGGATGCGGTGAGCTGGAGGGGACGGTTCGCGTGAGCGAGATACCAGCGAAGGCCACGGAGTCCGAGGACCCGTCGGACGGCGCGAGGACGGGGTCCACGGGCGGCGGTGTCGCCGACGGGGCGCCGCCCGTGGACGCGATGTGGCAGAGCAATCCGCCCGGCTCCATCTACGACTACATCAAGGTCGCGTCCTTCTCCATCGGGCCCGACGGCCTCGTCGACCAGTGGAGCCTGCGCGCCGAGCAGTTGTTCGGCATCTCCGCCGAGCGTGCCGTCGGCATGGATCCCATCGAGGCGTTCATCGACTCCGACCTGCGGGCGCAGGGTCAGCGCAAGATGGCCGAGATCCTCGACGGCCGGGAGTGGACCGGCGTGGTCCCCTTCCGCCTGCCGGCCCCGGAGGACCGCGAACACGGCGACGGCGCACCGGACCACGGCCGCGCCGGAGCCGGCCACGACCGCACCAAAACGGCCCTCGACGCCGCCGGAACCGGCCTCGACCGCGCTACGACGGGCCTCGACCGCACCGGAACGGGCCGTGACCGCGTGGGCCCCGGCCCGCGCGTCGTGCGCGGACTCGCCGAGGTGTACGTCATGCCGACCCGCACCGTCGAGGGCGACAAGGCCGCCGTCTGCATCGTCGTCGACGTCCGCACCCTGCGCAGCATCGAGACCGACCTCGCCGCCTCGCAGGCGATTTTCGGCCAATCCCCTTTCGGTTTCCTGCTCCTGGACCCCGACCTCAGGATCCGCCGCGCCAACCAGCGGTTCGCCTCCATCTTCGGCGGCGCCCCCGACGACCACCGCGGCAAGAGCGTGCACGACTACCTGCCCCGTGCCGAGGCCGAACGGGTCACGGCCATCCTGCGCCGGGTCCTGCGCAACGGCGAGTCCATCACGGACATGCACGTCACCGGCTTCGTGCCCGGCTCCGACGAACGCCGCCACTGGTCCATCAACCTCTACCGCGTGCACAGCGGCAGCGGCCGGCCCATCGGCATCGCCTGGCTCGGCACCGACGTCACCGCCCGCCGCGCGGCCGCCCGCGAGGCCGCTGCCGCCCGCCGCAACCTCGCCCTGCTCAACGAGGCCGGCGCCCGCATCGGCAACTCCCTGGACCTGGAGACCACCGCCCGCGAACTGCTCGACGTCGTGGTCCCCGGCTTCTGCGACCTCGCCACCGTCGACCTCTACCAGGGCCTGCTGGCCGGCGACGAGCCCCCGCCCGGACTCGCCGACGGCAGCGCCGAACTGCGCCGCGTCGCCTTCGCCAGCGCCGTCTCCGGAGCGCCCTTCCCCGGCTCCGGCGCGCACGTCGAGGTCGGCGCCGTCCACCATTTCGCCTTCAACTCCCGCTGCGCCGACGCCCTGCGCACCGCCCGCCCGCAGCTCGTGCCCGGCGAGGAGGGCGGCCTCGTGCAGTCCACGCTGGCCGTGCCGATGGTCGCCCACGACACCGTCGTAGGACTGGCGCAGTTCGCGCGGGCCAAGGGCAGCGAACCGTTCGGCGACCGCGACCGCGACCTCGCCGTGGAACTCGCCGCACGCGCGGCCGTCTGCATCGACAACGCCCGCCTCTACCGGCGCGAGCACGAACGGGCGTTGATACTGCAACGGTCCCTGCTGCCGCCCGGCGACCCGGAGGCCTCCGGACTCGACATCGCCTGCCGCTACCTGCCCGGCAACGCGGCCACCGGCCGGCCCAGCGAGGTCGGCGGCGACTGGTTCGACGTCATCGAACTGCCCGGCCACCGCACCGCGCTGGTCGTCGGCGACGTCATGGGCCGCGGTCTGCGCGCCGCCGTGGCCATGGGTGAACTGCGCACCGCCGTGCGCACGCTGGCCCTGCTCGACCTCGAACCGGCCGAAGTGCTGTCCCAGTTGGACGAGATCGCCCGCGGCCTCGGCGCGCCCGGGGGTGTCCAGCAGGCCACCCGGGCGGCCCGTCGCCCCCGCGAGGCCGACCTCTCCGAGGTCTACCTCGCCACCTGCATCTACGCCGTCTACGACTCCGTCACCCGCAGGTGTACGTTCGCCAACGCCGGCCACCTCCCGCCGGTGCTGGTGGAACCCGGCGAGTCCGCGCTCATGCTGGACGTGCCGCCCGGCATGCCGCTCGGCGTCGGCGGCGAGCCCTTCGAGGAGGTGGAGGTCGAACTCCCCGAGGGAGCGCTGCTCGCCCTCTACACCGACGGCCTGGTCGAGTCCCGCGACCACCCCCTGGACGAGGGGCTGCAGGCGTTCGTCGGGGCGCTCGCCGACCAGAACCGGCCCCTGGAGGACGTGTGCGACCACGTCCTCAACACCCTCGGCAGCCACCACGGCGAGGACGACATCGCGCTGCTGATGGCCCGGGTGCAGGGGCTGCCCGCCGAGTCCGTCGGCGACTGGACGCTGCCGCGTGAGCCGCGCAGTGTCGGCCGCGCCCGCGAGTACGCCCGCTCCCAGCTGCTCGCCTGGGACCTGGAACCGCTGGTCGACACCACCGAACTGCTCGTCAGCGAACTCGTCACTAACGCCCTGCGCTACGGCGAGGGCGAGATCAGGCTCCGGCTGCTGCTCGACCGCACCCTGGTCTGCGAGGTGTGGGACTCCGGCCTGGTGCAGCCGCGCCGCCGCCGCGCCCGCGACACCGACGAAGGCGGCCGGGGCCTCCAGCTCGTCGGCCTGCTCAGCGCCGCCTGGGGCTCCCGCCGCACCCCGCGCGGCAAGACCGTCTGGTTCGAACTGCCGCTGCCCGACGGCGGGAGCGGCCTGATGGACCCGGCGGAGGCGCTGCTGAGCCTGTTCTGACCCGGCGGCTGCCACGCCCGGGGCGGCCTCAGGGGGCGGGGGCGGCGCGACGTGCCCGGGTGCGGGGTCCGCCGAAGCCCACCGGGACGCCGGCGGGCAGGCCGACGGGGAGCAGGACGCCGCCGAGCACGGCCCCGGCGGTACCGCTCACCAGGGCGTCGGCCTCGGCGTACGGGTTCCCGCGGGCGCGGACGTCCTGCTCGGCGAGTTCCCGGGCCTCCCGGGCGAGGGAATCGGCGTGCAGGTGGTCGGTGGGGGAGGCAGAGGCGAGGAGGCGCTCCGCCTCGGCGAGCAGGGTGCGGGCCGCGGCGCCCACCGCGCCCCGGTGCGTGGTGACGAAGCCGGCCGCGGCGGTAACGGTGCCGCGGGCGACGAGCAGGGCGGCGGCGGACAGCACACCGGTGCGTCCCGCGGCGAGCGGCGCCGCCGCCCGGACGACGCGGCGCAGGGCGTCCACCGGGTCGTGGGGTCGCCGTGCGGTCAGCTCCCCGCGCACGGAGGCCAGTACCGCGTCGGCGTGCAGGAGCCGTGCGCGCACCTCGCCGGCCGGCGCGTCCAAGACCTGGTCCCGCGCCCCTCCCCGCTCCGTCTCCGCCCCGGTGAGCGCGGCGGGCAATAGCGCGGCGGCCTCGTCCAGCCCGGCGGCGAGCCGCTCGACGCCGTCGAGGAACACGGCCGCCTGCGCCACCGCGCCCTCGGCGGCGCGCAGATGGAGTGCGGCGGCGGGCGTCCCGCCCGAGTCGGCCGACTGGCGTGCCTGGTTCAGGCGGACCGTGGCGAACACCAGCCGGTCCTTGGCCTGTTCCGCGTGGCCGGTGGCGTGCTCCGAGGCGGAGGGGGCGTACCGCCGGGCGAGGCCGCTCAGCAGCGTCTCGGCCGCCGTCGTCCGGCCGGCCAGCTCGCGAAAACGCGCCTCCGCCACCTCCAGCGCCTCACGCACGTCCCGGTCCAGGCCGCGCAGCGTGTCGAACCCGCCGGCCGCCGCGTCCAGCAGCCGACCCGTCTCCTCGCACCGCCCGGTCATGCCGGCCAGCGCCTGCCGCCGGGCCGCCGGGTCTCCGGGGAGACCGTGGTCGTAGCGGCGGCGCAGGGCGAAGGCCGCGGCCAGCTCCGCCTCCGCCTGCCGCAGGACCCGCGCGTACGGGGCCGCGGCCGTGGCGCCGAGACCGGCCTCGACGAAGCCGAGTTCCTCGCGGGAGGCGCGTACGCAGTCGTCGGCCAGGACGAGCGAGGCCCGTGCCCGCTCGTCGAGCGCGGTGTCCGGAGCGGGCTCGGGCGGCGGGGCCGGCCCGCCGCCCGGGGTGGTACGGGTCCTCGCCCGGCGGGTGCGGCGCACGTACCCGTAACCGGCGAGCACGCCCGCCGCGCCCACCGCGACGAGCGGCAGGACGAGGTCGGCGCCCGACGTCTCGTCCTGCGGCGGTGCGGCGGCCCTGGTGGCCGGGCCGGCCCGGGGGACGGCGGCGGCTGCAACCGCGGTGCCGTCGGTGATCGTCATCAACGGGAGCGTCGGCCACACGAACCCCGCCGTGCCGCCCAGCACGGCGCACGTCACCCGCACGGACCAGTGCGGGACCGCGCGCCGCTGCCGGGCCGTCCGGGGCGGGGATGACGTCACATTCGGGAGCGTATGACCGCCCGGTCGGGCACGCGACCGGTGCTGCGTCAGTGGTGGGGCGGGCGGGACACGGCAACGCGGAAGGGAACACCGGGATGGAACGCAGGACACACGGAGGACCGACCCCGCCTGAACGGACCCCGGGGCCCGGCTCCGGTCCGCCTCCGGGGCCCGGTTCCGGCCCGGCCCCGGAGCCCGGTCCCGGTCCGGCCGCGGAACCCGATTCGGCCTCGGAAGCCGGTCTGGACCCGGAACCTGATCCGGCCTCGGATCCCGGTCCGGCCTCGGATCCCGGTCCGGCTTCGGGCGGACGACCGGCCGCCGCCCCTGATGCGGAGCCGGCCCCTGCCGCCGGGCCCGCCCCCGCTCCCGGCCCGACGCCGGTCCCCGACGCGGAACCGGCCCCGGCCCCGGAGCCGGCCACCGATAGGGAGACGGGGTCGGCCCGAGATCCGGATTCGGCCCCGAAGTCCGCCCGGGACGGGGAACCGGCGCGGGAGTCGGCCCCGGACGCGGAACCGGCTCCGGAGGCGGAGGCGGAACCGGCCGGTCCGGCGGATCCCGCGCCCCGGAGGCGGCGGTTTCGGTGGTTGCGGTGGGGGATTCTGGCGGTCGTCCTCGTGCTGGTGCTCCCCCTGCTCGCCGCCGAGACCGCGCTCCGCGTCAACTACGCGGGCGACCCGGCCGACGGGACGTACACGAGGGGACAGGACGCGATCTGGCTGGGGCACGCCTGGGTGGACGGGCGGAAGAAGGACGCCGACATGACCGCCCTGGCCGAGCGGCTGCGCGGGACCGGCATCCGGGACCTGTATGTGCACTCGGGCCCGCTGGAGCACGACGGTACGCTTCCGAAGTCGGACTACAGCAAGGCGAGTTGGCTGATACCCGCCGTGCACCGGGCGCTGCCCGGGGTGCGGGTGCAGGCCTGGCTGGGTGACACGCTCGCCACCGAGAGCCCGGACGGGCTCCACCTGGAGCGGGCGCGGACGCGGGCGGCCGTGGTGGACTCCGCCCGCGACGTGCTGGCCGCCGGCTTCGACGGCGTCCACTTCGACCTGGAGCCGCTGCACTCCGGCGACCAGGACTACCTCGCCCTCCTCGACGACCTGCGCACCGTCACCCGCGGGCAGGGCGCCCTCCTGTCCGTCGCCGCGCACCAGATCGACCCGCTGCCGGGGTTCCACTCCCTGTGGGGCACGCTCACCAACCACCCCAAGTGGTGGTCGCAGGCGTACTTCGGCCAGGTCGCCCGCCGCGTCGACCAGATCGCCGTGATGTCCTACGACACCATGCAGCCGCTGCAGAGCCTGTACGGCGGTTACGTCGCCCAGCAGACCTCGCTCGCCCTGGAGGTCACCCCGCCCGGCACCCACTTGCTGATGGGCCTGCCCTTCTACCACGAGAACCGGTTCGGCCACTGGGCGCACGCCGAGACCGTCCCGGCCGCCGTCCGGGGCGTCCGCCTCGGCCTGTCCCGCACCGACGCCCGGCGTGCCCGGTTCGGGGTCGCCCTGTACGTCGACTTCGCGGCCACCGAGGACGACTGGAGCGCGTACCGAGACGACTGGGTGCACCGGTAGGCCCCTGGAAGCCGATCTGGCATCCTGCTCGTCATGCACATGTTCCTGGTGGCCCTGGCCGTGTCGGCTGTGGCCCTGATGGCGGTGTCCGGCGTCCTCGGGGTCACGACCGGCTGGGTGCCGCGGCCGGCCCGACGGCGCATCGCCCGGCCGAGGCTGTGGGGGTACGGCCAGCTGATCGGCGCGGCCGGCGCCGCCCTGTGGCTGTTCCTCGGGGTGCTCCCCGCGAGGTTCGACGTGCTGCCGCTCGTGGGCTGGTGCGTGTTCATGGCGAGCCTGGGCGTCCAGACACTGGCCCGGCGCCCCGCCGCCCGCATCCACCGGCCGGCCCCCGCCGACTCCGCCTCCTGATCCACGGGGCTCCCCGCGAACTCCGCGAACTCCGCGAACTCCGCGAACTCCGCGAACTCCGCGAACTCCGCGAACTCCGTGGTCCCCGCGGTCCTCGTGATCCGCGCGCGACCCGCGATCTGTGTGACGGGCCGTCCGGTGCGCGCCGGGCGAATCCGAGCTCGCCCCGCACGGGCCGTCCGGTGCGCGCCGGGCGGGTCCGAGCCCGCCCCGCCCGCCCTGCCCGGCCCCCGCACCCCGCCGCCCCCGAGGGCCGAGGCGGCGCGCGCGTTCTTCCCGCGCGCCCCTCCCGTGCGCCCCGCATTGCTCCGCACGGGTGACCTTGCGGCTCCCCGCCGCCGTGTCGCCCCCGGGCGGCGAACCCTTTCCTCTTCAGTGGGCCGTGAACTGCGTAGATCTGATCAGCAGCAAAATACCGCCAAACGTGAACGAAACCCACCCAAGTCCACCGGCGGGGGAGCGGGTCCTCGGAGGTAGCACGGATGTCGTACGACGGTGTCGGACCACGGGCGGTCATCCGCTCGGTCGCCTTCCTGACCGCGGGCGCCCTCGCCGTGCCCCTGCTGGCCGGCTGCGGCTCCGACGACGAGGGCAGCAAGCCGCTCGCCGCGCAGGACATCGCGTCCGCCAAGCGGGAACAGATCGGCGACGGAGGCACGCTGCGCTGGGCCGTGGACGCGATGCCGCAGACGCTGAACACCTTCCAGGCGGACGCCGACGCCGGCACCACCCGTATCGCCCAGGCCGTCCTGCCCGCCATGTTCCGCATCGACGCCGAGGGCCGGCCGCAGCGCGACGCCGACTACCTCGACTCCGCCCGGGTGGTGGAGACCGAGCCCAAGCAGGTCGTCGTCTACCGGCTCAACCAGCAGGCCGTCTGGAGCGACGGCCGCGAGATCGGCGCGGCCGACTTCGCCGCCCAGTGGCGGGCCCTGTCCGGCAAGGACTCCGCGTACTGGACCGCGCGCAACGCCGGCTACGACCGCATCGAGAAGGTCGAGCGCGGCGCGAACGACCTGGAGGTGCGCGTCACCTTCGCCCGCCCCTACGCCGACTGGAAGTCGCTGTTCTCCCCGCTGTACCCCAAGGACGTCACCGGCACCGCGAACTCCTTCAACGACGGCGCCCGCAAGAAGCTCAAGGTCAGCGCCGGCCCGTTCACCGTGCAGAAGATCGACACCGAGGAGAAGGACGTCGTCCTCGCCCGCAACCCGCGCTGGTGGGGCCACCCGGCCAAGCTGTCCGAGATCGTGCTGCACGAGGTGCCGCGCGACAAGCGGGCCGCCGCCCTCGCCGACGGCACCGTGGACGTGGCCGACGTCGACCCGGGCGACGCCGACCGGATCACCCAGGCCGCCGGAGCCCAGGGCAGCTCCCCGTTCAAGGGACCGGCCGGCGGGCGCACCGCCGCCAAGGCGCTGCGTTCGTGGGCACTGGTCCACGGCTCCGACGAGAAGGCCGCCGACCGGGAGCGCCGTGCGCTGGAGGCGGGACACGGCACGCTCACCACCTATCTCGATCAGCAGGACGGACTGCGCGGGATCCAGGTCCGCAAGTCGCTGGAGCCCGTCTACACCCAGCTCGCCCTGAACGGCGCCGGCGGCCCCCTCGCCGACGAGCGCGTCCGGCACGCCGTGGCGCACGCCTTGAACCGCCAGGAACTCGCCGACCTCGTCCTGAAGCCGCTCGGTCTGCCCGCCGTCCCGGTCGGCAGCCACCTCGCCCTGTCCGGCCAGGACGCCTACGCCGACAACAGCGACGCGCTCGGCGGCCAGGACGCCGCCCAGGCCCAGGCGCTGCTCACGGACGCCGGCTGGGTGCGCGGACCGGTCAAGGACCAGAAGAAGGGCGACAAGGCGGCGGGCGCCGAACGCGACAAGGGCGAGGACGGGCCGGACAGCGCGGCCGGCGACGGCACCTACATCGTCGGCGTCGACGACGACGTGGAGCACAACGGGGACGGCAAGGGGCACGCCGAGAGCAGCGACCGGGACAAGCCGGGCGGACGGGAGAGCGCCCACGACCACGCGGGGGACGGCAGCGGAGCCCAGCGGTTCGCCCAGGACGGCAAGCAGTACGCGCGCGAGCACCTCACCCAGGGCGGCGCTCCCGGCGCGTACGCCCCCAAGGGCACCGCCGCGCCGGCCGGCACCATGACCGGGCCGCTGGCCAAGGACGGCAAGCCGCTCACGCTCCGCTTCGTCCTGCCCTCGGGCCCGGGCTCGGACATGCTGCGCAAGGTCGCCGACCGGGTCACGGCCATGCTGGCGAAGGTCGGCATCACCACGGAGATCACCAAGGTCTCGGAGGACAGCTACTTCCGCGACCACATCGCCTCCGGGCAGTACGACCTCGCCCTGTACTCCTGGCCCTCCTCCGCCTATCCGGCCACCGACGCCCGCCCCGTCTACGCCAAGCCCGTCCCGGCCGCCGACGGCTCCCTCAACGTCCAGCAGAACTACACGCGGGTCGGCACCGACCGGATCGACCAGCTCTTCGACCAGGCCGTCGCCACCCTGGACGAGGACGAGGAGCGCGACCTGATCCGCAAGGCCGACGCCCGGATCTGGGCCACGGCCGGCTCCATCCCCCTGTACCAGCGCCCCCAGCTCGTCGCCACCCGCGCGGGCCTGGCCAACGTGGGCGCCTTCGGCTTCCAGACACCGGTCTACGAGGACATGGGCTTCCTGAAGAAGGGCGCGAAGCCGGCACCGAGGTAGAACCGTCGCCGAAGCGGGCGCCCCCGCGGGGGACGCGGACGCGAGAACGCCGCCCGTGAGGACTAGGAAGTCCTCACGGGCGGCGTTCTCGTCACAGCGGCGGCTGCGTGTCAGCGCACGGCGTCCGCCGTGCCCCGGCCTCAGCCGTGCTTGGCGCGGCTCGCGGCGCGGGCGCGCTCGCGGGCGTCCAGGTTCACCTTGCGGATGCGGACCGCCTCCGGGGTCACCTCGACGCACTCGTCGTCGCGGCAGAACTCCAGGGACTGCTCCAGGGAGAGCTTGCGCGGCGGGACGATCGACTCGGCCACGTCGGCGGTCGAGGACCGCATGTTGGTGAGCTTCTTCTCCTTGGTGATGTTGACGTCCATGTCGTCGGCGCGGGAGTTCTCGCCGACGATCATGCCCTCGTACACCTCGGTGCCCGGCTCCACGAAGAGCACGCCGCGCTCCTGGAGGTTGGTCATCGCGAAGGCGGTGACCGTGCCGGCGCGGTCGGCGACCAGGGAGCCGTTGTTACGGGTCTGCAGGGTGCCGAACCAAGGCTCGTGGCCCTCGTGGATGGAGTGGCCGATGCCGGTGCCGCGGGTCTGGGTCAGGAACTCGGTGCGGAAGCCGATCAGACCGCGGGAGGGCACGACGAACTCCATGCGGACCCAGCCCGAGCCGTGGTTGGACATGTTGTCCATCCGGCCCTTGCGCACGCCCATGAGCTGCGTGACCGCGCCCATGTGCTCCTCGGGCACGTCGACCGTCATGCGCTCGACCGGCTCGTGGACCTTGCCGTCGATCTCCTTGGTGACCACCTGCGGCTTGCCGACGGTCAGCTCGTAGCCCTCCCGGCGCATGGTCTCGACCAGGATGGCCAGCGCCAGCTCACCGCGGCCCTGGACCTCCCAGGCGTCGGGACGCTCGGTCTCCAGCACGCGCAGCGAGACGTTGCCGATCAGCTCGCGGTCCAGACGGTCCTTGACCTGGCGGGCGGTGACCTTGCGGTCCTTGACCGCCGCCTTGGCGTCGGCGCCCTTGCCGGAGCCGCCGCGGCCGACCAGCGGAGAGGTGTTGGTGCCGATGACCATGGAGATCGCGGGCTCGTCCACCGTGATCAGCGGCAGCGGGACCGGGTTCTCCGGGTCGGCCAGCGTCTCGCCGATCATGATGTCCGGGATGCCGGCGACGGCGCAGATGTCACCGGGGCCGGCCTTCTCGGCGGGCTTGCGGGTGAGCGCCTCGGTCATCATCAGCTCGGAGATGCGCACGTTCTGCACGGAGCCGTCGCGCTTGATCCACGCGACGGTCTGGCCCTTGCGCAGCTCGCCCTGCTCCACGCGCAGCAGCGCGATACGGCCGAGGAAGTTGTCCGCGTCGAGGTTGGTGACGTGGGCCTGGAGCGGCAGCTCCTCGTCGTAGGTGGGGGCCGGGATGTGCTCCAGGATCGTGGAGAAGAACGGCTCCAGGCTGTCGGAGTCGGCCGGCACCGTGCCGTTGTCCGGCTTGGTGAGGGAGGCCACACCGTCACGGCCGCAGGCGTAGACGATCGGGAACTCGATCTGCTCCTCGTCGGCGTCCAGGTCGAGGAAGAGGTCGTACGTCTCGTTGACGACCTCGTCGATCCGGGCGTCGGGACGGTCCGTCTTGTTGATGCAGAGGATGACGGGGAGGCGGGCCTGGAGGGCCTTGCGCAGCACGAAGCGGGTCTGCGGCAGCGGGCCCTCGGAGGCGTCGACGAGCAGCACGACACCGTCGACCATCGACAGACCGCGCTCGACCTCGCCGCCGAAGTCGGCGTGGCCGGGGGTGTCGATGATGTTGATCGTGATCGGGTCCCCGCCGTCCTTGGGGTGGTACTTCACCGCCGTGTTCTTGGCGAGGATCGTGATGCCCTTCTCACGCTCCAGATCGTTCGAGTCCATCATGCGGTCGTCGACCGAGTCGAGCTGGTGCGCGGCGAAGGCGCCGGCCTGCTTCAGCATCCCGTCGACGATGGTCGTCTTGCCGTGGTCGACGTGGGCGACGATGGCTACGTTTCGAATGTCGTGGCGCGTGGCCATAATGAGGCGTACTCCCGGAGTGTGCGGACGGCTGCGCGTACGTCCTCGGTACACGCGCCCTGCCGGGCTGAACACGCCACGGCCTCACCCCATGGTACGGGGTGGCCTCACGGTGCCGTCCGCGCGCGCCCCGACCAGGCCTTCCGCCCCCGGCGCGGGCCCCCGCCCCGATCTTCCGGCCCTCTCCGGCGGCACCGGCGCACCCCTCTCGCCCCCCGCCCCCGCCGGCGGACGCGGAGCGTCTCTTTCACGCCGTGCTTTCCCGTCCCCTTTTACGGGCCGTGCCCGTCCGCTCCTTTCCCGCGCTCCTCCCGTCCCCCGCGCTCCCTGCGCGCGGGCAGCCTTCCGTGCTCGCGCGGGTGTGTCCGCGGCGATCACGGGCGTGGGGGAGACAGGGGCATAGAGGGTTTTCCCTAGGGAACGGGTGTGAGCCCCACGTATGAGCGCGCACGCCACCGCGCGGCGGTACGGTTGGCCGGATATGGGCGCCCTCCGGGCGGAGTGTGCCCCGGTTTGCCTGCTCACCACGTCGAGGATGCACTCTCCGTCGCCGAGCGCAACTGATATCTCGTCAGTCTGTCCGCTATCCGGACACCGGACTCCGATACTTGTGTAACAAGTCCGTTTCGCAGGCATCTTTCGCGAAACCGTTTGTCCGGATTTTGGAAGAAGTAGACGACAGGTGTGATCGAAACGAGACCAAATGACTGTGGTCTGTCAGTGAGGCGATGGCAGATAGTTAGGCGCGTAGAGCTCGGGTCGACGAGTCACGCGCTGCAGGAGGCGCCGACTCACGAGCGTTGCGGGTGCACTTGACCTTCCCCGTTCTTCATGTCCGCGGGATGTCGCGTGTTCCCTCTTGTGGTGAACATAAGGACTCAGAGGAGGAACCCATGCGTGGTGCCAGCAGCGCCAAGTGGGTCGCGGGTGCGATCGTCATAGCCCTGGCGGCGACCGCCTGCGGAGGCGGCGACGACGATGGCGGCAGCAAGGGATCCGGCAAGGCCGGTGGCACCTTCCGGATGGGCATCACGGAGCCGGTTGCCATCGACCCCTACAACGCCCAGGAGTCCGAGGGCACCCTGGTCACGGACAACCTCTTCACGGGGCTGTACGAGCCGACCGCCGACGGCAAGGTCAACCCGGCGCTGGCCACGTCGAAGAAGGTCAGCAAGGACGGCAAGACCTGGACCTTCACCATCAAGAAGGGCACCAAGTTCTCCAACGGCGAGGCCGTTGACGCCGAGTCCTTCATCCGCGGCTGGAACCGTGTGGTGCAGAAGTCGGCCGCGTCCGACGTCGCCTACCACATGGCCGGCATCGAGGGCTTCGCCGACGCCCAGTCCGGCAAGGCGAAGACCATGACCGGTCTGAGCGCCCCGGACCCGTACACCCTCCAGGTGAAGCTGTCCGCCCCGGACTTCGAGTTCTACATCAAGACCACGCACACGGTCTTCAGCCCCGTCCCGAAGGTCGCGGGCGACGCCAAGAACAAGGCGTACAACGAAGCCCCCATCGGCAACGGCCCGTTCAAGATGCAGGGCAAGTGGGAGCACAACAAGTCGATCACGCTCGTCCGCAACGACGACTACGGCCTGACCAAGGCCCACCTGGACAAGGTGCAGATCGACATCCTGAACTCCGCCAACGGCGTCACGCTGGAGTACCAGGGCTTCGAGTCGGGCCAGTACGACTGGGCCCGCATGCCCACCCCGCAGCTGCCGGCCGCCAAGGCCAAGTACGAGCCGCAGGGTGAGTGGATCGACGAGGACACCAACGGTATGAACTACCTCCTCCCGATCACCGACAACGGTCCGCTGAAGAACGCCAAGGCCCGCGAGGCGGTGTCCTACGCGATCGACCGCGACGCCATCATCAAGGGCGTCTTCCAGAACATGCAGACCAAGTCGACCACGATCCTTCCGCCCGTCTTCACCGACGTGTACCAGAAGGACCTGTGCGCCTCCTGCGTCAAGCAGGACAAGGCCAAGGCCAAGCAGCTCGCCGAGGAAGGCGGCCTGAAGCCGGGCACCACGATCGAGCTCGGCTACAACACCGGCGCCGGCCACGAGGAGTGGATCCAGGCCGTCAAGCAGCAGCTCGAGAGCGTCCTCGGCGTGAAGGTCAAGGCGACCGGCAAGCCGTTCGCCGAGCTGCTGTCCGACCAGCAGAAGCCGAACGCCACGGGCGCGTACCGCTTCGCCTGGGGCGCCGACTACCCGACGCCGGACAACTTCCTGTACCCGCTGCTGGACACCGCGTCCATCAACAAGGACTCCTCCGGCAAGGTCACCGGCGACAACCGCGGCCGCTACAGCAACAAGAAGTTCGACGACCTGCTCTCCCAGGCCCGCGCCACGGAGGACCAGGCCGGCCGCAACGCGATCTACAAGCAGGCCGAGAAGGTCGCCCTGGACGACATGGCCCTGATCCCGCTGTGGAACCGCACCCAGCTGCGTCTCGCCAACACCAAGAAGTTCGCCGACATGAAGATGGACTTCCACGAGGACCCGAACCTCGCTGAGATCCGCCTGAAGTAACAGGTCGCCGCGCCAGGCGCGGAACCAGGCAACCGGGGGTCGTGGTGTCCGAGCAGTCGCTCGGAGGCCACGACCCTCGACGACCGTCGGGAGCGGTGTGATCCACGGCTCCCGCCCCCACCCCACCCCCACAGATCGGGGCGAGGGAGCTGCTGTGGAAGAGGCAGCGAGGCAGAGAGGCAGTCATGGGAAGGTATGTGGTCCGCAGGCTGGGCCAGTTGGTCGTCGTCGTGCTCGGCGCGACGATGATTCTGTTCGCCTGCCTGTTCGTGCTCCCCGGCGACCCGGTGGGCCAGATCGCCGGTAGCGACAAGGCGCGCGACCCGGCGGTCATCGAACAGCTGCACAAGCAGTACGGGCTCGACAAGCCGCTGGTCGTCCAGTACGGCAACTACGTCGGCAAGCTGGTCACCGGTGACCTCGGCACGGACTACACGCAGAGCCGGCCGGTCACCGAGATCCTCGGCCCGAAACTGGAGAACACCGCCAAGCTGGCGGTCGCGGCGATCGTCATCGACATCGTCATCGGCATCTCGGTCGGTGTCCTCGCCGCCATGCGCAGATATTCGATCTGGGACGTGTCGGCGACCTTCATCACGACCCTGGCCATCGGTGTTCCCTCGATCGTGCTCGGCATGATCATGCAGCGTGTGTTCGTCATCGAGCTGGACTGGTTCCCGCTCATCGCGGGCGACAGTCTCGAGGGCATCGTCCTGCCGGCCTTCACCCTCGCCATCATCGACGCGGCGCTCGTCGCCCAGCTCGCCCGCAGCACGATGCTGGAGGTGCTGCGCGCCGACTACGTCAAGACGGCGGTCGCCAAGGGCCTCCCGCGCCGTACGGTCCTGACCCGGCACATCCTGCGGAACTCGGTCATCCCGGTGATCACCTACCTGGGCATCTCCTTCGGCAGCCTGCTCGGCGGCGCGATCATCACAGAGACGATCTTCAACTGGAACGGCATCGGTCTCGCGCTCATCCAGGCGATCCAGCAGAACAACAACCCCATCATCGTGGGTGTGGTGACGATCGGCGTGGCGGTCTTCGTCGTGCTGAACCTCATCGTCGACCTGCTGTACGCCGCCCTCGACCCGCGTATCCGCCTTGCCTGACCCGCAGGGTCGTTCCCCTCTAGGAGTCACACAATGACCGAACTCGTCTCGGGCACGGGCGAGCCGACGGCGGCCGGTCCCGTCCCGGCGGCCCCGGGCGCTGAACCCAGCGTCGCCAGGGTGAGCCAGTGGACCGACATCCGGCACCGCTTCTTCGCCAACAAGCTGGCCGTGGTGGGCCTGGTGATCATCACCGTGCTCATCCTGGTGGCGATCTTCGCCCCGCTTCTCGCGCCGCACGACCCGCTCAAGCAGGACCTCACCCAGACCCTGCAGTCCCCGGGCGGCGCGCACTGGCTGGGCACGGACGCACTCGGCCGTGACCAGCTCTCCCGCCTCATCTACGGCAGCCGCATCGCGGTGATCGTGGGTATGGCCTCGATCCTGGTCGCCCTGGTCATCGGTGTCACGCTGGGCGCCCTGGCCGGTTACTACGGCCGCTGGGTCGACACGGTGATCATGCGTATCGCCGACGTCTTCTTCGCCTTCCCGCTGCTGATCGGCGCCATCGTCATCATCCTGCTGATGGGCCGCGGCGTGCTGCCCGTCGTGCTCTCGCTGGGCATCTTCACCTGGGCGACCTTCGCCCGACTGCTGCGCAGCCAGGTCCTGTCGGTGCGTGAGATGGACTACGTCCACGCCGCCAAGGCGCTCGGCGCCGGCCAGGGCCGGATCATCCGCAAGCACATCCTGCCCAACTCGCTGACCTCGGTGCTGGTGTACGGCACCAGCAACGTCGGCATCGCGATCGTGGCCGAGGCCTCGCTGTCGTACCTGGGCGTCGGTGTCGACCCGGAGGTCGCCGAGTGGGGGAACATGATCTCCGCGGGCCGCAACTTCATGGGCGTCAAGGACTTCATGTGGACCTACCCGAGCCTCGCGATCGTCATCACCGCGCTCGGCTTCATCCTGCTGGGCAACGGCCTGCGCGACGCGCTCGACCCGAAGATGCGGTGAGGCGCCGCCATGAGTCGAACCCCAGTGACCAAGCACGATGAAGGTGACGGCATGACCAGCCTGGAGACGGCACCCACCAACGCCGGGGCGGACGGGGCCGCGCCGCTCCTCGAAGTCCGCGACCTGCACGTGGAGTTCGCGGTCCGCGACTCCGTGACCAAGGCGGTCAACGGCGTCAACTACAGCGTCAACGCGGGCGAGACGCTCGCCGTGCTCGGTGAGTCGGGCTCCGGCAAGTCCGTCACCGCGCAGGCGATCATGGGCATCCTCGACAGCCCGCCCGGACGCATCTCCAAGGGCGAGATCCTCTTCCAGGGCCAGGACATCCTGCGCCTGTCGGAGGGCGAGCGGCGCAAGCTGCGCGGCGCCAAGATGGCGATGATCTTCCAGGACGCGCTGTCCTCGCTCAACCCGGTGCTCTCCGTGGGCTTCCAGCTCGGCGAGATGTTCCGCGTGCACCAGGGCATGTCCCGCAAGGACGCCAAGGCCAAGGCGATCGAGCTGATGGACCGGGTGCGCATCCCGGCCGCGGCCCAGCGTGTGGGCGACTACCCGCACCAGTTCTCCGGCGGCATGCGCCAGCGCATCATGATCGCCATGGCGCTGGCCCTGGAGCCGGACCTGATCATCGCCGACGAGCCGACCACGGCCCTCGACGTGACGGTGCAGGCGCAGGTCATGGACCTGCTCGCGGAACTCCAGCGCGAGTACAACATGGGCCTGATCCTGATCACCCACGACCTCGGCGTCGTCGCCGACGTGGCCGACAAGATCGCGGTCATGTACGCCGGCCGGATCGTCGAGACGGCGCCCGTGCACGAGCTGTACAAGCGTCCCGCGCACCCCTACACCAAGGGCCTGCTGGACTCGATCCCGCGCCTGGACCACAAGGGCCAGGAGCTGTACGCGATCAAGGGTCTGCCGCCCAACCTGCAGGCGATCCCGCCGGGCTGCGCGTTCAACCCCCGCTGCGGCATGGCGCAGGACATCTGCCGCACCGACGTACCGCCGCTGGTGCCGGTGACCGAGCGCGACGGCACGGAGCTGGCCGGCCGCCACTCCGCATGCCACTTCTGGAAGGAGACGATCCATGGCTGAGCCCACGAAGCTCGCGAAGGACGACGAGCCCAAGGACGACGCCACGCCGAACGTCTCCAAGGTAAAAACCGTCGACGCGGCCTCCGAGACGGAGGCGGTCAAGGCGATCGACGCCCCGGCCGAGCGCGGCGAGCCGATCCTTCAGGTGCGCAACCTGGTGAAGCACTTCCCGCTCACCCAGGGCATCCTGTTCAAGAAGCAGATCGGCGCGGTCAAGGCCGTCGACGGCATCTCCTTCGACCTGTACCAGGGCGAGACCCTGGGCATCGTGGGCGAGTCCGGCTGCGGCAAGTCCACGGTGGCCAAGCTCCTGATGAACCTGGAGCAGGCGACCGCCGGCGAGATCTTCTACAAGGGCCAGGACATCACCAAGCTGTCCGGACGCGCCCTGAAGGCCGTGCGCCGCAACATCCAGATGGTGTTCCAGGACCCGTACACCTCGCTGAACCCGCGCATGACGGTGGGCGACATCATCGGCGAGCCCTTCGACATCCACCCCGAGGTGGCCCCGAAGGGCGACCGGCGCCGCAAGGTGCAGGAGCTGCTGGACGTCGTCGGCCTCAACCCGGAGTACATCAACCGCTACCCGCACCAGTTCTCCGGCGGTCAGCGCCAGCGCATCGGCATCGCCCGCGGCCTCGCGCTCAACCCCGAGATCATCATCTGCGACGAGCCCGTCTCCGCGCTGGACGTGTCGGTCCAGGCCCAGGTCATCAACCTGATGGAGCGGCTGCAGGACGAGTTCAACCTGTCCTACCTCTTCATCGCGCACGACCTGTCGATCGTCCGGCACATCTCCGACCGGGTCGGCGTGATGTACCTCGGCAAGATGGCCGAGATCGGCACGGACCAGCAGATCTACGACCACCCGACGCACCCCTACACCCAGGCGCTGCTGTCGGCGGTCCCGGTGCCGGACCCGGACGCCCGCGAGCACCGCGAGCGGATCATCCTCACCGGCGACGTGCCCTCCCCGGCCAACCCGCCCTCGGGCTGCCGCTTCCGCACCCGCTGCTGGAAGGCCCAGGACAAGTGCGCCAAGGAGATCCCCCTCCTCGCGGTGCCCGAGCGCTTCCAGGGCTCGGACACCCCGGCGGCCCACGAGTCGGCCTGCCACTTCGCCGAGGAGAAGGACGTCGTCGGCGCGGCGTGAGCTTTCCGGTTCCCCGTTCCGGTCCCGGCGTCTTCACGAAGGCGCCGGGAACCGGCGTTTCTGGGCGGTCGCGAGAAGGGCGGGCGGATGCTGCACCACGTCGAACTCTGGGTCCCCGACCTGCCCCGGGCGGTCCGCTCCTGGGGATGGCTGCTCGGCCGCCTGGGCTGCCTGCCGTACCAGGAGTGGGAGCACGGCCGCAGCTGGCGGCACGGCTCCGTCTACGTCGTGCTCGAACAGTCCCCGGCGATGCGCGGCGGCGGCCACGACCGGACGCGGCCGGGCCTGAACCACCTGGCCTTCCACGCGGGCGGCCGGGCCGACGTCGACGCGCTGATGCGCGAGGCGCCCGCGCACGGCTGGTCGCCCCTCTTCGCCGACCGCTACCCGCACGCCGGAGGACCGGCGCACTACGCGGGCTACCTCACCGACGCCGACGGCTTCGAGGTCGAGCTGGTGGCCGCCGAACGCCACGACGGGACGGCGGCCGAAGGCGGCTGAGCGGCCGCTGCGCCGTACGGCGCAAGCGGCGGCCGGGCACGGTGCGGCACGCGTGCGACATGCGACTTGTCTGTTGATATGAGGACAGGTCTGTCACCGCACCGAGGAGGCGCCCATGCGTGGCCGTACGCGCGTGCGGTGGGCCCTGGGCGCGCTGGTGGCCGCCGTGCTGCCGCTCGCCGCCTGCACGAGCGGCGCGGGCGCCGCCGGAGCGGGCGTCCTCAGCTCCTCCTGGGGCGACCCGCAGAACCCGCTGGAGCCGTCCAACACCAACGAGGTGCAGGGCGGCAAGGTGCTCGACATGATCTTCCGCGGGCTCAAGCGGTACGACCCGCGCACCGGCCGCGCCGAGAACATGCTCGCCGAGCGCATCGACACCACCGACTCGCGCACCTACACGATCACCGTCAAGGGCGGCTGGAGGTTCAGCAACGGCGAACCCGTCACCGCCCGCTCCTTCGTCGACGCCTGGAACTACGGCGCGAGCCTGAGGAACAACCAGAAGAACGCGTACTTCTTCGGCTACATCGAGGGCTACGACAAGGTCCACCCCGACAGCGGGAAGCAGACCGCCGACACCCTCTCCGGCCTGAAGGTCACCGGCCCGCGGACCTTCACCGTCACCCTCGGCCAGAAGTTCTCCACCTTCCCCGACACCCTCGGCTACGCCGCCTTCGCCCCGCTGCCCCGGGCGTTCTTCACCCACCACGAGGCCTGGCTGGACAAGCCGGTCGGCAACGGCCCCTACACGGTGGAGTCCTACACCAAGGGCGCCCAGATGTACCTGAGGAAGTGGGACGGCTACCCCGGCCCCGACAAGGCGCGCAACGCCGGCGTCACGCTCATGGTCTACACCGACAGCAACACCGCCTACACCGACGTGCTGGCCGGCAACCTCGACCTGGCCGACGACATCCCCGCGGGCCAGCTCAAGAACGTCGCCTCCGACCTGGACGGCCGCTACATCAACACCCCGGCCGGCATCCTCCAGACCCTGGCCTTCCCGTACTACGACAAGGCGTGGAACACCGACGGCGCCCGCAAGGTCCGCACCGGACTGTCGATGGCGATCGACCGCGCCCAGATCACCAAAACCCTCTTCCGCGACACCCGTACTCCCGCCACCGACTGGACCTCGCCCGTGCTCGGCACCGCCGGCGGCTACCAGGCCGGCCTGTGCGGCACCGCCTGCGAGTACCGGCCCGCCGAGGCCAAGAAGCTGATCCAGGAGGGCGGCGGACTGCCCGGCGGACAGGTGCGGATCACGTACAACGCGGACACCGGGTCGCACAAGGAGTGGGTGGACGCCGTGTGCAACTCCATCAACAACGCCCTCGGCGACGACCGGGCGTGCGTCGGCAACCCGGTCGGCACCTTCGCCGACTTCCGCGGCCAGATCTCCCGGCACAGGATGCCCGGGCCGTTCCGGGCCGGCTGGCAGATGGACTACCCGCTCATCCAGAACTTCCTCCAGCCGCTGTACTACACCGACGCCTCCTCCAACGACGGCAAGTGGTCGAACAAGCGGTTCGACCAGCTCGTCGACCGGGCCAACGCGGAGACCGACCGCAAGACGGCGATCCGTCTGTTCCAGCAGGCCGAGGGAGTGGTCCGGGACAACATGGCCGCCGTCCCGCTCTGGTACCAGAACGGCAGCGCCGGCTACTCCGACCGGCTGCACCACGTGGCGCTCAACCCGTTCAGCGTCCCCGTCTACGACGAGATCGAGGTGGGCTGACCGGCCATGGGACGCTACCTCGTCAGACGGCTCCTGCAGATGATCCCGGTGTTCGTCGGGGCCACCCTGCTGATCTTTTTGATGGTCAACGTGATGGGCGACCCCGTCGCCGGACTGTGCGGCGAACGCGCCTGCGACTCCGCCACCGCCGCGCAGCTGAAAAGGGAGTTCGGCCTCGACAAGCCCGTGTGGCAGCAGTACGCGACCTACATGGGCAACGTCTTCACCGGCGACTTCGGCACCGCCTTCAACGGCCAGCCGGTCACCGAGCTGATGGCCACCGCCTTCCCCGTCACCATCCGGCTCACCCTCGTCGCGATCGTCTTCGAGATCGTCATCGGCATCACCCTCGGCGTCGTCACCGGACTGCGCCGCGGACGGCCCGTCGACACCGCCGTCCTGCTCGGCACCCTCGTCGTCATCTCCGTGCCCACCTTCGTCACCGGCCTGCTGCTGCAACTGCTGCTCGGCGTGAAGTGGGGCTGGGTCAGGCCCTCGGTCTCCCCCGAGGCGCCGCTCGACGAACTGATCCTGCCCGGCCTCGTCCTCGCCTCCGTCTCCCTCGCCTACGTCACCCGGCTCACCCGCACCTCCATCGCCGAGAACCGCCGCGCCGACTACGTCCGCACCGCCGTCGCCAAGGGGCTGCCCCGCCGCCGCGTCGTCGTCCGGCACCTGCTGCGCAACTCGCTCATCCCCGTGGTCACCTTCATCGGCACCGACATCGGCGCGCTCATGGGCGGCGCCATCGTCACCGAGCGCATCTTCAACATCCACGGCGTCGGCTACCAGCTCTACCAGGGCATCCTGCGCCAGAACACCCAGACCGTCGTCGGCTTCGTCACCGTCCTCGTCCTGGTCTTCCTGGTCGCCAACCTGCTCGTGGACCTGCTGTACGCCGTACTCGACCCGAGGATCCGCTATGCCTGACCAGCAGGAGCCCCACGAGAGCGAACGCGCCGTCGCGGGCACCGGCATGGGAGGCGGAATGGACCTCGCCGCGAGCGAGGCCGCCACCCTGGAACGGGAACCCGACCGGCCGGACGGCGCCGGACCCGAGGACCGGCCCCGCTCCCTGTGGTCGGACGCCTGGCGCGACCTGCGCCGCAACCCCGTCTTCCTCCTCTCCGCGCTGGTCATCTGCTTCCTGGTCCTCATCGCGATCTGGCCCTCCCTGATCGCCCCCGGCAACCCCCTCGCGTGCGACCTGGCAAGGGCTCAGGACGGGCCGAGCCCCGGCCACCCCTTCGGCTTCGACGGCCAGGGCTGCGACGTCTACACCCGCACCGTCCACGGCGCCCGCGCCTCCGTCACCGTCGGCGTCTGCGCCACCCTCGGCGTCGCGGTCCTCGGATCCGTCCTCGGCGCCCTCGCCGGGTTCTTCGGCGGCGGCTGGGACGCGGTGCTGTCCCGGATCACCGACGTCTTCTTCGCCATCCCGGTCGTCCTCGGCGGACTGGTCCTGCTCTCGGTGGTCACCAGCAACACCGTCTGGCCGGTCGTCGGGTTCATCGTGCTGCTGGGCTGGCCGCAGATCTACCGCATCGCCCGCGGCTCGGTCATCACCGCCAAACAGCACGACTACGTCCAGGCCGCCCGCGCCCTGGGCGCCTCGAACACGCGCATCCTGCTGCGCCACATCGCGCCCAACGCCGTCGCCCCCGTGATCGTCGTCGCCACCATCGCGCTCGGCACGTACATCTCCCTGGAGGCGACCCTGTCCTACCTCGGCGTCGGACTGAAACCGCCGAGCGTGTCCTGGGGCATCGAGATCTCCGCCGCCTCGCCCTACGTCCGCAACGCCCCGCACGCGCTGCTGTGGCCGGCCGGCGCCCTCGCGATCACCGTGCTGGCCTTCATCATGCTCGGCGACGCGGTGCGCGACGCCCTCGACCCGAAGCTGAGGTGAGCGCGCCGTGCTCCTCGAAGTCCGCGACCTGCACGTGGAGTTCCGCACCCGCGACGGTGTCGCCCACGCAGTCAACGGGGTCACCTACGGCGTGGACGCGGGCGAGACGCTCGCCGTGCTCGGCGAGTCGGGATCCGGCAAGTCCGTCACCGCGCAGGCGGTCATGGGCATCCTCGACGCGCCGCCCGGCCGGATCACCGCCGGCGAGATCCGCTTCCGCGACGAGGAACTGCTCACGCTCAAGGAGGAGGAGCGCCGGCGGGTCCGGGGCGCCGGGATGGCCATGATCTTCCAGGACGCGCTGTCGGCCCTCAATCCGGTGCTGACCGTCGGCGACCAGCTCGGCGAGATGTTCACCGTGCACCGCGGCATGTCCCGGGGCAAGGCGCGGGCCGAGGCGGTGCGGCTGATGGACCGGGTGCGCATCCCGGCCGCGGCCCAGCGTGTGGGCGACTACCCGCACCAGTTCTCCGGCGGCATGCGCCAGCGCATCATGATCGCCATGGCGCTGGCCCTGGGACCGGACCTGATCATCGCCGACGAGCCGACCACGGCCCTCGACGTGACGGTGCAGGCGCAGGTCATGGACCTGCTCGCGGAGCTCCAGCGCGAGTACGACATGGGGCTCGTGCTCATCACCCACGACCTCGGCGTCGTCGCCGACGTCGCCGACAGGATCGCGGTCATGTACGCGGGACGGATCGTGGAGTCCGCGCCCGTCCACGACATCTACAAGCACCCCGCGCACCCGTACACCAAGGGCCTGCTGGACTCCATTCCGCGCCTGGACCGCAAGGGCCGCGAGCTGTACGCGATCAAGGGCCTGCCGCCCGGCCTCACACGGATCCCGCCCGGCTGCGCCTTCCACCCGCGCTGCCCGATGGCCCGCGACGTGTGCCGCACCGACGTGCCGCCGCTGTACGAGGTCTCCGGGGACCGGGGGAGCGCCTGCCACTTCTGGAGGGAGTGCCTGGATGGCTGAGCCGGCCGAGCCCGTCCTGGAGGTCACCGGGCTCGTCAAGCACTATCCGCTCACCCGGGGCGTCCTGTTCAGGAAGCAGGTCGGCGCCGTCCGGGCGGTGGACGGGGTCGACCTCGCCCTCGGCCGGGGCGAGACCCTCGGCGTCGTCGGCGAGTCCGGCTGCGGCAAGTCCACGGTCGCCAAGCTGCTGTGCCACCTGGAACGGCCGACGGCCGGCGCCATCCGCTACCGCGGCGAGGACGTCACCAGACTGTCCGGACGGGCGCTCAAGGCCGTGCGCCGCAACATCCAGATGGTGTTCCAGGACCCGTACACCTCGCTGAACCCGCGCATGACGGTGGGCGACATCATCGGCGAGCCCTTCGACATCCACCCCGAGGTGGCCCCGAAGGGCGACCGCCGCCGCCGGGTGCGGGAACTGCTGGACGTCGTCGGCCTCGACCCGGAGTACGTCAACCGCTACCCGCACCAGTTCTCCGGCGGTCAGCGCCAGCGCATCGGCATCGCCCGCGGCCTCGCGCTGCGCCCGGAGGTCATCGTCGCCGACGAGCCGGTCTCCGCGCTGGACGTGTCGGTCCAGGCCCAGGTCATCAACCTGATGGAGCGGCTCCAGCGGGAGTTCGAGCTGTCGTACGTCTTCATCGCGCACGACCTGTCGATCGTGCGGCACATCTCCGACCGGGTGGCGGTCATGTACCTCGGCCGGATCGTCGAGACCGGCACCGACGCGCAGATCTACGACCACCCGACGCACCCCTACACCCAGGCGCTGCTGTCCGCCGTCCCGGTGCCCGACCCGGACGCCCGCGAGCACCGCGACCGCATCATCCTTTCGGGCGACGTGCCGTCCCCGGCCGCCATCCCCTCCGGGTGCCGCTTCCGCACTCGCTGCTTCAAGGCCCGCGAACGCTGCGCCCTGGAGGTGCCGGCGCTGGCGGTGCCCGCGGAGTTCCGTCACGCGGGCGGCCCGGCGGCCCACGACTCGGCCTGCCTCTTCGCCGCGGAGCGGCAGGCGGAGCGTTAACACGCGGGCAACCTCGCCGAAGCGGCACCGATATACGGACGCGGCAGGCTCAGGAACGTACGGCCGTGCGGGTGCCGTGGACGGGCCGGGGCGCGCCATGCCGCCCCGGCCCGTCGGCACGCGGGTCCGGCGGGAACCGCGAACGTCCCGCCGGGAAGCGCCCGACGGCCCCGCCGGGAAGCGCCCGACGGCCCCTCAGCCCAGGCCCAGGGAGCGCTTGAGGAAGTCCACCTGGAGCAGCAGCAGGTTCTCCGCGACCTGTTCCTGCGGCGTCATGTGGGTGACTCCGGACAGCGGCAGCACCTCGTGCGGCCGGCCCGCGGCGAGCAGCGCGGAGGACAGCCTCAGGGCGTGGGCGACCACCACGTTGTCGTCGGCGAGGCCGTGCACGATCATCAGCGGCCGGTGCGGTGCGGCCGCCTCCGCCAGGCCGTCGTCGGTGACCAGCGAACTCCTCGCGTACGCCGCCGGGTCCGCGGCCGGGTCGCCCAGGTACCGCTCGGTGTAGTGGGTGTCGTAGAGGCGCCAGTCGGCGACCGGGGCGCCGGCGATGCCCGCACGGAAGACGTCCGGGCGGCGCAGCACGGCCAGCGCGGAGAGGTAACCGCCGTAGGACCACCCGCGGACGGCGACCCGGTCGAGGTCGAGCGGGTAGCGCTCGGCCAGGTCGCGCAGGGCGTCGATCTGGTCGTCGAGGGTGACCGTGAAGTCGTGGTGGACGGCCTTCTCCCAGGCGGGGGAGCGGCCCGGGGTGCCGCGGCCGTCGGCGACGACCACCGCGAAGCCCTGGTCGGCGAACCACTGGGAGGTGAGGTGCGCGTTGTGCGCGGCGACCACGCGCGCGCCGTGCGGGCCACCGTACGGGTCGAGGAGGACCGGCAAGGGCCGTTCGGCCCCGTTGCCCGTGTCACGGGGGTAGTCCGTAGGCATAAGCACGGCGCACGGGATTTTGCGTGCGCCCCCTTGGGTGAGGGTCACCCGCGGGGTCAGTCCCGGGTCCTGGGCGCGGGAGGCGACGGTCGCCACCCGCTTGCCGTCCCGCAGCACCCGGACCCGGGCGCCCGGCCGGTCCAGGGCGGCGGAGACCAGCACCGTGACACCTCCGGCGCGCACGGCCGAGTGCACGCCGGCCTCCTCGCTCACGCGCTCCACCCCGAGCTCGTTGACGCGGTAGACGTGCACCTCGCCGGTCTCCGCGGCGGCGGCCTCCGCCCCGGCGGAGGCGGAGACCAGCACGTCGTCGGCGGAGACGTCGAGGACCGCCCGGACGTGCAACTGGGCTCCGGTGAGCGGCCGTTCGCCGACCGCGAGGACCCGGGCGCCTCCTTCGTCCACGATCCGCACCAGCTGCCCGGACGGGCTCCAGCAGGGCGCGCCGGGGAAAAGATCAAGCCAACTTGGATCTTCGTCGGCGTGCACCATGCGGGTCTGGCCGGTACCCGGGTCCACGGCCAGGTAGAGCTGGCCGCGCTGGTCGCGCGCCTGCACCAGCAGCAGCGGCGCACCCGCCGCTGACCAGTGCACACGCGCCAGATACGGGTAACGGGACCGGTCCCAGACCACCTCCGTCCGGGTCCCGTCCAGGCCGATCACGAACAGCCGCACGTCCGCGTTCGCGGTGCCCGCGGCCGGGTAGCGGACCTGGTGGGGCGCCTGGTCCGGCCGCGCGGGATCGGAGATCCACCAGCGTCGCACCGGCGAGTCGTCCACCCGTGCCACGAGCAGCCGGTCCGACCCGGGCGCCCACCAGAAGCCCCGTGAGCGGTCCATCTCCTCGGCCGCGACGAACTCGGCGAGCCCGTACGTCACCGACTCCGACTCCGGCTGCGCCAGCGCCCGGTCGCCGTCCCCCTCGGCGCCCACCACGCGCAGGGCGCCGCCGCGGACGTAGGCGACGTGACGGCCGTCGGGGGACGGGCGGGGGTCGATCACCGGCCCGGCGACGGGCAGTTCACGCGTGGTCGCGGTCCGCAACCCGGCGGTGAAAAGCCGCCCCGACAAGGCGAAAGACGCCAACTCGACGGCCGCGTCGGTGGCGTAGCCCACGATGCCGGCGCCGCCCTCACGGGTGCGCTCCCGGCGTGCCCGCTCCTCGGGCGGCAGGTCCTCCGAGGCGCCGCCGAGCAGGGCCCGCGGATCGGCGGCCAGGTGTTCTCGGAGGTCGGCCAGATCGAGGACCCACAGCGAATTGGCCCGGTCCGTACCGGAGTCGGAGCGCAGGAACACCACGCGGGACGCGTCGGGGGCCACCGTGAACGCGCGCGGCGCGCCGAGCGTGAAACGCAGGGTGCGCGCGTGCCGGCGGGGGAAGGAGTCGGGCTCGGTCGTCATCCCCCGACCATATTGGCCATGCGCCCCCTTGTACGACTGTGCGCTGGCTGGTGCGCGCGTGCGGATAGTTATGATCAGTTGCGCATAGTGGGTATGACCGTGGTGTAGGCCGTGCCTGTTGTGTGGATCCATCTGCCCCCATAGTTCGACCCCCGACACCCCCCGCGTCCTGGGATCTTTGGAGGTGAGCCGCCGTGGCACTCTCGATTTCGGCGGTGGTGCTGCTGGCGATCATCGTCTTCCTGCTGATCAAGAAGTCCGGGCTGAAGGCCGGGCATGCGATCGTGTGCATGCTGCTCGGCTTCTACCTGGCCTCCTCGACGATCGCTCCCACGATCAGCGACCTGACGACGAACATCGCGGGGATGATCGGCAGCATCAAGTTCTAGGCCGTGAACCCGCGTTGAGGTGAGCCCCGAGTCCGGGACGGGTTGAGTACCGGTCCCTGGACGGGGTGAGTACCGGCGCCCATGCCGGAGCGGTGGTCGCGCGGTCAGGATCCTTCCGACGGGAACTACGGAAGGACGCCACGGTGGGCCCCATGACCTACGCACGGCTGTACGGCCCCTACGTGCCGGTGCGTCCCGCCCCGCGGCCGGCCGTCGTGGTCCTGGCCGCGGTGCTGTGGGGCATCGCCCTGGTCTCGCTCGTCTGGCTGGCGTTCCTGGTCGGCATGGCGAGCCTGTGGGCCGCGGCGGACGGCGCCCAGGTCGGCGGCTTCCTCCTGTGGTGTCTCCTCCTCGTGGCCGGCGGCGCGGGCGCGCTGACCGGCCTCGCCTTAGTCCCGGCCGTCCGCCGCATGGCACCGGACGCCCGCGCACTCCTCCTGGGCGCGCTGGCCTGCCCGGCGCCCGCGGTGCTCGCGGGGTGCCTGTGGGTGATCGGAGGGTGAAGGGGCCGGGAACCGGCGGCCGGGGGGCTCAGGCCTCGCAGCCCTCGATGTCGTCGCCGCAGTCGGACACGTCGTCGGAGCCGACGGTCTCCACGCGCCACAGGACCATGACGTCGGCGTCCCGCCGGTCGGGGACGACACGGACGGTGAAGGGGGAGCCGGCGGGGACCTCGAACCGGTCCGCCTCGCGGTCGCCGCACGTCACCTCGTAGTCGCTCCCCTCCTCGCCCCGTTCGAGCGTCAACGTGACCGAGCGGCCGGCGGCGGGGCTGCGGCAGACGACGACGAAGGCGTGGGGACGGCCGCCCTTCGTCGGGAACGTCCGCTCCAGCGCCCGCGCGAGGGTCGTCTCCATGCCCTCGTCGACGCGCACCGCGCTCTCGGGCTCCACGGCGTTCAGGGCGTGCTCGGCGCTCGTCATCGCGTCCTCCTGGTCCGCCTTCCCCTGCCACCGCGCCGCATCCGCGGAGGGCTCCGGACGCCCTTCCTCCGGGCGCGCGCAACCTGACGTCAAGGCCGTCAGCGCCGTCACGGCCGTCATGGCCGTCGCGGACAGGAGCAGGGCCGAGGTGCGGGCGGGGCGGGTGCGCATGGAACTCCGATCGAGACGGGCCCGGGGCGAGGGGCCGCATGCGGGGGGCTCGGTGATGCGATCGTGCCAGCCGGTGCCGGTGCGGTCCCAGTACCGGTGCCGTGGTGGTGCCGTTGCCGTGGCAAGCGCCTCGCCGCGCCCCGGCCGGGCCCCGGGACCTTCGGACCGCCACCGTGGCGGCCTGGCTGGAGCGGGAGGTCGGTACGGCGGGGGTACGCCGGGCGCTGACGGCGGACCTGCCGCCCGAGGGCCTGCGCCGCCCGGCGGCCCTGCTGGCCCACCGCCTCACCGCCCAGCTGCCGCCCCCGCCCCCGTTCCGCGCCCCGGCCGCCCCACCGCCCGTGCGGCACCCCCTCCAGACCTGCGACCGCTGCGACCGCGCCTTCCGCGCGCCACACCCCGGCCACTGCCGCGACTGCCGAACCGATGACCTGGAGGCCGCCTAGCATGAACGTGACGATCCTGGCCCCTGGGCACAGACGAGGAGCGAGCAGCATGACCACCGCCTTCGGCCGCGCGCCGCACACTCCCTCCCACTGGATCGGTCCCGTACGGGTGGTCCGCGGGAGCGGGGGCGGGCGGCGGGTCCGCTCCTCGTAGGGTGGGGGCATGACGGAACTGCCTGCTCGGCGTCTGCTCCTGGTGCACGCGCACCCGGACGACGAGTCGATCAACAACGGCGTGACCATGGCCCGCTACGCGGCCGAGGGCGCGCTGGTGACCCTGGTGACCTGCACCCTGGGGGAGCGGGGGGAGGTCATCCCCGCCGAGCTGGGGCATCTGACCGGGCCGGCGCTCGGCGCCCACCGGCGGCGGGAACTGGCCGCCGCGATGCGGGAGCTGGGCGTCACGGACTTCCGGCTGCTCGGCGGCGCCGGGCGGTACCGGGACTCCGGGATGATGGGGCTCGCGGACAACGAGGACCCGGACTGCTTCTGGCAGGCCGACCTCGACGAGGCCGCCGGACACCTCGTCGCCGTGATCCGCGAGGTGCGTCCGCAGGTCCTCGTCACCTACGACGACAACGGCGGCTACGGTCACCCCGACCACATCCAGGCCCACCGCGTCGCCATGCGCGCCGTCGACCTCGCCGCCGATCCGGCCGTACGGCCCGACCTCGGCGAGCCCTGGCGGATCGAGCGGGTGTACTGGAACCGGATGCCGCGGCCTGTCGCCGAGGAGGCCTTCGCGCGGCTCCAGGACGCCCTGCCCGGCCTGCCCTTCGACAAGTCGGCCGCCGTCGACGACGTGCCCGGAGTCGTCGACGAGGAGCGGATCACCGCCCGGATCGAGGGCACCGCCGCCCAGGCCGCCGCCAAGGCCGCCGCGATGCGCGCGCACGCCACCCAGATCGAGGTGGCCGAGCCCTGCTTCGCGCTCTCCAACGAGCTCGCACAGCCCCTGTTCACCACGGAGTACTACGAGTCGGCGCGCGGGGACGGACACACCGGGGACGCGCACCGCGCCGATCTGTTCGCCGGCATCGAGGAGGCGTCATGAGCCCCGCCGGACGCGAGCGGGCGCAGGGCCCCCTGCTCGCACAGCCCCTCAAGCCGCCCTCCGGCGGGCGGATCGCCGCCTACCTGGGCCTGTTCGTGCTCGGCGCCCTCGTCGGCGTCGCCGGGGCGCTGCTGCAGGCCGCGTGGTTCCCGGGCGGACTGCTGCTCGCCCTGGCGGGTTCCGCCGGGCTCTTCCTCGGCGGGGCGCGGGCCGCCCGCAGCCGGGGCGGGGCCGTCGCGGGAGCGGCCGGCTGGCTGATCGCCGTCATGCTGCTCACCGCCAGCCGCCCGGAGGGCGACTTCCTGTTCGCGGCGGGCGGCGGCTCGTACGTCTTCCTGCTCGGGGGCATGGCCGTCGCTGTGATCTGCGCCACCGTGGGGCGCGGGCGGTAACCGGGACGGTCGTGACGTCCGACTTGGTGATTGACGTACCACTTCTTCCTGTCGCCCCCGTGCGGGTCCGGTGTGGTTTTCCCCAGCGGTCCTGGGATAGGCGCGGGAGGCGGACAGTATGGTGGTGCGCGCCGCCGAGCTGCCCGCAGAGTGAGGTCGTGACGGGCGGCGGAGCCAACCGGGAGAACCTGCCTTGAGTCGTGAAACTGACACTCCGTCCTCCGGGCCCAACGGGCGCGGCGGAGCCGCCTACCCCTCGGGGACGCCGCCGTACGGCATGCCGGCGGTGTCCGACGACGGCGCGGACGCGGGCCGTTCGGCCACGCAGCCGGAGGAACGCAAGACCGAGACCACGCTGACGACCCGGATCCGGATCAACATCCCCGGATCCCGGCCGATCCCGCCCGTGGTCGTGCGCAAGACCGTCGCCGAGGGCGAGGGCCAGACCGAGGGCGAGAGCGCCGCCGGCGCGGGACCGGCCGGGACCGGCCGGTCCAACGGAGCGGGCGGGGCCAAGGGTTCGCGCGGCTCCAAGGGCTCCGGTGACGCCCGGACCACCGCCGGCGACGGCCCCCGCGGCGATCTGCCGGCGCCGGGCGACGCCCCGGCCCCCGGCGGCGGCGCCGAGACGCCCGCCGCCGAAGTCGCCGCACCGGCCGAGGAGAAGCCGACCAGCGACTGGTTCGCCCCCCGCAAGTCCCAGGCCCCCAAGGGCGGCCAGGGCGGCACCGCCGGCAACGGCGCCGGGCTGCCCGGCGGTTCGGGCGCGGCCGGGAGCGGGTCCGGGACGGGCTTCGGCGCGCCCGGCGGCGCGGGAGCCCCCGCGCCGGGCGCTTCCGGCGCCGGTTCGTCCGCGCCGGGCGCGTCCGGCGGCAGCCGTCCGGCGTCCGGCTCACGCCCCGGCGGCGTGGTCGGCTCCATGAGCATGCCCGGCGGCGCCTCCCGGAACGGCTCCACCAACGGCGCGGGACTGCCCGGCGCGACCGGTGGCCCCGTCGCCCCCGGCCACGGCGGCGGCACCGGCTCCTTCGACGTGACCGAGGCGCTGGCCGCGGGCCCGCTCGCCGGCGGCTCCCGCCCCGGCAGCGGCGAGCCCCGCCGCGACGACCTCCCGTACTTCACGGACAACGGCGGCAACGGCCAGACCGGCCAGGGCGGTCACGACGGCCAGGGCGCCGGCCGGGGCGGCAACCCCGGCGGCGCCAGCGGCGCGGGCGCCCCCAGCGGCCCCGGCGGTCCGGGCGGCCCCGGCGGTCAGCGCGGTCCCGTCGGCCCGACCGGCGGCCCGGTGACCGGCGACGCCGCGCTGTTCGCGTCCCCCACGGGCGGACCGGCCGCGGGCGGACCCGCGACCGCGGCCGGACCGGGCGGCGCTCCCGCCCCCGGAGCGCACACCGCGCGCCCCGGCGGCGGCCTGAGCGACGACACCGCGATCCTCACCCCGCAGAAGCCCGCCCCCGAACCGGGCACCCCCGGCTACACGGGACGGCCGGACAACGTCTCGGGCCAGACCGTCACCAGCGGCATGCCGGTCGTCGCACCCGGCGCCGACTCGCCGTTCCGGTCCGGCGCGGGCGGCGACGGATCGCCCTCGCCGGCGTTCCCGAAGCTGTCCGAGCTGCCCCAGCCGAACGCCGCGCCCGCCAAGCCGGCCAAGGGCAAGCCCGCCAAGGCCGCCAAGAAGAAGGGCCGCAGCAAGCTGGTGCTGCTCTGCGGCGGCCTGGTCATCGTCGCCGGCGTCGCCTACGGCGCCGGGCTGCTGATGAACCACTCCGACGTGCCCAAGGGCACCACCGTGCTCGGCGTCGACATCGGCGGCGGCACCCGCGACGACGCGGTCAAGAAGCTCGACGACGTCTTCGGCAAGCGGGTGGACCAGCCGCTGAAGCTGGCGGTCGACGGCAGGACCGTCACCCTCAAGCCGGACCAGGCCGGGCTCCAGTTCGACACCCAGGCCACGGCCAGCGCCGCGGCCACCAGCGACTACAACCCCGTCTCGGTGATCGGCTCCCTGTTCGGCAACCACCGGGTGGTCGAGCCGCAGATGCCCGTCGACGAGGAGAAGCTCCAGGTCGCCCTGGCGACCGCCGCGGGCGGCGCCGGCTCGAACGACGGCACCATCAAGTTCGAACCCGGCAAGGCCGTCGCCGTGTACGGCAGGACGGGCAAGGGCATCGACGCCGCCCGTTCGGCCCGCGCGGTCGAGGAGGCGTACCGCACCCAGGTGGAGACGGGCAACCCGGCGCCGGTGCCGGTGGCCACCACCAGCCGGCCGCCGACGGTCTCCAACGCCGAGGTCGACCGGATGATGAAGAAGTTCGCCCAGCCGGCGATGTCGGCCAGCGTGTCGGTCACGGCGGGCCCGGGGCACGTGGTGGTGCTCAGCCCCCAGAACTCGCTGTGGAAGTTCCTCCAGGTCAAGGCCGTCAACGGCAAGCTGGTCGACTCCTACGACGAGGCGAAGCTCAAGGGCCTGTACGGCAAGGCCTTCGACGGCGTCCTGATCACCCGGGGCACCGGCCAGAAGACGCCGGTCACGGTCCAGGACGTGATCAGCGCCCTGCGCCCGGCCCTGATGAGCTCGACCAACCGCGTCGGCGTCATCGACACGAACCCCAGCTAGCGGCTCGACGGTGAGGGGGCGCCCGATGCACACCGGGCGCCCCCTCACCGCGTCCTCCCGCCGCCCCGCGGCCCGTACGACGCCCGCCGTCCTGCCGTCCGTACGGCCTCCGCCGTCATGCCGTGCGTATGACATCTGTCATCCGGCGGTCAGGACCGCCGACACTGCCGCCCGCCCTCGCCGCGCGGCGAGTATGGGGGACATGACAACGACAGCGGAGACCGCCACCGCGACCGCGGTGGTGACGTTCGACCAGGTGACCAAGAGCTACGGAACCGTACGGGCCGTGGACGGCCTGTCCCTCACCCTGCACCCGGGCGAGACCGTGGCCCTCCTCGGCCCGAACGGCGCCGGCAAGTCGACCACCCTCGACCTGCTGCTCGGCTTGAAGCACGCCGACAGCGGCACCGTCTCCGTCTTCGGCACCGGCCCCCGCGAGGCGATCGTCGCCGGGCACGTCGGCGCGATGCTGCAGAGCGGCGGACTGATGGAGGAGGTCACCGTCGCCGAACTGGTGCGCCTCGCCTGCGATCTGCACCCCAAGCGGTTCAAGGCCACCGACGTGATGGCCCGCGCCGGCGTCTCGCAGATCGCCGACCGCAAGGTCAACAAGCTCTCCGGCGGCCAGGCCCAGCGCGTCCGCTTCGCCCTAGCCACCGCCGGCGACAGCGACCTGATCGTCTTGGACGAGCCGACCACCGGCATGGACGTCTCCGCCCGCCAGGCCTTCTGGGCCACCATGCGCGAACAGGCCGACCAGGGCCGCACCGTGCTGTTCGCCACCCATTACCTGGAGGAGGCCGACGCCATCGCCGACCGGGTGCTGGTGCTCCACCGGGGCCGGCTGCTGGCCGACGGCACCGCCGCCGAGATCAAGGCGAAGGCCGGCGCCCGCAGCGTCCGCTTCGACCTGGAGGGAGCCGTCGACGAGACCGCCCTGCGTGGCCTGCCCTTCCTCACCTCCCTGGACGTCAGCGGCCAGACCGTCCGCATCCAGTCCGCCGACGCCGACGCGACCGTCCACGCCCTGTACGGGCTCGGCGTCTACCCCCGCAATCTCGAAGTCGCCGGGCTCGGTCTCGAGCAGGCGTTCGTCGCCATCACCGAGGCCGAGGAGGCCAAGCAGTCATGACCAGCCTCATCAAGCTCGAACTCGCCCGCGCCCTGCGCAACCGCAAGTTCCTGTTCTTCTCGGTGCTCTACCCCTCGATTCTGTTCCTGATCTTCTCCAGCAGCTCAGGCTCCGACGAACAGGTCGACGGCACCGGCCTCACCGTGGCCACCTACCTGATGGTGTCGATGGCCTCCTTCGGCGCCCTGACCGCCGTCCTCATGGGCAACAGCGAGCGCATCGCCAAGGAGCGCGAGAGCGGCTGGGTGCGCCAGCTGCGGCTGACCAGCCTGCCCGGCCGCGGCTACGTCCTCGCCAAGACCGCCGGCGCCGCCGTGGTCAGCCTGCCGTCCATCGTCGTCGTCTTCGCCGTCGCCGGCGCGATCAAGCACGTACGGCTGGACGCCTGGCAGTGGCTCGCCCTGACCGGCGTCATCTGGGCCGGCAGCCTGGTCTTCGCCGCGCTCGGCGTCGCCATCGGCTACCTCGCCAGCGGCGACGCGGTCCGCCCCATCACCATGATCATCTACTTCGGCCTGTCGATCCTCGGCGGCCTGTGGATGCCCTCCACCACCTTCCCGCAGTGGCTCCAGGACATCGCCAAGTGGCTGCCCACCCACGCGTACGCTGCTCTGGGACGGGCGATCGAGCAGAGCCAGTCCCCGAGCGCCCAGGACGTCGCCGTCCTCGCCGTCTACTTCGTCCTGTTCGCGGGCGGCGCGGCCTGGCTGTACCGGAAGGACACGCTGAAGGCGTGAGTGTCATGACGGAGGACCCGGTGTCCGACAAGGCCCGTGAGGCGCGGCTGATCCGGATCGGCGAGCCACCGCTGACCAGGCCCGACGCGCTGCGCAAGCTGGTGTGGATCGTGCCCTGGCTGGTCTTCCTCAGCTCGCCCGTGCACGACCTGGTCGTCGGCGGCCGCGGCGCCGCGGTGACCGCCGTCGGCTGGGCGGGCCTGACCGTCTTCACCGGCATCTACCTGGTGCTGCTCTTCCGGAACATGGGAGACCCCCTCCCCGACCGGGTCGTCGCCGGTCTGGTCGGCGTCCTCGGCGCGCTCGCCGTCGCCCTGACCGTCGCCTTCGGCGGCGCCTGGCTCGGCCTGTTCGTCTACGTCTCCGTCTCCTGCGGCAGCGTCTTCCAGCCGCGGGGCGCCTACTGGACCATCCCGCTCACCACGCTCGTGATGCTGGCCGTGGCGCTGACCGCGACCGACACCCAGCCCTGGGGCGTCGCCCTGCTGGTGGCGCTGATCGGCTTCTCGATGACCGGCGTACGGCAGCTGATCCGCACCACCATCGAGCTGCGCCTGGCCCGGGCCACGGTCGCCCGGCTCGCCGCCAACGAGGAGCGCCTGCGGCTCGCCCGCGACCTGCACGACCTGCTCGGCCACTCGCTGTCGCTGATCACGCTGAAGAGCGAACTGGCCGGGCGGATGCTCCCCGGCGACCCGGAGAAGGCGGCCCGGCAGGTCGCCGACATCGAGCAGGTCAGCCGGCAGGCGCTCGTCGACGTCCGCGAGGCCGTCACCGGCTACCGGCGCCCCCGCCTGCCCGACGAGCTGGCGGGCGCCCAGGTCGCGCTCGGCGCGGCGGGGGTGGTCGCCGAACTGCCCGGCGAACCCGATCTCGACGGCCTCCCGCGGGAGAGCGAGTCCGTGCTCGCCTGGGCGCTGCGCGAGGCGGTCACCAACGTGGTGCGGCACAGCGGCGCGACGCGCTGCGCGGTGTCCCTGGTCCGCCGCCAGACCCTGGACGGCCCGCTGTGCGAGCTGTCCGTCGAGGACAACGGCGCGGGCGGCCCGGCCAAGGGCCCAGGCAACGGTCTGACCGGCCTTTCCGAACGTCTGGAGGAGGTCGGCGGCACGCTGGAGGCGGGGCGCGTCAAGCGCGGTTTCCGGCTGGTCGCACGGGTGCCGCTGGCCGCGGGCGGGGACGTAGGATCCCGGGCATGAGCGAAACGATCAAGGTTCTCCTCGCGGAGGACCAGTCGATGGTCCGCGAGGCCCTTGCCGCCCTGCTCGGCCTCGAGGACGACATCGAGGTCGTCGCACAGGTGGCGCGCGGTGACGAGGTCGTGGCGGCGGCGCACGCCCACGGCGTCGACGTGGCGCTGCTCGACATCGAGATGCCGGGCTGCACCGGGATCGAGGCCGCCGCCCGGCTCCACAGGGAGCTGCCGGCGGTCAAGCTGGTCGTCCTGACCACCTTCGGCCGCCCCGGCTACCTGCGCAGCGCCATGGAGGCGGGCGCCGACGCGTTCCTGGTCAAGGACGCCCCCGCCGCCCAGCTCGCCGCGGCGGTGCGCAAGGTGCTGGGCGGCGAACGGGTCATCGACCCCACGCTCGCCGCCGCGGCCCTCGCCGAGGGGGCGAACCCCCTCACCGACCGCGAGCGCGAGGTCCTGCGGGCCGCCGCCGACGGCTCCACCAACGCCGAACTCGCCGCCGCCCTCCACCTCTCCCAGGGCACCGTCCGCAACTACCTCTCCACGGCGATCCAGAAGCTCGCGGTCCGCAACCGGGCGGAGGCGGTCCGCATAGCCCGGGAGAAGGGCTGGCTGTAGGGGCGCTCAGCCGCCGCCCGACGCTCTCGGCGGTCCTCAGTTCAGCAGGGCCCGGGCCGCCTGGGCCTGGCCGCGGACCCGTTCCGCGGCCGGCTCGTCGACCGCGGACACCAGGTCCGCGTACGCCTCCAGCTCCAGCGCCCCGCCCATGAAGTCACCGCGCTGCACCAGCAGCTGGGCCCGTTCGTAGCGCAGTCGGGCCGGGTGGGAGGGCAGGACCAGGGACAGTTCCACCGCCCACAGCGCCACGTCCGACCGCTCGGGCCGTACGGCCGCCCACGCCCGGATGTTGTTCAGGATCCGCAGCACGACGTCCAGCGTCTCGGCCGGCTCCAGCATCGAGGAGCGCAGTGGCGCCCCCGTCGCCCCGGCGACCAGCAGTTCGGCGTCCGCCCCGGTCAGCACCCTGCCCCCGTCGAACGGATCGGCGAGCACCTGCTCGTGCGCCGCGCCGAAGCCGACGACGAAGTGCCCGGGCAGCGCGACCCCGTACACCGGCGCCCCGGCCCGCCGCGCGACCTCCATCCACACCACCGACAGCAGGATGGGCAGCCCGCGCCGCCGGCGCAGCACCTCGTGCAGCAGCGAGGAGTCCAGCCGCTGGTAGTCGGCCGCCGAGCCGCGGAACCCGTACCGCTCGCCGAGCAGCTCGCACAGGGCCCGCGCCCAGGCGAGCGGCCCGCCCGGCCGGTACGGCAGCTGCCCCGCCAGCCGGTCCAGCTCCATCTGCGCCTCGTCGAGACCGGCCTCGTCCAGCGTCCCGTCGGCCGCCGCCCCGACCAGCAGGCACAGCGCCGACAGGTCGGGCCGCTCGCAGCGGGCCTCCTCGGCGAACCGCCTGAGCAGCTCGGCGGACCGTTTCGGCGGCGGGGGACTGGGGGCTCCCATGGCGAGTTCGTACCCGTTCACGGCGCCGGCCACGACGGGCCGCCGTCGCCCGGTGCGCCGGACCCGGTCCGCACCGTCGCGTCCGGCTCGCGGTAGTGGTGGTAGGCGTGGTGGGCGGCGAAGCCCATCCGGGCGTACAGCGCCCGCGCCCCGGCGTTGTCGGTCTCCACCTGGAGCCAGCCGGCCGACGCCCCCTCGTCCAGGGCACGCCGGGCCAGCGCGGCCATCACGGCGCTCGCCAGTCCCTGCCGGCGCCGCCGCGGATCCACCTCGACGGCGGCGAAGGACGCCCACCGTCCGTCCACCACGCACCGGCCGATCGCGGCGGGCGCGGACGCGTCCTCGCCGGGCACGGACGCGAACCACACGGAGGGTCCCGCGCCCAGGACCTTCCAAGCCACTTCGCTCACCCCCTTGCGCCGGTAACGCGCAAGCCACGCCTCGTCGGCCGTGCGGGAGAGCACGACCTCCACGTCCCCGTCGCCCCCGGGCCGGTCGGCGACCGGCGCCAGGGACCCGGTCCACAGCTCCGCGGTCACCTCGCGCACCCAGCCCCGCCGCTCCAGCTCGGCGCACAGCGTCTCCTGCGCGCCCTCGGCGCCGGTGGCGGTCTGGACGTACGCGGGCAGCCCGCGCTCGCCGTACCAGCGTCGTACGGCGACCAGCGCCTCGTCGAGCGGAACGCCGGGATCGCCGAGCGGCAGCACCGAATTGGCCCGCCGGGTGAAGCCCGCCCGTCGGCCGGCCTCCGCCTCCCACCGGCGCGCTCCGCGCGGCGCCTCCTCGACCGCGGCCCTGAGCACCCAGTCACCCAGCCGTTCGCTCTCCACCGGCTGCCAGGCCCGTGCGGCGACACGCGCGAGCTCCTCGTAGCCGGCGGCGGGACCGCGGCGGCGCGCCGGGGCGGCGGGGACGACCTTCCCCGCGACCAGCGACGTTTCCGCTATCCGGACGGTCTCACCGTCCTTTTGTGTGATCAGCAGCACACCGTCGTCCCATGATGTGAGAACACCGACCGTGTCGGTGAACTTCTCACCCGAGCCACCAGGTTCGCTCAAGCGCCGTACGGAGACTCGTTTTCCCACGTCAGCAGTGGTGATTCGGACCACGAGGCGTCCTGCAGCCGAGATTTCCACAGGTCGGTTCACCCCTCCTGTTCGGATCATGCCCAAGAACGGAGATACTAGGGGCGGGCATCGACGACGCCGCGCTCCCGCGCGCCAGGCGGCGGAGCCTGTGGAGGCCCGCCAGCGCCCTATCGAGGAGGAACGACAGCGTGACCTACGTCATCGCGCAGCCTTGTGTCGACGTGAAGGACAAGGCGTGCATCGAGGAGTGCCCGGTCGACTGCATCTACGAGGGCCAGCGGTCCTTGTACATCCACCCGGACGAATGCGTCGACTGTGGTGCCTGTGAGCCGGTCTGCCCGGTCGAGGCGATCTTCTACGAGGACGACGTTCCGGAGGAGTGGAAGGACTACTACAAGGCCAATGTCGAGTTCTTCGACGAGCTCGGTTCCCCCGGCGGCGCCAGCAAGCTGGGCCTGATCGAGCGCGACCACCCGCTCGTCGCCGCGCTGCCGCCGCAGGGCGAGTAACGTCCGGCGGTCCCACGCCGCGCCGCCTCGGTCCCGTACGGCCTGATCGCCTCGAGCGCTCCGACCGCCGCACGGGACCGAGGCGTTTTCCGCAAGCGAAAGTGAGCCTGATCCCCGTGTCCGCAGTCTCCGACCGGCTTCCCACCTTCCCCTGGGACAAGCTGGAGCCGTACAAGAAGACGGCCGCCGCCCACCCGGACGGCATCGTCGACCTGTCCGTCGGAACGCCGGTCGACCCGGTGCCCGAGCTGATCCAGAAGGCGCTGGTCGCGGCGGCCGACTCGCCGGGCTATCCGACGGTCTGGGGCACGCCCGAGCTGCGCGACGCGATCACCGGCTGGGTGGAGCGCCGCCTCGGCGCCCGGGGGATCACCCACCGCCACGTCCTGCCGATCGTGGGCTCCAAGGAACTGGTCGCCTGGCTGCCCACCCAGCTGGGCCTCGGCCCCGGCGACACGGTCGCCTTCCCGCGCCTGGCCTACCCGACCTACGAGGTCGGCGCCCGTCTGGCCCGCGCCGAGCACATCGCCTACGACGATCCCACGGACCTGGACCCGGCGAACCTGAGGCTCCTGTGGCTGAACTCGCCGTCCAACCCCACCGGCCAGGTCCTCGGCAAGGAGGAGCTGACCCGGATCGTCGCCTGGGCCCGCGAGCACGGCGTCCTGGTCGTGTCCGACGAGTGCTACCTGGAACTCGGCTGGGAGGCCGAGCCGGTCTCGGTCCTGCACCCGGACGTCAACGGCGGCTCCTACGACGGTCTCGTGGCGGTCCACTCGCTCTCCAAGCGCTCCAACCTGGCCGGCTACCGCGCCGCCTTCCTGGCCGGCGACCCGGCCGTCCTCGGCCCGTTGCTGGAGATCCGCAAGCACGGCGGCATGATGACCTCGGCGCCCACCCAGGCGGCCGTCGTGGCCGCCCTCGGCGACGACGCCCACGTCCGCGAGCAGCGCCGGCGCTACGCCGCCCGCCGCACCCTGCTGCGTGAGGCCCTGCTCGGCCACGGCTTCCGCATCGATCACAGCGAGGCCAGCCTCTACCTGTGGGCCACCCGCGACGAGTCCTGCTGGGACACCGTGGCCCACCTCGCCGAGCGCGGCATCCTGGTCGCCCCGGGCGACTTCTACGGCCCGGCCGGCGACCGGCACGTGCGCGTGGCCCTCACGGCGACGGACGAGCGGGTCGCGGCGGCCGTCGCCCGGCTCTGAGACGCACGGCCCCGAGACGCACGGCCCCGAGACGCACGGCCCCGAGACGCACGGCTTCGGGTCCGCGCCGCCGGGGCTGGGGCGACGGAGCCCCGCACACGCCGACGGGGCCCAGGAGGACCCTGGACCCCGTCGGGGCGGACGAGCGGCGCTCGGCCGCGGGCGGCGGACCGCTCAGCCGCCCAGCGGCAGGCCCGAGACCGGAGCCGAGACCGGCAGGCCCTTGCCGGCGACGCCGCTCTTGGCGGCCGTCCTGGCCGTGTCGCCGAGGACGCCGCCCGCGGACCCCGCCGCGTCGCCCGCGGTCTTCTGCGCCACCGGCGCCGCCTGCTTGACGAGCTTGCCGCCGGTCTTGCCCGCGGTCGGCACCGCCTGCTTGACCGCCTTGCCGCCGGTGTCGCCCGCGACCCCGGTGACGTGCTGAGCCGCACCGTCCACGGTGTTGCCGACGTGCGCCCCGTCCAGCGCGGTCAGACCGCCGAGGTTCGGGTTGGCGGGCAGCTGCGGGGCGGCGCCGGCGGAGCCGGCCGCACCGACCCCGGCGGCCGCTCCCGCAGCGACGAGCAGCGCGGCACGGGCGATCCGGCGGGTCAGGGGGAGGGACATGTTGCTCCTTCGACGGATGAGAACCTGAAGTCTTCGACCGGACCAGGAAGTTGACCGTCCGGGCCCGGACGCAGTGACTACCGCTCGAAGCCCGCGAAGGTTGCGGCGCGCCGACGTAAAGAGTTGGCAACGTGTCGCATTATCGGCTCCGGAGGAAACCGGACAAAAGGCCTGCGCGCGAAGAGCCCGTCGCCTCCGTACGCCCTTGTGTTCCCAAGGGTTTCGGCGACCGCGAGGGTGACGGCACGAAAACCTGCGCACCCCGCCGCCGCGGCCCGCGCCGCATGACCCTCGAGAGCGAAGACCCGTACGCGTGTCCGGTGCCCGGTCAGCGGCCGGTGGTGATGCGGACCGAGGCCGCTCGCGCCGCCGCCCCGTCGCCGTTCTTCGCGTCCGTCGTGTGCCACTGGCCGTCGGTGACCCCGGCGGTCCACTCCCGGCCGGCGTACGCCACCCGCTCGATGTGCAGCGCGGAGGCGTTGGCCACCGCCCAGTGCGCCAGCTGCCAGCCGCGCTCGCGCACATCACGCCCGCCGTCCGCCGCGGAGCCGGAGCGCACCGGCAGGGTCACCGTCCGCCCGCCGGCGTCCGAGACCGCGCTCGACGACGCGGGCGTCGGCGTCGGGCCGCCGCCCACCTCCGCGCCGGCCTCCTGCACCACGTCCCGCCCGAAGTCCCGTACGAGCGCCGCCCGGACCGCGTCCGGACCCGTGGCGCCGGTGGCGCCGGGGCGGCCCTGACAGGTCAGCGTGGCGGCGGCGCGCCCGGTGAGGGCCGCCGAGAGCAGGGTCGCGTCCGGCTCGTGCTTGGCGTACGCCTCCGGGTAACCGCTGCGCTGCACGCGCTGCGCCGCCACCGTCAGCGGCAGCGACCGGTAGTCGGGGACCTTGGCCAGATGCGTGTAGAAGGAGCCCGCCGCGTACGTCGGGTCCATGATCTCCTTCGGCGTGCCCCAGCCCTGCGAGGGCCGCTGCTGGAACAGCCCCAGGGAATCCCGGTCGCCGTGCTCGATGTTGCGCAGCCCCGACTCCTGCAGCGCGGTCGCCAGCGCGATGGTCACCGCCCGCTCGGGCATGCCCCGCCCGGTGCCGACGGCCGCGATCGTCGCCGCGTTCACCGCCTGCTCCGGCGTGAACTCGTACGACGTGCTCCCGCCGTCGGCGGAGACGACCTTGCAGCCGGGCCCGGTGCCGCCCGTGAGGTACTGCACGGTGAGGTAGCCCGCGACCGCCAGCAGGACGACGAGGGCCGCCCCGGTCCTGAGGAGGCGGCCACGGCGCTTCGGAGAGGGGGACGGCTCTGGCACGCGTACAAGGTACTTGAGACGGCCGGGGCTGCCGAGCCCGGTGCGCGCAATGTGCTGCGGCGCACGGGCGGTTCGCGGGGATAGGGTCGAGACCATGGCCGATACCCCGCTTGACCTCACGCTGGACGCCGCGCGCCTGACCGCGCAGCTCGTCGACTTCCCCTCGGAGAGCGGCGACGAGAAGCCGCTCGCCGACGCGATCGAGGCGGCGCTGCGCGCCCTGCCGCACCTCACGGTCGACCGCCTCGGCAACAACATCGTGGCCCGTACGGACCTGGGCCGGGCCGAGCGCGTGATCCTGGCCGGCCACATCGACACCGTGCCGATCGCGGACAACGTCCCCTCCCGGCTCGACGAGGACGGCGTGCTGTGGGGCTGCGGCACCTGCGACATGAAGTCCGGAGTGGCGGTGCAGCTGCGCATCGCCGCCACCGTCCCCGCCCCCAACCGCGACCTCACGTTCGTCTTCTACGACAACGAGGAGGTCGCCGCCGAGCTCAACGGCCTCAAGAACGTCGCCGAGGCCCACCCGGAGTGGCTGGCCGGCGACTTCGCCATCCTGCTGGAGCCCTCCGACGGCGAGGTCGAGGGCGGCTGCCAGGGCACCCTGCGGGTCCTGCTGAGGACCAGCGGGGAGCGGGCGCACTCCGCGCGCTCCTGGATGGGCTCCAACGCCATCCACGCCGCCGCGCCGATCCTGCGGAAGCTGGCCGAGTACGAGCCGCGCCGCCCGGTCATCGACGGCCTGGAGTACCGCGAGGGCCTCAACGCGGTGGGCGTCTCGGGCGGAGTGGCCGGCAACGTCATCCCCGACGAGTGCGTGGTCACCGTGAACTTCCGCTACGCGCCGGACCGTACGAAGGAGGAGGCCGTCGCCCACGTGCGCGAGGTCTTCGCCGACTGCGGCGTCGAGGAGTTCGTGATCGACGACCACAGCGCCGGCGCGCTGCCCGGCCTCGGCCACCCGGCCGCGGCGGCCTTCGTCGAGGCGGTCGGCGGCACCCCGAAGCCCAAGTTCGGCTGGACGGACGTGTCGCGCTTCTCCGCGCTGGGCGTCCCCGCCGTCAACTACGGTCCGGGCAACCCCCTCCTCGCGCACAAGCGGGACGAGCGGGTGGAGACGGCCAAGATCCTGGCCGGCGAGGAGCGGCTGCGCGCCTGGCTCGCCGGCTGACCGCGACGGGCGGCCGCGTCCCGACCGTGACGCACTGGCCCGTCCCGGCCGTGACGGGCGGCCCCGGCGGGGCGCTGCGCGTCGGACATGCCGAGGTCCCCCGCCCGTAACCCGTGTGGATCTACGCTGAGGTGGAACGTCCTGCGATCGGAGGGAGCGCACATGCCGACAGGCAATCCCGAGGGCAAGAAGCAGCCACCGGACGAGCAGCGCCTGGGGCCCGTCCTCCGCCGGCGCGGCCAGGTCCAGGCGAGCACGACCGACCAGCGACTGCTGGACGAGCGCGCCCCCACCGACTGGGTGCACACCGACCCCTGGCGGGTCCTGCGCATCCAGTCGGAGTTCATCGAGGGCTTCGGCACCCTGGCCGAACTGCCGCCCGCCATCAGCGTGTTCGGTTCGGCGCGCACCCCGGTGGACTCACCGGAGTACGCGGCGGGGGTGCGGCTGGGCCGGGGCCTGGTCGAGGCGGGCTTCGCGGTGATCACGGGCGGTGGCCCGGGCGCGATGGAGGCAGCCAACAAGGGCGCGTGCGAGGCCGGCGGCACCTCGGTCGGCCTCGGCATCGAGCTGCCCTTCGAGCAGGGCCTGAACCCCTACGTCGACATCGGCCTCAACTTCCGCTACTTCTTCGTCCGCAAGATGATGTTCGTGAAGTACGCGCAGGGCTTCGTGGTCCTGCCCGGCGGCCTGGGCACCCTCGACGAGCTCTTCGAGGCCCTCACCCTCGTCCAGACCCAGAAGGTCACCCGCTTCCCGATCGTCCTGTTCGGCAGCTCGTACTGGGGCGGCCTGGTCGACTGGCTCAAGAACACCCTCATCGCCGAGGGCAAGGCCGCCGAGGCCGACCTGACCCTCTTCCACGTCACCGACGACGTCGAGGAAGCGGTGGCCCTGATGTCGAAGGAAGCCGGGAAGTAGCGCCCGGCGAGGAGTGCGGGGCCGCGCCGATGTGCGGCCCCGCCGCGCGGGCGCGCCCGGCCCCCGTCCGTCGGCGGCCCGGAACGCGGCCGGGCCGCGGACGGACGGGGGCCCAGAGGCGGCGGAGGGGGAAAGCCCCGCGCCGCCCCCCTGCCCCGCGGGATCCTGAGCCCCGCGCCGCCCCCACTGCCCCGCGGGTCCCTCGGCCCTGCGCCGGCCGTCACCGCCCCGCAGGAACGCGAAGAACCTGAAGCCCTACGCCAGCCCCCGCCGCGCCACCGCCGGCGCCCGGTGCCCGGCGATGGACGCCACCATGTCCACCACCTGCCGGGTCTCGGCGACCTCGTGCACCCGGTACACCTGAGCCCCCAGCCACGCCGACACCGCGGTCGTGGCCAGCGTCCCCACCACCCGCTCCTTGACCGGCCGGTCCAGCGTCTCGCCCACGAAGTCCTTGTTGGACAGCGACACCAGCACCGGCCACCCGGTGGCGACCATCTCTCCCAGCCGACGGGTCGCCTCCAGGCTGTGCCGCGTGTTCTTCCCGAAGTCGTGCCCGGGGTCGATCAGCACCGACTCCCGCGGCACCCCGAGCGCCACCGCCCGCTCGGCCAGTCCCACGGTCACCTTCAGGATGTCGGCCATGACGTCGTCGTACGTCACCCGGTGCGGCCGCGTCCGCGGCCGGGCGCCCCCGGCGTGCGTGCACACGAGCCCGACCCGGTACCGCGCGGCGACCTCCGCGAGCCGCGGGTCGACCCCGCCCCACGCGTCGTTCAGCAGATCGGCCCCGGCCTCGCAGACGGCCTCGCCGACGTCCGCCCGCCAGGTGTCCACGCTGATGACCACGTCCGGGAACCGCCGCCGCACCTCGGCCACGAAGCCGACCGTGCGCCGCGCCTCCTCCTCGGCGGTCACCTCCTCGCCCGGGCCGGCCTTCACCCCGCCGATGTCGACGATCGCGGCACCTTCGGCGACCGCCTGCTCCACGCGGGCCAGGGCCGGCTCGTCGCGGAACGTCGCCCCCTGGTCGTAGAAGGAGTCCGGGGTCCGGTTCACGATCGCCATGATCACCGGCTCGTGCGTGTCGAATTCACGCCTGCCCAGCCTGAGCATCCCCTGTGACCTCTCCTCGTACGCTGTCGGTCTTCGGCCGCCTGCGACCCTAACTGTCAGCCTCGCATGGCACGATCGGACCCTGACACATACGACGGACTCCGTGGGGACCCCAGCGATGGTTATGTTCTTGTTCCTGGTCGTGGCGCTCGCCGTCGTGGTCGCCGCGGTCACCCTCGCGGTGGTCGGCGGCGGCGAGGGCGGCGGACCGCTGCCCGAGGCGGCGCCCGAGCTGACGTACGACACGCTGCCGCCGGACCGTCCGCTGGGCCGTGCCGACGTGGAGGACCTGCGCTTCCCGGTCGCCGTCCGCGGCTACCGGATGACCGACGTGGACGACGCCCTCGGCCGGCTCGGCGCCGAACTCGCCGAGCGCGACGCCCGCATCGCCGACCTGGAGTCCGCGCTGGCCGGCGCCCGGGCCGCGGCGGCCCACGTCCGCCTGGCCAAGCCCGGGCCGGAGGACCAGCAGTGAGCGGTGACGTGATGACGGACGACGTGGTGACCGGCGGCGGGCCGGTGGCCGACGCGGTCGCGGGCGGCCCGGCGGCCCCGGTCGCGGGTCTCGCGGTCGCGGGCCCGGACGGCGGCCTGCGCTGCCCGTGGGCGCTGTCCGCGACGGAGTACGTGGCCTACCACGACGAGGAGTGGGGCCGCCCGGTCCACGGCGACGACGCGCTCTTCGAACGCCTCAGCCTGGAGGCCTTCCAGTCCGGGCTGTCCTGGATCACCATCCTGCGCCGCCGCCCCGGTTTCCGCGCGGCCTTCGCCGGCTTCGGGATCTCCGCGGTGGCCCGGTTCACGGACGCCGACCGCGAGCGACTCCTCGCCGACGCCGGCATCATCCGCAACCGCGCCAAGATCGACGCGACCCTCGCCAACGCGCGCGTGCTGGCCGACTGGTCCCCGGGCGAGCTGGACGCGCTGATCTGGTCCCACGCCCCCGACCGGGCCGGCCGTGCGGCGCCCCGGACCCTCGCCGACGTCCCGGCCGTCACTCCCGAGTCGACGGCCCTGTCCAAGGCCCTGAAGAAACGCGGCCTGCGCTTCGTGGGCCCGACGACGGCGTACGCGCTGATGCAGGCGTGCGGTCTGGTCGACGACCACCTCGCCGACTGCGTGGCGCGCCGCCGCCCCTGACCGGCGGCCGTCCCCGGCCGGCGGCCGGCCGACCGGCCGGCCGCGGGGCGACGGCGCGCCACGGACCGGCGGACCGGATCAGCGGCCCAGGTACTTCGGCTTCTCCTTGTTGACGAAGGCCTGTACGGCGATGGCGTGGTCCTCGGACTGGCCCGCCCGCGACTGGAGCTCGTCCTCCTTGTCCAGGGTCTGGTCCAGGGAGTGGGTCAGACCGAAGGCCACGGCCTCCTTGAGCGCCGCGTACGCCACCGTCGGGCCCGCGGCCAGCCGCCGGGCCACCTTCTCGGCCTCGGCGCGCAGCTCGGCGGCCGGCACGACCTTGTTGGCGATCCCCAGCTCGTGGGCCTCTTGGGCGTCGATGCCGCGGGGGAAGAGCAGCAGGTCGGTGGCGCGGCCGGGGCCGACGACCCGCGGCAGGGTCCAGGAGACGCCGGAGTCCGCGGTGAGCGCGACGCCCGCGAACGAGGTGTTGAAGGAGGCGGTGTCGGCCACGACCCGGTAGTCGGCGGCGAGCGCGAAGCCGAAGCCGGCCCCGGCGGCCACGCCGTTGACCGCGGCGACCACCGGCTTCGCCGCCCCGGCGAGCGCCCGCACGATCGGGTTGTAGTGCTCCGCCACGGTGCTCATCGTGTGCCGGGAGCCGCTCTCCCGGTCGGCGGCCAGCAGCCCGATGTGCTCCTTGAGGTCCTGCCCCACGCAGAACGCCCGGTCACCGGCGGCGGTCAGCAGCACGGCGCGTACGGCGTCGTCGGCGGCCGCGGACGTCACCGCGTCCCGCAGGGCGACCTTGGCCGCGACGTTCAGCGCGTTCATCGCCTCCGGGCGGTTCAGCGTGATCGTCGCGAGTCCGTCGCTCACCTCGTAGAGCACGGTGTCGGCCATGGGACATCCCCTCCGGTGTCGCGGTTCTGACGTACCGCTCAGTACGTACTGGGTCCACAGGACAGGATGACGGAGATCACGGCCCGCGGCGCGGAGCGGACGTGTGACCTGCGTCAAAGAATTCCGGCGGGCCGGTCGACGGGGGAGGTCGGCGCGGGGGCGAAGTATCGCAGCCACATCGCCGAATTGGGTGGTTTTGCTCGCGTGCGTTGCCCAAGCGATGCCTACTGATGTTGGTCATCGGGTCCTGGGATGCGGGATAATGGCTGGGAAGCAATGTGTTCGATGCCGGTGTCGCGTGTCCTGGGCCGTTTTGGGCACAGATCGCGCGTGCCCTTCGGTGGGGCGTCGGCTTTGACGATGAGCTGGGTTTCAGGAAGGGGAACGAGCATGGCGGCCATGAAGCCGCGGACGGGTGATGGCCCGCTCGAGGTGACCAAGGAGGGGCGGGGCATCGTCATGCGCGTTCCGCTCGAAGGCGGCGGTCGGCTCGTCGTCGAGTTGACCCCTGACGAGGCCGACGCGCTCGGCGACGCCCTCAAGAAGGTCGTCGGCTGACGCGCAAGCGACCATACCCTTTCAATCGCCCCGGCATCCGATGAGGTGCCGGGGCGGTTGTTTTCCCAGGGGGCCGGCCTTCCGTCCCCGTCGCTTCCCGGGAGCCGGCCTTTCCGCCCCCTCCGCGTGTCGGGAGCCGCCGAAGCCCGTCCGGCGTTCGGGGCCGAGGCCGTTCAGGCCGAAGCGGGGCGGCCGCCCCGGGGAGGGGAGGGGACGGGAAGGGTACGGGAAGGGGTGGCGGGGGCGAAACCCGGCACCCGGCCCGTGTCGCGGAACCCGGCACCCCGCCGGAGTCACCGGCTCAGCGCTTGACCGCGCACAACAGCCCGTCACCCACCGGCAGCAGCGACGGCACCAGATCGGGACTCTCCCGCACGGTCCGCAACAGTTCCCGCAGCCGCAGCACCTCCGTGGGCTGCGGCCCGGAGTCCACCGTCCGCCCGTGCGCGAAGACGCCCTCGAAGACGACCAGACCCCCCGGGCGCAGCAGCCGCAACGATTCGGCGAGGTAGTCCAGGAACTCCTGGCGGTCGCCGTCGCAGAAGACCAGGTCGTACCCGGCGTCCGCGAGCCGGGGCAGCACGTCGAGCGCGCGGCCGGGGATGAAGCGGGCGCGGTTGCTCGCGAAGCCGGCGGCCCGGAAGGCCTGGCGGGCGAACTGCTGGTGGTCCGGCTCCGGGTCCACGGTGGTCAGCACCCCGTCCGGGCGCATGCCGTGCAGCAGGTGGATGCCGGAGACGCCGGTCCCGGTCCCGATCTCCGCGACCGCCTTGGCGTCCACGGTGGCGGCGAGCAGGCGCAGCGCGGCGCCCGCGCCGGGAGACACCGAGCGCAGCCCTGCGTCACTGGCCCGGTCCCGGGCCCAGAGCAGGGCGTCGTCCTCGGCGACATAGGCGTCGGCGAACGCCGAGCTCGTCTGCCGGTTGCCGGTAATGACCCTCTCCTATGTCCCGTGGATGCCTCGGGCGTGACTGTATCCGTTGGGGCCGGGAACCCGCAGATGGGACCGGTCGTTTGAAGGGGTGAGGAAGGGGCTCCGGAGCCGACCGGGGGCAGGACGGGGGATATGGGATGGATCGGGACGCGGGGCAAGTGCTGACGCAGCCGGACGGGCCCAGGCAGCGCGTGTCAAATTCTCGTAAAACCGCTTATCCGGAGCTAACGGGCGAGGTGGTTATGGTAGGGGCTCCGCTGGACACCACCAGAGCCGACAGGGGAGGTGCGGCTGTGCCTGTGGATCGGGGAGGAGTGCTGCGGCGCTTTCTCGGATCGGCGGGCAGGCCGAAATCCGTGAACGACACCGCTGCTGACCCGAGCCACGCCGACGGCTTCGCCCAGACCGCGACCTTCTCCACCGACGCGGACGGGCAGGCGTGGACTCCGCCCACCTGGGAGGAGATCGTCAGCACCCACAGCGGTCGCGTCTACCGTCTGGCCTACCGCCTCACCGGCAACCAGCACGACGCCGAGGACCTCACCCAGGAGGTCTTCGTCCGCGTCTTCCGGTCCCTGTCGACGTACACGCCGGGCACCTTCGAGGGCTGGCTGCACCGCATCACCACCAACCTCTTCCTGGACATGGTCCGCCGCAAGCAGCGCATCCGCTTCGACGCGCTCGGGGAGGACGCCGCGGAGCGGCTGGCCAGCAAGGAGCCCACCCCGCAGCAGCTGTTCAACGACGCGCACTTCGACGCGGACGTCCAGCAGGCGCTGGACACCCTCGCCCCCGAGTTCCGGGCGGCGGTCGTGCTGTGCGACATCGAGGGGCTGTCCTACGAGGAGATCGCCGCCACCCTGGGCGTCAAGCTCGGCACGGTGCGCTCCCGCATCCACCGTGGCCGGTCGCAGCTGCGCAAGGCCCTCGCGCACCGTTCGCCCGAGGCGCGCCGGGCCGAGCGGCGCGGTTTCGTCGCCCGGGTCCCCGCGCTGGGAGGAGGGGGCGCGACCGCGTGAGTGGATCCCGACCCGACCCCGCCGCGAGCGGCCTCGCGGAACAGCACCTGGGAGACCGGCTCTCCGCCCTGGTCGACGGAGAACTCGGTCACGAGGCGCGCGAGCGCGTCCTGGCGCACGTGGCCACCTGCGCGAAGTGCAAGGCGGAGGTGGACGCCCAGCGCCGCCTGAAGAACGTCTTCGCCGAGACGGCCCCGCCGCCTCCCTCCGAGAGCTTCCTGGCCCGCCTGCAGGGCCTGCCGGGCGGCGGTGACGGCGGCTCGCCCCTGGACGGCGGCTTCCCCAGTCTGCCCGGGCGGCCCGAGGCGCCCGGGGTGTTCGGCGCGCGCCGCGCCGAGCCCTTCGAGTTCGGCTACGTCCCGGCCCGGCCGCACGGGCTCGCGCCGGATCGCGTGGACGGCTTCCGCATCCACGACGTCGGCCGTCCCGACGGTGAGCGCACGGCCTCCCGGGGGCTGCGGTTCGCGTTCGTCGCCGCCGGAGCGGTGTCGCTGGCCGCGGTCGCCCTGGGCGGCGTGACCACCGGCGCCATGGGCGACCCCGCCGCGGAGGCGCGCGGCGGTTCCGGCGCCGGCAGCAACGTCACTCCGGCGCGCAGCGCGAGCGGGGGCACCGGCGCGGTGACCGGCCCCGAGGCGGCGCGCCGCCGTCAGTCGGCCGGTCCGCTGTCCACGCCGAGGCAGCGGGGTTCCGGCACCGCGCCGCTCGTGCCCACCTCGCTGTCCGCGCCGCTGCTGCCCGGCGTGACGCCACCGGCCACGGGAGAGCAGCGGTACGGGACGCGGGACCTGACCGGGCCGGTCATGGCGGGCGCCGCGGTCCTCTCGCCGCTGATACGCCCGCTCGGCACCCGCCCGCCGGTCTCCCTGACCGGCTGGTCCGCGGACCAGGAGTTGACGCCGCCCGGTCTGCTCGCCGCACCCGTCTCCGCTCCGATGCCGTCCCCCGCTCCCTCCGCGGACTCGCGCGCCGCGCACTGACCGGCCGGCGACCGGTCTCTGCGCGGTGGCCCGCGAACCTGGTTGAATCCAGGTGGTCGCGCCCATGACACGAGTCGGGGTGCGAAGACGACGAAGCACGGCCTCCGCCGAGGACCGTGCCGCGGGCACCTGTGGGGAGAGCATGAACGAGGGGAAGCCCACGAAGTCCACCCGCCCGAGGTGGTTCGGCCGGCCCCGGCCGGTCCCGCCGGACGGGACGGCGGGGACCGAGGAGCAGGCGCACGCGGCCCCGGCCGCAGCGGTGGGCGGCGACGGCCACGACGGTGACTACGAGCTGAGGCGCCCCTCGGAGAACACGGACGCGCGGACCGCGCACGACGCCGCGGACGAGGGCGACTTCGAACTCGCCCGGCCCGAGGGGGAGAACGCCGCCCCCGCCGCTCCCGGACCCACCCCCGCCGCTCCCGGCACGCTCGATGCCTCCGGCACCACCGAGCAGGCCACCGCGCCGGGCACGGCGGCCGCCCCCCAAGGCATCGCCCTCTCCAAGGGCGCGGCCGCCCCCGAGGGTGCGGTCGCTCCCGGCGGTGCGGCCCCGGGCCCCGCCGCGCCCTCCACGCAGCGTCCGAGCCCCCTGCACGACCCCGACCCCTACGACACCCCGCCCTACGGCGAGCCGGGCCCCTGGGCCCCCGCCCCGCCCGTGCAGCACCCGACGATGCCCTCCGCCCCGGACGGCACGGCCCGGCCGCTCGCCGTCCCGACCGGCACACCACCGCTTCCCGCGGCCCCTCCGCCCCCTTCGGCCCCGGCAGGAGCGGCGGGGACGCCCGCCCCGCCGACGACACCACCGCTTTCCGCAGGCGCGGGCGCGCCCGTTCAGCCGCCCGCGCCGGGCCCGGACGAATCCGGCACCGTCGGCGTCGGCGGCGCGGTCGGCGGCGCCGTGGACGCTTCCGCGGGTGACGGAGCCGTGGCCGCCGACGGGGGACCGGCAGGCTCCGCCGACGCCGGCCCCTGGCACCGCTACGACCCCTGGGCAGCGACCGCGACCCCCCTCGCCGGGCCCCTCCAGCACAGCGGGGCCGGGCTGACCGGCGGGGAGCAGCGGCGCAGGCGGGTGCGGCGGGCACTGGTGGGCGGCGCCGTCGCGCTGGCGCTCGTCTCCGGCGCGCTCGGCGGCCTCGCGGGGGCCTACTTCGAGCGCAACGGCGGCGTCGGGGCCGTGGAACTGCCGCAGGCGGGGAAGGAGCCCGCCGGACGCGCCCCGGACAGCGTCGCGGGGATCGCCGCCCGCGCCCTGCCCAGCGTGGTGACCCTGCACGTGACCGGCTCCGACGAGCAGGGCACCGGCACCGGCTTCGTGCTCGACGGCCTCGGTCACATCCTCACCAACAACCACGTCGTCGAGCCGGCCGCGTCCGGTGGCGGCATATCGGTGACGTTCAGCGGCGGACAGACCGCCAAGGCGCGGATCATCGGTCGGGACGCCGGCTACGACCTCGCGGTAGTCCAGGTCGGCGGCGTACGCGGACTGACCCCGATGCCGCTCGGGAACTCCGACAACGTGCAGGTGGGCGACCCGGTCGTGGCCATCGGCGCCCCTTTCGACCTCGCCAACACCGTCACCTCCGGCATCATCAGCGCCAAGGAGCGCCCCATCACGGCCGGCGGCGAGAAGGGCGACGGCAGCGACGTGTCGTACGTCGACGCGCTGCAGACCGACGCGCCCATCAACCCGGGCAACTCCGGCGGCCCCCTGCTCGACACGCGCGGCCGTGTCATCGGCATCAACTCGGCCATCCGCAGCGCCGACACCGGCTCCGACGTGCAGACCGGCCAGGCCGGCTCCATCGGTCTCGGCTTCGCCATCCCGGTCAACCAGGCCAGGCGCGTCGCTCAGGAGCTGATCAACACCGGCAAGGCCAGCCACCCGGTGATCGGCGTGACCCTCGACATGAACTACACCGGCGACGGCGCCCGGGTCGGCGCCAAGAGCAGCGGCGGCGGGTCCCCGGTCACCCCGGGCGGCCCCGGCGCGAAGGCGGGCATCAAGGCCGGCGACGTGATCACGGCGGTGGACGGCAAGCCCGTCCACTCGGGTGAGGAACTGATCGTGCGCACCCGCGCCCACCGTCCCGGCGACCGGCTGGAGCTGACCGTCCGGCGCGACGGCAGGGACCGCGAGGTCGCCCTCGTCCTCGGCTCCGCCGGCGGCGGCTGACGCGAAGCCCGCGGGACGGCCCGGCGGGAGTGCGCGTCAGGACAACAAGGGGTCGCCGTGAGGCGAACGTGCCGTAAATCCGGTCGTGTACATGCACTCCGACACCTCGGGACGGTACCGGTCGCACGCGTGGGCCGGGTACCGTGGATCCGGCCCGGACCATGGATGGACCCGCACAGACCGGACCACCCGAGGGCCGAGGACCACGGACATCGCAAGGAGCTTCAGGTGTTCAACGACATAGGACTGCCCGAGCTGGCGACGCTCATCGTCCTGGCCACGCTCGTGTTCGGTCCGGACAAGCTCCCGAAGGTCATCCAGGACGTGACGCGCACCATCCGCAAGATCCGCGAGTTCTCGGAGAGCGCCAAGCAGGACATCCGCCAGGAGCTCGGCCCGGAGTTCAAGGACTTCGAGTTCGAGGACCTCAATCCCAGGACGTTCATCCGCAAGCAGCTGGACAACGACGACCTGGGACTGAAGGAGATCCGCAACGGCTTCGACCTGAAGAAGGAGATGGCCGAGGTCACGGACGCGGTGCAAGGCCGCGACACCGACCACTCGTCCTCGCCGTCCTCCTCGTCCGCGTCCTCGGGCGGCGGCCGGATCGACATGACGAAGAGGCCCGAGGAGCCCGGCCGCGACGAGCGGCCGCCCTTCGACGCGGACGCCACCTGAGCCACCACGAGGCGATGTGGCGCGTGTCATACCGTCATATCACCATGACCTGCGTCATATCGTCGAGTCACCGTGGCGCCACGGGCGCGCCGCGCGCGGCCTGAACGGGTCCTCCCCGCGTCCCACGCGCCGGGAGCCTCCGGGCTGCCCGAGTCGGGTGGATATGCTGCCGAGTTGTTGTGCGGACCGGACGGGTGCGCCCGAAGGGGGGCGGGCCGCCCCGGTCCGACGAGAGCGAGGAGGCGTCCGGGCAGATGGAGACGACAAGTAGGGCGGTCGCGCAGGCACCGGCCGGGGAGGGCGGACAACCCGCCGCCCGGCGCACGGTCGACGGCTACCTGCCGGCGCCCTTCCCGTGGTACGGCCTCGACGAGGCCTTCACGGGGCCGCGCTGGCCGATGCAGGTCGGCGCCTCCGCCGACGGCTCCGTGGAGCACGGCTCCCTCGGGCACGGCGACGAGCCCTCCGTGCGCAACGAGTTCGTGTCCGGTTCCCCCGACGAGCCGAAGGAGAGGTTCGCCGTCGTCGTCACCGTCGCCGCCAACCCGGTCCGGCAGCTCGCCGACGGCACCGGCCGACTGGAGGCCACCACCGTCTCCTCGGCGGCCTGGCTGGCCGGCGTGGGTCTGCTGTCCTTCACCTGGCCCATGCAGATGGACCACACGCTGCGCGACGACTGGCTGGAGCAGCAGACCGAGACGGCCTGGGTGCTGGCCGACGACCTGTCCGGCCCGGACTGGTCGACGCTCTCCCTGCCCGTGGACGGCGTCCCCGCACCCTTCCACTACCGCGAGTCCGAGTTCGGCTGGGTGCTCGCCGGCACCACCGACCAGGGAGTGCACCTGGGCGCGTACGGGCGCGGCATGAGCGCGTACGGGCTGGGCTTCGCCGTGGTCAAGGACATCACCGCGTACGCCTGACGGACGCGGGGCATGACGGAGGGCGCCGTCCGTGCGGGACGGCGCCCTCCGTGCCGTACGGGGCCCGTGCGGGGCGCGGCGCACCATACGGGGCGCCCGGCGTGCGGCCCGGCGCCCCACGCGCCGTACGGCCTTAGAACTTGTTCCTCGGGGTGATGCCCAGCGACAGGCCCGAAAGGCCCCGCTGACGGCCGCCGAGCTTGCCCGCGATGGCGCGCAGGGCCGAGCCCGCCGGGGAGTCCGGGTCGGACAGGACGACCGGCTTGCCCTCGTCGCCGCCCTCGCGCAGCCGGACGTCGATCGGGATGGAGCCGAGGACCGGGACCGAGGCGCCGGTGGTGCGGGTCAGGCCGTCGGCGACCAGCTGGCCGCCGCCGGTGCCGAAGACGTCGACCATCTCGCCGCAGTGCGGGCAGGGCAGCCCGGACATGTTCTCCACCACGCCGACGATCTTCTGATGGGTCTGCACGGCGATGGAGCCGGCCCGTTCGGCCACCTCGGCGGCGGCCTGCTGAGGCGTCGTCACGACCAGGATCTCCGCGTTCGGGACCAGCTGCGCCACGGAGATCGCGATGTCACCGGTGCCGGGCGGCAGGTCCAGCAGCAGGACGTCCAGGTCGCCCCAGTACACGTCCGCCAGGAACTGCTGGAGCGCGCGGTGCAGCATCGGGCCGCGCCAGACCACCGGCGCGTTGCCCGGGGTGAACATGCCGATGGAGATGACCTTCACGCCGTTCGCCGACGGCGGCATGATCATGTTCTCGACCTGGGTGGGACGGCCGTCCGCGCCCAGCATCCGCGGCACGCTGTGACCGTAGATGTCGGCGTCGACCACGCCCACCTTCAGCCCGTCGGCCGCCATCGCCGCCGCCAGGTTCACCGTCACCGAGGACTTGCCGACGCCGCCCTTGCCGGAGGCGACCGCGTAGACGCGGGTCAGGTTGCCCGGCTTGGCGAAGGGGACCTCGCGCTCGGTCTGGCCGCCGCGCAGGGCGTTCGCCAGCTCCTTGCGCTGCTCGTCGCTCATCACGTCCAGCGACACGTCGACCCGGGTGACACCCTCGACGCGGGTGACCGCGTCGGTGACCCGCTGCGTGATCGTCTCCCGCATGGGGCAGCCGGAGACCGTCAGGTACACGGTGACCGCGACCGTCCCGTCCGCGCCGATCTCCACCGATTTGACCATGCCCAGTTCGGTGATGGGCCGGTGGATCTCGGGGTCGTCAACCGTCGCCAGCGCTTCGCGCACCGCGTCTTCCGTAACCATGCCAACGATGGTACGGCGCGCGGCGGCGGCCCCGGGACCCCCGTCAGCGGTCGTCCATGTCACGTCCGCGCGGGTGATCCGCCGGGAATACGGCATGCGGGCGGTGACCGTCCTGCCGTTCCTCCAGCTCCTTGATCAGATCCTGCAGTTCCGAGCGGATCCAGTCGCGGGTCGCCACCTCGCCCAGGCCCATGCGCAGCGCGGCGATCTCCCGCGTCAGGTACTCGGTGTCGGCGATCGACCGCTCGTTCTGCTTGCGGTCCTGCTCCAGGTTGACCCGGTCCCGGTCGTCCTGCCGGTTCTGCGCCAGCAGGATCAGCGGGGCGGCGTAGGAGGCCTGGAGGGACAGGGCCAGGGTCAGGAAGATGAACGGGTACTCGTCGAAGCGCAGATGGCGGGGCGCGGCGATGTTCCACAGCACCCAGACGATGATCACCACCGTCATCCAGACGATGAACCGTCCGGTGCCCAGGAAACGCGCGATGCGCTCGGAGAGCCGGCCGAAGGCGTCCGGGTCCCACTCGGGCAGCAGCCTGCGCCGCAGCGCGCGCGGCTGGTCGAGCCGCGCCCGCTGCGGCCGGCCGGCGGCCGTGGCCCCCACCGGATGCCGCTCGCGGGAGCCCTCGCGCTCAGCCGCCATGGCCGGCCGCCTCCTCGTCCAGGTGGAACTCCGTCTCCCGCCAGTCGTCCGGCAGCATGTGGTCCAGAACGTCGTCCACGGTGACCGCGCCCAGCAGTGAGCCCGACTCGTCCACGACGGGCGCCGCCACCATGTCGTAGGCCGCGAAGAACCCGGCGACCACCGGCAGCGCGGCGTCCGGCGCGAGCGGCTGGAGGTCGTCGTCCAGCAGCGAGCCGACCAGGCTGTAGGGCGGGTCGCGCAGCAGCCGCTGGAAGTGCACCGTGCCCAGGTACTTGCCGGTCGGGGTCTCGTCGGGCGGCCGGCAGACGTAGACCTGGGCGGCGAGCGCGGGCGACAGGTCGCGGTTGCGGACCCGGGCCAGCGCGTCGGCGACGGTCGCGTCCGGGCGCAGCACGATCGGCTCCGTCGTCATCAGACCGCCCGCCGTGTGCTCCTCGTACGACATCAGCCGGCGCATGTCGGCCGCGTCGGCGGGCTGCATCAGGCTCAGCAGCCGCTCCTGCTCCTCCACGGGCAGCTCGGCGAGCAGGTCCGCCGCGTCGTCCGGGTCCATCGCCTCCAGCACGTCGGCCGCGCGCTCCCCCTTCAGCTTGCCGAGGATCTCGATCTGGTCGTCCTCCGGGAGCTCCTCCAGGACGTCGGCGAGCCGGTCGTCGTCCAGGGCGGCGGCCACCTCGGCGCGCCGCTTGGGGGAGAGGTGGTGCAGCATGTTGGCGAGGTCGGCCGGGCGCAGCTGCTCGAAGGTGGCGAGCAGGTTCTCCGCCCCCTGCCCGTGCTCCTCCAGCGAGAACCCGCTCACCGCGGACCACTCCACGGTCAGCGTCTCTCCCTTGTTGCGCCGGAACGCCCCGCCCCTGCGGCCCTTGCGGACGAAGACCCGGTCGACCTCCCAGTCGCGGCGCGCGGGCAGTTGCTGCACGGACAGGTCCAGGACGGTGACCTCCTCGCCGGTCTCCACGAGTGTCACCCGCCGGTCCATCAGCTCGCCGAAGACAAGCCGCTCGGTGGGCCGCTGCTCGAAGCGCCGGACGTTGAGCACGCCGGTGGAGATGACCTGGCCGGACTCGATGCTCGTCACCCGGGTCATGGCCAGGAAGATGCGGCGCCGGGTGGGCAGTTCGACGACCAGCCCGAGCAGCCGGGGCGGCTTGCGCCCGACACGCAGCATGACGACCAGATCGCGCACGCGCCCCACATGGTCGCCGCTCGGATCGAAGACGGCGACACCGGCGAGGTGCGAGACGAAGATCCGGGGGGCGCCGGCTGCCATGGACGCGCCTCCTTTGCGTGCTCCGTGATGCGTGAGGCATCGCGTGGGTGTGGTGATGCTCTTCGGCGTCGTCCTTTCCCCTGCCCGCTCAGGTCGGCTTCAGGCTAGCCCGTCCCGTTCGGATACGCCCTGGTGAGCGGTCCGGACGGACTGGCTCCGCCGGCCCGCCGCGGCCCCGGTACGCTGCCGTACGCCGCTTCGGGCGCCACCCGTCGCACCTGTCGCACCCCTCGCCCCGTCCCGCACCCGCCGCTCGCGTCAGAAAGGCAGCGTCACCTGTGACTGCGCATCCCCAGGGCCGTATCCGCCGGGCCGTGCTGAGGGGCGCGCTGTGCGCCGTGGCCGTCGTCGCCGGGGCCGGGCTGACGGGATGCTCCGGCGAAGACCCGGACGCGGGCACCAACGGGGTCGGCAAGCTGCCGGCCGAGCGCATCCAGAGCAGGACCCGGGCGGCCGCGGACTCGGCCGACGCCGTGCACCTGGCCGGGAACGTGGTGAGCAACGGGCGTACGTACCGGCTCGACATGCGGCTGAAGTCCGACGGCGGCACCGGCTCGGTCACCTCCCAGGGCGTGACCTTCGGGCTGCTGCGGGTCGGCGAACAGCTCTACCTGAAGGCCGACGCCGGGTTCTGGGACCGCGCCGACGGCGACGGGAAGGGCGACGGCGGGGCGGCCGGCAAGCTCGACGGCAAGTACGTGAAGGTGCCGCAGGGCGACCCCGCCTACAAGCGGTTCAGCGGGTTCACGGACAAGAAGGTGCTCCTCGACGGCCTGCTGACCCTGCACGGCACGCTCGCCACGGACGGCCACCACGAGCAGTCCGGCGTCCGCACCATCCGCCTCACCGGCGGCGACGGCACCGGCGGCACCCTGGACGTCTCCCTGGAGGGCAGCCCCTACCCGTTGCGCCTGGAGCGCGCGGGCGGCGCCGGGACGCTCAGCTTCTCGGAGTGGGGCAAGGACTTCCCCCTGACCCAGCCGGCCACGGACCAGACGGTCGACTACGGCAGACAACTGCCGACGTCCTGAGCCGGGGGCCGCTTCGCGGCGGAGCTCCCCGAGCCCGGTCCGGTCTCCCCGGCGGCCCGGCCCGGCCCGGCCCCGCCCCGCCTCGCCTCGCCCCGGAGCCGGGGCGGGGGCACGCCGTACGGCGGCACCCCGGAGCCCGGCGCGCGGCGGCCTCGCGTCCGAGAGCGCCGTACGGCGTCAGGCGCGGCGGCGCTTCTTCAGCAGCAGGCGGGGCAGTCCCGCCGGGGCCGGGCGGCGGGTCGTCGCCGGGGAGGGGAGCGGCGCCTTCGCCAGGGAGCCGTCCGGCAACGGCAGCGACGTCCCCGCCGGTTCCAGGCGCAGCACCCGGCACTGACGGGCCCACCGCTCGGTCATGGCCTCGCCGTCGGGGGCGTTGAGCCGCTTGCCCTTCAGCTCGGCCACCGTCTCCCGCCACGCCTCGGTCTCCGGCGCGAGCTCGGCGACCCTCGCCGGCCAGGTGACCAGCCGGCCGCCCTTGTCCTTGCTGCGCACCGTCACCTCGGCCACGGCCCCGTCGGCCAGCCCCGGCAGCGGCTGCTCGCCCGGCCCGTCGCCGACCAGGCAGGCCGCGCCGTCGTGCCAGACGTGCCACAGGGGACGGGCGGGCGTGCCGGGGCCCTCGACCCAGATGAGGCCGGACTTCTTCGTGGCCTCCTCGATGAGGGCCCGGTCGATCAGCGCGCTTGTCATGGCAGCAGGGTAACCAGGCGCGGCGGGGCGGTCCGGGGCCCGCTCACAGCCAGCCGTTGCGCTTGAGCGTGCGGTGGATGCCGAGGCAGATCGCGACCGTGACGCTCATGATCACCGGGTAACCGTACTTCCAGTGCAGCTCGGGCATGTACTTGAAGTTCATGCCGTACACCCCGCACACCATCGTCGGCACGGCGATGATCGCGGCCCAGGCGGTGATCTTCCGCATGTCCTCGTTCTGCGCCACGGACGCCTGGGCGAGGTTGGCCTGGAGGATTGAGTTGAGCAGTTCGTCGAAACCGATGACCTGCTCCTGCACGCGGGCGAGGTGGTCGGCCACGTCCCGGAAGTACTTCTGGATGTCCGGGTCGATCAGCCGCATCGGCCGCTCGCTCAGCAGCTGCATGGGCCGCAGCAGCGGCGACACCGCCCGCTTGAACTCCATGACCTCGCGCTTGAGCTGGTAGATCCGCCCGGCGTCGGTGCCGCGCGCGGTGCCGCCCCGGCCCGGCGAGAAGACCTCGGTCTCGACGTCGTCGACGTCGTCCTGGAGGGCGTGGGCGACCGCGATGTAGCCGTCGACGACATGGTCGGCGATGGTGTGCAGCACCGCCGAGGGGCCCTTGGCCAGCAGCTCCGGGTCGTCCTGGAGCCGGTGCCGCAGGGTGCGCAGGGAGCCCTGGCCGCCGTGCCGGACGGTGATGAAGAAGTCCCGCCCGGTGAAGCACATCACCTCGCCGGTCTCGACCACCTCGCTGGTGGCGGTGAGCCGGTCGTGGTCGACGTAGTGGATGGTCTTGAAGACCGTGAAGAGGGTGTCGTCGTAGCGCTCCAGCTTGGGCCGCTGGTGGGCCTGGACGGCGTCCTCCACGGCCAGCGGGTGCAGCCCGAACTCGGCGGCGATGCCGGCGAATTCCGACTCCGTCGGCTCGTGCAGCCCGATCCAGACGAAGCCCCCGTCGCGCCGCACCATGCGCACCGCCTCCTGCGGGGTGAGCGGCGCCGGCGTCTGCAGGCGCGCGCCGTCGCGGTAGACGGCGCAGTCGACGACGGCGGAGGGCGTCGCCGGGTCGCGCGTGGTGTCGTAGGTGCCGCCGTTGTCCTTGCGCGGGGCCGGGCGGGACGGGCGGACGACGGCGCGCAGGTCACGGATCATCGACATGGCGGGGCTCCTTCGTGAGGAGCGACGAAGAGGCGCCGGGCGGCGGTCGGAACTGCCCGGAATGAGGACGTCCTGCCAAGGGTCTTCCGCTGTCGGGCGGAAGAAGGATGTTTCGCACGTCCACAAAGCGGGGAGCACCGCACCGTCGTGGTGGCGGGCTTCGTCACTGACTCGGATCAGACGAACCAGACGGATCAGCCGGATCCGGTGATCCGGCGGACGAGACGAAGTGCTCTTCCGTATGACGCGCACGAGGGCACGAACGCGAGAGGCGGCGGGTCGGCCGGAGCCAGAACAGCTACATCAGCGGCGGGAAGAGCGGGTGCTACTGCACGGTCGACTTCGATCCATGACAGCCCCACCTCCTCCGGCCGGTCCCTCGTGAGGGACGATCCATACCCTGTTTGAAGGGTGCCCCGTCAGGGGAGTTTCAACGGCGTCGGGACTCGATACGCGACGCTTCTGCGTGCTGCCCCGAACCGCCGGGTAAGACTATCAGTCAGCCGACGTGTCAAGGTGCCGCTTTGCCGCGTACTGACGAGTTCTATGCTCGCCGCATGGCAGATGTTCTTCCTCTGGTCGAGGCCCGGCTGCGTACGGCGCTGGGCGAACCGGACGCGCGCGCGGCGGTCACCTTCCTCGGCACCGACCGCATCGAGGTGCTGCGCTTCCGGGACACGGACGCGGAGGGCGCCATCGTCCGCTACGCCACCCTCGGCATGTCCGCCCACCCGATGACGGACCCCACGGCCGTGGTCGCCGACCCGCTGAAGGGGCCGCGCGCCGAGCTGGTCCTGTCCGTGCGGGCCGGCCTCGCCGACACCGACAAGGTGCTCCGCCCGCTCGCCGTGCTCGGCGCCTCCCCGCAGGTCGAGGGCCTGGTGGTGGCTCCAGGGGCCTCGCTCGACGTGGGCGACGCGCTGTGGCCCGGCGCGCCCTTCACCTCGGTCCTGGTGGCCGAGCCGGGCGGCCTGGTCGAGGACCTGGAGCTCGACGAGCCGCTGGAGCCCGTACGGTTCCTTCCGCTGCTGCCGATGACGCCGAACGAGGCCGCCTGGAAGCGGGTGCACGGCGCGCAGGCCCTCCAGGAGCGCTGGCTGGACAACGGCACGGACCTGAGGGACCCCGTGCGCAACTCCGTTCCCCTGGGATGACGAAGCCCGCGGCGCGGCCCCTCGTCCTCACTTGGTGAAGACGGCGACCCCGTCCTCGGTGGCGTGCCGCGGCTGCTGCTCCGCGGCCTCGTGCGTGAGCGCCCGCCGCCGCACGAGCACCACCAGCGCTCCCGCCACCGCGCTCGCGCCGGCGACCACGAACGGGACGTGGATGTCGCTCCACTCCTCGATCTTCGGCGCGAGGTAGGGCGCGGCGGCGGCCGCGAACCAGCGCACGAAGTTGTAGCCCGCACTCGCCACCGGGCGCGGGGCGTCGGAGACACCGAGGGCCAGCTCGGTGTAGACGGTGTTGTTCACGCCGATGAACGCGCCGGACAGGATCGTGCACACGATCGCGGTGGTGTGGTCGCCGTACCCCAGCACGACGACGTCGGCGGCGAGCAGCACCAGCGACCCGCCGAGCACCTTCAGCGACCCGAACCGCTTCTGCATCCGCGGGGCGACGATCACCGAGAAGACGGCGAGCAGCACGCCCCAGGCGAAGAACACCGCGCCCGACTTGTACGGCGTCATGTTCAGCACGAACGGCGTGAAGGCCAGCACGGTGAAGAACGTGTAGTTGTAGAAGAACGCCGAGACGGCGGCGGAGGCCAGACCGCCGTGGCCGAGGGCCCTGACCGGGTCCAGCAGCGAGGTCCTGCGGGCCGGCTTCGGCTGCTCCTTCAGGAACACCGTGATGCACAGGAAGCCGACGGCCATCAGGAACGCGGTGCCGAAGAACGGGTAGCGCCAGCTGGCGTCGCCGAGCAGCGCGCCCAGCAGCGGGCCGCACGCCATGCCGAGGCCGAGCGCCGACTCGTAGAGCAGGATCGCCGCCGCGCTGCCGCCGGCCGCCGCGCCGACGATGACCGCGAGCGCGGTGGAGACGAAGAGCGCGTTGCCCAGTCCCCAGCCGGCCCGGAAGCCGACCAGCTGGCCGACCGAGCCGGAGGTGCCGGCCAGTGCGGCGAAGACCACGACGAAGGCGAGGCCGAGCAGCAGCGTCTTCTTGCCGCCGATGCGGCTGGAGACGAAGCCGGTCACCAGCATCGCGACGGCGGTGATCAGGAAGTAGGAGGTGAACAGCAGGGAGACCTGGCTGGGAGTGGCGTCCAGGCCCTTGGCGATGGAGGGCAGGATCGGGTCGACGAGTCCGATGCCCATGAAGGCGACGACGGACGCGCCGGCCGTCGCCCAGACTGCCTTCGGCTGGCGCAGGAGGCTGCCGGCTCCCGCGTCGAAGGGGTCCGCGGCCATGCCTTCCTCCAATCCCGGGACGGGTCCCAGTGAGATCTCGGTGAGCAGATAGTTGGTGTATGCACATAGTAAGTTAGGTCAGCTAATTAATGCAATATGCATCTAGTTCCCCCTGGTGGGGGGTGCCCTCCGGACGGGTGATCGTCCTTGACGTGGCGCGGCCGGGGTAGGACCGTGGGGCCCTATGAGGGGCGAACCCAGTTGCCCGAAGTGCGGTGGCCGGGTCAGGGCTCCCGGACTCTTCAACGACTCCTGGCAGTGCGATGTCCACGGGACGGTGCATCCGGTCCAGCCCGTGATACCGCCCAGCGTCGAGGCCCTCGGCGTCGTCGTGCACCGCACCCAGGTGCCGGTGTGGATGCCGTGGCCGCTGCCGGTCGGCTGGCTCTTCACGGGCGTGGCCAGCGCGGGCGACGACCGCAGCGGCGGTCGCGCCACCGCCGTGGCCTGCTCGGGACCCGGCCCGCTCGGCGGCATGGGCGAGCTGATCCTGGTCGCCGAGGAACTCGGCGTCGGGCTCGGCGCGCGCTACGCCGGCATCGACGGCCCGGACCCCGGACCGTGTCTGAACGTCGAGAAGCCGCCGGACGCCAAGGTCCTCGCCGGCGGCCGGCCGACCCCGCTGTGGCACGTCTCCGGCGCCCCCGTCGACCGTGCCGTCTTCGCGGGCGAGGCACGCGGGCTGTGGCTGTGGGCGGTGGTCTGGCCGGAGCAGTCGGGACTGCTGATGTACGACGAACTGGTCCTCGCCGACCTGCGGGACGCGGGCGCCGAGGTCGACCTCGTCCCCTGCGGCGCGCTCTCCCCCCGGCTGCTGCGGCCGTAGGGCTCCCGGGGTCCCCATGGCCCCGTGGCCTGTAGGGGGCGTTCGGCGGTCGCGGGTGTGACAGGACATCCCCGGGCTGCCGTTATCCTTTGGGTGTCCCCTTTCGTCCCGTCACCGCCTGGAGTCCGTGTCGTGCGCATCGACCTGCACACCCACTCCACCGCGTCCGACGGTACGGACACCCCGGCCGAGCTGGTGCGCCATGCCGCCGCTGCCGGTCTGGACGTCGTGGCGCTCACCGACCACGACACCACCCGGGGGCACGCCGAGGCCGTCGCCGCCCTGCCCGAGGGGCTCACCCTCGTGACCGGCGCCGAGCTGTCCTGCCGTGTCGACGGCATCAGCATGCACATGCTGGCCTACCTCTTCGACCCCGAGGAGCCCGCCCTGCTCGCCGAGCGGGAGCTGGTCAGGGACGACCGGGTGCCGCGCGCCAAGGGCATGATCGCCAAGCTGAACGCCCTGGGCGTCCCCGTCACCTGGGAACAGGTCGCGCGGATCGCGGGCGACGGCTCGGTCGGCCGCCCGCACGTCGCCTCCGCGCTCGTGGAACTCGGCGTCGTCCCCACCGTGAGCGACGCCTTCACCGGACAGTGGCTGGCCGACGGCGGCCGGGCCTACGTGGCGAAGCACGAGACGGACCCGTTCGAGGCGATCCGGCTGGTCAAGGGCGCCGGCGGAGTCTGCGTCTTCGCCCATCCGGCCGCCGCCAAGCGCGGCCGCACGGTCCCCGAGTCCCGGATCGCCGACCTGGCCGCCGCCGGACTCGACGGCATCGAGGTCGACCACATGGACCACGACCCCGACACCCGGGCGCGGCTGCGCGGCCTGGCGAAGGAACTGGGTCTGCTGACCACCGGCTCCAGCGACTACCACGGCAGCCGGAAGACCGTCGCCCTCGGCGAGTTCACCACCGACCCCGAGGTGTACGGGGAGATCACGCGACGCTCGACCGGCGCGTTCCCCGTCCCGGGGGCCGGCGGGGCCTGACCCTCCGCCCCGCGCCACCCACCCACTCCCGGTACGGGCATGTCCCCGTGCTGCTTTCGCAAGGCTGCTCCACACCCATGTTCGACGCTGCCGTCTTCGGCTCCCTCTTCGTCACCCTGTTCGTCATCATGGATCCCCCCGGGATCACCCCGATCTTCCTCGCGCTGACCGCCGGACGCCCCGGCAAGGTGCAGAAGCGGATGGCCTTCCAGGCCGTCTGCGTGGCCGGCGGTGTCATCGCCGTGTTCGGCGTGCTCGGCCACCAGATCCTCGACTACCTGCACGTGTCCGTGCCCGCGCTGATGATCGCCGGCGGGCTGCTCCTGCTGCTGATCGCGCTCGACCTGCTCACCGGCAAGACCGACGAGCCCAAGGCGACCAAGGACGTCAACGTCGCGCTGGTCCCGCTGGGCATGCCGCTGCTCGCGGGCCCCGGCGCGATCGTGTCCGTGATCCTGGCCGTGCAGAAGGCCGACAGCGTCACCACCCAGATCTCGGTGTGGTCGGCGATCCTCGCCATCCACGTCGTGCTGTGGCTGGTGATGCGCTACTCGCTGCTGATCATCCGGGTGATCAAGGACGGCGGCGTGGTCCTGGTGACACGGCTGGCGGGCATGATGCTCTCCGCGATCGCCGTCCAGCAGATCATCAACGGCGTCACCCAGGTCGTCCGGGGCTGAGCCCCGTCCGGCGCCCGGGAAGGCGCCCGCCCCGCACGAAGCCCCCGCACGGCGACCGCCGTACGGGGGCTTCGAAGCGTCAAGAAGCGGACCCGCTATGAGGCCGGGGTGTCGGCCGGGCGGATCCAGAGTCGCTGGCCGATCGCGGCGGCCTGCTGAACGATCCTGTTGACGGAGGCGGCGTCCACGACGGTGGTGTCCACGGTGGTGCCGTCGACCTCGTCGAGTCGCATGATCTCGAAGCGCATGGGGCTTCTCCCTTCGTCTGGTCATCCTCCTGCGGAGAATTACTTGGTGATGGAGGCGCACGGTGCCCGTGTTCCGTACCTATACAACGGGCCGCGTGTTACGAACATTCCCTACGCTAAAGAAAATTTTCGAACGTCTAATTACCGACCAGTAGTGCGGCCTCCGTCGACCGACCGGGACCGGTTGTGTTCGCAGTGTGACCACCGGGACAATGGAAGGGATGAACGAGGCCATGAACCAGGACCCCGCGGCACTGGCCGCCCGCATCGACCGCACCAATGAGCTGCTGGAACGCATGCTCGCCGAGGTGGCCAAGACCCCCTCGACCCACGCGATCTTCGTCGACGCCGGGTACCTCTACGCCGCCGCGGGCCGGCTGGTGGCCGGGACCGAGGACCGGCGTGCCTTCGACCTGGACGCCGAGGGCCTGATCGACGCGCTCATCGACCGCGCCCGCACGGTCTTCGCCGACAGCCGGCTACTGCGCGTGTACTGGTACGACGGCGCCCGGCGGCGCATCCACACCGCCGAGCAGCAGTCCATCGCCGAGCTGCCCGACGTCAAGGTCCGCCTCGGCAACCTCAACGCCAACAACCAGCAGAAGGGCGTCGACTCCCTCATCCGCTCGGACCTGGAGTCCCTGGCCCGGCACCGTGCGATCAGCGACGCCGCGCTGCTCGGCGGCGACGAGGACCTGGTGTCGGCCGTGGAGGCCGCCCAGGGCTACGGCGCCCGGGTCCACCTGTGGGGTATCGAGGCCCCTGAGGGCCGTAACCAGGCCGAGCCGCTGCTGTGGGAGGTCGACAGCCAGCGCACCCTCGACCTCGACTTCTTCAAGCCCTATGTCTCCCGGCGCACGGCCGTCACCTACGACCCGACGGGCACGGCCCGGCCGACCCGTGAGGACGTCCGCTTCGTCGGCGCTCAGATCGCCGCGAAATGGCTCGCGGAACGAGGCCGCGACACCCTCGTCGAACTCCTTCCCGGCCACCCCTACCTGCCCGGCTCGGTCGACCAGGACCTCCTGGTGGAGGCCGAGGGCCTGCTGCGGTACTCGCTGCGCGGCCAGGCCGACCTGCGGCGCGCCCTGCGCGACGGCTTCTGGGACCACCTTCAGGCGCAGTACTAGCGGTCGCGGGTTCGGCATCGGCGGTCCGCCGGCGCCGTACCAGCGGCCCGGGGCGGAGCACCGGCGGTCCGTGGCAAGGTGCGGCCGGTGCCGACGGCGCCCGACGGGGTCAGCAGCCGTCCCAGAAGTCGGCGAGGGCGCGGGCGGTGGGGAGCGGGCGGTCGCAGTTGGGGGAGTGCTCGGCGCCCTCGATCACGGTGCGCCGGGCGCCGAGCCGTACGGCCATGTCGTCCAGGAGCGGGACCGGCCAGGTGTCGTCCCGTGCGCCCGACACCACGTGGAACGGCAGCGCCAGCGCCGCCAGTTCCGCGACGCGGTCCGGCTCCGTGCACAACTGGAGGCCGGTGGCGATGAGTTGGGCGGGACTGTTGCCGAGCCAGCGGCGCCTCAGGTCCGCCCGGTCGTCGAGCCCGGCGTCCAGACCGGCGTCGGTCTCCTCGGGCGCCTCCATCGCCTGCATGGCCTCCCACACCTCGGCCATCGTCATCACGCCGAGCGCGTCGCGCAGCAGCTTCACGCGCTGCTGCTGCGGGACGGCGATCTGGGCCGGTCCGGAGGACATGAGGGTGAGCGAGCGGAACGGGGAGCGGTCCCGCAGCACGGCCGCCCGGGCGATCTGCCCGCCGAGCGAGTGCCCGAGCAGGTGCAGGGGCGTGCCGAGCGCCTCGGCCTGGGCGAGGACGTCCCGCGCGAGCTCCTCGCGCGCGTACGCCGAGGCGTCCTCCGCGGGCCCGGCCGACTCGAACTGGCCGCGCCCGTCCACGGCCACGGTCCGGTACCCGCGCGCGGCCAGCGGCTCGTGCAGCGGGTTGAAGTCCTCCTTGCTGCCGGTGAACCCGGGCAGCAGCAGCGCGGTGCCCCTCGGCTCCACACCGGCCGGCACGGGCGCGTCGACGACGGCGAACTCACCACGGGCGGTGCGCAGCCGGTAGGCCCGGGCACCGGCCGGCGGGACGAAGGTCGGAGGCCTGCTCATGCGCCGAGGCTACCGGTCGCGCAGCCGCCCTCGGCCCCGGCCGGGGTCCGGGACGGCGGGAACCGGCGGCCGGTCGCACGCCCGGTGGGCCGGGCAGGCCGACGGCCCGGTCCCACGCGGGGTGGGCCGGGCCGTCGGGTCGTGCTGGGGCGCCGCTCGCGTGGATCGGGGGATCCGCGGGCCGCCGGATCAGGCCTCCGCGGCCTCCACCGAGGCGGCCTTGCGGGTGCGCCGGACGGCGGGCTTCGCCTCGCCGGTCGCCTCCGCCGTCTCGACGGCTTCGGCGGCCTTGCGGGTGCGCCGGCGCGGCTTGACCTCCGCTTCACCGGTGGCCTGCGCCGGGATTTCCGCGGTGACGGCCTCGGCGACCGCCTTGCGCGTACGCCGGCGCGGCGCGGCCTCGGCGGCCTCCGCTCCCGCCTCGGGCGCGGCGGCGGCCGTCTTGCGCGTGCGGCGCGGCTTGGCCTCGGTGGCTTCGGCGGTGTCGGCCGTGGTGTCGGCGGCGGGGGCGGCCTTCTTGCGGGTGCGCTTGGGCTTGGCCTCCGCTTCCTCGACCGTGGCGGGGGCCTCGGCCGGGGCGGCCGCGGTCTTGCGGGTGCGCTTCGGCTTCGCCTCGGTGGCCTCCGCCGTGTCGGCCGACTCCACCGCGGCGGCGGTCTTCCGCACGCGCTTCGGCTTCGCCTCGGCGTCCTCCGCGGTCTCCACGGCGGCGGCCGTCTTGCGCGTGCGGCGCGGCTTGGCCTCGGTGGCTTCGGCGGTGTCGGCGGCGGGGGCGGCCTTCTTGCGGGTGCGCTTGGGCTTGGCCTCCGCTTCCTCGACCGTGGCGGGGGCCTCGGCCGGGGCGGCCGCGGTC
>NZ_JBISAL010000011.1:176717-394142 GCF_044391765.1 Streptomyces sp. NPDC018610
CGGTCTTGCGGGTGCGCTTCGGCTTCGCCTCGGTGGCCTCCGCCGTGTCCGCCGACTCCACCACGGCGGTGGCCGCCGGCGCGGCCTCGACGGCCTTGCGGGTACGGCGACGCGGCTTGGCCTCCGGCTCGGCGACGGCGCCCTCGGCGGCGTCCACCGCCGTCTCGGGGGCCGCGGCGGCCTTCCGGGTGCGGCGCGGCTTGGTCTCCGGCTCGGCGGCAGCGCCTTCGGCCGTGTCGACCGTCGCTTCGGCGGCCGGGGCCGCCTTCTTGCGGGTGCGGCGCGGGGCCGGCGCGGTCTCCTGCGCCTCGGGCGTGACGGTCGCCGCCTCGGCCGCGGCCTGGACGTCGCCCGTCGTCGCCGTCTCCTCCGCGGACCTGCGGGTCCTGCGGCGGCGCGCCTTCGCCGGGGCCTCGGCCGCGTCGACGGCCGGAGCCGTGGCGGTCACGGACGCGGCCGGCGCCGCGCTCTCCGCCGTCACCGCGGCCTGCGCCACGGTCTCGACGGCCGGCTCGCTCGCCGTCGTCGCCGTCGCGGCGGCCGTCGGCTGGCCCGGGGCGCCGCCGCGCGTGCGCCGACGACGGCGCGGGGTGCGGGTGGCCGTGGCCTCCTCGGCGGCCTCGGCCTCGGCGGGCGTGCCCGCGGTGGTCGACTCCGCCGCGGCGGAGTCCACCAGGGCGCCGCCACGGGTGCGGCGGCGACGGCGCGGGGTGCGCGCCGAGCGCTCGCGCTCGCGTTCGGCGGGACGTGCCTCGTCCCGGCCGCCACGACCGCCGCGGCCACCGCGGCCACCGGTCTCGCCGAGGTCCTCCAGCACCTCCGCGTCCAGACCGGCGCGGGTGCGCTCCGAGCGCGGCAGGATGCCCTTCGTGCCCTGGGGGATGCCCAGGTCGGAGAACAGGTGCGGGGAGGTGGAGTACGTCTCCGGCGGGTCGTTGAAGCCCAGCTGCAGCGCCTTGTTGATCAGCTGCCAGCGCGGGATGTCGTCCCAGTCGACGAGGGTGATCGCCGTGCCCTTGGCGCCCGCGCGGCCGGTACGGCCGATGCGGTGCAGGTACGTCTTCTCCTCTTCGGGCGACTGGTAGTTGATGACGTGCGTGACGCCCTCGACGTCGATGCCGCGGGCGGCGACGTCGGTGCAGACGAGCACGTCGACCTTGCCGTTGCGGAAGGCGCGCAGCGCCTGCTCGCGGGCGCCCTGGCCGAGGTCGCCGTGGACCGCGCCGGAGGCGAAACCGCGCTGCTTGAGCTGGTCGGCGAGGTCGGCCGCCGTGCGCTTGGTGCGGCAGAAGATCATCGCCAGCCCGCGGCCCTCGGCCTGCAGGATGCGCGCGACCATCTCGGGCTTGTCCATGTTGTGCGCGCGGTAGATGAACTGCGTGGTGTTGGCCACCGTCGCGCCCTCGTCGTCCGGCGCGGTGGCGCGGATGTGCGTGGGCTGCGACATGTAGCGGCGGGCCAGACCGATCACGGCGCCCGGCATGGTGGCCGAGAACAGCATGGTCTGCCGCTTCACCGGCAGCATGTCGATGATCTTCTCGACGTCGGGCAGGAAGCCCAGGTCGAGCATCTCGTCGGCCTCGTCCAGGACGAGCGCCTTGACGTGCTTCAGGTTCAGCTTCTTCTGGCCGGCCAGGTCGAGCAGACGGCCCGGGGTGCCGACGACGACGTCGACGCCGTTCTTCAGGGCCTCGACCTGGGGCTCGTAGGCCCGGCCGCCGTAGATCGCGACGACCCGCACGTTGCGCACCTTGCCGGCGGTCAGCAGGTCGTTGGTGACCTGCGTGCACAGCTCGCGCGTGGGGACGACGACGAGTGCCTGGGGGGCGTCGGTGAGGGCCTCGGGCCGGGCGCGGCCGGCCTCGACGTCGGCGGGGACGGTCACGCGCTCCAGGAGCGGAAGGCCGAAGCCGAGCGTCTTGCCGGTGCCGGTCTTGGCCTGGCCGATGACGTCCGTGCCCGTGAGGGCCACGGGCAGCGTCATCTCCTGGATGGGGAAGGGGGTGGTGATGCCGACGGCTTCCAGCGCCTCGGCGGTCTCGGGAAGGATGCCGAGTTCTCGGAACGTGGTAGTCAGGGTGCTGCCTCTTCTGTGTGTGTGCGGCGCGAGGCGAGCGCGGGGGTCGTGTCGTCTGACCGTGCCGGGGACGTCGGTCGCCTCGGGGGGCGACTCGATGGCACAGGACCACAGCCGACGCTCTAGCGCTCGTACCGCTGAGGGTGTCCCTCCGATCCCCGTACGCGCAGTGCCGTACGGTCAGGGAGGGCTGTCGGGTCGGAGCCGATCGGGCCACCGACCGGGCATCCTCATGCGTGCGCCCTGTCGGCATACGTCCGAATGCATCGGCGTACTCGGCGGGCGCATTACCACCATACCCCGGATTGCCGCACACGCGATGGCCGGTTTGGTCACGTAGTCGTCGTCACACTCGCTGACCAGGTCCTTACGGGGTGCGGTGAGCGGGCTATTGTGCGCTTCATGACGAGCTCTGACAAGTCCGACCACGTCTCCGACACCCCCGCCGCACGCACCGGGATCGCCGCCCAGGACTGGGCGACGGCCGCCGCCGACCCGCAGTACCGCGCCGCGGTCGTGGACCTGCTCGGCGCCCTCGCGTACGGCGAGCTGGCCGCGTTCGAGCGGCTCGCCGAGGACGCCAAGCTGGCGCCCACCCTCGCGGACAAGGCCGAACTGGCGAAGATGGCGTCGGCGGAGTTCCACCACTTCGAGCGGCTGCGCGACCGGCTCACCGAGATCGGTGCGGAGCCGACGGCGGCGATGGACCCGTTCGTGGCCGCGCTCGACGGCTTCCACAAGCAGACCGCGCCCTCGGACTGGCTGGAGGGGCTCGTCAAGGCGTACGTCGGCGACTCGATCGCCAGCGACTTCTACCGTGAGGTCGCCGCCCGTCTGGACACCGACACCCGTGAGCTGGTCCTGGCCGTCCTCGACGACACCGGTCACGCCGGTTTCGCGGTGGAGAAGGTGCGCGCGGCGATCGACGCGGATCCGCGGGTGGGCGGCCGGCTCGCCCTGTGGGCGCGGCGTCTGATGGGCGAGGCGCTGTCGCAGTCCCAGCGGGTCGTGGCCGACCGGGACGCGCTGTCCACGATGCTCGTCGGCGGAGTCGCCGACGGCTTCGACCTGGCCGAGGTCGGCAGGATGTTCTCCCGCATCACCGAGGCGCACACCAAGCGCATGGCCGCGCTGGGCCTGGCCGCCTGACGTGAGCCGGAGGCCTGTTCCGTCGCCGTCGAAGGCGCGCTGTCAGCGGGTGCGCCGCCGGCGGCGGCGGATCAGGCCGGCGCCGACCGCCGGCGCATTCTTCCCGCGGGGCGCACCAGCAGGGACAGCGAGGCGGTCGAGACGACCACCGCGCCGAGCAGGCTCGGCAGGAGGGGCCCGGAACCCAGCGCGCTGTGGGTGACGAAGTCGCCGAAGAGGGCGCCCGCGACGCCGGTCGACAGCACCAGCCGCCGGGACGGCAGCCGGTGGGACAGGCGGCGCAACAGCGCCATGCCGAACACCAGACCGAGCACGGCGGAGCCGAACGCCTCGAAGAACAACACGGTTCCCTCCCACATGGTCGGCCGGTGCTGACGGTCGTTCCGGTCATACCCCTGACCTGCGGAACCCAACCCTCCCCCATGGGCTGTTCGTGCGTCGCCCATGTGCCTGGCGGCCCAGGCGGGGCCGGGAGCGGAGACGGCCCGCCGAGGACGGAAACCGAGGAGGATTCGGGGAGCGAAGACACGAGGAGGGCCCGGCGGTTTCCGCCGGGCCCTCCTCGTGTCGCTGTCGCCTTCGCGTCCTACAGCGCGCCGAAGCCCACCTTGCGCGGGGCCGGCTCGCCCAGCTCGACGTACGCGAGACGCTCGGCCGGGACCAGCACCTTGCGGCCGTGCTCGTCCACGAGGGTCAGCAGCTGCGACTTGCCGGCCAGCGCCTCGGCCACCGCCCGCTCGACCTCCTCGGCGCTCTGACCGCTCTCCAGAACGATCTCGCGGGGCGCGTGCTGCACGCCGATCTTGACCTCCACGGCTATGTCCCTCCGACGGTCAGTGAAGTGCGCGACCTTCCGCGCCGTACCCAGCACACATTAGCCCGGTGAGGGGACGAACACGCTCCGCCGAAGCACGCCAGGAGCGAACAGGGCGCGGGAACAAACGCACGGACCGGCCGCGGGACGGGCGGCGTCGCTCAGTGCTGCTGGTCGCTGCCGTGCATCGGGAAGCCCGCGATGCCGCGCCACGCCAGCGACGTCAGCAGCTGCACCGCCTGGTCCCGGGGCACGCTGCGGTCGCTGTGCAGCCAGGAGCGGGCCACGACCTGGGCGAGACCGCCGAGGCCGGAGGCGAGCAGCATCGACTCCGCGCGCGAGAGGCCGGTGTCCTCGGCGATGACGTCGCAGATCGCCTCGGCGCACTCGTTGGTGACCTTGTCGACGCGCTCGCGCACCGCGGGCTCGTTCGTCAGGTCCGACTCGAACACCAGGCGGAAGGCGCCGCCGTCGTCCTCGACGTACGCGAAGTAGGCGTCCATCGTGGCCCGTACGCGCTGCTTGTTGTCGGTGGTCGACGCCAGCGCGCTGCGCACGGACTGGATGAGGGACTCGCAGTGCTGGTCCAGCAGGGCGAGATAGAGGTCGAGCTTGCCCGGGAAGTGCTGGTAGAGCACCGGCTTGCTGACGCCGGCGCGCTCGGCGATGTCGTCCATCGCGGCGGCGTGGTAGCCCTGCGCCACGAAGACCTCCTGGGCGGCGCCCAGCAGCTGGTTCCGTCGGGCACGGCGCGGCAGGCGCGTGCCTCGCGGGCGTGCCGCCTCTGTCTGCTCGATGGCTGTCACGCCGCCTCCCAAAGTCGTCCCTGTGCGGTGTGCGCCGCGCCGCCATCGTACTTTTCGGTAACCGTACTGTGCGCGGTGCGAGCACGAAATTTCACGGACCGGACGGTGGTGAAACCGGCGCAGAACGTTTCACACCGTTCCAGGCCGGGCAGCGACAGGCGTCCGTTCCGCCGTCGCCCGGCGGCGCTCCCGCGCCCCGTCGGCGGGCCGGCCGTCGGCGGGGCGCGTCACCGGTGGGTGCGTCACCGGCGCGGGCCCGCCGTGCCGGCGGCCGTCCGCTTCGCGGGCGACCACGTCACCGGTAGTCGTCCTCGTCGAGGGAGACGACCCGTGCCTGCTCGATGAGGTCGGCCTCGTTCCCGCGGTCCGGGTCCACTTCCGTCAGCGAGTCGTCCTGATCCGGCGCGATGTCGGTCTTCTGCTCTGCGGCGTCGCCCTCCGGCGCCTCGACGTCGATCTCGGCGCCGTTCTCATCCTCGAACGTGTCGGGCTCGGTCGGGTCGAATGCCATGCTGGGCTCCCTTCTCGTGGTCGTCCCCGGAACGAACGGGGGCTGATGCGGGTGCCCTCTGTACGAGCGTAGGAGACACCCGATCCGGACGCCATGCCGTGCACGGCCCGAACGTGAGTCCTTTGGGGCGGCATGGGGCCTATTTGTGACGGCGAACACATGAGCCATTGCGTGATCGTCTCGTAACATTGCCGCATGTCTTCGACCGAGCTGCCTCCCGTGCCGCCCGCCAACGTCCTTCCCAGGGTGGCACCCGTCGCGGCCGAAGAGGGCGAGCGGCTGCGCTCGGTCGAACTGCCGGGCATCACCCTGACGGTGCGTTCCCGGCCTCCCGTCCGCGAGGACCTCCCGCCCGCGCTCTACGTCCACGGGCTCGGCGGCTCCTCGCAGAACTGGTCGGCCCTGATGGCCCTGCTGGAGGACACCGTCGACGGCGAGGCCGTCGACCTGCCGGGCTTCGGCGACTCCCCGCCGCCGGACGACGGCAACTATTCGGTCACCGCGCACGCGCGCGCGGTGATCCACTTCCTCGACGCCTCCGGCCGCGGACCGGTCCACCTCGTGGGCAACTCGCTGGGCGGCGCCGTCTCCACGCGCGTGGCCGCGCTCCGCCCGGACCTGGTGCGCACGCTCACCCTCGTCTCGCCCGCGCTGCCCGAGCTGCGCGTGCAGCGCTCGGCGGTGCCGACCGGGCTGCTCGCCCTGCCGGGCGTGGCCGCCCTCTTCACCCGGCTCACCCGTCAGTGGACGGCCGAGCAGCGCGTCCGCGGGGTCATGGCCCTGTGTTACGGCGACCCCGAACGGGTGACGCCCGAGGGATTCCGCGACGCGGTGCGGGAGATGGAGCGGCGGCTGCAGCTGCCGTACTTCTGGGACGCGATGGCCCGCTCCGCGCGCGGGATCGTGGACGCGTACACGCTGGGCGGCCAGCACGGTCTGTGGCGTCAGGCCGAACGGGTGCTCGCCCCGACGCTGCTGGTCTACGGCGGCCGGGACCAGCTCGTGGGCTTCCGCATGGCGCGGCGGGCGGCGCGGGCGTTCCGCGACTCCCGTCTGCTCACCCTGCCGGACGCGGGACACGTGGCGATGATGGAGTACCCCGAGACGGTGGCGACCGCGTTCCGGGAACTGCTGACGGAGACCGGGGCGCGGACACGGTGGCGCGGGCCCGGGGAACCGGGGAAGCCGGCGGCACCGGGGGAGGGGGCCGCGGGCTCCGGAGGGACGGGGACCGATGCGGGGGCTTCCGGCATGACCATGGGCATGGGGGGCTGAGGGTCGAGGTGGGACGCCACAGCCGCCGCGGACCCGCCCCCAAGGGCGACAGCGCGCAGACGACCGGAGAGCGGGACGGCCAGGGCCGCCAGGACGGCCCCGAGGGCACGGAGGGACAGGAGCGGCGAGGACTCGGAAGCCGCCGGGGCGACCCGAACGGCCTCGCGGCCGGGGACGGCTGGGACGGTCGGTCGGGACCGGGCGCGATCGCCGCGCCGGGCGCGATGCCGCGACAGGGCGGGACGCCGGCGCCGGACGCGATGCCCCGGCAGAGCCAGGCGCCGGCCGGGCGGCCGCGGCAGGGCACGGTGCCGCCGGGGCGGCGGACCGGCGACGGCCAGGTCCCCGGGCAGCAGCGGCCGGGCGGCGGTCCGGTCCACACGGGACCGCGCCTCTCCGAGGGCACGCCCGCCCAGGGCGACCCCCGTCTCCCGGACGGCACGCCCGCCCGCGGTGTCCCCCGTCTTCCCGACGGCACACCCGCGCGGGGCGTCCCGAGGTTCCCCGACGGCGGCACGCCCGCCCGCGGTGTCCCCCGCTTCCCCGACGGCGGCACGCCCGCCCGCGGTGTCCCCCGCTTCCCCGACGGCGGCACACCCGCCCGGGGAGTCCCCCGTTCTCCCGACGGCACACCCGCCCAGGGAGTGCGGCGTCTTCACGACGGCACGCCGGCGCACGGTGTTCCCCGCCTGGCCGACGGCACCCCCGCCCGCGGTGTCCCGCAGGCTCGCGGCGGGCATCCGGAGCAGCGGGAAGCCGGCGGCGGCTGGGGCCGGCCGGGGCCTCGGGGCGAGGAAGCGGGCACCGGGAAGCGCGGGCGGCGAGGCACCCCAGGCGCCGCCGGCGCGGGTCCCTCCGCCGCTCCCGGCCTTCCCATTCCCCGGCAGCGGCAGGCGCCCCCCGGCGGCCCCCGGCAGGACTACCTCGACGCCTTCGACGAGGACGCCGACGTCTTCGTACCCCGGCCCCGCGACGCCGGGCAGCCCCCGTCCGGCCCCGCCGCCTCCACCGTGCCCGCCGTCCCGGCCGGGCCGGAAGGAGGGAACCGCGCCCCGGACGGCGCCGCGCCGGCCGCCGACGCGTCCACCCGTGGCAGGAACGTCCCCAAGGGGCGGACCTTCACCGGCATCGCCGCCGCGGCCGTCACCACCGTGCTCGCCGTCGTCGTCGCCGGACAGGTCACCGACGGCGGCGCGGGCACCCGGACCCAGGCGGCCCCGGGCGGCGTCGGCGACGTCCGCGGCACCACGGGCCCGGACGGCCAGGCGAGCCCGACGCCCTCCCCGCGCGCGGTGGCGCTGACGTACGCCCAGAAGATGAACACCAGGTATCCGCTCAGCCCGGCCCTCAAGGGATCGGGGAAGTTCGAGGCGGTGCCGGGCTACGCCAAGGCGCCCGGCAGGGGACGCAAGTACACCTACCGCGTCGACGTGGAGCAGGGTCTCGGGCTGGACGGCGCGCTCTTCGCCGACGCCGTGCAGAAGACCCTCAACGACGACCGCAGCTGGGCCCACGGCGGCGTACGCACCTTCGAGCGGATCTCCTCCGGCGAACCCGACTTCGTGATCACCCTCGCCAGCCCGGGCACCACCGCCACCTGGTGCGCCAAGTCCGGGCTGGACACCACCGAGGACAACGTCTCCTGCGACTCGGCCGCGACCGAGCGCGTGATGATCAACGCCTACCGGTGGGCCCAGGGCTCCAAGACCTACGGCGACGCGATGTACGCCTACCGGCAGATGCTGATCAACCACGAGGTCGGCCACCGGCTCGGCCACAACCACGTCACCTGCCAGAAGAACGGCGAGCTGGCGCCCGTCATGCAGCAGCAGACCAAGTTCCTCGACCACGACGGGATCCACTGTCTGCCCAACGCCTGGCCCTATCCGCGGAGTTGACGACCGGCGCGTGGATCGCGTCGACAATGCGCCGGATGGTTCGTTCGACTCCCTGCCGCGCGCGTGCCGTCGAAGCGCCGGAGCGCGTCGGCATCCCAACGCGGCGCGGCGCTCCGGTCACGGCGCACGAGTTCAGCGGCGGCATGCGCCGGCGCGCTCTGATCGCCATGGCGCCGGCCTGCGCGCCCGACCTGCTGATCGCCGACGAGCCGGCCACCGCGCTCGACGTGACCGTCCAGGCGCAGATCCTCGAGCTGCTGCACACGCTGCGCGAGGAGACCGGGACGGGCCTGCCGCTCGTCACCCACGACGTGGGCGTCGTCGCCGAGAGCGTGGACGAGGTGCTGGTCATACGCGACGGGCGGGCGGTCGAGCACGGACCGGTCGCCACCGTCCTCCGCGCCGCCGGCCACGGCGTGACGGGAGGCGCGTGAAGTGACGTTTCGTGGTCGAGTGATCCCCTAGCGCGACCGAACGCGACCCGCACGGGAAAGTCACGACCGTTCACCCCTTCTGGTGGCGCGATGGACAACCGTCCGTCGCGCCACCGGCATGTCCGCATACCTTCGTCCCGCTGCGCGCCGCCGACACCGTCCGGCGGCCATCAACACGGCAGAGACCGAAGGAGATCGGGGGTGCACGCGTGCGCATCGGACTGGTGACGGAAGGTGGCTATCCGTATGTGAGCGGTGACGCCGGACTCTGGTGCGAACGGCTCGTACGCGGGCTCGGACAGCACGAGTTCGACCTCTACGCGCTCAGCCGCAGCCGACAGCAGGAGGACGAGGGCTGGCTCCCGTTGCCGCAGCACGTCGGCCGGGTCCGTACGGCGTCCCTGTGGGCCTCGGCCGACGACGGCCCGGCGTACGGGCGCCGTGCGCGCCGCCACTTCGCCGAGTGCTACGGCGAACTGGCGGCGGCCCTGGCCACGGCGAGCAACGCCGACCTCTGCGACACGGCCGGCCGCGGCGGCCCGGACGTCGAGGCGGACCGTTTCGCCAGGGCGCTCTACGGGCTCGCCGAACTCGCCCGTGACGAGGGCGGGCTCGCGGGCGCCCTGCGCTCGGAGACCGCCGTCCGTGCCCTCGAACGCGCCTGCCGCGCACCCGGCGCGCAGCGCGCGGCGCGCCAGGCGCGCGTCCCCGACCTCCTCGCGGTCGCCGCCCACCTCGAACGCGCCCTGCGCCCCCTCTCGCTCGACTGGCACGAGGACGACGGCCTCGGCGCCGCCGACCTGTGCCACACGGCGGCCGGCGGCACGACCGCGCTGCCGGGACTCCTCGCCCGCCACTTCTGCGACGTCCCCCTGCTGGTCACCGAGTACGGCGTGCCGCTGCGCGCGCACTACCTGGCCGCCCGAGACGACGTCGCACCGGCCGAGCGGGCCCTGCTCGCCGCCTTCCACGGCTCCCTCGCCGCCGAGGTCTACCGACGGGCCGCCGTGGTCACCCACGGCAACGCCCACGCCCGCCGCTGGCAGGAGCGCTGCGGCGCGGACCGCGCCAGGCTGCGCACCGTCCACCCCGGCCTGGACGCCACCGCCTTCACCGAGGTCGGCGAGTCCCCGGAGCCCGCCGACCCGGACACGCTGGTGTGGGTGGGCCGCGTCGAACCCACCAAGGACCTGGTGTCCCTGCTGCACGCCTTCACGCGGGTGCGCACGGCGCTGCCGAAGGCGCGGCTCAGGATCGTGGGGTCGGCGACCGGCCCCGAAGCAGCCGCCTACCTCGGCCACTGCAAGGCGCTGGCCGCCCAGCTCTTCCCCGACGAGGCCACGGGCCCGCACACCGCCGGCGACAACCCGGTCTCCTTCGAGGAGATCGGCGGCCCCGAGGCGCCGAGCCGCGCCGACGCCTACGCGGCTGGCTCGGTGATCGTCCTGTCGAGCGTCGTGGAGGGCTTCCCGCTGGGCCTCGTCGCGGCCATGCTCTGCGGTCGCGCGACGGTCTCCACCGACGTCGGAGCCGTCGTCGAGGTCGTCGGGGGCACGGGTCTGGTCGTGCCCCCGCGCAATCCGCAGGCGCTCGCGGAGGCGTGCGCGAGCCTGCTGGGCGACTCCGAGCGCCGTGCCCGCCTGGGCGCCGCCGCCCGCGCCCGAGCGCTCGAACTGTTCACCGTCGAGCAGAACATCGCGGCGTTCCACGGCATCTACCTGGAGATCGTCTCGCAGTGCCCGGTCCGGCGCGTCGTCCTCGACCGCTCGGGCGAACCGCTCCCGTTCGCCGCCCCGGCCGAGGCCCATGTCGCCGGCCGTTGGACCGGCCCGCCCGCCCCCGCCGCCTCCCTCGCGGCTCGCGGCGGCCCCGCCTGGGCGGCCACCGCCCCCGCCCGGACCCCGGCCCCGGCGTCCCCCACGGAGGCCACCCGATGACCACCCCGAAGAACCCGAGAGACATGAGGAGTCCAGAGGTCCCCGGAGCGGAGCACCCGCCGCTCACCCCGGCCGGCCACGTCCTCGACCGGACGCCCCCGCCGGCGGTCTCCCGGCGAGGCGGCGCCGACCCGGTCAAGGTGCTGATGCGTCGGCACCGCGACCTGTGCGAACGCGCGGTCGACCCGCTGGAGATCGCCGCGGGCCTGGAGGCGCACGGCGTCACCGACCGCACCGCCGCCCGCTTCCGCCATCGCGACGTCTTCTCCCTCGCCGAGGAGATGTACGCCCGGGTCGCCCGCGACACGGAGACGTCCCCGCACTCCGGCACCGCCGACCGGCCCCGAACCGGTCCCGGCCCCTTCCTGCTCACCCTGCTGCCCGGTGCCCTGTGCGCCGCCGGGATCGCCGGACTGCGCCTGGCCGAGGGCCGGACGCGCCTGACGGTGACCGCGGCCGCGGTCCTCGCCGTCGCCCTGGGCGTGCGCGCGGTCCTCCGCCGCGGCCCGCTGAGCGCCGCCCGGCACCGAGCGCCCGGCACCCGCACCCCCGGCACCCGCGCCTGGACGTGCTGGCTCCTCGGCTACGCCGCGCTCGGTGACGGACTGCTCGGCGCGGCCGTCGGCGGCGGCCCCGACGGACTGCCCGACGGCACCGCGGCCGGCGGCCCCTGGCCCCTGTCCACCACCTCCGTCCTGGCACTCACCCTCGCCCTCGCCCCGGCGGCCTGTGTCGCCCACCTCTTCGCCGTACGCGCCCGGCGGCGACTGGCGGTCAGCCGCGGCCTGGACGAGTTCGCCGCCTCCGCACGGCCCCTGCTCCTCGGCGCGTTCGCCCTGTTCCTGTGCGCGCTGGCCGTCCTCCTCGCCGTCTGCGGCGCGGTCCTGCACGAGCCGGCCGACCAGGCGCGGATCCTCACGCTGGGCGCCCTGCTGCTGCTCGCCCGCCTCCTCACCGTCCACGGCTCCACCCACGCCCCGGCCGTGGCCCTCGGCGCCGCCGCCACGGCCGAGGTGACGGCCCAGGCCAGCGTCTTCGCCGGCCGCCTGCCGGGCTGCGACCCGCTCGCCGTCCCGGTCGACACCGTCGTCACGGCCTGGGGCCCGGGCGCGGTGCCCGTACTGGCCTGTGGAGCCGCCGCCCTGGCCCTGCTGGTCCATGCGACCCGCGCACTGAGCCGCGCCTCGGCCCACGCGCGGACGGAGGGACAGCCGTGACGGGCCTCCGAGCGGCAGCCACGGGGACCACTGGAGTGGTGGCCGTGGCGGTGGCCGTCACAGGCGTCCGGGTGGCGACCGTGACAGTCCCTAGGACGCGAGCGGCCGGCCACCGCGTGGGCCGCCTCCGAGCGGGTCGCCTCCGAGCGCCCCGTCTTCGAGCAGGCCGTCTCCGAGCAGGCCGTGAGCACCCCGCGCACCGGCGCGCACCGCGCGCGCCCCACCGGCGCACCTCCCTGTGCGACCGCACCACCACGTGCGACAGCACCCGGCCGGGGCCCCAGCCGGGGCCCGCCCACCGCACGTCATCGGCCGCCGGCCGTACAGCCGGCGCCGAACGCACCACCTTTTTGAAGGAGAACACCAGATGACCACCGCCCGATCCGGAGCGTCCGGAGCATCCGGAGCCACCGGAGCGCACACCCCGGGAGCCGCCCGATGAGGGTTCTGCTGATCGGAGCCAACGGATACCTCGGCCGATTCGTCGCCGACCGGCTGCTCGCCGACCCGGCCGTCCAGCTCACCGCACTCGGCCGCGGCGACGACGCCGACGTCCGCTTCGACCTCGCCACCGGCAGCCCGGGAGCGCTCACTCGCTTCCTGGACGCCGTCCACCCCGGCGTCGTCGTCAACTGCGCGGGCGCCACGCGCGGCGGCGCTCGCGAACTCACCCGGCACAACACGGTCGCCGTCGCCACCGTCTGCGAGGCACTGCGCCGCAGCGGCTGCGGGGCCCGCCTGGTGCAGATCGGCTGCGGCGCGGAGTACGGCCCCAGCCAGCCCGGGTCCTCCACCGCCGAGGACGCGGTGCCCCGCCCCGGCGGCCCGTACGGCGTCAGCAAACTCGCCGCCACGGAACTGGTCCTCGGCTCCGGCCTGGACGCCGTCGTGCTCCGTGTCTTCTCGCCCGCCGGGCCGGGGACCCCGGCGGGCTCCCCGCTCGGCCGCCTGGCCGAGGCCATGCGCCGCGCCATGCAGTCCGGCGACAGCGACCTCAAGCTCGGCGGCCTCGGCGTCCAGCGCGACTTCATCGACGTCCGCGACGTGGCCCGCGCCGTGCACGCCGCCTCGCTCTCGGCCGCCCAGGGCGTCATCAACATCGGCTCGGGCCGAGCCGTCCGGCTGCGCGAGGCCGCCTCCGTCCTCGCCCGCGTGGCCGGATACGGCGGCACCCTGCTGGAGCTCGACGCCCCGCCCGGCGGCCACCTCAGGGCCGCCATCGGGCACCCCCGCACCGATCCGGACCACCCGGCCCCCGTCGCGTACCCGTACCCCGACGGCTGCGGCAGCTGGCAGCAGGCCGACGTGCGCACCGCCCGCGACCGGCTCGGCTGGCGGCCCCGGATCAGCCTCGAAGAGTCCCTGGCCGACATCTGGATGGAGGCGGCATGCCGCATCTGACCAGCACCACGACCGACTGTCCGAGCACCGGGATCCGCACCGGACTCGGCGCCCCCGGCTGCGCCCACCCCCTGCTCGCCCCCGCCGAGTGGAGCGCGCTCACCCGCCCCGGCACGCACCTGGACTGGGTGGTCCTCGACGTCGCCGACGGCCCCGGCGTCCAACCCGACCCGCACTGCCTGGACGCCGCCGGGCGGCTGCGCAACGCGGGCGTCCGCGTCCTCGGCCGCCTCGACATCGCGTACGGCGCCCGGTCCCGGACCGAACTGGTCACCGACGCGCACCGCTACCTCGAGTGGTACCAGGTCGACGGCTTCCTCCTGCGGCACTGCCCGGCCGACCGTGCCACGCTGCCCGAGGTCCGCCGCACGGTCACCTCGCTCCGCGCGCTCCGGGCCGACGCCCACATCGTCCTCGGCCACGGCACCCATCCGTATCCCGGCTACGCCGAGAACGCCGACCAACTGGTGACCTTCAGCGGCCCGTGGCGCGACTACCGGTGGTCGCAGGTGGCGGAGTGGACCGCCGAGTATCCGCCCGAGCGCTTCTGCCACTTCGTGCACGGCGTCCCGCGCGGCCATCTCGGCGAGGCGCTGCGCATCGCCCGCTGGCAGGGGGCGGCGACGGTCTGGTTCACCGACCGTACGGATCAGGGCGATCACGCCGGCCCCTGGGAGGGCCTGCCCGGCTACTGGGACGAGATCGTCTCGCGTACCGGAACAGGTGTCTCGGAATGAAGAAGGGCGTGGCAGTGTTACGGGGAGAACAACCGTAGTGATCGACCGACCAACGGAGTCCCCGTGTCGTTGCCACCCCTGGTCGAGCCGGCTTCCGAGCTCACCGTAGACGAGGTTCGCAGGTACTCCCGCCACCTGATCATCCCCGATGTGGGGATGGACGGGCAGAAGCGGCTGAAGAACGCCAAGGTGCTCTGTGTGGGCGCCGGCGGCCTGGGCTCGCCGGCGCTGATGTACATGGCCGCGGCGGGCGTCGGCACGCTCGGCATCGTGGAGTTCGACGAGGTCGACGAATCGAACCTGCAGCGCCAGGTCATCCACAGCCAGTCCGACATCGGCCGCTCCAAGGCCGAGTCCGCGCGTGACACCGTCAAGGGCATCAACCCGTACGTGAACGTGGTCCTTCACGAGGAGCGGCTCGAGGCCGACAACGTGATGGACATCTTCAGCCAGTACGACCTGATCGTCGACGGCACGGACAACTTCGCGACCCGCTACCTGGTCAACGACGCGTGCGTGCTCCTCGACAAGCCGTACGTGTGGGGGTCGATCTACCGCTTCGACGGCCAGGCCTCGGTCTTCTGGTCCGAGCACGGCCCCTGCTACCGCTGCCTCTACCCGGAGCCCCCGCCCCCCGGCATGGTCCCCTCCTGCGCCGAGGGCGGTGTCCTGGGCGTGCTGTGCGCGTCCATCGGCTCCATCCAGGTCAACGAGGCGATCAAGCTCCTCGCGGGCATCGGCGAGCCGCTGGTCGGCCGCCTGATGATCTACGACGCCCTGGAGATGCAGTACCGCCAGGTCAAGGTCCGCAAGGACCCCGACTGCGCGGTCTGCGGCGAGAACCCGACCGTCACCGAGCTCATCGACTACGAGGCCTTCTGCGGCGTCGTCTCCGAGGAGGCCCAGGCGGCGGCCGCCGACTCGACGATCACTCCCAAGCAGCTCAAGGAGTGGATCGACGAAGGCGAGAACCTCGAGCTCATCGACGTTCGCGAGCCCAACGAGTTCGAGATCGTCGCCATTCCGGGCGCCCGCCTGATCCCGAAGAACGAGTTCCTCATGGGCACCGCCCTGGAGACCCTCCCGCACGACAAGAAGATCGTCTTGAACTGCAAGACGGGTGTCCGCAGTGCGGAAGTCCTCGCTGTGCTGAAGTCCGCGGGCTTCGCCGACGCCGTCCACGTCGGCGGCGGCGTCATCGGCTGGGTCAACCAGATCGAACCGCACAAGCCGGTGTACTGAGCCTCCGGCTCGGTCCGCTCCGTTCCTCCGGCGGGGGTCGCGCGCACCTCGGGTGCTCGTGGCCCCCGCCGTTCGCGTGGGCGGGCGCCGTCGGATTCGGGTACCGACCCGTCGGGCGGACGAGCCCGTCCTCCACCGTGCGTGACGCGACATACCGCCCCCCTCGTCGTGGGCCCCGGCGGATCGGCCGCCGGTGGCTGTCACGCCATGGTAGGCAGGCCGGGACGGACGGGTGAGGGCCTGTGGATAACCCTCTGACCTGGGGATTTCCGGTAGCCGGGGGGTGCCGGGCTAGGCGCAGACCGTTCCCGGCGCGGGGACCTTGCCGTTCAGCAGGTAGCCGTCGACCGCGTTCTGGACGCACTTGTTCTTGCTGTCGTAGGAGCCGTGGCCCTGGCCCTTGTAGGTCAGTTCGACGGCGACGCCCTTGCCCAGCGCGTCCACCATCTTCTTCGCGCCCTCGTACGGGGTGGCCGGGTCGCCGGTGTTGCCCACGACGAGGATCGGCGCCGAACCGGGCGCGCTCACATCGGGGTGGTCGGCCGCGCCCTTGACCGGCCAGTCGGTGCAGCTGAGCATGCCCCAGGCCAGGAACTCCCCGAACAGCGGCGAGGCGGCCCGGAACTCCGGCAGCTTCTTCAGCACGTAGGCGGTGTCGTACCGCTGCTTCTCGTCGGCGCAGTTGATGGCGACGTTCGCCGCCGTGATGTTGCTGTACTCGCCGTTCTGGTCGCGGCCGTTCAGCGCGTCGGACAGCAGCATCAGGATTCTGCCGTCCCCCTCGTAGGCCTCCTCCAGCCCTTCGGTGAGCGGCTGCCACAGTTCCTTGGAGTAGAGGGCCTGAGCGATGCCGTTGGTCGCCGCGGTCTCGGTCAGCCGGCGCGGGAAGACACCCGGGATCGGATCGCTGTCGAGCTTCCTGAGCAGGGCGGCGATGCGGTTCTCGACGTCCTGCGCGGAGTCGCCGAGGGGACAGTCGGCCACCTTCGACACACAGTCCCGCGCGAAGTTGTCCAAGGCCAGCTGGAACCCCTTGGCCTGGCCGAGCGAGCTCTGCTCGGGGTCCTGCGTGGGGTCGACGACCCCGTCGAGGACGGCGCGGCCCACGTGCCCCGGGAACAGGTGGGCGTACACACCGCCCAGTTCGGTGCCGTAGGAGATGCCGAAGTAGTGCAGCTTCTCGTCGCCGAGGACCTGGCGCATCAGGTCCATGTCGCGGGCCGCGTCCGTGGTGGCCACATGCGGGAGGACCTTCGCGGAGTTCCTCTCGCACGCCGCGTTGAACTGCTCGGTGTTCTTCAGATAGGCGTTCCGCTCGGCGGCGTCGTCGGGCGTCCCGTCCTGCTGGAAGTACTGGTCGAGCCGGCTGTCGCTCTCGCACTTGACGCCCGCGCTGCGGCCCACGCCGCGCGGGTCGAAGCTGACCAGGTCGTAGCGGGTGCGCAGCTTGGCGTAGTCGGAGGCGAACGCGGGCAGGGTGCTGACGCCCGAGCCTCCCGGCCCGCCGAAGTTGAAGATCAGCGAGCCGATGCGCTCGCCCGGCCCGCTCGCCTTCGCCCGGATCAGCGCGATGCCGATGGTCTCGCCCCGGGGTTTGTCCCAGTCCAGGGGCGCGCGCATGGTGGCGCACTGCCAGGCGCCGCCGCCCGGCAGCGGGGACGGCGCCGTGCCGCCGCCCTCGGCCGCGGAGGGCGGCGGACAGTCCTTCCAGGTCAGCTTCTGCGTCGCCAGGTCCCCGCCGCCGCCTCCGGGATCGGCGTCGTCGCCGCACCCCGCCACCAGGGCGGCCAGCAGGACGGCGGTCGAGGTCAGGGCGGCGGCGCGCAGCCCGCGGGGATTCGGCATGCCTTCATCCTCACGCCGTGGGGGGCCTGACGCGCGGGACGCGGGCCGTCCGGGCTACCCGGCACGCAGGCGTCCTCGTCCCGGACCTCCTGGCAGGAAGCTCGGGGACCCCTGGCCTAGAGGAACCCCTTGCGGCTGAGGTGGTTGAAGGCCAGCCAGCCCGGCAGCACCGGCAGCCACAGCGTCAGCAGCCGGAACATCAGCACCGCCGGCGCGGCCACCTCCTTGGGCAGGCCCACGGCGATCAGGCCGACCGTCAGCGTCGCCTCGACCGCGCCCACCCCGCCCGGGGTCGGGGCGGCGGAGCCCAGGGCGTTGCCGGCGAGGAAGACGACGGCGACGCTGGCGATGCTCAGCGAGGTCGACTCGTCGCCGAAGGCGCGGATGGAGGCGTCCAGGCACATCACGAAGCAGGCCGTGAGCAGCAGCATGCCGCCGATGCCCGTGACGAGCTTCTGCGGCCGCTGCAGCACGTCCAGCATGCGCGGCACGACGCCCGCGAACAGGGACCGTACGCGGGTGACGACGAACTTCCGCAGGAACGGCACGGAGGTGACCACCAGCACCAGCACCGCGACCGTCAGCAGACCCGCGATGACCGTCCGGGACGGCGACAGCGACGGCGTCTTCTCGGTGCCGGTGAGATAGCCGAACGACAGCAGCATCAGGATGTGACAGCCGAGCCCGAACAGCTGCGACGCGCCCACGCTCGCCACCGCCAGTCCGGGCCGTACGCCGGACCGCTGCAGGAAGCGTGTGTTGAGGGCCACGCCGCCGACCGCCGCCGGCGCCACGATCTTCACGAACGATCCGGCGACCTGGGCCGCCACGGTCCGCACGAAGGACACCCGCTCCGGCACGAAGCCCAGCAGCGCCATCGCGGCGGCCACGTAACTGAGGGCCGAGAACAGCACCGCCGCCACCAGCCAGCCCCACTGGGCGTGCGCGAAGAGCGTGCCGAACTGGATGTGCGTGAGCTGGGTGAGCAGGTAGTAGGCGCCGATGGCGCCCGCGATGAAACTGATCAGGGTGCGGGGCCGGATCCGCTCCAGCCGGGCAGGCTCGACCGGCGCCTGCGGCCTGATCCGCAGCACCTGGTGACGGATCTGCGTCAGCAGGTCCTCTTCGCGGGCCTCGTCCAACGCCTCGTCGAGGGCCCGCTTCTCCGCGCGTGCCTCGGCCCGCTCGGCCTTCTTGTCCGGCTTGTCGGGCTTCTCCGGCGCGGACGGCCCGGCCTCGTTCGCGGCCTGCTCCAGCCGGGCCTGCTTGGCCTGCCTGGACGCCTCCAGGACCGCCTCGCGCTCCCGCTGCGCCCGCTCCCGGGCCAGTCTGCGCAGCGTCGCGCGGGTGCTGCGCGTCAGCGCGATGGGCTGCAGCATGGGCAGGCAGTCGGCGACCGCGTCGGGCCCGAGGACACCGACGGCCGAGGCCACGGCGCGCTCGGCGCCCACCCGCAGGCCGAGCGTCGTCACCAGCTGTGCGACGTCCATGCGCAGCAGCAGGTCGCCGGCCGCGATCTCGCCACCGCGCAGATCGGTGAGGACCACCCTGCCGGAACGATCCACCACGATCGCGTCACCGGCCAGCCTGCGGTGCGCGATGCGCCGCGACTGCAGCGCGCGCACCTGCTGCCAGGTGTGGTGCAGCAACTCGTCGGTGATCTCCTCGTCGGCCAGCGAGTCGAGGGTGTGCCCGCCGGTGTGCTCGTAGACCAGCATCACCGCGTCGGGGCCCAGCTCGGAGGTCGCGATCAGCTTGGGCGCGTTGGCGCCGGCCGCGATGGCCGCGTAGGCGAGCAGCGCCTCCTGCTCCAGGGCCTGGCGCAGCGACTGCAGGCTGCTGCGGGTGGCGAAGCCGCGCAGGGTGAGGTTGCGCCACGCCCGGTAGAAGAAGCCTTGTGCCTGCTGTTCGCGGTCGACGACCGTGACGTCCAGAGGCGGGCCGTCCTCCAGGGTGACGAAGTAGCGCCGGCCGCGGTCGCCGCCGTCCGCGGCGCTCTCCGCCGGTTCCTCGCGGGCCGCGCTGACGGGGTGGAAGCCGACGGTCCGCAGGCCCGCCATCAGCGTCCGTCCCGTGGGCCGGACGTTCGGCGAGCCGACCGCGTACAGGGTGCCGTAGGCGATGGTCCAGCCGATCAGCACCGTCAGGATGATCGAGAACGGTGTCGTGTAGCCGGTGACCAGCATCGAGAAGGCGTCCAGCAGCAGCACGATCAGCAGCACCGAGCGCCAGCGCGGTCTGCGGGACATGCCCACCGCGGTCATGTACGCGATGACCGGGGCGAGGTAGCCGTGCACCGGGTCGGTCAGCGCGTGGAGGTCGCCGGGGGAGGGCTGGGTGAGCGCCTCCTGGATCGAGTGCGGGGCGGCCTTGGCCACCCACAGGTCGGTGGCGAGCGTCACCCCGTGCGCGAGGACCGCGGCGAGGACGCCGTCGGCGATGCGCAGGCCGTCGCGTTTGATCAGGCGTTCGATCGCGAAGGCGACCGGCACCAGGAGGATCGCGATGCTGGAGACCAGGCCGGCGATCTTGATGAGCAGGTCCGGCGCCTGACCGGTGCCCTTGTTGATGTCCTGCTCGAGGCCCGAGGTGGTGCCGTGCGCGAACGCGGCGATCGCCAGCAGGACGACGATGGCGAGCACGCCCACGAGGAGCCGCATCAGGTCCGAGGGGCGGTGCACGCGCGCGGGGAGCAGCGGTTCGTCGCCCTCCACCTCGTCGATGTGGGTCACGTCGGACGAGCCGTCGTCCGGCTTCCGCGGTGCCGCGGCCGCTTCCTGGTGCCGGGTCGCGCCCGCCTTCCGGCCGGCCGCCGTGCGGCCCTGTCCGACCGTGCCGTCCTGTCCGACCGCGCGGTCCTGCTCGGTCGTACCGTCCTGCTCGGTCGCGCCGTCCTCGCCGGTCACGCGGTCCTCAGCGGCCTCGTGGTCCCGACCGGCCGTGCGGGCCCGGTCGTCGCCGCCGTCGCCGCCGGTCGCGCGACATGCGCCGTTCGTGTCCGTACCTGGACGCGACGAGACCCCAGAGGTGCCCTCCGCGCCGTCGGGGTGCACACCCTGCTGCTTCATGCTCTCTTCTTGGTCTCGTATCACCGGTCACCGCCCGCACGATGGTGGCATGCCCGACCGACACTCGGGGGCATCAGGGTGCGGATGCGGGGTCCGCCAGTCTGCCCGAAGCGTCGCGCGGCGGCGACGGGCACGCCCGTTCCCCGGCCCCTCGCGCTGTCGGTGGTGTACGGCAGGATGGGTCGGATGAGCGAAGTGAGCCCTGCGGGCGCCGACGGCGCGGAGCATGCCGAGGAGCTGCCCGAGTACGCCGAGCGCGTCCTGGAGGTCGCCGAACTGATCCCGCCGGGCCGCGTCATGACGTACGGGGACGTCGCCGAGTGGCTGGAGGAGGGCGGGCCCCGCCAGGTCGGCCGGGTGATGGCCCTCTACGGGGGAGCCGTCCCCTGGTGGCGGGTCGTACGCGCCGACGGCAGGCTGCTCCCGGGACATGAGCTGCGGGCCCTCGACCGCTACCGCGCGGAGAGCACGCCCCTGAAGGAGGCGAGCAGGACGGCCGAGGGCCACCTGCCCCGGATCGACATGAGGCGGGCCCGCTGGGACGGCGGCGGACGTGCGCAGGGTCACACCTGACAGCTTCCGTCATCCGGCGGCCCGAAGGGGAGCCCGTGGCCCGTACGGGCGAATCCGGGCACGGGCCGGAGATGCCGTACGTTCGTGCATTGCGGGACACACGTGACGGCAGCGCTCCCGGGTGCGGACGGAGGGCGAGGGGAAGCCCTGCTTCCGCGGTGGCGTCGGCGTAGCGTCGGCTGAGCGTGTCCTCCCGCACCCCGCGGGCCCCGCCCCCTTCGCACCCGGAGGCGGCCTCCGCGACCACGGCGCCCGGCGCCGGCAGTGACAGACCCCAGCACACCACCAGGACCGGCGAACCACGTGAGCTCCTCCTCCACCACCAGGCCCCTGCCGCACCTCCAGGTACGGCAGGAAGACCGTGGCGCCTACCGGCTGGTGCGCACCCCGCCCCAGGTGCCCGAGCCCCCTCGCCTCGACGCCGCCCAGCGCGCCGTCGTCGATCACGAGGCCGGCCCGCTGCTCGTCCTCGCGGGCCCGGGCACCGGCAAGACCACCACCCTCGTCGAGTCCGTGGCCCGGCGTGTCGCCCGCGGCCAGGACCCCGAGCGGATCCTGGTGCTGACGTTCAGCCGCAAGGCGGCGGTCGAACTGCGTGACCGCATGGCGCTGCGCACCGGGGCGGCACACGCGCCCCGGGCGACCACCTTCCACTCGTTCTGCTACGCCCTGGTCCGCGCCCATCAGGACAGCGGGCTGTTCGTGGAGCCCCTGCGGCTGCTGTCCGGCCCCGAACAGGACGTCACCGTCCGCGGCCTCCTGGCGGGACAGACCGACCTGGAGCGGCTGGGCCTCGCCCACGTGCGCTGGCCGGACGAACTGCGGGCCTGCCTGACCACCCGCGGCTTCGCCGACGAGGTCCGCGCGGTCCTCGCCCGAAGCCGTGAACTCGGTCTGGGCCCCGACGCCCTGGCCGCCTTCGCGCGCCGCATCGGCCGCCCCGACTGGCAGGCGGCGGCCCTCTTCCTCGCCGAGTACCTCGACGTCCTGGACCTCCAGGGCGTCCTCGACTACGCCGAACTCGTCCACCGCGCGGTGCTCCTCGCCCGCCGCCCAGAGGTAGCCGACCGGCTCGCCGCGCGGTACGACGCGGTCTACGTCGACGAGTACCAGGACACCGATCCGGCCCAGGTGCGGCTGCTGCGGGCGCTGGCCGGGGGCGGCCGGACGCTGCTCGCCTTCGGCGACCCCGACCAGTCGATCTACGCGTTCCGGGGCGCCGACGTGAACGGCATCCTGCAGTTCCCGCAGATGTTCCCGCGCGCGGACGGCGCTCCGGCGCCCGTCGCGGTGCTGCGCACCTCGCGCCGCTCCGGGGCCGCGCTGCTGGGCGCGTCCCGGCTGCTGGCCCAGCGCATGCCGCTCACCCGCCTGCCGGCGGACAAGGCCCGCGCCCATCGGGAGCTCGTCCCGGAGCGGGACGGCGGTCGCGTGGAGGTCCACACGTACCCGACGCCCGGCACCGAGGTGGACAACATCGCCGACGTCCTGCGCCGCGCCCACCTGGAGGACGGCGTGCCGTGGGGCGAGATGGCCGTCCTGGTGCGCGCCGGCGCCCGCACCATACCCACCCTCCGGCGCGCCCTGACGTCGGCCGGCGTCCCCCTGGACATCGACGGCGACGACCTCCCCCTGCGCCACGAACCGGCGGTGGCCCCGCTGCTGACGGCACTGCGCGCGGTGGCGACGGCGGAGGCGGCGCGACGGTCCGGGACGACCGCCGAGCCCCCGGAGCCCGAGCCGACGGAGCCCGAGCCGACGGAGCCCGAGCCGACGGAGCCCGAGCCGACGGAGCCCGAGCCGACGGAGCCCGAGCCGACGGAGCCCGAAGCGTCGGACGGGCGCACCGCGGTCCGGACGGCGGACGGGAGCACGGAAGCCCACGCGGCAGACGGAGGTACGGAGGCCGAAGCGAAGGACCGGCACACGGAGGCTCAGGCGACAGACAGCCGCACGGAGACTCGAGCGGCGGACGGGCGTGCGGCGGCCGGGCACGCGGAGGACGACGCCCCCGCCCCCTGCTGGCTCGACACCGAGACCGCCCTCACCCTCCTCGCCTCGCCGCTCGCCGGCATGGACGCGGCCGACCTGCGCCGCCTCGGCCGCGCGCTGCGTGAGGAGGAACGGGCGGCGGGCAACCCCGTGCCGCCCCCTTCGGACGAACTGCTCGCCCGCGCGCTGGCCGAACCGGAGCGCCTGGTCGCGCACGACCCGGCGTACGCGCGGGGCGCCCAGCGCCTGGGCGCGCTGCTGAGGAAGGCCAGGGAGCGCCTGGCGGGCGGCGGCACCGCCGAGGAGGCGCTGTGGGACCTGTGGGAGGGCACGCCGTGGCCCGGCCGTCTGGAGCGGGCCGCGCGGCGCGGCGGCGCCGCGGGCCGCAACGCCGACCGGGACCTGGACGCCGTGTGCGCGCTGTTCGCGACCGCCGGCCGCGCCGAGGAGCGCACCGGCGGCCGGGGCGCGCTGAACTTCCTGGAGGAGATCGAGGCGCAGGACATCGCCGCCGACACGCTCACCCGGCGCGCCGTACGCCCCGACGCGGTGCGCCTGATGACCGCGCACCGCTCCAAGGGGCTGCAATGGCGGCTGGTCGTCGTCGCGGGCGTCCAGGAGGGCCTGTGGCCGGACCTGCGCCGCCGTGGCTCCCTGCTGGAGGCCGACCGCATCGGCCGCGACGGCCTGGCCGAACCGCTCACCCCGGGCGCGCTGCTGGCGGAGGAACGCCGGCTGTTCTACGTGGCCGTCACGCGCGCGCGTGAACGGCTGGTCGTCACCGCCGTGAAGGCGCCCGCGGAGGACGGGGACCAGCCCTCCCGCTTCCTCACCGAGCTCGGCGTCGAGCCCCAGGACGTCACCGGCCGCCCCCGCCGCCCGCTGTCCGTGGCGGCGCTGGTCGCCGAGCTGCGCGCCACGACCGTCGACCCGGGCGTGTCCGAGACCCTGAGGGAGGCCGCCGCCCGTCGGCTGGCCCGTCTCGCCGCGCTCGCCGACGACGAGGGCCGCCCGCTGGTGCCCGCCGCCCACCCCGACCGCTGGTGGGGGATGGACGATCCGACCGCGAGCAAGGTGCCGCTGCGCGACCGCGACGAGCCCGTCGTGCTCTCCGGGAGCGCCCTCGACCAGCTCGCCAACACCTGTGCGCTGCAGTGGTTCCTCGGCCGCGAGGTGAAGGCCGACGCGCCCGCCAGCGCCGCCCAGGGGTTCGGCAACGTGGTGCACGTCCTGGCCGACGAGGTCGCCTCCGGTCGCAGCCCCGCCGACCTCGCGGTCCTCATGGAGCGCCTGGAGACGGTCTGGAACGCCCTCGCCTTCGACGCGCCCTGGAAGTCGGCGCAGGAGCGGGACAACGCGCGCGTGGCGCTCGAACGCTTCCTGGAGTGGCACGTCCTGGACCGCTCCGGCCGCACCGCGGTGGCCAGCGAGCACACCTTCGACGTGACCCTGACGGCGGGCGGGCACCAGGTGCGCATCCGCGGCTCCATGGACCGGGTCGAGGCGGACGGCGAGGGCCGCGCCTACGTCGTCGACTTCAAGACCGGCAAGCAGGCGCCCACCGGGGCCGAGGTGGCCCGTCACCCGCAGCTGGCCGTCTACCAGCTGGCCGTCCGTGAGGGCGCCGTCGACGAGGCATTCGACGGCGTGCGCCCCGAGCCGGGCGGGGCAGAACTCGTCCAGCTGCGCCAGGGAGCGGCCAAGCGGGACGGCGGCGACAGCCTGCCCAAGGTGCAGGCACAGGAGCCGCTGGAAGGGGAGTGGGTCGGCGAGCTGCTGGCGACCGCCGCCGGGAAGGTCCTCGACGAGAGGTTCGCACCGACCGCCGGCCAGCACTGCGCGCACTGTGCCTTCCGGGCCTCCTGCAGTGCCCGGCCGGAAGGACGCCAGGTCGTCGAGTGAGGCACGTGACGAACCGCACCACCGGTGCCGACCTGCGTCTTTCCTGACCCGGAGGGGCGATCGGGCACGCGTTGTCAGTCCCCGCCGCTAGCCTCTTCGACGTGCCCGCCCGTATCACCGACCCCGAGCAGCTCAAGGAGCTGCTGGGGATTCCGTTCACCCCGGAGCAGACGGCCTGCATCATCGCGCCGCCCGCCCCGCAGGTGATCGTGGCCGGCGCCGGGTCCGGCAAGACGACCGTGATGGCGGCCCGCGTGGTCTGGCTGGTCGGCACCGGCCAGGTCGCCCCCGAACAGGTGCTCGGCCTCACCTTCACCAACAAGGCCGCCGGCGAGCTCGCCGAGCGCGTCCGCAAGGCGCTGATCAGGGCCGGCGTCACCGACCCCGACGTCATCGACCCGGACCACCCGCCGGGCGAGCCGGTGATCTCCACCTATCACGCCTTCGCCGGCCGCCTGCTGACCGACCACGGTCTGCGCATCGGCCTCGAACCCACCACCCGCCTCCTCGCCGACGCCACCCGCTACCAGCTCGCAGCGCGGGTGCTCCGCGAGGCGCCGGGCCCTTACCCGGCGCTGACCCGTTCCTTCCCGGACCTGGTGAGCGACCTCCTCGCCCTCGACGCCGAGCTCGCCGAACACCTCGTACGCCCCGAGGACCTGCGCGCCTGGGACGGCGGACTGCTGCGCGCCCTGGAGGGTGCCAAGCTGTCCAACGCCGACCTGCGCAAGGTGCCCGAGACGGCCGCCGCCCGCCGGGACCTGGCCGAGCTGGTGCTGCGCTACCGGGCCGCCAAGCGCGAGCGGGACCTGCTCGACTTCGGCGACCAGATCGCGCTGGCGGCACGGCTCGCCCGGGTCCCCGAGGTCGGCCGGCTCCTGCGCGAGGAGTTCCGGGTCGTCCTCCTCGACGAGTACCAGGACACCTCGGTCGCCCAGCGCATCCTGCTCGCGGGTCTCTTCGGCGACGGCACCGGACACCCGGTGACCGCCGTGGGCGACCCCTGCCAGGCGATCTACGGCTGGCGCGGCGCGTCCGTCGCCAACCTCGACGACTTCCCCGACCACTTCGCGCACGCCGACGGCCGCCCGGCGACCCGGCAGGCGCTCGGCGAGAACCGCCGCAGCGGGGGCCGCCTCCTCGACCTCGCCAACGGCCTCGCCGAACCCCTGCGCGCCATGCACGCGGGCGTGGCGGCCCTGCGCCCCGCCCCCGGAGCCGAGCGCGACGGGCTGGTGCGCTGCGCCCTGCTGCCCACCCACGCCGAGGAGATCGAGTGGCTCGCCGACTCGATCGCCCACCTCGTACGGACCGGGAAGGCGCCCGGCGAGATCGCCGTCCTGTGCCGTACGGCGACCGACTTCGCCGAGATCCAGGGCGCCCTGGTCGCCAAGGACGTCCCCGTCGAGGTGGTCGGCCTGTCCGGGCTGCTGCACCTGCCCGAGGTGGCCGACCTCGTCGCCGTCTGCGAGGTCCTCCAGGACCCGGGCGCCAACGCCTCACTGGTGCGGCTGCTGACCGGCCCGCGCTGGCGGATCGGCCCGCGCGACCTCGCGCTCCTGGGACGACGGGCGAGGCTCCTCGTCGCCCACGCGCGCGCGACCGACGACGACCCCGACCGCCGGCTCGCCGAGGCCGTCGAAGGCGTCGACCCGGCCGAGGTCGTCTCGCTCGCCGACGCCCTCGACACGTTCCTGGACAGTCCGCTGGACGGCCGCGGGGACGACGACGGGCTGCCGTTCTCCCCGGAGGCGCGGGTGCGGTTCGCCCGGCTCGCGGCCGAGCTGCGCGACCTGCGCCGCTCGCTGTCCGACCCGCTCATGGACGTACTGCACCGCGTCCTGGCCGTCACCGGTCTGGAGGTGGAGCTGTCGGCGTCCCCGCACGCCCTGGCCGCCCGCCGCCGCGAGACCCTGTCGAACTTCCTGGACGTCGCGGCCTCCTTCGCCGCCAACGAGCGCGAGGCGTCCCTCCTGGCGTTCCTCGGGTTCCTGCGCACCGCGGCGCAGTACGAGAAGGGCCTCGACAACGCTCTGCCCGGCGGCGAGAACACCGTCAAGGTGCTCACCGCGCACAGGTCCAAGGGCCTGGAATGGGACGTCGTCGCCGTCCCCGGCCTGGTGACGGGCACCTTCCCCAGCGCCCAGGGCCGTGAGAAGTGGACCGCTCAGGCCAAGGTGCTGCCGCACGAGCTGCGCGGTGACGCGGACACCCTCCCCGACGTCGACGCCTGGGACTCCAAGGGCATGAAGGCCTTCCACGAGGCCATGAAGGAGCACCAGCACACCGAGGAACTCCGCCTCGGCTACGTCACCTTCACCCGCCCCCGTTCCCTGCTGCTCGGCTCCGGCCACTGGTGGGGACCCACCCAGAAGAAACCCCGCGGTCCGTCCGACTTCCTCCAGGCGCTGTACGAGCACTGCGCCGCCGGGCACGGCGAGATCGAGGCCTGGGCGGACGAACCGGAGGAGGACGAGGAGAACCCGGCCCTGCACCGGGCCGAGGCCGACCAGGTCTGGCCCCTGCCTCTGGACGAGACGGCCCTGCGCCGCCGCCGCGCCGCCGCCGCGACCGTCCACGCCCACCTGGACGCCCTCGCCGCGCGCGCGGACGACCGCCCGGCGACCGTCCACGGTCCGGGACCGCACGAGGACTCCGGTCCGCACGCCGCCCCCGACGCGTACGACGACCCCGACTGGCCGCCGCCCCCGGAGGACGACGATCCCTTCTACGGCGAGCCGCCTCACGACGAGCCCCCCTACGACGATCACCCCTACGGCGAACCTCCTCACGCCGACGAGGCCCCTTACGCCCACGAGCCCCCTTACGCCCACGAAGCCCTCGTCCCCGAGGACGCCCCCGACGACTGGGACTCCTGGAGCGGCGACCGCCCGGCGATCCCGCGCCAGGCGACGCCACCGGACCGGCACCGCGCGGCCCCCGAGCCCGAGCGGCCCGGCCGGACCGCCCCCCTGAGCCCGGAGGAGGCCCGCACCGTCGCCTCCTGGGACCGCGACCTCGACGCGCTCGCCGGAGAGCTCCGGCGAGCGCGGCAGAGCGTGACCGACGTGCCCCTGCCGACGACCCTGACCGCGTCGCAGGTGCTGCGCCTGGCCGCCGACCCGGACGCCTTCGCGCGGGAGCTCGCCCGGCCCATGCCGAGCCCTCCGCGGCCCGCGGCACGCCGCGGCACCCGCTTCCACGCCTGGGTGGAGACGCGCTTCGAGGCGCTCACGCTGCCCATGCTGGAGCCCGAGGAGCTGCCCGGCTCCGACGCCGAGATCGCCGACGAACGCGACCTGGAGACCCTGAAGGACGCCTTCGAGCGCACCGCGTACGCGCACCGCACACCCCTGTGCGTCGAGGCCGCCTTCCAGCTGGCGATCGCCGGCCGGGTCGTACGGGGCCGTATCGACGCCGTCTACCAGGAGGGCGACGGCGGCGAGGCGACGTACGAGATCGTGGACTGGAAGACGAACCGCTCCCGCACCGCCGACCCGCTCCAGCTCGCGGTGTACCGGCTGGCCTGGGCCGAGCAGCACGGCGTCCCCCTGGAGCGCGTCACGGCCGCGTTCGTGTACGTGCGCACCGGTGAGGTCGTCCGTCCGGACGGTCTGCCGGACCGGGCCGCGCTGGAGCGGCTGCTGCTCGGGGAGACCGGAGGCGGGCGGCAGTGTGACGAACCGCCCGAACGGGATGGCACCGAGTGCCGATAGGCTCGGGAGCATGAGTCAGACCCCGGACAGCGCCGTCCGCACGTACATCGAGCAGCACCGCAGGGCCTTCCTCGACGACCTCGCCGAGTGGCTCCGCATCCCCTCCGTGTCGGCCCAGCCCGATCACGCGCCCGACGTACGGCGCAGCGCCGACTGGCTCGCCGCCAAGCTCAGGGAGACCGGCTTCCCCACCGCCGAGGTCTGGCGGACCGCCGGCGCACCGGCCGTCTTCGCCGAATGGCCCTCCGAGGACCCCGAGGCCCCCACCGTCCTCGTCTACGGCCACCACGACGTGCAGCCGGCCGCCCGCGAGGACGGCTGGGACAGCGAGCCCTTCGAGCCGGTCCTCCGCGAGGGCCGCCTGTACGCGCGCGGGGCCGCGGACGACAAGGGCCAGGTGTTCTTCCACACACTCGGCGTCCGCGCGCACCTCGCCGCCACCGGGCGCACCGCCCCGGCCGTCCACCTGAAGCTGCTCATCGAGGGCGAGGAGGAGTCCGGCTCCCCGCACTTCCGCACTCTCGTGGAGAGCCACGCGGACCGGCTCGCCGCCGACGCCGTGATCGTCTCCGACACCGGTATGTGGTCCGAGGACACCCCGACGGTGTGCACCGGCATGCGCGGCCTCGCGGAGTGCGAAATCCGGCTGTCCGGTCCCGACCAGGACATCCACTCCGGCTCCTTCGGCGGCGCCGTGCCCAACCCGGCGACCGCCGCCGCCCGCCTGGTCGCCGCCCTGCACGACGAGCACGCGCGCGTGGCGATCCCCGGCTTCTACGACGGCGTCGTGGAGCTCACCGACCGCGAGCGCGAACTCTTCGCGGAGCTCCCCTTCGACGAGCAGCGCTGGCTGCGCACCGCCAAGTCCCGCGTCGCCCACGGCGAGGCCGGGCACACCACCCTGGAGCGCGTCTGGGCCCGTCCCACCGCCGAGGTCAACGGCATCGGCGGCGGCTACCAGGGCCCCGGAAGCAAGACGATCATCCCCGCCACGGCGATGGTCAAGCTGTCCTTCCGGCTGGTCGCGGGCCAGGACCCCGACCATGTCGAGAAGACCGTCCGCGCCTGGGTCGACGAGAACGTGACCGACGGGATCCGGCACGAAACGGTGTTCGGTTCGGCCACGCGCCCCTGCCTGACCCCGCTGGACCACCCCGCCCTGCAGTCCGTCGTCCGGGCCATGGGCCGCGCCTTCGGCGCACCCGTCCGCTTCACCCGTGAGGGAGGCTCCGGCCCGGCCGCCGACCTCCAGGAGGTCCTCGGCGCGCCCGTCCTCTTCCTGGGCATCTCCGTCCCCTCCGACGGCTGGCACGCCCCGAACGAGAAGGTCGAGCTCGACCTGCTGTTCAAGGGCGTCGAGACCAGCGCGTACCTGTGGGGCGACCTCGCCGAGCACTGGCGCGAGGCGTCCTGAGAGGCGGCCACCGTCCGGGGCGCCGTCCCGCGCGGAGCACACTGAAGGGGCCGCCGCGCCCCTTCAGGACCCGCCGGACCCGATCGACGCCTGTCCCACGTCCCGTTGAACCGCCGCCGAAACAACCGTTGTCGCAATGGGGGAGTTGGAAGCACCCGTGACCACCTGGACCGACCACACCACCGACCGCCCCGTCTCGCTCACCGCGCCCAGCGGCGTCGACCGGGCCGCCCACCACCGGCTCGACGAGGCCTGGCTCGCCGCGGCATGGAGCCACCCCACGACCCGCTGCTTCGTGGTCTCCGGCGGTCAGGCGCTCATCGACGAGACGCCCGACGGCCGCACCGAACTCGTCATGACCCCCTCCTTCGAGGCCCCGCTCACCGAGGCGCACCGCTACTTCCTCGGCACGGACGCGGACGGCGTCAGCTACTTCGCACTGCAGAAGGACTCGCTGCCCGGCCGCATGGACCAGTCCGCCCGCGCGGCGGGACTGCGCGAGGCGGGCCTGCTGCTGTCGCCGCGCGACGCGGGCCTGATGGTCCACGCGGTGGCCCTGGAGAACTGGCAGCGCCTGCACCGCTTCTGCTCCCGCTGCGGCGAGCGCACCGTGATCGCCGCGGCCGGCCACATCCGCCGCTGCCCGGCCTGCGGCGCCGAGCACTACCCGCGCACCGACCCGGCGGTGATCATGGCGGTCACCGACGACGAGGACCGCATCCTCCTCGGCCGCCAGGTGCACTGGCCCGAGGGCCGCTTCTCCACGCTCGCCGGTTTCGTCGAGCCGGGCGAGTCCATCGAGCAGTCCGTGCGCCGCGAGGTCCACGAGGAGGTCGGCATCGCCGTCGGCCAGGTCGAGTACGTGGCCAGCCAGCCCTGGCCGTTCCCCTCCAGCCTCATGCTCGGCTTCATGGCGCACGCCACCTCCACGGAGATCGACGTCGACGGCGACGAGATCCACGAGGCCCGCTGGTTCTCCCGCGAGGAACTGCGGGCGGCCTTCGAGTCCGGCGAGGTCCTGCCGCCGTACGGCATCTCCATCGCGGCCCGGCTCATCGAACTGTGGTACGGCAAGCCGCTGCCGACCAGGAGCATGGTCTGAGACCGTGACACACGCGTGAGGGCGGCCCCCGACATCACGGGGGCCGCCCTCACGCGCGGTCTGAGAACGTCCGGACTCAGACGCCGATCTTCTGCTTGACCTGCGCCAGCGACGGGTTCGTCAGCGTCGAACCGTCGTCGAAGAGCACGGTGGGAACCGTCTGGTTCCCGCCGTTCGCCTTCTCGACGAAGGCCGCGGACTCCGGGTCCTGCTCGATGTTGATCTCGGTGTACGCGATGCCTTCGCGGTCCATCTGGCTCTTCAGCCGGCGGCAGTAGCCGCACCACGTGGTGCTGTACATCGTCACGGTGCCCGGCATGTCTCTCGCGCTCCTTCGGCGGGTCGGGGACGTAGTGGTCGCAGTGGAGGAACGTACGCCATGGGCCCGTCATTCCCACTGGGGGTATCGGACCGACCGGCGGTGCGTGACCGGCGGACGTGATGACTGTCGCATCAGTACGACCGCAAGGGCCCGCCTGTGGACAACCGGCTCGCCCGTCTCCAGCGACCTGGCAGCATGGCTGTGTGACAGCAGCAACGCACTCCCCTCTCTTCCCGCCGGTACCGGACTCCGCCGACGCCGTGCTGGACGGGCTCGACCCGGAGCAGCGCGAGGTGGCCACCGCGCTGCAGGGACCGGTGTGCGTGCTGGCGGGCGCCGGAACCGGCAAGACCCGCGCCATCACCCACCGCATCGCCTACGGAGTGCGCGCCGGCATCCTCCAGCCCTCCAGCGTGCTCGCGGTCACCTTCACCAACCGTGCGGCGGGCGAGATGCGCGGCCGGCTGCGCCAGCTCGGCGCGCAGGGGGTGCAGGCCCGCACCTTCCACTCGGCCGCGCTGCGCCAGCTGCAGTACTTCTGGCCGAAAGCGATCGGTGGCAGCCTGCCCCGGCTCGTCGACCGCAAGATCCAGCTCGTCGCGGACGCGGCCGCCGCCTGCCGCGTCCGGCTGGACCGGGGCGAGCTGCGGGACGTCACCGCGGAGATCGAATGGTCCAAGGTCACCCAGACCGTCCCCGCCGACTACGCCCTCGCAGCCGCGAAGGCCGGCCGTGCGACGCCGCGTGACCCGGCCGAGGTCGCCCAGCTCTACTCCGTCTACGAGGACCTGAAGCGGGACCGCTCGGTCATCGACTTCGAGGACGTCCTGCTGCTGACCGTCGCCGTCCTCCAGGACCGGCGCGACATCGCCGAACAGGTCCGCGCCCAGTACCAGCACTTCGTGGTGGACGAGTACCAGGACGTCAGCCCGCTGCAGCAGCGCCTGCTGGAGTTGTGGCTGGGGGACCGGGACGACCTGTGCGTGGTCGGCGACGCCAGCCAGACGATCTACTCGTTCACAGGAGCAACCCCCGACCACCTCCTCGACTTCCGGGTCCGTCATCCCGGCGCCACCGTCGTCAAGCTGGTGCGCGACTACCGCTCCACTCCGCAGGTCGTCCGACTGGCCAACGGGCTGCTCGGCCAGGCCCGTGGCCGCGCCGCCGACCACCGGCTGGAACTGGTCTCCCAGCGCCCCGCCGGCCCGGAGCCCGAGTACACCGAGTACACCGACGAGCCCGCCGAGGCCGAGGGCGCCGCCCGCCGCATCCGCGACCTGCTCGACTCCGGCGTTCCGGCGAGCGAGATCGCGATCCTCTTCCGCACCAACGCCCAGTCCGAGACCTACGAGCAGGCCCTCGCGGACGCCGGCGTGCCCTATCAGCTGCGCGGAGCCGAGCGCTTCTTCGACCGGCCCGAGGTGCGCAAGGCGGGCGTCGCCCTGCGCGGCGCGGCCCGTTTCGGCGGCAACGACTCCCTTCTCGACGACGCCGTAGACCTGCCCTCGCAGGTGCGCGCCGTGCTCTCGGGCGAGGGCTGGACGCCGCAGCCCCCGGCCGGCTCCGGCGCCGTCAGGGAGCGCTGGGAGTCGCTCGCGGCGCTGGTGAACCTGGCCCGGGACTTCGCCGCCGCCCGACCCGGCGCCACCCTCGGCGACCTGGTGGCCGAGCTCGACGAGCGGGCCGGCTCCCAGCACGCGCCCACCGTCCAGGGCGTCACCCTCGCCTCGCTGCACTCGGCCAAGGGCCTGGAGTGGGACGTCGTCTTCCTGGTCGGCGTCGCCGAGGGAATGATGCCGATCACCTACGCCAGGACCGACGAGCAGGTCGAGGAGGAGCGCCGCCTGCTCTACGTCGGCGTCACCCGCGCCCGCGAGCGCCTGCACGTGTCCTGGGCGCTGGCCCGGTCGCCCGGAGGCCGCCCCAACCGCCGCCCCAGCAGGTTCCTCGACGGGCTGCGCCCCGGTTCGGCCGCCAGGTCCGCCCGCGCGGCGGCGGCCGCCTCCGGAGGCATCGAACGCGGGACGGGAACGCCCGCCGGACGGACGAGCCCCGCGGCGGCCGTCCCGCGGCGGACGCAGCGGACTCCGGCGCGGTGCCGGGTGTGCGGCCGGACGCTCACCGACGCCGGCGAGATGAAGCTGATGCGCTGCGACGACTGCCCCTCCGACATGGACGAGGGCCTGTACGAGCGGCTGCGCGAATGGCGTCAGGAACAGGCGCGGCGCAGCGGGCAGCCCGCCTTCTGCGTCTTCACCGACAGGACGCTGATGGCCATCGCCGAGGCCGTTCCCGACGACGAGCGCGAGCTCGCGCGCATCCCCGGCGTCGGGATGCGCAAGCTGCGCCGCCACGGGGCCGATGTTCTCGCCATCTGCGCAGGCCAGGACCCCGTGGGCGAGCGGGGCGAAGACTGATGCGAACTCGTCGGAAAAATAGTTTGCGCATGCCCCGGGAATCCCCATAGGTTCTTGGTCACGGGAACAGCGGCCTTCCTGAGGCCCTGATTCCGTGCTGTACTTGCGTATCCGCGTGGACTGGCCCGTCCCAGTCCCCCTAGACGCCGAGAGGAGGCGATTCCAGTGATCAGCATCAAGAGCAGCTTCTTCAGCACCGCCAAACTGACCGATCGCTCGGTCGTCTCCCTGTGCATGCTCGGCGTCTCGGACCAGGGCACCGGTCTGTCCGGCATTCCCGCCGTGCGTCCGGAGTCCTCCCTGCCTCTCTCGGGCCTTCCCGTCCGTGAGGGCAATGAGCGACCGACCAAGGCACTGGAAGCAGTAGCGGCACAGGCGCATGCCTATGCCTTTACGGCGGCCGGTGCCGGCGACCGGAAGCAGACGACGCAGCACCACCTGATGTGGGCCTTCCGTGGGCCAGAACCCTGGAGTGATCCAGCCTGATCGCCGATCAGGCCGGCGCCTTCAGGGCCGCGGAACCCCATCCGGGATCCGCGGCCCTTCTGTTTTCCCCGAACGGGGAGGACGGAGCGAAGGGGCCTCGGGACAAGAAAAGACCCGGTACCCAGCCGACAACCGGCCCACCGGCCGGACCGACCAGACGAGGAAGACGAACCGTGCAACTCGAAGCGCACGCCCCGTCCGTACCGCCTTCCGACACGATCCCCAAGCCCGGTCTCACGGAGGACCCGACCTTGATCCCCCTCACCGCGCTCACCGCGCTCGACGACGCCATCGAGAACCTCGGCGTGCCCGTCCCGTGCCGCTCCTACGACCCGGAGGTCTTCTTCGCCGAGTCGCCGGCGGACGTGGAGTACGCCAAGTCCCTCTGCCGCACCTGCCCGCTGATGGAGGCCTGCCTCGCCGGCGCCAAGGAGCGGCGCGAGCCCTGGGGCGTCTGGGGTGGCGAGCTGTTCGTCCAGGGTGTCGTCGTCGCCCGCAAGCGGCCGCGTGGCCGCCCGCGCAAGAACCCGGTCACAGCATGAACACCGCAGGAACGATCGACCGCCCCCTCACGCGAGACCCCCAGAAGCAGGCCCCGATGAAGCCGTCCACCAGCGAGCCCGCAGGCTCCGCGACCGAAGACGTCACCACCACCGGCGCGAACGACTCGCGTCAGAACAGGACCCGAGAGATGCAACTCATCCCCGAAGCCATGGCACGTGCGCATATGCACGAACGACTGCGGGAGGTGGAGGCGGAGCGCCACGCGCTGCGCCTGGTGACCGCCCGCCGGATGCAGCGCCGCGCCGAGCGCGCCTCGCGCCGCGCCCGTCGCGCGCTCGCCATGGCGGTCATGCACTGATCCCACCCACCTGCACACGCTGTGCAGCGGTGGCCTCCCCGTAGGAGGCGAACCCGTCGCGGGGGCCGGTCCGGCCGAACGGACCGGCCCCCGCGGTGCGTTGCGCCCATCGCGATGGGGGACGGCGGTATCGTCACCGCGTGACGAGTCTTTCCGAAGACCCCGGCCACAGGACGTCCGGCCGAGCGGACACCGGCCCCACCGGCGGCACTGGCTCGGGCCGAGCGGACACCGGCCGTCCCGGCTCAGGGCGCGAGGACGCGGGACGGGACGGATCCGGCGGCCAGGACCGCGGTCATGACGGCTCCGCCCCGCGGAGTCCGGCCCTGGTGTGCGCCCGCTGCGGTACCCCGGCCGACGGCCCGCCGGCCACCTGGACCTGCTCCGTGGAGAACGGCGTCCGCCGCTACTTCTGCGACGCCTGCTCCCGCGAGAACCTCCGCTCGATCGAAGGCCGGCTCGACTCACCCTGGTGGTGAACCGTCGGCCCCGCCCTCAGGCCTCGACGGCGGACTCCTCTTCCTCCTCCGCCTCGGCGACGAAGCCCGGCAGCCACTCCTCCAGCTCGTCCCGCAGCCGCACGGTGGCCCCGAGCTGGCACAGCACCCCGATAGTGCTCAACGTCACACGGTGTATCAGCAGGTAGGCCGGCGGCAGGTTGAGCCGCTTGCCGAGCTGGTAAGCGGGTGAGCGGGGATCGGCGATACGGGCCGCCTGGCCGCGCATCCAGCTCCGGGTGAAGGTGAACTCCTCCGCCTGCGCGGGTTCGATGATCGGCAGGAGGTAGTCGAGGACCGCCTCCGGATCCAGCTCGATCGAGTCCTTGACGAATCCCTCCGCGCACAGCATGTCGTAGACCGCGTCGGCCTCGCCGTCCAGCGTCATCCGCAGGGACTCGCCGATCGGCGCCGGCAGGCCGCCGGGCAGCCGGTCGACGGTGCCGAAGTCCAGCACGCCCAGCCGCCAGTCCTCCTCGCCGTCCGGGCCGCCGGGCAGCAGGCGGAAGTTGCCGGGGTGGGGATCGGCGTGCAGCAGGCCGGTGCGGGCCGGGCCGGAGAACAGGAACCGGGCGAGGAGCTGCCCGGCCCGGTCGCGCTGCTCCCGGGTGCCGTCCGCGATCACCTCCGACAGCGGCACGCCGTCGATCCACTCGGTGACCAGGACCTGCTCGCTCTGGTGGACCACCGCGGGGACGACCACGTCCGGGTCCTCCGTGAACTCCTCCGCGTGCGCCTGCTGCGCCTGGGCCTCCAGGCCGTAGTCCAGCTCCTCGGAGACCCGGTCCCTGAGCTCGGAGATCAGAGGCTTGATGTCCATACCGGGGATCAGCGGGCCCAGGAGGCGGGCGAACCGGCTCAGCTGCGCGAGATCCGACAGCAGGGCGTCGCCGGCGCCGGGGTACTGCACCTTGACCGCCACCTCGCGGCCGTCGTGCCACACCGCCCGGTGCACCTGCCCGATCGAGGCCGCCGCGGACGGCTTGTCCTCGAACTCCACGAACAGCTCGCGCCAGTCCTCCCCGAGCCGCTCCGCCAGCACGGCGTGCACGGTGCGCGTCGGCATCGGCGGCGCGGCCTCCTGGAGCTTGGTCAGCGCCGCCCGGTAGGGGCCGGCGACCTCCTCGGGCAGCGCCGACTCGAAGACGGACAGGGCCTGCCCGAACTTCATCGCCCCGCCCTTCAGCTCGCCGAGGACCTTGAACAACTGCTCGGCGGTGCGCTGCTGCAACTCGCGGCCGACGAGTTCCGCGGACTCCCCGACGATCCTCTTGCCGAACCCCCACGTCGCTCTCCCGGCGAAGCCGAGCGGGAGCGCGGCGAGCTTGGCGGTCCGGGTGACCGCCTTCCGGGGAAGATCAGACATGCGCCCTCCAAGTCCCAGCCGGCCGTGCCGCCCGAGCTGCCTGGCGGCAAGGCGTCGGTGACGGCCGTTGCCCAGCCATTGTCGCGCGTGGCTCGCCCTCTTTTGAGGTGTCTTCCGCCACGGTCTCGCGCGCCGCGCCGCAGGGGCAGGCCGGATGCGGCCACAGCGGCCGACCGTGCCAGTTCAAGCCGGGCGCGGACACCTCCCAGCGGGCGCCCGCGCTGGAGGGCGTGTCCCCGTCCAGGAAGGCGAGCGCGTGCGCCGCGGCCAGGCCGGCGACGGTCGTGCCGAGGGCCAGGTCGCAGGGGCGCGGAGGACGCGGTCTGCCCGACCGCCACTGGGCGACCAGACGCGGCCACGTCTCGTCCCGGTCCGTGCGGCCCCGGTGCAGACACTCGGCGCAGCTCGTCCGGCCGGGCAGGACCAGCGGGCCCACCACTCCGGTGGCCTCGACGACCCCGGCGTACAGATGCGGGGTCCCCGACGTGATCAGGGAGGCCGCCGCGGACGGATCGGGAGCGTGCACGCCGATGTCGTCGCGCGGGGCGAGGATCACCAGGGAGTACCCGACCTCGTCCTCCTCGTGGGGCGTCCGCGGGCCTCGGCGCGCCGGACGGTCCGGGGCCGCCCGGCGCACGGCCCGGCGCGCCGCCTCGGCTCGGCGCTCGCCGACCGCCTCGGCCGGCAGTCCGCCCGGGGCGACGTCCCACGGCTCGACACAGCCGCCGTCGAGCACGTCGACCTCACCGACCCCGGCTCCGGACAGCAGGGCGGCCAGCACCGCCCCCACCCGGCCGGCGCCGCGCACCCGCACGCGCAGGCAGCGCCGGGCGGCCAGCCGGTCGATCGCCTCGCCCGGCTCGCGCGCCACCAGCGAGAGCGAGGCCAGATCGGGCCGCAACCGGTCCATGACCTCCTTCTTCTGCCGAAGCGCCGCGGCCGCCGCGCCGCCGCCCCTGGCGTCGTCCAGCAGGCCCGCGCGGGCCAGCCGCTCCACCAGGCGGTCCACATGGCCCTCCGGCAGGTCCATGCGGCGGCCCTCCTCCCGCAGGAGCGGCAGGCCGCGGGTGCCGTTGAGCAGTTCCAGGAAACCGCCTGTCGCTGTGTCGACCGGGCCGAGCGTGAGCGCGTGCGCCGGGGTCATCCCGAACTGCACGGTGTCGAGGTCCCGCCAGCCGCGCCGGAGCGCGGGCTTCACCATCGGATGCACATGGACCCCCGTAGCCCGAAAGAAGAGAAAGGGAAGAAGGAGAGAAGGGGAAGGACGAGGGGACGACCCGGAGCCGCGAGAGGCTCACGGAACGTCCCGGTGCGCCGGCGAGCCGGTCATCGCTCCGCCGACGAGAGCCAGCATGCCCGCCCCGGCGAATCGGTGCCGAAAGTTGTCCACAGGCACGGGGTATTCGTCGTACGAATCAGACGGTCGGTGGGGGATCGGTGTGGAACGGTCCGGGACCCGGGACTTCCCCCGCTACACCCGGTAACGTCGGGGCGTGTCCGCCGACCCACTGCACCGCGCCAAGGCCCCGCAGCGCAGCAAGACGAGCCCGCCGCCGAGCGGCTCGGCGGCGAGCGCGATCGAGGTGCGCAGGAGCGACCGCCGCCGCAGGACGGTCTCCGCGTACCGCGAGGGCGATCGAACGATCGTGCTCATCCCCGCCCGGATGTCCGAGGCGGAGGAGCGGCGCTGGGTGACCGTCATGCTCGACAAGCTGGCCGCGCAGGAGAGCCGGCGGGCGCTCGGCGACGGGGAACTGGCCGAGCGGGCCGAGCGGCTGTCGGCCCAGTACCTCGACGACCGCGCCCGGCCGGCCTCGGTGCGCTGGGTCACCAACCAGAACACCCGCTGGGGCTCGTGCACCCCGGCGGAGGGCAGCATCCGGCTGTCGCACCGCCTGCAGGGCATGCCCGAGTACGTCGTCGACTACGTCCTGCTGCACGAGCTGGCCCATCTGCTCGTCCCGGGCCACGGCCCCCGCTTCTGGCGGCTGCTGGAGTCCTATCCGCGCACCGAGCGGGCCCGGGGCTACCTCGAAGGGGTGGCGGCCGCGAGCCGCCTGCCGCACCTGCCGGGCGCACGCGACGAGTGAGGGGCCCCGGGCCGCCTGGGCGCGGCTTCCCGGGCCGCCGCACGCCGCCGGGCGGGATTGTGTACCGGGTCTGTACCGACTCGGCCCGGTGTCGGCGTTTGCCGTTAGCCTGGCGCAACGAACTCGCACTCGGGATGGGGGACGGTCCTCACGCATGCCCAGGGAATTCCAACGCGGCCACAAGGCCAGGATCAGTGACCTGACCGCGGGCACGGATCTGTACGTCGGCGTGCAGATCTCCGCCCCCGGACTGACCTTCGACATCAGCTGCTTCGGCCTCGACGCCGACGAACGGCTCTCGGACGACCGGTACTTCGTGTTCTTCAACCAGCCGAAGTCCCCCGAGGAGTCCATTCAGCTACTGGGCGCCCAGGCCGGCGACACGGAGTCCTTCAGGGTCACCCTCGACCGGATCCCGCCGCAGATCCGGAAGCTCTCCTTCACGGCGACGGTCGACGGCGCCGGACAGATGTCGCAGATCGGCCCCGGGTACCTGCGCATCGTGGCGGGCGGCGAGGAAGTGGCCCGGTACGCGTTCAGCGGGTCGGAGTTCTCCACCGAACGCGCCGTGATGCTCGGCGACATCTACCTCAAGGACGTGTGGCGGTTCGCCGCTGTCGGCCAGGGGTTCGACGGCGGCCTGGAGGCGCTGCTGAAGAACTTCGGCGGCGAGGTCCTGGAGGAGGAGGCCCCCGCCCCGGCGCAGGCCCCGCAGCAGCCGCGGACCGGCGGCGCCCCGGGTTTCGCCCCGCCCGCCCAGGCCGCCGCGCCGCCGTCGTTCGGCGCGCCGTCCGGACCCCCCGCGCCCGCCCCGGCCCCGCCCGCGCCGCAGCCCGCCGTACACGGCTACGCGCCGTCCGGAGCCACCCCGCCGCCCTCACCCCCAATGCCGTCCGTGCATGCCGCGCCGACGCTCATCGCGCCGATGACCCCGCCCGCCGGCGGCACCGTCCCGCCGCCCCCGCCGGCCCCCGCGCCCTACGGGCCTCCGGGCCAGCAGCCGCCGTACGGCCACCAGGCGCCCGGCCCCGGCGCGCCGCCGCCCGGTTACGGTCAGCCCACGCCCCCGCCCGGTCACGGCCAGCCCACGCCGCCTCCCGGTTACGGCCAGCCGTCGTCGTACGGGCAGGTCCCCGGGCAGACCGCGCCCTACGGCACCCCGCAGGGCGCTCCCCAGGGCACCGGCGTGGCCGCCGCGCTGCAGAGGTTCAAGGAGACGCCGACCGGTCAGCGCTGGACCCCGCAGAACGGCAAGCTGATCCGCGCCGACCTCGGCATCGGCGGCCGGCCCGTGCTGGCCAGGCAGGGCAGCATGGTGCTCTACCAGGGCAAGGTCGACTTCAGCTACAAGGGCGCGGGTTTCGCCGGCCGCATCGTCGGCAACGCCACCGGCCAGGAGATGCAGCTGATGCGCTGCACCGGCCAGGGCCAGGTGTTCTTCGCCGAGGAGTCCACCCATCTGCACCCGGTCGAGCTGCAGGGCGACGCGATCTGCGTCTCCGCGGAGAACGTCCTCGCCTTCGACGAGAGCCTCCAGTACGAGGTCCGCCGTATCGAGGGGCACGGCATCCCCGGCGGAGCCCTGTTCACCATGCAGTTCCAGGGGACCGGCACCGTCGTCGTCAAGACGCACGGCACGCCCGTGGTGCTGCCCGTGACGCCCACGACGTTCGTCGACTCCAACGCCGTCGTCGCCTGGTCGGCCGCGGCTCAGGTGATCGTCTCCAGCCAGGTGCGCATGCGCCGCAACGCCTACCCGGGACACACCGGCGAAGGCGTCAACCTCCAGTTCCGGGCGGCGCCCGGCAACTTCGTCGTCGTCCAGCCCTACGAGGTCTAGGGGAGCCCGTCATGAACCAGCCGCTCGCGGGCTACGCCCCCGCACCCGTCACGGCCCGCATGGAGAACCACGGCAACCACATGCTGAAGGTCGCCATGCAGACCGGGAACGACCTCTTCGCGCGCGTGGGGTCGATGGTCGCCTACGAAGGCTTCATCCAGTACGAGCCCAACCCGCCGGCCGTGCGCCAGATCGCCCGCGACTGGATCACCGGCGAGGGCGCCCCCCTGATGAAGTGCACCGGCGACGGTCTGCTCTACCTCGCCGACTACGGAGCCGACGTCGTCGTCGTCAACCTGGGCGGCGACGCCATCTCGGTGAACGCCACCAACCTCCTGGCCTTCGACGCGAGCCTCCAGTGGGGCGTCGAGCGGGTCAAGGGACTGGCGAAGTTCGCAGGCCAGGGTCTGTGGAACACCAAGATCTCCGGGCAGGGCTGGGTCGCGCTCACCTCCCGGGGCAAGCCGATCGTCGTCGACTGCGGCGGCGGCGAGAACGAGACGTACGTCGACCCGGACGCCCTCGTCGCCTGGTCGCCGAACCTCAAGGTGAAGGGCAAGCGCAGCTTCAAGGCGCAGTCCCTGATCGGCCGGGGCAGCGGCGAGGCCTACCAGATGGCGTTCTCCGGCACGGGCATCGTCGTGGTGCAGCCCAGCGAGGACAGCACCGACCGCCTCCGGTTCCGGGGCTGAGGGGGAGAAGAACACCATGCAGAGCCCGCTTTTCGCCTTCAACGACGCCCAGACCCAGGAGCGCTGGAGCCTGCAGAACAAGCAGATGCTGCGCGTCGTCCTGGAGGGCCACGACGACATCCTCGCCCGCAAGGGCACCATGGTCGCCTACCAGGGCCTCGTCGAGTTCGACGCCGAGTACCAGAACACCGGCCAGGCCTACGCCCGCGCGCGCACCGGCGAGGGCCTGGACCTGATGCGCTGCCACGGGCAGGGCACGGTCTTCCTGGCCAACCTCGCCCAGTACGTCCATGTGATGGACGTCGAGCAGGACGGTCTGACGGTGGACAGCAGCTATGTGCTGGCGATGGACTCCTCGCTGCACCACGAGGTCATCGCTGTCGACAGCGTGTACGGCATCTCCGGCTCCGGGAAGTACCAGCTGAACATCACCGGGCGCGGCAAGGTGGCCCTGATGACCTCCGGCGCGCCGCTGCTGATGCAGGTGACGCCCGACAAGTACGTCAACTGCGACGCCGACGCCATCGTCGCCTGGTCCACCGGTCTGCGGGTGCAGATGCAGGCCCAGACGCACTCCTCCGGAGTGTGGCGGCGGCGCGGCAACACCGGCGAGGGCTGGGAGCTCAGCTTCATGGGCAGCGGCTACGCGCTCGTCCAGCCCAGTGAGCTGCTGCCGCCGCAGAACGCGGTGGTCGGGCAGGGGATCGCCGCGCAGTTCGGCATGGGGCAGCAGGGGGCGCGGGGGCAGAACCAGGGGAACGCCTGGAGCTGAGCCCGGCGCGCCGTGGACCGCGTGGAGGTGAGGGGTGACCGCCTTGGCGGCCACCCCTCACTCACGTCTGCGTGGTCAGAGCCTCGCGCGAGTCGCCGTCAGCAGGTGGACGACCGAGTCGTCGGCCACCTCCGCGACCGTGTCGTAGGGGAACCAGCGCAGGTCCAGGGACTCGTCGCTGATGGCCTCGACGGCCCCGGGCGGGGCGAGTGCCGCGTACTGGACGTCGAGGTGCCAGGCGCACGGCGTGTGATGGCGGTCCAGGCGGACCGGACCGCCGGGCAGCAGGGCCAGCCCCTCGATGCCCGACTCCTCGGTCGCCTCGCGCAGCGCGGCGGCCATGAGCGTCGTGTCGTCCGGCTCGCAGTGGCCGCCCATCTGCAGCCACATCCGCATCTTCCGGTGCAGGGTCAGCAGCACCCGGCCGCCCTCCGGGTCGACCACCAGGGCGCTCGCCGTGATGTGCCCGGCCCCGCAGGACTTCCACAGGCCGTCCGCGTGGACCGCCAGGTGGTCCAGATAGGCCTGACGCAGCTCCGGCTGGTCCTCGTACCCCTTCAGGACGAGGACCGTGTCGTCGTAGAGGCTCACTCGGCGCCGTCGCCCTCGCCGTCGTCGCCCCGGGTCTCGCCGTCGTCCCCCTCGCCGTCCTCGGCCGTGTCCTTCTTGCGCAGGTCGGGCTTGGGGCCGGAGCCTCCGGCCGCCTCGCCGAGCATCCTGTCGAGCTCGGAGAAGTCCAGCTGCTCGCGGTGGACGAAGCCGTCCGGGTCGTCCAGGTCGGCGGCCGTCGGGAGCATGTCCGGGTGGGCCCACAGGGCGTCGCGGCCCTCCACCCCGCGCGCGTCGGTGAGCGAGGCCCACAGGCGGGAGGCGTCGCGCAGCCGGCGCGGACGCAGCTCCAGGCCGATCAGCGTGGCGAACGTCTGCTCGGCCGGTCCGCCCGAGGCGCGACGGCGCCGCAGCGTCTCGCGCAGCGCGTCGGCGGACGACAGACGCGGCTTCGCGGCGGCGTGCACCACCGCGTCCACCCAGCCCTCGACGAGCGCCAGAGCGGTCTCCAGACGGGCCAGGGCGGCCTTCTGCTCGGGAGTGTCCTCCGGCTGGAACATGCCCTGCTGGAGGGCGTCCTGCAGCTGCTCGGGGTTCTGCGGGTCGAACTGGCCGACCACGTCCTCCAGCTTCGCGGTGTCGACCTTGATCCCGCGCGCGTACCCGTCGACCGCGCCGAACAGGTGCGAGCGCAGCCACGGCACGTGCGCGAACAGGCGCTGGTGGGCGGCCTCGCGCAGGGCCAGGTACAGCCGCACCTCGTCCTGGGGGACCCCCAGGTCCTTGCCGAACTTCTCGATGTTCACCGGCAGCAGGGCGGCCCGGCCGGCCTGGCCGAGCGGCAGGCCGATGTCGCTCGAGCCGACGACCTCGCCGGCCAGCACGCCGACGGCCTGCCCGATCTGCGTGCCGAACATGGCACCGCCCATGGAGCGCATCATGCCGATCAGCGGGCCGGCCATGGCCTGCATCTCCTCGGGCAGCACATCGCCCATGGCGGCGCCGACGCGCTCGGCGACCGGGTCGACGAGCTCCTGCCAGGCGGGCAGGGTCGCCTCGACCCACTCCGCGCGGGACCACGCCACCGCGGAGGCCGCGCCGGAGGGCAGGGACGTCACGTCGTCCAGCCACAGGTCGGCCAGGCGGACGGCCTCCTGGACGGCGGAGCGCTCGGCGGGGCCGACACTCGCGTCCTTGGTGCCGTCCGAGGTGCCCTGGGCGACCGTCTGGCGGGCGATCTGCTTGGCCATGTCCCAGTTCACCGGGCCGCCCTCGTAGGAGAGCATCTGGCCCAGCTGCTGGAACGCGGCGCCCAGGTCGGTGGGGTTCAGCGAGCCGAACATGGCAGCGAGCGGATTGTCGGCGCCGGGCCCGCCAAGGCCTCCGGCCCCGGGCAGCCCGAAACCGAACGGGTTGGCCGGTCCCTGCCCACCACCGCTCTGCTGGTCCTTCTTCTTGCCCTCGTCGCCGTCGTCCGGCTCCTCCGGCGGAAGGCCGAATCCGAATGGGGTGTCACTCACGGGGTTCCTCGGCTGGTAAGGCCACCGGTTCTCTCCGGCGGCGCGGCTGCCCGACATCACCACCCAGCGTAGACACCGTGAGCGGTTCGGGCCTCGGTGCTTCGCCGACAGAAGGCCTGCGGCAGGATGGATGCCACCTGGTACGTACGCGTCATTCGCGCCCGTATGGAAGACAACCGCTGGAGACGCCCGGTGAGTTCCCCAGATCCACAGGTTCGCGCAGCGCGAAACCACGAGAGCACCCCCGCCGTGCGCGGACCCGTCGTCGCGGTCACCGGAGCCGCGAGCGGGGTCGGCGCCCTGCTCACCGAGCGGCTGGCCGCGTCCGACGAGATCAGGCAGGTCATCGCCATCGACGAGCGGCGCGGCGAGTGCGCGGCCGCGCGCTGGCACATCCTCGACGTGCGGGATCCGGCGATCGCCGACAAGCTGCGCGGCGCCGACGTCGTGGTGCACCTGGCGCTCGACCTCGACCTGGAGACCGACGCCGCCGCCCGTACGGCGTACAACGTCCGGGGGACGCAGACCGTGCTGACCGCCGCCGCGGCGGCCGGTGTGCACCGGGTCGTCCTGTGCACCTCCGCGATGGTCTACGGGGCGCTGCCCGACAACGAGCTGCCGCTGTCCGAGGACGCGGAGCTGCGGGCGACCGCGGAGGCGACCGGGGTCGGAGACCTGCTGGAGGTCGAGCGGCTGGCCCGCCGCGCTCCGCGCGCGCACCCCGGGCTGAACGTCACCGTGGTACGCCCGGCCGTCCTGGTCGGCGGCGGCACCGACACCGCGCTGACCAGGTATTTCGAGTCGCCGCGGCTGCTCGTGGTGGCCGGGTCGCGGCCCGCGTGGCAGTTCTGTCACGTGGAGGACCTGTGCGGCGCGCTGGAGTACGCGGTGCTGGAGAAGGTCGACGGGGAGCTGGCCGTGGGCTGCGACGGGTGGCTGGAGCAGGAGGAGGTCGAGGAGCTCAGCGGGATCCGGCGGATGGAGCTGCCGTCGGCGGTCGCGCTCGGCGCGGCGGCACGGCTGCACCGGATCGGACTGACGCCGTCGCCGGCGGGGGACCTGGCGTACACGATGTACCCGTGGGTGGTCAGCGGGAGCCGATTGCACGACGCGGGGTGGCGGCCGAGGTGGACCAACGAGGAGGTGCTGGCGGAGCTGCTGGAGGAGGTCTCCGGACGGCACACCGTGGCCGGGCGGCGGCTGGGGCGCAAGGACGCGACGGCGGCGGGGGCGGCCGGGGCGACGGTGGCGCTGCTGGGCGCCGCGGCCGTGGTGCGGCGGGCCCGGAAGGCCCGGCGGCGGATCTGAGGGCGCTCAGGGGCCTTCGGGGGCCTCGTTCCGCCCCCGGCCTCCCCTGCCCGCCCCGGCCTCCCCTGTCCGTCCCGACGCCGCTGCCCGTCCCGCCCCCGGGAGGCTGCCGCACCTGGACCCCCGCGGTCGGCCCGAACGGCCTCGTCCCCCGAACGCCGGACGGGCCGGGCATCCCTGTAGGACCTCACAAAGGCGCACGCGTGTGTGCCGGGCGATAGTGCCATTTCGGGGTGGCGCGGGCGTGCGGCACGATGGGGGCATGGCACCGAGCAACGATCACCCGGGCGAGTACGCGGCCGACGACCCCATCAAGCTGATCGCCGTCCGGGACACCCCGCTCTCCCTGGACGAGGTCTTCAAGCTCCTCGGGGACGACGCGGCCGGCGGCACCGCGCTCTTCGTGGGCACCGTGCGCGACCACGACGGGGGCGCCGACGTCGACGAGCTCGGGTACTCCGCCCACCCGAGCGCCGAGGCCGAGATGCGGCGGATCGCCGAGAAGGTCGTCGCCCAGTACCCGGTGCGGGCGCTCGCCGCGGTGCACCGGGTGGGGGACCTGCGGGTCGGGGACCTCGCCGTCGTCGTCGGCGTGTCGTGCCCGCACCGGGGGGAGGCCTTCGAGGCCTGCCGGAAGCTGATCGACGACCTCAAGCACGAGGCGCCGATCTGGAAGCACCAGAGGTTCTCCGACGGCACCGAGGAGTGGGTGGGAGCCTGCTGAGACACCCGCGGGTGAGTCCCGCCGTACCTCCGGTTGCGTAACCGCCCCCCGGGCATGAGCGTTGTCACTGCGAATGGTTAATCTGCTGATCAGTCAGTAGCGGTCGCTCGATCGGTGTTGGGAGGTCGGCATGGCGGCGCTCGCCTGGTTGCTGATTCCGCTTGTGGCTGCGATAGCCGCCGGACTGTGGGGGAGCTGGTCGAACCGCACCCGCAAGGTGCGCAGCGACGGCCCCGAGCTGGACGGGTACGCCCGGTTCCGCGAGGCCATGGAGAGGTCCACGTCCCGCACGTGAGGCGGGTCAGCGGACGGCGGCCCTGACGGTGCGCCGACAGGCCCGTCCCGTACTGTCGAGTCATGCCACGCCGCACCGCGACGATGCTCGCCTCCACCCTGATGCTGATCGCGCTCCTGTGCGCGGGGGTCTTCCTCCCCGTGCCGTACTCGGAGATGTCCCCGGGACCGACGGTCAACACTCTCGGCGAGCACGGCGGCGAGCCGGTGCTGCAGATCTCCGGGCACAAGACGTATCCGACCGACGGCCACCTCAACATGACGACCGTCCGGGTCACCAGCGCCGACTACCGGATGAACCTCGTCGAGGCCGTCTACGGCTGGCTGGCGCACGACGACAAGATCGTCCCGCACGACACGCTCTACCCCGACGGCAAGACGGAGGAGCAGTCCACCCAGGAGAACGCCGAGGAGTTCAGCCAGTCCCAGGAGAGCGCCAAGGTCGCGGCCCTGAAGGAACTCGGCATCCCGGTGAAGTCGTGGGTGATCGTCTCCACCGTCGTCAAGGGCAGCCCGGCCCAGGGCAGGCTGCACGCCGGTGACGTCATCAAGGCCGTGGACGGCACCGCGGTCAAGCAGCCCTCCGACGTCGCCCGGCTGGTCACCCGGCACAAGCCCGGGCAGAAGGTCGTCTTCACCATCGTCCCGGCCAAGGACCAGGCCGCCGCCGCGAAGCAGAACAAGACGGCGACCGTCACCAAGGACGTCGCCCTCACCACGGTCGAGTCCGACGACAGCGGGGCCGAGCGCGCCATCGTCGGCATCTCCGCCGGGACCGATCACACGTTCCCGTTCACGGTCGACATCAAGCTCGCCGACGTCGGCGGCCCCAGCGCGGGCCTGATGTTCGCGCTCGGCATCTACGACAAGCTCACCCCGGGCAGCCTGACCGGAGGCAAGTTCGTGGCCGGCACCGGGACGATCGACGACGACGGCAAGGTCGGCCCGATCGGCGGCGTGGAGATGAAGACCGTCGGCGCGCGCGACAAGGGCGCCCAGTACTTCCTGACGCCCGCCGACAACTGCGCGGCCGCCGCCGCGGACACCCCCTCCGGACTCACCCTCGTCAAGGTGAAGACCATCGACGACGCCCTCGGCGCCCTCAAGGACATCAGCTCGGGGAGGACCGCCGACCTGCCGAAGTGCACCGCCAAGGGCTGAGCGGCCCGGCGGGCGTGCCCGGGGCCCGCGGTACGGGCCCCGGGCCGCGCCTCAGTCCTCGAACGTCGCCGCCAGCGCGTCCGCCAGCCCCGGCACCAGTCCGGAGCCCGTGAGGACCTCCGTGGCGGAGTCCTTCTCGCGCAGGCGCAGCGCCGAGTCCCGGGCGCCGTCGCGCAGGACCGCGACCGTCATGCGGACCTCCTGGCGCTCGGGGTGGTCGGCCACCCACCTGGCGAGCTTCGCCTCGTTCAGGCCCTGCGGGACCTGCGCCTCCGCGGACGGCGGCAGCATCAGGCGCTCCACGGTCAGCGCGCAGCCGACCACGGCGTCGGGCCAGGCGATCGTGGCGAGGAACTCGTCGAGCGGCTGGTTCGACGGGATCTCGTCCTGCTCGATCGGGGTGAGACCGGTGGTCTCCTGCTCGTCCTCCAGTCCGAGCTGGGCCGCGAGGGCGGGTTCCTGGGTCCTGAGCCGCGCGGTGTCTACGAGGGCGAAGAGGCGAGCGGGCTGGTCCCAGCCGAGGCCGGAGGCGTACTCGTCGATCTCGAGCACGGCCCGGGTGAGGGGGTTCGCTGCCATGGGAGTGTTGGACATGGTCACAATCCTGCCTCGTTACCGGCCGGAATCGGGAACCGAGTAAACGGTGAGTAAGTTGCATAGGTGTGGGCCCGGGAACCGAGGGCGCACCGTGGGGCCCGCGAACACGGGGGCCTGACGCAGACGACAGTGACCAACAGCGAACTTTCGAGGTGCGCACCTTGGCTTTCCAGATGCCGGACCGTGGCGGAGGCCCCACAGGGCCGCGGATCAGAGTCGGCCGCCCGTCCCGGCGGGCCCGGATCCTGCTGACGACACTGGGCGTCCTGGCCGTCCTCGGCATGGCGTTCACGATGTTCGCGGGCTTCTGGACGGACTGGCTGTGGTACCGGTCGGTGAAGTACTCGTCGGTCTTCACCACCACCCTGTCGACCAAGGTCGGGCTGTTCTTCGTCTTCGGCCTGCTGATGGCGGCGGCGGTCGGCTTCAACGTCTGGCTCGCGCACCGGCTGCGGCCCCCGCTGAGCGCCATGTCGATGGAGCAGCAGAACCTCGACCGCTACCGGATGGGCATCGCGCCGTACAAGAAGTGGCTGCTGTGCGCTGTCACCGTCCTGGTGGGCCTGGTCGCGGGCGCCTCCGCCGCCGGCCAGTGGCGGACCTGGCTGATGTGGGTCAACGCCGTCCCGTTCCACAAGACGGACCCGCAGTTCCACCTCGACATCTCCTTCTACGCCTTCGACCTGCCCTGGTACCGGTTCCTGCTGGGCTTCGGCTTCGCCGCGGCGGTCCTGTCCCTGATCGCCGCCGCGCTGACCCACTACCTGTACGGCGGGCTGCGGGTCACCAGCCCCGGCCCGCGGGCCACGGCCGCCGCGACCGGGCACCTGTCGGTGCTGCTCGGCGTGTTCGTCGCCCTCAAGGCCGTCGCGTACTGGCTCGACCGGTACGGACTCGCGGTCAAGTCCAGCGACTTCAAGGCGACCGGCGACTGGACGGGCCTCCGGTACGTCGACGCCAACGCCTATCTGCCGGCCAAGACGATCCTGTTCTGCATCGCGGTCATCTGCGCCCTGCTGTTCTTCGCCACCCTGTGGCGGCGCACCTGGCAGCTGCCGGTCATCGGCTTCGGCCTGATGGTGCTCTCGGCGATCCTCATCGGCGGCCTGTACCCGGCGCTGGTCCAGAAGTTCGAGGTCCAGCCCAACGAGCAGGCCAAGGAGGCGCCGTACGTCGAGAAGAACATCGAGGCGACGCGTGAGGCGTACGGCATCGACGACACCAAGGTGTCCGGGTACGACGGGACGAGCAGGACCAAGGACAAGTCGACGCTGCGCGGCGAGGTCGGCAAGACGGCGAGCGTCCGCATACTCGACCCCAACATCGTCTCGCCCACGTTCCAGCAGAACCAGCAGATCCGGGGCTACTACGCCTTCCCGGCCAACCTGGACGTGGACCGCTACCCCACCAAGGACGGCAAGGTCCAGGACACGGTCGTCGGACTGCGCGAGCTGAACCTGGACGGCGTCAAGAAGAACTGGATCAACACGCACTTCCGGTACACCCACGGCTACGGCCTGGTCGCGGCCAAGGGTACCGAGGCGAGCAACGGCGAGCCGGTCTTCACCGAGAAGAACGTACCGACCACCGGCGACCTCGGGACGTACGAACCGCGGGTCTACTACGGCGAGAAGACCACCACCTACTCGATCGTCGGCGGGCCCCAGAAGGAGATCGACTACCCCGCGGGCGACGGCGAGGCGACCACCACCTACCAGGGCAAGAGCGGCGTCAGCCTGTCCAGCACGCTCAACCGGGCCGCGTACGCGCTGGCGTTCGGCGAGCCGCAGATCCTCTACTCCGGCGCGATCGGCGACGGCTCGCGGATCCTGTACAACCGCACGCCCAAGGAGCGCGTCGAGGCGGTGGCGCCCTGGCTGACCATCGACGGCGACGCCTATCCGGCGGTGGTGGACGGCCACATCCAGTGGATCGTCGACGCCTACACGACGACGAACGGCTACCCGTACGCCTCTCGTACGACGCTCGGCGACACCACCGCGGACTCGCTGACCTACAACAACGACCAGCGCGCGGTGGTGGCCCAGCAGAACCGGGTCAACTACATCCGCAACTCGGTGAAGGCGACCGTCGACGCCTACACCGGCGAGGTCAAGCTGTACCAGTGGGACGCAGAGGACCCGGTCCTGAAGACCTGGATGAAGGCGTTCCCGGGAACGGTGAAGCCCAAGTCGGACATCTCCTCCGACCTGATGGCCCATCTGCGCTACCCGCAGGACCTGTTCAAGGTCCAGCGCGAACTGCTCACCCGCTACCACGTGCAGGACGCGCAGACCTTCCTCAGCGGCAGCGAGGTGTGGCAGGTGCCGGAGGACCCGACCACCAAGTCGGGCAACGCGGTGCCGCCGTACTACCTGACGATGAAGATGCCCGACCAGGACGCGCAGGCGTTCTCGCTGACGACGACCTTCACCCCGAACGGCCGGGAGACCCTGAGCGCGTTCATGGCGGTCGACTCCCAGGCCGGCACCCCCGACTACGGCAAGATCAGAATCCTGAAGCTGCCGGCGAGCACGACGGTCGGCGGGCCCAAACAGGTGCAGAGCCAGTTCAACTCCAACTCGCAGCAGAACATCGCCGAGTTCGTCAAGCTCATCAGAGGCGGCGACTCGGAGATCGAGTACGGCAACCTGCTGACGATCCCGCTGGACGGCGGACTGCTCTACGTGGAACCGGTCTACGTGCGCGGTCAGCTCAAGTACCCGCTGATGCGCAAGGTCCTGGTGACCTTCGGTCACGCCACCGCGTTCGAGGACACGCTCGACAAGGCCCTCGACAAGGTCTTCGGGGCCTCGGGCGCGCAGACCACGCCACCGGACGGCGGCACCGGCACCACGAATCCGCCCACGTCGGGCGATCCGACGGTCGAGCAGGCGCTCAAGGACGCCCAGAAGGCCTTCGACGAGGGACAGAAGGCGCTGAAGGTGCCCGACTTCGCGGCGTACGACAAGGCCCAGAAGGACCTTCAGGCCGCCCTCGCGCGTGCGGAGAAGGCACAGGCCGAGGCGGACAAGGCAGCGAGCGCGGGAGCCGAGAACGGCTCCGGGAGCGACAAGAGCGCCTCGGGGGACGCCAAGAGCGGTTCCCAGGACGGCAAGTCCGGTTCCGGGGACGGGAAGAGCGGCGCTGAGGGAGCCGCGAGCGGCGCCGGGGACGGCAAGAGCGGCGGTTGATCGTCCGCTGCTGGACGCAAGGCCCGGATCCCACGCGGATCCGGGCCTTCCGTTCGTGGGCGAACGGATGTTCCGACGTGTGGACCGCCGCGCCGTGGTGGGGAGTTGGGCGATCTGTGTTTGACTTGTCTCTCTGTGGGCATGTCGACAAAACGCTGAAGTGACCTCACTGGCTGCGGTATACCAGGTGTACCCGGGTTGCGGGTGGTGCGACGATGGACGTTATGGGGGACAAGGTAACTCTGTTCGATTCAGGGCGATTTGCACAGGCCGCCGACCCCGTGGAGATCGTGGACGGGGTCCGGGACGAGAGCGGCGCCGCCGCCGACGAGGTCGCCGAACTGGCGCGCCGCCGGCTCGCCGCCGAAGCCGGGGACGCCGAGGCGATGAGCGTCCTCGGCGCCATGCTGCTGCGCCGGGGGGACCTCGACGGAGCCGAACCCCATCTGCGGGCCGCCACCGCGGCCGGCGACCGCGCCGCCGCCAACAACCTGGGCGTCCTGCTCCAGCAGCGGGGCTACCCGGACGAGGCGGCCGGCTGGTGGCGGATCGCCGCCGTCGCCGGATCCGCCCCGGCCGCGCACGCGCTCGGCCGGCACCACCGCGAGCGCGGCGACGAGCCCGCCGCCGAGTACTGGCTGCGCCAGTCCGCCGAGCAGGGGCACGTGCTCGGCGCCTACGCGCTCGCCGACCTGCTGGAGCACCGGGCGGACCCCGGGGCGGAGCGCTGGATGCGGGTCGCGGCCGAACGCGGGCACCGTGAGGCGGCGTACCGGCTGGCCCGGGCGCTGGACCGGAGGGCCGCCGAGGACGGCCCCGCGGACGGCGACGGCGCCGACCCGCAGGCGGAGGCCGAGCAGTGGTACCGCCAGGCCGCCGCGCGCGGCCACCGGCGGGCCGCGCTGCACCTCGGCGCGATCCTGGAGAAGCGGGGGGAACTGAAGGAGGCCGGCCGCTGGTACCTGACGTCCGCCAAGGACGGCGAGCCGCGGGCCGCCTGCGCGCTCGGCTTCCTGCTGCGCGACGCCGGGGACACCGAGAGCGCCGCCGTGTGGTGGCTGCGCGCCGCCCAGGACGGCGACGGCAACGCCGCCAACGCGCTGGGCGCGCTGCACGCCGAGCGCGGCGAGACGCAGACCGCCGAGCGGTGGTACCGGGCGGCGATGGACGCCGGCGACGTGAACGGCGCCTACAACCTGGCCCTGCTCTGCGCCGAGCAGGGGCGGACCCCGCAGGCCGAGCAGTGGTACCGGCGCGCGGCCTACGCCGGCCACCGGGAGGCCGCGAACGCGCTGGCCGTGCTGCTGCTCCAGGGCGGCGACACGACCGGGGCCGAGCCGTGGTTCTCCAAGGCCGCGGAGGCCGGGAGCGTGGACGCCGCGTTCAACCTGGGGATCCTCTACGCGGGCCGTGACCTGACGGCCGAGGCCCTGCGGTGGTACGAGCGGGCCGCCGCCGCCGGGCACACGGAGGCGGCGCTCCAGGTGGGCATCGCCCGGCTGCGCGCCGGGGACGAGCAGGAGGCCGAGCGGCATCTGCGGTGCGCGGCCGGCGGCGGCAGCGCGGAGGCCGCCTACCGGCTGGCGACCGTGCTCGACGCCCGGCGGCCGCCCGTGCCCGCGCACGAGCTCGGGGAGTCGGCGGTCCACGAGAAGACCGAGTGCGAGGAGTGGTACGAGCGGGCGGCGACCCAGGGGCACCGGCGGGCGCAGGTTCGGGTGGGCATGCTCGCCGCGGCCCGGGGGGACGTGGTCGAGGCGGCGCGGTGGTACCGCACCGCGGCGGAGGCCGGGTCCCGCAACGGCGCCTTCAACCTGGGACTGCTGCTCGCCCGGGAGGGGAGCGAGCCGGAGGCGGCGGTGTGGTGGACCCGGGCCGCCGACGCCGGACACGGGCGGGCGGCGCTGCGCCTCGCCCTCGTCTACGCGCGCCGGGGGGAACTGGCCGAAGGACAGCGCTGGGCGGACCGGGCCGCGGCTCTCGGGCCGCGCGAGGTCGCCCAGAGGGCCACCCGCCTCCGGGACGCGCTGCGCGAGGAACTGTCGGCGTGAACCACCGCCCGGGCGCTCCGGCGCTCGGGCGACGCGGCGTCCGCCTGACGTGGGCACCCGGGCGACACCCCCGTGTCGCCCGGCGCCCTCGGGCCGTATGGCGGGTCGTCCGAAGCGATTTGCTTCAGGGCCCGTCGACCACGTAGTGTTCTATTCATCGACGCGGGGTGGAGCAGCTCGGTAGCTCGCTGGGCTCATAACCCAGAGGTCGCAGGTTCAAATCCTGTCCCCGCTACTGAAGGCCGAGGGCCGGAATCCGATCAGGATTCCGGCCCTCGGTTTTTGTGGCCGGTGGGCGGACGCACGGACGCGTACGGACGTGCCCGTGCTCGTCGGCGCACCGAGAAGCCCCGGCACCCTTCGGTGCCGGGGCTTCTCGGGTGCGTCAGGCCGACGCGCAGCTCGGGCAGAGCCCGCGGTACGTCACCTCGACGTCCGAGACCATGAAGCCGAAGCGCTCGGTGTCCGGGAGGTCGGCGAGCGGATTGCCGCTCGGATGGACGTCACGGATCGCGCCGCAGCCGGCGCAGACCAGGTGATGGTGCGGCCGGTGGGCGTTGGGGTCGTACCGCTTGGCGCGCTTGTCGGTGCTGACCTCGAGCACCTCGCCCAGCGTGACCAGCTCGCCCAGCGTGTTGTACACGGTCGCCCGGGAGATCTCGGGCAGCTTCGCCACGGCGCGCGCATGGACCTCGTCGGCGGTCAGGTGCACGTGCTCGCCGTCCAGGACCTCGGCCACGACGCGGCGCTGCGCGGTCATCCGCCATCCGCGTCCGCGCAGCCGTTCCAGAAGGTCGCTCATACCCACCAGCCTAACAGCAAGGGGAACAGATCCCGAACGAGTGTGACTTTGGAGCTTCACTTGACTTAGACAATGTCCATTGTAGGATCGAGCATGGCTTTGGCCAAGCGACAGGATCAGACGAACGTGCAAGCAGGAGGCGACGTGACCCAGGGACCGCTCACGACGGAGGCCGGCGCTCCGGTCGCCGACAACCAGAACAGCGAGACCGCGGGTGTCGGCGGCCCGGTTCTCGTCCAGGACCAGCTCCTGCTGGAGAAGCTCGCCCACTTCAACCGCGAGCGCATCCCGGAGCGCGTGGTGCACGCCCGCGGCGCCGGCGCCTACGGCACCTTCACGGTGACGGCCGACGTCACCCGGTACACGCGCGCCAAGTTCCTCTCCCAGGTCGGCAAGCAGACGGAGACCTTCCTCCGCTTCTCCACCGTGGCCGGCAACCTCGGCGCCGCGGACGCCGTCCGTGACCCGCGCGGCTTCGCGCTGAAGTTCTACACCGAGGAGGGCAACTACGACCTCGTCGGCAACAACACCCCGGTGTTCTTCATCAAGGACGCCATCAAGTTCCCCGACTTCATCCACACCCAGAAGCGCGACCCCTACACGGGTTCGACCGAGCCGGACAACGTCTGGGACTTCTGGAGCCTGTCCCCGGAGTCCACGCACCAGGTGACCTGGCTCTTCGGTGACCGCGGCATCCCGGCGTCGTACCGCCACATGGACGGCTTCGGCTCGCACACCTACCAGTGGAACAACGAGGCCGGCGAGGTCTTCTGGGTCAAGTACCACTTCAAGACCGGCCAGGGCATCAAGTGCCTGACCGCCGAGGAGGCGGACGTCCTCGCGGGCAAGGACCCCGACTCGCACCAGCGCGACCTGCGCGAGGCGATCGAGCGCGGCGAGTTCCCGTCCTGGACCGTCGGCGTGCAGATCATGCCCGCCGCCGAAGCCGCGACCTACCGCTTCAACCCGTTCGACCTGACCAAGGTGTGGTCGCACGCGGACTACCCGGTCATCGAGATCGGCAAGCTGGAGCTCAACCGCAACCCGGAGAACGTCTTCGCCGAGGTCGAACAGTCGATCTTCTCCCCGGCGCACTTCGTGCCCGGCATCGGCCCGTCCCCGGACAAGATGCTCCAGGGCCGCCTCTTCGCCTACGGCGACGCCCACCGCTACCGCGTCGGCATCAACGCCGACCACCTGCCGGTGAACCGCCCGCACGCCACCGAGGCGCGCACCAACTCCCGTGACGGCTACCTGTACGACGGCCGCCACAAGGGCGCGAAGAACTACGAGCCGAACAGCTTCGGCGGCCCGTTCCAGACGGACCGGCCGCTGTGGCAGCCGGTCCCCGTCTCCGGCGTCACCGGCGACCACGAGGCGCCGCTGCACGCCGAGGACAACGACTTCGTCCAGGCCGGCGACCTGTACCGGCTGATGACGGACGAGGAGAAGGACCGCCTGATCGGCAACCTGGCGGGCGCCCTCTCACAGGTCTCGCGCGAGGACATCGTCGAGCGCGCGATCAACAACTTCCGCCAGGCGGACGGCGACTTCGGCAAGCGGCTGGACGCCGCGGTCCAGGCCCTGCGCGGCTGATTCCAGCACTGGACCGCTTGTCGTCGGCAGTGGGCCGGGCCCTTCGGGGCCCGGCCCGTTGTCGTGCGCCCGTGCGGTCCCGGCCGTCACCCCGCCCGGTCAGGCGGGAACCCGCGCCGCGTGCTGCCGGGCGGGCGCCCAGCAGCGGATGATGTCGCGGACCGAGACGACGCCCGCCGGTTCGCCGCGGTCGAGGACGATCAGATGGCGGAAACCGCCGTGCGTCATGGCGCGGGCCGCCTCCTCCAGGGTCCAGGACGGCGCGGCGAACACGACGTCGGTGGTGGTGTGGGCGTGGGCGTGTTCGGTGTCCGGGTTCTGGCCCAGGCCGACGGAGTTGAGGATGTCCCGTTCGGTGAGGATGCCGATGCCGCCGGCGTCGGGGTCGTGGACCACGGCGGCGCCGACGCGGCGTGCGGACATCAGGGCGGCTGCCTGCCGCAGGGTGTGCGCGGGGCCGATGGTGAGGACCACCGTGCTCATGGCGTCGCGGACGAGCATGGGATGGAGCCACCTCCTCATGGAATCCACTCGGTTCATGGATTCACGAGTTCACAAGTGGGGGGACTCCCAGAGTCGCAGGCAAAGCAAGGGTCAACAAGAGGGCGCGCGCGGCCGGTTGGGGGCGTGCGCGGGCGTCTCTCATTCCCCGGCGGCGCTGGTCGAGACAACCCGGTATCTCGTCGGTGGCGCCGGCCGAGACACCCCGGCATCGCGTCAGTGGCGCCGGCCGAGATATCCCAGCATCTCGTCGTGCAGCAGACCGTTGGACGCGGCGGCGTTGCCGCTGTGCGGGCCGGGACGGCCGTCGAGGCCGGTGAAGACGCCGCCGGCCTCCGTGACGATGATCGCGTTGGCCGCCATGTCCCACAGCGACAGCTCGGGTTCGGCGCAGAAGTCGACCGAGCCCTCGGCGACCATCATGTAGGGCCAGAAGTCGCCGTAGGCCCGGGTCCGCCACACCTCGCGGGTCAGGTCCAGGAAGCCGTTCAGCCGGCCCTGCTCCTCCCAGCCGCTGAGCGAGGAGTACGCGAAGGACGCGTCCGAGAGCCGCGCCACCTGCGAGACCTTCAGCCGGGACGCCTGGGACAGACTGCGGCCGGTGAAGGCGCCGTGTCCCTCGGCGGCCCACCAGCGGCGCCCGAGGGCGGGCGCGGAGACCACTCCGACGACGGGCCGGTAGCCGCCCTCCCCGGCCTCCATCAGCGAGATCAGGGTGGCCCACACCGGGACGCCGCGCACGTAGTTCTTGGTGCCGTCGATCGGGTCGATCACCCAGCGGCGCGGGCCGGTGCCCTCGACGCCGTACTCCTCGCCGAGGACCGCGTCACGGGGACGGGCGCGCTGGAGCTGGCCGCGGATCAGTTCCTCCGCCGCCTTGTCCGCTTCGCTGACCGGGGTCATGTCCGGCTTCGTCTCGACCTTGAGGTCGAGGGCCTTGAAGCGGTCCATGGTGGCGGCGTCCGCGGCGTCCGCGAGGACGTGGGCCAGACGCAGGTCATCGAGGTAGTCGGGCATGGGGGAACCGTATCCGCCCGGTGCGGCGGGGGGCTACCGGGGGCGGGGCGCGGGACCACGAGGACGCGCGGCGGGAGCCGCGCCCGGACGCGGCACGGAGCCGCCGGGGCGCGCGCGGGGAGGCCGGTGCACGGACGGGCCGCGCGGCACGCGGAATGCGCCCGGGTGCGTCCGGAGACCCTTGACAGTCCCCGCGGGCGCGCCAAATCTGGGGTCGGAGCCGTTCGGCCCGGGGAGGCGACGATGCCCGCAGCGCGGGAATCCCTGCTGGACGCCGCGTACACCGCGCTGGCACGCCGGCCGTGGTCGGCGGTGCGGATGGTGGACGTGGCCGCGGCGGCCGGTGTCTCCCGGCAGACGCTCTACAACGAGTTCGGCAGCAAGGAAGGGCTCGCGCGGGCGCTCGTCAGGAGGGAGGCGGACGGCTTCCTCGCCGGGGTCGACCGGGCGCTCGCAGGCCACACGGACCCGTACGAGCGGCTGACCGCGGCCGCCGAGTGGACCGCCTCCGCCGCCCGCCGGAACGCGCTGGTGAAGGCCATGCTCACCGGCTGCTGGAGCGAACGGCTGCCCGCGCCGCCGCTGTCGGCCGTGCCGTCCTCCTCCGCCGTGCCGGCGCAACGCAGGGCGGACGGCCCGCTGCCGGCGCCCGGCGACCTCCTGGCGGCGGTCCGCGACCGCGCCGTGGCCCTCGCGTCCGCGCCGGGCGCGCCCGGGACGGACGGCGCCGGTCCGGCCGACCCGGCCGGCGCCTGCGAGCTGGTGTTCCGCCTGGCGCTGTCGTGCGTGGCGGCGCCGCCGGGCGAGGGCGGGATCGCCGAACTGGTACGCGGCGCGCTGCGCGGGCGGACGCCGGGCTGAGCCGCGGCCCGCCGATCCGCCTTCGGGGCGGCGGGCTTCAGTGGGAGGAGCCGGACAGCTGCAGTCCGATCACGCCGATGATGACGAGGCTGATCGAGACGATCTTCAGCACCGACACCAGGTCGTCGAGGAAGACCATGCCGTAGATGGCGGTGCCCGCTGCCCCGATGCCGGTCCACACCGCGTAGGCGGGCCCCACGTCGAGCTTGCGCAGGGACAGGGTGAGCAGGCCGAAGCTGCCGAGCGCGAAGCAGCTGAAGGCGATGGTCGGCCAGAGCCTGGTGAAGCCGTGGGACAGTTTCAGACACACCGCGAAGCCGGTCTCGAGCATTCCCGCGACGATGACCAGCAGCCACGCCATGTGCTGTCCTCCGTGTGTCGTGTCCGCGTCTCCGTGGCCGCTCCGGCTCGGTGCGATTATGCACTTGCCTGACCGGGACGGGCGCAAACAACGCGGAGGTCACCGAACGGTCCCGCGCGCCGGTCAGTCGCCTTCCGTGCGCTCCCGCGTGGCCAGCAGCCGGCGCAGCGAGTACAGCCGGGCGGGGTCGGCGTGGCCGTCCGCGACCCACGCGTCCAGCGCGCAGTCCGGCTCGTCGTGACTGCATGCGCGCGGGCAGCCCTCCGTGCCGGGCTCCAGATCGGGGAAGGCGTGGATGACCCGGGACGGATCGATGTGGGCGAGCCCGAAGGACCGTACGCCCGGCGTGTCCACGACCCAGCCGTCGTCGCCCGCCAGGGGCAGAGCGAGCGCCGAGGTGGTGGTGTGCCGGCCGCGGCCGGTCACCGCGTTCACATGCCCCGTCGTCCGCCGCCGCTCCGGTGGGACCAGCGCGTTGACCAGGGTGGTCTTGCCGACGCCGGAGTGGCCCACGAACGCCGTGACCCGCCCGTCGAGATACTCCCGCACCCGGTCCGCCGCGCCGCCGGTCTCCAGCTCCTCCCGGCTGGTGACGACGTAGGGGATGTCCAACGCCCCGTAGAGCTCCAGGAGTTCGTCCGGCGGGGCGAGGTCCGACTTGGTCATGACCAGCAGTGGGTCGAGCCCGCCGTCGTACGCCGCCACCAGGCAGCGGTCGATCAGCCGCGGGCGCGGCTCGGGGTCGGCGAGCGCGGTGACGATGGCCAGCTGATCGGCGTTGGCCACGACCACGCGTTCGAACGGGTCGTCGTCGTCCGCCGTGCGGCGCAGGACCGAGGTGCGCTCCTCGATGCGGACGATGCGCGCGAGGGTGTCCTTCTTGCCGGACAGGTCGCCGACCAGGGCCACCTGGTCGCCCACGACGGCGGCCTTGCGGCCCAGCTCGCGTGCCTTCATCGCCAGGACCGTGCGGCCGTCGACCAGGCAGGTCAGCCGTCCTCGGTCGACCGTGAGCACCATGCCCTCGGCGGCGTCCTCGTGCTTGGGGCGGATGTTCGTCCGCGGGCGGTTGCCCCGGCGGTTGGGCCGGGAGCGGATGTCGTCCTCGTCGGTGTGCTTGCCGTAGCGGCGCATGACTTCTTCCCCGCGCCCTACGCCTCGAGCATCCCGGTCCACAGATCGGGGAAGTCCGGCAGGGTCTTCGCCGTCGTGGCCACGTTCTCGATCTGGACGCCCTCGACCGCCAGGCCGATGATCGCACCGGCGGTGGCCATGCGGTGGTCGTCGTAGGTGTGGAAGATCCCGCCGTGCAGCCGGCGCGGACGGATGTGCAGTCCGTCGGCGGTCTCGGTCACGTCGCCGCCGAGCTCGTTGATCTCCTTGGTCAGCGCGGCCAGCCGGTCCGTCTCGTGCAGCCGCAGATGGGCCACGCCCCGCAGCGTCGAGGGCGAGTCCGCGAGCGCGGCGACCGCGGCGATGCCCGGGGTCAGCTCGCCGACCTCGCTCAGGTCCACGTCGATGCCGTGCACGGCGCCCGAGCCGGTGAACACCAGCCCGTAGTCCGTGAGTTCGCAGGAACCGCCCATCTCGGTGAAGATCTCCCGCAGCCGGTCACCCGGCTGGGTGGTGTGGGCCGGCCAGTCCGGGACGACCACCTTGCCGCCGGTCACCAGCGCCGCGGCCAGGAACGGCTGGGCGTTCGACAGGTCCGGCTCCACGGTCAGGTCCCGGCCGAGCAGCGCGCCCGGCGTGACCCGCCACACGTTCGGCTCGCCGCCCGACTCCGGGGTGTCCACCTGGGCCCCCACCGCGCGCAGCATGTCCACCGTCATCCGGATGTGCGGCATCGACGGCAGCGTGGCGCCGACGTGGCGGACCTCGACGCCCTGGTTGAAACGGGGGCCGGACAGCAGCAGGGCGCTGACGAACTGGGAGGACGAGGAGGCGTCGATCTCCACCGCGCCGCCGTCCAGGGCGCCGCTGCCGTGCACGGTCAGCGGCAGCGCGCCGCGGCCGTCGTCGTCGATCCGGGCGCCGAGCACGCGCAGCGCGTCGATGACGCCGTGCAGCGGCCGCTCGTACGAACGCGGGTCGCCGTCGAAGCGGACGGGGCCGTCGGCCAGCGCGGCGACCGGCGGCAGGAAGCGCATCACCGTGCCGGCGTTGCCGACGTCGACCGTCGCCGGGCCGTGCAGCCCCGCCGGGATCACGCGCCAGGCCTCACCGGAGCCGCCCGCACCGGAGGCGGAGGACACCGTCTCCTCGATGCCGACGCCCATCGCCCGCAGCGCGCCGGCCATCAGCAGCGTGTCGCGGGAGCGCAGCGGCCGGCGCAGCCAGCCCGGCTCCGAGGCGAGGGCGGCGAGCACCAGGGCGCGGTTGGTGACCGACTTCGACCCGGGCACGTGGACCGTAGCGTCGACGGCTCCGCTCGCGTGCGGGGCGGGCCAGAGGGCGGTGTGTGCGGGGTTCGGGGCCATGCGCTAACTCTATAAGGAGGCGGTCGGACCGGCCGTCCCGCGGACGGACGGCCGGACCGCCGCACGCGCCGCACCCACGGGCTCGCGCTCATGGCCACATCCGGCAGGGCACGCACCCACGGGCACGCGCTCACGGGCACGCGCTCACGGGCACGTGCTCACAGGCTCGCGCCCATGGCCACGTACGGAAGGGCGCGCGCTCACGGGTACACACATCCCAGACCACGCGTCGACCGGCACGCGCGCCCCGGGCCTGCTCACAGACCGAGCAGCCAGCGCCCCCCGCCCATCAGCGCGCACAGCGACACGGCGTGGAACAGGAACAGCCACAGGGCCGCCGGCGCGTGCGTCAGCCGCGCCAGCTGGTCCGCGTCCGAGTCCCCGGCGCCCTCGCGGGACCGCCTGATCTGGAGCTCGAAGGCCGGCCGCACCCCGCCGAGCAGCAGGAACCACACCACGGCGTACGCGAACGCGGCCTGCACCTGGGGTCCGGCCAGCCACGACACCAGCAGGAACGCGCCGCCGGTGAGGACCACGGTCAGCACCCCGTAGGCGTTGCGGATCATCACCAGCATCGCCAGCAGCAGCGCCGTGGCCACCCACAGCAGCAGCGTGATGCGCCCGTCGGCGAGCAGGGCCGCGCCGCCGAGACCCAGCAGCGGGGGAGCGGTGTAGCCGGCGGCCGCCGTGAGGATCATGCCGAGGCCGTACGGCTTGCCCCGGCTCACGGTGAGGCCGCTGGTGTCGGAGTGCAGGCGTATGCCGGTCAGCGTGCGGCCGGTGAGCAGCGCCACCAGGCCGTGGCCGCCCTCGTGCGCGATCGTGACGGCGTTGCGCGCCACCCGCCACAGCGCGGGCGGGACGACGACGGCGAGCGCGGCGAGCGCGGTGCCGATCACCACCCACCGGTCGGGGGAGGGCTGGGTGCCCAGGAGCCGGTCCCAGAGGTCGGGCAGCGCGGTCGCGGCGAGGCGGTCCATGGTGCGAAGCGGCTCCTTGAGCGGGGCGGGGTCTGGCAGTGTTGCACGTATGTGCGGACGGTATGCATCGAGTCGCGGACCCGAGGACCTCGTGGACGTTTTCGGGATCGAGGTGGGGGTCCCCCCTGTTCGAGCGGAGTCGAGAACTTGGGGGAGGGAGCCGGAGGAGACCCTCGCTCCCGACTACAACGTCGCCCCGACCAAGGAGGTCCACGTCGTCCTGGACCGCCCTCTGAAGGACGCCGACGACAAGCGGCCGGTTCGCCAGCTGCGCACGCTGAGGTGGGGGCTGGTGCCGTCGTGGGCGAAGTCCCCCGAGGGCGCCGCCCGGATGATCAACGCGCGCGCCGAGACCGTGCACGAGAAGCCGTCGTACCGGCGCGCTTTCGCCGCCCGGCGGTGCATCGTGCCCGCCGACGGCTACTACGAGTGGGTCACCGGCGAGCAGGAGCGCGAACGGGAGGTCGAGGGGAGGCGCAAGCGCCCGCGCAAGCAGCCGTACTTCGTGACCCCGGCGGACGGATCGGTGTTCGCGATGGCGGGGCTCTACGAGTTCTGGCGGGACCGCACGCTGCCCGACGACCATCCGCGGGCCTGGTGGGCGACCTGCTCGGTGATCACCACGGAGGCGGAGCGCACGCCGCTCGCGGTGGCCCCGGCCGAGGGCCCCCGGGCGCTGGCCGACATCCACCCCCGGATGCCGCTGATGCTCACCCCCGACCGGTGGGACGCCTGGCTGGACCCGGCCCGCACCGACCCGGAGGATCTGCGCGCGCTCCTGGAGCCGCCGCCGGCCGGCCTGATGCGCGCCTACCCGGTCTCCACCGCCGTCAGCAACGTCCGCAACAACGGACCGGAGCTGCTGAAGGAGCTGCCCGCCCCCGAAGAGGGCACACTCTTCTGATGTGAACCCCGCTTCTGATGTGAACCCCGAGGCCGACGTGAACCCCGAGGCCGACGTGAACCCCGAAGCGACGGCCGAGGCGCCCGAGGCGGCATCCGACGTGGACGTGAGCGTCGACACCGTCGGGACGGAGGCGGGCGCGGCCCGCGTCACCTGGCGCCGGGCGCGGAAGGCGCGGCTCGTCCTCGCGCTGAGCCACGGCGCGGGCGGCGGCATCGAGGCGCGGGACCTCCGGGCGCTGGCCGGCGCGCTGCCCGGGCACGGCGTCACCGTCGCGCTCGTCGAGCAGCCCTGGCGGGTGGCCGGCAAGAAGGTGGCGCCCGCGCCGAAGACGCTGGACACCGGCTGGCGCGGCGTGTGGCCCGCCCTCGCCGGGCCGGGACTGCCGGTGATCGCGGGCGGTCGCAGCGCCGGCGCGCGGGTCGCCTGCCGTACGGCGGCCGGGCTGGGAGCGTGCGCCGTGCTCGCCCTCTCCTTCCCGCTGCACCCGCCGGGCCGGCCGGAGAAGTCCCGCGCCGCCGAGCTGCTCGGCGCCGGCGTGCCCACGCTCGTCGTCCAGGGCGGCAACGACCCGTTCGGGAAGCCGGCGGAGTTCCCGGAGGGCGCCCACGAGCTCTTCGAGGTCCCCGGCGGCGATCACGGCTTCGCCGTGCCCAAGCGGGCGGGAATCGGCCAGGACCAGGCCATGCGGCTGCTCACGGACGCCGTCACCCGGTGGATCGTGTCGCTCGGGTCACTCGGCTGACGGCCGGGAATGCCGGGCCCCCCAACGCTGTTGAGCCGGACGGAAGTGCTGGTAGCCGGCACCGAAGTCGTAGGAGAGGGAGTCCGCCGCATGGGTTGCACCGTCTGCCCGCCCGTCGCCCACCGTCCGGTGGACGGGCCGCTCCCGGCAACGTCCGATTCCGGCCGCGGCAGCCGCGCCGACCTGGAGTGGACGGTGCTGCACGCGGCCAAGGCCGCACCTATTCGAGCGGCGGGGGGCACGGGTCGTCGTCTATCCTCCGAAACGAGTGGGATCGCTCACGGTCCCACGACATCGTTTGAGGAGGTGGGTCCGGTTCCCGGTACCGACGCAGGGACCGACGACGGCCAGGCGGAGCTGCCCGAGGGCCAGGGCACGGGCGCGACCGCGTCCGGGGAGTCGACCGCCGAGCGCAGCGCGCGCTTCGAGCGGGACGCGCTCGAATTCCTCGACCAGATGTACTCGGCCGCGCTGCGCATGACGCGCAACCCCGCCGACGCCGAGGACCTGGTGCAGGAGACCTACGCCAAGGCGTACGCGTCCTTCCACCAGTTCCGCGAGGGCACCAACCTCAAGGCCTGGCTGTACCGCATCCTCACCAACACCTTCATCAACTCCTACCGCAAGAAGCAGCGCGAGCCCCAGCGCAGCGCGGCGGAGGAGATCGAGGACTGGCAGCTCGCCCGGGCCGAGTCGCACATGTCGACGGGGCTGCGCTCCGCCGAGTCGCAGGCGCTCGACCACCTGCCCGACTCGGACGTCAAGGAAGCGCTCCAGGCGATCCCCGAGGAATTCCGCATCGCCGTCTATCTCGCGGACGTAGAGGGCTTTGCGTACAAGGAGATCGCGGACATCATGGGGACACCCATCGGCACGGTGATGTCCCGGCTGCACCGGGGCCGCCGTCAACTGCGCGGCATGCTCGAGGACTACGCCCGCGATCGCGGACTCGTCCCGGCCGGCGCCGGCAAGTCGAACGAAGCGAAAGGCTCGGGCTCATGAGCTGCGGAGAGCCGCACGAGACGGACTGCAGTGAGGTACTCGATCACCTGTACGAGTTCCTCGACAGTGAGATGCCGGACGTCGATCGCACCAAGTTCGAGCACCACTTCGAGGAGTGCTCGCCGTGCCTGGAGAAGTACGGCCTGGAGCAGGCCGTGAAGAAGCTGGTCAAGCGGTGCTGCGGGCATGACGACGTCCCCGCCGACCTGCGCGCCAAGGTCATGGGGCGGATCGAGCTGATCCGCTCCGGCGACCAGGGCGGCTCCGGGCGTGATCTGCTGCCCCCGCCGGGCGCCGCCCAGGAGAGCTGACCCCGGGCGCTCCCGAAGGCTCCGCGGTCCGACGGCGCCGGACACTCTCCCGGAGTCCCGACCGGCCGTCCACCGAATGAACACCCGTCACTCGAACGTGCTAATCCGCGGGTTATCGGCCCGCGGACTCCCCCCTGCCCGTCCTAGGCTCGGACCCACTGGCCGTGGACAGGCGTGACCGGGGAGGGGCGTCATGGAGGCCGTTCCACCACGGGCCCGCGCCTACGTCGTCTGTGTCGCCCTCGGCGCGCTGGTCTGTCTGCTGCCGCTGCCCGCGACGCACGCCCCCTGGTGGGTGGTCGTCCTGCTGGCAGCGGTGTACGCCGCCTGCAAGCAGCTCGCCCCGCGACGCTTCACCGGTCCCTTCTACCCCGTGCTGCTGGCCGCCGCCTTCCTGCTGCCGCCGCCCGCCGCCGCGTTCGTCCCGCTGCCGGGGGCCCTGCTCGCGCGGACCGGGCAACGGCCCGAGGCACTGCGCCGGACCTGGCGGGCGGCCCAGCTCGTGCTGGCCGTGTGGGCCGCCGCCCGCGTGCACTGGGAGCTGGGCGGGCGCGACGCGGTCGTCGGCTCCGACTTCCCCTACGCCCTGCTGCCCGCCGCCCTCGCCGTCACGGCGTTCTGCCTGGTGCTGACCGTGCTGGACGGCGGGATCCTCGCGCTGGCCGAGCGGATCGAGGCACGGCGGGTCTGGCTGGGACTGTTCGCCCGGTCGCTGGCGCCGGTCGCGGTGCACGGCCTCGCCGGGCTGATGATGGCCGTGCTCTGGCGCAGCCGGTACGGCCCGGTCGCCGCCCTGCTCGTCCTGCTGCCGATGTGCGTGACCTGGTGGGCGTACGCGCAGTACCACCGGGAGCGGGCCGCCCACCAGGCGACGATCAGGGCGCTGGTGCAGGCGGTCGACATCAAGGACGGCTACACGCGCGGACACAGCGAGCGGGTCGGACAGGCCTCCGTGCTGATCGCGCGCGAGCTGGGCATGGACGACGGGCGGGTCGAGGTGCTCCGGTTCGCCGGGATCCTGCACGACGTCGGAAAGCTGGGCGTCCCCACCCGGCTGCTGCGCAAGGACGGGCCGCTGACGCCCGACGAGCGGCGGGTGATCGAACTGCACCCGGAGTACGGGCACGAGATGGTGCGCGGGATCTCCTTCCTCGGCGAGGCCCGCTCCGCGATCCTGCACCACCACGAACGACTGGACGGCAGTGGCTACCCCTACGGCCTGAAGGGCGCCCAGATCCCCGAGTGCGCGCGGGTGGTGGCCGTCGCGGACGCCTTCGACGCGATGACGTCCACCCGGTCCTACCGGCGGGCCCGCCCCGTCGGCGCGGCGCTCGCGGAACTGGAGCGCTGCGCGGGCGCGCAGTTCGACCCGCGGATGGTCATGGCGCTGACCCGTGCCGTCGACCACCACGGCTGGCACCCGGTGGTCACCGCGGACCTCGCTCCGCCCGCCCCCGTCCCCACGGCCCGCTCCGCCGGCCCGCCGCGCCCCGGCCCCCACGCCCGAACCGCTCCGCCTGCCGCCCCGCCTGCCGCGCCCGCCGCCGCGCAGGGCGCCCCGCCGCACACCGCCGACGAGCACGGCTCCCGCACCGCGGAGCCGGCCCCGGCGCCTGGCCCGGACCGTCCCGGCGCCTCGGACTCCGCGCCGGACCACCCCCGCCCCCGAGCCGCCGGCCCCGCCCCGCCCGGCGCGGGCCGCAGGGGAGCGCGCCGGTGACGTGGGGCCGACCGGTGGCCTTGATCCGGGGCTGCGCCCTCCTCGTGGCCGCGTTCTGCCTGGCGGTCACCTTGTGGACGGGGTTGGCGGACCCCGGGACCGCGCTCGCCTTCGGGACGCTCGTGCTCGTCGGGGAACTCACCCGCTGGTCCGGGGCCCAGGTCCGCGAGGCCGCGCCGCTCGGGGCCGCCGGAGCGCTGTCGTACGCGCTGCTCGGGGAGAACGCCGGCCGGGCCGGCCACCACGGCGTCTGCCAGGTCGTCGCCGTGGTGCTCGCCGCCGCCCTGCTCGGCAGCGTGCCGCACATCGCGCGCGGCCACAGCCCCACCCTGGACCACCTGGCGCGGCGGGTCCTCACCGTCTCCTTCGCCGCCGTCTGCTTCCAACCGCTCTACGGCAGGGGGGCGTTCCGCGGCTGGGGCGGGCCGGCGTACGCCCTGCTGCTGCTCGCGCTGCTGGTGCTCACCGCGCTGTGCGGCGCCGTGCTCGCCGCCGCGCCGGTCCACTGCCGCAGCCGGTGGCCGTTCGGCCCGCTGCTGCGGGAGGAGCTGCGCGGCCTCATGGGCATCGGGGCGGCGGTGTGCGCGACGGGCGCGGTGATGGCCCTCGCGGTCGCCGTCGTGGGACTGTGGGCGCTGCCGGTGTTCTCGCTGCCGCTGCTGCTCACGCAGCTGTCCCTGCGCCGGTACGCGGCCGTGCGGACCACCTACCGCCAGACCATCGCCTCGCTGGCCCGGGCCACCGAGGTCGCCGGGTACACCCCGGCCGGACATGCCCGGCGGGTCGCCGCGCTCAGCCGGGCCGTGGGCCGTGACCTGGGGCTCTCGGAGCCCGAGCTCACCGTCCTGGAGCACGCGGCGCTCATGCACGACATCGGGCAGCTCAGCCTGGTCGACCCGGTGCCCGCGGGCGCCACCGCCGGCCTGCCCGCCGAGGAGCAGCGGCGCATCGCGCTGCTCGGCGGGGCCGTGGTCCGCCAGAGCGGGGTGGGCCGGGAGGTCGCGGCCGTGGTGGAGCGGCAGGCCGACCCCTGCCCGGAGCAGCCGCTGCCCGCCCGGATCGTGCGGGCCGTGAACGCCTACGACGAGAAGGCGCGCGACGCCGGCTCCGGCGGACCGCTCAGGGCACTGGAGGAGCTGCGGCTGGCCACGGCGGGCGACTACGCGCCGGAAGTGGTCGAGGCCCTGGCCCGGGTGCTGTCACGCGAGAGTCTTCCGTCGCCCGTCACGGGGTAACCCATGGGTAATGAGCGCCTCTCAAGGCGTACGTGGTTGGATGCCAAGGAAAGGGTGTCCGGGGGCAGAGCCAGCCCAATCGACGGAACTGGCAGGCAGGAATCGTGAGGATCTTCGGCAAGGGACGGCACCGGCCCTCCGCCTCCTGGCGGCAGGCCACCGACCGCGCGTTCACCCTGATCGGCGACGGCCGGTACGAGGACGCGGGAGCGCTGCTGACGCGCGCCGCCGACCTGGAACCGTGGCTCTCGGAGTCCTGGTTCAACCTCGCCCTGCTGCACAAGTTCCGGCACGACTGGGAGCAGGCCAGGGCGGCGGGTCTGAGGGCCGTGGCCCTGCTGGAGAAGGAGACCGGCGCGCCCGACTGGTGGAACGTCGGCATCGCCGCCACCGCCCTGCAGGACTGGCCGCTGGCCCGCCGGGCCTGGCAGGCCTACGGTCTGAAGGTGCCCGGGGGCGCGGCCGCGGCCGGGGAACCGCTGGGCATGGAGCTGGGCAGCGCGGCGGTCCGGCTGTCGCCGGAGGGCGAGGCCGAGGTGGTCTGGGGCCGGCGGCTCGACCCGGCCCGCATGGAGGTGCTGTCCATTCCGCTGCCGTCCTCCGGGCGGCGCTGGGGCGAGGTCGTGCTGCACGACGGCGTGCCGCACGGCGAGCGGACCACGGCCGCCGGGCACAGCTACCCGGTCTTCGACGAGATCGAGCTGTGGGCGCCCTCGCCCGTGCCCACCTGGGTGGTCCTCCTGGAGGCGGCCACCGAGGCCGACCGGGACGCCCTGGAGCAGCTCGCCGCCGACGCGGGCTTCGCCGCCGAGGACTGGTCGTCCTCCGTACGGCTGCTGTGCCGGACCTGTTCGGAGTCGCGGATGCCGTCCGACGAGGGCGACGGCGTGCACCTGGACCCCCATGACCACAGCGAGCCCGGGCACCCCGGACCGCTGGGCCACCGCACCGACGGGCAGCTGTGGGTGCCCGAGCGGGAGTGCGGGGTGGCCGCGCCGGCCTCCCTGGTGAGGGGGTTGCTGGACGGCTGGGTGGCGGACAGCCCGGACTCGCGGGACTGGCGGGACCTGGAAGAGGTCTGCTGAACATTCGCCGTACTCTTATCCAGCATCACTCGTTCCAGGAAGGCAGGCGTACGTCGGTCATGGCGCAGCAGGACACCGATCAGCAGCACGCGGGCGTGCTCCCCGTCGACGACGAGGGTTACGTCGTCGACACGGAGGACTGCGAGGAGCGCGAGGCGGCCTGGCGCGGGCGCGGCACCTCGCGGCCCATCACCGTCGTCGGCAACCCTGTGCTGCACAAGGAGTGCGAGGACGTCACCGAGTTCGGCGACGAGCTCCAGCAGCTGGTCGCGGACATGTTCGCCAGCCAGCGCACCGCCGAGGGCGTGGGCCTGGCCGCCAACCAGATCGGTGTCGATCTGAAGGTCTTCGTCTACGACTGCATGGACGACGAGGGCGTCCGGCACGTCGGTGTGGTCTGCAACCCCGAGGTGGTCGAGCTGCCCGCGGACCGGCGTCGCCTGGACGACAGCAACGAGGGCTGCCTGTCGGTGCCGACGGCCTACGCGCCGCTCGCCCGCCCCGACTACGCCGAGGTCACCGGCCAGGACGAGCGGGGCAACGCGATCAAGGTGCGCGGCACCGGCTACTTCGCACGCTGTTTGCAGCACGAGACCGACCACCTGTACGGCCGGCTCTACATCGACCGGCTCTCCAAGCGCGAACGCAAGGACGCGCTGCGGCAGATGGCCGAGAACGAACCGCGCTACCCCGTGGTCGCCAACGACTGAGCCCGCCACGGCAGTCGGGGCGGGAGTGTCCCCCTGTGAACGGCGCCTGACCGGCCGAACGGTCAGGCGCCGTACTTGTGTGCCGTACACATTCGATCCTTTGTGCGCATTCGTCGAATCAAACCAGGCACACAAGGGGATATTCTCGGCATCCAAGGCGATGGGTGGAGCAAATCCGTTCCCAGAACGGTCAGTTGTGGTGCTGAATGGGAGAGCGGGGATACACGACGGCGTGCGCCGGGCACAGCGGCAGGGGCGGGCGCCACCGGCGGCTGAGAGGGGTTGTTCGTGCCGGCTTTCCCATACAGCACAACATCGACATCCACGGTGGTGGCGGTGCCACCGTCACTGACACTCCCGGTGATCGAGGCGGCGTTTCCCAGGCGACTGCACGCCTATTGGCCCCGACTCCAGGAGAAGACCCGTAGCTGGCTGCTGGAAAAACGGCTCATGCCGGCGGACAAGGTGCAGGAACACGCCGACGGCCTGCGCTACACCGACCTCATGGCGGGGTACTACCTCGGCGCCCCCGACGAGGTGCTCCAGGCGATAGCCGACTACAGTGCGTGGTTCTTCGTCTGGGACGACCGGCACGACCGCGACATCGTCCACGGCCGGCCCGTCGCCTGGCGGCGCCTGCGCCGCGCGCTGCACGCGGCCCTCGACTCCCCCCAGAGCCACCTGCACCACCCGGACACCCTGGTCGCGGCCTTCGCGGACAGCGTGCTGCGGCTGTACGGGTTCCTGCCGGCGACGTGGAACGCCCGCTTCGCCCGGCACTTCCACGCGGTGATCGAGGCGTACGACCGCGAGTTCCACAACCGTGTCGAGGGCGTCGTGCCCACCGTCGGGGACTACCTCGCGCTGCGCCGCCTCACCTTCGCGCACTGGATCTGGACCGATCTGCTGGAGCCCAGCGCGGGGCGCGAACTCCCCGACACCGTCCGGAAGAACCCCGCCTACCGGCGCCCGGCACTGCTCAGCCAGGAATTCGCCGCCTGGTACAACGACCTCTGCTCGCTGCCCAAGGAAATCGCGGGTGACGAGGTCCACAACCTCGGGATAAGTCTCGTCAAACACGAGGGCATGAGTCTGGAGGAGGCGATCGCGGAACTCCGCCGGCGCGTCGAGGAATGCATTTCCGAATTCCTGGTCGCGGAGCAGGAGGCATTACGTTTCGCCGATGGCCTGGCGGACGGGACGATGCGCGGAAAGGAACTGAGCGCCGCCGTCCTGTCCTGCGTCGGAAACATGCGGAACTGGTTCAGTTCCGTCTACTGGTTCCACCACGAGTCAGGCCGCTACATGGTCGACAGCTGGGACGACCGGTCCACACCCCCGTACGTCAGCAACGAAACGGCAGGTGAGAAATGACCGTCGAGTCGGTGAGGCCCGAGGACCGCTCGCAGGCGGCCCCGGAGCTGCGTGAGCCGCCGGTGGCGCCGGGCGCCGCCCCGTTCCTCGGCCACGGCCTCGAACTGGCCCGCGACCCGCTGGCCCTGCTGACCGGACTGCGCGACCACGGCGACGTCGTCCGCCTCCGGCTCGGCCCGAAGACGCTCTACGCCGTCACCGCGCCCGCCCTCACCGGGGCGCTCGCGCTCAGCCCCGACTACATCGTCGCCGGCCCCCTGTGGGAGTCTCTGGGGAGCCTGCTCGGCAAGGAGGGCGTGGCCACCGCCAACGGACCGCTGCACCGGCGTCAGCGGCGCACCATCCAGCCCGCCTTCCGGCTCGACGTGATCCCCGAGTACGGGCCGATCATGTCCGAGGAGGCCCACGCGCTGGTGGAGCGCTGGCGCCCCGGCCAGGTGCTCGACATCACCTCGGAGTCCTTCCGCGTCGCCGTCCGCGTCGCCGCCCGCTGTCTGATGCGCGGCAGCTACATGGACGCCCGCGCCGAGCGCATCTGCGCCGCGCTGGCCACGCTGTTCAGCGGCATGTACCGGCGCATGGTCGTCCCGCTCGGACCGCTTTACCGGCTGCCGCTGCGGTCGAACCGCGAATTCAACCGCGCATTGGCCGATTTCCACCTCCTCGTCGACGAGATCGTCGCCGACCGCAGGGCAAGCGGTCAAAAACCGGACGATTTGCTTACCGCTTTGCTGGACGCCACGGACGAGAATGGTGATCCCATCGGGGAACAGGAGATCCACGATCAGGTCATTGCCATCCTCACCGCAGGAAGCGAGACCGTCGGTTCCACGATCATGTCGCTCCTCCTCGCTCTCACGGAGTACCCGGATCTCGGAAGCAAGATCCAGGAGGAGGTGAAAACGGTGGCGGAAGGTCGGCCGCTGGCATTCGAGGACGTCCGAAAACTGACGTACACCGCCAATGTCGTCGTCGAGACATTGCGCCTGTATCCAGCCGTGTGGATTCTGACGCGCCGGACGGTGGCCGACACGGAGCTCGGCGGATACCGTATTCCGGCCGGAGCGGACGTCGTCTACAGCCCCTACGCCGTCCAGCGCGACCGGCGCTCGTTCGAGCGGCACGAGGAGTTCGACCCCGGACGCTGGCTGCCGGGGCGGTCCAAGGAGGTCCCGAAGTACGCGATGAGCCCGTTCAGCGTGGGCAACCGCAAGTGCCCGGGCGACCACTTCTCGATGGCCGAACTCACGCTGCTGACCGCGGCCGTCGCCTCCGCCTACCGCTTCGAGCAGGCCCCCGGGTCCGACCCGAGGCCGCGCATCGGCATCACGTTGCGTCCGCGCCGCCTGCTGCTGCGGGCCCTGCCCCGCTGAGCCGCCGTGCTCCGTCGGCCGGCCCGCCCCGCTGACCTGCCGGGCCGGTCCCGCCACGGCGGAACCGGCCACGAAGAGGCACGCGTTCAGGCGGCCTGCGGGCCCCTGAACGTGCGCCGGTAGGCGTTCGGCGTGGTGCCCAGCGCCCGGACGAACTGGTGCCGCAGCGCGGCGGCCGTGCCGAACCCGGTCCGGTCCGCGATCGCGTCCAGCGTCTCGTCCGTCACCTCCAGCAACCGCTGGGCCAGCAGCACCCGCTGGCGCAGGATCCACCGGTAGGGGGTCGTGCCCGTCTCCTGCTGGAAGCGGCGGGCGAAGGTGCGCGGCGACATGAGCGCGCGGGCGGCGAGCTGCTCGACGGTGACCTCCTGGTCGAGGTGCCGCTCCATCCAGACCAGCACCTCGCCGACGGTGTCGCACGGCGACTTCGGCAGCGGTCGCTCGATGTACTGCGCCTGCCCGCCGTCCCGGTGCGGCGGCACCACCATCCGCCGGGCGATCTTGTTGGCGACCTCCGGCCCCTGTTCCTTGCGCACGATGTGCAGACAGGCGTCGATGCCGGCGGCCGTGCCGGCCGAGGTGATCACCGGGTCCTCGTCCACATAGAGGACGTCCGGCTCGACGACCGCGCGCGGGTACTGCCGGCGCAGCTCGGCCGCGTGGTGCCAGTGCACCGCGCAGCGCCGCCCCTCCAGCAGACCCGCCGCGCCCAGCACGAACACCCCGGAGCACACGCTCAGCACCCGAGTGCCCCGGTCCACGGCCCGCCTGAGGGCGTCCAGCAGAGCGGGCGGGTAGATCCGGGTCGCGAAGTCGTTCCCGGCCGGCACGGCGATCAGGTCCGCCTCCTCCAGCCGGTCGAGCCCGTACGGCGTGGTGACGCTCAGCCCGCCCACATGGGTGCCGAGCGCCGGGCCCTCGGCGGAGACCACGGCGAAGTCGTAGGCGGGTAGTCCGTCGTCGCTGCGGTCGATGCCGAAGACCTCGCAGACGACACCGAGTTCGAAGGGATGCACACCGTCGAGCAGGACGGCGGCCACGTTCTCCAGCATGCCGCCAGTGTGCCTCACGAGTGGCAGGAAATTGAAGATGTGCGGCAGTCCTGCCACTCACGGCCGGGCGGATCCGGCGCGAGAGTGGAACGCATGAACACAGACCAGATCGAAGCCCTGATCGGAATGCTCGCGACCTTCGGACTCCTGGTCCTGATGGCGCTCCCCTCCGCCCTCGGCGTCGTGCGCGACAAGCGCATCGACCGCCAGATCCGGCAGGCGCGGCGGGAGCACGCGGACCAGGAGTCCCGTGAGGCCCTGGAGCGGCAGGAGCCTCAGAAGTCCTCGTCCAGGTCGACGGTGCCCTCCACCGCCACCTGGTACGCCGACGGACGCCGCTCGAAGAAGTTGGTCAGCTCCTGAACCCCCTGGAGCTCCATGAAGGAGAAGGGGTTCTCCGAGCCGTACACCGGAGCGAAGCCGAGCCGGGTCAGACGCTGGTCGGCGACGCACTCCAGGTACTGCCGCATCGAGTCGGTGTTCATGCCCGGGAGGCCGTCACCGCACAGGTCGCGCGCGAACTGCAGCTCGGCCTCGACGGCCTCCCGCAGCATGTCGGTGACCTGCTGCTCCAGCTGGTCGTCGAAGAGTTCCGGCTCCTCCTTGCGGACGGTGTCCACCACGTCGAAGGCGAACGACATGTGCATCGTCTCGTCGCGGAAGACCCAGTTGGTGCCGGTCGCCAGACCGTGCAGCAGGCCCCGGCTGCGGAACCAGTAGACGTAGGCGAAGGCGCCGTAGAAGAACAGGCCCTCGATGCAGGCGGCGAAGCAGATCAGGTTCAGCAGGAAGCGCCGGCGCTCCGCCTTGGTCTCCAGCCGGTCCAGCTTCTCGACCGAGTCCATCCACTTGAAGCAGAACTCCGCCTTCTCGCGGATGGAGGGGATGTTCTCCACCGCCGCGAAGGCCGCCGCCCGGTCGTCCGGGTCGGGCAGGTAGGTGTCCAGCAGCGTCAGATAGAACTGGACGTGGACGGCCTCCTCGAACAGCTGGCGCGACAGGTACAGGCGCGCCTCCGGGGAGTTGATGTGCTTGTAGAGGGTGAGCACCAGGTTGTTGGCGACGATCGAGTCGCCGGTGGCGAAGAAGGCCACCAGCCGGCCGATGAGGTGCTGCTCGCCCGGGCTCAGCCTGGCGAGGTCGGCGACGTCCGAGTGGAGGTCGACCTCCTCCACGTGCCAGGTGTTCTTGATGGCGTCCCGGTAGCGCTCGTAGAAGTCGGGGTAGCGCATGGGGCGCAGGGTCAGTTCGAAGCCCGGGTCGAGCAGGTTCTGGGTGGTGCGGTCGGTGGGGGTCATCACTGGCATGCCTCGCAGGACTCGGGATTTTCGAGGGAGCAGGCGACGGCGTCGGGGTCGGCCGGCTGCTGGACGGGGATCGGGGCCCGGTCGCGCGTGCGCCCCTGGGCGGCGCGCGCGATCCGGGTCGCCGGGCGCGAGCGCAGGTAGTACGTCGTCTTCAGGCCCTGCTTCCAGGCGTACGCGTACATCGAGGAGAGCTTGCCGATGGTCGGCGTCTCCAGGAACAGGTTCAGCGACTGCGCCTGGTCGAGGAACGGGGTGCGGGCGGCGGCCATGTCGATCAGGCCGCGCTGCGGGATCTCCCACGCCGTGCGGTACAGCGCCCGTACGTCGGCCGGGATCCAGGCGAAGTCCTGCACCGAGCCGTTGGACTCGCGCAGCGCCTCGCGGGTGCGGGCGTCCCACACGCCCAGCTCCTTCAGGTCGTCGACCAGGTAGGAGTTGACCTGGAGGAACTCGCCGGAGAGCGTCTCGCGCTTGAACAGGTTGGAGACCTGCGGCTCGATGCACTCGTAGACGCCGGCGATCGAGGCGATGGTGGCGGTCGGCGCGATCGCCAGCAGCAGCGAGTTGCGCATGCCGACGGACGCGATCCGCTCACGCAGCGCCGCCCACCGCTCGGGCCAGGTGAGGGAGACGTCGTAGTGGTCGGGGTGCAGCACGCCCCGGGCGGTGCGGGTCTTCTCCCAGGCCGGCAGCGGCCCGTGCCGCTCGGCGAGGTCGGTGGACGCCTCGTAGGCGGCGAGCATGATCCGCTCCGCGATACGGGTGGACAGGGCCTTCGCCTCGGCGGAGTCGAAGGGCACGCGCAGCTTGAAGAAGACGTCCTGCAGACCCATCGCGCCGAGGCCCACCGGCCGCCAGCGGGCGTTGGAGCGGCCCGCCTGCCCGGTCGGGTAGAAGTTGATGTCGACCACGCGGTCCAGGAAGGTCACGGCGGTGCGGACGGTCTCGTCCAGCCGGTCCCAGTCGATCTCCCCGCCGGTCACGAACGCGCCGAGGTTGACCGATCCCAGGTTGCACACCGCGGTCTCGCCGTCGTCGGTGACCTCCAGGATCTCCGTGCACAGGTTCGAGGAGTGAATGACGTGGCCCGGCTCGGCCGTCTGGTTGGCGGTGCGGTTGGCGGCGTCCTTGAAGGTCATCCAGCCGTTGCCGGTCTGCGCGAGGGTGCGCATCATGCGGCCGTACAGCTCGCGGGCCGGCATGGTCTTGCGGGCCAGGCCCCTCGCCTCGGCGGCGCGGTAGGCGGCGTCGAACTCCGCGCCCCACAGGTCCACCAGCTCGGGCACGTCCGCGGGGGAGAACAGCGACCACGGCGCGTCCGCGTTCACCCGGCGCATGAACTCGTCCGGGACCCAGTGCGCCAGGTTGAGGTTGTGGGTGCGGCGGGCGTCCTCGCCGGTGTTGTCCCGCAGCTCCAGGAACTCCTCGATGTCCGAGTGCCAGGTCTCCAGGTAGACCGCCGCGGCGCCCTTGCGCCGGCCGCCCTGGTTCACCGCGGCCACCGAGGCGTCCAGGGTCTTCAGGAACGGCACGATGCCGTTGGAGTGGCCGTTGGTGCCGCGGATCAGCGAACCGCGCGAGCGCACGCGGGAGTAGGCGATGCCGATGCCGCCGGCGTGCTTGGACAGGCGGGCCACCTGGTGGTAGCGGTCGTAGATGCTGTCCAGCTCGTCCTGCGGGGAGTCGAGCAGGTAGCAGGAGGACATCTGGGGGTGCCGGGTGCCGGAGTTGAAGAGCGTGGGGGAGGAGGGCAGGTAGTCGAGGCGGCTCATGAGCCCGTAGAGCGCCGCGACCTCGTCCACGGAGCGGGCGGTGTCGTCCTCGGCGAGGCCGCTCGCCACCCGCAGCATGAAGTGCTGGGGCGTCTCGATCACCTTGCGGGTGATCGGGTGCCGCAGGAGGTAGCGGCTGTGCAGGGTGCGCAGGCCGAAGTAGCCGAAGCGGTCGTCGGCGGCCGGGTCGGCCAGCGCGTCGAGACGCTCGGCGTGCCGACGCACGAAGTCCGCGGTCCGGTCGGCGATCAGCCCCTCGCGGTGGCCCACGGCGACGGACTCGGTGAAGCGGGTGACGCCCTGCGAGCCGGCCTCGGCGCGGATGGTGAGGGTCAGCAGCCTGGCCGCCAGCCGGGAGTAGGCGGGGTCCTCGGAGATGAGCCCGGCGGACGCCTCGGTGGCCAGCTCGCGCAACTCGGCCTCGTCGGCGTGCGCGGAGCGGCCGCGCAGCGCGGCGGCGGCGACCCGGCCGGGGTCGGCGTCGGGGAGGTCGGTGGTCAGCTCGGTCAGGGTCCGCAGCAGCGCGGCACCGGGACCGTCGGTCTCCAAGCGGTCCTCGACTGAAGCCGGATCCGCAGGCGCGATGGTCACTTGGGGCTCTCCCTCGCTCGGCACGAGGCCTCGTCGAGGGCATGCGGCAGCACACGAGCGCACGCGGCGTCGCGTCCACCGGCCCATTCCACGAGGCCCGGACGTCGGCACCCGGACCGGACGGCCGGGTGCGCTGTCGGCAGGTCCTCGGACTGACGCACGTACACGGCGATCAGGGCACATGTGTACGTGTACACCGTTGCGGGACAGTTCCGGATTCGCACCGGATTCCCCTGCGGCGACAGCGAGGACGAGCATACATCTTGTGCCGGGTGGTGAAGCCACCCCCATATGTTGTGTCGTGGTGACTGCGCAGCGTGTCAGAGGGGCAACGCGAGGGTGAGCGGGGAGAGGCGCCCGCGGGCCTCCCCGAAGCCCGCCGGCCCGCCCCTGGGACGGGCCTGGACCCCGCTGTGCGGGGGCGGCGGCGCGCCGCCGGACTCCGGGCCGCCCCGGTACGGCGACGGGCCGCCGGAGAGCCCTCCGGCGGCCCGTCGGCTGTCCGCCGGGATCAGTGGGCGCTGCCGGCCGTGGCCGGCGGCAGCTCCACCGCGACCCCGGCGTCGCCCGCGTCCTTCGTGTAGTCCTCGGGGCTGGTCTCGTCGACGCCCTCGGGCGCCTTCAGCGCCCTGAGGACGAAGGTCAGGACCACCGCGACGACCACGTTGAGCACGAACGCCGTCATGCCGATGTAGCCGATCTCGCCGATGCCCGGGATCTCCTTGGCCGAGCCGCCGAAGTGCTTCTGCGTGGGCGAGGCGACACCGTAGGCCGCGAGGGTGCCGTAGACCATGCCGACCGCCCAGCCGGCCAGCAGCGCCCAGCGGTGGAACCAGCGGGTGAACAGGCCGCCCACCAGGGCCGGGAAGGTCTGCAGGATCCAGATCCCGCCCAGCAGCTGGAAGTTGATGGCGACCGTCTTGTCCATGGTCAGGACGAAGACCAGCGCGCCGACCTTCACCAGCAGCGAGACGATCTTGGAGACCCGGGTCTCCTCCTTGGCCGTCGCGTCCGGCTTGATGAAGTCCTTGTAGATGTTGCGGGTGAAAAGGTTCGCCGCCGCGATCGACATGATGGCCGCCGGCACCAGCGCGCCGATGCCGATGGCCGCGAAGGCGATGCCCGTGAACCAGTCCGGGAACATGTCCTCGAACAGCTGCGGAATGGCCAGCTGGCCGTTCTGGACCTTGACGCCCGCCGCGATCGCCATGAAGCCCAGCAGCGCGAGCAGGCCCAGCATCAGCGAGTACAGCGGCAGGATCGTGGTGTTGCGGCGGATCACCTCACGGCTCTTCGAGGAGAGCGTCGCGGTGATCGAGTGCGGGTACATGAACAGCGCGAGCGCGGAGCCCAGGGCCAGCGTGGCGTACGTCCACTGGCTCGCCTCTCCCGGTACGACGGCGCCGCGCGGCTTCCCGGTGGCGGGGTTGGTCTGGCTGAAGGCGTCGGCGGCCTTCGCGAAGATGTCGTCGAACCCGCCCAGCTTGATCGGGATGTAGATGATCGCGACCGCGATGACGATGTAGATGAGCGCGTCCTTCACGAACGCGATCAGCGCCGGCGCGCGCAGGCCCGAGGAGTACGTGTAGGCCGCCAGCACGCCGAACGCGATCAGCAGCGGCAGGTCCTTGACGAACGCGTTGGTGTTCTCGCCGCCGCCGACGCCCATCACGTCCAGCACCGCCTGGATGCCGACGAGCTGCAGCGCGATGTACGGCATGGTGGCGAGGATGCCGGTGATCGCCACCGCCAGCGACAGGCCCTTGGAGCCGAACCGTCCGCGCACGAAGTCGGAGGTCGTCACGTACCCGTGCCGGTGCGACACCGACCACAGGCGCGGCAGGAACGTGAAGATCAGAGGGTAGACCAGGATCGTGTACGGCACCGCGAAGAAGCCGGCCGCGCCGGTCGCGTAGATCGCCGCCGGCACGGCCACGAAGGTGTACGCCGTGTACAGGTCGCCGCCGAGCAGGAACCAGGTGATCCAGGTGCCGAACGACCGGCCGCCCAGGCCCCATTCGTCGAGGCTGTGCTCGTTCTCGGCGCGGCGCCAGCGGGCGGCCAGGAAGCCCATGGCGGTGACGAGGACGAAGAAGAAGATGAAGACGCCGAGCGCGACGCCGTTGACGCCGTCCTTCATTCCGCCGCACCGTCCTTCCGGGCCGAGCGGGCGCGCTGGTCGTGCTGCCAGAGCCGGTAGGCGAGCACCGTGAGGATCGTGGAGAGGATCACCCACAGCATCTGGTACCAGTAGAAGAACGGGACACCGACGAACGTGGGATCGGTCTTGGCGTACGAACCGACCCAGAGCATCGCCACGAACGGGGCGACGAGGCAGAGGCCGATGACGACCCGCACGGGCGTCACCGTCCCTCTGCCGACTCCTGAGGCATCTGACATGTGCGGCTCCGTCCCCTCACTGACCACTGACCGGTGCAATGCGCAGGCAATCTAGGTCACGGCGCCCAGGGAACGGAACCCCTTGTCCGCATACCGGTTGACGTCCTGCGGTGGGGCCGCCGCCGGCCGCGGTCCGGGGGGCGGGCCGGACTCAGTCCACCGGCCGCTTCAGCCGCGCCACGAACTTGTAGCGGTCGCCGCGGTACACCGAGCGCACCCACTCCACGGGTTCGCCCGTGCGGTCCAGCGAGTGGCGGGACAGGAGCAGCATCGGCAGACCCACGTCGGTGCCGAGCAGGCCGGCCTCGCGCGGGGTGGCCAGCGAGGTCTCGATGGTCTCCTCGGCCTCGGCCAGGTGGACGTCGTAGACCTCGGCGAGGGCGGTGTAGAGGGAGGTGTACTTGACCAGGCTGCGGCGCAGCGCCGGGAAGCGCTTGGCCGACAGATGGGTGGTCTCGATGGCCATCGGCTCCCCGTTGGCCATGCGCAGCCGCTCGATGCGCAGCACGCGCCCGCCGGCCGTGATGTCGAGCAGCTCGGCGAGCCGGTCGTCGGCGGTGATGTAGCCGATGTCCAGCAGCTGCGAGGTCGGCTCCAGCCCCTGGGCGCGCATGTCCTCGGTGTAGGAGGTCAGTTGCAGCGCCTGGGAGACCTTGGGCTTGGCGACGAAGGTGCCCTTGCCCTGGATGCGCTCCAGCCGGCCCTCGACCACCAGCTCCTGCAGCGCCTGGCGCACGGTGGTGCGCGAGGTGTCGAACTCGGCCGCCAGCGTGCGCTCCGGCGGCACCGGCGTCCCGGGCGCCTGCGTCCGGGTCATGTCCAGCAGGTGCTTCTTCAGACGGTAGTACTTGGGCACGCGCGCGGTACGGACGGTCGCCCCACCCTCGTTCTCCGCACTGCTGACGTCGGTGCTCATGCTCCGCCTTCCCGGCTCCGGTGCCGAAGCGACCGACATCCCCATCGGCCACGGCTCACATCGTGGCACGGCTTCTTGTGGCGGGTGCTCACCCGCACGCTCCGTGATCTCCTCTGTATACCGTCGTGACCCTGGTTGGTCTAGTCCAACGTTCGCGGCAGTGCGCCGGTCTTCGGGGCCGTGCGGCGGCGGAGTCCGGCGCGGGCGCCCGGGGCGGCGAAGGCGCCGGCTCCCGGGAAGGGGACCGGCGCCCGCGCGCGGTGTCGGCGTCCCCGGTCAGATGCCCTGCCACTCCGGCTTGTCGGCGTAGGTGTGGCGGAAGTAGTCGGCGAGCTTCAGCTTGCCGGCGGCGGCCTCGTCCACGACGACCGTGGCGTGCGGGTGCAGCTGCAGCGCCGAGGCCGGGCAGACGGCCGCGACCGGTCCCTCGACGGTCGCGGCGACCGCGTCCGCCTTGCCCTCTCCCGTGGCCAGCAGCACCAGGTGCCGGGCCTCCAGGATGGTGCCGATGCCCTGGGTGATCACGTGGTGCGGCACCTGGTCGACGTCGCCGTCGAAGAACCGCGCGTTGTCCACCCGGGTCTGCTCGGTCAGCGTCTTGATCCGCGTCCGCGACGCCAGGGAGGAGCACGGCTCGTTGAACCCGATGTGCCCGTCCGTCCCGATGCCCAGCAGCTGGAGGTCGACGCCGCCGGCCTCGGCGAGCGTCCGGTCGTAGGCCTCGCAGGCCGCCTGGACGTCCTCGGCCGTGCCGTCGGGTCCCAGGAACGCCTCCATCCCGATGCCGAGCGGCTCCAGGACCTCGCGCCGCAGGACGGAGCGGTAGGACTCGGGGTGGTCGGCGGGCAGTCCGACGTACTCGTCCAGCTGGGCGATCCGCGCCCGCGAGGTGTCGGCGGCACCGGAGCGCACCTTGGCCGCCAGCGCCTCGTAGACGGGGAGCGGGGTGGAACCCGTGGCCACGCCGAGCAACGCGTCGGGCTTGCGCCGCAGCAGCCGCGCCATGGCCTCGGCGATGAGCTCGCCGCCCGCTGCGGCATCCGGAACGATGACAACTTCCACGCTGGGCCTGCCGATCTGAGGAGAACCGAGGAGAGGACTGGACCCGGAAACGAGGGGCCATGTGGTTTAGACCAATCTAGCAGAACGGCCCTTGCGGAGCGCGGCCTCCGGGCCCCTGTCGTGCGGGTGTCCGGCACGCGGGACGAGGACCTGAGCACCCCCGCGCTCACATGTCGATCAAGGCCCCGTGCGGCCGGCGCGCGTCGGCGGGAGCCGTCGGGTCCGGGGGGCGCTCGCGGAAATTGCCGCCGCCAACCGGCCCCGTGGCCGGCCCGGGCGGGCTAGGCTGCTCCGTGGTGACCGGCCGGCGTCCGACCGGTCGGCCGGGTTCCGCCCGTACCGGTCCGTCCGATCGGCGCGAAAGAACGACGAGCAGCTTCCCGCGCATGGACAGGCGCAAGTGGTCTAGTCCAGAATCGAGGAGGAATCCTCGAACAGCGGGACGTGCGCGGCGCCCCCGCGCACGACATGTGAACGCGTGAGCCTCCGTCCTCCCCGCACAGGAGGACGGACCGAGGAACCGGTGCTCTCTGCCCTGACTGCCCCGGCTCCTCATCCTTCGGCCGACCGGGACCGCACACCCCACGGCCGATACTGCTCCGGGCTGCGGTGCCAGGAGGGCTGAGGGTCCCTCCCAGGCGCCGCGGCCCGCGGGTGTTTCCGGACCCTTCGGCGCGGGGTGCGCCCGAGCCTTCGACGCGGGGCTCGCCCAGTCCCCGGCGCGGGGTGCGCCCGAGCTCCGGACGCGGGGTGCGCCCGAGCTCCGGACGCGGGGTGCGCCCGCGTATTTCAGGACCGTACAAACGCCCGGGTACGCTCGCAGACGTGCCCTCCATGAACGAACTCGTACGCCAGCACACCGCGCTCGACGACTCCGACCTCGAGTGGCTCCATCTGCTGGTCTCGGAGTGGCAGCTGCTCTCCGACCTCTCCTTCGCCGACCTCGTCCTGTGGGTCCCCACGCTGGACGGCACCCGGTACGTCTCCGTCGCCCAGATGCGGCCGAACACCGGCCCGACCTCCTACCAGGACGACATGGTCGGCCACCTCGTGCCGCGCGGCCGCCGCCCGATGCTGGACGCGGCGCTCGACGAGGGCCGGATCGTGCGCGAGGGTGACCCGGAGTGGCGCGAGGAGGTCCCGGTCCGCGTCGAGTCGATCCCGGTACGGCGCGAGGGCCGCGTCCTCGGCGTCATCGCGCGCAACACCAACCTGCTCACGGTGCGCACCCCGAGCCGGCTGGAGCTGACCTATCTGCAGAGCGCCTCGGACCTGGCGCAGATGATCGCCGCCGGAACGTTCCCCTTCCCGGACCAGCAGGTCGACATGGACGCCTCGCCGCGGGTCGGCGACGGGCTGATCCGGCTGGACGCGGACGGCATCGTCCACTACGCCTCGCCGAACGCGCTCTCCGCCTACCACCGCCTCGGTCTCGCATCCGACCTGGTCGGCCACCACCTGGGCGAGGCGACCGCCGAACTCGCCCCGTCCCGGGCCCCCGTGGACGAGGCGCTGGTGAAGCTGGCCAGCGGCTGGGCGCCCCGCGAGTTCGAGATCGAGGCCAGCGACGGAGTGATCCAGTTCCGGGCCATCCCGCTCAAGCCCAAGGGCACGCGCATCGGTTCGCTGGTCCTGCTCCGTGACGTCACCGAACTGCGCCGTCGCGAGCGCGAGTTGATCACCAAGGACGCGACGATCCGGGAGATCCACCACCGGGTCAAGAACAACCTCCAGACGGTGGCGGCCCTGCTCAGGCTCCAGGCGCGGCGGATCGGCTCCGAGGCCGGGCGGGAGGCCCTGGAGGAGGCCGTGCGCCGAGTCGGGTCGATCGCCATCGTGCATGAGACGCTGTCTCAGAACCTGGATGAGCGCGTGGAGTTCGACGAGATCGCCGACCGGGTGCTGGCGATGGTCGCCGAGATCTCTCCGGGCAAGGTGTCTGGCCGGCGCACCGGCAGGTTCGGGATCCTGGACGCCGAGGTCGCGACCCCGCTGTCGATGGTCCTCACCGAGATCCTCCAGAACGCCCTGGAGCACGGCTTCCGGGAGGGCGACACCGGCACGGTCGAGGTGTCCGCGGTCCGCGGCGGCTCGCGCGAGGCCCGGCTGCTCGTCACCGTCCAGGACGACGGGGTCGGCCTGCCCGAGGGTTTCGACCCGCACCGCTCCGGCAACCTCGGCCTGCAGATCGTGCGCACCCTGGTCGAGGGGGAGCTCGGCGGCTCCTTCGACATGGTCCCGGCCCCCGGACGCGGTACGCGCGTCGTCCTCGACATCCCGGTCCAGACGCAGAAGTGAGCGACCGCTCCCGAGCGGTGGCGGAGAAGGCGGCGGGACGACCGCCGGGAGAACGGCGAAGAGCCCGAACAGCAAAGAGCCCCGGACCTCGAAAGATCCGGGGCTAGTCGCTTCGTGCTTCCCCTGTCGGGAACACCCCTGCTCGAAGAGCGGGGGCCACCGGGGGGTACTGCGCGCTGCGGCTCGGGGGCGGGAGATGCGTACTCGCTGTACGCGCCGCCAAGCTCAGGCTGTCAGCGGGGTGGCTGTTGTCAGGCGGAGGCCTGACGGGCCCGGTTGCGGGCGGCGCGGCGCTTCATCGCGCGGCGCTCGTCCTCGCTGAGACCACCCCAGACGCCGGAGTCCTGACCGGACTCGAGCGCCCACTGCAGGCACTGCTCGATAACCGGGCAGCGACGGCAGACGGCCTTGGCTTCCTCGATCTGCAGCAGCGCAGGACCGGTGTTGCCGATGGGGAAGAAGAGCTCGGGGTCTTCCTCGCGGCAAACGGCGTTGTGACGCCAGTCCATGGCTGCTACCTCTCCTTGGTATTACGTGCAAGTTGCTTGTGAATGTGAACGCTTTCACGAATCCCTCAACAAGTGAAGGGCCGACCGTCAGGTTGCCCTGGCGTGGTCCTGTGATGTGGAGGGGATCCGGCGATCTCTGGGGCCCGAATGAGGGGCCGTCCCGATCGCCATGTAGAGACTCGCAAACCTCGGCGACGGATACAACCCCTTCCGGAAAGTTTTTTTTGATTCCTCGGTGTCGACTAGGTCACAGCCGTACTTCCATGGGGTGGATCCTGGCCTAAACGTTCGAGTGAAAGGACTTTCGCCTCTTCCACTCACACAATCACACGCAGTGCACGGCGTACGCCTGTGAACGTCACGCTCGTTCGCAGCCCCAGGTGGTCGCCGTCCATCTGCAGGGGGAGCGGCACCTTCGAATGCAAGGTGAAGCGACTCAGATCGTGCAGTGAGAGTGCGTGCCGGCCCTGGGGCCCGCGCTCCGGGGACGAAGTGAGCAACTGCGTGCCATACCGGGCAACAGCGGCCGTCGACAGGCGGCTGAGACCGAGCACGTCGAGCCCCGTGTCGAACGAGGCCTTGGGCGAGGTGTACATCGGCCGGTTGCCGAGATACGTCCACGGTGAGGTGTTCGAGACTATGGCGACCACCAGATCCGTGGCCGGGTCCTCACCGTCCCGCTCCACCGTGATCGTGCCGTGCCGCCGGTTCGGCTCGCCGAGGAACTGGCGGACGACCTGGCGTACGTACAGCGCGTGCGTGGACTTCTTGCCGCGTTCCCGCTGCTGCTCCACGCGGCCGACCACGCCCGCGTCGAAGCCGAGCCCGGCGTTGAAGGTGAACCAGCGCTCGGGTACGGCGGCGTCCTCCGTGCCCGGCGTCCCCGAGGCCAGGCCCAGGCCGACGGTCCGCTCGCTGCCGTCCCGCAGGCCGTCCAGGATCGCTCCGGTGGCCTCCACCGCGTCGTTGGGCAGGCCCAGGGCGCGCGCGAAGACGTTGGTGGAGCCGCCGGGCACCACGGCGAGGCGGGGCAGGCGCTCGGGGTCCGGGCCCCGGTGCAGCAGGCCGTTGACGACCTCGTTGACCGTGCCGTCGCCGCCGAGGGCCACGACCAGATCGATCTCGTCGCTGTCCGCGGCCTGCCGGCCCAGGTCCCGGGCGTGGCCGCGGTACTCGGTGGTCACCGCCTCCAGCTTCATCTCGCTGGCGAGCGCGTGGATCAGGACATCGCGCGTACGTGCGCTTGTGGTGGTTGCCGCCGGATTGACCACGAGAAGTGCACGCATGGGTTGCAGGGTACCTACTGGGCAGTACTCCGCCCAGGCCGAGGTAGGGATCGGGTAAGAGGAGCGGGCGTGAGTCCGGACACGACGGCGCGGCCCGCGAGGGATGCGGCGGCGGCCCGAGGGCTACTCTTCAGGGGTGAGCAGTGAGCAGAAACCCGTTTCCGGCACCGCCGACACCACGGACCCGGCGGACACCGCCGGCCCGCGCCCGCGGCGGCTGACGTACGCGGCGGCGCTGAGCGCGCTGGAGGCGCTCGCGCTGGTCGTGGGCGGGGCCTGGATGCTCGTCCTGGGCGTCACGGGCGAGGGGGGCGACAGGCAGCAGGCCGTCACCGGCGGGATCACCGTGCTGGTGCTCGCGCTGCTGCCGCTGCTGGCCGCCCGGGGTCTGCTGCTGCGCCGCGGCTGGAGCCGCGGCCCGGCCGTCATCACCCAGATCATGGCGCTGCCCGTCGCCTACAGCCTGCTCAAGTCGGGCGGCGCGGCCGTCCCGGCCGGTATCGCCCTCACGGCGGTGGCGGTGGCCTCGCTGGTCCTGCTCGTCCACCCGGCGACGACCCAGGCCCTCGGCATCCGGGGTCCGGGCCGGGCCCAGGAGAGCGACCAGCGGTAGCGGCACGGCCCCGCCCTGTGCGGCGGGCGATCGGGCCGCGGACGACGCCGTCCGCAGGCGGGCCGCCCCGCGGCCCCACCCGCGACCGTGCGCCACGGCGGCCTCACCGCGCCGGGCCCGGCTCCATGCCTCCCAGGGCGTGTTTCGAAAGTCCCGCCTGCCCCGCGACGCCTGGCACGCGCACTCGCCGCGTTGTCGGGATCGTCCACGTACGCCCAGTACGAGGACCCTCCGCCTTGCGATCACACGCACCAGACGCCGCGGGGCCCGCCCTTCGAGCGGACAGCGCCACTTTCGAAACACGCCCCTGAAACTCCGCGGACCCGCACGGCGCGCCTCGGGCTTCCCCGGCCTCGCGCGGCGCGGTTCGCGCCGCCAGGGGCCGTCGGACGCGGCCCGCGCCGCCGGGGATGCCCGGCCGCCGAGCCGGTGTGACTCCTGGTGTCACTCCTCGACCAGGAGCTTCTCCCGCAGCTGGGCCAGCGTGCGGGCCAGCAGCCGGGAGACGTGCATCTGCGAGATGCCGACCTCCTGCGCGATCTGTGACTGGGTCATGTTGCCGAAGAAGCGCAGCAGCAGGATCCGCTTCTCGCGCGGCGGGAGATCCTCCAGCAGCGGCTTGAGGGACTCGCGGTACTCCACGCCCTCCAGCGCCTCGTCCTCCGCGCCGAGCGTGTCCGCGACCGCCGGGGACTCGTCGTCCGTGTCGGGGACGTCCAGGGACAGCGTCGAGTAGGCGTTGGCCGACTCCAGGCCCTCCAGGACCTCCTCCTCGGAGATGGCGAGCTTCTCCGCCAGCTCGTGCACCGTGGGGGAGCGGCCGTGCAGCTGGGACAGCTCGGCGGTCGCCGTGGTGAGCGCGAGGCGCAGCTCCTGGAGCCGGCGCGGCACCCGCACCGCCCAGCCCTTGTCCCGGAAGTGCCGCTTGATCTCGCCGACGACCGTCGGGGTCGCGTACGTGGAGAACTCCACGCCGCGGTCCGGGTCGAAGCGGTCGACCGACTTGATCAGGCCGATCGTGGCGACCTGGGTGAGGTCGTCCAGCGGCTCTCCGCGGTTGCGGAAGCGGCGCGCGAGGTGCTCGACGAGCGGAAGGTGCATGCGGACCAGCTGGTTGCGCAGCTCCGCGTACTGCGGGCTGCCCTCCTTCAGGGCGCGCAGCTCCACGAACATCGCGCGCGCCCCACTGCGGTCCTGAGGGGCGTGCCGCGTGCCGTGCACGCTCGGGACGCCGTGTGCGCCGTCCTCGGAGTTTCGCTCGTGCTCGCTCATCGTCCCGCCCGTCGCCCTTCCCCGAGCCCTCGCCTCCTCCCCCACCCTCGGCGTGGCCAGGGTGGAGGGACCCCTCGGGTCGGCGAGGTCCCCGCTCCGCGCCGGTGGAGGCGTCCCCCGCACGGCGTCGTCCGACCGCTCGCCCGGGAGGACGGGTCCCAGGGACTCGTCCTCCGGGTGCGGCCTGGCCTGCTCGGGGATGCCGTCGATGCCGCCGGCCGGCCTCGGGGCTCCCGCCGCAGTGCCCGGGCCGTCCTCGCCCGGGGCGCCGGCCCCGTCCGCGCGGGGCGCCGCCCCGTCCTCGGCCGGCAGTTCCCGTGTGCCGCGCTCTTCGTCCCGCACCGGCCCGTCCCCGTTCCTCACGCCGGCCCGGGTCCCGCGCCGCGCTGTTTGTAGAGGCTGATCGACACGGTCCTGTCCTCGTCCACGGCGGAGGAGACCTTGCCCGCGAGAGCGGACAGGACGGTCCAGGCGAAGGTGTCCCGCGAGGGCGCGTGACCGTCCGTGGTGGGGGCCGAGACGGTGACCTCGAGCGAGTCGTCGACCAGCCGGAAGACGCAGCTGAGCACCGAGCCGGGCACGGCCTGCTGGAGCAGGATCGCGCAGGCCTCGTCCACCGCGATGCGCAGGTCCTCGATCTCGTCCAGGGTGAAGTCCAAACGGGCCGCGAGGCCGGCCGTGGCCGTCCGCAGCACCGACAGGTAGGCACCCGCAGCCGGCAGCCGGACCTCCACGAAGTCCTGGTTCGCCGCGGGCTCGCCTGCGATCTGGGACACCCTCACCTCCAAGGTGGTACAAGCTCTTTCGGGGCCGAGGGTCGCCCCCCGGGTCACGCGACGCGTGGTTCAGCGGTGACGCTACCGCGCTCTCGACATTACTGTCCCGGTACCCCGACCCTGCTGTCACTCATAGTAAACACACGGATACGCTCCGTGGCTAGGGGTTCGGCGGGCTCAAATGGGAACAGCGCGCGCCGGGTTGACGTACCCAGACGTCAGACCGTCGAACCGTCCGGAACGCCGGTCACACCAGTACGTGATCCACGAAGCACCAGCGCCAGTCCTCACCGGGTTCGAACGTCCGCATCACCGGGTGTCCGGTGTCCTTGTGGTGCTTCGTCGCGTGCTGCCCCGGCGAGGAGTCGCAGCACCCCACGTGGCCGCAGGTCAGGCACAGCCGCAGCTGGACCGGGTGCGTGCCGTCCGCCAGGCACTCCGGACACGTCTCGCCACAGGGTTCGGGCTCCGGGGCCGGCAGCGTGCCAGTGTGCGTGCACTGTTTCATGATTGCCAGATTACGACTTCCGCGCGGGTGACCGGGCGGAACGAGAGGGCGGGACGACACGATGGGCGGGCGAGGACGATGGACGTGATGCCGCTGCTGCTGCTGGTGGCGGGCAGCGCCGCGGTGGCCGGAGCCGCCCGGCGCACCCCGGTGCCGGCGCCGCTGCTGCTGGTCGCCGCCGGGCTGGCGGTCTCCTACGTCCCCGGGGTGCCCGACTACACCCTCGATCCCGCGGTGGTCCTGCCGCTGCTGCTGCCCCCGCTGCTGTACACGTCGGCCATCGACAGCTCCTACCTCGACCTGCGCGCGCAGCTCCGGCCCGTGGCGCTGCTCTCGGTGGGGTACGTGCTGTTCGCGACCTTCGCGGTCGGCTGGGCCGCCTACCTGATCGTGCCGGACCTGCCGCTGACGGCGGCGCTGGTGCTGGGCGCCGTGGTGGCGCCGCCGGACGCGGTCGCGGCGACCGCGGTGGCCCGCCGGGTCGGACTGCCCTCGCGGATCACCACCATCCTGCAGGGCGAGTCCCTGCTGAACGACGCCACCGCGATCACCGCCTACAAGGTCGCGCTCGCCGCGGCGGTCGGCGAGGGCGCCACCTGGGCCGGGGGAGTCGAGGAGTTCCTGATCGCGGCGGTCGGCGGCGTCGGTGTCGGGCTGGTGCTGATGGCGCCGCTGCACTGGCTGCGCACCCACCTGAGGGAAGCCCTGCTGCAGAACACCCTGTCGCTGCTGATCCCGTTCGTCGCCTATGGCGTCGCCGAACAGCTGCACGCCTCCGGGGTGCTCGCCGTCGTCACGGTCGCCCTCTATCTCGGGCACCGCGCCTGGGAGGTCGACTTCGCCACCCGGCTCCAGGAGGAGGCGGTGTGGAAGATGGTCGCCTTCGTCCTGGAGTCGGCCGTCTTCGCCCTCATCGGCCTGCAGCTGCCGGTCGTCGTCCGAGGGCTGGAGACGTACGCGGGCGCCGACGCCGCCTGGTACGCGATCGTCCTCTTCCTGGTGGTCGTCGCGGCCCGGTTCGTGTGGGTGTACCCGGCGGCGTTCCTGCCCCGGCTGCTGTCCCGGCGGGTGCGGGAGAGGGAGGCGAACCCCACCTGGAGAGGGGCGATGGTCACCGGCTGGGCCGGCATGCGGGGCGTGGTGTCGCTGGCCATCGCCTTCTCGGTCCCGGTCACCGTGCACGGCGGCGGCCCCTTCCCGCAGCGCAACCTCCTGCTCTTCCTGACCTTCACCACGGTCATCGGCACCCTGGTCGTGCAGGGCCTGACCCTGCCCCCGCTGATCCGCCTGCTGAAGTTCCCCGGCCGCGACGCGCACGCCGCCACCCTCGCCGAGGCGAACGCCCAGGCGCAGGCGTCCCTGGCCGCCGAGCGGCGCCTGGAGGAACTGCTCGCCGACGAGCGCAACACCTTGCCCCCGCCCCTGGCCGAGCGTCTGCGGGCCGTGCTGGAGCGCCGCCGCAACGCCGTCTGGGAGCGCCTCGGCCAGACCAACCCGGTCACCGGCGAGTCGGTCGACGACACCTACCGCCGCCTGTCCAGGGACATGATCGGCGCCGAGCGCGAGGTCTTCGTCCGGCTGCGCGACGGCCGCTACATCGACGACGAGATGCTGCGCACCCTGCTGCGGCGCCTGGACCTGGAGGAGGCGGCCGTCTACCGGGAGGCGACGTGAGGAGGCGGCGCGCGGGCGGACGGCCGCGGCTCAGGGCCGGTCGGGGAAGGGGCGCCCCGTGACGACCGCCGCGATCGTCGTCCCGCGCGGGAAGGCGCCCTCGTCCGCCAGGGTGACCAGGGCGTAGAGCAGCTTGGCGACATAGAGACGTTCGACCGGGAGGCCGTGGCGGGCGGAGAAGTCCTCGGCGAAGGCGTCGAGTTCCGGCGTGGTGCGGGCGTAGCCGCCGAAGTGGAAGCGCTCGTCGAGCGACCAGGCGCCCCGTCGCCCGCCGAAGGCGCGCTCCTGCAGGGCCTGCACCTCGTCGCCCAGGAAGCCGCCCCTGAGGACCGGTATGCCGAGGGCGCGCCGGCCGGGCGGCAGCCCGGCGGCCAGGCCGGCGAGGGTTCCGCCGGTGCCGCAGGCCACGGCGACGACGTCGGCGCGCTCGCCGAGCTCCTCGCCGAGGGCCCGGCAGCCGCGCACGGCCAGGGCGTTGCTGCCGCCCTCCGGCACGACGTGGGCGTCAGCCGCCCCCACCGCCCGCAGCACGGCCGCGAGCGTCTCCGGCTCGGCCTTGCGGCGGTACGTCGAGCGGTCGACGAAGTGCAGCCGCATCCCGTCGGCCGCGCACCGGGCCAGGGACGGATTCAGGGGGCGGTCGGCCAGCTCGTGGCCGCGGACCACCCCGACGGTGGGCAGGCCGAGGAGGCGGCCCGCGGCGGCGGTGGCGCGCAGATGGTTGGAGTAGGCGCCGCCGAAGGTGAGGACCGTCCGGCCGGCCGCGGCTTGGAGGTTCGGGGCGAGTTTGCGCCACTTGTTGCCGACCAGCTCCGGGTGGATCAGGTCGTCGCGCTTGAGCAGCAGCCGCAGCCCGTGCCGGGTGAAACGCTCGTCGGCCGCCTCCCGCAGCGGGGACGGCAGCCGGGGGGCGAGCACGGCGGGATCGGGGGCGTCGCGGCTGGTCACCCGCCCATTGTCCCGGAGCGGGCGGGGGAGCGCACGGGGCGGCGCAGCGGCGTACGGACCCGGCCGGGCACCCGCCTCTGCCCGGACCGGCAGTGATCCATTCCCGCTCTTTCGTGTAATAGCACGGACACCCTGTGTGATGGAAGGCTGGCGCATGCAAATCGATGCCCGGATCCGATCGGGTGCCGGGCATGAGCGGGAGGGCAATTCTCTATGTCGGTAGGCGAAGAGGTCCGTGCGGAGCAGGGCCGGCCGCAGCAGAGTCTCGGCACGGCGGCCGCGCGGAACCTGGCCACCACCACCAAGTCCGTACCCCAGATGCAGGAGATCAGTTCGCGCTGGCTGCTGCGCATGCTGCCCTGGGTCGACGTGCAGGGCGGCACCTACCGGGTGAACCGGCGGCTCACCTACGCCGTCGGCGACGGCCGGGTCACCTTCGTCAAGACGGGCGACCGGGTCGAGGTGATCCCCGCCGAACTCGGCGAACTGCCCGCGCTGCGGGGGTACGAGGACGACGACGTGCTCTCCGAACTCGCCTCGCGCTGCCGGCAGCGCGAGATCGGCGCCGGCCAGGTGATCGCCTCCTTCGGCAGCCAGTCCGAGGACGTGTACCTGCTCGCGCACGGCAGGGCCGAGAAGGTCGGCACCGGCCCGTACGGCGACGACCAGGTCCTCGGTGTCCTCGCCGACGGCGCCTACTTCGGCGAGCACGCGCTCCTCGACCCCGAGGCCATCTGGGAGTACACGGTCCGCGCGGACACCACATGCACCGTCCTCGTCCTGTCCCGGCACGACTTCGAGCAGGTCGCCGAGCGCGCCGAGTCCCTGCGCGACCACCTCCGGCGGCTGCGCTCCATCCCCGGGCAGCGCACCAACAAGTACGGCGAGAAGGAGGTCGACCTCGCCGCCGGCCACAGCGGCGAGCCGGACATCCCGCACACCTTCGTCGACTACGAGGCCCGGCCCCGCGAGTACGAACTGAGCATCGCCCAGACCGTGCTGCGCATCCACTCGCGCGTCGCCGACCTCTACAACCAGCCCATGAACCAGACCGAGCAGCAGCTCCGGCTGACCGTCGAGGCGCTGAAAGAGCGTCAGGAGCACGAGCTCATCAACAACCGTGACTTCGGCCTGCTCCACAACTGCGAGTACGACCAGCGGATCCAGCCGCACGACGGCGTGCCGAGCCCCGACGACATGGACGAGCTGCTCAGCCGGCGCCGCGGCACCAAGCTCTTCCTCGCCCACCCGCGCGCGATCGCGGCGTTCGGCCGTGAGCTCAACAAGCGGGGCCTGGTCCCCGAGACCATCGACATGGGCGGCAACCGGATCCCCACCTGGCGCGGGGTGCCGATCTTCCCGTCCAACAAGATCCCGGTCACCGAGGCCCGGACCAGCTCCATCATCGCCATGCGTCTCGGGGAGGAGGACCAGGGCGTCATCGGGCTGCGCGCCAAGGGCATCCCGGACGAGATCGAGCCGAGCCTGTCCGTGCGCTTCATGGGCATCAACGAGCAGGCGATCATCAAGTACCTGGTGACGTCCTACTTCTCGGCGGCCGTGCTGGTGCCGGACGCGCTGGGCGTCCTGGAGAACATCGAGGTCGGTCGTTGGCGCTGAGGCTCACCGCGCGCTCGCGGTGTCCCCGCCCGCCGGTCCGGGTAGTACATCCCGGGGGCGAGGGCCCGGTACCGGCAGCGCAGACACCAGTGTTCGCGGACTCTGCGAGGGGGAGCGGATGGCCGAGTTCATGACGGAGACGACACCACGCCCGCCCGGTGGCAGGCGCACCGCGGCGACGGCGCGGCCGGGGGGCACGGCATCCGCCGTACCGTTCCCACGCCCTGCCGGCGGCGCCCCCGACGACACCCCGGGAGCCGTCCCCGACGGGCACGACGCGGCGGTGATCCTCGACCGCGCGCGGGCCTCGGTCGACCCGGAACTGCGCTCCGCGGTCGCCTCGTTGCCCGCGTCCATGCGGCGGATCGCGAGCTATCACTTCGGGTGGGAGCACGCGGACGGCACACCGGCCGCGGGGAACGCGGGCAAGGCGATCCGCCCGGCGCTGGTCCTGGCCGCGGCCCACGCGATCGGCGGGCCGCGGGCGCGCACCGGCGCGGCACGGGCGGCCGCGGCGGTGGAACTGGTCCACAACTTCACGCTGTTGCACGACGACGTGATGGACCGGGACACCACCCGCCGGCACCGGCCCACCGTGTGGACGGTGTTCGGCGACGCCGACGCCATCCTCGCCGGCGACGCCCTCCAGGCGCTCGCCCTGCGGCTGCTCGCCGAGGACCCGCACCCGGCCGCCCCGGCCGCCGCCGCCCGGCTGGCCGCCTGCGTCGTCGAGCTGTGCGCGGGCCAGCACGCGGACACGGCGCTGGAGAGCCGCGCTCCCGACGAGGTGACGCTCGCCGAGGTGCTCGCCATGGCCGAGGCCAAGACGGGAGCGCTGATCGGCTGCGCTTGCGCCGTCGGGGCGCTGTACGCGGGGGCGGCCGAGGAGGAGGTGAGGGCGCTGGACGCCTTCGGCCGGCAGGCCGGGCTCGCGTTCCAGCTCATCGACGACGTCATCGGCATATGGGGCGACCCCGCACGCACCGGCAAGCCGGCCGGCGCCGATCTAGCCGCCCGCAAGAAGTCCCTGCCGGTGGTCGCCGCGCTCACCTCCGGCACGCCGGCGGCCGGCGAGCTCGCCGAGCTCTACGCCCGGCCGCACCAGGAAGGAGAGGAGGAGCGCGCCACGCTCGCGGTGGAGCGGGCGGGCGGCCGCGACTGGGCCCAGTCCCAGGCGGCCGACCGGATGGCCCAGGCCGTCGACGAACTGTCGCGGGCCGTGCCCGACCCGGCCGCCGCGGGAGGTTTGCTGGCCCTGGCCGAGTTCGTGACACGGCGCACCAGCTGACCACGGCTCACGGCGACGGCGCGACCGCGCGGTGAAGCCCCGGGGCGGGGACGGGGCCGTACCACGGTCCGTGCCGTCCGGCCCTCGCCGGCGCGGCGCGCACAGACCCCGGAGTTACCGGGTCCGTACGGCTCCTGACCCCGTACGGCCCTCGGCGGCTCCGGTCCGGCGGGTCCCGCACTGCCCCACGGTGTGCGGGGCCCGCTCATCGGCCCCGCCGGCCCCGAGTACGCTCAACGCTCGTACGCCTGAAGCTTTTCGAGGTGAAGGGGCGGAAGATGGGTGTGGTGATCCGGGCGGCGGACGCCGAGGACCGGGACCTGGTCGTGCGGCTGCTGGACGGGGCGTTCCAGGACGATCCGGTGAGCGGTTGGGTCTTCCCGGAGGAGGAGTACCGCCGCAGGACCCACCACCGGCTGATGGCGGCCTTCGCCGACATCGTGTTCGCCGAGGGCCGGATCGACGTCACCGAGGACGGCACGGCGTGCGCCCTGTGGCTGTCCGTACCCGCCGACGCCCCCGGGGCGGCGGACGGGAACGACGCGGCCGGCACGTCCGCCGAGGCCGACGGGACGGAGGGCGCCGAGGCGTCGGACGGGGCCGACGAGGCGGTGCGGTTGCGGGAGGCGGTCGATCCGGCGAACCCCCGGGTGGAGGAGATAGCCCGGCTGATGGCCGGGGCCCATCCGGCCGGCCCCGCCCACGAGTACCTGTGGATGATCGCCGTCGCACCGGACCGCCAGGGCGAGGGGCTGGGCGGCGAACTCGTCCGGCACGTCCTCGACCGCTGCGACCGCGAGGGACTGCCCGCCTACCTGGAGGCGAGCAGCGCCCGCAGCACCAGGCTCTACGAGCGCCTGGGCTTCACCTTCACCGGCCCCGCCCTCGAACTGCCGGACGGCCCGCGGATGTGGCCGATGTGGCGCGAACCCCGCACGGGCACGGCGGCCACACCCCATGCGGCGAGGTCCCTCGTGAACCAGGGCCGTCCGGCGGTTCAGGACGCGTGATCCGCCGCGATCCGCCGGGGCAGGCCCTGGCCGTCGTTTCAGTCCTGCCCGGCAGCGGGCAGCCCGCCCGTCTCGGGATCCCGGGCCGTCAGGCAGTACAGGCCCCCGGCCGGATCGCGCAGCACGGTCCAGCGCGGGTGGTCGGCCACATGGACCGCGCCCAGACGCTCGTGGTGCGCGCGGGTGGCGGCGATGTCCGCGCAGGCCAGGTCCAGGTGGGCCGTGGCGGGCCGTTCCTCGCCCAGCCGTTGGAGCAGGACCCGGACGGGCAGGCCGGGCGGCGGCGTGAGCACGTGGAACTCGGGACGGGAGCCGGGCCGCGACTCCCAGCCGTCCAGGAGCCCGCTCCAGAAGGCGACCTCGGCCGCGTACGCGGAGGGCGGGACGTCGAGGCACACCTGGTCGAGACGGCTGCCGCGGACCACGGGAGGGCGTACCGACTCGCCGTTCCAGGGCACCGCGCAGAACGACTGCCCGCCGGGCGAGCGGAGGACGGCCCAGTCCTCGTGCTCGGCGACCGAGGCGGCGCCGAGACGCACAGCCGCCGCCACGAGGTCCGGGACGTCCTCGACGGCCAGGTCGAGATGCGCGCCGCCCTCGCCCGAGGCGACGGCCTGGACTTTGCCGCACGCGTCGGCGCCGACCGGCAGCAGGGTGGCGAACTCACCGCGGTCACCGCGGGGTTGTGACGGCCGGGTGTCCGTGACGACCGCCCAGAACTCCAGGGCCCGGGTGAAGCGCTCGGCGGGCCGGTCGGCGAAGGCGTACGTCCAGCGGATGCTCATGGCCTGATCGTAGGGCGGCCCGGCGCGCGGCCCGGCCGCCTCTCACGCCTCGGACCGCTCCATGAACCGCAGCAGGTTCCCCGCCGGATCCCGGAACGCGCAGTCCCGCACGCCGTAGGGCTGGTCCATCGGCTCCTGGACGACGTCGGCGCCGTGCTCCCGGACCCGGGCGAAGAGGGCGTCGCAGTCGGCGGTGGTGAAGATGACGCCGCGCAGCACGCCCTTGGCCAGCAGTCGCGCCATCGCCTCCTTGTCGTCGGGTGAGGCGTCCGGGTTGGCCGCGGGCGGCTCCAGGACGATCTCCACGTCCGGCTGGAGCGGCGACCCCACGGTCACCCACCGCATCCCCTCGAACCCGACGTCGTTGCGCACCTGGAGGCCCAGCACGTCGCGGTAGAAGATGAGCGCCTTGTCGTGGTCGTCGACGGCGATGAAGCACTGGCGCAGTTTCAGGTCCATGCCCTCACGCTAAGCCCATTCCCGCCCGTCCTACGGCGCGGGTGGCGGGCCCGTGCGCCGGGGGCGGGTGAAGGCGCGGGTCACGCAGGTCGGGATGACCGCGCTCGCCTCGTGCGACCGGGACCGGTAGGCGCTCGGGGTCTCGCCGACGAGTTCGGTGAACCGGGAGCTGAACGACCCCAGCGAGGTGCACCCGACCGCCAGGCACACCTCCGTCACGCTCATGTCGCCCCGTCTGAGCAGCGCCTTGGCCCGCTCGATCCGGCGGGTCATGAGATAGCCGTACGGCGTCTCGCCGAACGCCGCCCGGAAACTGCGCTGGAAGTGCCCCGGCGACATCAGCGCGGTGCGCGCGAGTTCCGCCACGTCCAGCGCCTCGGCGTACTCCCGGTCCATCCGGTCCCGGGCCCGCCGCAGGCGCACCAGATCCTCCACCGACGTCACCCGCCCAGCATGCCACGGCCCGCCCGGGCGCGGGCCGTACCCGGGCAGCGCGAAGGGGCCCGGCCGACTGTCCGACCGAGCCCCATCACGTTCTGTCGCGGTCCGCGGTGGCGCGGCGACCGCCGGCCACCGGCCGAAGCCCGCGGGTCAGGCCTTCTTGGTCTCCCAGAAGATCTTGTCGATCTGGGCGATGTAGTCCAGGGCCTTCTGACCCGTCGCCGGGTCGGTGGAGGCCTTGGCGGCGGAGAGGGCCTTCAGCGTGTCGTTGACCAGCTGGTGCAGCTCCGGGTACTTCTCGAAGTGCGGGGGCTTGAAGTAGTCGCTCCACAGCACGGAGACGTGGTGCTTGGCGAGCTCGGCGCGCTGCTCCTTGATGACGGTGGCACGCGCCTGGAAGTGCGGGTCGTCGTTGCCGGCCATCTTCTCCTGGACGGCCTTCACCGACTCCGCCTCGATGCGGGCCTGGGCCGGGTCGTACACGCCGCAGGGCAGGTCGCAGTGCGCGCTGACCTTGACCTTGGGGGCAAACAGGCGGGAAAGCATGGAGCATTCCTTCCTCGTGATCGTCTTCTCAGGTGGGACATTACTCCCTGCCAGGCGTGTTTTCTCGAGTGCCCCCTTGGGCTTAGGACAAAAGTCCAGGGTCAGACTGAGACTGGTGGAGGAACGGACCGGGGAGGTGCCGGGGATGCCGGAGCTGTCGCAGGAGACCGAGCGCAGGGCCGCCGTACTGCCCTTCGGGCTGGCCGAGGTGACCGGGCCGTCCATGGTGCCGACGCTGTACCACGGGGACCGGCTCGTGGTGCAGTACGGGGCGCGGGTCCGGCGGGGCGACGTGATCGTCCTGCGCCATCCGTTCCAGCAGGACCTGCTGGTCGTCAAGCGTGCGGCGGAACGCCGCGAGGGCGGCTGGTGGGTGCTCGGGGACAACACCTACGCCGGGGGCGACAGCACCGACTACGGCACCGTCCCGGAGGAACTGGTGCTCGGCAAGGTGTGGTTCCGGTACCGGCCGCGCCGGCCCGCTCAGCGCTCCGGACCGGCGCTGGTGCGCTGGGCGCTGTCGGCGGTCAGGCCCGTGCTCACCGACCGGTCGGCCTCCAGGCGCTTGCGGGCGCGGTAGGCGGCCACGTTGGCCCGGGTGGCGCAGCGGTCGGAGCAGTAGCGGCGCGAGCGGTTGGTCGAGGTGTCGAGGTAGGCGTTGCGGCAGGGCGCTGCCTCGCACAGGCCGAGCCGGTCCACGCCGTACTCCGTCAGGTGGAAGGCGAGGCCCATCGCGGCGATCGCCGCGTAGCCGGCCGTGGCGTTGGACGGGTGGTCGGCCAGGTGCATGTGCCACAGCGGGCGGCCGTCCTCGTCGCGGTGGTCGTGCCCGGAGATCTGCGGGCTGACCGGGAACTCCAGCAGCAGGGAGTTCAGCAGCGCCACCGCCAGGGTCTCGTCGCCCTGGTCGGCCGCCTCGAAGACCGCGCGCAGCCGGGCGCGCACCGAACGGAAGCGGGTGACGTCGGCCTCGGTGGCCCGGCGGGCCGCGGAGCCGTTGGCGCCGAACAGGTCCCGGACCGCCTCGACCGACGTCAGGGTGTCCTTGCCCCGGGCCGGTTCCTCCGTGTTGACGAGACGGACGGCGTAATCCGAGTAATAGGCCAGTTCCACTTGTAGTCCTTACCGGTGTGCCCTATGGTCTGAGCGCGGCCTTGTAACAGACGGTCGTGCATCCAGGGTATTACGTGAACTGCGTCAGGGAGGGCGACGATGACGGAGACGGGTACGGACATCACCGCTGCGGGGGCGGACTGGCAGGCCTGGCAGGAGAGCTGGGACCGGCAGCAGGAGTGGTACATGCCCGACCGCGAGGACCGCTTCCGCGTCATGCTCGACATGGTGGAGGCCCTCGTCGGCACCGCGCCGCGCGTCCTGGACCTCGCCTGCGGCACCGGCACCATCACCGCCCGCCTGCTCACCCGCTTCCCCGAGGCCACCAGCACCGGCGTCGACCTCGACCCGGCGCTGCTCGCCATCGCGCGGGGCACCTTCGAGGGGGACGGACGGGTCTCCTTCGTCGCGGCCGACCTGAAGGACCCCGACTGGACGGCGAAGCTGCCGTACGACTCCTACGACGCCGTCCTGACCGCGACGGCCCTGCACTGGCTGCACAGCGAACCCCTCGCGGCACTCTACGGATCGGTCGCGGGACTCGTCCGCGACGGCGGCGTCTTCATGAACGCGGACCACATGATCGACGACGCCACGCCGCGGATCAACGCCGCCGAGCGTGCCCAGCGCCACGCCCGCATGGATCAGGCCAGGGGGACGGGCGCCCTGGACTGGACCGAGTGGTGGCAGCTGGCCGCCGAGGACCCGGTCCTGGCCGAGCCGACCGCCCGCCGGTTCGAGATCTACGGCGAGCACGCCGACGGAGACACGCCCTCGGCCGCCTGGCACGCGCGCGTGCTGCGTGAGAAGGGCTTCGCGGAGGCCCGCCCGGTGTGGTGCTCCCCGTCGGACACGCTGCTGCTCGCGCTGAAGTAGGCGAGCCGCGCACGGCGAAGGGGCGGTACGGAGATCCGTACCGCCCCTTCGGCGCGTCCGCCGGTTACAGCACCTTCGACAGGAACGACTGGGTGCGCTCGTGCTGCGGGTCGGTCAGGACGTCGCGCGGGTGGCCGGATTCGACGACCACGCCGCCGTCCATGAAGACGAGGTTGTCGCCCACCTCCCGGGCGAAGCCCATCTCGTGGGTGACGACGACCATCGTCATGCCGGACTCGGCCAGGTCGCGCATGACGTCGAGGACGTCACCGACCAGCTCCGGGTCGAGCGCCGAGGTCGGCTCGTCGAACAGCATCAGCTTCGGGTCCATGGCCAGGGCCCGGGCGATCGCCACCCGCTGCTGCTGGCCGCCGGAGAGCTGGGAGGGGTAGTGACCGGCCCGGTCGGCCAGGCCCACGCGGTCCAGCAGGGTCATCGCCCGCTCCCGGGCCTCCGCCTTGCTCGCGCCCTTGACCTGGACCGGGGCCTCCATGACGTTCTCGACGGCCGTCATGTGCGGGAACAGGTTGAAGCGCTGGAAGACCATGCCGATGTCCCGGCGCTTCATCGCGACCTCGCGGTCGCGCAGCTCGTAGAGCTTGTCGCCGTGCTGCCGGTAGCCGACGAGATCGCCGTCGACGTACAGCCGGCCCGCGTTGATCTTCTCCAGGTGGTTGATGCACCTCAGGAAGGTCGACTTGCCGGAGCCGGAGGGGCCGATGAGGCAGAACACCTCGCCGGGCCGGACCTCCAGGTCGATGCCCTTGAGCACCTCGACCTGGCCGAACGACTTGTGCACGCCCTCCGCCTTGACCATCGCGACGGAGGTGTCGCGCGGGACGGCGTCCTGCTTCGTGAGCTTGTCGCTCATGCGCTCACGGCTCCCTTCGGCCGGCCGATGGAGAACATGTTGGCCTTGACCTTCTGCCACGGCGTCGGCGGCAGGCTGCGGCTGGAGCCGCGCGCGTAGTAGCGCTCCAGGTAGTACTGGCCCACGCTCAGCACCGAGGTGAGGATCAGGTACCAGGCGGCGGCGAGGAAGTACATCTCCACCGGGGCGCCGGAGACCGTGCCGATGTCCTGGGCGTAGCGGAACAGCTCGGGATACTGGACGGCCGCCACGAGCGAGGTCGTCTTCAGCATGTTGATCACTTCGTTGCCGGTCGGCGGCACGATCACCCGCATGGCCTGCGGGATGATGATGCGCAGCAGGGTCTTGCCGTGGCTCATGCCCAGCGCCTGGGCGGCCTCGGTCTGGCCCTCGTCGACGGCGAGCAGGCCGGCGCGGCAGATCTCCGCCATGTACGCCGCCTCGTTCAGACCCAGGCCGAGCAGCGCCGTCAGCAGCGGCGTCATGAAGTTCGACCAGTAGTCCTTGTAGAACGGCATCAGGTTGATGTACTCGAAGACCAGGCCCAGGTTGAACCAGAGGAACAGCTGGACCAGGACCGGGGTGCCGCGGAAGAACCAGATGTAGAACCAGGCGATCGACGAGGTCACCGGGTTCTTCGACAGGCGCATCACCGCCAGGACGATGCCGCCGACGATGCCGATCAGCATCGACAGGACCGTCAGCAGGAGGGTCTTGCCGACGCCGGTGGTGATCCGGTCGTCGAAGAAGTAGTCGGGGACCGCATGCCAGTTGATCTTGCCCTGGCTGAACGCGTAGATGATCGCGAAGAGAAGGGCGATCGCGATGACGGCGGTGACGTACCGCCCGTAGTGACGGACCGGGATGGCCTTGACGGCCTGCGGTCCCGTGGGGGGCGTGCCCTTGGGCTCCGCCGTCTTGTCGATGTCAGCACTCACGGGTGTTGCCTTTCGGTGGCCGCTCGGGGGGCGGTCACTTGCCGCCGTTGACGGCGGACTGCTTGACGGCGCCGTCCTGGGCGCCCCACTTCTCCAGGATCTTCTGGTACTCGCCGTTCTTGATGATCGCGTCCATCGCGGCCTGCAGGGCGTCCCGCAGCTGGGTGCTGGACTTGCCGACGGCGATGCCGTACGGGGCCGCCTCGACCTGGTCGCCGACGATCTCGAAGTCCTTGCCGCCGCCGGAGGTCTTGACCGCGTAGGCGGCGACCGGGAAGTCGGCGGAGACCGCGTCGGCGCCGCCCGAGCGCAGGCGGGTCTCGGCCTGCTGGTTGTCGTCGAAGGCCTGGATGGTGAGCTTCTTGCCGCTCGGACACTTCTTCGCCTCGGCCTTGGCGAGGTCCTCCGAGACGGTGCCGCGCTCCACGGCGATCTTCTTGCCGCACAGGTCGGACCAGGAGGTGATGCCCTTGGTGTCGCCCTTGCGGGTGTAGACGGAGACGCCGGCCTGCAGGTAGTCGACGAAGTCGACGCCCTCGCCGACCTTCTTGCCCGTGGTCGGGTCCACGCCGTCCTGGCGGTTCTTGTTGTCCGTCATCGCCGACATCGCGATGTCGTAGCGGTTGGAGCGCAGACCGGTGAGCAGGGCGTCGAACGTGCCGTTCTGGAAGTCGAACTTCACGCCGAGCTGCTTGCCCATCGCGTCCGCGAGGTCGGGGTCTATGCCGGCCGTCTTGCCGGAGGCGTCCTTGAACTCGACCGGCGCGTACGAGATGTCGGAGCCGACCCGGATGACACCCTTGTCGCGGATCGACGCCGGGAGCTTGCCGGCGAGCGGAGCGGAGGCCGCGGACGCGTTGTCGGACGACGTGTCCTTGTCCTTGGTCTGGTCACCGCAGCCGGTGAGAATCAGCGCGCCTGCGACCGCGATCGCACCGACCGCTGCCAGACGGGAGTGCGCGGCGGTCGTACGACGGGTGGAGCGTGCGGTCATGGTGGTTCCTCCGGCGGATGGGTGGCGTTGCCGATGGGTCGACGAGAACACACACCTTCGGGTGTCGCGACCTCGTGTGATTGACGCATCTTGCCATTCGGGATGCGCCGATCAGGGGACTCGCCATGTCAAAATCGGATAACGGGTGACCCCCGAACCGCCTGTAGCCGCCCTATCACGGCCGGACCATCTGCGGGAATGTTTCCTTCCAGCGGGAAGATCTTCGGTCTGTCTCGGGATGTGGGCCGAAAGATCAGGTCTTTTGCGTGTTTCAAGGGCCTTGTCAAACATTCGACGAGCACTTGTCCCCATATTGGGCCAAGTGTCGGGGCGTCGTCATGTGACCTTCGCGTTATGGACTCGTCGCCGACAGCGTTCGTCCGGTAAGAAGGTTCTTTACACCCCTCATCCGGGGCTCAGGGCGCGTGTGCGGCGCGCCCGTCGCGTATGTGCCCGAACGCATCACTCACTGGGCTGTGCGCGGTCCCGCCCACCCCTCACCAGGAGTGGCCACCCTCAAACCATGAACAATTAAGGGGTAAAACCAAGTGGCAGCGGAGATCGTCAATCCTCGCAGCGACAGCAGTACGGATCAGGACGGCGGGGCAGAGCCGCTGGATTCCTTCGATCCGGCCTTCGCGCTGCACCGTGGCGGGAAGATGGCCGTGCAGGCCACCGTGCCCGTCCGTGACAAGGACGACCTGTCCCTGGCGTACACGCCCGGCGTCGCGCGGGTGTGCACCGCCATCGCCGAGCAGCCGGAACTGGTCAACGACTACACGTGGAAGTCGTCCGTGGTCGCCGTCGTGACCGACGGAACGGCCGTGCTCGGCCTCGGGGACATCGGTCCCGAAGCCTCCCTCCCGGTGATGGAGGGCAAGGCGATCCTTTTCAAGCAGTTCGGCGGCGTGGACGCGGTTCCGATCGCCCTCGCCTGCACCGACGCCGACGAGATCGTCGAGACCGTCGTGCGTCTCGCGCCGTCCTTCGGCGGCGTCAACCTGGAGGACATCTCGGCGCCCCGGTGCTTCGAGATCGAGCGGAAGCTCCAGGAGCGCCTGGACATCCCGGTCTTCCACGACGACCAGCACGGAACGGCGGTCGTCACCCTCGCGGCGCTGCGCAACGCGGCACGGCTGAGCGGACGGACCATCGGTGAGCTGCGGGCCGTCATCTCCGGCGCCGGCGCGGCCGGTGTCGCCATCGCCAAGATGCTGATCGAGGCCGGCATCGGGGACGTCGCGGTCGCCGACCGCAAGGGCATCGTCTCGGCCGACCGGCAGGACCTGACCGAGGTCAAGCGCGAACTGGCCGAGTTCACCAACAAGGCGGGCCTCACGGGGACCCTGGAGCAGGCGCTGGCCGGCGCCGACGTCTTCATCGGCGTCTCCGGCGGCACGGTCGCCGAGGAGGCCGTGGCCTCCATGGCGAAGGGCGCCTTCGTCTTCGCCATGGCCAACCCGAATCCCGAGGTGCACCCCGACGTCGCGCACAAGTACGCGGCGGTCGTGGCCACCGGCCGCTCCGACTTCCCCAACCAGATCAACAACGTCCTCGCGTTCCCCGGCATCTTCGCCGGCGCGCTGCAGGTCCGGGCGTCGCGGATCACCGAGGGAATGAAGATCGCGGCGGCCGAGGCGCTGGCCGGGGTGGTCGGCGACGATCTCGCCGCCGACTACGTGATCCCCTCGCCGTTCGACGAGCGGGTCGCCCCGGCCGTGACGGCGGCCGTGGCGGCGGCGGCACGCGCCGAAGGCGTCGCCCGTCGCTGACGTGCGACCGTGTGAGCCGGCATGACCCGAATGGCCCCGCCCGAGAAGGCGGGGCCATTCGGCTTCGCCCGCCTCCGTCCGCCCGTCGACGGGCGGGCGCACGGTTGGCAAGAGGGTGTGTGTCACAGAGCCGCGTGGTTCCGCAGTCGTCGGCGCACCCCTATCGTCAAGGCCATGTTCGCTGTCTACGCCGCCCGAATCGACCGCGACCAGCCGCTGAACGGACTGGAGTCGGGGGAGCGCCCGGCCCCCGAGGCCCGCCCCGGCTGGAGCACCGTCGACGTCAGGGCCGCCTCCCTGAACCATCACGACCTCTGGTCGCTCAAAGGTGTGGGCCTGTCCGAGGACAAGCTGCCCATGATCCTCGGCTGCGACGCCGCGGGTGTCGACGAGGACGGCAACGAGGTCGTCCTGCACTCCGTGATCGGACAGAGCGGCCACGGGGTGGGCCCCAAGGAGCCCCGCTCCATCCTGACCGAGCGCTACCAGGGCACCTTCGCCGAGCAGGTCGCCGTCCCCACCTGGAACGTCCTGCCCAAGCCCAAGGAACTCTCCTTCGAGGAGGCCGCCTGCCTGCCCACGGCCTGGCTCACCGCCTACCGCATGCTGTTCACCAACGCGGGCGTACGCCCCGGTGACTCCGTTCTCGTGCAGGGCGCGGGCGGCGGCGTCGCCACCGCCGCGATCGTGCTCGGCAAGGCGGCGGGCCTCAGGGTCTTCGCCACCAGCCGCGACGAGGCCAAGCGCAAGCGGGCTCTGGAACTCGGCGCCGTGGAGGCGGTGGAGTCGGGCGCACGGCTGCCGCAGCGGGTGGACGCCGTGATCGAGACCGTCGGCGCGGCCACCTGGTCCCACTCGGTGAAGTCCCTGCGTCCCGGCGGCACCCTCGTCATCTCCGGCGCCACCAGTGGTGACCGCCCCTCCCACGCCGAGCTGACCCGGATCTTCTTCCTGGAGCTCAAGGTGGTCGGCTCGACCATGGGAACCAAGGACGAGCTGGAGGACCTGCTCTCCTTCTGCGCCGCCACCGGCGTCCGCCCCGTGATCGACGAGGTCCTGCCGCTCGACCGGGCCCGCGAGGGCTTCGAACGGATCGCGTCCGGCGACCAGTTCGGCAAGATCGTACTCACCGGCTCCTGAGCTGCTGACCCGCCGGCCCGCGAACCGCGGTCTGCGGTGCCCGCGGTGCCCGGGGCGCGCTCACCGCGCGCTCCGGACACCGCGGCCGTCAGACCTTCGGCCCGCGCAGCAGCGCGCCGATGTGCGCCGCCGCCGTCGCCAGACGGCGGCGGGTCTCACGCAACTGGTCGGACGTGATGCCCTGATCACGGGCCGCGTCCCGGATGTCGTCCCGGAACCGGTCCAGCAGCCGGTCCAGGTCGCGGGCCGGGTCACCGGTGAAGTCCTCGTGCGCCCAGGCCGGTTCGTAACCGGCCGGGAAGTCCTGAGGAGTCTCGGAGTACTCGGCGCGCGAGGGAGCCTCACCGGCCGCCGGACGGCCGAACGCGAAGTTCTTGCCGAAGTCGCCGAACTCCTTGGCGATCTCGGTCAGCCCCTCGCGCACCCCCGTCGGCCAGTCGCCACGCGTGAAGTGGTCCTGCACCTGGTCCTGCAGCCGACGGGCGACCCGCTGGAACTCCTCCTGCGCCAGGGCCCGTGCCCGATCCTGCGCCTCCTTGGCCTGGCGCCGGGCCCGCTGGGCCTCCTCGCGGGCCCGGCGGCTCTCGTCCTTGGCGCGCCGGGCCTGCTCCTTCCACTCCTGCTTGACCCGCCGCATCTCCTCCTTGGCGGCCCGCCAGGCTTCCCGGTCGTCGGCCGTGTCGCCCGCCGCGGACTCCCAGGCGCCCGAGTGCGCGTCCTTCGCGGAGCCCTGCCGGGCCGCGGACGCCGCGGCGCGCATCTCACGGCGCAGATCGCCCGCCGCGCCGCGCACGTCGGCCCGGATCTCGGCGGCCAGCTCGGCCACCGACTCACGGATCTCCAGCTCCAGGTCGGCCAGTTCACCGCTGCGGTCGGCCAGCTCGGCGCGGCCGGCGTCCGTGATGGCGTAGACCTTGCGTCCGCCCTCGGTGGTGTGGGTGACCAGGCCCTCGGCCTCCAGCTTGGCCAGCCGGGGATAGACGGTGCCCGCCGAGGGCGCGTACAACCCCTGGAAGCGCTCCTCCAGGAGCCGGATCACCTCGTAGCCGTGGCGCGGGGCCTCGTCGAGCAGCTTGAGCAGATAGAGGCGGAGGCGTCCGTGGGCGAAGACGGGAGGCATGTCAGAGCACCTTCTTGTCGGTCGTGCCGTCGGCCGGGGCGTCGGAGGGGGCGTCCTCGCCCGGTCCGGAGTCCCAGGACCCGTCCGCCACCGGCGGGCGCCGCAGCAGCGCGATGGAGCCGGAGACCGTCGTGGCCTTCAGTCTGCCGTGGCCCGTGCCCAGCCGGCCGGTGATCCGCTTGGCGCCCCACTGGCCGGTGACCCGCAGGTCCTCGAAGGCGTTGGAGACCGAACCGCTCGCGGTGTTCGCCTCCACCTCGGTGTCCGCCGGGTGGGGCAACCGGATGGCGATCTCACCGGAGACGTTGGTCAGGGCGATGTCGGTGGGGCGGCCCGCCGGGTCGAGGTCCACGATCATCGAGCCGCTCACCGATTCGGCCCGGACCGAGGAGCCGGAGCCCTCGACCACCGTCAGGTCGCCGGAGACCGAGTTGAACCGGAGCTCGCCGGAGAGGGCCTGCGCCTCCAGGTTCCCCGAGACGGTGGTGGCCCGCACCGGGCCGGTGACGCCCACCAGCGTGGTGTCGCCGGTGACGCCCTTGACCTCCGTACGCCCGTCGATCCCGGACACCACCGCCGCGGCGCCGACCACGCCGACCTCGACGCGCGTACCCGCCGGGACGGCCAGGGACACCACGGCGCTGCGCCGCCAGCCCTTGCGGTCGAGCCACTTGAGGAAGCCCTTCCAGGGCAGGTCGTCGTAGGCGACGGTCAGGGTGCCGCCCTGCTGCGTGACGACCAGGGGCGGTCCCTCGATCTCGGAGACCTCCATGCGCGCGGAGTCCTCGTCCGTGCCCACGACGTTCACCGTGCCGTTGACGATGCGGACGTTCAGTTCGGTCACGGGCTTGTCGAAGGTGAGCTTCCTGGGCTCCCCCACGGACCACTCGGACATGGTGCTGACCTCCTGGGACGGACCGGGGCGCGCGAGGGCGCGAGGCCGGAGACGGACCGGACAGGGATGCGACACGCCATATCGCGTCCCTCACAAGACACGATATATCGCGGACACGGAAAGTCAAGACACACGAAAGGGCGCCCCCAGAGGGGGCGCCCCACGCGCGGACCACCGGTTCCGGCGGGCCGCCGGCGTCCACCGGACCGCCGGTGCTACCGGACCGTCGGCCCTACTCGTCGTCCTCGTCGTCGTCCAGCCGGGCCAGCCAGGTGGCCAGCCGCTCCACCGGAACCTCGAAGTCGGGGTTCAGGTCGACGAAGGTCCGCAGCTGCTGGGCCAGCCACTCGAAGGTGACCTCCTCCTCGCCCCGCCGCTTCTCCAGCTCTTCGATGCCACGGTCAGTGAAGTACATGCGCTCAAGGATAAGTGCGCCGAAAGGCCGCGGAAACGGCCCTGCCCGCGCTCCCGGACCGCGGAACCGGCCCGCCCGCGCTCCCGGACCGCGCAAGCCGCCCTCCCGGACCGCGCAAACGGCCGGGCCGCACCCCCGAAGCGGGGGTGCGGCCCGGTACGTACGGCCCGCGAAGGCGCTGACGCGCCCGCGCCGCGGTTACGCCTCGAACACCTCGCGCACGAGCTGCTCCTGCTCCGCCTGGTGCCGCTTGGCGGAACCCACGGCGGGGGAGGAGGAGTGCGGGCGGGAGATACGGCGCAGGCGCTCGCTGTGCGGCACGTCCGCGCCGACCGCCAGGTCCAGGTGGTCGATCAGGTTGAGCGCGATGAACGGCCAGGCGCCCTGGTTCGCCGGCTCCTCCTGCGTCCACAGGTACTTCTCGGCGTTCGGGTACTTCTTGATCTCCGCCTGGAGCTCGGCACCCGGCAGCGGGTACAGGCGCTCGATGCGGATGATCGCGGTGTCCGTCACGCCGCGCTTCTTCCGCTCGGCGTCGAGGTCGTAGTAGACCTTGCCGGAGCAGAAGACGACCTTCTTGACGGCGTTGGCCTCGACCGAGGTGTCACCGATGACCGGGCGGAAGCCGCCCGTCGTGAACTCCTCCGTCTTCGAGGCGGCGGCCTTCAGGCGCAGCATCGACTTCGGGGTGAAGACCACCAGCGGCTTGTGGTGCGGGTTGTGCACCTGCCACCGCAGGAGGTGGAAGTAGTTCGACGGCAGGGTCGGCATCGCGACCGTCATGTTGTTCTGCGCGCACAGCTGGAGGTAGCGCTCGATGCGGGCCGAGGAGTGGTCCGGGCCCTGGCCCTCGTAGCCGTGCGGCAGCAGCAGCGTGACGCCGGAGGTCTGGCCCCACTTCTGCTCGGCGGCCGAGATGTACTCGTCGATGACCGACTGGGCGCCGTTGGCGAAGTCGCCGAACTGGGCCTCCCACATCACCAGCGCGTCCGGGCGGGTCAGCGAGTAGCCGTACTCGAAGCCCATGACCGCGTACTCGGAGAGCAGCGAGTCGTAGACGTTGTAGCGGGCCTGCTCGTCCGCCAGGTACAGCAGCGGCGTGTAGTCCTCGCCGGTCTCGCGGTCGATCAGCACCGCGTGGCGCTGGCCGAAGGTGCCGCGGCGGGAGTCCTGGCCGGACAGCCGGACCGGGACGCCCTCCAGCAGCAGCGAGCCGATGGCGAGGGTCTCGCCCATGCCCCAGTCGATCGTGCCGTCCTCCACCATCGTGGCCCGGCGCTGCAGCTGCGGCAGCAGGCGCGGGTGGACGGTGAAGTGCTCGGGGATGTTGACCTGGGACTCGGCGATTCGCTTGACGACCTCGGCGGAGATCGCGGTGCTGACCTCGACCGGGAAGCCCGCCTGCGGGTCCGGGGACGCCGGGACGGCCGGCTGCGCGGTGGCCTCGCGGACCTCCGTGAAGACCTTCTCCAGCTGGCCCTGGTAGTCCTGGAGCGCCTGCTCGGCCTCTTCCAGGGTGATGTCGCCGCGACCGATCAGGGACTCGGTGTAGAGCTTGCGCACCGAGCGCTTCTTGTCGATCAGGTCGTACATCAGCGGCTGGGTGAAGGCCGGGTTGTCCGACTCGTTGTGACCGCGGCGGCGGTAGCAGATGAGGTCGATCACCACGTCCTTGTTGAACGCCTGGCGGAACTCGAAGGCGAGCCGCGCGACGCGGACCACGGCCTCCGGGTCGTCGCCGTTCACGTGGAAGATCGGGGCCTCGATCATGCGGGCCACGTCGGTGGCGTACATCGAGGAGCGTGAGGACTCCGGGGCGGCGGTGAAGCCGACCTGGTTGTTGATGACGATGTGGACCGTGCCGCCGGTGCGGTAGCCGCGCAGCTGCGACATGTTCAGGGTCTCGGCCACCACGCCCTGGCCCGCGAAGGCCGCGTCGCCGTGGATCGCCACCGGCAGGACGGTGAAGTCCGTGCCGCCCTTGTTGATGACGTCCTGCTTGGCGCGGGTGATGCCCTCGATGACCGGGTCGACCGTCTCCAGGTGGGAGGGGTTCGCGGCCAGGGAGACCTTGATCTGCTCGCCGTCCAGGCCGGTGAAGGTGCCCTCGGCGCCCAGGTGGTACTTCACGTCGCCGGAGCCGTGCATCGACTTCGGGTCGAGGTTGCCCTCGAACTCGCGGAAGATCTGCGCGTAGGACTTGCCGACGATGTTGGCCAGGACGTTCAGGCGGCCGCGGTGGGCCATGCCGATGACGACCTCGTCCAGGCGGGACTCGGCCGCGGAGTCGATGACCGCGTCCAGCAGCGGGATGACGGACTCGCCGCCCTCCAGGGAGAACCGCTTCTGGCCGACGTACTTCGTCTGCAGGAAGGTCTCGAAGGCCTCCGCCGCGTTCAGCCGGCGCAGGATGCGCAGCTGCTCCTCGCGCTCCGGCTTGGAGTGCGGGCGCTCCACGCGGTCCTGGATCCACTTGCGCTGCTTGGGGTCCTGGATGTGCATGAACTCGATGCCGACCGTGCGGCAGTACGAGTCGCGCAGCACGCCGAGGATGTCGCGCAGCTTCATCATCGACTTGCCGGCGAAGCCGCCGACGGCGAACTCGCGCTCCAGGTCCCACAGGGTGAGGCCGTGCTCGACGATGTCCAGGTCGGGGTGCTTGCGCTGGCGGTACTCCAGCGGGTCGGTGTCGGCCATGACGTGGCCGCGGACCCGGTAGGAGTGGATCAGCTCGAAGACGCGGGCGGCCTTGGTGACGTCGTCGTCGTGCGAGGCGTCGATGTCCTTGAGCCAGCGGACCGGCTCGTAGGGGATGCGCAGCGCCTCGAAGATCTCGTCGTAGAAGCCGTTGTCGCCGAGCAGGAGGTTGGCGACCTGGCGCAGGAACTCGCCGGAGGCGGCGCCCTGGATCACCCGGTGGTCGTAGGTCGACGTGAGCGTCATGACCTTGGAGATGCCGAGCTTGTTCAGGGTGTCCTGGGAGGTGCCCTGGAACTCCGCCGGGTAGTCCATGGAGCCGACGCCCATGATCACCGACTGGCCGGGCATCAGGCGCGGCACGGAGTGCACGGTGCCGAGTCCGCCGGGGTTGGTCAGGGAGACCGTGACACCGGTGAAGTCGTCCATCGTCAGCTTGCCGTCGCGGGCGCGGCGGACGATGTCCTCGTAGGCCTGCCAGAACTCGAAGAAGTTCAGCGTCTCGGCCTTCTTGATCGCCGCGACGACCAGCTGGCGGTCGCCGTTGGGCTTGACCAGGTCGATGGCGAGGCCGAGGTTGACGTGCGCCGGCTTGATCAGGGTCGGCTTGCCGTCCTTCTCGCCGAACGCGTGATTCATCGACGGCATGGCCTTGATGGCCTGCACCATCGCGTAGCCGATCAGGTGCGTGAAGGAGATCTTCCCGCCCCGGGCGCGCTTGAGGTGGTTGTTGATGACGATGCGGTTGTCGAACAGCAGCTTCACCGGGACGGCGCGCACGGACGTGGCCGTGGGCAGCTCCAGGGAGGCGTTCATGTTCTTGGCGACCGCGGCGGACGGGCCGCGCAGCGTCACGAACTCCGGGCCCTCGGGGGCCGCGCCGGCGGGCTGGGGCTTGGCGGCGGCCGGCTTCGCGGGCGCCGGGGCCTTGGCCGCGGCGGGCTTGGCCGGGGCGGCCGGAGCCGGCGCCGGGGCGGCCGGAGCGGCGGCGGGCTTGGCGGCGGGCGCGGCCGGGGCCGGAGCGGCTGGGGCCTGCGCGGCCGGGGCCTGCGCGGCGGGCGCCGCCTGGGGCGCCGTGCCGGTTCCCGCGGCCCCCGCGGCCGCGGCACCCGACGGGGCCGAGGAGGCAGCGGCGGCGGCCCCCGGCTTGTAGTCGGCGAAGAAGTCCCACCAGGCGCGGTCTACCGAGTTCGGGTCCTGGAGGTACTGCTGATAGATCTCGTCGACGAGCCACTCGTTGGCACCGAAGGCCGCCGCGGGGTTCTTCCCGTCCTGGCTGGTCTCGGTGGAGATGCTCGAGTTACTGGGGGACTGTGGCGACACGGCGGCAACCGCCCTCTTCCGCTTCACAAGGTGATGGACAGCGGGAATAAAGGCTACGCCTCCAAGACGGTGAAGGTCAGGTCGGGCCCGTTCAACGTCGCGCAAGTCACATCGAAAGCTGTGTTTCGGGGCTTGAAATGGCGGGAAACAAGCGTGGTTCGCCCGTGCGCGGGAAGGGTGGACCCGGGTCCGGCCCCTGCGAGGCGCGGTCCCCTGCCTGATCACACGTGTCCGTCTGCCCGGAAGCTCGTGGATCTTGTGGTTCCGCCTCGAACTTTACGTCAACTTTGAACTGAGGGGGGTCCCGGAAGGGTGATGAGGATCCGGCAGCCGCGATCGGATTCGGCCACACCGATCCGGCCGCCGTGCAGATCCACCGCCCACCGCGCGATGGCCAGGCCGAGCCCGGTGCCGCCGTCGCTGCCCGGGCCGTGCGGGCGGCTCACCTGGCCCCGGTTGAACCGCTCGAAGACGCGGTGCCACTCGGAGCGCGGTATGCCGGGCCCCTCGTCCAGGACCTCCAGCTCCAGCGACTCCGGCTGCGGCCCGCGCCGCGCCTTCACCGTCACCCTGCCGTGCGGCGGGCTGTGCTTGACGGCGTTGTCGATCAGGTTGGCGAGCACCTGGTGGACCCGCTCGGGGTCCGCGTGCGCGGTCAGCTCCGGCGGGGAGACGTCCAGGCACAGATGGACGTCCGTACGGGTGTGACTGCCGGAGCCGGAGGCCATCGCCGCGCGCGCGGAGGCGACCATGTTGGCCTCCTTCAGCACGCCCGCCAGATACGGCCACACCTCGAAGCGGCGCATCTTCAGCGGGACGACGCCGTTGTCCAGGCGGGACAGGTCGAGCAGCGTCTCCACCAGCCGGCCCAGCCGCTCGGTCTGCTTCAGGGCGGTGCGCATGGTCTCCGCGTCGGGCTCGGTGAACCCGTCCACGATGTTCTCCAGCACCGCGCGCAGCCCCGCGATCGGGGTGCGCAGCTCGTGCGAGACGTTCGCCACCAGTTCCTTGCGCTGCTGGTCCTGGGCCGCCAGCTCGTCCGCCATGCGGTTGATCGTCTGGGCCAGGTCGCCCAGCTCGTCCCTGCGGTTCTCGCGCACCCGGCGCGTGTAGTCGCCGTGCGAGATCGAGCGGGCCACGGCGTTCATCTCGTCCAGCGGCGCGGTCAGCGAGTGCGCCACGAACTGCGTGATGAGCAGGGTCGCGATCATCGAGAAGACCATGATGAAGCGCAGCTCGGTCTTGGTGTGCACCGCGATCATCGACAGCCCCGTCGTGATCAGCACCGAGATGACGACCAGCGTGCCGAGCTTCGTCTTGACCGAGAAGCCCAGCCTGGCGCCGACCGGGAGGCGGCGCGCGCCGTCCCGGGGGTCGCGCCGGTCCCGGCGCGGGGGTTCCTGCCGGCTCCGCCGCGCGGGCTCCCGCCGGTCCCGCCGTACGGCCGGCCGCCCCGTGCTCATGGGGTCGGCGTCTCCAGCGCGTAGCCCACGCCGTGCACCGTGCGGATCCGCTCGGCGCCGATCTTCCGGCGCAGCGCCTTGATGTGGCTGTCGACGGTGCGGGTGCCGGAGGCGTCCGCCCAGTCCCACACCTCGGCCAGCAGCTGCTCACGGGAGAGCACCGCGCGCGGGGTGTTCGCCAGGCACACCAGGAGGTCGAACTCCGTCGGCGTCAGGTGGACGTCCTCGCTGCGCACCCGCACCCTGCGCTGCGCGTGGTCGATCTCCAGCTCGCCCAGGCGCAGGATGCCGCTGCGCGGGGTCGCGGCGGCCAGCGCCGCGCGCTCCATGCGGCGCAGCAGCACGTGCACCCGCGCCGCCAGCTCCCGCATCGAGAAGGGCTTCGTCATGTAGTCGTCGGCGCCGACCCCGAGGCCGACCAGCATGTCGGTCTCGTCGTCGCGCGCGGTGAGCATCAGCACCGGCACCGGCCGCTGGGCCTGCACCCGGCGGCAGACCTCCAGTCCGTCGAACCCGGGCAGCATGATGTCGAGGATCAGCAGATCGGGCTGCCAGGCCTCGGCGGTGTCGACCGCGGCCGGACCGTCGCCCGCCGTTTGCACCAGGAATCCCTCGGCGCGCAGGCGGGTGGCGATGGCGTCCAAGATGGTCTGATCGTCCTCGACCACCAGAACCCGGCGCTGTGCGCCCGGGCCGGCCGTCGTGCCGTTGTGCGAGGTGTGTGTCTGCTCCATCGCCCGCCCCTGAGGTGTGCTTCCGGAATCCGTGGGGTGATTCCTTGACTGCGCATGGTTGCGATTGACGCTTGAATGATCGGCGTCAGGGAAGCAGCGTACGGGGAGTCACCGCGGCTTTGCTATCCAGGTCTGACGGCGAGGTGCACCACGTCGGGAACGCCCCGGGCAACGGGGATCTCTTCGGTGCGCACCTGTTGGAATCCGACATTCCACAAGGTTCCTTCAAATTCCGGAGACGGCTTCGCCGACCACACCGCGAGCACTCCGCCGGGTCTCAACACCCTTGCGCAGCCCGTGAGTCCGGCCGGCCGGTACAGCCCCTGGTTGCCCTCGGTGACGGTCCAGTCGGGGCCGTTGTCGATGTCGAGGCACAGCGCGTCGAAAGTGTCGGATGTCTCATTGACGTAATCGAGCAGATCGGCTCCGACGATCGCGGTGCGCGGATCGGCCAGCGCCCGTGCGGTCAGTTCGGACAGCGGGCCGTCCCGGTGCCAGTCGATGACGGCCTGTTCCCGCTCGACGACGGTGATCCGGCCCCAGCGCGGGTCGGCCGCGGCGTGCGCCAGGGAGAAGCCGACGCCGAGCCCGCCGATCAGCAGGTGCGGCGCCCGGCGGCCGTCCAGGGCGTCCAGGGCGGCGTCGACCAGCAGCCGCTCGGAGCGGCCGTCGGAGGTGTCCATCAGGAAGCAGCCGTTGGCGATGATCTGCAGCAGCGCGCCGTGCCGGCGCAGCACGACCTCGCCGTGCGGGCCCTCGCGACGGTCCAGCACCACGGGAGTCTCGTACGAGGCGGTCATGGGGTCATCCTGCCCCAACGGGCCTGGACCGCCACGTGAATTAAGGGTGACGGCCGGTGACGCCTGTTGCCGGGTCGCGGGGTCGGCCCTCCTGCCGGGGGGGGCCGACGACTCGCCCGCTCGAACCGTCGTCTCGCTCCTCCGAACCGTCGTCACGCTCCTCCGAGCCGTCGTCACGCTTCTCCGAGCCGTCGTCTCGCTCGTCCGAACCGTCGGTCTCGGTGTCCGCTCCGGCCGGTGTCTCGCCCGTACGGCCCCGGCCCGGCCGGCCCGTGTCGCGGGCCGTCCCGGCCCTGACCTGCCGCTTCCGCTCCGTCTCCGGGTGATCGCTCACGGCGAACACGGGTCGGGGAACAATCGAGGGCGCCCCGTGCATTGAGTCGGCATAACTCAACTTGACTGCCGAAGGGGAGATCATGGCTGCTGAGTCCACGGCGTTCACACCGATCGTCCTGCCCGTGCTGCCGCTCGACGACGAGGTCGTGCTGCCCGGGATGGTGGTCCCGCTCGACCTGAGCGACGCCGAGGTGCGGGCCGCGGTGGAGGCCGCGCAGGCCGCCGCCCGCGACGAGCCCGGGAAGCCCAGGGTGCTGCTGGTGCCGCGGGTCGAGGGGACGTACGCGACGACCGGCGTCCTCGGCACCGTCGAGCAGGTCGGCCGGCTCGCCGACGGCGACCCCGGCGCGCTGATCCGCGGCCGGAGCCGGGTGAGGATCGGCGCCGGGACCACCGGTCCGGGCGCGGCGCTGTGGGTCGAGGGCTCCCGGATCGACGAGAGCGCGCCGGAGCCCCTGCCCGGCCACGTCACCGAACTGGTCAAGGAGTACAAGGCCCTGGCCACCGCCTGGCTGCGCAAGCGCGGCGCCTGGCAGGTCGTGGACCGCGTGCAGGCCATCGACGACGTGTCCCAGCTCGCCGACAACTCCGGGTACTCGCCGTTCCTGACCACCGGGCAGAAGGTCGAGCTGCTGGAGACCGCCGACCCGGTGGCCCGGCTCCGGCTCGCCATCCGGCACCTGCGCGACCACCTCGCCGAGCAGGACGTGGCCGAGACGATCGCCAAGGACGTCCAGGAGGGCGTCGACAAGCAGCAGCGCGAGTTCCTGCTGCGCCGTCAGCTCGAGGCCGTCCGCAAGGAGCTGCGCGAGCTGAACGGCGAGACGGAGGGCGAGGAGTCCGACGACTACCGCGCCCGCGTCGAGGCGGCCGACCTGCCGGAGAAGGTCCGTGAGGCCGCCCTCAAGGAGGTCGACAAGCTGGAGCGCGCCTCCGAGCAGTCGCCCGAGGGCTCCTGGATCCGCACCTGGCTGGACACGGTCCTGGAGATGCCCTGGAACGAGCGGACCGACGACACGTACGACATCCAGGGCGCCAAGGCGGTCCTGGACGCCGAGCACGCCGGCCTGGAGGACGTGAAGGAGCGGATCACCGAGTACCTGGCGGTGCGCAAGCGCCGCGGCGACCGGGGGCTCGGGGTGATCGGCGGCCGGCGCGGCGGCGCCGTCCTGGCGCTGGTCGGTCCGCCCGGCGTCGGCAAGACGTCGCTGGGCGAGTCCGTCGCCCACGCCATGGGCCGCAAGTTCGTCCGCGTCGCCCTGGGCGGGGTCCGCGACGAGGCCGAGGTGCGCGGCCACCGGCGTACGTACGTCGGGGCGCTGCCCGGCCGGATCGTGCGCGCCGTCAAGGAGGCCGGGTCGATGAACCCGGTGGTCCTGCTCGACGAGATCGACAAGGTGGGCTCAGACTTCCGCGGCGACCCGGCCGCGGCCCTGCTGGAGGTCCTCGACCCGGCGCAGAACCACACCTTCCGGGACCACTACCTGGAGGTGGAGCTGGACCTGTCCGACGTGGTCTTCCTGGCCACGGCCAACGTCCTGGAGGCCATCCCGGAGGCGCTGGCGGACCGCATGGAGATCGTGCGCCTGGACGGCTACACCGAGGACGAGAAGGTCGTCATCGCCCGCGACCACCTGCTCCCGCGCCAGCTGGAGCGGGCCGGTCTGCGCCCGGACGAGGTCACCCTCGACGAGGGCGCGCTGCGCAGGCTGGCGGGCGAGTACACCCGCGAGGCGGGCGTGCGCACCCTGGAGCGGTCCGTCGCGCGGCTGCTGCGCAAGATCGCGGCCCAGCACGAGCTGGGGGAGCGGGAGCTGCCCTTCATCGTCACCGGCGACGACCTGCGGGCGCTGATCGGCCGGCCGCACCACGTGCCGGAGTCCGCCCAGGACCCGGCCGAGCGCCGGACGTCCGTGCCGGGCGTGGCGACGGGCCTGGCGGTGACCGGGGCCGGCGGCGACGTCCTGTACGTCGAGGCGTCGCTCGCCGATCCGGAGACGGGCGCGGCGGGCCTGACCCTGACCGGGCAGCTGGGCGACGTGATGAAGGAGTCCGCGCAGATCGCGCTGAGCTTCCTGCGCAGCCACGGCGCCGAGCTGGAGCTTCCGGTGGGCGACCTGAAGGACCGGGGCGTGCACATCCACTTCCCGGCGGGCGCGGTCCCCAAGGACGGTCCGAGCGCCGGTGTCACGATGACGACCGCGCTGGCCTCGCTGCTGTCCGGCCGGCTGGTCCGCACGGACGTGGCGATGACCGGCGAGGTGTCGCTCACCGGCCGGGTGCTGCCCATCGGGGGCGTGAAGCAGAAGCTGCTCGCCGCCCAGCGCGCCGGGGTGACCACCGTGATCATCCCCAAGCGCAACGAGCCCGATCTGGACGACGTCCCGGCGCAGGTGCTGGACAAGCTCGACGTCCACGCCGTCTCCGACGTCCGCCAGGTCCTGGAGCTGGCCCTCGCACCGGCGACGAACGCTGCGGAGCCCGCGGTTCCGGCGGCGGCGTGACGGCGCGGAGACCGCGCTTCCGGCGGCGGCGTGACGGCGCCGCCGGATGAGGGAAGGCCCGGGTCCCGTGAGGGAGGCCCGGGCCTTCACCGTGCGCGGCGCGACGGCCGCCGGCGGCGGCAGCGGCGGGACGCGGCCGCGGTCCGTGCGGGGCGGATCAGCCGTTGGCCAGCGCCTGTACGCGGTCCAGGGCCCCGTTGAACTTGTCGTGGTCGCCGACGGTCGGGCCGGACGAGGTGTACTGCCACATCGTGTAGTAGCCCCAGCCGGCCGGCAGGGTCCCCACCGTCGAGGCGTAGCGGGCGATCCACAGCGGGTTGTCGGCGGCGAAGCCGCCGTAGTTGCCGGTGCACTGGGTCCACCAGCTGGTGGCGGTGTAGATGACCGCGTCACGGCCGGTGCGGGCCTTGTACGTGTTGAGGAAGTCGGCGATCCAGCTGACCATCGCGCTCGCGGACTTGCCGTAGCAGGCGGCGCCGTAGGGGTTCCACTCGATGTCGAGGGCGCCCGGCAGGGTCTTGCCGTCCTTGGACCAGCCGCCGCCGTGGTCCACGAAGTAGTTGGCCTGGGTGGCGCCGCTGGTGGTGTCCGGGGTGGCGAAGTGGTACGAGCCGCGGATCATGCCGACGTTGTACGAGCCGTTGTACTGCTGCGTGAAGTAGGGGTTCGTGTAGTACGTCCCCTCGGTGGCCTTGGTGTAGGCCCACCTGACGCCGCTGTTCCAGAGGGTGGACCAGGCCACGTTGCCCTGGTAGCCGGAGACGTCGACGCCTTCGGTCTGGGCTGCCTTGTCGGACGCGGGCGTACCGCTCTGACCGTCGTGCGCCAAAACGCCCATGCCCATGTAGGCGGAGCCGCGGGCGGGCGTCGTGGTGGCCGAGGAGGGCGCCGTGAGGAAGAAGGAGAACGCTGCGAGCAGGACTCCCGCTGCCGTCAGCCGCCGGGCGCGGGCCGATCCGGATCTGTGCACGGGCATGACGTGCCTCCGAAAGTTCGGTGGTGCTCGGTGGGGGATAAAGCGGGCACGGCCCACGGTCGCACGGGGGGAGAGCGGATCATGGAAGACCCGCCGGTGAGGGTGTGCTGGCGTGAGCATGCCATTCATTGCCTGACGAAGAAGCTACGCACGTAGACCCGCGGCTGGGAAGGGGGACCGGGGGCCGCCGTTGGTCTACGCCTGCGAAATACTGACGGAGCTGCGGCGATGGCGGCAGATGGCGGAAACTTTCAGGACCGGGAAACTCCAGGCAGGGGCTGACGTGCACGAAGACGCGAACAGCGGAGCACACGAGGGTGAACTCGGCCCTTCGCCGAGTGGTGCAGACCGGCCGTTCCTCGCGCTGGAGCGGGAGCTGACCCTGCTGCTGCGACGGGCCCGGGCCAGCCAGGGCGAGATGGCCCGCGAGGTGCACCCCGAACTGGAGTCCTCGGCGTACGGGCTGCTGGCCCGGCTGGACGAGTGCGGCGGCCAGCGCGCCACGGCGCTCGCCGCGTACATCGGCGTCGGCAAGGCCACCATGTCCCGCCAGCTGCGCGCCCTGGAGGAACTGGGACTGGTCGCCCGCGAACCGGATCCCGCGGACGGACGGGCCTGGCTGGTGGCCCTCACCGCCGACGGCCGCCGCCGCGTCGGCCAGGTGCGCGAGGCGCGCCGTGCCCGCTACGTCAGCCAGCTCGCCCACTGGGACCGCCGCGAGGTCGCCGAACTGGCCAGGCTGCTGCACGAGTTGAACGGCGTCATGGACAAGTAGGCCCTCGCTCGGACCTGCCGCCCGGCTCACCGCCGCCGTCCCACCGCTGCCGGGTCCCGCCGCCACCCGGCTTCACCGCTGCCGGTGCCCGCCTTCGTCCGCCCGCTCTCCCCTCACAGCTCGGCGAAGACCACCGTCGCGTCGTCGTGCGTCTTGCTCCGGCCGAGGTGCGTCCGCTCCTCGCGGTCCGCCTCCTCCAGCATCCGGACGCGGTCCACCAGGGCGCGCGCCCCCTCCTTGCGCACGAGGGCGAGGCACTGCCCCCAGTCGCCCTCGCCGAACCGCTCCACCCAGCGCGTCGCCCCGTCCGTCAGCGCGGCCAGCGCGCGCACCCGCTCGCACGGCACGCTGCCCGTCATCGCCCGGCCCGCCACCGAGGGATCCGCCGCCGCGGTGAAGAAGCCGCCCTCCTTGTTGCGCAGGGTGGCGTCGATGAGCTCGTCGGTGGCGAGCGCGGACCGGGGGAGCCGGGCCAGCCGGTCGTCCAGTACGGGTACGACCGAACCGTCGGCGTACTCCAGCAGGAGCGCCGAGTCGGACAGGACCAGGTGGTCGACCGTGCCGGCGGACCAGCGCACGAGCACCACGGTTGCCTGAGGCGTGCGCGGGTGAGAAAGGTCACAGGTGACGGCGTGTGCCGCGGCGGTCCGGGCGATCGCCCGCGAGAGGATCTCCGTCAGCGTCAGATCTGGGCAGGAAACGGTCAGTTCGGTCAACGCGCCGCCGAGCCGGGCGGTGAACCAGGGAACGGAATGCAGACACCCGGTGTCCGTCCTCGGCGGCGTCACCCCGTCCAGGACGACCGCACAGCCGCCCTGCCCGGAGGCGGGCAGTGCGACGGCGGCGAAGTCCTCGTTGGGCCGCTCGGCCAGGCCGGGTTCCGAAACAACCTCAGTACGCATCCGGCCAGTCTGCACCAGGCCTTCACATGGCTCGCCAAAAGCCGCCAACCACCTGGGAAATAGCGCACCGACGCAGGTCAGCCGCCTGGTTTGGGAGGGAATGGCGGGCTCCGGGAAGGCGTGGCGGCGAATCCTGCCAAAGCCTGCCGCAGACGTCCAACCGGCCCACCGGGCAAAGCCCCGGCACAGGCCGGAGGAACTTGCCCGCCAACTCCCCTCCGGGGTTCACTCCTTCGGGTGGCCGGTCGGACGATGCGGGCCCACTGCCCACCGGCACTGGGAGGGTCGGAAACCGATGCAGGTCCCCCGCGCGGCGCGACAGCGCGGGCCGGGGGAGGGTGCGCGCACCCGTCGCACGCGTCGACGGAGAGCCACCCGGGCCCATGAGTACACGAGTACAGGAATGCGAGCACCGGTGCAGAAGAAGCGGCCTCGGCGCACAGACCAGCAGACGGCCACCGCGGGCGGCCCGGCACAGCCGCCCGGCGCGTCCCCCGCGGCTCCCGCCTCCTCCGCCGCACCCGCCTCCTCCGCCGCACCCGCCGCACCCGCCGCCGGCGCCGTTCCCGTCGGCAAGGGCCGCCCCACCCACGTGCGCAACCGCCTCATCGCCGCGGTCGCCGTCGTCACCGCCGCCGTCGCCGCGGCCGGCGCGCCCTCCCTCATCGCCGCCTCCGGTCAGCTCGGCGACTCCCAGGACCTGGTGACCCTCGCCGGGCAGACCCAGGACGCCCTCGCCCTCGCCCACTCGCTCGCCGACGAACGCGACGAGGTGACCTCCTACGTCGCCGCCGGCCGCCCCAAGTCCAAGGCGCCCTCCGAGCAGCGCAGCACCCGGGTGGACCGCCAGGTCGACGACCTGCGCGCCGACCCCGACACCCCCGGCCGGCTGCGCACCGACCTGAACGGCATCGCCGCCGTGCGCCGCTCGGCGCTCACCGGGCGGAGCGGCGCCCTCGAGGTCCACCAGGCGTACTCCGCCACCATCGCCGAACTGCACCGGCTCGCCGAGCGACTGGCCGAGCGGATGCCCTCGCGCGCCGGTTCCGGGGCGCACGCGCTCGCCGAGCTCGACACCGCCGTCCAGCAGGCCGCCGCCGCCCGCGGGCTGCTGCTGGCCGCCCTGAACGTGCCGTACTCCACGAGCACCGTCTACAACCCGCTCACCGGCCGGTCCGAACGGACGTACACCTCCTCGGAGGCCGACACCGAACGGCGCGACGCCCTCAGCACCGCCGCCCAGCAGGCCCGGTTCCGCTCGGACGCGGCCCTCGCCGAGTTCCGCGACACCGCCCCCGAGGCGGCCCGCGACTCCTACGACTCCACGGTCACCGGAGCCGAGGCGAAGAGCGGCGAGGACTACCTGAAGAAGCTCACCGCGCAGCCGACGCTCGGCGACGACGACCTGAACACCAGCGTCAAGAAGGCGGACGCCGCGCTCAGCGCCCGCGTCGACCTGATGCGCGGCGCGGAGTCCTCCCTCTACGACCACCGGACCAAGGACCTCGCGGCCCTGCGCGACGACGACGTCACCGCGCTGGAGATCCGCGTCGCCCTGCTCGGCGCCCTCCTGCTGCTCACCGTCGGCGTCGCCACGGCCCTCGCCCGCACCCTCACCCGCCCGCTCGCCGTGCTCCGCCTGGGCTCGGCCCGCCTGGCCGGCGCCGAGGACCCCACCGCCGAGGAAGCGATCCGCTTCACCGGCCGCGACGACGAGTTCGCGCAGGTCGTCCGTTCCGTCAACACCCTGCACACCAGGGCCGCCGCCCTCGCCGAGCGGATCGCCACCCTGGAGACCGACCGCAAGCACCTGGTCGGCCAGCGGCAGAAGATGGCCGACGCCCGTGAGGAACTGCGCGCCGAACTCGCCGACGCCGTCGCCCAGCTGGAGCGGCTGCGCACCGGCATCGGCTCCACCTTCGTGAACCTGGCGCTGCGCACCCTCGGCCTGGTCGAGCGGCAGCTCGCCGTCATCGAGGGCCTGGAGGAGCGCGAGCAGGACCCCGAACGTCTGGCCACCCTCTTCAAGCTGGACCACTTCGCCACGGTCATGCGCCGGCACAGCGAGAACCTGCTGGTCCTGGCCGGCACCGAGCACGTCCAGCAGCACGCCGGGCCGGTCCCGCTGGTCGACGTCGTACGGGCCGCGGTCAGCGAGATCGAGCGCTACGAGCGGGTGCGCATCGCCGCGCTGCCGCCGCACGCGCACGTCGCCGGCTTCGCCGCGGACGACCTCTCCCACCTGCTGGCCGAACTCATGGAGAACGCCACCTCGTTCTCCCCGCCCGACCAGCCGGTCGAGGTCTCCGGCTGGCTCCTGGAGAACGGCGAGATCATGCTCTCCGTCCAGGACGAGGGCATCGGCATGGCCGCCGAGCGGCTCACCCGTCTCAACGCCCGCCTCGCCGACTTCGACCCGCAGGCCTCCTACGACCAGGAGAGCGAGGACGGCCTGGGCCTCGGCCTCTACGTGGTGGCCCGCCTCGCCCACCGGCACGGCGCCCGTGTGCAGCTGCGCGAGCAGAAGCAGGGCGGCATCGCGGCGGTCGTCGTCGTGCCCCAGCCGCTCCTGGCCCCCGCGCCGTCCGCCGCCGTCCCGGCCACCGGCCCGGCCCCCGGCGGCACCGGGACCATCACGCTGCCCGGCGCGGACGCCGAGGCCAACTCCAACGTCCTGCACGTCCGCGCCAAGGACGGCGACCCGCTGGTGCACCAGGCGGAGAAGGCGGTGCGGGAGTCGGAGGCGGCCCAGGAGACGCCCCGGGAGACGGCCGCGGCGCCGGAACCGGCCGCCGCGCGACCCGCGCAGGCTCCGCCGGAGTCCCCGGCGGAGACCACGATGGAACTCCTCCTGCCGCACCCCGCTCCGGAACGGACCGCCCGGGAACCGCATCCCGCGCCCGGCGCCGTCCCCGCGCAGGCTCACCCCGCGCCCGGGACCGTCCCCCCGCAGGCACATCCCGGGCCCCAGACGGCGTCGGCGCAGCCGCAGCCGGCGTCCGGGCGGCCCGAGCCGGCCCCGCACCCCGCGTCCGGGACCGTCCCCCCGCAGGCGCACGCCGCGCCCGAGACGGCGTCGGCGCAGCCGCAGCCGCAGCCGGTGTCCCGGCGGGCCGAGCCGGGCCCGCCGCCCGCGTCCGGGACCGCGGGCCGGTCCGAGCAGGCGCGGACCGCCGGTGAGCACGCGCCGCACGGGGTGTCCGTGCCCGGCGGCGACAGCCGCACGGGCGGGAACGGCGGCGACAGGCTTCCGGCCGAAGGCGGCGCCGAGACCGCCGACACGCACGAGCGCGCGTCGGGCGACCAGGTCACCGCCAAGGGCCTCCCCAAGCGCACCCCGAGAATCACCACCCCCACCCAGGCCCCGCGCCGGCGCACCGGCTCCGTGGACGCCGACGCCCTGCGCCGCCGCCTGGGCGGATTCCGTCAGGGTGCGCAGGCGGGCCACCGCGACGTACAGGCGGAGATCGCCGAGCGGACGGGCCAGAACCAGCGGCCGACACCGGCCGACCGAGCGCCGGCTGAGGAATCCACGGGGGGCACCGTCGAGGAGGCAAGCAGTTGACCGCTCCCAGCACCTTCGGAACCTTCGGACTGAGCCGTGAGGCCCGCAACCTGCACTGGCTGCTGACCAACCTCGTCGAGGAGGTCCCCGGCATCGAATCCGTCGCCGTGGTCTCCTCCGACGGCCTCCTGCTCCTCTCCTCCGACCAGGACCGCAACGACGCGGCCCGCCGCTCCCCGGGCGCCCCGCGGAGCGGCCCGCGCGGCTCCGCCGCCGACCTCGCCACCGTCGTCTCCGGCATCGGCAGCCTCACCGTCGGCGCGGCCCGGCTGATGGACGGCGGCGCCGTCAAGCACACGATGGTCGCGATGGACGAGGGCAGCCTCTTCGTGATGTCGATCAGCGACGGCTCGCTGCTCGGCGTGCACGGCTCCGCGGAGTGCGACATGAGCGTGGTGGCGTACCACATGGCGCTCTTCGTCGGCCGCGCCGGGCACGTCCTGACGCCCGAACTCCGCAGCGAGCTGAGGAAGTCCCTGGAGTCCGAGTCGGTGGGGAGCGTCCGATGAGCCATGCCATGAGCGGTCCGCTGGGCGGCGTGCCCAGACAGCAGCTCCCGGTGCGCGGCGGCGACCGCAGGCCCGCCCGCGTCCGGCCCTACTCCCTCACCGGCGGCCGTACCCGCTTCGGCCACGTCCTCCTCGTGGAGACGTTCGTGGCGAGCACGGCCGCGCTGGAGGCGGCGGAGGAGCGCAAGGAGCTGGAGAAGGGCTCCGTCACCAGCCGGGTCATGCCGGAGATGCGGGCCATCGTCGAACTGTGCCGCCGGATGCGGACGGTGGCCGAGATCGCCGCGCTGCTGAAGATGCCGCTCGGCGTGGTCCGCGTGCTCCTGAGCGATCTCGCGGACCAGGGAAAGATCCGTGTGTACGGAACCGGAACCGGTCATGGCACCGGTCGTCCGGACCGCGCTCTGCTGGAAAGGGTGCTGAGTGGACTCCGCCGTCTCTGACTCCGCCGTCGCCGCCACCGCCGTCCCCCCGGCCGGCGCCGCCCCCCTCGTCGAGCCCGACGAGACCCTGCGGCCCTGGCAGACGGACCGCACCCGCGCCCCGATCGCCACGAAGATAGTGGTGGCCGGCGGCTTCGGCGTCGGCAAGACCACGCTGGTCACCACCGTCTCGGAGATCACGCCCCTGCAGACCGAGGCGCTGATGACCGAGGCGAGCGAGGAGACCGACGACCTCAGCGCCACGCCGGGCAAGGCGACCACCACCGTCGCCATGGACTTCGGCCGGATCACGCTCGACGACGACCTGGTGCTGTACCTGTTCGGCACGCCCGGCCAGCAGCGGTTCTGGTTCATGTGGGACGACCTGGTGCGCGGCGCGATCGGCGCCGTCGTCCTGGCCGACACCCGCCGGCTGAAGGACTGCTTCCCGGCCCTGGACTACTTCGAGAGCTGCGGCCTGCCGTACGTCGTCGCGGTCAACCACTTCGACGGCACCGAGCTGTTCGAGCCGGAGGACGTCCGGGAGGCGCTCACCGTCCCCGCGCACATACCTGTCATGATCATGGACGCGCGGCGCCGGATCTCGGCCGTCGAGACCCTGCTGGCCCTCGTGGCCCACGCGCTCGAGGAGACCCCCGAGTAGCCACGGCCCCCGAGCAGCCCCGGCCCCGGGCACTCCCGTTCCGCGCGCCGTCCCCGAAGCCGTAGGAGGCACCACCCGCATGCGCAAGATACTCGTCGTGGGGGCCGGCCAGTCCGGTCTCCAGCTCGCCCTCGGCCTGCAGTCGCACGGGTACGAGGTCACCTTGATGTCCAACCGGACCGCGGACGAGATCCGCTCCGGCCGGGTCATGTCGACGCAGTGCATGTTCCACACCGCGCTCCAGCACGAGCGGGACCTGCGGCTGAACTTCTGGGAGCCGCAGGCCCCCAGGATCGAGGGACTCGGCGTCTCGGTCGCCGCCCCCGGCTCCTTCGACCCGGGCCCCTCGCAGCGCGCGATCGACTGGGTGGGCAGGCTCGACGGGTACGCGCAGTCGGTCGACCAGCGGGTCAAGATGGCCGGCTGGATGGAGACGTTCGCGCAGCGCGGCGGCCAGCTGGTCATCCACGGCGCGGCCGTCGGCGACCTCGACTACTTCTCCCGCGCCTACGACCTCGTCCTCGTCTCGGCGGGCAAGGGCGAACTGGTGTCCATGTTCGAGCGGGACGCCGAGCGCTCCCCGTACGGCGAGCCGCAGCGCGCGCTGGCGGTGGCGTACGTGCACGGGATGGGCCCGCGGCCCGAGCACCCCGACTTCGACGCGGTCCGCTGCAACGTGGTCCCCGGCGTCGGCGAGCTGTTCGTCATGCCGACGTACACCCTCTCCGGCCGGGCCGACATCCTGTTCTGGGAGGGCATACCCGGCGGCCCGCTCGACGTCTTCAAGGGCGTCAAGGACCCGTCGGAGCACCTGGCGCTCACCCTCGACCTCATGAAGACCTTCCTGCCGTGGGAGTACGCGCGCTCCACCAAGGTCGAGCTCACGGACGCCGGCGGCACCCTCGCCGGCCGCTACGCCCCGACCGTGCGCAAGCCGATCGGCCGGCTGCCCGGCGGCGGCCTGGTCCTGGGCGTCGCGGACGTCGTCGTCGCCAACGACCCGATCACCGGCCAGGGTTCCAACTCGGCGTCCAAGTGCGCCGCCGCCTACCTCGCCTCGATCCTCGAACACGGCGACCGGCCGTTCGACGAGGAGTGGATGCAGCAGACGTTCGACCGCTACTGGAAGACCGCGCGGCACGTCACCAAGTGGACGAACGCCATGCTCGCCCCGCCGCCGGAGCACGTTCTGAACCTGTTCGGCGCCGCCGGTGAGCTCCAGCCGGTCGCCGACCGCTTCGCCAACGCCTTCGACAACCCGGCCGACCTCGAGGACTTCTTCTTCGACCCGGCGAAGACCGAGGCCTACCTGGGCGAGGTCGCCGCCGGTGCCGGTGCTGGAGCCGGTGCCGAGGCCGCCGCCGGGTCGGCCGAGTAGAGCCCCGCGTCCGGTCCGTCCAGGGCGCCCCTGGGGAGCACCGGCGGCACGTACCGCCGCAGGGGCTCCCCGCCCGGATCGGGCCGTACGGCGCCCAGCACCGGGTTGGCGGCGAGCGGCGACACCTTCACCCTCGCGCCCGGCCGGGGCGCCTGCACCACCATGCCGTCGCCGAGGTAGAGCGCGACGTGCGTGGCCTCGGGGAAGTAGACCACCAGGTCGCCCGGGCGCAGCTCGCTCAGCGGCACCCGCCTCAGCCGGGCCCACTGCTCCTGGCTGGTCCGCGGGATGGGCGTCCCGGCCCGCGCCCACGCCTGCGAGGTCAGCCCCGAACAGTCGTAGGCCCGCGGGCCCGCCGCGCCCCACTCGTACGGCTTGCCCAGTTGCCCCACGGCGTAGCGCACGGCCTCCTCGCCCGCCGCGGTGGGCGGCCGCCCGGGGCCGAGCGCGCCGGAGGCCAGGAACCTGCGCTGCGCCTCGATGATGCCGCCGCGCTCGAACTCGGCGAGCGCCGTCAGCTGCTGGGTGCTGAGCGAGGCCAGCAGCTTCTCGATGTCGCCGAGCCGCTTTCGCACGTCGTCCCGGGCCCGCTGCCGGCGCCGGGCGACGGCGAGCTGGGCGTCGAGCGCGGTGTGCGCCTCGCGGGCCAGCGCGGCCGCCTTCTTCTCGTCGTCCGTCAGCCGCTTCACCGTCTCGGCCCGCTCGCGCGCGAGCTGCCCGATCACATGGCCCTCCTGCAGCGCGTGCTGCGGGTCGCGGGCCAGCAGCAGCCGCAGGTAGGGGGAGAGGTCGCCGCTGTTCTGGTACTGCTGGCGGGCGAGCCGGCCGGCCGCCGCGCGGCTGCCGGTCAGGGCGAGCCGGGCGCGGGCGAGCGCCGCGTCGAGCCGGCGGGCCTCGGCCCGCCGCTTCTCCAGCAGCTCACCGGCGGTGTCGTACGTCTCGGTGGCCTGCTCGGCCTGCCGGTACAGCTTCCCCAGATCCGTCAGCAGCCCGGCCACGGACGGCTGCCCGGCGACGCCTTGCGGTCCGGCGACGCCTTGCGGTCCGGCAACCCCTGGCGATCCGGCCGCCCCCGGCGACGCGGCGGCGGTCTGCGGTCCGGTGGCGGACGGCCCCCCGGGCGCGGTCTGCGGGGCCGTCGTGAGCGGCGGCCCGAAGGCGGCCGGCGGCCCGGCGGCGGCCCGCGGCCCCGCGAGGGACGGCTCCCCGCTCGTGGCCTGCGACTCACCCGTGGCCCGCGGCCCGCCCGGGGACGGCTGTCCACCCGAGGGCGGTCGCCCGGCGGCCCCCGCCGCTCCGGGCGTGCCCGGCTGCCCGGCCGTGCCCGGCCGTGCGGCCGAGTTCCGCCGCAGGTCCGTGCCCGGCTGCCCGGGTGCGGGCGGCAGCGCGGGCCGGTTCTGCCGGCCGGCGGCGGGCGGCTGTCCGGGGCCGGACTGCTGTCCGGCCGCGGGGGGCTGGGGCACCGCCGTGGCGGTCACCGTCGCGAGCGCGGCCTGCGCCGCCACCGCGGCCGTGCACACCAGACGCGGCAACCTCCCTGACATGTCATCACCTCCGGTGCGGGGCGGCCTCTCCGCTCCACACCGTGAGATTCGACGTATGAACCGACCATGTGCGCCTGTCCTGCTCCGGACGGAGCAAAACGCTCACCCGCCGGTGTCACCCGGCTTGCCCTCGGCGCCGTTCGGGTCCCCTGTGCGGGACGGCCTGGACCACGGCCACTTCGGTCCGCCGCCCCGCTTTCCCTCGGGATCGAACTCGTACTTCCACCCCTGGGGCAGCCCGAGCCGCTTGCTGTGCCCGCGCGGGACCCGACGGTAGACGAGCACGGTGGGCGGACCGCCCGCCGCGTCCGGGACCGGGATGCGATACGTCTTCGGGGGGTTCCCGGTGGGCCCCACCAGCACGGGCAGCGTCCGCCCGTCCATGGGGCCGCCCTCGAAGGGGGTGTCTTCGCTCTTCACAGCTCCAGTGTCAGCCATTCGCCGGCGACAGCAGGCGCCGTACCAGCGCGGCGGTCTGCGGGTCCCGGTTCGCGGTCACCGACAGCACCGCGACGAACTGCTCGACCAGCCAGTCCCGCAGCTCCTGGAGCGGCGGCTGCTTGTCCTCGTCGAGCCAGATCAGCGAGGCCGCCTCCACCGCCGTGATCCACATGCGCACGGTCATGCGCAGCCGAGGCCCCGGGTCCGCGACCTCCAGGTGGCTGAGGATGTGCTCGGCGGCGGTCCTGCGCACCCCGTCCACGATGGCGCTCGTACGGGACGTCTCCACCACGCTGCCGCCCTGGAGCAACGCGGTGAAGCCGGCGTCGTGCCCGTCGACGAAGGTGAGGTAGCGGTCCAGGGCGCGGGTGAGGCGGGGCAGGAGCGGGCCGTCGTGCGGCTCGTCGAAGCAGAGCCGCAGCTCCTCCGCCGCCGAGCGCAGGGCGGCCTCGTACAGCTGCTGCTTGCCGCCGGGGAAGTAGCGGTACACCAGCGGCCGGGACACTCCGGCCGCCTCCGCCACGTCGTCCAGCGACACCTCCTCGGGCGCCCGGTGCGCGAAGAGGGACAGCGCGGCCTCGAGCAGCTGAGCGCGCCGCTCCTCGACGCTGAGTCTTCGGTAGGCGGGGGTGGACGCGGCAGGGCTCATGTCCGGCAGCGTAATCGCCGGCCGGCCCCGCCGCCCGAGCCCCTTCAGGCCAGCAGCCCGGAGGACCGCCACATCCGCCGCCCGACGCCCCGCAGCACACCGATGTCGTCCAGGAAGTCGGTCAGACGCTTGGACCCGGTCTGCATCACGTCGCGCCGGTGGCCGCTCGCCTTCACCTGGGCCATGGCCTCCCGCTTGTCCAGTCCCACGTTCGTGTAGACCTCGGGGTTGATGAAGGCCACGGAGAACACGCGGGCGAACTCGCCGGAGGTGACGCGGGTGAACTCCCGCGACCACCTCGGCGCGGTCACCATCTGCCGGCGCAGCTCCTCACGGGCGTAGCGCACGTGCCGCGCCTCCTCCACGACGTGGATGCGCGTGACCCCGCGGATCAGGGTCTGCACCCGCTCGTCCGGGAAGGTCAGCCGCTGCATCCAGTCCAGGACCTCCTCGCCGAGCAGGGTCGCCGTGAAGGAGCCGGGCGTGGTGGAGATCGTCTTGAAGAGCCGGCCGAGGTGCTGGTGGACGGGGGCCACCGGGTACCAGGGGGTGCCGCCGCGGGTGATCACGCGGGCGAACATCTTCGAGTGCCGGCACTCGTCCTCGATCTCGGTGAGGGCGTACCGGACGTGGGCGCTGGTGGCCGGCTTGTCGTAGATGTGCCGCACGAGCAGCTGCATCAGGATCAGCTCGAACCAGATGCCGAGCGAGGCGAGCGCGGCGGCCTCGTGCTGGGAGAGCGCGATGCGCTGCTCCTCGCTCATCCGCTTCCACAGCGGCGTGCCGTACAGCGACACCAGCTCCGGCGGCCAGAACCACTTGCCCTCCTCGAAGGGCGCGTCCCAGTCCAGCTCCTTGTCGGGGTCGAAGGAGTGCTTGGCGGACGAGTCCAGCAGCCGCTCGGCCACCTGCTCCCGGTCCTTCAGCAGACCGAGCGCGTCGCGCAGTCCGGCGAGCGCGTCGGCATCCGTCACGGTCGTCATGGCTGTCCCACCTCGTCGTACGGGTCGTGGCCGGATCGGCCGGTTACCCGGCGGTCAGGTTCCCGCCTTTATGAGACTGCGTGTCAGCAAGGGCGTCAATCCCTCGCACACGACTTGTTGACTCGACGTCTACGTGTGAGCCTGCGAAGTATGCCGACCTACGACGTGTACGCCAACGACCCGGGCGACCCGCACTGGCAGGTCCCCGCCGCCGGCGCGGCGCGCTTCAGCTGGGAGTACGACGACGGCCGCGACCGCCTCCTCGCCCTCTACCAGAAGGGCAAGGACAAGCAGTGGGACGGGCGGAAGCGGATCGACTGGGACCTGGAGGTCGACCCCTTCGACCCGCTGGGCACCCCCGAGGAGGCGATGGTCCTGTACGGCACGCCGTACTGGGCGAAGATGACCGACCGTGACAAGGGCGAGCTGCGACGGCACTTCGCCTCCTGGCAGTTCAGCCAGTTCCTGCACGGCGAACAGGGCGCGATGATCTGCGCCGCGCGGATCGTGGAGTCCGTCCCCGACCTGGACGCCAAGTTCTACTCCGCGACCCAGACCATGGACGAGGCCCGGCACGCCGAGATCTACGGCCGCTTCCTGCACGAGAAGATCGGGATGGTCTACCCGATCAACGACAACCTCCAGGCGCTGCTCGGCGACACCCTCCGCGACAGCCGCTGGGACATGCCGTACCTGGGCATGCAGGTCCTGATCGAGGGCCTGGCGCTGGCCGCCTTCGGCATGATCCGCGACACCACCGACAAGCCGCTGCCCCAGCAGATCCTCGCCTACGTCATGCAGGACGAGGCCCGCCACGTGGCCTTCGGCCGCATGGCGCTGCGCGACTACTACCAGCAGCTCACCGACGCCGAACTGCGCGAGCGCGAGGAATTCGTCATCGAGGGCTGCTACCTGATGCGCGACCGCCTGCGGGGCGTCGAGGTCCTGGAGAACTTCGGCATCCCGCGGGCCGAGGCCGGCGAACTCAGCGAGAACTCCGAATTCCTCCAGCTCTTCCGGCAGTTGCTCTTCAGCCGCATCGTCCCCTGCGTCAAGGACATCGGCCTGTGGGGCAAGCGCCTCCAGCAGGCCTACGTCGACATGGGCGTCCTGGAGATGGGCGACTCCAGCCTGGACCTGCTGATGGCCCAGGACGAGGAGATCGCCGAACGCCTGGACGCGGAACGCTTCGCGGCCGAGGAACGCGAGCGCGTCGCCGAGGTGGAGGAGGCGATCGAGGCGGGGGCGACCGAGGCGTGAGCTCTCCGGCACGTGCAGTAACGTGCTGGCGTGTCCATGCCTCCACCACCGCAGAACCCCTCCGCGCCGCCGCCCCCGCCGCCGGAGCCGTACGGGCAGCAGCCCCCGCCCCCGGGACCGTACGGGCAGCAGCCGCGGACGCCGGGTCCGTACCCGCCCGGCCCCCACGGCACGCAGCCGCCCCCGCCGCTGTACGCCGGGTACCCCCAGCAGCCCTACGGCTGGGGGTACCCGCCCATGGCCCCGCCGCCGAAGAAGCGGCGGGTCGGGCTGATCCTCGGCATCGCGGGCGGCGCCCTCGCCCTGGTCGTGGCGGTCGTGGTGGGCCTCGCGCTGATCGGCACGCAGCTCGACAAGAGCGCTCCGGCGGGCACGGCCACGCTGACCGTCCCCAAGACGCTGGCCGACGGCCGCTACCGGCTGACCAAGGATCTCTCCGACACCGAGGGCGCCAAGATCAAGAAGTCGGCGGGCGGCACCCGGGACGACCGGATCACCGACGCGGTCGTCGGCCGGTACGACGAGAGCGGCGACTCCCTGGGCGGACTCGTGATCTCCGGCGCCTACGGCCGGTTCCGGGACGTCGACGCCATGCGGCACGGCATGCTGAGCGGCGCCCGGCAGGGCCAGGGCGTCAGCGAGGTGATCCCGCCCAAGGACTTCGTCCGTACCGGCTCGCCCGTGGTCAGCTGCGAGGTGCTCACCCGGGAGCAGGGCGGCGCGAGCGTGACCTACCCCGTGTGCGGGTGGGCCGACGCCGGCACGGCGGCCGTGATCGTCGTGATGAACTCCAAGTCGGTCGGGCAGAACCCCTACGACCTGGACCTCGGGTCCTACGCCGAGCTGACCCGCAAGGTCCGCTCCGAGACGGTGAAGCCGGCCGGCTGACGTGTGGTCCGGGTCCGTACGGCGCGCGGACCCTCCCGGCCCGCCGCCCACGGGCTCCACGTGACGGTGCGGCGCCCGGGCCTTCCACGACGGTGCGGCGCCCCGGCCGGCCCCGGGCCCGCGCCCGCCGCCCGCGGCGGGCCGGCTCCGTGTGCCCGGCGGGCGGCCCCGCCCCTCACGCCGCCGGCGGCGGCGAGTGCAGCACCGCCTCCATCACCGCCTTCGCGATCGGTGCCGCCGTACCGCCCCCGCTGATGTCATCGCGCCGCGCCGAGGCGTCCTCCACCACCACCGCGACCGCGACCCTCGGATCCAGGTCCTGGTCGCCCTGCGCCCACGAGACGAACCAGGCGTACGGCGTGCCCCTGTTGCCCACACCGTGCTGCGCGGTCCCCGTCTTGCCGCCCACCATGGCCCCGGGGATCGCCGCGTTGCGGCCGGTGCCCTCCTCGACCACCCCGCACATCAGCTCCCGCAGCAGCACCGCGGTCGTCGGCAGCATCACCTGCCGCGCCGGCCGCGAACCGGCCGCCGACACCGTGCCCCCGCCGCTGCGCGTGGTCCGCTCCACCAGGTACGGCGCGCGCGACTGCCCGCCGTCGGCGACCGCCGCAGCCACCATCGCCATCTGCAACGGCGTGGCCCGCGTGTTGTACTGCCCGATCGACGACAGCGCCCGCTGCGCCTTGTCCGCGGGCGCGTCGAACGTGCTCGGCGTCACCGGGAAGGGGATCCGCAGCTCCCGGTCGTCGAAGCCGAACCCCCGCGCCGCCCTCCCCATGGCCCCGGCGCCCGCGTCCACGCCCAGCTTCGCGAACACCGTGTTGCACGAGAACTCGAACGCGTAGCGCAGCGAGGCGTTCTCACAGCCCTCGCCCTCGTTCACCAGTCGCGTGGTGCTGCCCGGCAGCGGATACGGGTCCGGCGAGTCGGTCGGCGCGTCGAGGTCCGTCACCAGCCCCGAGTCCAGCGCCGCCGCCGCGGTGACCACCTTGAACGTCGAACCCGGCGGATACGTCTGCCGCACCGCCCGGTTGAGCATCGGCTGCTCCGGATCGTCGTTCAGCCGCGCCCAGGCCGCCGCCACCGCCGGGCCGTTGCCGGACAGCTCCGCCGGGTCGTAGGAGGGCGTGGACACCAGTGCCAGGACCCGGCCCGTCATCGGCTCGATCGCCGCGACCGCGCCCTTGCGAGGCCCCAGCCCGTCGAACGCGGCCCGCTGCGCGGCCGGGTTCAGGGTCGTCACGACGTCGCCGCCCGGCGCCTGCCCGCGGGTGAAGTCGTTCCACAGCCGGAACCCCGCCAGCATCGGATCGGTGCCCGAGAGCACCTTGTCCTCGGTGTGCTCCAGGAACGTCGTCCCGTAGCGCTGGGAGGCGAAGCCGGTGACCGGCGCGTACAACGGGCCGGCGGCGTAGGTGCGTTCGTAGCGGAGCTGCTCGCCGGTGTCCCTGGACCCGGTCACCGGTCGGCCGCCGACCAGGATCCGGCCGCGCGGCTGATCGTAACGGGCGATGGTGGGACGGCGGTTGGCCGGGTTGCCTCGGTAGGAGGGGCTCAGGAAGAGCTGCAGCCAGGCGGTGTTGATCAGCAGCGCCACCAGCAGCAGCACGCAGAACGCGGCGGCGTGCCGGATGCACCGGGTCACCGGACGCACCCCCCGCCCGGTTCCCCGCCGGCCACCGGCGGCACGGCCCGGGGGCGGGCTTCCGCGCTTTTCGGCGAGCGGCGGTCCCACGGGCCGGGTTCCGGACGGGACAGGGGGGAGCCGAGGCGCCGCCCTCCGGTGTCCTCGCGGTGCACGGCGTGGTCCTGGCGGCCGGTGCCCGTGTGCTTCGGGCCGAGGTCGCGGTGGTCGGTGGCGGTGCGGATCACGGCGCGGTCTTCCCGTCGTAGTTCCGGCGGGCCACGTGGCTCACCCGGATCAGCAGCGCCACGATCGCCCAGTTGGTGACGACCGAGGAGCCGCCCTGGGCGAGGAACGGCATCGCCATGCCGGTCAGCGGGATCAGCCCCGTCACCCCGCCCGCGATCACGAACACCTGCAGCGCCAGCAGCGAGGCGAGCCCGACCGCCAGCAGCCGGCCGAAGGGGTCGCGCAGGGCCAGGCCCGCCCGGTAGCCGCGCTCGACGAGCAGGGCGTACAGCAGGAAGACCGCCGACAGCCCGGCCAGCCCCAGTTCCTCCCCGGCGGTGGCGAGGATGAAGTCGGACTTGGCGGCGAAGCCGACCAGGATGGAGTGGCCCGAGCCCAGCCCCGCGCCGAGCAGCCCGCCGGCCGCGAACGAGAACAGCGACTGGGCGACCTGGCCGGGCCCCTGACCCGCCTCGATGGACGCGAACGGGTGCAGCCACTCCGCCACCCGGCCGTGCACGTGCGGCTCCAGCCGGCCGACGCCGATCGCGCCGGCCGCGGCGAGCAGCAGCCCGACCGCGATCCATCCGGTACGGCCGGTGGCGACGTACAGCATGACGACGAACAGCCCGAAGAACAGCAGCGAGGTCCCGAGATCGCGCTCCAGCACCAGCACGCCCACGCTCAGCAGCCAGATCGCCGCCACCGGACCCAGCACCCGGCCGGTGGGCAGCTGCAGCCGCCACACCCGGCGGCCCGTGTACGCCAGCGCGCTGCGGCCCGCGGCGAGGTACGCGGCGAAGAACACCGCCAGCAGCACCTTGGCGAACTCGCCCGGCTGGATGGAGAACCCGCCGATCCGGATCCAGATGCGGGCGCCGTTCACCGGCGGGAAGAGGATGGGCAGCGTGAGCAGGACGAGCGCGGTGACGACGCACACGTAGGAGTAGCGCTGGAGCCAGCGGTGGTCGCGCAGCACGAGCACCACCAGGATGAACAGGGCGACCCCCAGCGTGGACCACACCAGCTGGGCCGGGGCGGCCCGGTCGCCCGGGGTCTCCAGGTCGAGGCGGTAGATCAGCACCAGGCCGAGCCCGTTGAGCAGCACGCCGATGGGCAGCAGCAGCGGGTCGGCGTACGGCGCGCGCAGCCGCACCACGCCGTGCGCGAGCAGCGCGAGCACGCCGAGCCCGGCGCCGTATCCGGCGGCGCCGGGCGGGAGAGTGCCGTACTTCGCCAGGCCCACGGCGCAGTAGCCGTACACGGACAGCAGGACGGCGACCACGATGAGGGCGAGTTCGACGCCGCGCCGCCGGGGGAGCCGGCCGGCGGCCGGGGCGGCCGGTACGGCGGACGCCACGGCCGTCCCGGTGGCTTTCGCGGTCCCGGTGGTTCCGGCCTCGGTCATGCCCGGAACCTACCGAAAGACGGCGCTTCGCCCGCCCTGGGGCTCAGCACCAGCGTGGCGCGGGCCCGATGTTGTCGATGAAGCGGGCCGCGCCCCACGCCCAGGTGCCGTCCGCGAGCAGGTACCACAGGTTGTTGCCCCGCACGTTCTGGCCGGGCGTCTTGCAGTAGATCCAGACGACCTCGCCCTGCCGGGCGACCCGCAGCACCTGGCTGCCCCGGTCCGGGCGGGAGTGCAGGGCCAGTCCGCCCCGGGCCGTGACGCGGCCCCGGTAGAAGCGCGTGCCGTTCGCGCCGGGGTCGGCGGCGCCGCCGACCTGCGCCTGCGTGCCGGCGCTGCTCTGCGGGGCGGCGGTCGCCGTGCCCTTGCCGGCCTCCGCCGTGCCCTTGCCCGTGTCGGCCGTGCCCTTGCCCGGGGCGGCGGTGCCGGAGCCGGCGCCCGTGCCGGTGGCCGCGCTCGGGGTGGCCTCGCCGCCGACCGGCGCGGGCCCCGAGGCGCCGCCCCGGCCGGCGTCGGCCACGGCGGGCACCACGGCGGCCGTGGTCACCAGGGCGCCGGCGGCCGCCGCCACGGCCAGCCGGGTGAGGGGGGAACGCAGGAACATGGAGAACCTCCACCTGAGGTGGCGAAGCCCGCCGGCGGCGGACGAATCTGACTAACCGCCACATTAGGAGCGACATTCGTCCCGCGCCCGCCGCACTGCGCCATCGGGGCCGCGCGTCCCCACGTGAGGAGGTGTCAGCGCCGCTTCGGCGAGGGGTCGGCGGGGACCGCGGCCGCAGGCCCCTCGCCCGGGGGGCGCTGAGGCAGCGTGAGCGTCGCCACCGCGCCGCCGTCCGGGGCGTTGGAGAAGTCCAGCCGCGCGCCCAGCACCTCCGCCTGGCCCCGCGCGATCGTCAGCCCCAGCCCGTGCCCCGTCGCGCCGCCCTCGGTGCGGAACCGCTGCGGCCCGTGCGCGAGGAGGTACTCCGGATAGCCCTCGCCGTGGTCGCGCACGCTCACCACCGGCCCGTCCACGGTCAGCACCACCGGCTCCCGTCCGTGCCGGTGCGCGTTGGCCACGAGGTTGCCCAGCACCCGCTCCAGCCGCCGCCGGTCCGTCTCCACGTACACGTCCCGTACGACCTCGACGCGGGTCCCGGCTCCCGTGCCCACATCCGCGCCGGGACCCGCCGCGCGCACCACCCGCAGGGCGACCGCGCTCAGGTGTTCGGCGTCGAGGTCGAGCCGCTCCCGTCCGGTGTCCAGCCGGGAGATCTCCAGCAGGTCCTCGGTCAGGGTGCGCAGCGCGGCCACCCGGTCGCGCACCAGCTCGGTGGGGCGGCCCGGCGGCAGCAGCTCGGCCGCCGCGTGCAGTCCGGTGAGCGGGGTGCGCAGCTCGTGCGCCACGTCCGCGGTGAACCGCTGCTCGGCCAGCAGCTTGCCCTGCAGCGAGGACGCCATGGAGTCCAGCGCGGCGGCGACCGCGGCCACCTCGTCCTGCGGGCGGGAACGGTCCCGGGTCAGGGGGTCGTTGACGCGTGCGTCCAGGTCGCCGGCGGTGATCCGCCGGGCCACCCGGGCCGTCGCGTGCAGCCGCCGGGTCACCCGGGTCACCGCGAACGCGCCCACCAGCAGCGTCGCCCCGATCGCCAGCACCGAGGACCACAGGATGGCCCCGTCCAGACCGGCGATGGTGCGGGCCTGCTGCGAGTAGTCGACCTCGACGGCCAGCGCCCGCCCGTGGTCGGCGGGGCCGGCCGCCCACATCGTGGGCCGCCCGTGGTGCCGGCCGACCATCGTGCCGCGCTGTCCGTCCACGGCCAGCCGGCGCAGCGAGGCGGGCAGCCCCGGCGGGTCCACGCCCGCGCCGGGCAGCAGCGTGTCCCCGTCCTCGAACGCGCTGGTCGCGTCCTTCAGCCGGGACAGCGCCAGGGTGCGGGCCTGGCCGACGGTCTGGTCGGTCACCGAGACGTGCACCAGGATGCCGAGCAGCGCGGCGAGCGCGCAGCACATCACCGTGATGAAGGCGGCGGCCTTCATGGGGAGGGTCCCGGCCCACCGGGGGAGCGCGACCCTCATCCGGCGCTCGCGGAGGACGCGTCCGAGGACCGCGCGCCCGAGGACGGCGGGCCGGGGGTGAGGTCAGGGGTCGGCGTCGGCCGGGGGACGGGCGACGGAGAGGCGGTGGCCGCCGGGGTGTGCGCCCGGGTGGGCTTGCGCCGCCCGGTGCGCAGGAACTCGTCGCGGGTGAACACCATCGCCCGCTGGTCCGGGTCCCAGGACCACGTGGTGCGGTACTCGTACCCGGCGATCCCGGCCGGCGAGCGGATGATCACCGCCCGCCCGGCCAGCTCCACCCCGATCACGGCGTCGTCGTTGGCGAAGACCTGGACGAGCTTGTGCCCCTCGAAGGTGTAGACGCGCACGGCGGTCTGGTTGGTCGGGTACAGCCGGAAGCCGAGCGTCATGTCCTCGCGCCCGTCACCGGTCAGGTCGCGGTAGTACGGCCGCATGACGGGGCACCGCTCCCGGTCCTCGCCGCCCTTGCCGCAGTCGGCCAGCCTGGTCGCGGCCTCGCGGTACGGCGCCTTGGCGACCGTGTAGTCGTCCGGGTGCGCGGCGACCTCGGCCCGTACGACGGCCACCGGGTCGACCCGGCGGATGTCGTCGCCGGGGGCCGTGACGCCCTTCACCGTCTCGATCTGCACCTCGTCGTAGGGCCACGCCGGGCTGGCGGCCGGCCGCAGCGAGGGCCAGAGCCGGGCCGGGCTGACCGCGGTCGGCGTACCGCCGGCGGACCGCAGGCCGCCCGCGTCGCCGCACGCCGTGGCCGTGCCCAGCAGCAGGGCGACGAGCGCGGTGAACAGGGCGGGACGTCTGCGGGACACTGCTCTCCGGTGGATGAGGGGCGGGGAAGGGCGCGCACAGGGCGCGTACACCTTATTCGTATGGAAGTCCTTTTTGTGCACCGGGCGTCTACTGGACGGCCCCGTGCAGCGTATGCAGTAAGACGAAACGATTATTCGGCCAGTTCCTCCAGGAGTCGGACCGTTGCCAGTCCCGCCCGCAGGTAGTCGGCGAACAGCGCGTTGTGCAGCGCCCAGGGGGAGCGGCGGTCGCGGATCAGCCGGATCGCCTCGTCGGCGGAGCGGCCCCGGCGCATCAGCACGTGCCCGACGACCAGCCCGGAGCGGTTGTACCCGGAGTAACAGCGGACCAGGACCCGGCGTCCGGCGTCGACCGCCTCGTCCGCGGTCTGGGCCAGTCGTATCACCCCGGCCAGCTGGGTGCCGTCCAGCGGACCGTCGGGAATCGGCCACACCTGGTGCTCGACGCCCCCGCCGGGGCCGTGGCCCGGCAGCCTGAGCAGGGTCTGCACCAGATCGAACTCGTCGCGCACGACGACGGCCTCCCGCAGCCCCGAGCGGGCGCGGAACTCGTGCCCGCCCATCCACAGACCGGGCACGATCTCGCTCCACGGGCTGTCCGGGGCCGGTACGTCGGGCTGCTTCCTGCGGGTCCGCAACGGCGCCTCCCCCACTCCGCTCCCCACCGCACCCCAACGGTAGCCGGGTTCTTGCCCTGGGAGCACCCCGCCTGTTCCCATGGTCATAGGGGTGATGGTGCATGAGCGGACCACGTCGACAGCCCGGGCGGCCCGGCCCGGGCGGCCTGCGCGTCATACCGGGCCGGCACCACGGCCAGGAGCGGCTCTACGTCTGCCACCCGGACGGCAGGAGCGCCGCCTGGTACGACCGGGAGGCGGCCCGAGTCCACCTGCTCAGCGAGGCCGAGCGGGAGGACGTCCTCCACGCCCTCGGCCCCTTCCTGACGGGCCCGGTCGCGGTCGGCCCGCCGCCCGTGCCCACCGCCGCGGACCTCGCCCGGCTGAGCCTGCACCCGGACGACGACCTCGCGCCCAACCGTCCCGGCGAGGCCCTCCTGATCGCCCTCGACCGCGACCCCGGTCCGGCGACCCGGCTCCGTCCGGACCCGAGGCGCCGGGCGCTCGCCGCCGAACAGGCGGTCGGCGAGGCCCTCGACCGGCTGGACGGCGCCGGCTGGCACACCGTGCACTCCGTCCCGCTGCCCGGCGGCGACCGCGTCCACCACCTGGCGATCGGCCCGGGCGGTCTGTTCGCCGTCCACAGCGTGTACGCCCGCAGGCAGCGGGTCCGGATCGCCGATCCCGTGGTCGCCCTGGGCCGCCGCGCCCCGGAGCCCCTGCTCCGCCGGGTCCGCGCGCTCGCCGACCGGGCGTCCTACGCCCTCACCGCCGAGGTCCACCCGATACTGGCCCTCATCGGGCCCGCCGACCTCAGCGTCACGGCCCCGCCGAGGGGCGTCCGGGTCCTGCGGTACGAGGAGCTGCCCGCCCTGGCGGAACTGGGCGGCGTCCTCAAACCGGCGGACGTGGACGCCCTCCACGCCATGGCGAGGGACCGCAGGACCTGGACGAGGGTCTGACGCGCCCACCGAGCCGTCGACCCCGGCCGCGGGCCGCGGCCCGCGGGCCGGGGGCCCTGCGGTGCCGGTGCGGGCGGCGGGCCCGGCGGCTTCGACGGCTCCGGCCTCCGGCCGCGAATCCGGCGGTTCCGGCTGTGGGCGGCACCCCGACGGCCCTGGCCTCCGGCCGCGAATCCGGCGGTTCCGGCCGCGGGCGGTGCTCCCGTCGGCTCGGCTGCGGGCAGTCGTGCCGCTGGGTCGATGGGGTCACCCTGTTCCTCGAGGGCCTGGGGGAGAGGGGACGCGGCGGCGTCCCGCGGGCGCGGCGAGCGTGCCGCCCCCCACGCCCGCGGCCACCGCGCTCACGGCAGCTCCGCGGCCCCCTCCACGTCCAGCACCGCCCGCATCAGATCCCCGGACTCCCGTACCCGGGCCGCCACGTCCCCCGCCAGGAACTCCAGTGCCTCGGCCTCCTCGCACCCGGCGACCTCCTCCCACGTCACCGGCGCCGACACCGTCGGCACCCCCCGGGCCCGCAACGTGTAAGGCGCCGCGGTCGTCTTCCGGGCCGCGTTCTGACTCCAGTCGACGAACACCTTCCCCGGCCGCAGACTCCGCGTCATCCGGTGCAGCACCAGCTCCGGCATGGCCTTCTCCGCCTCCACGGCGAGCCCCTTCGCGTACCGCGAGGCCCGCTCGCTGGTCGTCCCCCGCACCGCCGCCAGCAGATGCAGCCCCTTCGACCCGGAGGTCTTCGCGCACGCCTCGACCCCGTCGGCGGCCAGCCGCTCCCGCAGCCACAACGCCACCCGGCAGCAGTCCACCACCGTCGCGGGCGGCCCCGGGTCGAGGTCGAAGACCAGCCGGTCGGCCTCGCCGGGCGCCTCGATCACCCACTGCGGGGTGTGGAACTCGGTCACCAGGTTGGCCGCCCACATCAGACTCGCCAGATCCTGCACCAGCACCATGCGGGCCGCCCCCGCCGACCGGGGCACCTCCGCGGTCGTCACCCACTCGGGCGTACCCGCCGGAACGTTCTTGACGAAGAAGCGCTCCCCGTCCGCCCCGTCCGGATACCGCAGGAAGGACAGCGGCCGGTCGCGCAGATGGGGGAGCAGCACGTCGGCGATCATCGCGTAGTAGTGCAGCACCTCACCCTTGGTGAACCCGGTGGCGGGATACAGCACCTTGTCCAGGTTGCTGAGCGCGAGCCGTCGCCCCTCCACCTCTGTGATCGGTGCCATACGATAAGAAAACCACGACAAACCGTTCATATTGTGACGAACCTCCCGTACCGCTCCGATCCGGAAGGTGCTGCACGTGCGATCCATTTGGAACGGCGCCATCTCGTTCGGTCTGGTCAGCATCCCGATCAAGCTGATGAACGCCACCGAGCACCACGCCATCTCGTTCCGCCAGATCCACGAGAAGGACGGCGGCCGCATCCGCTACCGCAAGGTGTGCGAGCTGGAGGACCGCGAGGTCACCCAAGGGGAGATCGGCAAGGGGTACGAGGACTCGGACGGCAGCATCATCCCCATCACGGACGACGACCTGGCCCACCTGCCGCTGCCGACCGCGCGGACGATCGACATCGTGGCGTTCGTCCCGGCCGACCGGATCGACCCGCTCCAGATGGAGAGCGCCTACTACCTGGCCGCGAGCGGCGCGCCCGCCGCCAAGCCGTACACCCTGCTGCGGGAGGCGCTCAAGCGCAGTCAGCGGGTGGCGATCGCGAAGTTCGCCCTGCGCGGGCGGGAGCGCCTCGGGATGCTGCGCGTCGTGGACGACGTCATCGCCATGCACGGGCTGCTCTGGCCGGACGAGATCCGCGCCCCGCAGGGGGTGGCCCCGGACGTCGACGTGACGGTCCGCGACAAGGAGCTGGACCTGGCGGACGCCCTGATGGACACGCTCGGCGAGGTGGACCTGGAGGACCTGCACGACGAGTACCGCGAGGCCCTGGAGGAGGTCATCGCCGCGAAGGCCTCCGGCGAGGCGCCGCCCGAGAGTCCCGAACCGGCCCCCGGCGGCAAGGTCCTCGACCTGATGGCGGCCCTGGAGAAGAGCGTCCGGGCGGCCAGACGGTCCAGGGGCGAGGAGGGCGCGGAGGGCACTGAGGGGGAGGAACAGGCCGAGGCCGGTGAGCCGGCGGCGCGGGGCGGAGCCGAGTCCGGGTCCGAGGCCGAGGTCAGGCACCTTCCGCGCCGCAAGTCCACCCGCGCCGCCGAGGAGAAGCCGGCGCCCAAGAAGTCGACGGCGAAGAAGACCGCGGCGAAGAAGAGCGAGCCCAAGACCACCAGCCGGACGAAGAAGACGACGTCGACCGCCAAGACGGCGGACAAGAAGGCCACGGCGAAGAAGGCCCCGGCGAAGAAGACGGCGGCACGCAAGCGCACGGCATGACACCCGTGCCCCGTGCCCCGCCGCCCGCCGCGCTCCGTCGCACGTCCCACGCCGCGCTCCGCCGCACGCCGTCCGCGCCCCGCCGTACGCGGTCGCGTCTCGCCGTCCGCCGCCCCACGTCGTCGCGCCCAGGCGCAAGCCGCCGTCCCGCCGTACGCCGCCGCGCCCGCGCCCCGATCAACCGCGCCCCGTTCCGCACCCGCGCGCAGCGCCGACCCGCCGGCGGTGCCCTACGCTCCCCGCCCCCGCGCCCCCCGACCCCGCGTACGGGCGGCTTCCGAGGCCCCTCCCGCCGTCCCGGCTACACCCGCCGCAGTGCCAGCACCGCGTTGTGCCCGCCGAAGCCGAACGAGTTGCTGAGCACGAGGTCGCCGCCGTCCGGCAGCGCCCGCGGGGCGCCGGTCACCACGTCCAGGCCGATCCCCTCGCCGAGCTCCGCGCAGCCCACGGTGGGCGGCACGACCCCGTTGTGCAGGGTGAGCACGGCGGCGACGGCCTCGACACCGCCGGCGGCCCCCTGGAGGTGCCCGAGGTGTCCCTTGAGCGCGGTGACCGGCACCCCGGCGCCCACGCTCCCGTCCGGGCCCTCGCCGAGCACCGTGCGCAGGGCGCCGGCCTCGGCGAGGTCGCCCTCCACCGTGGCGGTGGCGTGCGCGTTGACGTGCACGACGTCGACGACGTGCCCGCCCGCGTCCCACAGGGCCCGCCGCAGCGCGAGCGCGACACCGCCGCCGCTGGGGTCGGGCGCGGCCATGTGGTGGGCGTCGGCGGACAGCCCCCATCCGGCGGCCTCGCAGTAGATCCGGGCGCCCCGGGCCCGGGCGTGCTCCTCGGCCTCCAGGACGAGCACCCCCGCGCCCTCGCCGTTGACGAACCCGGCGCGGTCCTTGGCGAACGGCCGAGAGGGCGAGACGCCGTCCTCGGTCCCGAGGTCGGACAGGGCCCTCATCGCGGCGAAGGACGCCATGATCGCGGGCGTGACGACGGCCTCCGCGCCACCGGCCAGGGCGACGTCGACGCGCCCGTACCGTATGCGGTCGATGGCCTCCCCGATCGCCTCGGTCCCGGAGGCGCAGGCGCTGGTCACGGTCCGGGCCTCGCCGGTGATGTGCAGGTCGAGGGAGACCTGGGAGGCGGCCTGCGAGGGCACGGTCATGGGCGTGGTGAGCGGTGACACGCCGCGCGGTCCCTTCTCGCGCAGCCTCCGGTCCCCGCCGACCAGGACCGAGGCGTCCCCGAGGATGGCCCCGAGGCTCACCCCGACCCGCTCCGGATCGATCCCGCTCTCCCGGGTCCCGCCCTCGGCGAACCCGGCGTCGCCCCAGGCCTCGCGGGCGGCGAGCACGGCGAACTGCGCGGAGCGGTTCATCCGCCGGGCGGCGGCCCGGGGCAGCAGGGCGGCGGGGTCCACCGGCACGACACCGGCGACCCGCACGGGCAGTCCGGCGAACTCCTCGCCGGCCAACTCCCTTATCCCGTGCCGCCCGTCGAGCAGTCCCCGCCACAGTTCGTCCACGCCGGCGCCGAGCGGGGTGAGGGCCCCGAGCCCGGTCACGACGACCCGCCGGGGCACGGTCGCCGAGGGCGCGTGCGCGGGCCGCGCGTGGTGCCGTACGACGTACCCCGCCCGGTCGGCGTCGGCGGCCCAGCCCCGTACGTCGTCGTCGGAGACGGTCCCGGAGGTCCTGGAGTCGAGGTCCAGGTGCCAGACGCCCCACCGCCGCCGGTACGTCACCTCGACGCCCTGCGGGTCGACGGCCCGCAGCCGGGTGACGGTGTCCCCGTCCCGGAACTCCACGGCGTCCAGCCGGGGCGACGTCACGGCCGGCACCGCCGCCTCGTCCAGCCGCCGCCCGGCGACGACCACCTCCTGCTCGCGCCGCAGCACCTCGTCGTGGTCCACGCCGCCCAGCGGCGGCCGCAGGGTGACCCGGATCGTCTCGGGCGACTCCGGGAGGGTGTGCATCACGACACACCACTGCCGACGGTCGGCCGCCTCCGGCGTCAGCGCGACGAGATCTCCGGGGACGACCTCGGCGGCCGTCACCGTGTGGGGATGGATGGGGACTTCTGGCATCTCGGACGAATAGGACATACCCGTACTTCTTCCTGGCTGCTTCCTGTGACCCAACTGCCGCATGGCGGACCATCACGAGTGAAACGGGCAAAGGTCCGGAAAGCCACGGAAATAGAGATAGGCCCCAAACAGGACGCCTGTACGAATACCCTCAATGCGGGCGAGCAGCGCCCGAGTTGGTGTGCGAGCCGCGCGCCCGTGTGTGCCGGCTCACTCGGGCGCGAGCGGAGTGCGCATGCGCGCGAGCACGTCGAAGGGGCCCCCGGGTCCAGCGGCGGGCACCGTCCGGCCGGTCTGTGGCGCAGGTCACCGATTCAGCCGGAGTCCCGTCAGGCGGAGTTCGCCCGCCCGCCGTCCGCCGCCTGCCGCCCGCCGCCCGCCGCCCGCCGCCCGCCATGAGGCGTCCGGAGGCCGTCGTCCGTCATGGCGCCTTCGTGTGCGTGCCCGTGTCCGCGTTCCTGCTCGTCCGGCCGTCGTCCGGCACGAACACGCTCAGCCGGTACGTGGTCGGCCGCGCCAGCCGCCCGCAGAGCGTGTCGATCCGGGTCGTCGCCCCGTCGATCCGCTTCCCGTCGATCCGCACCTCGCCGGCCCGCAGCCCGCGGAGGTACGCGCGCCAGTGCGCCTCGTCCCGCGTCTCGAAGAGGACTTCTCAGCGGCCCGTGCCGGGTTCCGCGCCGGCGGCCGACCGCCGTGCCGCCTCCTGCCGCCCGCGTCCGCGCTTCCGTTGTCCCGGCATCGACCCAGCATCGCCCGCCCCGGCCCCCTGCGGCAACGGAGATCGCGCTCCCCTTCCCGCGGCCGGGCAATGCCGCCCGACCCGGCGCCGCACCGTGCCGCGCCGGGTCGGGCGGGGATAGGGAAACCCCTCTCCCTCGGTGCAGTGCCTGGCCGGTGGGGCCGCCGCCTTCCGACACTCGTGCGTCGGCGCGGCTCGGCCCACGAGCGGCGCCGACGGTCCCCGCAGCGTCCGCCGCCTCCGTCACCGCCCCGCGACCAGGCGACGGGCTCCCGTGCACGAGGTGAAAGGAACTCCCCGCTCCATGGACATACGAAGAGCCGCGAGACTTCTGACGGTCACTCTGGCGTGCGTGTCCGCGTCCGCCGTCGCCCTGCCCGCCGCCACGGCGGCCCCCGCGCCGCACCGGAACCCCGCCCCGGCCGGCGCCGCGGCCTTCGCCGCCGCTCCGTACACGGCTGACCCGACGCCCGCCGTGCGCGACCGGGTCGTGGGCGACGCGCGCAAGGCGCTGGCCGCACACCCCGGCGCCGCCCACAAGGCCGACGGAGACGCCTTCGCGGTCCGCAACCTCGTCGTCGACCGCGACGGCTCCGCCACCGTCCGCTTCGACCGGACGTACAAGGGACTGCCCGCCTACGGCGGCGACGTCGTCGTGCGCCTGAGGAAGGACGGCACGTACGACTCGCTGGCCACCGGCTCGCGAACCTCCGGTGCGGTCTCCACCCGGCCCGAACTGGCCGCCTCCCGGGCCGCCGCGGTGTCCAGGGCGGCCTTCGACGGCCGCGTCGCATCCGTCTCCGCCTCGCACCTCGCGGTGCAGATGGAGGGCGCCCACGCCACCCTGGTCTGGGAGACGGTCGTCAGCGGCGTGCGCCAAGACCAGACACCGAGCCGCCTGCACGTGCTGGTGGACGCCCGTACCGGCAAGGTCGTACGGACCAGCGACGAGGTGGACACCTTCGCGGCGCCGGGGACCGCGCCCGCCGCCCGCCCGGCATCCACCACGGCGAAGGCCTCCCGCACCGTGAAGGCCGCCGTCACGGCGGGGGCCTCCGGCGCCGCGAAGGCCGCCGCGCCCACCGTCGCCGGCACCGGCCAGTCGATCTACAGCGGCCGCGTCTCCCTCGACGTCACCCAGTCCGGCAGCGGCTACACGATGCAGGACCCGGCGCACGGCAACGGCTACACCACCAACCTCAACCACGCCACCAGCGGCACCGGCAGCGTCTTCACCAGCTCCAGCGGCACCTTCGGCAACGGCTCCACCAGCGACCCCGCCTCCGCCGGCGTCGACGCCCACTACGGCGCCGCGAAGACGTTCGACTACTACAAGAACGTCCAGGGCCGCAACGGCATCTTCGGCGACGGCCGGGGCGTGCCCTCACGGACGCACTACGGCAACGCCTACGTCAACGCCTTCTGGGACGGCGCCCAGATGACCTACGGCGACGGCCAGGGCAACGCCCGTCCGCTGGTCGAACTCGACGTCGCCGGGCACGAGATGAGCCACGGCGTCAGCGGCGCCCTCACCGGCTGGGACGAGACCGGCGAGACCGGCGGCATGAACGAGGGCACCAGCGACATCTTCGGCACCATGGTCGAGTTCTACGCCGACAACCCCGTGGACACCCCCGACTACACCATGGGCGAGCTCATCAACATCAGCGGCGACAACCGCCCGCTGCGCTACATGTACAACCCCTCCCTCGACGGCCATTCGCCCAACTGCTGGAGCAGCGGCAACGGAAGCCTCGACCCGCACTACTCGATGGGCCCGCTGAACCACTGGTTCTTCCTGCTGGCCGTCGGCAGCGGCGAGCACGGCTACGGCAACAGCCCCACCTGCGACAACTCCACCGTCACCGGCATCGGCAACGACAAGGCCGCCAAGATCTGGTACAAGGCGCTGGCCTCCTACGCCAACAGCAGCGAGAACTACCACCAGGCCCGCACCGACTCGCTGCGCGCCGCCGCCGACCTCTACGGCGCCCACTGCGCCGAGTACAACGCCGTCGCCGCCGCCTGGGCGGCCGTCAGCGTCACCGGCGCCGACCCCGTGCCCGGCACCTGCAACAGCCAGCCGGGCGCGCCCTCGGTGACCAACCCGGGCAACCAGAACGGCGTCGTCGGCACCGCCGTGTCCCTCCAGATCCAGGCGAGCGACCCCGGCGGCAGGACGCTCACCTACAGCGCGACCGGGCTGCCGGCGGGACTGTCGATCGACTCCACCACCGGCCGGATCACCGGCACCCCGACCACCGCCGGCACCTCCTCCGTGACCGTCACGGCGAAGAACACCGACAACGCCACCGGCACCGCCTCCTTCACCTGGACGGTCACCGGCGGCGGCACCCCGCCCCCGCAGGGCTGCGGCAACCTGCCGGCCTGGAGCGCGACCACCGGCTACGTGCCGGGCGACCAGGTCTCGTACAACGGCCACAAGTGGTCCTCGCAGTGGTACTCGACCGGCGCCGAGCCGGGCGCGCCCGGCTCCTGGGCCGTCTGGAAGGACGAGGGCGCCTGCTGAGGCCGCTCGCCGGGCGGCGGTGACCGCCCGCGCCGGGCGGTGGCGCTCCTGACCGACCGCTCCTGACCGCCTCTGACCGGCACACAGCCACCGGGCCGTCGGCGCATCCGCCGACGGCCCGGTCGGCGTGCCCGGGAGCCATGTCCGGGCCTCCGACGGACGGCCCCGGGGCCTTCGGACGGGCGCCGCCGGCAACCGCGATTGGTCTTGACCTTTCCGCGAAGGCGGCCCTACATTCGGCGCGGCGCGATGAAGGGCAGGTTCCCGCCCGGCGGCCGAAGCGTGCGCGATCGGCGTCCGGCGCGTGAACGAGGCTGTGTCCGGAAGGGCTTGCGATGACCGAGCCGACCACCCTGCCGACCCACGGACCGGCGAGACCCGAGCCGCCCGCCGACAGGCCGATGGAGCCCCGGCCGCCCGCCGACAGGCCGATGGAGCCCCGGCTGCCCGCCGACAGGCCGATGGAGCCCCGGCTGCCCGCCGACAGGCCGATGGAGCCCCGGCTGCCCGCCGACAGGCCGATGGAGCCCCGGCAGCCCGCCGACAGGCCGATGGAGCCCAGGCTGCCCGCCGACAGGCCCATGGAGTCCCGGCCGCCCGCCGTCGCACGCGAGGCCCTCCGCGACACCGTACGCACCCACCTGACCGGCACGGGCGGCGTCCTGCTCACCGGCCCGGCGGGCATCGGCAGAACCACCCTGGCGTCCCGGCTGGCGGCGGACCTGGCCGTCCGTGGCCACCGGATCCTGCGCTGCTCGCCCGCCCCGTCCGAACGCGACAGCCCCTTCCTCGGCCTCATCGACCTCCTGGCCCCGGTCGGCGACGACGCCCTCGCCGCGCTCGCCGCCCACGAGAGAGCCGTACTCGAAGGCGCCCTACTGCGCGCCGCGCCGCTCACGGGGACCGATCCGGCCACCGGACGCGACGCGCTCGTCCTGCGCATCGCCGTCCGCAAGGTCCTCGCGCGGCTCGCCGGCGCCGGCCCGCTCCTGCTGCTCGTCGACGACGCCCAGTGGCTCGACGCGCCCACGGCCGACGTCCTCAAGTTCCTCGCCCGGCGCGGCGGTTCGGGCACATCCGTACTCGTCACCCTGCGCACCGCCGGCGGGGCGGACGGGCCCGGCGCCTCACCCGGCCGGACGCGTGAACCGGGCACGCGGCCCGACGGGACGTACGGATCCGGGACCGCCCCTCGCCAGGTGCGCGGACCGTTGCCCCCGCTCCGACAGGCCGACGTACTCAGCGACTTACCCGGCGGGGCGGACGATCTCGCGAGCGCCCTGGAGCTGTGCCCGCCCCCGGCCCGCAGGATCCCCGTACCGCCCATGACCGCGCACGAGACCGCCGAGCTGCTGGAGGCGCACGACCACCCCGCCTGGCCCCGGCCGCTCGCCGCCCGACTGCACCACGCCGCCGGCGGCAACCCCCGCACGGCGCTGGAACTCAGCTCCGCCCTCGACGACCGCGTCCGCGTCCAAGGGGCGGATCCGCCCGACAGCGCGGAACCGCTCCCCGTGCCGGACTGTCTGCGCCGGCCGATCCTCGACCGCATCGACGCCCTGCCCGCCCGCGCCCGGCAGACACTGGTCACCGCGGGCGCCGCCGTCCGCCCCACGGTGGAGCTGCTGCGGCGCGCCGGCCGCCCGCACGCAGCGGCCGACGTCGACATCTGTGTACGGCACGGCCTCCTCGGGGTCTCGCGGGCCACGCGGGCATCCGACCACGGGATCATCAGGTTCCCGGACCCGCTGACGCCGATCGTGCTGGCGGCCGAGACCCCGTACGAACACCTCATGCGGGCGCACCGCGCGCTGGCCGAGGCCTCCGACGACGCCGTCGAGCGCGCCCACCACATCGCCCGCCTCACGGCCGGCCCCGACCCGGCCGTGGCGCAACGGCTCGCCGACGCGGCCGGCGCCGCCCGCCGGCGCGGCGCCCCCGCGATCGCGGCACGGCTGGGCCGTATGGCCGCCGAGCACACCCCCGCCGACCAGGCCCGCGCCGACGTCGACCGCCGGCTCACCGCCGCCGAGGACGGCCTCGCGGCCGGAGACCTCGACTTCGCCCGGCAACTGGCCCACGAGGCCCTGGCCGAGGCCGACCGGCCCGCCGACCGGGTACGGGCCTGGAACGTCGTCATCGACTCCTGCGGCCAGGCCATGGCCGAGATCGCCGACGTGTTTCCCGAGGCGGTGCGGGACGCCGGCGGCGACCCGGGGCTGCTGGCCCCGCTGCACTACCGGATGAGCTGGCGCGAGTGGATGGTGGGCGGCTCCGCGGCGCGCGCCCACGGCCACGCCGTCCGTGCCGCCGAACTCGCCGCGCGGACCGGCGACCGGCACACCGAGCTGATGGCGCTGACCCAGCAGGCGGCCCTGGAACTCTTCCTCGGGCATCCGCGTGCGGAGACGACCCTGGCCGCCGCCCTCGCCGCGCCGTACGACGCCCACGCCATGACCCACCACAACGGCCCCGCCTACCTCAAGCACCGCTTCCACCTCGCCCGCGACGAGCTGGACCAGGCCCGCTCCGAACTGCGCACCCTCGTCTACACGTTGCGCCAGCGAGGCTCGGCCGACAGTCTCAGCCACTGCCTCAACGGCCTCGCGCAGGTCGAGATCCTCCGCGGCCGCTGCCGGCCGGCCCTGACCCTCGCCCGGCAGAGCCTGCGCATCACCGAGGAGGCGGGACTGAGCCCAGGGCCCGCCTGGTACACGGTCGCGCTCGCCGAGACGGCGGGCGGCAGCCTGAGCCAGGCGCTCGCCGCCGCCGAGACGGCCGGACGGCACAGCGAGGACGACGACGACCGGCTCTTCCTGCCCCGCGCCCTGCATGCCGAGGGCAGGATCAGGCTCTTCGCCGGCCAGTACGACCGGGCCGCCGAACTCCTCTCCAGGACAGCCGCGTTGGAGACCGGCCAGGGCCAACGGGACCCGGCGGCCCGGCGCTGGCACGCCGACCTCGCGGAGGCCCTGGCCGGCAGCGGCGCGGCCGACGAGGCGGAAGCCGTCATCGCCCGGGCCCGCCACCAGGCCGAACGCCTCGGCCGGCACGGCGTCCTGGCCACGCTGGACAGAGCGAAGGCCGCGGTCAGCACGTCACGAGGCGAACTGGGCGACGCGGTACGGGGGTTCGAGGAGGCCGCGACACGGCTGCGGGTCACCGGGTACCCCCTGGAGGAGGCCCGCACCCGGGTCTGCCTGGGCCGCGTCCGCCGCCTCGCCGGGGACGAGACGGCCGCCCGGGCCGCCTTCGCCGACGCCCTGCGCGTCTTCACCAAGGCGGACGCTCGCTCCTGGGTCGCCATGACCCGCGCCGAACGCGACCGCGCGGCCGACACCCCCGTCCCGCTGCCCGCCGTCGGCTCCTGGTCCGAACACCTCACCTCGACCGAACGCAGCGTCGTGGCCCGCGTCGCCCAGGGCGCCACCAACCGGGAGATCGCCACCGCCCTGGTCCTCAGCGTCAAGACCGTCGAGGCGGCCCTCACTCGCGCGTACCGCAAGCTGGGCGCGAAGTCGCGCGTGGAGATCGCGCGGATGGTGATGACGAGGCCCACGGCGTAGGACTCCGGGAGCGCGCCCGGCGTCGCGGCGCCGCGCGGGACGTACCGGCTCCGCGTCCCGCTGTCGTAGAGACGTACGAGTGTCGTAGGGGCGTACGAGCGTACGGGCCTCCGCGACGCTTCGTGACGAACCGTGCACGCGAATCGCTGCCCAACTGGCGTACGTCCATGAGATAGTGCTGCTATCCAAAGGCGCGCGGCACGGCGACGGGGGCACGGATGGCAGTCCGGTTCACTCCTCTCGAGGACGACGACCCGAAGCGGGTCGCCGGGTACGAATTGAGGGCCCGCCTGGGCGCGGGCGGCATGGGGCGCGTGTATCTCGCCTTCAGCCCGGGCGGGCGGGCGCTCGCCGTCAAGGTCGTACGGCCTGACTACGCCCAGGACCCCGAGTTCCGCCGCCGCTTCAAGAGGGAGATCGCGGCCGCCCAGAGAGTGCAGGGGCTGTACACGGCGCCCGTCGTGGACGCCGACGGCGAGGCGAAGCTCCCGTGGCTGGCCACCGCCTACGTACCGGGGCCGTCGCTGCAGCAGGCCGTCTCCGAGCACGGACCGCTCCCACCGCTCACCGTCCTCAGGCTGCTGGCGGGCGTCGCCGAGGGCCTCGCCGCCATCCACGCCTGTGAGTTGATCCACCGCGACCTCAAGCCGGCGAACATCCTCCTGGCGGACGACGGCCCCCGCGTCATCGACTTCGGCATCGCGCACGCCGCCAGCGCGACGACCGCCACGAGTACCGAGGTCCGTATCGGCACCCCCGCGTACATGGCTCCCGAACAGATCCGCGCGGGCTCGGCCAGTCCGGCGACCGACGTGTTCGCGCTGGGCAACCTGGCGGTCCACGCGGCCACCGGGCACGCCGCGTTCGGCGAGGGCAACTCGGAGGCCCTGTTCTACCGGATCATCAACGAGGAGCCGTTCCTCGACGACTGCCCGTCAGAGGTGCGCGACATCGTGGAGCGGTGCCTGGCCAAGGCCCCGGAGGAGCGACCCGCCGTCGACGAGGTGATGCGCCACGCGCGCCGGCGGACCGAGGGCGAGACGCTGGGCCTGGCCGGCTCCTGGCTGCCGGAGACACTGGCGATCTCGCTGGCCGGCTACGACACGGTGAAGTACAAGAAGACCGCCACGACGAAGAAGGCGAAGACGGCCCCGACGAAGCCGGCGACCACCGCCACCAAGGCCGGGTCCGCGACCAAGACCACCACCGAACCGAGCAAGAAGCCGGCCAAGAAGCCGACCACCGGGCCGACCAGGACCACCACCAAGCCCGACGCCGGCAAAGCCGGGAAGACGCCCCCCACGGCGGACAGTTCCGTCGGCTCGGTGCTCGGCTGTCTCCTCTTCGTCGCCATCGTCGTGGTGATGGCCATCGGCCCCGACAAGGTGCTCGCCTGGGTCAGGTCCGAGGGCAAGCCGTCCGGAACCGCGGCGGAGGCGGGCCCGACCCGCCCGGCCCCGGCGTTCGGCGCGACCACGGGCGCGAGCGGTGGCACAGGCACGGGCAGCGACACGGACACCGACACGGGCACCCCCACCGGCTCGGGCACCGATACCGGCTCGGACACCGCCGAGGACCCGACGCAGGACGAGACGGCCGACGAGCAGCCGGACGGCTGCGCACAGGGAAACCGCGTCTTCAGCAGCCAGACCGCCATGTACGACAAGACCGACAGTGCCACGTTGAGCGTACTGGCCTCCAACCTCGACGCGGCGGCGGACGCCGCGGGCGACTCCGCAGTGGAGTCGGCACTGCGTGACATCGCGGACGACACCCGGGCGATGAGCACCGCCCAGGCCGGGGTCGACGACGCGGGCGAACGCCGGGACGCCGACGCCCTCGGCAGGTACTCCACCGCGTTCGACTCGGCGTTCGAGGAGTGGCAGAAGGACACCAAGACCTTCCAGTCGCTGTGCACCTGACCCCGTCGGCCTCCCGAACCTGACCGCCCGGCTCCGGCGGCCGGCAGCGTTGTCGGTCCGCTCTGCCGTCATCCCGCCATGCACTGGCGGGCGGGTGGCGAGGGGAGTCGCGGACCTGCCGGAGGCGTCCCAGCGCCGGCCCCGGGCCACGCCGGGAGCCGCCCCCGCCGAACTGGAGGAGCGACTTCCGAACGACCCCTTCCGCCCCGCTCCATGGGCACTACAGTTACTTGTGTGTGGCGCGTCACTCTGCGTCGCGATGTGAGGCGGCCGGGACGGGAGTTCCTCGTGCCCGGCTTGCGTACGGTGGGGGCATAGTGCATGAAATGATCAAGGGCTCGAACGTCTCTCTGGGAGCCCTGAGCGAGAACGTCGGCTCGGTGCTCGTCAGTCTGGGCTGGGGGAGCCCGACCGGCGAGGGCGACGCGGACGTGTCCGTCCTGCTGCTGGACGTGAACGGCAAGGTGCGCAGCGACGCCGACTTCTACTTCTACAACAACCCGGTGGCCGCGGACGGAAGCGTGCAACTGCTCGGCAAGACGCCGACGGCGGACGGGAACGAGGACCGGATCAGCTTCGACCTGACCGCCGTCCCGCCCGAGGTCGAACGCGTCGTCGTGGCCGCCAGCCGCTACGGCGAGGCCCGCTTCGGCGAACTGGAGGACGTACGGCTCTCGCTCGCGGACGGCGCGGGCGAGGACCTCCTCCACTTCGCCATCGACGACGCCGACTCGGTGAGCGCGATCATCTTCGGTGAGCTGTACCGTCGCGCCGACGAGTGGAAGTTCCGGGCCGTCGGCCAGGGATACGCCACCGGCCTGGCCGGACTGGCCATGGACTTCGGGGTCGACATCGAGGACGACGCGGCCGCGGTGGAGGCGCAGGAGGCCGCCGCGGCCGACGAGCGGGCGGACCTGACGTCACCGACCGCGGCAGACGAGGAGCCGGCCGCGCGAGCGACGTCGGAGGCTGCCGTCCCGGCTCCGCGACCGCCCGAGGACGACGCCGGGCAGAAGAAGCCGGCCACCCGCCCCCGCACGGCGAAGAAGAAGGTCACGCTGCCCAAGGCGGCCAAGAAGTCCCTGGCGGAGAACGACGCCTGGCGGGCCGCCCGGCTCTTCCCGGTGTCCACGCTCAAGAGCGACCGGGACCGTGAGATGCGGGCCACCTCCGTGCTGCTGTCGGTGATGGCACAGGTGCCCGAGTTCGGCAGGAGGCTCACCGCCGCGTTCGGGGCGCCCGCCGGCCGGATGGAGACCTTCACCGAGGTCACCCTGCCGCACGGCGACACCCCGCGCCGCCCCGACGGAGTCATCCGCGTCGAGCGCGCCGGGAAACTCTGGACGGCGCTGGTCGAGACGAAGACCAACGGCAACGCCCTCAAGTCCGACCAGGTCCAGGCGTACATGGACATAGCCGCGCGCCGTGGCTACGAAGCCGTGATCACCCTCTCCAACGACGTCGCGCTGGAGGGCAGCCCTCTGGTCGACGTGAAGATCGACCAGCGTCGCAAGCACAAGGTGGGGCTCTGGCACCTGTCGTGGGCGGAGGTCGCGCACCAGGCGCAGATGCTGATCCGCCACGAGGGCGTCGGCAACGCGGCACACGCCTGGCTCCTCCACGAGCTGCTGCACTACCTCCAGCACGACAACTCCGGCTGCCACGGCTTCCAGAACATGGGCCCGGCCTGGGTCCCCGTGCGCAACGGAATCGACGACGAGACCCTGTGCCAGGGTGACGCACGCGCCCTGGAGGTCGTCGAGAGCTGGGAGCGCCTCATCCGCCAGGTGTGCCTCGGACTGGGCGGCGAGTTGGGACAGAAGGTGCTGCCCGTCCAGCGCGCCAAGCGGGGAACGGACCCGGGCGCCCGCCGCAGCGACCTCGCGGACCGGCTCTGCCGGGACGGCAGGCTCTCGGCGGAGCTGCGCATCGAGGGAACGCCCGGCGTCCTGGCGATCACGGCCGACCTCCGCACCGGCAAGCTGCGCACCTCCATCGACATCCCCGCACCCGAGCAGGGCTATCCCCTGTCCTGGGCCAAGCGGCTCGTCAGGCACCTGACCGACGCACCGGCGGACCTCCACGTCGAGACCCTCGTCGAGGGGGAGACCGGCGGCCCCCGAGGCACCCTGGAACGCCTCCGCCCCGAGCCGGCGGACATGCTGCCGAAGGACAACACCACCCGCATCACCGGCTTCCGGCTCTCCCTCCTCAAGAGCATGGGAAGCAGCCGCGGCAACGCCGAGACCGGCTTCATCCGCAGCGTCGACGACGCGGTCCACCGCTTCTACACCACAGTGGTCACCCACCTGGACCGTACGACGCCCCGCCGGGGTCCGTCGAAGGAGGGTTCGGCGGCCTCCTGAGCCGCGCCGACGTTCTTCTTCACCACGCGAATCACCAGTGATCACCGCCGCGCCGCCTGGGTATTCCGGTAGCAGGACCCGGGCGGCGCGGTGTTGGCGGTGAACCGGGGGCGGACAGGAAGAAGTGGTCCAAGTCAGTCCGGGCCGGCCTCGGCACGGCGTGTCAGGGCCGCCCATCGGCGCCGCATGGATTGTCATACCGTCCGATTAGTCTTCGGTGGATGGGGCTTGGGGACATCAAGTACGAAGATGTGATCGCGGCAACCGAAGAGTTCCGCCGTCTGGGGCGGGACATCTTCCTCCAGACGTACGGATTCGGGCGGGCCAAGTCGTACGAACTGGTCCTGGACGGCTCTCGCTTCGACTCGAAGGCCATCGCCGGTGTCGCTCACGGGCACGCCACCGGCGACTTCCTGAGCGCGAAGGATTTCAGCGGCGGCGCCGCCACCGTGGCCCGACGCCTGCGCGAGCTCGGCTTCGTGGTGGAGACCGGAGCGATGTCACCGAACCGTGCGACCCTGTTGGAGCGCCTTCGACAACTCAAGGTCTCCCGTGGCCCCGGGAACCCCGCACCCAGCCGCCACCAGCCCTTGAGCCTCCTGTGGGCCATAGGCCGCGAGGCCGACGAGCGGCCCCGCATGACCCCATGGCCACAGTTCCGGGACGAAGTCGGTCCGCTCCTCGTCGAGTTCGGCCTCCCGAACGCGAAGGCCACACCGGAGTACCCCTTCTGGCACCTCCGGGGCAGTGAACTGTGGGAGGTGCAGGGCATACCGGCCGAGCGGGTCAGGGAGATGCCGAAGGTGAGCATCCTCAAAGCGCATCACCCGCTGGCCGGCTTCAAGGAAGAGACCGCCGCACTCCTCAGGGACCCGGTCACCCGTCTCGACGCCATCGCCACGATCTGCGAAACCTATCTCGCGGACGTCGACCGCCAGGCGCTCTTCAAGCGAATGGGCCTGGACGGATACACCACGGCAGGCAACCTGGCGAGCCCGTCGGAGGACGAGACCAGCGGTGCCGATGTGGACGAGTACGGGCGGGTGACCACCCCCGCACCGCGCCGTGACGCGACCCGCTCCGTCATCGTCCGCGACGAGGCCCTGGCCAGGAAGGTCAAGGAACTCGAGAACGATCAGTGCCAGATCTGCGGCACGGCGCTTCGCTACTTGAACCGCCCGTACAGCCAGGCAGCCCACATAAGAGGCCTGGGCAGACCCCACCACGGTCCGGACGAACTGCAGAACCTCCTGTGCCTGTGCGCCAACTGCCACGTCCTCTTCGACGGCCTGGAGATATACGTCGACCCTGACGGCCTGGTCAGAGGAACGAGAGACAGCAGACACCCCCGCCCGCTCCGCCGGGATCCCGGCCACCCGATCGACCAGGCGCACCTGGACTACCACCGCGACCTGTGCAGGATCAACGCGCGTCAGCCTGCGGCGGGCTGAGTCTGTCTTCGCGAAGACCCGGCCCACGGGCGCCGATCCTGCTCGGCGTCCGGTCGCTGTGACCGACGACCTCGGCACCTGGCCTCGGCACAGGGGAGATACGCACGAGGTTCCAGCAGCATCTGGCAGACGCGCTCGACGAGTCGGTGATCGCGCAGCCGCTTCCGGCGGACGCCGTTCAATCACCGGTCCGCCGGCTGGCCGATCCGGACAGGGTCGGCCGGTACGCCCAGGGCACCGGGGCCCACGGCATCGCATTCGTCCCGTCGAGATGGGCGGCCGTCGAGCCGCCGTCTGGGACGACCCCGCCCAGGACGCCGCCAAGATCCGCCGGCTGAGCCGAGCCGTGCACGCGGTCGAGCCCCTGGGCACCGGTCACTACATCGCCGAGACCGACCTCACCGCCGCGGCGACCCGAGCCCGTCGATCCTTCACCCCGGAAGACCGGCAGGGCCTCCAGCACCTCAAAGCGCGGTACGACCCCGACGGCGTCTTCTGCACCTACCTGACACCGGAGGACGCCACGCCAACGTAGCCCGACGCTCCACGGCCGCCGCCACCGAGAACCCCGGGCGCCGGCCACCAACTGCGTGCCGCCCGCCGCCTGCCGTCGGTCGTCGGTCGTCGAAGGGGGAGAGGCTGGGCGGCCGGGTGGCCGGTGCGGTGAACGAGCCGGCGGCAATGCTCGGTCGACGGAACCGGCGCCGGACCACACGGCACCGGTGCCCACCGGGCGGCGACCGTGGAGACGAACCCGACATTGCCGCCGCCGGGGCGAAAAGTTAGCCTTCCCTAAGCTACTCAAGTGATCCGGGGTCGAGGATGGCGATGGTCTCAGTGCAGTCGGGTGCGCGCCAAAAGGGCGGCCCGTCCACGTCGGCGGATTTCTCGGCGGAGGATCCCTCGCAGGACGCGCCACTGGCCGACCTGCGCCCCGGGATGAGCGGCCACGTGGTCGGCATCGACGAGTCGGTCGAGCCGAGCACCGCGCGACGACTGGCCGACCTGGGCTTCGCCCCCGGCGCCGAGGTCACCGTGCTGCGCAAGGCGCCGCTCGGCGACCCCTTCGTCTTCCAGGTCGTGGACTACGAGGTGGCACTGCGCAAGGCACAGGCCGCCGGCATCCGTGTACGGCGCACCGCGTGAGCGCCCACTGCGGTCCGGCGGCGGACCGGACGGTCACCGGCGCCACGCGTCTGGCCCTCGTCGGCAGCCCGAACTCGGGCAAGAGCACACTCTTCAACGCCCTCACCGGCCTGCGGACCAAGACCGGCAACTACCCCGGGGTGACCGTCGCCCGCTACGAGGGAGTCGCACGGGTCGACGGCCACGAGGTGGTCATCGAGGACCTGCCCGGCACCTACAGCCTCGACCCGATCAGCCCGGACGAGCAGGTCGTCGCCGACGCGCTCGACCCGGACAACCCCGCCATCGGCACACCCGACGGCATCCTCGTCACGCTCGACATGACCACGCTGCGTCGCTCCCTCGGGCTGCTCGCCCAGGTCATGCGGACCGGACTGCCGATCTGCGTGATCCTCACCTTCCGAGACGAGCTGACCCGCCGCGGCGGCGCCCTCGACGTCCCCGCCCTGCGCCGCGCGCTGGGCGTGCCGGTCGTCGCGGTGACGAGCGGATCACGCGAGGACCTGGCGCGGTTGCAGTCCCTGCTGGCCGACTCCGCCGCGTGGGAGCGCCCGGTCGTCCCGCCGCCCACCGATCCCTCGCAGCGGCGCGCCTGGGTGGAGTCGCTGCTGGGGAGCGCCGGCTACCAGGTGCCCGAGGTCGACCGCCGCACCCGGCGCATCGACGCCGTCCTGCTGCACCCGCTGTGGGGCACGCTCATCTTCTTCGCGACCATGTTCGCGTTCTTCCAGATCATCTTCACCGTCGCGGCACCGCTGCAGGACGCCGTGCAGAGCGTCTTCGACTGGCTCGGCACGCAGGTCACCGAGCACGCCTCCAACCCACTGCTCTCCGGGTTCCTCGGCAACGCCCTGATCGGCGGCGTGGGCGGTGTCCTGGTCTTCCTGCCGCAGATCGCCCTGCTGTTCCTCATGATCTCGCTGCTGGAGGGCAGCGGCTACCTCTCCCGCGCGGCGTTCCTCATGGACCGGCTCATGGCCAAGGCCGGGCTGGAGGGCCGGGCGTTCGTCGCCCTGCTCTCCTCCCTCGCCTGCGCCATCCCGGGCATCATGGCCACCCGCTCCCTGCCGTCCGCCAAGGACCGCTTCGCGACCATGATGGCCGCGCCGCTGATGACCTGCTCGGCACGCCTGACGGTCTACGTCCTGCTGACCGGCCTGCTGGTCACCCCGGGCGCCAGGGTGGGCCCCTTCGGCGCCCAGGGCGCCGTCATGTTCGCCCTGTACCTCGTCGGCGCCCTCTCGGCCATGGCGACGGCCTGGGTCTTCAAACGGTTCAGCAGCCGGGGCGGCCCGATGCTGCCGTTCTACATGGAGATGCCCTCCTACCGGCTGCCCCGCCCGCGGTCGGTGGCCGACGCCATCTGGAGCGCCTGCAAGGGCTTCCTGCACAAGGTCGGCCGCGTCATCCTGCTCGTCACCGTAGGGCTGTGGCTGCTGCTCAGCCTGCCCATGCACAGCGACGCCCAACTGCGCTCCGCCGGTGTCGACCCGGCCGACCGGACCGCGGTCTCGGCCTACGAGATCGACCACAGCTACGCCGCCGACATCGGACACGCCATCGAACCCGTCTTCGAACCCCTCGGCTTCGACTGGCGGATCAACATCGGCGTGCTGGGATCGCTGTCCGCCCGCGAGGTGTTCGTCGCCACCCTCGGCCAGGTCGCCGCCGCCCAGGACGCCGAACAGCCCGCCGAAGCCCTGACCCACATGACCTACACCGACGGACCGCACCAGGGTCAGAAGCTCTTCACCCCGGCCACGACGGCCGCCTTGCTGGTCTTCTTCCTCTACGCGCTGCAGTGCATGTCGACCATCGGGGTCATGCGCCGGGAGACCGGCTCGTGGAAATGGCCCACGATCGCCTTCGGCTACATGTTCGTACTGGCCTGGGGCATGGCCTTCCTGACGCACACCGTCGTCGGGGCGCTGACATGAGCCTCGTCCCCATGCACCCCGAGGCCACGGACGACCCGCGGACCGTCCGCTGGGTGATCCCCGCCGGCACGCTGCCGGTCGTCGGAGAGGTGGCCGAGGCGCCTGACCCGCTCGGGGAGATGCTCCGCTCCGAGGTCATCGCCTCCATCGAGGTGGAGACACAGGCGGTGGTGATCCGGCTGACCGACGGCCACACGTGGTCCGGCACAGGAGCGCGGGTGCGCGACGCGCTCGGCACCGCACTGGGCCACCCCCAACGGTGGCGGCCGGCCGGCACGGTCACCGAGGACGACATCCTGCGCGCCGCGCTGAGGGACGTCCTGGACGGCCCCGCCGGCGACTACATCCGCTCCCACGGCGGCGAAGTGACGATAGTGTCCGCCCACGACCGACGCGCCGAGGTGCGGATGGCGGGCACCTGCACCCACTGCCCGGCCGCCGGATTCACCCTCCACTCCCGCCTCGAGTCGGAGCTGCGCGCCCGGTTCCCCGACCTGCTGGAACTGCGGGCCACGGAGGAGCCCGGCAGGGCGGCGAGGCCCACCTGGCTCACCCTGCGCCGCCGTGGCGCCTGACCCACACGGCCGACCGAGCCCCCTGAGAAGACGCCAAGCGCCCCGCACCGGAGTACCGACGCGGGGCGGCTGTCGTGAAGAGTCAGCGCTGTGCGGCGTAGGTGATGAAGTCGCTCCACGCGGTGGGGGAGAGAGCGAGCTCAGGGCTCTGCAGGTCCTTGGAGTCCCGCACATGGACCGCCCGCGTGCCGGCCGCCACCTCTACGCAGCTGTCCCCCTCGGAGCCGCTGTAACTGCTCTTGAACCAGGCCAGTCCGGACATGTTCATAGCGCTCCTCGCATTCGCTCCAGCAGGCCCAGGGAGTCGTCGGGCGTCAGGGCCTGTGAGCGCAGTTTCGCATAGCGCTGTTGGAGCACGCTGATCTCCTTCGGATCGGCGATCAAGCGCCCGTTCTTCTGTCCCTCCGAGTAGCCGAACCAGCGATTGTCGGGTGTCTCAGCCAACTGCAACGGGCCATCCAACCCCGCATGCGACGGCCTCCGTGTCGGCATCACCTGAAACTCCACGTTCCAGTGCTGCTTGATCAAGGCCACCAAGTGGTCGAAGAGTTCCCGCGACACCTCCTCCCCACCCGTCCACCGCTCCAGCACCGCCTGCTCCACGATGAAGCTGAACGCCGTCGGCGGTGTCCGCGTGACGGCCAGCAGCTCCTGCCGAGCCAGTCGCGCCGCGATCCGCTGCTCCAGCTCCACCGGGTCGGGCAGCGGTGGCACGTCCAGGGACACCGCCCGCGCGTAAGCCTCCGTCTGCAACAAGCCGGGCACCACCCGGCATTCGTACGTGTACAGGCTGATCGCCGTAGCCTCCAACCGGGCCCACTGCCGGAACCAACTCGCAAGTCCCGCCTGCCGGGACAGATGGGGCGAGGCCTTCCGCAGCGCCCCCGTGTTGCCGAGTGCGGGCTCGGCGCGCTCGACGAAGTCGCGGTCCGGCATCCTGCGGCCCTGTTCGACGGAGGCGACCGTGTGCTTGGAGAAGCCGACCAGATCCGCGAACTCCTCCCTGCTCAGCCCCGCGTGCTCCCGTAAGGCCTGGACGACCGCGCCGAAGGTGCGCAGACTGTCCGACGCCGCCGGCTCCGTACCACCCGCCCCCGTACCGCCGTCCGTGCTCTCATGGGCCACAGTCGGCCACCTCCCGTGCCACCCGCCCGCCGTACCGCTTCCGACTCAGGCCATCGTCACGCACGGTGTCGGGTACAGTCCACTCACTGTGCGCGTACGCCCACGGAGAGTACGCATCGCGGCCCTGGCGAACCCGCCCTTTCCGGCATCACATTGGGCACATGACACCACCGTCCACCCCGGCGACTCCCCAGGACATCGTCACCGTACGTGTGTTCACCCAGCGCTTCAGCTCCACCCCGCGGGGCGCCCGCCTCGCCCGCCGGCTCACGCTGCACCAACTCGACGCCTGGGGGCTGCCGTACGACAGCGAGGCGTCCGACACCGCGGCGCTGCTGATCGCGGAGCTGGCGGCCAACGCGGTGACGCACGGCCGCGTCCCCGGCCGGGACTTCGAGGTAGCCGTCGATCTCCTCGGCGGGACCCTACGCATCGAGGTCTCCGACACTCGGACCGAACTCCGTCCCTCTGCCCCGGGAACGCCCCGCCCCACACCCCGGCCGCTCACGGAAACCGGCCGGGGCATGCTCCTCGTAGAGGCCCTGGCCAGCCGCTGGGAGATCCTGGATCGCCCCCCTGTAGGCAAGACGATCGCCGCCGAACTGGACCTACCGACGGACCGCGCCGAGGGAACGAGAAATCCCGCGGAGCCGACATGATCGGAGACGCGCGAACCTGTCGGGACTCGGCTGAGCCGACGGGCAGCGGGGCGGGTGAATCAGTGCCAGCCGGTGCAGGACCAGCTGCCCCCTCGGCCGTCGTACTGCTCGACGCACGCACGGTAGGCGTTGCTGGAGCCGACCATCGGCGTGTACGCCTCGTAGGAGGGCGAGGCGTTCGCGATATACGCATGCCCCTTGCGAATCTCGATCTTGAACCGCCAGGAGCTGTTCGCCTTCTGGATCCGCGCCCAGGCGGCACTGCACCGGGCGGAGTTGCGGAGCTCCACCTGCGGCCCACCGCCGGCAGGGCTCACCTTGGCGATGACCTGGGCGCCGGAACCGCACCCCTCACGCTGAGGATTCTTCCCCGTGCACGCGGAGCTCTTGCACGCGGTAGGCGCGGCAGCCTCGGCCGACAAACCCGAAACCAGCAACAACGCCGAGGCCAGAACAGCAGCACCGACAGACGAGACAACTGAACGACGAACGACCACAGGGCTCTCCTTCACCGCACCGGAGAAGCGCACGTGGAGCATGTTCTCCAGTGCCCCCGGCGCTCGCCCTGAATGCTGCTCCGACAACCACCCCCGAAATCTCCCCCCACCACCACACCACCCCACCGAGTGAGCCCAACCAAGAAGCCCACCCGCGCCCGACGAACTGCGCCGCACGCCCGCATGACCTCGCAAGAGCGCCTTGACGGCCCGCGAGCCCCACCCTGAACTGCTGTCAAGCCCTCAAAGATCAACACGCTTCGGACACGGCTCCGGAGGGCGCTTCGCCTCCCAGACAAAGTGCTGGCCCCGGGCCTGATCTCTGCGCAGTGGCCGGGCTCCGTCCACGGATGGTCCACGAGGTAGCGTTCCACCCGCTCGATCCCGGCAGTCCGGGGATCCGCCAGGCCGCGGTCGAGAAGCGGGTGACCTTGGCCCGAGACCGTTGTCATACCCCATTGCTACGATTCTCGCCCTGCTCTTTGGGGGGGGCGGATTTGTCTGCTGGCCTGCGCGCGACACCGAGCACAGGGAACGAGCACGTCCAGCTGGCTAGAGGAATGGGGAAGTGAAGTATGGGGGCAGAGGAAGCCGCGCCGTGTCGTCACGCGGGAGCTCCTCCGGTCGATGTCGTCGAGCGGGTTTCCCGGTTGATCCGAAGCCTCGGGGCCGAGGAAGCTCTGCTCACCCGTCATGGCATCACCGTGGAGGAGTTCCGCGAGGCCTTGGGGCCGACGATCGAGAAGATGCGCGGAAGCTCGAGCGCTGGCGTCGGTGACCGACGACAGTTCATGCGAGGCATGCTGAGACATCTGGTGACCAGCGGGCTGGTCACCCGCTTTGAGGAACCTCAGTATGGCGACGACACCGTCTATCGCTTGTCGATTCCTGGGATGGCCGAGGACGTGGCCATCATCCAAAAGGGTTGCCCTGACGGGGCGCACGGCAGCACCAGATGGTTGGTGCCCGACTGGGCTGGCGAAGCGTACTTGTGGTGGGTGTGCGACAGCATGAAGTACGAACCGGGCTCCCACGTTCACAAGGGTGTCCAGCGGCTCTTTCAGCGCTTCAGCGACGAGCGGCCCGACCAGCTCGCCGGGGTGATCTTCCATAACGAGTTGTGCGGCGGGTCCCGGCGCCTGTGTCCGAAGATGGAGCACGCCGTTACGATCGACGGGCGTGAGACGCCGCCGCCCTGTGTCTACGTGATGCCCGATCGGGATCCTTCCGCGAACGAGTGGAACTGGAACGGCGGCCAGAAGCGCGTGTTTCCCGCCGTGCTGATGAAGGCCTTCGGCATCCCGGCGGAGCACGCGTCGTTCTTCGTGGGCGACGTCGGCTACCGCTTCATCGGCGGCAAGCGCAAGACCAACATCGTTTCGCGTTATGGCCTGGCCCGCACGACCTCGCACAGGAGTTGATCCCGCATGCACTTCTCTTCTCTTGACCCGGATAGGTCTCAGTTCCTCGCGGCGCGCCTGAGCGGGGTGCAGAAGACCATGCCGGTGCCCGCGTGGCCGCGCTCCGAGAAGGAGCTGCCGGTCGTGGAGCTCGAGGTCGCCTGGGTGCGATTCTCGGTCATCAATCACCGTACCAAGGCTGAGCAGATGCGCGAGCAGCGCAAGGCCGGCCGCGATGACCTGTTCAGGCGGGACCCTCTCGGCAAGGAGGCGCAGGACGCCCAGTACCGGATTCTGTGCAGGCAGGAGGGCTTCGAGGACCTCAAGAGCGACTTGAAGACCCGGGGACAGCAGGAGCCGGCGATCGTCACCGGCGACGGAGTCCTTATCAACGGCAACCGCCGTTCTGCGGCAATGCGTTCGCTGTTCGTAGACGACGACGTGCGGAGCGCTCGCTATGTCAAGTGCCTGGTGCTTCCGGCGGACGCGACCGCTGCCGAGCTGGTCGACCTCGAGACGGAGCTTCAGGTCGCAAAGGATTTCAAGCAGGACTACTCATGGATCAACGAGGCCTTGCTCATCGAAGAGTTGTACGAGCGCGAGAACAAGGACTTCAAGCGTGTCGCCGAGCGCGTACACCGCAAGCATGAGGAGGTGCGCGACTACTACGAGAAGATTCAGCAGGTTCACCAGCTGGTGGCTCTCTCCAACGGGACGCGGGAGTACGTCGACTTCATCCCCAACGAGTCGGCCTTCGCGGAGCTCGCGAAGCACATCAAAAACAAGTCCGAGACGGAGGCGAAGGCGGTCAAGGACGTCTACTTCCTCGGCACGCTGGCTGGCGTGGAGTACCGGAACCTGCGTCACCTGCGCCGTCCGGACGCAGCGGAGCTGGTAGTCGACGAGCTGCGGACCAACGCCACCCTGGCTCCGCTGCTCGAGGCCCTGCCGCAGGCCTCGGGGGCCGGTCCCACCTCCGAGGACGACGACCTCTTGGACTCTTTGCTCGACGACGAGCCGGCTGGTTCCGAGCCGCTGGAGGACCTTCTGCGCCTGGTCGCCACGAAGGGGCCCGAGGAGACCGTCCAGGTCGCGGACGGAGGGTCGATTGAGATGACCGACCTGCTGAAGAGCGTGCGCGCCGTCGTCAAGAGCGCCGCCCAGGAGGCGGCCGAAGACACGCAGGACCGCAGAGAGATCACTGCGCCGCTGGAGCGTGCGGAGAAGGCCGCCCTCGAGCTGAAGCGCGCGATCGACGCGCTGCCGAAGGCCCGCCGTTACGACGAGTGGGACGAGAGGGAGTTCTCTGCGAGGATCGAGAAGCTCGGTGAGCTTCTCCGGACGGTCAGGGAAGCGTCGTGATCTACGCCGAGCTGTACCAGGACCCGAGGCCGGTCGTCGTTCTCGAGAAGCGGTCCGGGGTCAGCCTCGGCGCGTGGGCGAGCGTCCAGGAGGCGCTCGCCAGGGGAATCGTCGGCGGTTCCATCGACCGGACCGAGGTGCGGGTCGAGGTGTTCCTCGCCGAGCTCAACGCCATCGGAGCGGTCCGCAGGCGCTATGACCAGAAGGTCGATCTCGGCCCGTTGCTGCGGGAGCAGATCCAGGCGCTGGCAGCGGACCAGAAGCAGCGGCAGGCCGCTCTGGATGCACCCGTGTCCTCGGTCTCCCTGTCCGACCTGGAGCAGCAACTGGTGGACGCGGGTTTCACCAGGACGCTGAAGCCGTTCCAGCTGGAGAATTTGGCGCGGATCGTACGGCTGCCGCACGCCGCGGACTTCTCCGTGCCCGGGGCTGGCAAGACGACGGTGGCGCTGGCCAACCACTGCGTGGCGCGTGCCCGGGGACAGGTCGAGCAGCTGTTGGTGATCGCGCCCATCGCCGCTTTCTCCGCCTGGAAGGAGGAGGTCGAGGCTTGTCTCGATCCGGCGCCGAATCTCGTCGTCCACCACGGCTCCGCGTCTTTGATCCCGAAGAGCGCGCAGATCCTGCTGACGAACTACAACCGGGCGGCGAGCGACTACGACCGGATCAGGGACTTCGTGGTACGTCGTCCCACTCAGGTCGTTCTGGACGAGGCGCACCGGATCAAGCGGGGTTCGGGCGGCGTGCACGGGCGCGCTGTGCTCGACCTGGCGTATGCGGCGCGCCGCCGCGACGTGCTCACTGGGACGCCTGCTCCTCAGGGTGCGCACGATCTCGTCGCCCCGGTGCGGTTCCTCTATCCGGGCCAGGACCGCAAGATCCTCCCGGAGAGCGCCTACAACGAGCGCAACGGCCGCGACGAGGACGTGGTCCGCGACACCGGCAACGCCATTTCGAAGTACTTCGTCCGGACGCCGAAGGCGCGCCTGGAGTTGCCGGAAACGAAGATCATCCCCGAGGTTATGGAGATGCGGCCGATCCAGCGGGCGATCTACGAAGCGCTCGTCGGGCGGTATCGAGGGGAGTTCGCGCTGGCCGTCAAGGAGCGCCGGAACTTCGACCGGCTCGGCCGGATCATGATGTACCTGCTGGAGGCGGCCACCAACCCGGCGCTGCTCGTGGCTGGCTCCGACAGGGACGACGAGGACAGTTTCCTTCACCCGCCTTTGGAGGTGAAGGGCGACGAGCCCTTGGTGCGATTGCTCCAGCAGTACCGGGCGCACGAGGTCCCGTGGAAGTACGAACGCGTCCGGGAGATCGTCGCGCAGGAGGCGGCGCGTGGCCAGAAGGTCCTCGTCTGGTCGACGTTCGTCCGCAACCTGAAGATCCTGCGCACCTTCCTGAAGGAGTACGAGCCCGCAGTGGTGCACGGTGGTATCCCTTCCGCGGACGGGAATCCGCCGGCGGGCGCGGTGACCAGGGAGGCTGAGTTCGACCGGTTCCGCAACGACCCGTCGTGTCAGGTCCTGTTGGCCAACCCTGCTGCCTGCGGCGAGGGTGTCAGCCTCCAGCATTGGTGCCATCATGCGGTCTACCTGGACCGGACGTTCAACGCCGGTCACTACTTGCAGAGCCAGGACCGCATCCACCGTATTGGCCTTGCCGAGGGCACCCTCACCCAGTTCACGCTTCTGCTCAGCCAGGACACGATCGATGAGACCGTGGACGGACGGCTGCGGGACAAGATCGAAGCCATGGCCAAGCTGATGAACGACCCGGGTTTGGTGCGCGTTTCACTTCCCGAGCCTGACGAACACGTCGGCGGGGCGGCCGCCGTGGAGGACGACATGCAAATCATCGCGGCCATGCTGCGCCACTGAGGGGGGCCTGTGGATCTGCTCCCCCGGCACGGCGTCGTCTTCGCCGTGCTCCATCTCGCCCGCGTGGCGAGACTCGCACCACGTAGAGGCGTCGACGAGTGGGTGAGTGCCGCGTTGCTCCACGGCTCCTATATGACGGCGGCGACCGATCTGTGGTCGCCGGCGCGGGCGCTGGTCCGTTCAGGGCTCGCGTCGCTGGGCGAGGAGGGAGACATAAGGGTGGCGCGCTCGCTCGCCGCCGTGGCGGCGTCGAAAGTGGGAGCCCAGCATGCGATGCGTCATGCGGCGGTCGCGTTGCTGGCCTCCCAGCCTCCGGCGTGGTTGCGGGTCGCCGTGAGCACGGAAGGTGTCGAGCGCGTCTACATTCCTCAGCCGGACCTCGACGCTCTCGGTTGGCTGGAGGATGGCCTCGACGATGTCCTGGTGGAGGCTTGCCAGCTCGTCGGCGATCCTGACGGCGCGGATCTGGCCAAGGAGATCGGCGACGCCGCGGAGGAGATCGTCGTCGCGGCGCTGCGTGCGGCGGGCAAGGAGCCCTTGCATGTCGCCCGGATCTCCGACGGCTACGGGTACGACGTGGACGTGCCCGAGGGGCCCGTCCGATTCCTCGAGGTGAAGGCGGCCGGGCCGAAGACCCTGTCGCGCTTCCACCTCTCCCGCCACGAGTTCGACACGAGCGTCCGGCGGGGCGACGCCTGGTGTCTGGTCCAGGTGGTCTTCGAGGCGAGTGCGTTCGTCGCCGACCCGATCACGGCTGCGGACGTCAGCCACATACGCGAGCTGCCCGCCTCGGCGTTGCGGGACCTCGTGCCCGCGAATTCTTCCGTATTCCGGTGGGAGGACTCAGCGCTCATCACTCCGCCACCGGACGCATGGCGGTCGAGCACGCTGGAACCGGATCCGTCCTTCGTCCGGCCGGGCTTCGCGGTTGCGCGCAACCAACTCTGAAAGCGTGGGCCCCGACTCTTGTCAGAGTCGGGGCCCCACGGTTCCGATCAACTGCCTCGAGTCAGCGCTTGGAAGCCCCTTCGATGAGCGGCCGCAGGTAGTGCTCCCCCAACCAGGCCACCGCGTTCACGCAGACGGCGTCGCCGAAGCCCATGAGAGCCTGGTTCGTCCGTTTGGGGAGCGTGTAGTCGTCCGCACCCATCAAACAGGCATATTCACGCGGCGTCATCCAGCGAACCCGCAGGCCGTCTGGGGCGATCCGTACCACGGCTTGCTTGGAGGACCCGCCGCCCGTTGTGCGGAGGCAGCCGGCGACATCGTCAGCACGGATCTCCCAGGCTGGCACGCCATTGCGCGTCCGGCGGTACGCCGTCCGGTATACGACCGATCCGCTGTCCTGAAGCTTCTCGACGCGTTTGCGCTGGACGCTGGAGAGCTCAGATTCGAACTTTTTCCGTTGCAGGTCGTCCCACCAGAGGTCCTCCGCCACCGGCGGATTCTTCTTGATGAGCTCTGTCCAACCCTCGGAGCGATGCGGCGGCGGGCTGGGAAGAGCGGCCCGGTGAGTGATCAGTTCATCGCTCTCGAACAAGTGATTCAGCCATGCTGGGCGCAGGAAGAAGTTGCGACTGTCAGGGGCCTCCTCCTCCGGCGTTTGCATGGCGCCGACGATGAAGAGGCGAGGTCGGGATTGCGGAACCCAGCTACGCGCATCGAGGGTCAGAACGTCTACCGAGTAGCCGAGACCATTGAGCGCCTGCACTGCTGTCTGGAGGTCCTTGCCGCCGTGGCTGGTCGCGAAACCGTTGACGTTCTCCAAGGCGACCACCGGAGGTCGGTGACTGCCCAGATCGGCGAGGATCTGCATGAAGTCGTAAAACGTGCCCGAGTGCTTGCCCGCTAGCCCCTTCCGGCCACCGGCGAGGGAGAGGTCAGTGCAAGGGAAGGAAGCCCAGGCGAGACCGAGGTCCCGCGGCAGGCCGGGAGCGTCTCCAGCCTCAGCGAGCTTTTTGATGTCGCTCAGTACATAATGGTCGCGCTGATCTGCGAAGTGTGCACTGTACATGTCGTGTTTGTCGGACGACATGTCGTTCGCCCAGGTGACCCGCAGGCCGGCCTTCTCCAGACCCAGCCGTGCGAGCCCGATGCCCGCGAAGAACTCAGCGACGGCGAGGGTCGGCGTGGCCGGTTGCTCGGGCGACGCGGCAGGAGCGGGCACAGTGGGTGTTGCGGGCGCGAGTGTCACCCTCCGGATCCTAAGGCACCGCTCCTGATCCTCTTCGATCGGTGGGGAGAAGCCCGCGCGAGGGGGAGCGCCCTCCGATGTGAGAACAGGCGCGTCCGGATGGGCCGCCTCGGCGCAGGTCGCTGCCTCCGTTCCGGATGCCCCCGAGCGGTTGTGATCACCGTCCAGTCCTACTCCTCCGGGGCCCTGGCCGACGTACGTCCTGTCGACCGTCGTAGACGTTCGGTCGTTCATGATCCTGCTCCCGATACCCCTCGCCCGATGGCACGCGTTGCGCGCTGCTTCTTGCAGGCGCGGCCGCGGTCATTCGGTCGTCAACGTAACTCGGGCCACTGACAGTGATCCCCGTTACTGTCGCCGGTTTTCGCCCCCAGGCACGGACCTGCCGAGCGTGCTGAGGGGGGGAGTGCGGGAGAAGCGCCATACTCGTCTGCGTGAGTGAATCGCGTGAATCGTGGGCATCGACTCCCGGTACGAGGGCGAGCATGCAGGCGAATCGGAGCCGGGACACCCGGCCGGAGCTCGTCTTGCGCCGGGCCGTGCACGCGCTTGGGCTCCGGTATCGGGTCGCGACCCGACCTATCCCGACTCTGCGGCGCACCGCCGACCTGGTCTTCCCACGACAGAAGGTAGCCGTGTTCCTCGACGGTTGCTTCTGGCACGGCTGTCCCGAACATCACACGAAGGCCGCCAGGAACTCCGATTACTGGCAGGCGAAGGTCCGTCGCAACCGCGAGCGCGACCTGGACACCACGGAGCGCCTCGCCGCAGAAGGGTGGCTTGTGCTGCGCTTCTGGGAGCATGAGGACCTCGCGGCGGCCGCGCTGGTCGTACAGCGAGCGATATATGAGCGCCGGGCTAGAACGTAGCGGTCCAGTGCTCAACTTTCAGTCGGCGTCGGAATCCGCATCGGAAGGCTGGGGAGCATGCCCTGACCGCCTGAATCACGAACGCGCTGCGCAGCCTGGGTGACTCGCCCGCTCGTGAGCCACAGCGGTCACTGTAGCCGTTGTAAGACCCGTGAGGGAATAGCGGTCGGGCTCGCCACTGTGACGCTGGCTCTGGCGGAGCAGGAGCAGAAAATGCCGTCACTGGAAGAGCTACGTCCCGCCTTCCGGTGGGTGGTCATCCCGAAGAACTCCGAACTTGACCCGCCGGAGGAGCTTGACGACGCCTACGGGTGGATCTCCAAGAAATCGCTTCTCGTCTCCTCCCTGGAAGACCTGAAGATCCTTCGCCATGTTCAGTATCGGATCCCCTTCAAGCTGGACGGCCCTCCGCGGCAGGGGACACCTCCCGTCGGCGTCGGCGCACGCTCAACACGGCGGTCGAATACGTCATCGAGCGCAGGCTTCTGACGGAAAACCCACTCACCGCCATCAAGAAGGTGAAAAGTGCCTCATCGGACCGTGTGGGCCCCCGTGTTCACGTGAACAAGACGCAGGCTGCTCAACTATTCGCCGAGGTCTCCTACGTCGGGACATGGGGCCGCAAGGGGGGCCTGCGGCTGGTGGGCTTCTACGCGGTCATGTACTTCGCGGGGCTCCGCCCGAGTGAGGCGCCTCAAGTAACGGAAAGAGCTTCCCGACGTCGAGATAGCTCAGCGGATCTTCCCAGTCCGCAGTGGCCATGTACTTGAGAGACTCGTCTCTCTGTTATCTGGTTGTCGCGCTCTGGCCGATGTGGTTCACCCAATCTACGCCGTGAAACGATCGAAGTTCCACGTAGATCAGAGCGTAGGTAAGTCTCTAGCTGCCACCAGCGTGAGTACAAGGCAAGGGTCTCCTCTGGCATTCCACTTGTTGCATACAGTGCCTGATCGATGGCTGCTTTTGTGCCTAGAGAAAAGCGCTGCCACATGCTGCGGGCCCGCATCTGCCTTCATCCCCCTCGCTCTGGTGTTGAACCGTGGCGAGGTAAGCCGTCCGTCTGCACGTTGCGCCGAGGTTTTTAGGGAGAGGCGGCTTGGATGCGTGGCAGACAGACGTGAGTCCGTCGCTGATCGCCCGACCCCTCTATCGCAGGGCTATCGCGATCAGCGTGGACCAACGACAAAGAGCGAGACCCAGTGAAACTGGTTCCCGCTCTTCATGCTTGGCATCTGCGCTGGTCAACCGCATCATTGTGCTGGTTGAGGCGAAGTGCCCCCGGCAGGATTCGAACCTGCGCACACGGCTCCGGAGGCCGTTCGGCTACCGGGCAACGCTGCTGGTGAGGAGGCTGTGGAGGCTCAGTGGGGCGAGATCAGTCCACAGATGGTCCACGGAGCCTACCTCTACCCCTGTCCGCCGCTCCCCTTGCACTTCAAGCTGCCAGTCTGCCAGACTCCAAAGTTCAAAGCTTGAAGTAGGAGGCCGTCCATGTCTAATCGATCTATCGAGATCGACGACGACGTTTTCGCGTTCTTGCAGCGTCACAGCGAGCCCCTGGTGGACACACCGAACACCGTGCTCCGCCGTCTGCTTCTGAGCGACGAGGACTTGTCCACCGGAAAGACTGCTGTCCGCAGGGCTGGCGATTTGTTGCCCATCATCGAAGCCGGCCTGGCTGCCCCCGGAGATAAGCTGCGGCACCACCAACCCCGACGCCAGCAGACCCACGAGGCTACGATCACTGCTGACGGCTGGGTGGAACTGCCGGACGGTCGAGCGTTCCAAAAGCCGTCGCCGGCGTTGAAGGCGCAGACCGGCAGTGAAATCAACGGTTGGGGCAAGTACATCCACGTCCCAAGCGGGCGTGTCCTCCAAGAACTTCGTGAGCAGGTCCGTCACATTTGAGCGGCCCGGCGCCTTCCGCCCGGTCTAGTAGGGGGTAGCTGGCGGCGTTGACAGAACCATCAACGCCGCCGGGAGTTGTCGAACGCGCAACCCACAAAGCAAATAAATTGATCAATAGTCCCGCATGGGCTTACGCCATGACTAAGGGAGGGTTTGATCAGGGACTTGACTTGCCCTTCAGGGTGACGAAGGAATGGGGTCAAGTCGACATCATTTTGTGGGTTTCGGCGTAGCCTCTGGCCTAGCACCTATTCAGCCGGGTTCGGTTCTTCCGGTCCGCTGATCGGCGTAGCTGACGGCATCCCCAGCATGTTCTCAAGAGACATCACTCCACTCGCCCAAACAGCGTCGAGATTTCGCGCGTGTGCTTCCACGGACCTGAAAGCTTGAGAAATTTCTGCGACGCTCTCTTTCGGCGGGATCAGTAGCCGCGCCAGTTCCACTGTGTTGTAAGACCTGAAACGTACACCGGTCCCACTTCGCAGGATCTGTTCATGCGCCCCCTTGGACAGGAGGTAGGCGGCGACAAACCGTGCCTCATCGATGGAGGGAAGTGAAAGTACGTGAAAACCGCTTGAAGCAATACTTTCGGACTCTGCTTCGGAGACTAGAGCTACACGCTTCAGGCTTTCAACCAATGATGGTGCAAGAACGTGCCCTGGGTGGCAGCGCCACTTAGCTCGAGATGGCGTCTGCCAGACACGTTGAGTCGTCGCCTTGTTGATACGCCCGGAACCCTCCTGTACCGATGAGAGTGCAACGTATTCGACGAGCCGGCTGTCAGTGTCCTTCTCTCTATCCCAAACCCAAGACTTCTGGTTGATGTAGGAGATGTCGCCTAGGCTTCGCCATCCCTGCCTTATCGCTTCGTCACGTGCTTTTGCTTGGCTCGGCCGATGATGCTCTGGGTCCATCCTGCGCCGCAGATCTTCCATTGCATTGAACGTGTAGAAGAGGTGGCGCTGAGAGTTCCGAACGAACGGATCGGAAGTTTCGATGAGCTCCGCCAGCTCGCTCTTGGCTCTATCGTATTCCTTACGAGCCTTAACGAGGGAGTCATAGTTGTTTTGAAGCGTAGCCAGTTGGCTGGAGGATAGATGGGGAATGGGGAGCGTCTTTAGGCGCTCCACAGTCAGGTGTGCTTGAACCTGACGCGAGGCGCCGCGGAGGAGTAGCGAGCGTCCCACAGAACTTGCGAGGTAGAAGAGTAGAAGGCTCAGGTCCTCATGGGCCCGAGGCTTGAGCGCCATTACGTCACGGGAGAGCGCCAGGAGATCCGTGGAATCGACGGCACCCACGTTACCGACGGATCCACCCTTAGTGACGAGTGCCAGAGGGCCGTTAATCGCCGTCAGGCCGTCTGTGCTGACAGCGACGTCGTAAGGAAGGTAGACAAGATCTGAGTCATCCAGCGACCCATCACGCACGTCACCGACACGAACGAACGGCACACCAGAATCTGTATACCGTTCCACCAGACCTTCGTAAAAGGCACTGGCATGGATGGTGGCACGAGTGGAGAGATGTGAAAAATCTAGCCGCTGAGCGTTGTCTGTTAGCCACTGATCGCTTGACAGAGCAGAGGGCGAGTAGTATGCGGGATCCATGCGATCGGCAGGATCAATACCTGAAGCGATAGATGTAAACACTAGAAGGGCAGCCCTTCGCTCACCTTGAAGCGTTCGAATTCCTTGAGAAGCTGAGGAATTTCAGTATCGATCATGGGCCTGCCGCTTCCATCCCTTAGGACGTCTCCCTCTTCACCGCGCAAAAAGAGTAGAGGGGCGGTCTTTTTGATCAGGTCGTAGCCAATCCGATCCAGCTCCGCCATGAACACTCGGTCTTCGTTGGAGTCGTCTTGCTTTTCCTTCTTGATCCCAAAAATCACTGAGGTCTTCGGGTTCACTCCGGACTGCCGGAACGTGCCGTCGGGCAGGGAAACGACAGCAAAGATCTGGAGATGATCGACGATGTAGTCGCGAACATAACGAAGACTGGTGTTGGTCAAGATTCCATCAGGAAGGACCAAGGCCAAGCGTCCGCCGGGGTGGAGTAGCTGAACGCACCTTTCGATGAAAAGGATCTCCGGGGTTTGTCCGCCTGGGCGCAACTTAGAAGAAGGCACGAAGCGATCCCCTTGCTTCGTCCAGTTTCGCCCGAGCAGGTACTCGGAAAGCTTCTCTTTACTTGTAATCTTGCCCTTTGTGCCGAACGGTGGGTTCGTTACGACTACGTCGAAGAGGCCGTCTCGAATTTCACCTGCACCTGAAGATAGAGCTTGAGTGTTGAGTCGACTACTTGGCAGCAGTGAGTCTGCGTTGACGATTCCCGTGTGGCCATCGTCATAGAGGACCATGTACATCTTAGCGACTTTGGCCAAGTCAGGGTTGAAGTCGATCCCGCGCAGGTAAGTGCGCGCATACCTCAGTCCTGCATCCCGACGTTCCCCCTCCGTCATGTCGGGACGTGCAGTCGTTATCCTCGACATGACGTGCCGCAGAGCTTCTACCAAGAAGCCACCGGATCCGCAGGCCGGGTCGATGATGAACTCGTCATCTCGCGGATTAAGCATCTTGATGCACATCTGCAGGATCGGAGCCGGCGTGAAGAACTCGCCGCGGTCTCCACGTTGGTAAGCCCCAACAAAGGTTTGGAAAGCAACGCCCTTGATATCGGCTTCTGTGCGCGTCAGCGAAATCTTTTGAAGTGCTGATACGGCGTATGCCAGGCAGTCGTCGTTGAGGCGAATCTCCTCCGAGCTGTCGAAAACATCCCGGTATTCGTTCTTGACGCGAGAAAACAGCTTAGCGATACGAGCAATGAAGGACGTATTTTTACCCTCGATCAGATTCGTGAGCTCATCGTCCGTGATGGAAAAGTCGCATTCAGCCTTCGCCGACTTCTCATCGGCCAGCTTAAGGAAGAGCAGCTTGAGGATCTCTTTGAAGGTGGCGTCTTTCAGGAGCCCCTGGTTTGCGAAGATGTAATTGTGGACACTTTCGAAGATCGACCGGAGTTCCGTTGCAGGCTCAAGGTCAGATTTCTTGTAGCGTCCTACCTCTGCAAGCGTCTGGCCGTATTTCGGAATGTCTGGGATGCGTCGGAAGTAAGGGGCTTCTGTGTGTGAGCTGAAGCACTTGGTGCTCGTTCCATTGAACCAGACTCCGAATGGCGCCTTAGTCGGGCTCATATAAGAAGTTAGCTGGTCGACGCCGTCCTTGGAATCTTGGCGCTTATTTTCTACAACAATGTAGAGATTGCTCTGCTCGTGTACATCTGAGTGAAAAATTGCGATATCGGCTGGGCCGATCAGCTTCGACCCTTTCCGGATCTCGAATTCCGTGCGCATGTGGCGCTTCGGGTACCCGTACTCCTCGACGAGGCGCCTCAGGTGTACTTGGCGGACTCGCTCCTCGGGTCGATCAAGTACCGGTTCGCCCGTCAGGTAGTCTTCAAGATATCCCGGCTTGGAGACGACGACATCAGCGCCAATGCCTGCTTCCGCCGCGGCGCTCGCCTTGTTGGCCATCAGCCAACCTCCCAGGGTCGGTGCTAGTCGATGAGGGGCTAGTGCATCTTAGCTGGCGCAGGGGTTCGCCTAGGTGCTGATGCTGCAGGCAGAGGTTGCGGTCGGTGGAGCGGCTTTGGGCTGGAGTTTCAATGACCGAGTCAAGGCTGCAGTCGCCCTCCACCCGTGAGGACGCACCTCCTCCACCCGTGAGGACGCACCTCGTCCCGGAGATCGTCTGTGCCTCAGCCGACGAAAGTCAGCCACGACGGCGGGCACGCCGACCGGTCAGGTGCGCGTGTGTCTCGCTACAGCCCCACCGGCCTCAGCCACGCTGCCGGCTTTGTGGCCATGCTCAAGCCGTCTGCGTGATGGGCGGGGTGGGCACGGCGCGACCGCTTCGTCCCGATGCAACTTGGGCGAAGGCTTGACCTAGGTCGGTGGGGCCGTCGCTGCTCTTGGTGGAGCCCCGCCCTGGCGGCCGCCTCGACCTGCTCATCTATGACCAGGCGGGTGCGGTTGTCGCTGGGTCTCACGTGCCGGCGGAGTTGGGCAATTATGCGACGGCGGGGAGAAGGACGGGGGCGTGATCGAAATACCGTGACGACATCTCAGCGGTCCTGGCAGGCTTGTCCTCCACTAAAGATCACACAAGCCGGGGGGGCAGCCTTGATCATCCTGGACACCAGCATCTTGTTCCGCACGACGCTCAGGCACGCGAACGCTGACCTCATCAGAACGATCCGCGCGGCAGGGGTTGAGGAGGTGGCGGTCCCCTGGACGGTGATGGAGGAACTCGCCGCCCAAAAGGCCATCGCTTACCGGGACAAGCACGCCGCCGCGAGAGCGGCCCTCGACGCGTTGCAGGGGGACACTCCGTGGCGGCTGCCGCAGAACCTGCCGTCACTGGACCTGGAGCGTGTACGCGAGCACTGGCGGAAGGAGTTCGCGGAACTGGTGGTCGTGCTGCCCGTGAGCGAAGGCGTCCTACAGGAGTCCCTGTTCAGAGAGGCGAACGCTCTGGCTCCGTGCAAGCGCGTGTCCGTCAAGGGCCAGGACAAGCCCGAAAAGGTGGGGGCTCGGGACGTCTCCATCTGGCTGACGGCGGTGGAGTACGCCCGCAACCACGTAGACGAGACGGTCTATTTCGTCAGCCGAAACACCACCGACTTCGGAGATGGCAGCCCCGGCTCCTACCAGTACCCGATGGACCGGGACGTCCGGGACCTCGGCGATCGGTTCGTGCACTACACGTCACTGGATGACGTCGTGAAGAAGTTCACCGACGAGACCGAGGTCAACGAGGACGGGCTGCGCGCAATCCTCGTCGACAACCAGACGCTCATCGCCCACGAAGCATGGGAGGACATGCGATTCCTCCCGAGCACCGGCGATCCGATGGCAGCCAACTTCATGTTGTGCACGGTGCACCCGGGCTTGGAACTGAGCGGGGAGCCAGTCGGGGACGGCGGCCGGACCGTGTCCCTGGGCTGGCTCATGCAGCCGGATGCCAAGCTGGAGTCCGTGAAGGACGTCAGCGCCTACAGGATCGGTGATCACGTATGGTGTACGGCCACGACCCGGTGGTTGCTGAGCGGTACAGCGGCCCTGGCGCAGATGCAGGTAAGCCGCGCGGTGACGGCCTGGGAAGTCAGGGTGTTGTTGAACACGACGAACCCCTCATCACCCCTGTACATCCTCCGCACTGATCAGCCGCAGGCCGTTTCCCAGGAAGAGGCGTCCATGCTGAGCGGCCCGGGTTGGGGGAAGATCTGGTCGAACCCGTCTAGCGCCGGGCAGTTCGAGCGCGGTTCGCTCGCCGACGTGCTTAGCAAGCTGGCACTCTCGCTGACGGCGAATTGGCCCACCCGCGCTCCGGCAACGCTCGAGTCGCCCGCCGAGTAGTAGCCGGCTGGCGCGAGGCGTCGCCTACCTCGACAGGCGGCGCTCAGTCATGCGGCGGTCCTACTATCACGGTGAACTGCGTACCTCAGGGAAGAAAGAAAAGGGGATATATGGCGGGTCGGCGAGGGCCTGAGGTAACCGGAAGCGTTAAACGGCTCCTATGGCGTCTAGCGTTGGGCATGTGTCAAATGTGTCGGCAAGAGCTGGATCCCGGGGTTCAAGGGTCAAATCCTACCGCCCAAATAGCACATATCGTTGCGCTAAGCGATAGTGGGCCGCGGGCTGAACCGAAGATGCCCTTGTATCAGCGAAATGCGGCTGAAAATTTGCTGCAACTATGTCCAAACTGTCATGATCTTATTGATAAGGATGAAACGAAATTCGATATTGATAGGTTGCGTCAGATCAAGGCATCCCAAGAGACCTGGGCTGCTGGTATCAGGCAAGCGGGGCGGAGCTGGCATGCACGCTTTCGCACCGTCGACTACGTTAACCTTCCGCGGATCCCCTTACTTCCTGGTGGACATGCCATCTATGAGGCGGCCGCGCGAGTTGGCCTCGACGGCTGCCACGGTTTCCACACTCAAGGCATGCGTATTGGCATGTTCCTGGCTCAGGTTCAAGCAATATTCGAGAGCTGGCATGCCAACGCCTGGCCCATCGGGGAGCTTGGACAAGACGATTTCAAGCGGGAAACTCTCGTCTCCTTCAACCATCCGATGCGAGGCCGAAACACGCCAACCCTTCCGCCTCAGCCACTCATCGGAATTCCCAACCGAGATCCGTACCTCCACTGTAAGCGCGAGAGCCTGACCTTCCGGATCCGATTCGACCCAGCGTGGCTTACAACTGCTACAGCGACATCTGATCTATACCTGTCCCGACGTAGTCCAGTGACATACTCAGGACTCGGTAGGGTCGTTCAGGTGGTTGACGAGGAAGTCTGGATTTCGGCTCTCCTCTTTGGTCAGCCCAGAACCCGGGCTGATGAAGATTGGGACGTCGCCGTAGCGAACCATGTGAGCACTGGAGAAAGGCTCACATGGCATGGCGATGAAGATTTGCCCTTTTGACTTTGCTCGAACCGCATCACTCAGCCAGAACAAGCGAACGGTGCTCCCGGGCGCCGAATCAAACGGATCATAGGGGAGCCTGCCGGCACTAATATCCGCGTTCATCTGAATGAGTCGCTGGATGATGTCCGCATCAGTGAGGGCGCCGCTATCCCATCCGTATGCCGCGAAGATCGCCTTGTCTAGGTGCTCGTGCAGTGTGCGGATCTTCCTATGTGCGCCGGAGGGAGTTGGTCTGTGTCACGCGCTCTGGCGTGGGCGAACCGTCCACTGCTCGCCCCCCGGGGGCCTGAGCGCGGCACGGGCGCCGGCCGGGCTGGAGCGGGGCGGAGACAGGAGCGCAGGCCCGGCCGGGGGCCGGGCCGCGCGCGGTGAGCGGAGCGAGCCGCCTTGAACCCGTAAAGAAGGTTGTAACTCAGTCGGCGGCAGGGATGCGCCACAAGGGCGCCGCGTACTGTTCTGGGCAGCTCCTGATGAGGAGTTGGCGCAGCTCACCGCGGTGAGAGCCGCTGAGGTTCAGGGCCTCGGTGATGTGGCGGAAGGTCGTGTGGGTGACTCCGCGGGCTCGGGCCTCACGCTGGAACTGGTCGAGCCGGGACAGCACGTCGTCAGGGTCGAGCTTCGTCGGTGGCTGCTCGGTGAGCCATGCCGCCTTGTTGCGCTCGTAGTCGATTTCTGAGAAGCCGCAGATCTCGCGACTGTACGCCTCGGTCTCGTCCAGGGTGGCCGTCGTCATGATGGCGCGGGCCAGGGTGTTGCGGCTGATGGCGTCGTCCAAGTCGACTTCGTGGACCGTAGGCCCCTCGTCAGTGAGGGGTACGGCGAAGCCGGCGTCCCGGATCTCGCAGATGCCGCGGGCTCCCCGGGCCGTCGCAGCGAGCATCGCTGTGGCCTCGGAGGGGTGCCACTCCAGGACGCTGCCGACCGACTCCACGTCCTGTGCTGTGAAGCTGTGGACGAGGGGCCCGAAGAGGGGGCGCAAGTCGTCGGGCGGGACTTCACCGTCCAGTCCCGGGCCTGCGACCAGCAAGCGGATCGGGGCGTTGACCTGGCAGCAGGCGGCGAGTGTGAGGGCGTCGGCGAGCGGGCTCTTGAGCGTGGGCTCGTCGCCGTGGGCGAGGATGTCGCCGCCCACGTCCAGCAGATCGATCGACGCGGGGGCCAGGTGGTCGATCAGCTCTTCGAGCTGGCGTGTGATGCCCTCGGCGCCGTGGTGCGGGTCGAGCAGGGCGACGTTGTGCGGGAGCTCTGCCGCGAGTCGGGGGAGTGTGGAGCCTGCCGGTGCGATCGGCTCGGCCGTGGTCGGCACCGACCAGACGGAGCGAGTGACCGGCTCGAGCCCCGTGAAGTTGTCCGCTCCTCGCGGGCCCGGGATCGGGTCGATCAGGAGACGGTCCCAGGCATAGGTGAGGATCACCGCCTGGTCGTCGTCGCCGTACAGGGCGGCGTGAAGCATTGCGGCGGCGACTGCGTCGCCACCTCCTCCTGCTGCGACGATCAACCGCGTCATGTGCTCAACATTACGGGTTGGGGGCCTAGCCACTCACCCTATAGTGGCCAGAGGCCATAGCCACTTGGACGAGGAGGGCACATGCCGCAGATCGAGGAGGCTCAACCGAAGTATCTCCAGATCGCCCACTACATCCGCGATCAGATCCTTCGAGGCGACCTACGGGCAGGGGACGAAGTTCCCTCGGAACGGCAGCTGGCTGCCGACTGGAAGGTGTCCCGGCCTACGGCGGCCCGGTCGCTGGAGGCGTTGAGCCATCAGGGGCTCGTCGAGAAGCGCCAGGGCTCGGGTACCTACGTGCGCAGTCTCGAAGTGAACCGGCGAGCACGGGAGTTGTACGGCCGCGCTCGCCAGACCGGGAAGATCTACACCCCCGGCGAGTACGCGGTCATCACGTCCGCCGGCTGGCTGGACGCGCCCGATCACGTCGCCGAGGCCCTGGGGCTGACGAGGGACCGTCGGGCGGTGCATCGCCGACGGGTGACCAACAATCAGGGCGGTCCGATCACCCTGTCCACTTCCTGGTTCGCGCCTGACGTCGGTCAGCGTGCGCCCAGGCTCATGGAGCCTGAGCGCATCCAGGAGGGGACCCTGATGTATGTCGAGACGATGACAGGGCGCAAGGGCAGTTACGCCGAGGACCGTATGTGCGCCCGGGGCGCCACCGATGAGGAGGCCTCGGACCTGCAACTGGACGCTGGGTCGGCCGTGTTGGTCGTCCATCACGTGGTCTATGACCTTCAGGACCGGCCGCTGGAGTTCGCCGAGGCCACTTACCCGCCGCGCCGCTGGGCGTTCGAGCAGGGGTACCCCCTCACCTGATTGCAGGTCACTTCGCGCGAACGGCTTGCGCGGTCAAAGTGGCTAATGCCACCATCCAGTAAGTGGCTAAGGCCACTGAGGAGAAGGGGGCACGGCGTGACGAGTCAGCGGCCGGATCAGGGCACGCGCTTAGCTTGCCGGGGATGCCGGGGGCGCGGCTGGAAACGCGTCGGTTCGCGCACGGAGGTGGCTCTGGCCACGGCCGATGACCGGACTCGTGCCACATCGAAACGGCGCTGCCTCGACTGCGACGGCAGCGGCAAGGAGTGAGCACGGATGACCTACATGATCGACCTCTACCCCTGCGAGGACTCGCCGCGGCTCGGGGCGATGACCTTGCAGCCGACGCCGGAGTCCGTACCCAGGGCCCGGCGCTGGTTCCGCAAGTTCATCGCCCCGTACAACCCGCTCTGCTCGGTCGACGACTGCACGCTGATGATCTCGGAGCTGGTGACCAACGCGCTCTGCTACGGACGGTCGGACGAGGAGTGGCTCGTACGGGTGGAGTGGTTCCGGGAGGGAACTTCGCTGCGGGTGGAAGTGCACAACCCCGGATTTCCGGCGAATGTGCGTCTCCGCCGGCCGGACGCGGACGACGCGCATGGGCGCGGTCTGCTCCTGGTCGACTCCATCGCCGAGTCCTGGCACTCCGGACCGAGCCGCTTCGGGGGAACGGTCGTCTCCTTCGTGATGGCCGATGCCTGGCCTTCATGAGCCCACCCTGCCCCCCTTCTACTGCCGCACGGGCATAGTCGCTAGTCTGGTTGACTGGTTGACTTGGCCATTCTCGACAGGCGGCGGCGTTCATGGCGTATGAAGTGGAGGCACCCAAGTACGTGCGCCTCGCGCAGACGATCCAACGTCGCATCGAGGACGGCACGTACGCGCCTGGCGCGCGGGTTCCCAGTGAGAACCAGTTGGTGCAGGCGTTCGGGATGTCGCGCCCCACGGTCGTGCGAGCGCTGGAGCTGCTGAAGCGGGACGGCTGGCTGGAGTCCCGGCAGGGGTACGGGACGATCGTGCGCGGACGTCCCGCGGTCGTCGAGAGCAAGGATCGGCGCGGGCTCGACGCCCTGACGCGTGACGAGTCGCAGACCCATGGGCGCCTGGTCGATGTCGGGGAAGTGGCGGTCCCGCCGCGTGTGGCCTCAGCTCTCGGGCTGCCCAAAAGCGCCAAGGTGCTCCGTCGGCGGCTCCTGGTCGAGGAGGGTGGCGAAGTGGTCGAGCTGGTCTCGTCGTACTTCCCCGCCGGCCTGGTCGACGGCACCGATCTGGCAAGCGGTGACGCGTTGGCATCCGGTGTGCGCGAGCACCTGGAGACGCGTAAGAAGGTTCGCTTCGACCATGTCACGGAGCGGGTGTCCGCCAGACTGCCCGACGCTGCCGAAGCTGGGTTGCTGGGACTCCCGGACGGCGTCCCCGTCCTGAGCGTTCTTGTCATCGCCTGCGATGCATCCGGCCAGGCACTCCAGGTTTCTGACGTGCTCCTGCCTGCCGATGGGCAGGAACTGGAAGACACCTACCGCTTGAACTGAGCTGCCCTGACGTCCCCTCAACTCGCCCTCGCAACTAGCTTGACAAGTCAACTTGGCATCCCTAACTTCGGACTTGCTAAGTCAACTTGTCAGGTGACAGTTGATCGACTCAGAAGGAGACATCTCTGTGCGTGTGATCCGCGTTGACGCCTCGACCGCCACGATCCTGCTGACCGAAGCGCCGGCACCGAAGGTGCGTGACCGGCAGACCGGTGAGATCGCCAAGGATGCCGTGAGTGGTGAGGCCCTGATGACCGTCGGCGTCGTCTACATCGACGAGGGCGAGTCGTCGCTGATCCAGGTCACCGTCCCCGAGAGCGGGGTATCGGAAGGACTGACCGTCGGCGCTCCGGTCGCCCTGCCGGGGTTGGTGGCCCGGCCTTGGGAAAGCGTGTTCAACGGGCAGCAGCGGCACGGCATCGCCTACCGGGCCACTGCCGTTGCCCCCGGTGCCTTCCCGATGACTCAGGCGGGCTGATCGCCGTGACGGACCTGGGGACGGTGGCCGAGCTGGGTGGGTCGCTCGCCGCGATAGGCGGTGCGGCCTACGTCCGGCACGCTCACCCCGCGGCGTACTGGTCCACGGTCGGGCTGCCGCTGTCGGTGGCCCGCCTGCTGGCCTCGTACTCCTCGACCATGGACGCCTGCGGCCTGACCGTCGAGCCGCCGCGCTGGCGTGCCCTGGCCGTCCGGGCCACCACCCGGCGGGAGGTCCGGCCGGTCCCGCCCCGCCGGGGGCTCATCCGGCCCACCTCGACCGGCCTGCGCATGCGGCTGCGGCTGGCTCCCGGGCAGGAGCCGGCGGACGTGGCGGCCTCGGCCGAACGGCTTCGGCACGCCTGGGGCGTCCACGCCGTGCACGTCCGGGACATCAAGCCCGGAGTCGTCGAACTGCGGCTCGTCGGCTTCGACGTCCTACGGAAGGTGCGGATGCCCCGCGGCCGTACGGGCCCGGGACTGCTCCAAGTGCCGGTGGCACTGCGGGAGGACGCGACTCCGTACGTCCGCGACTACCGCGCCGTACCGCATGAACTGGTCCTCGGCGCCACGCTCTCGGGCAAGTCCATGTACCTGCGGAACCTGCTCGCCGGACTGGCCACTCAGCCGGTCGTCCTGGTCGGCATCGACTGCAAGCGCGGTGTCGAACTGGCGCCGTTCGCGGCCCGGCTGTCGGCGCTGGCGACCGACCCTGACCAGGCGGCGGAGCTGCTGCCGGTGCTCGTGAAGGAAATGGAGGACCGATACGACCTGATCAAGGCCCGGCAGGGCATCGCTCCCGGCACCCCGGACGAACTGATCACTTCCGACGTCTGGGGACTGCCGGACACCGACCGCCCGGCGCCCATCGTGCTGTTCGTCGACGAGGTGGCAGAACTCTTCCTCGTCGCCACGCGGAAGGAAGAGGAACGGCGCGACGAGATGGTGACCCACCTCATCCGTCTCGCCCAACTCGGCCGCGCGGCCGGCATCTACCTGGAGGTCTGCGGACAGCGCTTCGGCGCCGAGCTGGGCAAGGGCGCGACCATGCTCCGCGCACAGCTCACCGGCCGCGTCTGCCACCGGGTCAACGATGAGGCGTCGGCCAAGATGGCACTCGGGGACATCTCGCCGGAAGCCGTCTGGGCCGCGTGCTCGATCGCCTCCGAGCGGCCCGGCCTGGCCGTCGTCGGCGACACCTCGGGCGGCTGGTCCCGCATCCGCACCCCGAACCTCTCCCTCGCCGACGCCGCGGCCACCTGCCGTGCTGCGGCCCACTGCGCCCCCGACGTACCGGCCCTCTCGCCCTTCCGGCCCTCCACACCGCCCGTGGCGCCCGTGAAGTCCGCCGAAACACCGCGCTGCCCTCAGCCGGTCACCGAGTAACGACGACACCTCCACCTCCACGGCAGGCGCGGCCGTCACGCGCCAAGTCCTTACCCCGTCATGCCCAACGGAAGGAAGCACCGTCATGTGCCCTGACTGCGAGGACTTCACCCGAACCGTCTTCTTGCTGGGCCAACTCGCCCTCTACGCCGACACGTCGAGCGCTGACGAGAAGTTCGTCGATGCCGTGGCTCCGTCCCTGGCCGTGTCCCTTCCAGAGCCGCCACCCGGCGTCTTCCTGTCCGGCTACGACCCCGACGGCGGCCCGGACTACCCCGGCGAGTCGTCCTGATGGCTCGGCCCGCTCTCCGCGCGGACGCGGTCCTGGTCCAAGCCGTCATCGCCGGAGCCCTGTCCTTCGCCCACCTGCACGACCTCGCCGCCGCTGCGGGACAGTCCGGGTGGAAGGCGTGGGCCTACCCCGTCTCCGTCGACCTGCTCCTCGTTGCTGCCTGGCATCGGCTCCGTTCCGGTGGATCGAAGCCGGCCGCCTGGTGCTGGTTCGTCGTCTCCCTGACCGCGTCGCTCGGTGCGAACGTCGCGACCGCCGGCCTCCTCGACCTGGGCGACGTACCGGCCTGGCTGCGCATCCTCGTCGCCGGATGGCCCGCGGTCGCCTTCCTCGGCGGAACCCTGCTCGCTCACGGCACACGCGCACAGGCCCCCATGCCGTCACCGGAACCGGTCCCGGCGGACAACAGCGCTCCCGGGGCTTCAGACCCGGCTCCCGAGCTGTCCACGGCCTCCGTTCCCGCGTCCGTTCCCGCGCCCGTTCCCCCTGCACTCGTCGCTCTCGCTCGCAAGGTGGCCGACGAACACCGGGCCCGGACCGGGACAGCCATCGACACCTCGACCCTGCGGGCCCGCCTCGGTGTCCCGCTGCCGCTCGCCGAAGCCATCACCGCCCACCACCTCACCTGACCCGGAGGACATCCCACCGTGCGTCCGTCCACGCTCCGCGCGCTCAACCGCGCAGCCGAGCTGACCCGTCAGAACCGCCTCACCGAAGCCATGCTCATCGCCGAACCCGTGATCCTCACCGCCGACGAGTACGAGGGCGAGGAGATCCGGCGGTGGCTGCTCGACCACGTCGCCGACTTCACCGGCGAGAACCACCAGGACGTCAAGGAGCTGCCCTGATGCCCGCGAACCCGCGCTTTCGCCGCGTCGTCCGCATCGGCCCCGTGCAGGTCGCCACGTACTACGACGGCCGGGGCCGCGAGAAGCACACCGCGGCCTGCACCGCTCCGCGCTGTGGCTTCGCCGCCGAGTACGACAGCCGGGCCGCCGCCGAGCTGGCCGCCCGTACCCACCGCTGCCGCGTCCGCTGATTCCCCGGGAGCTCCCGTGACCGTCTCACTGCCGCTCGTCCTGGTCCTGGGCCTCATCGCCTGGGGCGCGGTCAAGTTCCTCGGCGTCCGCGTCTGGCTCGTCGTCGTGATCGCCCTGTTCGGCTTCCTGCTCTCGAAGACCTTCCTCGCGCCGGCCATCGACTCCGGCACCCGCTCCGGCGTCGACGTCGTCAACGGCACCCACCACTGACAAGGAGATACGCCGTGCTCCGCCCCAAGCTGCCCGACATCCCGACCCTGCCCACGTCGAACACCGTCAGCACCCAGCACAGCCACGCCCCGGCGCCCTCGGCCGGCCGCACCCTCGCCCCGTGGGTGGGCGCGGTCGCCGCGGTGGTCGTCGTAGGCGTCGTGCTCACCGCGCTCCTGGCGGCGGTCGCCGTCTCGGCCGTGTCCCTGGCCATCGCCGCTGTGGCGCTGCGCTCCCTCGTCAGCGGCGCGCGCAAGCGCTGACCGGCCGCCGGGGCGGCAACAAGCCGCCAAGCATCCCGCCGCCCCGGGGCCGTCCCTCCCACTGCCGAAACAGCTGAAAGGAACTCCCATCATCACCCGGCAGACTCCGCCACCGCTGGCGGAACTCTCCATGCTGGCCTCGCTGGGTACCTTGCCCGAGCTGGCCCACCAACTGTCCGGCCTGGGCGGCTGCACCCGCCCTGTACGCCTCGACGGCCACCGCACGGAATACGAGATCGACACCACGACCGGCGAGATCGGCCGCACCCTGCATCACCTGGACTCCGCCGCCCTCCCTGCGGGCCAGCTCCTCGTCCGCTGCAACAACCGCCGGGCCACCCGGTGCGCGGCGTGCGCCGAGACCTACCGACGCGACACCTTCCACCTGATCACCGCCGGCCTGCGCGGCGGCAAGGGCACTCCGGAACGGGTCGCCACCCACCCGCGCGTCTTCGCCACCTTCACCGCCCCCAGCTTCGGACCGGTCCACAACCGACCCTCCAGCGGACGCCCCTGCCGCTGCGGCATCCGCCATGACGACCAGGACCCTGCGCTGGGCACGCCACTCAACCCGGACGCCTACGACTACGAGGCGGCCGTGCTCTGGAACGCGCACGCCGGTGCCCTCTGGCAGCGCTTCTCGATCTACCTCCGCCGGGAGGTCGCAAAGCGTGCCGGCCTGACCCAACGGGCCTTCCGTGACCATGCGCGCGTCTCCTTCGCGAAGGTGGCCGAGTACCAGAAGCGCGGCGCCGTCCATTTCCACGCGGTCATCCGCCTCGACGGTCCGGAGGGCGGAGAGACGGAACCCCCGGCCTGGGCGGCGGCCGAGCTGCTGACCGACGCCATCCGCGCTGCCGCCGCTGCCGCCCGGGTCGACGGCCCGGTGGTCGACGGCCGGTCGCACGTCTTCGTCTTCGGCCGCCAACTCGACGTCCGCCCGATCCGCTCGGCCGACTTCGGCGACGGCCAGGACCTGACCGAACGGGCCGTGGCGTCGTACGTCGCCAAGTACGCCACCAAAGGCGCCGAGACGGCGACCGGCACTCTTGACCGGCCGCTGCGCTTCCTCGCTGAGCTGGCGCAAGCGCGGATCACCGAACACGCCCGGCGCATGATCCGCACCGCCTGGACCCTGGGCGCACGCCCCGAACTGGCAGACCTCCGTCTGCGGGCCTGGGCCCACATGCTCGGCTTCCGCGGCCACTTCTCCACCAAGTCCCGCCGCTACTCCACGACCCTCGGCGCCCTCCGCGACGCGCGCGCCGACTGGCGCCGAGCCCAAGCGGCTCCGCCCGTCCCGCAGGACGGCGAAACCACGCTCGTCCTCGCGCACTGGGTCTTCGCCGGTACCGGCCTGTCCCGCGCCGAAGCCTGGCTCGCCGCATCCCTCGAACCCGCTCCCGGAACGGAAGGAGAGCCGACATGGACGCCCGCCGCGACGAACTGATGACTGTGCGCCAAGTCCTGGACGAGCTGGGCGGCGTTTCTCGACGGACGTTCTACCGCTGGCGCGAGCTGGGACAGGGGCCGGCCGCATTCAAGCTCCCCAACGGCGAGCTACGGGTCTGGCGCAGTGATTTCACCTCGTGGCTCCGGCAATTGGAGGAGGCGGCATGAAGTCTCTCGACGTCAAGGTCTGGAGCGTACGCAAGCGGGACACCAAGACGCCCTCGTACGGCGTCCGCTGGTCCGTCGCGGGCAACGTCTTCTCTGACTCGTTCCGTACCAAGGCGCTCGCTGATCACTACCGAGCGAAGCTCATGAGTGCGATGCGGGGCGGCGAAGAGTTCGACACGGAGACTGGTCTTCCGGCCTCGATGGAAGAGAAGAAGTCGCCGTTGTCCTGGTACGGCTTCGCCCTCAGGTATCTCGCAATGAAGTGGCCGCACGCTGCACCCAATACGCGAGACGGAATCAACGAATCTCTGACCAGCGTGACCATGGAACTGCTGGCGGAGCGCGCAGGGCGACCATCCGACGAGGAGATCCGTAAGGCACTACGCAACTGGGCCTTCGTGCTGCCAGGGCCCGACGACCGGGAAGTCCCGGACGACGTCCGGAACGTTCTGCACTGGGTGGCGAAGGCTTCCCGGCCGCTCGCGGACCTCGCTGAACCGGCAACGGCTCGTGCGGTGCTCGACGGGCTGAAGCTCAAGCTCGACGGCACCGCGGCAGCTGCCGAGACCGTGCGGCGGAAGCGGCGGACCCTCGTCAACGCTGCGAACTACGCGGTCGACCTGGGGGAGCTGCGGGAGAATCCGATCACCGCTGTTCGCTGGCAGAAGCCCAAGGTCTCGAACCAGGTCGACCCGCGCGTTGTGGCCAACCCGGAGCAGGCACGCAATCTCCTGGCGGCAGTGTGCTACGTGGGCGGATACCGGCGTGCTCGCGGCCGGCGTCTCGTCGGGCTGTTCGCGGCGATGTACTTCGGTGGCCTCCGGCCCGCTGAGGCGGTCGGCCTGGTCGAGACTGACCTTGCCCTCCCTGAGCAGGGCTGGGGATCGGCGCTGCTCCACCGGACCCGTCCTTCGGTCGGCAAGCAGTGGACGGACTCGGGGGAGACCCACGACGACCGCGGGCTCAAGAATCGACCGGCTGAAGACGTTCGGCGTGTGCCTATCCCGCCCCAGCTCGTCGCCGTGCTGCGCGGGCACCTGGCCACTTTCGGCACGGCGGAGGACGGTCGGCTCTTCTTCAGCGAGAAGGGCTCGGTCGTCCCGTCCTCGACCTACTACCGCGTGTGGCAGGAGGCTCGGCTCCTGGCGCTTCCGCCGGCTGTCGCGGCCTCGCCGCTCGCGAGTAGGCCATACGACCTCCGGCACTCGGCGCTGTCGACGTGGCTCAATGCGGGAGTGGATCCCACCGAGGTTGCTGAGCGCGCCGGCAACAGCGTCGAAGTCCTGCTGACCCGCTACGCGAAGTGCCTCGACGGTCGGCAGGACGTCGCCAACCGTCGCATCGAGGACCTGCTCCGCGAGTACGAGTGAGACAACCTGCACTCACACTGAGGCCTCGGGCATGCCGCCTGGGGCCTCCCTCGTTTTGTGCCCTACCTGCGCCGATGCCTCGTTCGGAAAGGGCGGCTGAGTCGAGCGGCGTACCCGGCGGTCTTGTGGCCTCGTCTCGCTTGCTGCTGGCATGTCGGCAACGTCAACGCGGGAGCACAGGGGGCCTTGTGGAACTGCACGTCACGCGCTGGAAGCGGTACGGGCGTGATCGTCTGTACGCCAACCTGCCTGATGGCACCGCGGTCGGTTGGGCGGACGTCACGACGGGGGACATCACGGTTTTGCGGGCCGAGTGTCGTGACGACGTGATCGCCGTGCTCGCGAAGCACTTACAGAACCTCATCGAGCCTGCCCCTCCGGGGAGGGCGTCGGAGGTTCGGGCGCGTCCGGTGCTGCCGCCTCTGACGCCGGGTGACGACCTGGCCGTCAACCCTCCGGGGTGGGCCTTACGCGACCTGCTCGACGAATCCGGCCCGCGGCTGATGGAGCGAGTCGTCTCACGGCTTCTGCGGCGCCCCTCGGAATGGGACTCCTGGCGAAAGGGATTGGCGGGGGAGCGGCGAGTGGGAGCCGAGTTGAACCGGTTGGGGCGCCACGGATGGCGCGTCCTGCACTCCATCCCCTTGGCCAACAAAGTGGATATCGATCACTTACTGATCGGGCCTGGTGGAGTGTTCAGCATCAATACGAAGCATCACGACAAGCGGGCCGTATGGGTCGGGGACGATTCCGTGAAAGTCGATCACGGGAAACCGGCGCCCTACGCACGCAAGAGCCGGGCGGAGGCCAAGCGGGTCGCCCGAGTGCTTGAGCGTTACTGTGACTTTCCGGTACCGGTGGAGCCGGTGCTGGTCTTCGTAGGTGTCACCGAACTGAAGGTGGCCGCTACGCAGCTCGATGTCCGGGTGTACCAGGAGCGCCAGATATCGGCCCTCGGTCCGCTCTCAGGCCTTCTCACGGCCGACCAGGTGGAGCACGTGTACAGCGTTGCTCGCCATCGTCAGGCTTGGAGCCACGCCTGATGTGGTGGTCTCGGCCAGGACCTCTCGTTTGGAAGACGCCGGGCTCGCGGGCCTTGGTGACGCACCTCGTGACGTTGGCCCCCTGGTCCCTCCGCCGACGATCCGGCGGGCCCCCTGCCTGCTCCCGCAACGCGCCCTGCGGTATTTCAACTCCTGGTCGCCGGAGATAGCTTGAGAGGGACAGCGGCTAGCGGGCGATGTCTTAGTGCTAAGGGGTGAGCAACGAATGAAGAGCGCGAAGCTGGTGGCGCTGACTGGTTTGGCGGGTGCGGTTGTGGTCTCGGGACTGGCGGCACTGATGAAAAACGATCTGGTGAAGAGCCCGCTGTTCAAGGATGCAGCGCAGAAGCAGCAGGGCGAGACAAGGAGGCAGGAGGAAGAGCAGCAGGGCGAGATAAGGAGGCAGGAGGAAGAGGAGGCGCGGCGTCGGCGTGCCATCAAGCGAAAGGACGACTACTTCAGGAAGCAGCGCGAGGAGGCGGCCCGCCAGGCCCGCAGCAACAACCACGACTAGGTGTCGGTAGTCCTCGAGGGAGCCCGATGGAGCCCTGGTGGCGTGATGACGTGTATCAAAGCGGCGGCACCTGGCGCCGGTGCCGGCCTCGCCTTTTCCCGGACCTCACCTGCAGCGATGCTCCAAGATCCCGTCCACGCCTCGTCCACGGACCTCGACATACGCCCGCTCTGCGCCGCACACGACTGCACATACACAAAGACCCCGCACTCAGCGTTTCCGCTGGTCACGGGGTCTTTAGGCACCTCCTTCGAGGTGCCCCCGGCAGGATTCGAACCTGCGCACACGGCTCCGGAGGCCGTTGCTCTATCCCCTGAGCTACGGGGGCGTGTCGGGTGCGTTCCTCGCGCCCGGCGACGAGTAGAACACTACCAGCTCCGGTGGGGTGGTCATGAACGTTTTCCCCGGGTGGCCCGTGTGCGAGGGGCCGGCGGCGCCCCGTGTCCCCCTCGGAGGGGCGGCCTCCTCCCCGCACCGCCGCCGGCGTCCACCCGCGAAGCCCCCGTCCCTCGGACGGGGTGGAAGTAGGGAAAACACGGACGCGGTGGCCGGTCTGGACCTACTCTCGAGTTGTGTCCGGCGCTTCGGGACGGGTGCTTGTTGTGGACGACAACAAGGTCATCCGGCAGCTGATCAGGGTCAACCTCGAGCTTGAGGGTCTCGAGGTCGTGACCGCGGCCGATGGTGCCGAGTGTCTTGATGTGGTGCATCAGGTGCGGCCCGATGTCGTCACCCTCGATGTCGTCATGCCTCGGCTGGACGGGCTCTCGACCGCCGCGCAGTTGCGTGCCGATCCGCGCACCCGTGATCTTCCCCTCGCCATCGTCAGCGCCTGCAGTGAACTCGAGGTCGAGGCGGGGGTGGAGGTCGGGGTCGACGCCTTTCTCGCCAAGCCCTTCGAGCCCGCGGACCTCGTGCGGACCGTGCTGCGGTTGGTCCAGGGGCGGGGGCGGCAGGCCGGGACCTCGGGGGACGGCGGGTTCGGGCATGGGCCCGGAGGGGCCGGGTGGCGGGCCGGGCGGCCCGGTGGTTGAGCCCACCCGTTGAGCGTTCTCGTTGAGCACGACGATTGATCGTTCGAGGGTCGGGGGGATGGGTGCGCGGTGTCTTCCTGGGACCTTCTCCGCGCTTCCGAGGGCCCTTTGGCGCCCTTGCCGCGTCGTTCCGATCTTGCGTATTGGTATCCGGGCGTCCACATCCCGATACCGCGGCCAAATGAACTCGCCTACCCACCCCCCTCCTCCCCTACGCTTGTCCCGTGACCCCCGTCGAGCTCTCCCGCACCGTGCTGCACGCGGTGCGTCGCGCTGTCGACGTGGGGGAGCTGAGCGTGGCTCTGCCGGAGCGGGTCGTCGTGACTCCGCCCGGGGCCGGCGGGTGCGGTGACTACGCCACCAACGTCGCCCTCCAGCTCGCCCGGCCCGCCGGTCAGCCCGCCCTGCGCGTCGCCGACCTGCTGCGCGCCCACCTCATCGGTCTCGACGGCATCCGTGACGTCGCCGTCACCGGGCCCGGGTTCCTCAACATCAGTCTCCGCGAGGCGGACGCCGACGCCGGAGCCCAACGTCTCGTCGAGGACATCCTGCGCCGTGGGGAGCGGTATGGGCACGGCGGCTCCGGTGTCTCCCATGGCGTGCAGCACCTTCGCTGCCCCCGCGAACCCCGCGCGCTCGTCCACGCCGATGTCGTCGCGCGGCTGCTGCGGGCGGTACGGCCCGCCACCGTCGTTCGGATCAGCTGCGTCGGCTCGCCCCCGCCACAGTGGGAAGAGTTCCTCGAAGGTCCAGCCGGCGTCGGCAGCGGTGAGGCCGGCGGTCTCCATGTTCCCGGCGGCTCCCTCGGCGACCTCCCTGGCGACGTCGTCGACCCCGTCGACTCCGTCGCCCCCGTCGACATCCGCCCCGTTCCCGTCCCCGCCTCCGCCGAAGGCGACCTCCTCGCCCTCGGTCGCGACGCCGCCCGTTGGGCCCTGCTGCATCCCGCGCCCCACGACCGGCCGCGCATCGGCCGTGAGCACCTCGTCCAGCGGGAGAGCAACCCTCTCTTCCGCGTCCGGTACGCCCACGCCCGCACCCGGGCGCTGCTGCGCAACGCCGCCGATCTGGGCTTCGGGCCCGAACCCGGCCCCACCGACGGGCCGGCCGCGCGTGCGCTGCTCGCCGTTCTCGCCGATCATCCCCGCGTCCTCGGCCGGGCCGCCGAGCACCGTGCGCCCGACCGTCTCGCCCGGCACCTCGTCGACGTCGCCGATGCCGCCCTCCCGTATCTCGCCACGGTCCTGCCGCTCGGCGAGGAGAAACCCTCGGCCGCCCACCGTGCCCGGCTCGCCCTCGCCGAAGCCGCCGGGACGGTGCTGGCCGGTGGCCTGTCCCTGCTCGGCGTCGACGCACCCGACCACCTCTGAGAGAGTCCAGAGAGACACACCGACATGAGCCGTTCCGCACATCCCGCCGGGCCCCGTCACGCCGATGTCCTGCCCGAGGGGCATTACGCCGCCCCGCCCGCCGACCTCAACACCCTCGACCCCAAGGTGTGGGCGCAGACCGTCGAGAGGGGCGCGGACGGTGTCGTGGCCGTCGGCGGAATTCCCGTCACCCGGCTCGCCGAGGAGTTCGGCACGCCGGCGTACGTCCTCGACGAGGCCGACTTCCGTGCCCGCGCCCGCGCCTGGCGCGGCGCCTTCGGGCACGACGCCGACGTCTTCTACGCCGGCAAGGCGTTCCTGTCCCGGGCCGTCGTCCGGTGGCTCGACGAGGAGGGGCTCAACCTCGACGTCTGCTCCGGCACGGAGCTGGCCACCGCGCTCTCGGCCGGGATGCCCGCCGACCGGATCGCCTTCCACGGCAACAACAAGTCCACCGCCGAGATCGAGCGCGCCGTCGGCGCCGGGGTCGGGCGGATCGTGCTCGACTCGTTCCAGGAGATCGTCCGCGTCGCCCACATCGCGCAGTCGCTCGGGAAGCGGCAGCGGGTGCAGATCCGCATCACCGTCGGCGTCGAGGCGCACACGCACGAGTTCATCGCCACCGCCCACGAGGACCAGAAGTTCGGGATCCCGCTCGCCGGGGGACAGGCCGCCGAGGCGGTGCGGCGGGCGCTCCGGCTGGACGGTCTGGAGCTGATCGGGATCCACTCCCACATCGGTTCGCAGATCTTCGACATGTCCGGGTTCGAGGTCGCCGCCCACCGTGTCGTGGGGCTGCTGAAGGACATCCGGGACGAGCACGGCGTCGAGCTGCCCGAGATCGACCTCGGCGGCGGGCTCGGGATCGCGTACACCAGCGCCGACGACCCGCGCGAGCCGCACGAGATCGCCAAGGCGCTCACCGAGATCGTCACGCGCGAGTGCGAGGCCGCCCGGCTGCGCACCCCCCGGATCTCCGTGGAGCCCGGGCGCGCGATCGTCGGGCCGACCGCCTTCACGCTCTACGAGGTCGGGACCGTCAAGCCGCTGGAAGGGCTGCGCACCTACGTCTCCGTCGACGGCGGCATGTCGGACAACATCCGCACCGCGCTCTACGACGCCGAGTACAGCGTCGCGCTCGTCTCCCGCGCCTCCGACGCCGAGCCCATGCTCGTCCGTGTCGTCGGCAAGCACTGCGAGAGCGGCGACATCGTCGTGAAGGACGCCTTCCTGCCCGCCGACCTCGCTCCCGGCGACCTCGTCGCCGTGCCCGCGACCGGCGCGTACTGCCGTTCCATGGCGAGCAACTACAACCACGCGCTGCGCCCGCCGGTCGTCGCCGTCACCGATGGCGAGGCCCGGGTCATCGTCCGGCGGGAGACGGAGGACGACCTCCTCCGCCTCGACGTCGGATGAGGGGCGCGGAAGGCGTGGACACGCCGGACGTGGACACGCCGGACGTGGACGCACAAGACGTGGACACGCAGGACGTGCACGCGCGAGACGTCGTGGCGCCGGAAGATCTTCGTCTTCCGGCCCGGCGAAAATGAAATAAACGTCTCACGATCCGGACAAATGACAGAAACTCCGGTCCGGTGCGTGAGACTGGTCGAACCGTAGACGGTATGAGGAAACGAGGTCGGATGATGCGTACGCGTCCGCTGAAGGTGGCGCTGCTGGGCTGTGGGGTCGTCGGCTCAGAGGTGGCGCGCATCATGACGACGCACGCCGACGATCTCGCCGCCCGGATCGGGGCCCCGGTGGAGCTCGCCGGGGTCGCCGTCCGCCGGCCCTCCAAGGTCCGCGAGGGCATCTCGCCCGACCTCGTCACCACCGACGCCACCGCCCTCGTCAAACGCGGCGACATCGACGTCGTCGTCGAGGTCATCGGCGGGATCGAGCCCGCCCGGACGCTCATCACCACCGCCTTCGAGCACGGCGCCTCCGTGGTCTCCGCCAACAAGGCGCTCCTCGCCCAGGACGGCGCCGCCCTGCACGCCGCCGCCGAGGAGCACGGCCGCGACCTGTACTACGAGGCCGCCGTCGCCGGCGCGATCCCGCTGATCCGGCCGCTGCGCGAGTCCCTCGCCGGCGACAAGGTCAACCGCGTGCTCGGCATCGTCAACGGCACGACCAACTTCATCCTCGACAAGATGGACTCGACGGGGGCCGGCTACCAGGAGGCCCTGGACGAGGCGACCGCCCTCGGATACGCCGAGGCCGACCCGACCGCCGACGTCGAGGCGTTCGACGCCGCCGCCAAGGCCGCCATCCTCGCCGGGATCGCCTTCCACACCCGCGTACGCCTCGACGACGTGTACCGCGAGGGCATGACCGAGGTCACCGCCGCCGACTTCGCCTCCGCCAAGGAGATGGGCTGCACCATCAAGCTGCTCGCCATCTGCGAGCGGGCCGCCGACGGCGCCTCCGTCACCGCGCGCGTGCACCCCGCGATGATCCCGCTCAGCCATCCCCTGGCCTCGGTGCGCGGCGCGTACAACGCCGTCTTCGTCGAGTCCGAGGCCGCCGGCCAGCTGATGTTCTACGGGCCCGGCGCCGGCGGCGCGCCCACCGCCTCCGCCGTCCTCGGCGACCTGGTCGCCGTCTGCCGCAACCGGCTCAGCAAAACCACCGGGCCCGGCGAGTCGGCGTACGCCGCACTGCCCGTCTCACCCATGGGCGACGTCGTCACGCGCTACCACATCAGCCTGGACGTCGCCGACAAACCGGGCGTCCTCGCCCAGGTCGCCACCGTGTTCGCCGAGCACGGCGTGTCCATCGACACAGTTCGCCAGCAGGGCAAGGACGGCGAGGCCTCCCTCGTCGTCGTCACCCACCGAGCGTCCGACGCCGCCCTCACCGGCACCGTCGAGGCGCTGCGCAGCCTCGACACCGTGCGGGGCGTCGCCAGCATCATGCGGGTTGAAGGAGAGTAACCAGCAATGACCCACCAGTGGCGCGGAATCATCGAGGAGTACCGGGACCGGCTGCCGGTGTCCGACAGCACGCCGGTCGTGACGCTCCGCGAGGGCGGTACGCCCCTCGTCCCCGCGCAGGTGCTCTCCGAGCGCACCGGCTGCGAGGTCCACCTCAAGGTCGAGGGCGCGAACCCGACCGGGTCCTTCAAGGACCGCGGCATGACGATGGCGATCAGCAAGGCGAAGGAGGAGGGCGCCAAGGCGGTCATCTGCGCCTCCACCGGCAACACCTCCGCCTCCGCCGCCGCCTACGCCGTACGGGCCCAGATGGTGTCCGCCGTGCTCGTGCCGCAGGGCAAGATCGCGCTCGGCAAGATGGGCCAGGCCCTCGTGCACGGCGCGAAGATCCTCCAGGTCGACGGCAACTTCGACGACTGCCTGACCCTCGCTCGCTCGCTCAGCGACAACTACCCCGTGGCGCTGGTCAATTCGGTCAACCCGGTGCGCATCGAGGGCCAGAAGACGGCCGCCTTCGAAATCGTCGACATGCTCGGCGACGCGCCCGACATACACGTCCTCCCGGTCGGCAACGCGGGCAACATCACCGCGTACTGGAAGGGCTATCGGGAGTACGCCGCCGACGGCATCGCCACGAAGACCCCCCGCATGTGGGGCTTCCAGGCCGCCGGCAGCGCCCCGATCGTGCGCGGCGAGGTCGTCAAGGACCCCTCGACCATCGCCACCGCCATCCGCATCGGCAACCCGGCCTCGTGGACGTACGCGCTCGCCGCGCGCGACGAGTCCGGCGGCGCCATCGACGAGGTGACGGACCGTGAGATCCTGCGCGCGTACCGGCTGTTGGCCGCGCAGGAGGGCGTCTTCGTGGAGCCCGCGTCGGCAGCGTCCGTCGCCGGCCTGCTGAAGGCCGCCGAGCAGGGCAAGGTCGACCCGGGCCAGCGGATCGTGTGCACCGTCACGGGCAACGGCCTCAAGGACCCCGACTGGGCCGTCGCCGGCGCCCCGCAGCCGGTCACCGTCCCGGTCGACGCGGCCACGGCGGCGGAACGGCTGGGACTGGCCTGACCCGGCCCGACGGCTCCGGGCGGCCCGCCCATCGGGCCCGCCACCCGGAGCCGTCGGCCCCGTGTCCGCCGCACGCGGCGGCAGGGCTCCGTCCGGCGCACTCGTGCGGACGGTGCGCGGTGCACTCCGTGCCGCCCGCCGAACCACGGTCCGCACCCACACCCCCGCACAACCGGCCCGCAGCCGCCGGACGGACGGGAGCGGGCCGTGGCGGTGCGTGCGCCGCGTGCTGCGGTCCCTCCTGACCTCGGCGCATGAGACTCAGGGCCGTATGTCCGTGTGCGGCGGGCTGCACGCACCACCACGGCCCCGACCCCTCACGCATCCCAGGCGCGACGGCGCCCGACCGAACCGCGCCGTGCACCCCCGCCACCCTCGCTGACCTCCCCTCCAGGGACGCCGTACGAGGGTGCACAGGGGGCATGCGACACGCATCGTGCGCCTCCCGTGCGCCCTATGTCGCCACAGAACCTTCCTTCGATAGGCTGTACTGGAACCCGCCCGCCGCATATGCCCCCGCATAGCGTGCGGCACCGCGCCGTCCCCGCGGTCGCGGCCCCAGGGTCCTCACGTCCCTGTCGAACGTCAGCCGAACGTCGGTCGAATGTCCGTCGGATGCCCCGTCGAAAGTCATTCGACCACCCCGCAGTTCAAGGAGAGTCAACGAGCGATGGCCGGTCCAGCGTTCCGCGCCGCCGCCGTCCGGGTGCGCGTCCCCGCCACCAGCGCCAACCTCGGGCCGGGCTTCGACGCCTTCGGCCTCGCGCTGGGGCTCTACGACGACGTGGTCGTCCGGGTGGCCGACTCCGGGCTTCACATCGACATCGCGGGCGAGGGCAGCGAGACCCTGCCGCGCGACGAGAAGCACCTGCTCGTACGGTCGCTGCGCACCGCCTTCGACGTGCTCGGCGGGCAGCCGCGCGGCCTGGAGATCGTCTGCGCCAACCGCATCCCGCACGGCCGCGGCCTCGGTTCGTCCTCCGCCGCCATCTGCGCCGGCATCGTCGCCGCCCGCGCCGTGACCATAGGCGGCGAGGCCCGGCTCGACGAGGCCGCGCTGCTGGAGCTGGCCACCGAGATCGAGGGCCACCCGGACAACGTCGCGGCCTGTCTGCTCGGCGGGTTCACCCTGTCCTGGATGGAGGGCGGCTCCGCCCGCGCGATCAGGATGGAGCCCTCCGATTCCATCGTTCCGGTGGTTTTCGTGCCCGGGAAGCCGGTACTGACCGAGACCGCGCGCGGACTGCTGCCGCGCACCGTGCCGCACGTCGACGCGGCCGTCAACGCGGGCCGTGCCGCGCTGCTCGTCGAGGCCCTCACCCGGCGCCCCGAGCTGCTGCTGCCCGCCACCGAGGACCGTCTCCACCAGGAGTACCGCGCCCCGGCCATGCCGGAGAGCGCGGCGCTGGTGGAGCGGCTGCGGGGGGACGGGATCCCCGCCGTCATCTCCGGCGCCGGCCCCACGGTCATGGCGCTGGCCGACGCGGACAGCGCCGACAAGGTGGAGCGGCTGGCCGGTCCCGAGTGGGCCGCCAACCGGCTGAGCCTGGACCCGCGCGGCGCGAGCGTGCTCCCGCTGTCGGGCTGACACGCGATTGCCGGATTTCGAGAGGGGGAATGTTTGTTGGATCCGGTAGTGTTAATCTCAAGTCTGCACCCGACCCCACCATGGCGAGGTGCTTCGTGTCCCCGTCCGGGACCAACATTCTTCCGGGAGCTCCCCAAGTCGCTCTGTGTTCCGTACGCCGTATCGGGGCAGTACGTCGCACGCGGACGCTGAGCGGTCGACAGGGCACGCTCCGGAACCGGTGCTACCACGCCACGTGACACTCGGTGCCATGTGGATCGTCGGGAAGCGCCGATCACCAGATATCTCTTCCGCCGCGTTGGCGGACCACCGCCCCGGCACGGTCCACAGCAAGGACCGAAAGCCGGACAGCACAACCGGTCGCCGAGCCAGAAGGCCGACGTCCGCTCCAGGGAAGGACCCTTCGTGAGCGACACCACCGATCTGATGGGCGCACGTGTCGAGGAGACCGCTGCCGCGCCCGCCACGGACGCCTCCGCGCCTGCCACCGGTGCCGGCTCCCGGCGGCGCCGTGGTACCGGCCTCGAGGGCATGGTGCTGGCCGAGCTGCAGCAGGTCGCGTCCGGCCTCGGCATCAGGGGCACCGCGCGGATGCGCAAGAGCCAGCTGATCGAGGTCATCAAGGAGGCGCAGGCCGGAGGGGGCGCGGCCCCCGCGAAGACCGCCGCCGGCGACGCCGAGGCCAAGCCGAAGCGCCGCACCACCTCCCGTACCCGCACGGGCGAGGAGGCCGCGGCCAAGAAGACGGCCGAGGCCCCCGCCGCCGAGAAGGCCGTGGCCCAGCAGCAGATCGAGATCCCCGGCCAGCCCGCTGGGAGCGTCGCCCGCGCGAGCGAGGCCGAGCGTGGGGCAGAGGACGCTCCCGTCGAGCGCCGCCGCCGTCGTGCCACCGCCGACGCGGGCAGCCCGGCCGCCGCCGAGACCGTCGCCGCCGAGGCGAAGAGCGAGCCGAAGGCCGAGGCCGCCGCTCCGGCGCAGCAGGGCGACGCCAAGGGCGACGCCGACGGCGGCGAGGGCCGCCGTCGCGACCGCCGCGAGCGCGGCCGGGACCGCGACCGTGACCGTGACCGCGGCGACCGTGACCGCGGCGACCGCCGCAAGGGCGACGACCAGCAGGGCGGCGGCCAGGACGGCCGGCGTCAGCAGCAGGGCCAGCAGCAGGGCGGCGGCCGTCAGGACCGCCAGGACCGCAACAACGGCCCGCAGGACGACGACGACTTCGACGGCGGACGCCGTGGCCGTCGCGGCCGCTACCGCGACCGCCGTGGCCGCCGTGGCCGCGACGACGTGCAGGAGCCGCAGATCGCCGAGGACGACGTCCTGATCCCGGTCGCGGGCATCCTGGACATCCTCGACAACTACGCCTTCATCCGGACCTCCGGCTACCTGCCCGGTCCGAACGACGTGTACGTCTCCCTCGCCCAGGTCCGCAAGAACGGCCTGCGCAAGGGCGACCACATCACCGGTGCGGTCCGACAGCCGAAGGAGGGCGAGCGCCGCGAGAAGTTCAACGCGCTGGTCCGCCTCGACTCCGTCAACGGCATGGCGCCCGAACACGGCCGCGGGCGGCCGGAGTTCAACAAGCTCACCCCGCTGTACCCGCAGGACCGGCTCCGTCTGGAGACCGACCCGGGCGTGCTGACGACCCGCATCATCGACCTGGTCTCGCCCATCGGCAAGGGCCAGCGCGGTCTGATCGTGGCCCCGCCGAAGACCGGCAAGACCATGATCATGCAGGCGATCGCCAACGCGATCACGCACAACAACCCCGAGTGCCACCTGATGGTCGTCCTGGTCGACGAGCGTCCGGAAGAGGTCACCGACATGCAGCGGTCAGTCAAGGGCGAGGTCATCTCCTCGACCTTCGACCGCCCGGCCGAGGACCACACCACCGTCGCCGAGCTGGCCATCGAGCGCGCCAAGCGCCTGGTGGAGCTGGGTCACGACGTGGTCGTCCTGCTGGACTCGATCACCCGTCTGGGCCGCGCGTACAACCTCGCCGCCCCGGCCTCCGGCCGCATCCTGTCCGGTGGTGTCGACTCCACGGCCCTGTACCCGCCGAAGCGCTTCTTCGGTGCGGCCCGCAACATCGAGGACGGCGGTTCGCTGACCATCCTCGCCACCGCCCTGGTGGACACCGGGTCCCGCATGGACGAGGTGATCTTCGAGGAGTTCAAGGGCACCGGCAACATGGAGCTCAAGCTCGACCGCAAGCTCGCCGACAAGCGCATCTTCCCGGCGGTGGACGTGGACGCGTCCGGTACCCGTAAGGAAGAGATCCTGCTCGGCGCGGAGGAGCTGGCGGTCGTCTGGAAGCTGCGGCGGGTGCTGCACGCGCTCGACCAGCAGCAGGCCATCGAGCTGCTGCTCGACAAGATGAAGCAGACGAAGTCGAACGTCGAGTTCCTGATGCAGATCCAGAAGACGACGCCGACGCCGGGCAACGGCGACTAGTCGTCCCGCCCGGTGGCCGTGCGGCCGCCGGCCGCTCGTCGGGTGCGGGTGAGTCGTGGCTGGTCGCACGGCTCCTCGCGCCTCTGACGAGCAGTGCGCGCACTCGACCGGTTGGGCCGCCCCCGTCCTTGTGACGGGGGCGGCCCTTTTCCGTGTCCGAGAGGTTTGACACAGCGATCGGAGTGCCGGGAGCACAGGACCCTGTGCAACCCTTTGGCCCGTTGTGCCGTCTGAAGGTGCGAGCGACTAAGCGGTGCCCGGGGGACTTCTCCGGACTTCCCCCGCGAGCGAAGTGCGAGGCTCGGGGGTACTCGCGAACGAGGACGGACACACCGGAGCCCGACCCCGCACACAGGGGGTAACCGACCGGATACGAGAGCTGAGGAGCGCATGTCCGCCGAGAGCACGCCGGACCCGGCCATACCGGGGGAGACCGGCTCCACGAGCAGCAGACGACAGGCCGCCGCCAAGGGCCGCCGCCGCAAGCCCCCCACGGGACGGCACCGGGCGCTGACGGCCACCGCGTGGACCGCGGCGGGGATCGTGGTGCTCGGCGGCACGGGCGCCGGCTACCTGTACTTCAAGCTCAACGACAACCTCAAGACGGTCGACATCAACCAGGCCCTCGGCACCGACCGGCCCACCAAGGCCGACAACGGCTCCGAGAACATCCTCGTCCTGGGCTCCGACACCCGCGCCGGCGGCAACAAGAAGCTGGGCGGCGGCACCGACGACGGCAGCGCCCGCTCCGACACGGCGATGATCGTGCACGTGTACGAGGGCCACAAGAAGGCGAGCGTGGTCTCCATACCCCGCGACACCCTCGTCGACCGCCCCGAGTGCACCGACGCCAAGGGCGACGCCCACCGGGCCGCGCACGGCGTGATGTTCAACGAGTCCTACGGCACCGGCGGCGCGGCCTGCGCCGTGAAGACCGTGGAGTCGCTCACCGGGCTGCGCATGGACCACTACCTGGAGGTCGACTTCAGCGGCTTCCAGAAGCTCATAGACGACCTCGGCGGGGTCCAGGTCACCACCACCAAGGCCATCCACGACCCCAACAGCCACCTGGACCTCACCGCCGGCGCCCACACCCTCGACGGACGGCAGGCCCTCGGCCTGGTCCGCACCCGGCACGGCGTCGGCGACGGCTCCGACCTGGGCCGCATCCAGCTCCAGCAGGCCTTCGTCAAGGCCCTGCTCACCCAGGTCAAGCAGGTCGACCTGTTCGGCAACCCGAAGAAGCTCTACGACCTCGCCGACACCGCCACCAAGGCCGTCACCACCGACTCCGAGATCGGCTCGGTGAACTCGCTGATCTCCTTCGCCGACGGCCTCAAGGGCATCGGCGCCGGCCAGATGCACATGATCACCATGCCGGTGCAGTACGACACCGCCGACGCCAACCGGGTCGTCATCGACGAGGCCAAGGCGAAACTGGTGTGGAACGCGCTGAAGAACGACCGGCCGATCCCGTCGAGCGCCACCGAGGGCACCGCCACCGGCGAGGCCAAGAACGTCGTGAGCTCCGCCTGAACCGTCGTCCCCGCGCCGGCGGCCGGCCGTCGGCGCGGGCCGCGACGCCCCGCGCGGCCGGCCGTGGGCGGGCCTCGGGAATACCTCGGACCGCCCCCCGGTTTTGGGGGATGGCGCCAGTCCTGGCAGACTGGTACGTCGGCCCCGGTTCACGCTCCCGCATCCCGCGGACGGCGACCCGGCGCCCTCCCGGAACCTAGGAGACACCTTGAAGCGCGAGATCCACCCCGAGTACGTCGAGACGCAGGTCAGCTGCACCTGTGGCGCGTCGTTCACCACCCGCAGCACCATCGAGTCCGGCACCATCCGGGCCGAGGTCTGCTCCGAGTGCCACCCGTTCTACACGGGCAAGCAGAAGATCCTCGACACCGGTGGCCGTGTGGCCCGCTTCGAGGCCCGCTTCGGCAAGGCTGCCGCCGGCTCCAAGAAGTAGCGAGCCCCTCTTCGCCGGTCCACGGCCCTGCCCCCTCGCGGGGCGGGCCGGGACCGGCGTTTTTGGTCGCTCGCCTTCCCCTTACCAGCAGTACAGGCAGTACAGGAGCCGAAAGATGTTCGAGGCCGTCGAGGAGCTCGTCGCCGAGCACGCCGACCTGGAGAAGAAGCTCGCCGACCCGTCGGTCCACTCCGACCAGGCCAACGCGCGCAAGCTGAACAAGCGATACGCCGAGCTCACCCCGATCGTCGCCACGTACCGCTCCTGGAAGCAGACGGGCGACGACATCGAGACCGCGCGCGAACTGGCCGCCGATGATCCGGACTTCGCCGCCGAGGTCAAGGTGCTGGACAAGCAGCGCGAGGAGCTCACCGAGAAGCTGCGCCTGCTGCTCGTCCCGCGCGACCCCAGCGACGACAAGGACGTCATCCTGGAGATCAAGGCGGGCGCGGGCGGCGACGAGTCGGCGCTGTTCGCCGGCGACCTGCTGCGCATGTACCTGCGCTACGCCGAGCGCGTCGGCTGGAAGACCGAGATCATCGACGCCACCGAGTCCGAGCTCGGCGGCTACAAGGACGTCCAGGTCGCGGTGAAGACCAAGGGCGGCCAGGGCGCCACCGAGCCCGGCCAGGGCGTGTGGGCCCGGCTGAAGTACGAGGGCGGCGTGCACCGCGTGCAGCGCGTGCCGGCCACCGAGTCCCAGGGCCGTATCCACACCTCCGCCGCGGGCGTCCTGGTGACCCCCGAGGCCGAGGAGGTCGACGTCGAGATCAATCCGAACGACCTGCGCATCGACGTCTACCGCTCCTCCGGGCCCGGCGGCCAGTCCGTCAACACCACCGACTCCGCGGTGCGCATCACGCACCTGCCCACCGGGGTCGTCGCCTCCTGCCAGAACGAGAAGAGCCAGCTGCAGAACAAGGAGCAGGCGATGCGTATCCTGCGCTCCAGGCTGCTCGCGGCCGCGCAGGAGGAGGCGGAGAGGGAGGCCGCGGACGCCCGCCGCAGCCAGGTCCGCACCGTCGACCGCTCCGAGAAGATCCGTACCTACAACTTCCCGGAGAACCGCATCTCCGACCACCGCGTCGGCTTCAAGGCGTACAACCTGGACCAGGTCCTGGACGGCGACCTCGCCGCGGTGATCCAGGCCTGCGTCGACGCGGACTCGGCCGCCAAGCTCGCGGCCGCGTAAGGCACCCGCAGACGGCACGAAGCACGAAGCACGAGCACCGGAGGACCAGCGTGCAGCAAGAATTCGGGGGGCGCCCCCCAGGCCCCCGCAGCGTGCTGCTCGCGGAGGTGGCCCAGGCCACCCAGCGGCTGGCCGACGCGGGCGTGCCCTCGCCGCGCAACGACGCCGAGGAGCTCGCCGCGTTCGTGCACGGCGTCAAGCGCGGCCAGCTGCACACCGTCAAGGACGCCGACTTCGACGCCCGCTACTGGGAGGTCATCGCCCGGCGCGAGCAGCGCGAGCCGCTCCAGCACATCACCGGGCGGGCCTACTTCCGCTACCTGGAGCTCCAGGTCGGCCCCGGCGTCTTCGTGCCCCGCCCCGAGACCGAGTCCGTGGTCGGCTGGGCCATAGACGCGGTGCGCGCCATGGACGTGGTCGAGCCGTGCATCGTCGACCTGTGCACCGGCACCGGCGCCATCGCCCTCGCCCTCGCCCAGGAGGTGCCGCGCTCCCGTGTGCACGCCGTGGAGCTGAGCGAGGACGCGCTGCGCTGGACCCGCAAGAACGTCGAGGGGTCCCGGGTGGACCTGCGCCAGGGCGACGCCCTGACCGCCTTCCCGGACCTCGACGGCCAGGTCGACCTCGTCATCTCCAACCCGCCGTACATCCCGCTCACCGAGTGGGAGTACGTCGCCCCGGAGGCCCGCGACTACGACCCGGAGATGGCGTTGTTCTCGGGGGAGGACGGTCTCGACCTGATCCGCGGCATCGAGCGCACCGCGCACCGGCTGCTGCGCCCGGGCGGGGTCGTGGTGATCGAGCACGCCGACACCCAGGGCGGGCAGGTGCCGTGGATCTTCACCGAGGAACGGGGCTGGGCCGACGCGGCCGACCACCCCGACCTCAACAACCGTCCGCGGTTCGCCACCGCCCGCAAGGCGCTGCCGTGACCGCGCCCGCCAGGACTTCAAGCCAGCAGTACGTGTACGAGGAGGCCCGCTGACAATGGCACGGCGATACGACACCAACGACGCGACCGACCGCGTGACGGGTCTGCGCGAGGCCGCGTCCGCCGTCCGCCGGGGCGAACTCGTGGTGCTGCCGACCGACACGGTGTACGGCATCGGCGCCGACGCGTTCTCCTCCGAGGCCGTCGCCGATCTGCTCGCCGCCAAGGGCCGCGGCCGCAACATGCCCACCCCGGTGCTCATCGGCTCCCCGAACACGCTGCACGGGCTGGTCACGGACTTCTCCGAGATGGCCTGGGAACTGGTCGACGCGTTCTGGCCGGGCGCCCTGACCCTCGTCGCCCGCCACCAGCCGTCCCTCCAGTGGGACCTCGGCGACACCCGCGGCACCGTCGCGGTGCGCATGCCGCTGCACCCGGTGGCCATCGAGCTGCTCACCGAGGTCGGCCCGATGGCCGTGTCCTCGGGCAACCTCACCGGCCACCCGGCGCCGGAGACCTGCGACGCCGCGCAGGAGATGCTCGGCGACTCCGTCTCCGTCTACCTCGACGGCGGCCCCACCCCCGGCAACGTCCCCTCCTCCATCGTCGACGTCACCCGCGAGGTGCCCGTACTGCTCCGCGAGGGCGCGCTGTCGCCGGAGGAGCTGCGGAAGGTCGTACCCGACCTCGAGGTGGCGAATTGACGGCCCCTGACGCGGGGCGTGGCATAGGCGCCAAGGCCCGGCCGGTCATCCCGGCCCAGCCGGGGCCGCCCGGCGACACCTTCCGCATCCTCCACGTCAGCACCGGCAACGTGTGCCGCTCGCCCATCACCGAGCGGCTGACGCGGCATTTCGTCGCGGACCGGCTCGGCGATCCGGCCGGCGGCGGGCTGATCGTGGAGAGCGCGGGCACCTGGGGCCACGAGGGCGCGCCCATGGAGACCAACGCGGAGACCGTCCTCGCCGACTTCGGCGCGGACTCCTCCGGCTTCACCGGCCGTGAACTGCTCGACGAGCACGTGATCATGGCGGACCTGGTGCTCACCGCGACCCGCGACCACCGCGCCCAGGTCGTCTCCATGGGCCATTCGGCGGGCCTGCGCACGTTCACGCTCAAGGAGTTCACCCGCCTGGTCAAGGCGATAGACCCGGCCACCCTGCCGCCCCTGGAGGACGGCGTGGTCGAACGCGCCCGCGCCCTGGTGCGCGCCGCGGCGGCTCTACGCGGGTGGCTCCTGGCGCCGACCGCTGAGGCCGACGAGGTCTACGACCCCTACGGCGCCCCGCTCCCGTTCTTCCGCTCGATCGGCGACGAGATACACCAGGCGCTGGATCCCGTCGTCACGGCGCTGACGGGGGTCGCGGCGCGGGCCTGACCCCGGGCGGGGCGGACGGCCGCGCGCCGCGGACGGCGCCGGGACGCGGCGTACCCGTGAGGGCGCGACAGCCGCGCGGGGCCCCCGTGCCGGGCCTACATTGGACGTACGTCACCGTCGACCTGTCCGGAGACCACCATGTCGGTCATCCCCGCCCTCGAGGGCGATGTCCTGCTGCGGCAGGACCGCGAAGTGGCCGATCTGCTGCTGGGGGAGTTGGCGAGGCAGTCGACGACGCTGCAGCTGACCGCGGCGGAGAACTTCACCTCGCCGGCGGTCCTGGCCGCCCTCGGCTCGCCGCTGGCGAACAAGTACGCCGAGGGCTATCCGGGCGCCCGCCACCACGGGGGCTGCGAGTACGTCGACGCGGCCGAGCGGCTCGCCGTCCAGCGGGCGAAGGCGCTGTTCGGCGCCGAGCACGCCAATGTGCAGTCGCACTCCGGCTCCTCGGCCGTGCTGGCCGCCTACGCGGCGCTGCTGCGGCCCGGCGACACCGTCCTCGCCCTCGGCCTGCCCCACGGCGGGCACCTCACGCACGGCTCGCCCGCGAACTTCTCCGGCCGCTGGTTCGACTTCGTCGGGTACGGCGTCGACGCCGAGAGCGGGCTCATCGACCACGTGCAGGTGCGCGCCCTGGCCCGCGCGCACCGGCCCAAGGCGATCGTGTGCGGGTCGATCTCCTATCCGCGCCACATCGACTACGCCTTCTTCCGCGCGGTCGCCGACGAGGTGGGCGCCTTTCTGATCGCGGACGCCGCGCACCCCATCGGCCTGGTGGCCGGGGGAGCGGCGCCCAGTCCGGTGCCGTTCGCCGACGTGGTGTGCGCCACCACCCACAAGGTGCTGCGCGGGCCGCGCGGCGGGATGATCCTGTGCGGCAGCGAGCTGGCCGAGCGCGTCGACCGGGCCGTGTTCCCGTTCACGCAGGGCGGCGCCCAGATGCACACCATCGCGGCGAAGGCCGTGGCGTTCGGCGAGGCGGCCACGCCGGCCTTCGCCGCCTACGCCCACCAGGTGGTCGCCAACGCGCGCGTCCTGGCCGCGTACCTGACCGCCGAGGGGCTGGCCGTCACCACCGGCGGCACCGACACCCATCTGATCACCGCGGACCCGGCGCCGCTCGGTGTGGAGGGGCGCACCGCGCGGGGACGGCTGGCCGCCGCCGGCATGGTCCTGGACTGCTGCGCGCTGCCCCACACCGACGCCCGGGGCCTGCGGCTGGGCACCGCCGCGCTGACCACCCAGGGCATGGGGCAGGAGGAGATGGCGCGGATCGCCGTGCTGCTCGGCAAGGTGCTGCGCGGTGAGCTCGACGGGGCGCGGGCACGGGCGGACGTGCGTGAGCTGACCGGGGCATTCCCCCCGTATCCAGGCTGAGGAGGGGTACGCGCACCCGCGTGCACAGCCGTCCGTGCAACCATCGCGGGGTACCCGGCAGTCCTCATCGATGTGCCTGCGGCGCTAGGGTGTGAGGCTGAGATGCCCAGTGAGACTAGTGGGGAAGCCCGTGCGTGAATACCTGCTGACGCTCTGCGTCACGGTCGCGGTGACGTATCTGCTGACAGGGCCGGTACGGAAGTTCGCGATCGTGGCCGGGGCGATGCCGGAGATCAGGGCCCGTGACGTGCACCGGGAGCCCACTCCGCGCCTCGGCGGGATCGCCATGTTCTTCGGCCTGTGCGCGGGCCTGCTGGTCGCCGACCACCTGAACAACCTCAACGAGGTCTTCGCCAAGTCGAACGAGCCACGGGCCCTGCTCTCCGGAGCCGCGCTGATCTGGCTGATCGGCGTCCTGGACGACAAGTTCGAGATCGACGCCCTGATCAAACTGGGCGGCCAGATGATCGCCGCCGGTGTGATGGTCATGCAGGGTCTGACGATACTCTGGCTGCCCATCCCCGGCGTCGGGAACGTGGCGCTCACCCAGTGGCAGGGCACGCTGCTGACCGTGGCGCTCGTCGTCATCACGATCAACGCCGTGAACTTCGTCGACGGCCTGGACGGCCTGGCGGCGGGCATGGTGTGCATCGCGGCGGCCGCGTTCTTCCTGTACGCGTACCGGATCTGGTACTCGTACGGTATCGAGGCCGCCGCTCCCGGAACGCTCTTCGCGGCGATCCTGATGGGCATGTGCCTGGGTTTCCTGCCGCACAACATGCATCCCGCGCGCGTCTTCATGGGCGACTCCGGCTCGATGCTGATCGGCCTGGTGCTGGCGGCCGGCGCCATCTCGATCACCGGCCAGCTCGACCCGGACGCGCTCAACCTGTACGCCGGTTCGGAGAAGGCGGCGGTGCACCAGACGGTGCCGGTCTACATCCCGCTGCTGCTGCCCCTGACGATCATCGCCGTACCGGCCGCCGACCTCATCCTGGCGATCGTGCGCCGCACCTGGCGCGGCCAGTCGCCGTTCGCCGCCGACCGAGGCCACCTGCACCACCGCCTGCTGGAGATCGGCCACTCGCACAGCCGGGCCGTCGTGATCATGTACTTCTGGTCCGCGCTGATCGCCTTCGGGGCGCTCGCGTACTCGGTGAACTCCGCCTCGATGTGGATCGTGCTGGGCGTGGTGTTCCTCAGCGCGGTGGGCCTGGTCCTGCTGCTCCTGCCGCGCTTCACCCCGCGCGTGCCGGTGTGGGCCCAGCGGTTCGTCCCGCCGCGCTACCGGCGCCGCGGCGTCAGCGCCGTCGCGCCGGACTCCGCCACTCCCGCTCTGGTGCCCCCGGCGCCTTCGGCGCACCATGAGCCGCGCCACGCCGGCGAGCCCGGCGAGGCCCCGCAGCACGCGGTGCTCGCGGTCCGGATGCGCACCGCCAACGGCGCCACCGCCGTCGGTCACCGCGCGCGACTGCGGGACGGCCGGGAGGCCGGCACCTCCCGCTGAAGGCTTCCTGAGGGCGAGGGCCCCCACGGACCGGTTCGCCGCCGGACCGTGGGGGCCCTCGTACTGTCGCCCCGGCGACCGAATCCGCCCGGCGACGCGACCGTGTATTCTCGCCCGGCCGAAGCGCATTAACGGACCGAATTCCGTCGGCCCTTGCGCCGCAATCCGCGCGGCCACTATGTTGAGACAGTGGCTGATCAAATCATCTCTGCACCAGGATTAATCCCCTACGTGCGCGACGTGTCATTGCGCGAAGACGAGACATTGCGGGACCTGCGGGAACTGACGGGCGAGCTGCCCATGGGCTCGGCCCTGCAGGTCATGGCGGAGGAAGGGCAGCTGCTCGGCTTCCTGGTGGGCCTGATCGGCGCACGCGACGTGCTGGAGATCGGTACCTTCACCGGCTACAGCACCCTGTGCATGGCCCGCGCCCTGCCGCCCGGCGGGCACCTCGTCACCTGCGACATCAGCGACAGGTGGCCCGGCATCGCGCGCGAGTACTGGGCGAGGGCAGGCGTGGACGACCGCATCGACGTACGCGTCGGAGCCGCCGCCGACACGCTGGCCGGCCTGCTCGCCGAAGGAAAGGGAAACAGTTTCGACTTCGCCTTCGTCGACGCCGACAAAGCGAATTACCGCCGCTACTACGAATTGTCTCTGGAATTGGTGCGGCCGGGCGGACTCATCGTCCTGGACAACACCCTTTTCTTCGGCCGGGTCATCGACCCCGCCGCCCAGGACGCCGACACCGTCGCCATCCGGGAATTGAACCTCTTCCTGCGCGACGACCATCGGGTGGAGATCTCCCTCCTCCCGATGGCCGACGGCATCACCCTGGTGCGCAAGAAGACGCAGTGAGCACCACCGCGGTCAGCGGACCGTACCTGCCGCGGTCGCCGGACGGCCCGCGGCCAGGTCCGGTGCGCTGATCCGGATCGCCGCGTGCCGCTCGCGCCGCGCCGGCACCAGATGCAGCCGCTGCACCTCCCCGGCGCCCGCGGCGGGCAGCCCGTCCCGGCAGCCGCACGAGGCCTCGTCGAAACCGGCGAACCGGTAGGCGATCTCCATCATGCGGTTGCGTTCCGTGGCCCGGAAGTCGGCCACCAGATGCGCACCCGCCTGCGCGGCGTGGTCGATCAGCCAGTTCAGGATGGCCGCGCCCGCCCCGAACGACACCACCCGGCAGGACGTCGCCAACAGCTTGAGGTGCCAGACGTCGGGCAGGGTCCGCAGCAGCAGCACACCGACCGCGCCGTGCGGACCGAAACGGTCCGCCATCGTCGTCACCAGCACCTCGTGCCCGGGATCCGTCAGCAGCTCCCGCAGCTCCGCGTCGGAGTAGTGCACCCCGGTCGCGTTCATCTGGCTCGTGCGCAGCGTGAGCTCCTCGACGCGCGAGAGCTGCTCCTCGCTCGCCCGGGCGATGCGCATCTCCAGCCGCAGCGACCGCAGGAACTCCTCGTCCGGACCGCGGAACGCGGCCTGCTCGGCCTCACGGCGGAAACCGGCCTGGTACATCTGCCGGCGCCGCCGCGAATCCACGGTGACACTCCGCGGGCTGAACTCCGGCAGACCCGCCAGCTGCGCCACCTGCTCCGCGGTGTAGCAGCGGACCTCCGGCAGATGGAAGGCGACCTCGGCGCGCTCGGCGGGCTGGTCGTCGACGAAGGCCACCGTGCCGTGCGCGAACTTCAGCCCCTCGGCGATCTCGCGCACCGAGTCCGACTTCGGCCCCCACCCGATCCGCGGCAGCACGAAGTACTCGGCGAGGCCCAGTTCCTCCAGCTTCGCCCAGGCGAGATCGTGGTCGTTCTTGCTGGCGACGGACTGCAGAACGCCCCGGGAGTCCAGCTCGACGATCAGCTCCCGCACACCGTCGTGCACGCTCACCGCGTCGCCCTCGGACAGCGTGCCCCGCCACAGCGTGTTGTCCAGATCCCAGACCAGGCACTTCACCGTGGTCGGCGCGTCAGACATGGCAATCCCTCCAGGGGTCACGGCGCCGCCGCCACGGCATGCTGCGCCAGGATCAGCTGGCAGATCTCGTTGCTGCCCTCGATGATTTCCATGAGCTTGGCGTCGCGGTACGCGCGCGCCACGACATGGCCGTCCCGCGCCCCCGCCGAGGCCAGCACCTGCACCGCCGTCGCCGCGCCACGTGCCGCGTGCCCGGCACTGACGTGCTTGGCCAGAACCGTCGCCATGACGAGATCGAGGGAACCGGCGTCCCAGCACTCGCTGGCGTGCGCGCACGCCTGGGCCGCGATCTGCTCGGACACGTACAGCTCCGCCAGGTGCCCCGCCACCAGCTGATGCTCGTGCAGCGGCTTGCCGAACTGGATCCGCGAGGCGGCATGGCGCGCCGAGACGCTCCGGCACGCGCGCAGGATGCCGACACAGCCCCAGGCCACCGAGATGCGGCCGTAGGCGAGTGCGGTGGTGACCAGCAGCGGCAGCGGCATGCCCGGACTGCCGAGCAGACTGCCCAGCGGCAGCCGCACCGAGTCGAGACGCACGTTCGCGTGCCCGGCCGCCCGGCATCCCAGCGGGTCGGCGACCCGCTCCACGTGCACCCCGGGCGCCGAGGCCGGCACCACGACGACCGCCGCACCGCCCTCGCACTGCCCGAACACGATCAGCAGGTCGGCGTAGTGGGCTCCGGTGACCCAGACCTTGTGGCCGCTCACCACCACCGAGTCGCCCGACACCTCGATCTTGGTCGTCATGGCGGTCACATCGGAGCCGGCCCCGGTCTCGCTGAAGCCGACCGCGGCCAGCCGCCCGCTCACCAGTTCGGGCAACAAGGCGGCCGACTGGTCCGGATTGGCCAGCCGCTGGATCGTCCAGGCGGCCATGCCCTGCGACGTCATCACGCTGCGGAACGAGCTGCACACACTGCCCGCGTACGCCGTCAGCTCACCGTTCTCGCGGCTGCTGAGCCCGAGTCCGCCCAGCTCACGCGCCACCTGCGCGGACAGCAGCCCTCGCCGCCCGGCCGTGCGCAGCACCTCGACGGGGATCTCGCCGGCCAGGTCCCAGGCCTCGGCGTCGCCGTCGATCAGCTCGTCGACGAGGGCGAACTCGTCGACGAGCCGCTCGGCCGGGGCCGGACCGCCGGCACGCCGGTCAGGCATCGCCGGCCGTGGCCGAGGCGCCGCGCAGCCGAAGGACCAGCTCCGTCATCCGCCGCACGGTGCGGAAGTTGTCCATCTTCAGATCGGCGCCCACGATGGCGACCCGGTACTCCTGCTCGAGATGGACGACGAGTTCCATGGCGAACATGGAGGAGACCAGACCGGACGCGAACATGTCCTGGTCGGGCGACAGTACGACCTTGGTCTTCGTCTCCAGGAACCCGAGCAGCTCACGCTCCACGGTCTCCGGGCTCAACGCGGCTTCCTCGGCGATCTGTTCAGCGCTCACCGCAACACCTTTCAGCTATCGGTCAGGACTATCAGCAGTGCGATCAGCAGTGCGATCAGTGGGGCGATCGGCAGGGTGATCAGTAGGGCGATCAGTGGGGCGATCAGTAGGAATAGAAGCCCCGGCCGGACTTGCGGCCGAGGTGACCCTGGCGGACCTTGTCCAGCAGCAGATCGCACGGCTTGCACGAGGCGTCGCCGGTGCGCTCGTAGAGGACCTGCAGGGAGTCGGCCAGATTGTCCAGTCCGATCAGGTCGGCGGTGCGCAGCGGTCCGGTCGGGTGCCCGAGGCAGCCCTCCATCAGCTCGTCGACCGCCTCCACCGTCGCCGTGCCCTCGCCGACGATCCGGGCCGCCGCATTGATCATCGGATGCAGCAGCCGGCTGGTGACGAAGCCCGGCGCGTCCCGGACGATGACCGCCTTGCGGCCCAGCGCCGACAGCAGCCCGACCACCGCCTCCACCGCACTGTCACCGCTCAGCGGCCCCCGGCTGACCTCGACCATCCGGATCAGGTAGGACGGGTTCATGAAGTGCGTCCCGAGCAATTCCTCGGGCCTGGCCACCGATGCGGCGAGCTCGGCGATCGGGATGCCGGACGTGTTGGAGATCAGCGGAGTCCCGGGCCGCACGGTGGCCGACACCTCGGCCAGCACCTTGGTCTTCGCCTGCGGGTCCTCCACGATCGCCTCGATGACGGCGGTCGCCTCGGCGACGTCCGCCAGGGACGTGGTGGTCACCAGCTCGCCGGGCGCCGTGCCGGCGGGCAGCGCGCCCATCAGCTGCGCATGCCGCAACTGCTGCCGGATCCGGGCGTCCGCCTCCCGCAGCGTCGTGTCGTCGACGTCCACCAGGGTGACGGGGATGCCGTGTCCGAGCACCAGTGTGGCGATCCCCGAACCCATCACCCCCGCCCCGATGATGGCCACTTGACGGGTGGTTGGCTCGCTCATCGTGCCGGGCACACTCCTTCGCGCTCACTGGGCCGATCGGTTGCGGCTGTCAGGACGGCGGACATGCTCAGGTGCGTGGGCCGCTGCCGCGGTCGGCACCGGCGGAGCCGGCGGACAGCACGGTGGGCCTGCTGCGCAACAGAGGGACAGAGGACGGGTGTTGGCTGGGCGGTGGACACGTCCGGAATGAGACGCACCCCGGGGAGGCCGAGAACACCGGAACCATCGCCGTCTACAACTAGGCGGACTGGTCTGCCCGGTGATGCCGGGTCATAGACGCACCGGCTCTCCCCCTTGATCTTCAGGCAACCTAGCACGCCGTCCACGGCGGGTGGAAGAACCGTCTGACGGACGCCCAGGTCGCATAAGGCAATGGTTAGTTGAGCCATTGACAACACTTGTGACCTAGAACACTTCGCAAGTGCAGTCGCGGTGTGGCGCCTCGCCGGACGCGGGTCAGGGATGCGTAGGGGCGGGCAGAACTTCCTTGACTCCGCAACGGCTTGGCGGGTTACAGTGACGAGGCCTTGCAGGTCGTATGTCGGCACGGGTGCGATGTCCGCTTTCGGTGCCAGACGGGGGAACTTCACACCATGTCGGTCGGTGCGCGTGTTTTACTTCACAATTACATCGCCATCATTGGTGTTTCTTGCCGTTTTCCGGGCGTAGCCGGTCCTGCCGAATTCTGGCAGCTACTGCAAGACGGTCGTTCCGTCGTCACCGCAACACGCGGCCGTGATTCGGACGGACGACTCCGCCCTTCTTTGAACGATGCCACGGAAAGTGCTTCCGCACCTTCGGGCGCCTTCCTGGAGAAGGTCGATGAATTCGACCCGGAATTCTTCGGGATATCCCCACGCGAAGCCGCGGCGATGGATCCGCAACAGCGCCTCGCCCTGGAACTGGCGTGGGAGGCGCTCGAAGAATCCGGCATCGATCCGACCGCGCTCGCATCTCGCCCGACCGGTGTCTTCATGGGCGCCATGTGGGACGACTACGCGATGCTCACACACCGTCGGACGCCCCCGGCTGTCGGCCGGCACGCCATGACCGGCCTGGCCCGCAGCATCATCGCCAACCGCATCTCCTACGCCCTTGGCCTGCGCGGACCCAGCATCACCGTCGACACGGGCCAGTCCTCGTCGCTGGTCGCCGTGCACCAGGCGGTCCAGGCGCTGCACACCGGGGAGTGCACTCTCGCACTGGCCGGCGGCGTCAACCTCGCCCTCGCCCCCGAAAGCGCCGACCGCTCCGAAATGTTCGGCGGGCTTTCGCCGGAAGGTGCATGCCGCACGTTCGACGCGCGCGCCGACGGATATGTTCGCGGTGAAGGCGGCGGAATAGTCGTACTGAAGAAGCTTTCCCAGGCCCTCGCCGACGGGGACCGCGTCCTGTGTGTCATCCGGGGAAGCGCGGTGAACAACGACGGCGGCGGCGAGGGACTCACCGTGCCGCACGGCGCGGCCCAGGAAGAAGTCATCGGTCTCGCGCGTGAACGCGCCGGCATCGATTCCTCCTCCGTCCAGTATGTCGAACTCCACGGCACGGGCACCCGTGTCGGCGACCGCATCGAAGCGGCCGCACTCGGCGCGACAATGGGCTCGGAACGCACGAGTGGAAACCCGCTGCGGGTCGGCTCGGTGAAGACCAATATCGGCCACCTGGAGGGCGCGGCCGGAATAGCCGGGCTCATAAAGACCGCATTGTCGATCAGGCACAGGCGCATTCCGGCGAGCCTGAATTTCGAGGCGCCGCCCGCCGATATCCCCCTGGATTCGCTCCAGCTACGGGTTCAGACGACGCTGGGCGCATGGCCCGACGAGGGACGTTCGCTGGTGGCGGGGGTGTCGTCGTTCGGCATGGGAGGGACGAACGCGCACGTCATCCTGGAGGAGGCGCCCGAGCCGGTGGAGGTGCCGGAGGCTGCTGTGGCGTCCGTTTCGGGGGGTGTGGTGCCGTGGGTGGTGTCGGGGCGTGGTGTGGGTGCGTTGCGGGCTCAGGCTGCCGCGTTGGTGTCCCGGGTCGAGGGGGATGCGGGGCTTTCGGTGGCGGGTGTGGGGTGGTCGCTGGCTTCGGGTCGGGCCGCTCTTGAGGACCGGGCGGTGGTGATCGGTTCTTCCCGTGATGAGCTGGTGGCGGGGCTGAACGGTGTGGTGCTGGGTGAGTCGTCACCGGGTGTGGTGACGGGTCCGTCTGCGTCTGCGTCTGCGTCTGCGTCTGCGGTTGTGTCTGGTGGCCGGCTTGCTGTGTTGTTCTCGGGTCAGGGTTCTCAGCGGGCCGGTATGGGCCGGGAGTTGTATGACCGGTTCCCGGTTTTTGCGGGGGCTTTTGATGAGGTGTGTGCGGCGTTGGATGCCGAGTTGGGTGAGGGGGTGTCGGTTCGGGAGGTTGT
>NZ_JBISAL010000012.1:0-101405 GCF_044391765.1 Streptomyces sp. NPDC018610
GAGGGGCAGGGGCGTGGAGGCGGTGACCAGCTCGCGCAGCGGGTGGCGGGCCAGGACCGCGTCCACCTCCGGCGTCAACGCCGCCGCCAGGCGTGAGGCGGCCGGGCGGCCGTCGTCGCGCAGGGCCGCCACGGCGGCCAGCACGGCGGCCCTGCCCTCCTCGTCCTCGGGCACCCCGGCGGCGGCCCGCTCGTACAGGCGCGCGCCCTCCTCCAATACCAGTTCGGTGTCCTGGCCCGCCGGGATCTTGATCCGCGCGTGGTGGCGCCAGGTGGTCACCGGATCGCTCCAGGCCTCCACCGAGTACGTCCAGCGGCCGGGCTCGCCGACGGTGACGGTCGCGCCCCAGCGGTCCGTGCCGGGGGCCAGCTCGCGCATCGGCGTCCACGGACCCGGACGGCCCCGCGGATCGCGCAGGACGACGTCGGCGGCCACGGCGTCGTGGCCCTCGCGGAACACGGTGGCCGAGATCTCGAACGACTCGCCGGTCACCGCCTTGGCGGGCCTGCGGCCGTGCTGGACCACCGGCCGGACGTCCAGCACGGGGATCCGGCCGACGGCGGTGGCCTCCCCCGTGGCGGCGTCCTTCGGCGAGGGACGGGAGCCGGGGTCCGCGGCCGGTGGACCGGCGTCGCGCGGGCGCCTGCTGCTCCTGCTGGTGGTCGGGGGTGCTGCCGAGTGGTGCTTGGCGGGCATGACCGCTCCTGTCCGCGTCAACGAGGGTGTGGGCGGATGTGTGTGGGGAGGTGGGTCCTGCGGGGTCTGCCGGGGTGAGCCGGGGTGCGGATGTACCTCTGGATGTGCCTGGGGCCGGTCGGGTGTACCGGAGGAGCCTTCCCACCCTGTTCGGGTGAGCATTCCGGCACTTTGTTAACTACTCATGCGTATGTCCACACACAAGACCGGCCCTGTCCGGCCAGGCGTGAAGCCGGAACCGGCGTTCGGCCGCTGCACCCCCTGTAGCTGCGTAAACGTGTTCGACAGGCCGATCCCCGCCGCCGAAGAGCGCCGGAGACCTGGCCGGATACCTCATCCACTGGGCGCGTACCCCGCACGCACACCGCCACGCCCCGGCATCCGGGGCCGGGAAAATGGCCGATTCCCGGCGTGCCGGGACGAAGCCGTTCAGGTCGACGGCCCAGGACCGGCGGCGTCGGTCCCGGCCCTGCCCACGCCATGACAGGTACGGTTTTGAGTGACGGGGCGCACAGTGCCGTGCGTCCTTCCAGCGAAGCGCAAGGTGTCGTGCGCGCTTTCGGCGAAGCGCGCCGTGCCATGCGTCCATCAGCGAACGCGCCGAGGTGGAGTGTGAAGGCGATCCGTCGGTTCACCGTCCGTCCCGTTCTCCCCGAGCCCCTACGACCGCTCAGCGAGCTGGCCCGCAATCTGCGCTGGTCATGGCATGCCGAGACGCGTGACCTCTTCCAGTCCGTCGACCCCGAGCGCTGGTCCTCCTCGGGCGGCGATCCGGTACGGCTGCTGGGCAGCGTGCCCGCGGCCCGGCTCGCCGAGCTGGCCGGCGACCGCCGCTTCCGGCGCCGGCTGACCGCCGTCGCCGACGACCTGCACGACTACGTGAGCGGCGACCGCTGGTACCAGGAGCAGCCCGCCGGGCTGCCGGCCGCGATCGCCTACTTCTCGCCCGAGTTCGGCGTCACCGCCGCCCTGCCGCAGTACTCCGGCGGCCTCGGCATCCTCGCCGGCGACCATCTGAAGGCCGCCAGCGACCTCGGGGTGCCGCTGATCGGCGTGGGGCTGCTGTACCGGCACGGGTACTTCCGCCAGTCCCTCTCCCGGGACGGCTGGCAGCAGGAGCACTATCCGGTGCTGGACCCCAACGAACTGCCCGTCACCCCGCTGGCCGAGGCCGACGGCAGCCCCGCCCGGGTCTCCCTCGCGCTGCCCCGCGGCAGGTCGCTGCACGCCCGGATCTGGCTGGCCCAGGTCGGCCGGATCCCGCTGCTGATGCTGGACTCCGACGTGGAGGAGAACGACCTCGGCGAGCGCGGTGTGACCGACCGGCTCTACGGCGGCGGCAGCGAGCACCGGCTGCTCCAGGAGATGCTGCTCGGCATAGGAGGGGTGCGGGCGGTGCGGACGTACTGCCGGCTCACCGGGCACCCCGAGCCGGAGGTCTTCCACACCAACGAGGGACACGCGGGCTTTCTCGGGCTGGAGCGGATCGCGGAGCTGTGCGCCGGCGGGCTCGACTTCGACGCCGGCCTGGAGGCGGTGCGCGCGGGCACGGTGTTCACCACCCACACGCCCGTCCCGGCGGGCATCGACCGCTTCGACCGGGAACTGGTCGCCCGCCACTTCGGCCCCGAGGGCGAGCTGCCGGGCATCGACGTGCAGCGGATCCTGCAGCTCGGCATGGAGACGTATCCGGGCGGCGAGCCGAACCTGTTCAACATGGCCGTGATGGGGCTCAGGCTCGCCCAGCGCGCCAACGGGGTGTCGCTGCTGCACGGCAGGGTCAGCCGCGAGATGTTCTCCGGGTTGTGGCCGGGGTTCGACGCCGACGAGGTGCCGATCACCTCGGTGACCAACGGGGTGCACGCGCCCACCTGGGTGGCGCCGGAGGTGTTCCGGCTCGGCGCCCGGCAGATCGGGGCGCAGCGCGCCGAGGACGCGCTGTCGGTGGGCGGCTCCGACCGCTGGGACTCGGTCGCCGACATCGCCGACGAGGACGTCTGGGAGCTGCGCCGGGAGCTGCGCGGGCAGCTGGTGGAGGAGGTGCGCCGACGGCTGTGGGCGTCGTGGCGGCAGCGCGGCGCGGGCGCCGCGGAGCTGGGCTGGGTCGAGGGCGTGCTCGACCCGGAGGTGCTGACCATCGGCTTCGCGCGCCGGGTGCCCTCGTACAAGCGGCTGACGCTGATGCTGCGCGACCGCGACCGGCTGATGGACCTGCTGCTGCACCCCGAGCGGCCGATCCAGATCGTGGTCGCGGGCAAGGCGCACCCGGCGGACGACGGCGGCAAGCGGCTCATCCAGGAACTGGTCCGCTTCGCCGACGACCCGCGCGTACGGCACCGGATCGTCTTCCTGCCCGACTACGGCATGGCGATGGCGCAGAAGCTGTACCACGGCTGCGACGTGTGGCTGAACAACCCGCTGCGGCCGCTGGAGGCGTGCGGCACCTCGGGGATGAAGGCGGCCCTGAACGGGTGCCTCAACCTGTCGGTGCTGGACGGCTGGTGGGACGAGTGGTACCAGCCCGACTTCGGGTGGGCGGTGCCGACGGCGGACGGCGCGGACGGGGGTTCCCCCGCGCGGCCGGCGACGGGGGAGGACGCCGACCACCGCGACGACGTGGAGGCCGCCGCGCTGTACGACCTGCTGGAGCAGCGGGTCGCGCCCCGCTTCTACGAGCGCGGCCGGGCGGGGCTGCCCGACCGCTGGATCGAGATGGTCCGCCGGACCCTGACCCTGCTCGGCCCGAAGGTGCTGGCGGGGCGCATGGTCCGCGAGTACGTCGAACGGCTGTACACCCCCGCCGCGCACGCCCATCGCGCGCTGGGCCCGGACGCGGCGCGTGAGCTGGCGCGGTGGAAGGCGCGGGTGCGGGCGGCCTGGCACGAGGTGACGGTCGACCACGTGGAGACCTCCGCCGGGTCGGCCACCGCCGAACTCGGCAGCACCCTCGGGCTGCGGGTGCGGGTCGGGCTGGGCGGCCTGGGCCCGGACGACATCGAGGTGCAGGCGGTGTCAGGCCGGGTCGACGAGGAGGACCGCATCGCGGACGCCACCGCCGTCGCGCTGAAACCCGCGGGCGCCCCCGACCCCGACGGCCACTGGGTCTACGAGGGCCCCCTTTCCCTGGACCGTACCGGCCCCTGCGGCTACACGGTCCGCATCCTCCCCTCCCACCGTCTGCTCGCCTCCACCGCGGAACTGGGCCTGATGACGGTCCCCTCGGAGGGGGCGACGGGCGGAGCGGGAGTGCTGCTGCGCTGACCGCGCGGACCGGGGGCCGGGGCGGGGAGCACCTCCCGCCCCGGCCCCCGGCTCCCGGGGCGCTCAGGCGTCCGGGTCGGCCTCCGCGCACAGGTCGCGCAGGACCTTCGCGCAGCGGCGGGCGTAGGCGTGCTGGAGGGCGCGGGTGGCGGGGCCGCCGGCGCGGGCGTACCACTTGGCGGCGCGGCTGAAGGCGTTCACCGTGAGCCAGACCGTGCCGTCGCCGGTGCGGTCCACGACGAAGGACTCCTCGCCGCACTCCGGGTGGCCGGTCAGCGTGCCGTAGGCCCAGCCGGCGCGGCGGGGCTCCTCGACCGTCCACACGACGCGGCAGGGCGCCCTGACGACGCCGGCGAGGGTCACGGTGACGTCCGCGCCGGGCGCGGCGCGCTCGGCGGCCGTGGCGACGCCGACCCCGAGGGCGCGGTGCATCTCCCAGGTGAGCACGGCCTCGGCGGCCCGCCGGAACACCTCCTCGCCCTCGCCGATGCGGGCGCGCACGTGCAGGGGGTGGAAGCCGGGCGGGCAGTGGCCCTGTTCACGGGTCGCGCCGACCTCCTCGTAGGTGAAGTTGGCCGAAGACATGGGACCCAAGAGTAGGACGGCACCCGGAAGATCCCTCCTCCCGGGTGCCGCAGTACGTCAACTACCCCCTGTTCAGCTGACGTTCACCGCGGTCCAGGCCGCCGCGACCGCCTTGTACTCGGCGCTGGTCGAGCCGTACAGGGCCGAGGCCGCGCTCAGGGTCGCCGTGCGGGCGCTCTTGTAGTTGGTGGTGGACGTCATGTACGTGGTCAGCGCCTTGTACCAGATCTGCAGCGCCTTGTCCCGGCCGATGCCGGTGACCGCGGCGCCGTTGTACGTCGGCGAGTTGTAGCTGACGCCGTTGATCGTCTTGGCGCCGCTGCCCTCGCTCAGGAGGTAGAAGAAGTGGTTGGCGACGCCGGACGAGTAGTGCACGTCCTTGTTGCCCACCGAGGACGACCAGTAGTCGGCGGAGCCGCCGTCCTTGCTGGGCTTGTCCATGTAGCGCAGCGGGGTGCCGTCGCCGTTGATGTCGATCTTCTCGCCGATGAGGTAGTCGCCCTTGTCGGAGGCGTTGTTGGCGTAGAACTCCACGCCGGTGCCGAAGATGTCCGAGGTGGCCTCGTTCAGGCCGCCGGACTCCCCGCTGTAGTTGAGGCCGGCGGTGTTGGAGGTGACGCCGTGGCTCATCTCGTGGCCGGCCACGTCCAGCGAGGTCAGCGGGTGGTTGTTGCCCGAGCCGTCGCCGTAGGTCATGCAGAAGCAGCTGTCGTCCCAGAACGCGTTCACGTACGAGTTGCCGTAGTGGACGCGGGAGTAGGCGCCGACGCCGTTGTTCTTGATGCCGGTGCGGCCGAACGTGCTCTTGTAGAAGTCCCAGGTCTCCTGCGCGCCGTAGGCGGCGTCGGCGGCGGCCGTCTGGTCGGTGCTGGAGCTGGAGGCGGCGCCGGTGCCCCACACGTTGTCCGCGTCGGTGAACAGCGAGCCGGTGCCGGACGTCTTGTGCGCCAGGTTGTACGTCTTGTGCCCGCCGCGCGAGGTGTCGTACAGCTGGTACGTCGAGCCCGACAGGGTGGTGGTGAGGCTGACGGAGCCGGAGTACAGGGTCTTGCCGGTGCCGGTCGCGTTCTCGATGCCCTGGTACTCGAAGAGCTTCTTCCCGGTGGCCGCGTCGGTGATGACGTGCAGCTGGTTGGGGGTGCCGTCGTCCTGGAGGCCGCCGACGACCGTCTCGTAGGCGAGGACCGGGGTGCCGTTGCCCGCCCAGACGACCTTGCGCGGCGCCTGGTCGGCGGCGGTGGACGCCGAGCCGGCGTCCTTGGCCAGGCCCACGGCCTGCTTCTCGGCCTTGGCCGGGGTGACCTTCGGCGTCAGCGAGGCCACCTTGATGGTCGCCTTGACGGCCTTGGTGACGCCCTCGGTCTTGCCGGCCTTGGAGTGGACGATCAGGTCGCCGCCGAGGACGGGCAGACCGGCGTAGGTGCGCTCGTAGCGGGTGTGCACCGTGCCGTCGGCGTCCTTCACGACGTCCTTGACGACCAGCTTCTCCTTGGCGCCCAGGCCTATGCTCTGCGCCGTCTCGGCCGCGTCGGTCTGCGCCTGCTGGATGAGCGAGGTGCGGGCCGCGGCGGTCAGGGTGGTGGGCGCGGCGGCGAGGGTGGTGGCGTCGGACTCGGCCTGCGCCGAAGCACTGGTGGTCAGACCGGTGCTGAGGAGGGCTCCGGCGGCGACGGCGGTGGCGACGGCCAGAGTGGTGCGCTTGTGACGCGCGTAGCGGGGAGTCACACGAGCTCCTTTTGTGGGGGAGTCCGCCCGGCGTGGGGTTGCCGGACCGGATCGGGTGTCAGGTTGCTGTGCGGCGGGTGACAGGAAGAGTGGCACCTAGGGCGCGTACATGTCATGACCCCGAAGTGATGTTGGCCGAAAAATGACGAGCCGGTTGATGTTTCGGGGATGTGAACGGGCGCCGTTCCAGGTGCTTCACCACCGGAACGGCGCCCTGACCTGGGACCGAGTCGGTCTACAAGAGGCCTTTACGGGAAGGTCAGTTTCCAGCCGTCGATGTAGCCGGTGTCCTGCGGACCCTTGTCCTGGACCTTCAGCTTCCAGGTGCCGTTGGCCGTCTCGGAGGAGGCGTTGACCGTGTAGGTCTTGTGCACGTCCGGCGTCGGGTCGTAGCCGCTGCTCTTGAGCCGGTACGTCGAGCCGTCGGGGGCGACCAGGTCGATCTGGAGGTCACCGCTCCAGGTGTGCACGATGTCGACCGTGACCTGGAGGTTGGAGGGCGCCTTGCCGGTGCGCCCGGAGACCGTGATGGACGAGGTGACCGCCGAGCCGTAGTCCGGGATCTGGACGTCGGAGGTGTTCTCGAACGTCGAGCCGTCGCCCGGGTCGCCCGGGTCGCCGCCACCGCCGTCCGAGCGCGAGCCGACGTTCACGGCCGCCCAGGCGTCCTGCACCGCCTTGTACTCGGCGCTGGTGGTGCCGTACAGCTCGCCGGCCGCCGCGAGGGAGCCGGTGCGGGCGCTCGCGTAGTTGGTGGTGGAGGTGAACTTCGTGGTCAGCGCCCGGTACCAGATCTGCAGCGCCTTGTCCCGGCCGATGCCGGTGACCGGAAGCCCGTCCGAGGTGGGCGAGTTGTAGCTGACGCCGTTGATGACCTTGGCGCCGCTGCCCTCGCTCAGCAGGTAGAAGAAGTGGTTGGCGACGCCGGACGAGTAGTGCACGTCCTTGCTGCCCACGCCCGAGGACCAGGAGTCGGCCGAGGCGCCGTCCTTGCTGGGCTTGTCCATGTAGCGCAGCGGGGTGCCGTCGCCGTTGATGTCGATCTTCTCGCCGATGAGGTAGTCGCCGACGTCCGTGCTGTTGTTGGCGTAGAACTCCACGCCGGTGCCGAAGATGTCCGAGGTGGCCTCGTTCAGGCCGCCGGACTCCCCGCTGTAGTTGAGGCCGGCGGTGTTGGAGGTGACGCCGTGGCTCATCTCGTGGCCGGCCACGTCCAGCGAGGTCAGCGGGTCGGCGTTGCCCGAGCCGTCGCCGTAGGTCATGCAGAAGCAGCTGTCGTCCCAGAACGCGTTCACGTACGAGTTGCCGTAGTGGACGCGCGAGTACGCCGCCTTGCCGTCGTTGCGGATGCCGCTGCGGCCGAAGGTGGACTTGTAGAAGTCCCAGGTGACGGCCGCGCCGTAGTGCGCGTCGGCCGCCGCGGTGGCCGCGTTCGACGTGGTGCTGTTGCCCCAGGTGTCGCTGGACTGCGAGAACAGCGTCCCGGTGCCGGACGAGCCGTGGTTGAGGTTGTACGTCTTGTGGCCGCCGCGCGAGCCGTCGTTCAGCGTGTACGTCGAACCCGACTGGGTCGTCGTCAGCGAGACCTGCCCGCTGTACTGGGTGTTGCCGACACCGGTCTCGATGCCCTGGTACCGGAACAGCTCCTTGCCGGTGCTCGCGTCCGTGATGACGTGCAGCTGGTTCGGCGTGCCGTCGTCCTGGAGCCCGCCGATCACCGTCTCGTACGCCAGCACCGGCGTGCCGTCGGCCGCCCAGACGACCTTGCGGGAGGAGGGGGCCACCGAGGTCTTCTCCGCGCCGAGCGCCTGCGCGGTGCGCAGTGCCTGCTTCTCCGCGGTCGCCTTCGACACGGCCGGCGTGAGGCTGAGCACCTGCACGGCCGCCTTCGTGGCCTTCACGACCCGCTCGGTCCGCCCCGACTTCGCGGTGTCCACGACCAGGTCGCCGCCGAGGACGGGCAGGCCGGCGTAGGTGCGCTCGTAACGGGTGTGGAGGGTGCCGTCGGCGTCCTTCACGACGTCCTTGACGACCAGCTTCTCCTGGGCGCCGAGCCCGAGGTCCTTGGCCGTGGTCGCCTTGGCGCCGTCGGCGTCGCGGATCAGCTCCGCGCGCTGCGAGGGCGTGAGCCTCACGGCGACGTGCGCCGGGTTGAGCTTGCCGGGGTGCGGCGCCTGCGTGGGCGCGGCGCTGGCGGCGCCCGACTGGACGGCCGTGGCGATGAGGGCGGCGACACCGGCCAGGGCGACGCCCGCGGCCCGGCGGTGGGTGATGTGGGAGGTGCGTCTGCGAGAGCTGCTGCTACTCAACACTGACTCCTTCTGCGTGGCCACGGGTCGCGCGGCCATTGGGGAGATCCGGACGGGGGGTGAGCCGTCCGGGCAGAACTGCGAAGTGCCGAAGTGCCGAAGTGCGAAGTGCCGAAGTGCGAAGTGCCAGGTGCCGAGGTGCGCCGTGCTGACGTGCCTGGTGCTGACGTGCGCGGTGCCGAGGTGCGAGGCGCGCGAGGTGCACGGCGCCGAACGGCGGGATGCCGGCCGGACCACAGCCGCGAGACGGTGGGGGGTGCTGTGGGATGGCTGTGAACGGCCGAGGGGAAGAGTGGCAGGAGGACGCCGTCCTTGTCAGGACCGCGTCATCAACTTGGCTGGAAATCGTTCGTTGTCCGGATGTTCATGTTCGGTATACGGACCGGACGCCCGACCGGGCGCCGGACTCCGTTCGGCCCCGGCGCCTCCCCGGCCGCGGCTGGGAGCCCTGCCGCGCGGCGACGTGCGGCAGGGCTCGGGTGCGGGTGTCGCCGGGCGTCCGGCGGCGGTCAGCCGAGGGCGGGGTGGAGGGTGGCGAACAGTCCGTGGGCGCGGGCGCCGTCCGGCAGCTCCCAGGCGCCGGCGACATGGCCGATCGCCGACCGCGGCGGGACGGGCGCGGCGTCCGGGGCGGGCCGCAGGATCCGGTGCAGGCGCAGGGTGACGCCGTTCGGCGCGGACAGCCGGGTGTCCTCCTCGGTGTCGGTCGGCGCGGTGAAGCCGGCCGGGACCGGGTCCAGGGTCGCGCGGGCGGCGGTGACCTCCTTGTCCGGGGTGTCGCTGACGCTCTGCGCCTGGGGCTCGGCCCGCCCGTCGATCAACGCCGCCAACTGGGCGACCAGCACCGGGTCGTGGCAGCCGTCGTAGACCCAGCGCCGTCCGAGCACGCCGTGCTCCATGGTGCCGACCAGGGCGTCCTGAGCCCCGTCGAGCGGGGCGGCGCGGTAGGTGAGCGGCACCAGGCAGGTGACCGGCCGCGGCCCGGAGGAGTCGTTGACGACCATGAACTCGATCCCGACCTCGCCCTCGGGGTCGTCCAGCCGGAAGCCGCCCGCCCTGGCCGGACGAGGTGCGCCCGGGTCGCCCTGGTACCAGGGGCGGGAGGGCAGCCAGGCGGTGAGCAGCTCCAGCTTGGTCGGTTCGAGGGTGGTGCGATGGATGACGGCCATGCCGGCGGTTCTCCTCCGGTGAGTCGGGGCGAGCCCTCACACCTTCGCACCCTCCGACGGCAGGTGACGCCTCCTCAGCGCAGCGCGGCCGCCACCAGGCCGCGGATCTGTCCGGCCGGCACGCCGCCGCCGTTCACCAGGCGGTCGAAGACCAGACCGTCCACGCAGGTCAGCAGGGTGAGCGTCCGCTCGTCGGGTCGGCCACGCCCTGCGTGGCGAGGAACGCGCGCACGGCCTCGCGTCCCGCGTTCTCGCGCGGCGTCAGGATCTCCCGCAGCCCGGGGTGGCGGGCGCTGTCTATGGCGCACGCGTAGCGCGCCTGGGAGCGGTGCGCCGTCCGTCGCCGGTGAGCCGCCGCTCCACGAGGGCGGCGAGGCCGGCCGCGAGCCCCTCCGCGTCGCGCGGCGCCGGCGTCCGCTCGTCGGCCTCCTGGAGTTCGGCGTGGTCCAGCGCGACCAGGCGGCGTACCAGAGCCGTGAGCAGGGCCCGACGGGTGCGGAAGCAGGCGGAGGTGGTGCCGGGCGGCAGACCGGCCGCCCGGTCCACCGCCCGGTGGGTCGGCCCCCGCATGCCGCCGTGCGCGAGCACGTCGACGGCCCGGGGGAGCAGGCACCCGCACGGGCGGCTCCCGAGGACCGGTCACCGGGAGCGGGATCCGGGTCGCCTGCCGCGCCCGGAGCGGTCTGCGGGCACCCGCCTACCGGGACGGGTCCAGGGCTCCGGTCCGCCCGGACGGGCCCGGTGGGCCGGCCTGCCCGGACGGCTCCGGTGCGCCGGCGTCGGTCGCCGGGAGCGGGTTCGGGCGCGCCCGCCGTGCCGGGAGCGGCCTGCGGGCGCTCGTCTGCCGCGACGGGTCCGGGGTGCCGACCTGCTCGGACGGCTCCGATGCGCCGGTCGCCGGGAGCGGGTTCGCAGTCGCCCGCCGTGCCGGGAGCGGCCTGCGGGCGCCCGCGGGTCCGAACGGGACGAGGGCTCCGGTCCGCCCGGACGGGTCCGGTGCGCCGGCCTGCCCGGACGGCTCCGGTGCGTCGGCGCCGGCGCCGGCCGCAGCGAGCTCGTTGCCCGGCGCCCGCCCCCTGGCCGCCGCTCACCGCGTCCGCCCCGGGCCGCTCGCCGGGGCGCGCGTGGCGTCGGCGGGAGCCGGCTCCGGGCTACAGCGCCCGGTCCGGATCGGGGCACGGTGGGGCGTCCGCGGCCTCGTCGTCGGCGGAGGCCGGGCCGGCGGGCTCCCCGTGCCAGGTGTGCCAGAGCGCCGCGTACGCGCCGTCGGCCGCGACCAGTTCGTCGTGGGTGCCGAGTTCGGTCAGACGGCCGGACTCCATCACCGCCACCCGGTCCGCGTCGTGCGCGGTGTGCAGGCGGTGGGCGACGGCGATGACCGTGCGGCCGGCGAGCACGGCGGCCAGGGCGCGTTCGGTGTGGCGGGCCGTGGCCGGGTCGAGGAGCGCCGTGGCCTCGTCCAGGACGAGCGTGTGCGGATCGGCCAGCACCACGCGGGCCAGGGCCAGTTGCTGGGCCCGGGAGCCGTCCGTGCGGCAGCCGTCGGGGCCCAGCCCGGTGTCCAGGCCGGCCGGCAGCTCCCGTACCCATGCGTCCGCGCCCACCGCGGTCAGCGCCGCCCACAACTCCTCGTCCGAGGCGTCCGGTCCGGCGATGCGCAGATTGTCGCGGACCGTGCCGAGGAACACGTGGTGCTCCTGGGTGACGAGGACGACCTGACGGCGCAGCCGCTCCGGCTCCAGTCCCGCGATCGGCACCCCGCCCACCGTTACCGAGCCCGCGCTCGGCGCGTCGACGCCCGCCAGCAGCCGGCTCAGCGTGGTCTTGCCCGCGCCGGACGGGCCCACCACGGCCAGCCGCTCCCCGGGCCGCACCGTCAGGTCCACCCCGGCGAGCACCTCGCCGCCGCGCTCGTAGGCGTAGCGCGCCCCCCGCACGTCGATGCGGTCGTCCGCCGGGGCGGGCGAACCGGCGGCCGGGACCGTCCTCGGCGCACGGGCCAGGCCCTCCACGCGGGCGAAGGAGGCGCCGCTGCTCTGCAGTTGCTCCACGTGCATCAGGATCTGGTCCAGCGGCTCGGTGAACTGCCGCAGGTACAGCGCGGCGGCCACCACCGCGCCCAGGCTCACCGTGCCCCGCGCGTGCAGGAAGCCGCCGACCAGCAGCACCCCGGCCACCGGGAGGGTGTAGGAGATCTCGACCGCCGGGAAGAACACGCTGCGCAGGAACAGGGTGTAGAGGCGGGTGCGCCGGGCCGCGTCCAGCGTGTCCCGGCTCGCCGCGACCCGTCGGTCGGCCAGCCGGAACGCCTCCACCGTGCGGGCCCCGGCGGCCGTCGCCGCGAGGATCTCCGCGACCTCGGAGGTGGCCGCGCCCTCGGCGAGGTAACCGGCTCGGGCCCGGCGCAGGTACCAGCGCAGCGCCAGCCAGATCGGCGTCAGCGCCAGCACGCCGACCGCGCCCAGCAGCGGATCGATCACGAACACCGCGACCAGCACGGCGAGCGCCTGCATCCCGCACACCAGCAGTTCGGGGCCCGAGTCCCGCAGGGTGGTGCCGACGGCCGCCACGTCGGCGGTGCCGCGGGTGGTCAGATCACCGGTGCCGGCCCGCTCCACGACCGACGCGGGCAGCGCCAGCGCCCGGTCCACGAACTGCTCCCGCACCCGCGCCAGCGTGCGTTCGCCGAAGCGGTGCCCCGCGTACCGGGCCCAGCGCGCCAGCAGCAGCTGCGCCAGCGCGCACACCACGATGGCGAGCGCCATCCGGTCCACCCCGGCCGTGCCGCCGCCCGCCCGGACGTGGTCGACGATCCGGCCGAGCAGCCAGGGCCCGGCGAGGCCCGCCCCCGCGGCCAGCACGTTCAGCAGCAGGACGACCGCGACGGCCCGTCCGTCGGCGCGGATGAGCCGTGCCGCGGCCCGCCGCACCTCGGCGGGCTCCGCGATCGGCAGCCGTCCCTCGGTGGGTTCCGTCATCGGACCGCCTCCGGTGCGCTGAGCGCGTCGGCGTCCCGCGCCACCAGCTCCCGGTAGCCCGGCTCGCGGGTGAGGAGTTCGCGGTGGCGGCCGCTCGCCGCGACCTTGCCGTCGACCAGGAAGTGCACGGTGTCGGCGCGGTCCAGCACCAGCGGCGAGGTGGTGGTCAGCAGCGTCGTACGGCCGGCGCGGGCCGCGCGCAGCCGGTGCGCGACCGCCGCCTCGGTGTGCGCGTCGAGCGCCGAGGTCGGCTCCACGGCGAGCAGCACCTCCGGATCGGCCAGCAGCGCCCGCGCCAGCCGCACCCGCTGCCGCTGGCCGCCGGAGAGGCTGCGGCCCTGCGCGGCCACCGCCGAGTCCCATCCGTCGGGAAGTCCCCGCACGATGTCCTCGGCCACGGCCGTGTGCAGCGCGCGCACCACGTCCGCCTCCGGGTGCTCCGCGCGCCCCGACAGCAGCTCCCTGAGGGTGCCGGCGAACAGGTCGGCCTCGTTGTCGGCGACCAGGATCCGCTCCCGTACCTGCGCGAGCCGGATCTCGTCCAGCCGCCGCCCGCCCCAGGTGGCGTCCGAGGGCTCGTAGCGGCCCAGCCGGTCCACGACCGCCGCCGCGTCGGCCGTACGGGCGCACGCCAGCGCCGTGAGCCGCCCCGGCGGCACCCGCACGTCCGACTCGGGGTCGTGGAGCACCGCGGGTCCGTCGGGCGCGTCCGCGGTCCCCGTGTCGGCCTCCGGCTCCACCCGCAGCAGCCCCACCACCCGGCGGGCCGCCACCACTCCCCGGCTGAGGTCGTAGCCCATCTCCACCAGGAAGGCCACCGGGCCGACCAGGACGGCGACATAGCCGTACACCGACACCAGCTCGCCCACCGTCAGCTCGCCCTGGGCGGTCAGCCGGGCGCCGAGCCAGGTCACCACCGCCAGGAACAGCGTCGGCAGGCCCACCCCGAGCGCCTGCATCCAGCTGGTCACCGCGCCGACCCGGTAGCCCTGCGCGCGCAGCCGCTGCGAGTCCCGGCGGAAGGCGTCCGCGAACAGCTCCTTTCCGCCGAGGCCGCCCAGCACGCGCAGCCCGCCCGCGAGGTCGCCGATCCGCGCGGTCAGCAGCCCCTGCCGCTCCCGGTACTCGCCCTCGGCGCCCTGGAGCCGCCGCATCAGCGGCCCGACGAGCACGGCGATCACCGGCATCCCCAGCAGCACCACCACCGCGAGCACCGGCGAGACCCACAGCAGCAGCCCGGCCACCACCGCGTAGACGACGACGGAGCCGACGCCCGGCCCGATGACGGTGAGCGCCCTGCTGATGGTCTGCACGTCGCCGACGCCGATCGTGAGGACCTCCCCGGCCCCCACCCGGCGCGGCAGCGCGGCGCCCAGCCGCACCACGTGGTCGACGACCACCTTGACCGTGCGGAAGTTGGCGTCCATCCGCAGCCTGGTCATCGTGCGGTGCCGCATGATGGACACCCAGGCGTTGACGGCGCCGACCGCGACCAGCGCGGCCGTCCAGCCGGCCAGCGCCGCCGTGTCGCCCGGCTGGAGCCCGTCGTCCACCGCCCGCGCCATCAGGTACGGCGTCGCCGCCATCAGCACCATCCAGGTGCTGGCCAGGACCGCCCCGGCCACCGACCGGCCCGGCTGGCACAGCGCCAGCCACCACAGGTAGTGCCGGCCGCTCCGCCGGTCGGGCGTCCCCGGATCCTCGTACGCGTCGATCACGCTTCCCCCGATCCCCGTCACTCAGAGCCTCAGAGCCTCAGACGAGACTGTCGCGCCAGGCCCGGTGCAGATCCGCGAAGCGGCCCGCACCGGCGATCAGTTCGGCCGGGCGGCCGTCCTCCACGATCCTGCCGTGCTCCATCACCAGCACCCGGTCGGCGATCTCCACGGTGGACAGACGGTGGGCGATCACCACCGCCGTACGACCGTGCAGCACCGTGGCCATCGCGCGCTGCACGGCCCGCTCGCCCGGGATGTCCAGCGAACTGGTCGCCTCGTCGAGGATCAGGACCGCCGGATCGGCCAGCAGGGCCCGCGCGAACGCGACCAGTTGGCGCTGGCCCGCCGAGATGCGGCCGCCGCGCTTGCGGACGTCCGTGTCGTAGCCGTCGGGCAGGGCGCTGATGAAGTCGTGCGCGCCGATCGCCTTCGCGGCGGCCTCGATCTCCTCGCGGCTCGCCTCCGGGCGGCCGATGGCGATGTTGTCGGCGACCGTGCCGGAGAACAGGAACGCCTCCTGGGTCACCATCACCACCCCGCGCCGCAGCTCGGGCACGGCCAGCTCGCGCAGGTCCACGCCGTCCAGCAGGACGCGGCCCGAGGAAGGGTCGTAGAAGCGGGCCAGCAGCTTGGCCAGGGTGGACTTGCCGGCGCCGGTGGAGCCGACCACCGCGACGGTCTGCCCGGCCGGGATGGTCAGGTCGAAGCGGGGCAGCACCTCGCCGCCGGTGCGGTAGCCGAAGCCGACCGCGTCGAACACCACCTCGCGGCCCGGCAGTTCGGAGGCGGGCGGCGGCAGCGGCCGGGGCGCCGACGGTTCGGGCACCGACGGCCTCTGGGCCAGCAGGCCCGCGATCTTCTCCAGGGACGCGGCGGCCGACTGGTAGGAGTTGAGGAACATGCCGAGGCGGTCGATCGGGTCGTACAGACGGCGCAGGTAGAGCACCGCCGCCGCCAGCACGCCCAGCTCCAGCGAGCCGTCCGTCACCCGGTACGCGCCCCACAGCACCATCGCCGCGATCGCCGTGTTGGCCACCAGCCGGGAGCCGACGACATAGCGGGCCATCTCCAGCAGGGCGTCGCCGTTGGCGCGCTCGTGGCGGTGGTTGAGGACGGCGAAGCCGGCGTCGTTGGCGGCCTCGCGGCGGAAGGCCCGCACCGGCCGGATGCCGTTCATCGTCTCCACGAACTTCACGATCACCGCCGCGATCGCCGTGGACCGCTCCCGGTACACCCGCCCGGCGCGCCGCTGGTAGAGCCGCACCAGCAGGTACAGCGGCCCGAAGGAGGCCACCGCGACCGCGCCGAGCCCCAGGTCCAGCCAGAGCAGCATCGCCGAGATGCAGACGAAGGACAGGATGACCGTGACCAGCTCCTGCAGCCCCTCGTTGAGCAGTTCCCGCAGCGACTCCACGTCCGTGGTGGAGCGGGAGATGAGCCGGCCCGAGGTGTAGCGCTCGTGGAAGTCGACGCTGAGCGCCTGGGCGTGCCGGAAGATGCGGCCGCGCAGGTCCAGCAGCACGTCCTGGCTGACCCGGGCCGCGCCGATGACGAACGCCCACTGCAGCGCGCCGGAGGCCAGCGCGCACAGCAGATACCCGACGGCCACCGCCACCAGCGGTCCGCGGTCGTGCGCGCCGAGCGCCGGTACGGCGGTGTCGATCGCGTACGCCACCAGCAGCGGGCCCGCCTGCACGGCCGCCTGCTGGAGCAGCAGCAGGAGCGTCGTCCCGGTGACGCGGGCCTTCATGGGGGCGAGCAGCGAGCGCAGCAGCGCGGCCGTCGCGCCCGCGGGAGTGGGCAGCACGTCCCGGTCGAAGGGGTCGTCGGCGTCCTTCGGGCGCGGCGGGTCCTGCTCGTCCTCGGCCGCGGGGACGGACGTGGTGGAGGCCGTCATCGGTCCTCGTCCTCCTCATCCGGTGAAGATCCGCCCGACATCAGGCGGGCGTACTCGGTGTGGGTGCGCAGCAGTTCCTGGTGGGTGCCCAGGGCGGCGATCCGGCCGCCGGACAGCAGGGCGACGCGGTCGGCCAGCAGCACCGTGGAGGGGCGGTGCGCCACGATCAGGGCGGTGGTGTCGGCGAGGACCCGGCGCAGCGCGGCCTCCACCGCGGCCTCCGTGTGCACGTCGAGGGCGGACAGCGGGTCGTCCAGGACGAGGAACCGGGGGCGGCCGACGACCGCGCGGGCGAGCGCGAGACGCTGGCGCTGGCCGCCGGACAGGCTCAGGCCCTGCTCGCCGACCTGGGTGTCGGTGCCCTGCGGCAGCGCGTGCGCGAAGTCGGCCTGGGCGACGGCGAGGGCCCGGTCCAGGTCCGCCGCGCCCGCCTCGGGGCCGGCGCCCATGAGGACGTTGTCGCCGACGCTCGCGGAGAACAGGGTGGGCTCCTCGAAGGCCACGGCGACCAGGGAGCGCAGCCGTTCCCGGTCCATCGTGGTGATGTCCTCGCCGTCGAGGGTGACGCGGCCGGAGGTGACCTCGTGCAGCCGGGGCACGAGCGCGGTCAGGGTGGTCTTGCCGCTGCCGGTCGCGCCGACCAGCGCGAGGGACTCGCCGGGGCGGATGTGCAGGTCGACTCCGTCGAGCAGCGGCGGGGAGTCCTCGGGGGCGTCGGGGTAGCGGAACCGGACGTTCTCGAACCGCAGCCCGCCGGTGTGCCCGGGGCCGGCGCCGGAATCGGGGACGGTGGAAGCGCCGCTCGGGGCCGTGTCCGCCTCCGGTTCCGCGTCCATCACCTCGAAGTACCGCTCCGTCGCCGTCGCCGCCTCCTGGCTCATCGCGAGGAGGAAGCCGATCGACTCCACCGGCCAGCGCAGGGCGAGCGCCGTGGACAGGAAGGCCACCAGCGTGCCCGCCGACAGCGAACCGTCCGACACCTGGACCGCGCCCACCACCAGCGTGGCCCCGATGGCCACCTCCGGCAGGGTCATGATGACCGCCCAGATCGTCGCCAGCAGGCGGGCCTTGCGCAGCTCCGTGTCGCGCAGGGTGGCCGACAGCCCGGCGAACGCCCGCGCCTGACTGCGGTGCCGGCCGAACCCCTTGACGATGCGGATGCCGAGGACGCTCTCCTCGACCACCGTCGTCAGGTCGCCCACCTGGTCCTGGGCCAGCCGCGCCGCGTGCGCGTACCGCTTCTCGAAGAAGGCGCTCAGCGCGATCAGCGGCACGGCGGGCGCCAGCATCACCAGGCCCAGCGTCCAGTCCTGGACCAGCATGATGGTCACGCCCACCAGGATCGTCACGCCGTTGACCAGGAGGAAGGTCAGCGGGAAGGCGAGGAACATGCGCAGCAGCATCAGGTCGGTGGTGGCCCGGGAGAGCAGCTGGCCCGACGCCCAGCGGTCGTGGAAGGCGACCGGGAGACGCTGCAGATGGCGGTAGAGGTCCGCCCGCATCTCCGCCTCCACGTGCGACAGCGGCCGCGCCACCATCCACCGCCGCAGCCCGAACAGCACCGCCTCGGCCACGCCGAGCAGCAGCAGGTACAGCGCGCCGAGCCACACGCCGCGCGGATCCCGGTCGGCGACCGGCCCGTCCACCAGCCACTTCAGGACCAGCGGGATCACCAGCCCCACGCAGGAGGCGACGATCGCGACGGACGCGGCGGCGGACAACCGCGCGCGCACCGGCCGCACATAGGGCCACAGGCGCAGCAGCGTGCGTACGGCGGAGCGCTCGGCGGGCCCGGCGCCCTCGGGCCGGTCCGTGACGCTCTCCTCGGCGGTCTCCTCGGCGGGAGCGGGTGTCGTGGGCATCAGGAGCGAGCGTACGGATCGGCGCTGACGTCGCCCACCGAGTTTTGGCCGGACCCTGCTCCGCCGCTGGTCCTACGACCTGCGCGTTCGGCCGTCCGGGGGATGGACCGGGCCGCCGGGTCGTAGCCCGGCGTCAACCGATCGGCTGATGCCGCTTCGAGCGCGTCGGGCGATGCGCGCACGAGCCGCCCACCGGGACTCTGAGGTCATGTCCGTCATCGAAGTCAGTGAACTGCGCAAGTCCTACGGCGGCCGGGCCGTCGTGGACGGCGTCTCGTTCTCCGTCGAGGAGGGCGAGATCTTCGGCGTCCTCGGCCCGAACGGCGCCGGGAAGACCACCACCGTCGAGTGCGTCGAGGGGCTGCGGATCCCCGACTCGGGCCGTATCCGGGTCGCCGGCCTCGACCCCGTCGCCGACCACGAGCAGGTCGCCCGCGTCCTCGGCGCGCAGCTCCAGCCAAGCGAGCTGCAGGCCAAGCTCACCGTGCGCGAGGCGCTGGAGCTGTACGCCTCCTTCTACCCGAGCCCGGCCGACTGGCGGCCCCTCGCCGAACGCCTCGGCCTCACCGAGAAGCTCACCACCCGGTTCGCCAAGCTGTCCGGCGGCCAGAAGCAGCGCCTGTTCATCGCGCTCGCCCTCATCGGCGGCCCGCGGGTCGTCGTCCTGGACGAGCTGACCACCGGGCTGGACCCGCGCGCCCGCCGCGACACCTGGCAGCTCATCGAGGACGTCCGCGCCGGCGGCGTCACCGTGCTGCTGGTCACGCACTTCATGGAGGAGGCGCAGCGCCTGTGCGACCGGATCGCGGTCATCGACCGGGGCCGCATCGCCGCGCTGGACACCCCGCAGGGCCTGATCCGCCGCTCGGCCGGCGCGACCGTCATCAGCTTCACCCCGTCCGCGCCGCTGGACGAGCACGACCTGAACGCGCTGCCCGAGGTGGCCTCGGTGGCCTACAAGGACGGCCGGATCACGCTGTCGGGCACCGACGCCACCGTCGACGCCGTCCTCACCCTCCTCGCCCGCCACCACATCACCGCCCACCAACTCCGCGTCAGCGACGCCACGCTCGACGACGCGTTCCTGGACCTCACCGAGACGGAGACCGCCGCATGAGTTCCCCGGTCCTCGACACCGCCGTACTGCGCACCGAGATCCGCCTCTTCCGCCGCGAACCGGGCGCGATCTTCTGGATCCTGCTGTTCCCGACCCTGCTGCTGGTGATCCTCGGCTCCGTCCCGTCCTTCCGGGAGCCCGACGACGCGCTCGGCGGTCTCAGGCTCATCGACACGTATGTGCCGGTCACGGTCCTGCTCGGCCTGATCCTCGGCGGGCTGCAGGGCATGCCGCAGGTCCTCACCGGCTACCGCGAGCGCGGCATCCTGCGGAGGATGTCCACCACTCCGGTGCGGCCCGTGACCCTGCTCACGGCCCATATGGTGGTCTTCGCGGGTGCGGCCCTGGCCTCCGCGCTGCTCGCCCTGCTCGTCGGCCGGCTCGCCTTCGGCGTCCGCCTGCCCGAGCAGCCGTTCGGGTACGCCGTCGCCCTGGTGCTCGCCGTGCTGGTCGCCCTCTCGCTGGGCTCGGTGATCTCCGCGCTGTCCCGCACCACCAAGATCGCCGGCGCGGTCGGCAGCGCGGCGCTCTTCCCGATGATGTTCTGCGCGGGCCTGTGGGCGCCGGTGCAGGCCATGCCCCGCGTGCTCGCCCGGATCGTCGACCGGACGCCCTTCGGCGCCGCGGCCGAGGCCCTGAACGAAGCGGCCGGCGGCCAGTGGCCCGCCTGGACCCACCTGGGCGTGCTCGTCGCCTGGACGGTGCTGCTCACCGCCGGGGCCGCGCGCTGGTTCCGCTGGGAGTGAGCGGGCCGTGCCGGAGACTGGGCCCATGACGAACGCCGAGTGGAAGCCGCGCCGGGCCACCTTCGACGACTGGGGGCCCTACGCGCTGCTCGGCGTGGGCGCCCTGACGGCGGCCGGCTCGGCCGGCGCCGTCGGGATGGGGCGGACCGAGGTCTACGCGGCCGGGGCTCTGACGGCGGCCGCCGTGCTGCTCCAGCTGGGCTGGGGACGGGCCATCCGGAACCGGCCGGTGCCGGGCCGCGTCGGCACCTTCCTGTACTTCCTGCGCTGGGCCATCGCCTTCGTCCTGACCTGGCTCAACCCGTTCTTCGCCTTCTACGCCGTCACCGGCTACTACACCGCCGCCCGGCAGCTGCCCCGCCGCCTGGTGCCGGCCGGACTGTGCCTGACCGCCGTCACCATGGCGGGCAGCGAGGTCGGCGGCATGCCGCCCCGCGGGACGGTCGCCTGGCTCGGCTTCGTCGTGGTGCTCGCCGCCAACGTCGGGCTGGTCGCCCTGTTCACCCGGTTCGCCGAGCAGGAGCAGATCCGCGCCCGCGCCCAGGCCGAGACCATCGCCGAACTGGAGCGCACCAACACGGCGTTGCAGCAGGCCCTCGACGAGAACGCCGCCCTGCACGCGCAGTTGCTCGTCCAGGCCCGAGAGGCCGGGGTCGCCGACGAGCGCCGGCGCCTGGCCGCCGAGATCCACGACACCCTGGCCCAGGGACTGACCGGCATCATCGCGCAGCTCCAGGTCGTCGCCAACGCCCCCGACCTGACCACCGCCCGCACCCACCTGGAGCGGGCCTCCGCGCTGGCCCGGCACAGCCTGGGCGAGGCCCGCCGCTCCGTGCACAACCTCGCCCCCGTGGCCCTGGAGGACACCGGACTGCCCGAGGCGCTCGGCCGGACCGTCGCCGAATGGGGCGAGCGCACCGGCGTCCGCGCCCAGTTCACCGTCACGGGCACCGCCGAGCACCTGCACGACGAGGTGTCGGCCACGCTGCTGCGCATCGCCCAGGAAGCCCTCTCCAACGCCGCCCGGCACGCCCGCGCCACCCGGGTCGGGGTCACCCTCTCCTTCATGGGCGACGAGGTCAGCCTCGACATCCGCGACGACGGCACCGGCTTCGACGCGGTCGCCGTCCCCGCCCGCACCCGCACCGGCGGCTTCGGCCTGGACGGCATGCGCGCCCGCGCCGAACGCATCGCCGGCGCCCTCACCGTCGAGTCCGAGCCGGGACACGGCACGGCGGTCTCCGCTCGCGTACCGTTGGTGCGCCATGACCGATGACACGACCGTCTCCCTGCTGATCGTCGACGACCACCCCGTGGTGCGGGACGGTCTGCGGGGCATGTTCGAGTCCGCGCCCGGCTTCACCGTCCTCGCGGAGGCCTCCGACGGCGTCGAGGCGGTCCGCGAGGCCCTCGCGCTCGACCCGGACGTGATCCTGATGGACCTGCGGATGCCGGGCGGCGCGGGCGTGGACGCCATCCGGGAGCTGACCCGGCGCGGCGCCCGCGCCAGGGTGCTGGTCCTGACGACGTACGACACCGACTCCGACACCCTGCCCGCCATCGAGGCGGGCGCGACCGGCTACCTCCTCAAGGACGCCCCGCGCGACGAGCTGTTCACCGCCGTCCGCGCCGCCGCCGAGGGCCGCACCGTCCTCTCCCCGGCCGTCGCCTCCCGTCTGGTCTCCGCCGTCCGCGCCCCCGCCCCCGGCAACGAGACGCTGTCGGCCCGCGAGCGCGAGGTGCTGACGCTGGTCGCCCGGGGCACCTCCAACCGCGAGATCGCCCGCGAGCTGTTCATCAGCGAGGCCACCGTGAAGACCCACCTCACCCACCTGTACGCCAAGCTCGGCGTCAACGACCGTGCGGCGGCGGTGGCGGTCGCCTACGACCGGGGCATCCTCGGCCAGGGGCTTCCGTCCGGGGCAGGCCCGCGAGCCCGGCACGATCCGAACGAGAGACCCTAGGCCTGCTCCGCGACCCGGAGCAGCAGCACCGAGCGGGCCGGCACCGTGACCGCCGTCCCGGACCGGTGCGTCACGCCCGGCTCCCGTGCCTGCTCCTCCCGCGAGGTGTCGACGACCACCTCGTAGCGCTCCGCCCACGGCACTCCCGGCAGGACGAAAGCGGCCGGGCGGTCCCCGGCGTGCAGGACGGCCAGGAAGCTGTCGTCGAGGACCGGCGCGCCCCGCTCGTCGCGGCCCGGGATGTCCCGGCCGGACAGGTACATCCCGAGGGTGGCCGCCGGGGCGTACCAGTCCTCCTCGGTCATCTCCTCCCCGCGCGCGGTGAACCACGCCAGATCGCGCAGCCCGTCCGCCGAGTGCGCGCTGCCCGAGAAGAACGCCCGGCGGCGCAGCACCGGATGGCGGTGGCGCAGCGCGATCAGCCGGGAGGCCAGCGCGAACAGGGCCGCCCAGCCCGGATCCTCCAGCAGCGACCAGTCCAGCCAGCCGGTCTCGTTGTCCTGGCAGTAGGCGTTGTTGTTGCCGTGCTGGGTGCGGCCCATCTCGTCGCCGGCCACCAGCATCGGCACGCCCGTGGACAGCAGCAGCGTGGTCAGCAGGTTGCGCAGCTGCCTGCGGCGCAGCGCCCGTATCCGCCCGTCGTCGCTCTCGCCCTCCGCGCCGCAGTTCCAGGAGCGGTTGTCGTCCGTGCCGTCCCGGTTGCCCTCGCCGTTGGCCTCGTTGTGCTTGCGGTCGTAGCTCACCAGGTCCCGCAGGGTGAAACCGTCGTGCGCGGTGACGAAGTTGACGGAGGCGTACGGGCGCCGGCCGCCCCAGGCGTACAGGTCGCTGGAGCCGGACAACCGGTAGCCCATCTCCCGCACGTCCGGCAGCGCGTGGCGCCAGAAGTCCCGTACGGCGTCGCGGTAGCGGTCGTTCCACTCCGCCCACAGCGGCGGGAACGCGCCCACCTGATAGCCGCCCGCGCCCACGTCCCACGGCTCGGCGATCAGCTTGACCCGGCGCAGCACCGGGTCCTGGGCGATCACGGCGAGGAACGGGGAGAGCATGTCCACGTCGTGCATGGAGCGGGCCAGCGCGGCGGCCAGGTCGAAGCGGAAGCCGTCCACGCCCATCTCGGTCACCCAGTAGCGCAGCGAGTCGGTGATCAGGCGCAGCACGTGCGGCTGGACGACGTGCAGGGTGTTGCCGCAGCCGGTGTAGTCGGCGTAGCGGCGCGCGTCCTCCTGGAGCCGGTAGTAACGCTGGTTGTCGATGCCCTTCAGGGACAGGGTGGGGCCGTACTCGCCGGCCTCTGCGGTGTGGTTGTAGACCACGTCGAGGACGACCTCGATGCCGGCGGCGTGCAGCGCGCGCACCATCCGCTTGAACTCGCCGACCTGCTGTCCGGTGGTGCCGCCGGCCGCGTATCCGGCGTGCGGGGCGAAGTAGCCGATCGAGTTGTAGCCCCAGTGGTTGCGCAGGCCGCGGCGCAGCAGGTGGTCCTCGTGGGCGAACTGGTGCACCGGCAGCAGCTCCACCGCCGTCACGCCCAGCCGCGTCAGGTGCTCGATCGCCGCCGGGTGGGCGAGGCCGGCGTAGGTGCCTCTCAGCTCCTCGGGGATGCGCGGGTGCAGCTTGGTGAAGCCGCGCACGTGCAGCTCGTAGATGACCGAGTCCGCCCACGGCGTCTTGGGGCGACGGTCGTCGGACCAGTCGTCGTCGTCATGGACGACGACGCCCTTGGGCACGTGGGGCGCGGAGTCGCGGTCGTCGCGCACCGTGTCCGCGACGTGCTGGTCCGGCCAGTCCCGCACGTGCCCGTAGACCTGCGGCGGCAGCCGGAACTCGCCGTCCACGGCGCGCGCGTACGGGTCGAGCAGCAGTTTCGCCGGGTTCCAGCGGGCGCCGGTCCACGGGTCCCAGCGGCCGTGCACCCGATAGCCGTAGCGCTGCCCGGGCATCACGCCGGGCACGAACCCGTGCCAGATCTCGTGCGTCAGTTCGGTCAGCCGGGCGCGGGTCTCCTTGCCGGCCTCGTCGAACAGGCACAGCTCGACCGCCTCCGCGCCGCCCGCCCACAGCGCGAAGTTGGTGCCCGCGACCCCGTCCGGGCCGACGCGGAAACGGGCGCCCAGCGGTGTGGGGCTGCCCGGCCGCACGGGCACGGCGGGCGGGGGCGGCGCGGCCGGGCGCCCGCCGGCCACCACGACGGCCGCCCGCACGGGAGCGGCGACGCCGCCGTCGCCGTTCGGCCGCCCGTCGCCGTTCGGCCGGCCGTTCCCGGCCACCGGTCCGTCCCGGTCCGTCCGCCCGTCGTCGCCGGGCGCTCGCCCGGCCCCGACGGCCGGTGCGTCCCCGGCCGTCCGTCCGATGCCCGCCGCCGGTCCCTTCCCGGCCGGCTGCGGCTCCGCCGGCGGCTGTCCTGTCGGCTGTCCGTCCGCGGTGGCGTTCTCCTCGTCGGTCGTGTGCCCGTCCGCGGTGGCGCGCCCGCCCGCCACCGCCTCCTGCTCGGCTGCGCTGGACACCTGGTCGGCCCCTTTTTTCGGCTGTTGCGGCTCGTTCGCCCCCGGCCCGCTCCTGCGGCTTCCTCCCGGGCGCGGCTCCCCGGCGCTCGGTCCTCCCCACTGTTCTGCCCAGAGGTCGGGTCGCACTCACGTTTCCCGGGAGCGGGCCGGTCGTTGGGCAGCCCGTGAGGCACGTACAACGGCGCGCACGGCGCGCGAGGGCCGTGATGGCCGCCGTACTGACATGGGCAGGACTACTGGCCGGGGCCGCCGGCTGCACCACGGGCGGCCCGGACGCCCTCGGCCACGTCTTCGGCAAACCGCCGGCGCCCGAGGACGTGGTCCGCGTCGTCCCGGAGGACGGCAGCAAGGACGTGCGCCCGGGCACGAAGCTGCGGGTGCGGGTCGCGGACGGCCGCCTGGAGACCGTCAGGGTCGTCAAGTCCCAGGACGCGCAGGACACCGCGGTGACCGGGCGCCTGTCCCGCGACGGCCGGACCTGGCAGCCCGACGACGACCGGCTCGCCCTCGCCGCCAAGTACACCGTCGACGCGGTCGCCGTCGACGGCGGCGGACACCGCGCCGCCCGCCACACCACCTTCACCACGTACGTCCCCGACGAGCGCTTCATCGGATACGTCACCCCGGAGAACCGCTCCGTCGTCGGCACCGGGATGATCGTCTCCCTGTCCTTCAGCCGGCGGATCACCGACCGGGCGGCCGTGGAGCGCGCCGTCAGCGTGACCGCCGAGCCGCCCGTGGAGATCCGCCCGCACTGGTTCGGCAAGGACCGCCTCGACTTCCGGCCCCGGCAGTACTGGAAGCCCGGCACCAAGGTCACCGTCGATCTGCGCCTCAGGGACGTCCAGGGCTCGCCCGGCGTCTACGGGCTGCAGCACAAGACCTTCTCCTTCACCGTGGGGCGCAGCCAGGTCTCCCTGGTCGACGCCGCCGCGCACACCATGGAGGTGCGGCGCGGCGGCGAACTGCTGGCCACCGTGCCGATCACGGCCGGCGCGCCCAGTACCACCACATACAACGGGAAGATGGTGGTGATGGAGATGCTCGAGGTGACCCGCATGAACAGCCGCACGGTCGGCTTCGGCGGCGAGTACGACATCCCCGACGTCCCGCACGCCATGCGGCTCACCGACTCCGGGACCTTCCTGCACGGCAACTACTGGTCGGTTCCCGACCCGTTCGGTCGCACCAACGTCAGTCACGGCTGCGTGGGCCTGAAGGACGTCAAGGGCGGCAGTTCCGGCACCCCGGCGGGCTGGTTCTTCGACCGCAGCCTCGTCGGCGACGTGGTGGAGGTCGTCCACAGCGACGACCGGACGGTCTCGCCCAGCAACGGACTGGGCGGATGGAACGTGAGCTGGGCGGACTGGACGGCGGGCAGCGCGCTCGAGTGACGTGGCGAAGGCCGGTGTCCGGGGCGCGGACAAGCGGTTTCCGGCGGTCGCCGAAGTTGGGACGGAACAGTGACATTTGCCTGACAACTTGCCCCTGACCTTGTGGTTACTATGCGCGAGTGTGCGCGCCAGACGCGCTGGGGCATGGGTCTGACCGGCCCGGGGAGGGGAGACGGACTTGAACGTGCGGCCGATATCGGGGGCGTCGGTTGACGCGCGGGGGCGCGGGGGACGACCGGGGCGCCGGGGGACCAGGGCGATGCTCGCGCTGGTCTCCGGAGCACTGGTCCTCGCCGTCACCGGGTGCGGCGGCGGGGACTCGGACTCGGGGACGGGCAAGAGCGGGAGCAAGGAGGCGGGCGCGGCCCGCAGCGAGCAGTCGCAGGCGGTCGTCACCATCACGCCCGAGGACGGCGCGAAGTCCGTCGACACCAGCGGCGCGCTGAAGGTCGCCGCCGGCAAGGGCACGCTGACCCAGGTCGTCGTCAAGGACGACAAGGGCGAGGAGATATCCGGGGAGATAACCGGCGGCGGAGCCGCCTGGGCGCCGTCCACCCACCTGGCGGCCTCCACGAAGTACACCGTCCACGCGGTCGCCAAGGACTCCGCCGGCCGTGAGGCCGCCGAGGACTCCAGCTTCACGACCTTGACGCCGCAGAACACCTTCGTCGGCAACTTCACCCCCGAGGACGGCTCGACGGTCGGCGTCGGCATGCCGTTCTCGGTCAACTTCACCCGGGGCATCACGCACCCGGACGCCGTCGAGAAGGCCATCGAGATCAAGACCGAGCCGGCCGTCGACGTCCAGGGTCACTGGTTCGGCAACGACCGCCTCGACTTCCGTCCCGAGCGGTACTGGAAGGCCGGCACCAAGGTCACCGTCAAGCTCGACCTCGACGGCGTCGAGGGCCGCCCCGGCGTCTACGGCAAGCAGTCCAAGACCGTCTCCTTCACCATCGGCCGCAACCAGGTGTCCGTCGTGGACGCCGAGAAGCACACGATGAAGGTCATGCACGACGGCAAGGTCGTCAAGACGATCCCGGTCACCACCGGCAAGCCCGGCTACGACACGTGGAACGGCCGCATGGTCATCAGCGAGAGGCTCAGCGTGACCCGGATGAACGGCGAGACGGTCGGCTACGGCGGCGAGTACGACATCAAGGACGTCCCGCACGCCATGCGCCTGACCACCTCCGGCACCTTCATCCACGGCAACTACTGGGGCGACGGCACCTTCGGCAACGTCAACTCCAGCCACGGCTGCATCGGCGTGCGCGATGTGCGCGGCGGCTACGACAGCGGCGTGCCGGCCGCCTGGTTCTTCAACCACTCGATGATCGGCGACGTGGTGGAGGTCAAGAACTCCCACGACAAGACCGTCGCCCCGGACAACGGGCTCAACGGCTGGAACATGTCCTGGAGCGAGTGGAAGGCGTGACCGACCCAGGGCGCGGGCGTCCGCGCCCGACGTCCGCCCCGGGGCGTGAGCGCCCCCGGAAGTGACCGACTTTCACGGAGCCGGCCCGGTGTGATCGACCGCACCGGGCCGGTCGTCGTTAATGATGGTTAACCTGCTTTCATGACCGTAACTCTGGAAGTCGCCGGGGGCGTCGGCACGCTGCGCCTGGACCGCCCGCCCATGAACGCGCTCGACGTCGCCACGCAGGACCGGCTCAAGGAACTCGCCGAGGAGGCCGGGCGGCGCGAGGACGTGCGCGCCGTGGTGATCTACGGCGGGGAGAAGGTGTTCGCGGCCGGCGCGGACATCAAGGAGATGCAGAACATGGACCACACGGCCATGGTCCTGCGCTCCCGCGCCCTTCAGGAGTCCTTCACCGCCGTCGCGCGCATCCCCAAGCCGGTCGTCGCCGCCGTCACCGGCTACGCGCTGGGCGGCGGCTGCGAACTGGCCCTGTGCGCGGACTTCCGCATCGCCGCCGACAACGCCAAGCTCGGCCAGCCCGAGATCCTGCTCGGCCTGATCCCCGGCGCGGGCGGCACGCAGCGGCTGTCGCGGCTGATCGGCCCGTCCAAGGCCAAGGACCTCATCTTCACCGGGCGCATGGTGAAGGCCGACGAGGCGCTGACACTGGGCCTGGTCGACCGGGTCGTACCGGCCGCCGAGGTGTACGAGCAGGCGCACGCGTGGGCGGCGAAGCTGGCGCAGGGGCCGGCGCTCGCGCTGCGCGCCGCGAAGGAGGCGGTCGACACGGGTCTGGAGACGGACATCGAGACCGGCCTCGCCGTCGAGCGGAACTGGTTCGCGGGGCTGTTCGCCACGGAGGACCGCGAGCGCGGCATGCGCAGCTTCGTGGAGGAGGGCCCGGGCAAGGCGAAGTTCCTCTAGGGCGCCGGGTGAAGGGACGGAGGCCGCACGGTGAGCGCGCGTTCTCCGTCCTCGCGCCCTGAGGCGTCTCCCTCGCCGTCACGTGTGGTTGACGTGCCGTCCGGTGGCGTGTCCCTCGATGGGGCGGTTTAAAGGAGCCTTAAGGCTTCCCGGGGGCCGGCCGCCGGGGGAGCCGGCCCCGCGCCGCCGGCCGTGCCGTTCCCGCAGGTCGGGTCGGCCGTCGTCGTGGTCGAAGTGCCCGTGGCATATGACCGGCGGGTTCCTGGCGGCGGGGCGCCAAGGGGGCGCATTCCGTCGGAACGGCCACACGGGCCGCTTCGTGCCGCCATGATGGGGGCATGGCGGGGCTGGAGGGCATGGAACAGCCGCGGGGACAGGGGCACGCGTCCGCGGCACGCTGGTCGCCCGCGGTCGAGGACGAACGGGCGCTGACCGCGCTGGAGTTGTACGGCAACCCCGCGGAGTCGGAGATTCCGCTGCCGTCCCGTCCCGAGTCCGCTGCCAGCGCCCGCCGACTGGTCCAGGTCGTCGTCCTGCGTCATTGGGGGCTGACCCCGAAGCTGACGGAGGACGCGGTCCTGCTCGTCTCCGAACTCGTGGGCAACGCGGTCCGGCACACCGGCGCCCGTGTGTTCGGCCTCCGGATGCGCCGCCGCCGGGGCTGGATCCGCGTCGAGGTCCGCGACCCCTCCCGGGGCCTGCCGTGCCTGATGCCGGTGCAGGAACTGGACATCAGCGGCCGGGGCCTCTTCCTGGTCGACAAGCTCGCCGACCGCTGGGGCGTCGACCTGCTGCCGCGCGGCAAGACCACCTGGTTCGAGATGCGCGTGATGGACCGCTGACGCCCCGTCGGCCCCTCCGCGCCGGAGACGACGCGGTCTCCGCGCCGCCGCCCCCGCGAGAGCCGCCGACGCCCCGTCGGGAGCCGTCGCGGCAGGGCTCCGGCGCCGTGTCCCGCCGTGCCGAAGGCCCGTACCCGACCGACGCTCACCGGTGCGGCCACACGTGTGAATCGCCCGTTTTCCCGCCATACACCTCTTAAATGGTGCGGGTGACCACCACCGACCGCCGTGGCGTGCTGCGGGCCGGGGCCGGGCTCGTCGCCCAAGGCGCGCTCGCCGCCGGGTGTTCCGGCCCCGGCGCCGCCCCGCACTCCGCCGCGCCCGACGTCCCGCCCGCCGGCCACCCCGCCACCACCGCGCCGGCCCCCGCCGCGCACTCGCCCGCCCCCGCCCCGCGGTCCTTCCCCCACCAGCCCGCGCAGATCACCCACGGCCCCCGCGACAAGCCCCGGGTCGCCCTCACCTTCCACGGCCAGGGCGATCCCGGCCTCGCCCGCACCCTGCTCACCACCGCCGAGAAACGCGGCGCCCGCCTCACCGTGCTCGCCGTCGGCACCTGGCTCGACGAGCATCCGCGGATGGCCCGCCGGATCCTGGACGGCGGTCACGACCTCGGCAACCACACCCAGCGCCACCTGGCCGTCAACGACATGTCCGAGACCGACGCCCGCGCGGAGATCACCGGCTGCGCGGACCGCCTGGAACGCCTCACCGGATCGATCGGCGCCTGGTTCCGCCCCTCGCGCGCCCCGGCCGCCTCCCCGCTGGTCCAGCGGCTGGCCCGGGACGCCGGATACCCGCACGTCCTGTCCTACGACGTCGACTCCCTCGACTACACCCGGCCCGGCGCCCCGGCCGTCACCCGCAAGGTCCTGGCGGAGGTCCGGGGCGGATCCGTGGTCAGCCTGCACTTCGGATACCCCGACACGGTCGCCGCCCTCCCCGACGTACTCGCCGAACTCGACCGCCGCGGCCTGCACGCGGTCACCACCACGGAGCTGCTGAGCTGATGCACCCCACACCGTCCTCCCGCGCCCTCAGAGTCCTGATCGCCGGCGCCGCCTGTGCCGTGCTGGCCGCGCTGCCCGCGTGCAGCGGCACGGGCTCGACCCACCACAACGACGAGGCCCTCGGCAGCGAGGCCCCCGCCCGGCCCCAGCCGCCGAAGCGGCAGCAGGGCGCCAGCGTACTGCCGGGCATGCCACCCGTCCTCGACCCCCAGGACGCCTACGCCGCCGACCGCCCGGGACGGCTCTCCCCGGTGGTGAAGGACTTCCCCTCCCGGGTCTACGTCCCCAACACCAACTCCAATACCGTCACGGTCATCGACCCGAAGACGTACAAGGTCGTCGAGACCGTCCCGGTCGGCCGCCAGCCCCAGCACGTCGTGCCGTCCTGGGACCTGAGGACGCTGTGGGTCAACAACGACCTCGGCAACTCCCTGACCCCCATCGACCCGAGGACCGGCAAGGCGGGCAAGCCCGTCGACGTGCACGACCCCTACAACCTGTACTTCACCCCCGACGGCAAGTACGCCGTCGTCATGGCGTCCAAGGACCGGCAGCTCGTCTTCCGCGACGCGCACACCATGAAGACGGTGAAGGCCGTCCCGGTCACCTGCGGCGGCGTCAACCACGCCGACTTCTCCATGGACGGCCGCTACTTCATCGTCTCCTGCGAGTTCAGCGGCGAACTGCTCAAGGTCGACACCGCGAGGATGGAGGTCGTCGGCCGGCAGAAGCTGGACGTCCACGGCGCGATGCCGCAGGACGTGAAGATGTCGCCCGACGGCAAGAGGTTCTACATCGCCGACATGGTCGCCGACGGGCTGTGGATCCTGGACGGCGACACCTTCGCCAAGCCGGCGTTCCTGCACACCGGCAAGGGAGCCCACGGCCTCTACGTCAGCCGCGACTCCCGGCAGATGTACGTCTCCAACCGGGGCGAGGGCACCATCTCCGTCTTCGACTTCACCAAGGGGAAGCTCACCGCGAAGTGGCGCCTGCCGCAGGGCGGCAGCCCCGACATGGGCGGCGTCTCCGCCGACGGCACCGTGCTGTGGCTGTCCGGGCGCTACAACGCGGAGGTGTACGCCATCGACACCCGCACCGGGAAGCAGATCGCCCGCATCAAGGTCGGCAGCGGCCCGCACGGCCTCGCCGTCTACCCGCAGCCCGGCCGCTACTCGCTCGGCCACACCGGCATCTTCCGCTGACGGGACCGCCGACGCCGCCGCGCGGACGGGGCCGTCCGTGCCGCCCACGCCGACGCGGCGGCACGGACGGCCCCGGCAACGCGGAAGCCGGACACGCCTCCGATCAGGTGACGGTCCACGCCCCGCCGCCACGGAACCGGGATCGTGCTGCGCATGATCACCACTCGTCCGCGGCGGCGGGCAGCCGCCGCCGTCCTGTCCCTGGCGGCCGTCCTCGCGACCACGGCCGCCACCGCCCCCACGACCACCGCCGCCACCGGCCGGACGGGCGCGGCGCGGGCCGCCGCGCGCGCCTGCCCCCAGTTCGACGACAAGGTCAAGGCCGCGGCCGACCGGCGCGTCGACGTCGGCCGCATCACGCCCGCCCCGGCCTGGCGCACCACCTGCGGCACCCTGTGGCGCAACGACAACCGCGCCCCGGCGGCCATCTTCCAGGAGGGCTTCCTCCCCCGCGACGTGCAGGGGGGCCAGTACGACATCGAGAAGTACGTCCTGGTCAACCAGCCCTCGCCGTACGTCTCGACGACGTACGACCACGACCTCTACAAGACCTGGAAGTCGGCGTACAACTACTACATCGACGCCCCCGGCGGCGTCGACGTCAACAAGACCATCGGCAACACCCACAAGTGGGCGGACCAGGTGGAGGTCGCCTTCCCCGGCGGCATCGCCCGGCGGTACGTCGTGGGCGCCTGTCCGGTCGACAAGGCCACGAGGACCGAGGTCCTCAGCGGGTGCGAGAGCAACCCGTACTACGAGCCCTGGCACTGAGCCGCCGCCCCCGCGACCGCCGCCGAACCGTACCGCCCGCACGGCCCGCCGCGCCGTGCCGTTAATCTGACCTGCGTCAGTACGACACGCAAGCCAGATCAATCGCGACACAAAAGGGGCGGACCGGTGGCGGACATCGAGGAAGCACGCAAGCAGTTCCAGCGGATCGACGCGGACGGTGACGGGTTCATCACCGCGGCCGAGTTCAAGTCGGCCCTGGCCCAGGGCGGCGACTGGAACGTCACCGACACCGTGGCGGAGGCCATCATCAAGCAGCGTGACCTCAACGGGGACAAGGTCCTCTCCTTCGACGAGTTCTGGACCTACCTGAACAAGTGACGCGGACGACGAGGGGCGCCCGGCGAGCGGTCGCCGGGCGCCCCTCGTCGTGCGGTGCGCGGTCCTGTCCCGCGACGGGCGGCCCGTCGCGCGAGCGCCGTCGCCGGCCCCGCCGTCACCCGTCCGGCGCGCGCCCGGAATAGCGTGCCCGGTGCTCGGGTTGGGGGTGTTTCGCACGTCCGTACAGGATGCGGGCACCGACCTCCCGAAAGAGCGAGGCGAGCACAGATGAAGATCGGCATCATCGGCGCGGGCAACATCGGCGGCAACCTCACCCGACGGCTCACCGCCCTCGGACACGACGTCTCGGTCGCGAACTCCCGCGGTCCCGAGACGCTGACCGCACTGGCGAAGGAGACCGGCGCCACGCCGGTCCGCGTCGAGGAGGCGGCCCGCGGCGCACAGGTCGTCGTGGTCACCGTCCCCCTCAAGGCGGTCCCGGACCTGCCGTCCGGGCTGCTGGACGGCGCCGCCGACGACGCGGCGGTCATCGACACCGGCAACTACTACCCGCAGCGGGACGGACGGATCGCGGCCGTCGAGGACGACGGCCTCACCGAGAGCCGCTGGACCGAGCGGCACCTCGGCCACCCGGTGATCAAGGCGTTCAACGGCACCTACGCCCAGGACATCCTGGACCGCCACCGCCCGGCCGGCGACCCCGGCCGCATGGCGCTCCCGGTGGCCGGCGACGACCCGGCGGCCAAGGCGAGGGTCCGGGCGCTGATCGAGGAGCTGGGCTTCGACACGGTCGACTCCGGCGGCATCGACGACTCCTGGCGACAGCAGCCCGGCACTCCGGTCTACGGCCTCCAGGCGGGCGTCGACGAGGTCACCAAGGCCCTGGCGGAGGCGTCGCCCGAGCGCCCGGCGGACTTCCGCGGGTAGGCCCCCGTCACTTCTTCGCCCACTCCCGCAGCGCGGTCGCACTGGAGAAGTTCGCCACGTTCGTGTCGTGCGGCTCGTCGGTGTACTGGTGGAAGAGCCACTTGGCCTTGATGCGGGGGTGGCCGGCGCCGACGTAGTCGGCGATCCACAGGCCGTCGCCCGCGTACGAGGTGGTGTCCACGGTCAGCCAGAAGTGCCGGTTGGTGTAGAGGACCACCCGGTTGTGCGGGCGCAGCTGCTTCACCTTGCGGATGAACCGGTCCTTCTCGGCGTTGGAGGCGTGGGTGCCCTCGGCCGTGTTCTCCCAGTCGACGGCGAGGACGTCGCCCCTCTTCTCCGGGGCGTGCGCGAGGAAGTACTCGGCCTGGGCGGTGATGTTGCCCGGCCACAGGAAGTGGTAGAAACCGACGACCAGGCCGGCGTCCCGCCCGTGCTTGGTCTGGGCGCTGAGCCTGGAGTTGACGTACGAGCGGCCCTCCGTCGCCTTGATGAAGACGAAGGAGAGGCCGTTCGTGCCGTAGGTGGCGGACTGGTACGCGCTCACGTCGATGCCGTGCAGCATGCAAACTCCCTGAAGTGCCGTGGGGGGGGAGGAGTCGTCCCTTGATTCCTGCCCCACCCCGGTACGGACGATCCCTTCAGGGCGTTCGAACATCCGCTCAGTCCGGCCGCGGCACAGGAGCGCGCCGCCCGGCCCGCCGGGCGGCCACCGGGCCGCCGTCGGCCCGGCGTTCAGCGGCGCGAGCGGCGCCTCAGCACTCGATGATGTTGACCGCCAGCCCGCCCCGGGCCGTCTCCTTGTACTTCACCGACATGTCCGCGCCGGTGTCCTTCATCGTCTTGATGACCTTGTCGAGGGAGACCTTGTGGGAGCCGTCGCCGCGCAGCGCCATGCGGGCGGCGGTGACGGCCTTGACCGCGGCCATGCCGTTGCGCTCGATGCACGGGATCTGGACGAGACCGCCCACCGGGTCGCAGGTGAGGCCGAGGTTGTGCTCCATGCCGATCTCGGCGGCGTTCTCCACCTGCTCGGGCGTGCCGCCCATCACCTCGGCCAGCGCGCCCGCCGCCATCGAGCAGGCCGAGCCGACCTCGCCCTGGCAGCCGACCTCGGCGCCGGAGATGGAGGCGTTCTCCTTGAAGAGCATGCCGATCGCGCCGGCCGCGAGCAGGAAGCGGACCACGCCGTCCTCGTCCGCGCCGGGGATGAAGTCGATGTAGTAGTGCAGGACGGCGGGGATGATGCCGGCCGCGCCGTTGGTGGGGGCGGTGACCACCCGGCCGCCGGCCGCGTTCTCCTCGTTCACCGCCATCGCGTAGAGGGTGATCCACTCCATCGAGCGGGCCGCGGCGTCGCCCTCGGCGCGCAGCTGGCGCGCGGTCATCGCGGCCCGGCGGCGCACCTTGAGGCCGCCCGGCAGGATGCCCTCGCGGCTCATGCCGCGCCCCACGCACGCCCGCATCACCCGCCAGATCTCCAGCAGGCCGGTGCGGATCTCCTCCTCGGTGCGCCAGGCCCGCTCGTTCTCCAGCATCAGCGAGGAGATCGACAGGCCGGTCTCCTTGGTCAGGCGCAGCAGCTCGTCACCGGTGCGGAAGGGGTACTTCAGGACCGTGTCGTCGAGCTTGATGCGGTCGGCGCCAACGGCGTCCTCGTCCACGACGAAGCCGCCGCCCACCGAGTAGTACGTCTTGGTCAGCAGCTCGGCGCCCGAGGCGTCGTACGCCCACAGGGTCATGCCGTTGGCGTGGTAGGGGAGCGCCTTGCGGCGGTGCAGGACCATGTCGTCGTCGAAGGAGAAGGCGATCTCGTGCTCGCCGAGGACGTTCAGCCGGCCCTCGGCCTTGATCCTCTCCACGCGCGCGTCGGCCGTCTCCACGTCCACCGTGCGCGGCGAGTCGCCCTCCAGGCCGAGCAGCACCGCCTTCGGGGTGCCGTGGCCGTGGCCGGTCGCGCCGAGGGAGCCGTACAGCTCCGCGCGCAGCGAGGCGGTCGCCTCCAGCAGGCCCTCGCCGCGCAGTCGGCGGGCGAACATACGGGCCGCGCGCATCGGGCCGACCGTGTGGGAGCTGGACGGGCCGATGCCGATCGAGAACAGGTCGAAGACCGAGATGGCCACGGGGGACTCCTCAATACGGGGTGATGCCGGGATGCCGGGGTGGTGGCGGGGCGGCGCACCGCGCACGGCCGGGGTTCTCGGCCGTGCGCGGTGTCTGTGCGCGGATCTTCTACTGGGGTGTGACCCGGGGGCTTCCTACTGGGTCAGGCCCGGGTACAGCGGGTGCTTGTCGGCCAGGGCCGTCACCCGGGTCCGCAGCGCCTCGGCGTCGTAGGACGGCTTCAGCGCCTCGGCGATCACGTCCGCGACCTCGGCGAAGTCCTCGGCGGTGAAGCCGCGGGTGGCCAGGGCCGGGGTGCCGATCCGCAGACCGGAGGTCACCATCGGCGGCCGCGGGTCGTTCGGGACCGCGTTGCGGTTGACGGTGATCCCGACCTCGTGGAGGCGGTCCTCGGCCTGCCGGCCGTCCAGCTCCGAGTTCCGCAGGTCCACCAGGACGAGGTGCACGTCCGTGCCGCCGGTCAGCACGTCCACGCCGGCCGCCCGGGCGTCGTCCCGCACCAGGCGCTCGGCCAGGATGCGGGCGCCCTCCAGGGTACGCCGCTGGCGCTCCTGGAAGTCGTCCGAGGCGGCGACCTTGAAGGCCACCGCCTTGGCGGCGATCACGTGCTCCAGCGGGCCACCCTGCTGACCGGGGAAGACCGCGGAGTTGATCTTCTTGGCGAGTTCGGCCGTGGACAGGATCACACCGCCGCGCGGGCCGCCCAGCGTCTTGTGCGTGGTGGTGGTGACCACGTGGGCGTGCGGCACCGGGTTGGGGTGCAGGCCCGCCGCGACCAGCCCGGCGAAGTGGGCCATGTCGACCATCAGGTACGCGCCGACCTCGTCCGCGATCCGGCGGAACTCGGCGAAGTCCAGCTGCCGGGGGTAGGCCGACCAGCCGGCCACGATCAGCTTCGGCTTCGACTCCTTGGCCAGCTTCTCCACCTCGGCCATGTCGACCAGGCCGTCCTCGCCCACGTGATAGGCGACGACGTCGTAGAGCTTGCCGGAGAAGTTGATCTTCATGCCGTGGGTCAGGTGCCCGCCGTGCGCGAGGTTCAGGCCCATGATCGTGTCACCGGGCTTGAGCAGCGCGAACATCGCGGCGGCGTTCGCCTGCGCGCCGGAGTGCGGCTGCACGTTGGCGTGCTCGGCGCCGAACAGCTCCTTGACCCGGTCGATCGCGATCTGCTCGACCACGTCGACGTGCTCGCAGCCGCCGTAGTAGCGGCGGCCCGGGTAGCCCTCGGCGTACTTGTTGGTGAGGACCGAGCCCTGCGCCTCCATGACCGCGACCGGAGCGAAGTTCTCCGAGGCGATCATCTCCAGCGTGGACTGCTGGCGGCGCAGCTCGTCGTCGACCGCGGCGGCCACGTCCGGGTCGAGCTCGTGCAGAGGTGTGTTGAGAACAGTCATCGGCTCGCGTTCCGTTCCTCAGCCGGCGTTCTGGGCGGAGTACTCGTCGGCGCTCATCAGGCCGTCCGGCTCCCCGTCGAGGCGGACCTTGAACAGCCAGCCGCCCTCGAAGGGCGCGGAGTTCACCAGCGACGGGTCGTCCACCACGTCCTGGTTGATCTCCGTGACCTCACCGTTGACCGGGGAGTACAGGTCGGACACCGACTTGGTCGACTCCAGCTCACCGCAGGTCTCGCCCGCGGCCACCGTGGAACCGACCTCCGGGAGCTGGGCGAAGACGACGTCGCCGAGCGCGTTGGCCGCGAACTCGGTGATGCCGACCGTCGCGACGCCGTCCTCGGCGGGCGACAGCCACTCGTGTTCCTTGCTGTAGCGCAGCTGCTGGGGGTTGCTCATGGCCTGAATTCTCCTGTACGCGGGAGGGTGCTGGTGAATGGGGGACTGCGGAAGGCATGCGTGAACAGGGGCGATGTGCCCCACATCACCGCGGTCGGTTACGACGGTGTCACTTCTGCCGCTTGTAGAAGGGCAGTGCCACGACCTCGTACGGCTCGTGGCTGCCCCGGATGTCCACGCCGACACCCTCGGCGCCGGGGGCGGCGTGCGCGGCGTCGACGTACGCCATGGCGATCGGCTTGCCCAGGGTGGGGGAGGGGGCGCCGGAGGTGACCTCGCCGATCACCGTGCCGCCGGCCACCACCGGGTAACCCGCGCGCGGGACGCGGCGGCCCTCGGCGACGAGACCGACCAGGACCCGCGGCGGGTTCTGCGCCGCGCGCTCGGCGGCCCGCTCCAGGGCCTCGCGGCCGACGAAGTCGCCCTCCTTGTCGAACTTGACCACCCGGCCGAGCCCCGCGTCGAACGGGGTCAGCGACGTCGTCAGCTCGTGCCCGTACAGCGGCATGCCCGCCTCCAGGCGCAGCGTGTCGCGGCAGGACAGCCCGCACGGGATCAGCCCGGCCTCCGCGCCGGCGTCGGTCAGCGCCTGCCACAGCTTCTCGGCGTCGGCCGGGGCGACGAACAGCTCGAAGCCGTCCTCGCCGGTGTAACCGGTGCGCGCGATCAGCGCGGAGACGCCGGCCACCGTGCCGGGCAGGCCCGCGTAGTACTTCAGGCCGGCCAGGTCGGCGTCGGTGAGGGACTGGAGGATCGCCGGGGAGGCGGGGCCCTGCACGGCGATGAGGGCGTACGCGTCGCGGTCGTCGCGGACCTCGGCGTCGAAGCCGGCCGCACGCTCGGTCAGCGCGTCCAGCACCACCTGGGCGTTGGAGGCGTTGGCGACGACCATGTACTCCGTCTCGGCCAGGCGGTAGACGATCAGGTCGTCCAGGATGCCGCCGTCCTCGCGGCAGATCATCGTGTAGCGGGCGCGGCCCACGCCGACGGAGGCGATGTCGCCGACCAGGGCGAAGTTCAGCAGCGCGGCGGCCTGGGGACCGATGACCGCGATCTCGCCCATGTGGGAGAGGTCGAACAGCCCGGCCCGGGTGCGCACGGCCAGGTGCTCGTCGCGCTCGGAGCCGTAGCGCAGCGGCATGTCCCAGCCGGCGAAGTCGGTCATCGTCGCCCCGAGCGAGCGGTGCAGCGCGTCGAGCGCGGTGTGGCGCGGCGGATGGGAGGCGGAACTGCTCATCGGTCGTTCTCCAAGGCGATGGGGACCCCCACGCGCGAACGGAGCCGGGCGTCGGGGAGGGCGAGGACGGAACTCGTGTCCTCCCCATCTGTCATCGGAACCTGAGAGGTTCGCCATGACCGGCGTCGCACGGACGGGTCACGGCTTGCACCTTGGGTGGGGCCGCTGCGGCAGCGGCCCGCTTTTCAGATGTGCCTCGCCCGCGCGGTAACGGGGCCTGAGAGATTCAAGGGAGGGACTTGCTCCTTCGGCGCCCCGGGCAGACGTGCTGCCGGGAACTCTCCCGCGCGGATTCAAACGGCCGGTATGCAGTTGGCGCGCCCATCATTGCACGGCCCGCCGCCTCCTGGGAGAGCCGCATCTGTAACCGGCCTGTGGCAGAACGCGAACGGAAACACCGGGCGCCGCGCATTACGTTCTCTTTGCACAGGGTAGGTGAACCGCCACCGCCCAGGGGAGGACGATGACGGTGAACAGGACCGTGCGGCCCGTGCCGGCGTACGCGACGACCCACGCCCCCGCGCTGCCCGCCCAGCGGGCGGCCCGGGCCGGCGCGCACGACGGGCCGGGCGCCGCCCCCGTCGTCCGTGACCTGCGCGAGCGGGCCGGTCGCGGCCCGCGGACGCTGCTCTTCGGCCCGCGCGACCTGGTCGTGGTCACCGGCCTGCCCGGCAGCGGCAAGTCCACCCTGATGGAGCGCGCGGCGCACGGCGCCCGGATCGACTCCCAGGACGTCCGCGACCGCTTCGCCGCCCGGCTGCCGCGCCGCCTCCCCTACGCCCTGTACCGCCCCCTGGTCCGCCTCGCCCACTACGCCGCCCTGCGCCGCGCCCTGCGCTCGGGCGAGCCCGTCGTCGTGCACGACTGCGGCACGCAGACCTGGGTCCGCTCCTGGCTGGCCCGCGCCGCCCGCCGCCGCGGCGGCGCCCTGCACCTGATCCTGCTCGACGTCACCCCCGCCGCCGCCCTCCAGGGCCAGCGCCGGCGGGGCCGGGGCGTCTCCCGCTACGCCTTCGCACGCCACCGCCGCTCGGCCGCCCGCCTGCTGCGCGCCGTGGAGGGCGGCGAGCTGCCCCGCGGCTGCGGCTCGGCGGTCCTGCTGGACCGCGCGGCGGCCGGCGGGCTGCGCCGGATCGCCTTCGGCGGCGCGGGCGGCACCCGCTAGCCTTTCGGTCACAGCAGTGGTTCCCAGCAGGCGGTAGGCAGATGGACTTCCCGGCGGACTTCTCCGCGGACTTTCCGGGGGACTTCCCCGCACAGGCACACCCCCAGCCGCACGGCGGCTGGCCCGGCAACGAGCTGGAGGAAGTGCTCTCCTCCTCCGTCGGCGTCCCCACGGCCGGCGGCCGGATCGTCGAGGTGCTGGCCCGCAGCTTCCTGTGGGTGCCGCTGCCCAGCGGCGGCGGCCCGCACAGCGGCCCCCTCGACCTGCCCGCCCTGGAGATCGAGGGTCAGGCCTACGTCCCCGTCTTCAGCTCGGAGGAACAGCTGCGCCGGGTCGCCGGCTCCCACATGGCGTACACCATCGCGCCCGCCGTCGAGTTCGCGCGCGGACTGCCCCCGCAGATCGGCATCGCGCTCAACCCGGACGGCGTCGTCGGCATCCCGCTGCCCCCGCAGGCCGTGGCCGAACTGTGCCGGGCGGGACGCACCGAGCTGGACGGACCGGCGAGCGGTGGCCGGGTCCGCCTCTTCGAGCCCGACTGGCAGGACGACCCGGTGGACTTCCTCGCCGCCGCCTCGGCCGAGTTCGCCGAGGCCGGCGTCGTCCTCAGCGCCCGCCGCTGCCTCGCCGCCGTCGAGACGGCCGACCCCGTCATGTTCGTGGGCGTCGAACTCTCCCAGTGGGAGGGCGACCTGCGCGCCCGCCCGCTGGACGCCCTGGGCCGCGCCCTGGCCAAGGCCCCGGTCAAGTGGCCGGTGAACCTGGTCCTCATGGACGTGGCGAACGACCCGGTCATCGACTGGCTGAAGAACAACGTCCGCCCCTTCTACCAGTACGGCCACTGAGGGGCGCCCCACGCGGGCTGGGGTGACGCACGGACGCGGCTTCGCCGCGGGGCGCGAGGGGCCGGGCGAGCCCCGCGCCCGTGAAACCGCGACGGCGACCGAGCCGGCAGGCGGCCTTAAGCTAGACGCACAGCTCGGTGAGGAGTCACACGAAGGGGCGGTAAAAGGTGAGCGCCAGCGCGAGCGGCACCGCGGCCGGGCACGTGGAGCAGATGCTGCGCCAGGTGACCCCCGGCCGCTACGACGCCTACGAGGCATTGCTCCGCGCGCTCGCGGCCCCCTCCACCGGCCAGATCTGGATGCTGCTGTGGCACGGCCAGGCCGGCGCCCCGGACGCCCAGTACGGCCACATGGAGGTCGACGGCCACGGTTACGCGCCCTGCGTCACCTCCGCCCAGGAACTGTCGGCCAGCGGCTGGATGCGGTCCTACGAGGTGGTGGACGGCCTCGACGTCGCCCGCACCCTCTACCCCGACCGCTACGGCCTCTGGCTGAACCCGCACGCGCCGGGCGGTGGCGTCGGCGTCCCCTGGCTGGACCTGCGCCGTATCGCGGCCGGACTGGACCGCCAGCCCGCCGGTCCGCTGCGGCTGTCCGAACCGGCCATCGAGATCCCGCAGTTCTACGCCCTGCTCAGCCAGAACGCCCACCGCACCCCGGCGCTGCGCTCGCTGCGCCGCGCCTGGGTGCAGCCCGCGTACGGGGCGCCCTACCTCGCCATCGGCCTGGACGTGTACGACACCTCGCCGCCGGCCGTCGACTCGGTCCGGGCGATGATGCAGCAGTCCATCGGCGCCGTCCCGGACGGGCTGCCCGTGTCGACCGTCGCGATGTCCGACGAGTTCGACCCGGTCGCGATGTGGCTGCGAGCCAACTCCCGCCCGTTCTACGACCGTGACGCCCACGCCGGACCCGCCGGACACCCGGCGGGCGGCTACGGCTACCCGCCGGCCGGCGGCGCATACTGACTTCGGCGGCCCGATGCGGCCGCTTTGCGGTTTGCGCACAAGACCTCCGCACCGCGCGCACTTCTCCGCGCGTAGATGGCGGCGATTGCGCCCGAACCGCGCCGGAACGCCGAAGTGTCCCAACTGTTCAGCGTTCGGGGTGCGTTACCCACTGTTCGGATAACGGAATCCGCTGGACTGCATCACGGTTACGCATACTTTCGTCGTCAGCTCTGGCGGGTGATCGCGGCCACGCTGAAGACTCGCGAGTCAGACGCCAGGTCCATGACCTCGCGATCAAACGCAAGTTGACGTAACAGCCGGGTCACAGTGGCCGCATCATCTGCGGCCGGAGTCCGGCAGCCAAGTACCAAACGCCGCGCACAGCGGCAGGGCGCAAGCCGGTCACCACCGGCGAGAGGGGTCGGGTCATAGTGACCGCACCGATCGAGACCACCGGGGCGGCAGCCGAGGCGCAGCCGGAGGCTGTGCTCGCGGGCGCCGGTGAGGGGCGGATCGAGGGGCGTTCCCTCGGTCAGATCGCCTGGTCCCGGTTCAAGAGGGACAAGGTCGCCGTGACCGGCGGCGTCATCGTGCTCCTGCTGATCGTCCTGGCGATCCTCTCGCGTCCCCTGCAGGCCCTGTTCGGCCTCGACCCCAACGCCTTCCACCAGGACCTGATCGACCCCAACACCTCGCTGCCCAAGGCCGCTTGGGGCGGCATGAGCCTGGACCACCCGCTGGGCGTGGACCCCAAGTTCGGCCGGGACATCGCCACCCGCATCCTCGAGGGCTCCTGGGTCTCGCTGGTGGTCGCCTTCGGCGCGACGATCCTGTCCAACGTGATCGGCGCGATCATGGGCGTCGTCGCCGGCTACTACGGCGGCCGGGTCGACTCGATCATCAGCCGCCTGATGGACACCTTCCTCGCCTTCCCCCTCCTGCTCTTCGCCATCGCCATCTCCGCCACCCTGCAGGGCGGCGCGTTCGGCCTCAGCGGACTGCCGTTGCACCTGAGCGTGCTGATCTTCGTGATCGGCTTCTTCAACTGGCCCTATCTGGGACGCATCGTCCGGGGCCAGACGCTCGCGCTGCGCGAGCGCGAGTTCGTGGACGCCTCCCGGGGCATGGGCGCCAAGGGGCCGTACATCCTGTTCCGGGAACTGATGCCCAACCTGGTCGGCCCGATCATCGTCTACTCGACGCTGCTCATCCCGACCAACATCCTCTTCGAGGCGTCGCTCAGCTTCCTCGGCGTCGGCATCCAGCCCCCGCAGGCCTCCTGGGGCGGCATGCTCCGGGACGCCGTCACCTACTACGAGGTCGATCCCCAGTACATGATCGTGCCCGGCCTCGCGATCTTCATCACCGTCCTCGCGTTCAACCTGCTCGGCGACGGTCTCCGCGACGCTCTCGACCCGCGCAGCCGCTGACGAACTGCAGCCGAGAGAGCCCGAAAAGTTTCCGACAATGGAGGGGAACCCGCCCATCATGCGTAGGTCAGCGCTGGCCGCAGTTGCGGCCATCGGCTCCGTCAGCCTGCTTCTCGCAGGCTGCAGCAAGGCCGATGACAACAAGAACGACAACGGCAAATCGGCTGGGGCCAACGCCGCGACCAAGGACGTCGTCAACGCCTCCAGCAAGAAGGGCGGCACGCTCACCTACGAGCTGTCCGACGTCCCGGACTCCTTCGACCCCGGCAACACGTACTACGCGTACATGTACAACCTCAGCCGGCTGTGGGCCCGTCCGCTGATGACCTTCCAGCCCGGCGCGGGGGAGAAGGGCAACACCCTCGTCCCCGACCTCGCCGCGAGCAAGGGCGTGCCGAGCGACGGCGGCAAGACCTGGACCTACAAGCTGCGTTCGGGCCTGAAGTACCAGGACGGAACGGCGATCACCTCGAAGGACGTCAAGTACGCCGTCGAGCGGTCCAACTTCGCGCGTGACGTGCTCTCCCTCGGCCCGAACTACTTCCAGCAGCTGATGGCGGGCGGGGACAAGTACAAGGGCCCCTACAAGGACAAGAGCGCCAAGGGCCTGTCCTCCATCGAGACGCCGGACGACACCACGATCGTCTTCCACCTGAAGCAGGCCTTCCAGGAGTTCGACTACCTGGTCGCCGCTCCGCAGACGGCTCCGGTGCCCCAGGCCAAGGACACGGGCGTCGACTACGTCAAGAGCATCGTCTCCTCGGGCTCCTACAAGTTCCAGAGCTACGACGAGGGCAAGCAGGCCGTCCTCGTGCGCAACGAGAACTGGGACGCGAAGACCGACCCGCTGCGCAAGCAGCTGCCGGACAAGATCGTCGTCAAGCTGAAGGTCAACCCGGAGACGGTCGACCAGGACGTCCTCGCGGGCGACGCGATCGACCTCGGCGGCACGGGCGTCCAGGCGGCCACTCAGGCGAAGATCCTCAACGACTCGTCGAAGAAGGCCAACACGGACAACACCTACGGCGGCCGTCTCGTCTACATGGCCATCAACACCAAGGTGAAGCCGTTCGACAACGTCGCCTGCCGCAAGGCCGTGCAGTACGCGATCGACAAGGTCTCGGTGCAGACCGCCGAGGGCGGCCCGATCCGCGGTGAGATCGCCTCCACCGTCCTGCCGCCGGACATCCCGGGCTACGCCAAGGCGGACGTCTACGCGACGGCGGGCAACAAGGGCGACGTCGCCAAGGCCAAGGACCAGCTGAAGGCCTGCGGCAAGACGTCGATCAACACCAACATCACGGCTCGCAGCGACCGTCCGCAGGAGATCGACGCCGCCACGGCGATCATCGCCTCGCTGAAGAAGGTCGGCATCAACGCCAGCCTGAAGCAGTACCCCTCGGGCAAGTACTTCACCGACTACGCGGGTGTCCCGAAGTTCACCCAGCAGCAGAACGTCGGCCTGATGATGATGCAGTGGGGCGCCGACTGGCCGTCCGGCTACGGCTTCCTGCAGCAGATCCTGAACGGCAAGGCGATCAGCCAGTCCGGCAACACGAACCTGTCGCAGTACGACAACAAGGACGTGAACGAGCTGCTGGGCAAGGCGATCGCGACCCAGGACACCGCCGCTCGCAACGCCCTCTACACGCAGATCGACAAGAAGACCATGGACGACGCCGTGATCGTCCCGCTGGCCTACTTCAAGGTCCTGCTGGCCCGCCCGCAGAACGCCACCAACGTGGTCTCCACGGCGGCCTTCAGCGGTCAGTACGACTACCTCAACATCGGCACCACGAAGTAGCAGCCCCGGAAGGCAGGTGAAGGCATTGGCGCCCGCGGGTTTCGCCACCCGCGGGCGCCGGCGCCGGCCCCCGTGATCTCGTACATCCTCCGCCGGACGTTCGCAGCAGTGATCCTGCTGTTGGTCGTCTCCGCGGTCACCTTCGCCATCTTCTTCCTGCTGCCACGGATGGCCGGCCAGACCGCCGACCAGCTGGCGACGCAGTACCTGGGCAAGAGCCCGTCGAAGGCCGACATCCTCGCGGTCAAGCACAACCTCGGTCTGGACCAGCCGCTCTACGTCCAGTACTGGCACTTCATCAAGGGAATCGTGGCCGGCGCCACCTACGACCTTGGTCCGACCACGGTGCACTGCGACGCGCCGTGCTTCGGTTACTCCTTCAAGACCCACCAGGCGGTCTGGCCGGAGCTCACCTCCCGGATCCCGATCACCGCGTCGCTGGCCGTGGGCGCCGCCGTGCTGTGGCTGCTGTCGGGTGTGACGGTCGGTGTCGTCTCCGCGCTGCAGCCCCGGTCGTTCTTCGACCGCTCGTTCATGGGCGTCGCGCTCGCCGGTGTCTCGCTGCCCATGTTCTTCACGGGCCAGCTGGCGATCCTGCTCTTCAGGAACCAGTGGCCGATCTTCGGCAAGGACTACGTCCCGTTCACCGACAACCCCTCGCAGTGGGCCAACACGCTCTTCCCGGCGTGGTGTTCGCTGGCGCTGCTGTACTCCGCCATCTACGCGCGGCTCACCCGCTCGGGCATGCTGGAGACGATGAACGAGGACTTCATCCGCACCGCCCGCGCCAAGGGCCTGCGGGAGCACACGGTCGTCGTCCGGCACGGACTGCGCGCCGCGCTCACCCCGATCATCACCGTCTTCGGCATGGACCTCGGTCTGCTGCTCGGCGGCGCCGTGATCACCGAGTACGTCTTCTCGCTGCACGGTGTGGGCGAGTACGCGGTGCAGGGCATCACCGACAACGACCTGCCCAAGATCCTCGGCGTGACCCTGCTCGCCGCGTTCTTCGTCGTCATCGCAAATCTCCTGGTGGACCTGCTCTACGCGGCCGCCGACCCGCGGGTGAGGCTCTCGTGACCGAACTCTCCAAGACCGAAGCCGCCGTGAGCGAGCCGGTCGCCGCCGCCAAGGCCCCGTCGGCCTTCCTCGAGGTCCGTGACCTCAAGGTGCACTTCCCGACCGACGACGGCCTGGTCAAGTCCGTCGACGGGCTCAGCTTCTCGCTGGAGAAGGGCCGGACGCTCGCCGTCGTCGGCGAGTCCGGCTCCGGCAAGTCGGTCACCTCGCAGGCCATCATGGGCCTGCACCGCCTCGGCACCCGCGGCAAGAACGTCCAGATGGCCGGCGAGATCTGGCTGGACGGCAAGGAACTGATCTCCGCCGCCCCGGACGAGGTGCGCAAGCTGCGCGGCCGCGAGATGGCGATGATCTTCCAGGATCCGCTGTCCGCGATGCACCCGTACTACACGGTCGGCAACCAGATCGTGGAGGCGTACCGCGTCCACCACAAGGTCGGCAAGAAGGTCGCCCGCGCCCGGGCGATCGAGATGCTGGACCGGGTCGGCATCCCCGAGCCGGCCAAGCGCGCCGACTCCTACCCGCACGAGTTCTCCGGCGGTATGCGTCAGCGCGCGATGATCGCGATGGCGCTGGTGAACAACCCCGAGCTGCTGATCGCCGACGAGCCGACCACCGCCCTCGACGTCACCGTCCAGGCGCAGATCCTCGACCTGATCCGGGACCTGCAGAAGGAGTTCGGCTCCGCGGTCATCATGATCACCCACGACCTCGGCGTGGTCGCCGAGATCGCCGACGACGTCCTGGTGATGTACGGCGGCCGGTGCGTGGAGCGCGGGCCGGCCGACGAGGTCTTCGAGAAGCCGCAGCACCCCTACACCTGGGGCCTGCTCGGCTCGATGCCCCGCATCGACCGTGAGACCTCCGAGCGGCTCATCCCCGTCAAGGGCCAGCCGCCGAGCCTCATCAACGTCCCCTCCGGCTGCGCCTTCAACCCGCGCTGCCCCTACGCGGACCTCCCCAAGGGGAACGTCACCCGGACGGTGCGCCCCGAGCTGCAGCAGGTCGACGGCGGCCACTGGTCCGCCTGCCACCTCTCGCCGGAGGACCGTACGCGGATCTGGACCGAAGAGATTGCGCCGAAGCTGTGAGTGAGACGAAGAAGACGGACGCCGCGGCGAAGGCCGCGGTCCCGAAGCAGGCGGCGGCCGACGACCGCGACGTACTGCTCAAGGTCACGGGCCTGACCAAGCACTTCCCCATCAAGAAGGGCATCCTGCAGCGCCAGGTCGCCGCCGTGAAGGCGGTCGACGGCATCGACTTCGAGGTGCGCAAGGGCGAGACCCTGGGCGTCGTCGGCGAGTCGGGCTGCGGCAAGTCCACGATGGGCCGGGTGGTCACCCGCCTGCAGGACCCGACGGGCGGCACGATCCACTTCGAGGGCCGGGACATCACCCGGCTGAGCGCCGGTCAGATGCGTCCGCTGCGGCGGGACATCCAGATGATCTTCCAGGACCCGTACGGCTCCCTGAACCCCCGCCACACCATCGGCTCGATCGTCTCGGCGCCGTTCCGGCTGCAGGGCGTGGAGCCCGAGGGCGGGGTGAAGAAGGAGGTCCAGCGGCTGCTGGAGCTGGTGGGTCTGAGCCCCGAGCACTACAACCGCTACCCGCACGAGTTCTCCGGCGGCCAGCGCCAGCGCATCGGCATCGCCCGCGCGCTCGCGCTCAAGCCGAAGCTGGTGGTGGCGGACGAGCCGGTCTCCGCGCTGGACGTGTCGATCCAGGCCCAGGTCGTCAACCTCATGGACGACCTCCAGCAGGAGCTGGGCCTCACGTACGTGATCATCGCGCACGACCTGTCCGTCGTCCGGCACGTCTCGGACCGGATCGCGGTGATGTACCTCGGCAAGATCGTCGAGCTCGCCGACCGCACCTCGCTCTACGAGGCGCCGATGCACCCGTACACCAAGGCGCTGATGTCCGCGGTGCCGGTGCCCGACCCCAAGCGCCGGGGGCAGAAGAACGAGCGCATCCTGCTCAAGGGCGACGTGCCCTCGCCGATCGCCCCGCCGAGCGGCTGCCGCTTCCACACCCGGTGCTGGAAGGCCACGCAGATCTGCAAGACGACCGAGCCGCAGCTGATCGAGCTGAAGCCCGGCCAGCGGGTGGCCTGCCACCACCCGGAGAACTTCGCGGACCAGGCCCCGCAGGACACGGTGCTGCTGTCGGCCGCGAAGGAGGCGGCGGAGCTGGTGTCCGAGGAGGCCCTCGCCAAGTCCGCCGAGACCTCGGCGGCGATGGCCGCGGCCGAGCCGGCCAAGGAGCCCGCCACGTCCACCCCCGACGCCGACGAGCCGAAGCCGGAGGCCGCGAAGCCGGCGGTGGCGGCGAAGGCCGCGGCCGAGGAGACGCCCGAGCCGGCGGCGGAGAAGACCGCCGAGGGCGACAAGGGCGACAAGGTCGAGCCGGCGGTCGCGGAGAAGTCCGGGACCGAGAAGTCCGACGCTGAGAAGTCCGAGGCGCAGAAGCCCGAGGTGCAGGAGCCCGAGGCGGAGAAGTCCGAGGCCGAGGACAAGGCGGAGCCGGCCAAGGCCGCCGAGCCCGGTGCGGACGGCGGTGAGCCGGCGTCCGCGAAGGCGGAGAAGGCGGAGAAGGCGGCGAAGGCTGCGAAGCCCGCCGACGGCGACGCGGACCGCGACGGCGGCGAGGCCGGTGACGGCGCGGCCGCCGAGGGCAGCCGTGGCGAAGGCGACGGCGAAGGCCGGGCCGAGGACGGCGACAGCGCGGGTCAGGAGTCGTCCGACGACTGAGCCATGACAAGTTGGCAAAGTCATGTACATGGCTGAACGGGAGAGCGCAGAGTCGTCTCCGTCCGTGCGATCCACCGATCGACGCACGCGCGAAGGGATGACCTCATGGCACTCTCCCGTTCGGCACGTCTGGGGGCCGTCGTCACCGCGGCGCTCTCCTTCCTGACCGTCGCCGCCTCCTCCGCCCCCACCCACGGCGCCCCCGGCATCGGCGACTCCTATTTCCCGCAGGCGGGCAACGGCGGTTTCGACGCCCGCCACTACGCCCTCGACATCGCCTACGACCCGGCCTCCGGCCGCCTCGACGGACGCACCACCCTCACCGCCCGCGCCACCGAGAACCTGTCCTCCTTCGACCTGGACCTCCAGCAGCTCCAGGTCACGGACGTCAAGGTCGACGGCAGACGCGCGCGGTTCACCCGCGACGGCGACGAGGTGCGCATCACCCCGCGAGAGGTCCTGCGCAAGAACCGCACCTTCCAGGTCGCCGTCACCTACGGCGGTGTGCCCGAGCCGCTGAGCGGGCCGATCGTCTTCGGTTCGCAGTACGGCTGGATGAAGACCGCGGACGGCGTGTTCGTCGCCTGCGAGCCCAACGCCGCCTCCACCTGGTTCCCCTCCAGCGACCACCCCTCCGACAAGGCCACCTACGACATCCGCATCAAGGCGCCCAAGGGCCTGACCGGCGTCGCCAACGGCCGACTGGTCTCCACCCACGACAAGGGCGGCTCGACGTACACCCACTGGCGCGAGAGCCGGCCCATGGCCACCTATCTGGCGACCGCCACCATCGGGAAGTTCGACGTGCGCACCGGGAGGACCCCGGCCGGCACTCCGATCTACGTCGCCGTCGACCCGAAGCTGAAGGACAGCAACAAGGTCGATGTGTACGCCGTCACCGCCGCCGCCACCGACTACTGGTCGCAGGTCTTCGGGCCGTACCCGTTCGAGGAGACCGGCGCCATCGTCGACGACATGCCGCAGGCCGGGTTCTCGCTGGAGGTGCAGAGCAAGCCGGCGTACTCGGCGGTGCGCAGCGAGTCGACCATCGTGCACGAGCTGGCCCACCAGTGGTTCGGCGACTCGGTGTCCGTCGAGCGCTGGAAGGACATCTGGCTCAACGAGGGCTTCGCCACCTACGCCCAGTGGCTGTGGGCCGAGCACAAGGGCACGCGCTCGGCGCACGACTCCTTCCGCGCCGACTACGACTCCGTGCCGGCCGACGACTCCTTCTGGCAGATCGAGGTCGCCGACCCGCAGCGCGACACCATGTTCGCCGACGCCGTCTACGACCGCGGCGCGATGACGCTCCAGGCGCTGCGCGAACGCATCGGCGACAAGGCGTTCTTCAAGCTGCTGCCGGCCTGGACGAAGGAGCACCGCTACGGCAACGCGAACACCGCCGACTTCATACGGCTCGCCGAGCGGGTCTCGGGGCAGCGGCTGGGCGACCTGTTCGACAAGTGGCTGTACACGACGGGCAAACCCGCTCTGTAGAACCGGCCCCGCCTTGCATCGCAAGGCCCGCATCGCATCCTGAGTAAGAATGTGGGGTGCTTCAGCAACTGTTCAGCCCCTCCGTCCAGCACACGGTCGACGTGGTCGGCATCTTCGTGTTCGCCATCTCGGGCGCGCTGCTCGCCGTCCGCAAGAACTTCGACGTCTTCGGCATCGCCGTCCTCGCCGAGGTGACCGCGCTGGGCGGAGGGCTGTTCCGCGACATCGTCATCGGGGCCGTGCCCCCGGCGGCCTTCACCGACCTCGGGTACTTCCTCACCCCGCTGCTCGCCACGGTCGTCGTCTTCTTCCTTCACCCGCACGTGGAGCGCATCCAGCGGGCGGTCTACGTGTTCGACGCGGCCGGGCTCGGCCTGTTCTGCGTCTCGGGGACGACGAAGGCGTACGACTACGGTCTCAGCCTCACCTCGTCGGCGACCCTGGGGCTGGCCACCGCCGTGGGCGGCGGTGTGCTGCGTGACGTGCTCGCCAACGAGGTGCCCTCGCTGCTGCGCTGGGACCGCGACCTGTACGCGGTCCCGGCGATCGTCGGCGCCACCATGGTGGTGCTGTGCATCCACTACGACGCGCTGACCCCGCTCACCACCGCGCTGGCGGCGGTCACGGCCTTCGTGCTGCGTCTGCTCGCGATGCGATTCCACTGGCGGGCCCCGCGGGCGTGGAACCGGCGGTCGACCGTCCGGGAGGAGTAGCGGGCCGTCCGGGAGGGGCGGACCGTCCTGCCGGAGGAGCGCCCGGGGGCCGTCCCGGGACGCCCGGCCGTCCCGACGGTGAGGGATCGGTCCCGTGCGCGGGCCGGTCGGCCGCCTTCCCGCTCAGCTCCTCGGTCAGCCAGCGGAACGCGGCCGGAACCTGCGGCCGCCACAGCGCCATGGTGTGCCCGCCGGCGCTGCGCGGCAGGAAGACCGCGCGCACGGTCGTCGGCGCCTTGGCGACCTGCGCCAGCGCCACCGCGGCCTCGTAGCCGTCGCCGGCCTCGCCGGAGAGGTAGAGCCCGACGCGCGGCGGTGTGCGGGCCTCGCGCAGCAGGAGGTAGGGGTTGTTCGCCCGGCGCAGCGCGAGACTCTGGTTGGCCAGCGAGGCGCGCTCGCCGATCGGGTCGTTGTAGCCGGACAGGCTGATCGCCGCCCGGTAGCGGTCGGGGTGCGCCACGGCGAGCTTGGCCGCGCAGTGGGCGCCGGCCGAGTACCCGGCGGCGGCCCAGCCGTCCGGCGCGGCCTCGGCGCGGAAGTTGTCCGTGATCATCTTCGGCACGTCGATGCTCAGCCAGGTGTCGGCGTTGACGGTGCCCGGGATGTTGGCGCAGCCGGTGTCCGCCTTGGCGACCAGGTTGGTGCGCGGGGCCACCAGGATGAACGGGGCGACGCGGCCGGCGCGCATCAGCGGCTCCAGCTGCTCGTGCACGTGCATCGAGCCGTACCAGGCCTTCGCCGAGCCCGGGTAGCCGGACAGCAGCTCGACGACCGGGAACTTCTCGTCCTTGTGGGCGGGGTCGTCGTACTGCGGGGGCAGCCAGACGTAGACCTCCGCGTCCACGCCCGACACCCGGCCCTTGAGCTGGGTGACCCTGACCCCGCCGGCCGCGTGCATGCCGGGCCCGTCGGCCTGGGTGAAGCTCTGCCGTACCTTGGGCAGCTCGCGGTAGGCGATGCCGCCGGTCCCGTCGGCGCCCAGGTCCGCGGCGCGCTGCACGTGGTTGCCGGTGCCGAGCAGGTCCGCCCAGTTGTCGTACAGGTTGTTGGCGTTGTTCACCAGGACGAAGACCAGGGTGACGGCCGTGGTCTGGGCGAACAGCAGCATCAGCGCCCGCAGTGCGGCGCGCAGCACCCGGGGACCCCTCAGCCGCGTCCACAGCAGGAACGGCAGGGCCAGGGCCAGGGCGGCCAGCGCGACGGCGGTGTACAGGAACGGAGTCCCGGTGAGGCTCATGTCCCCATAGAGGGGATTCGAGGCCTTCGGGTCACGGACGGATGCGGACGCTTACCGGGATATTGCCGGGGCCTCACCTGAGGGATGATGTGTGTTCATACGATCGCAGCCTAAAAAGCTACCGCTTAGTAGTTTCCTGCTGTACCGTTCACGCATGTCAGAAGCAGCTTCCGCCCCGGCCGTGCGGGCCACGATCGGCGACAGCGAGTTCGACCGGGACACCGCGGTCTCCCGGCGCGCCCCCGGCGTGTACGACATCGACCTCTCCGCCGGCTGGACGATCATCAACGCCGTCAACGGCGGCTACCTGCTGGCCGTGCTCGGCCGCGCGCTCGCGGACGCCCTGCCGCACCCGGACCCCTTCACCATCTCGGCGCACTACCTGACCGCCTCCCAGCCCGGCCCGGCCGTCGTCCGCACCGACGTCGTCCGCACCGGCCGCACCCTCTCCACCGGTCAGGCCTCCCTCCTCCAGTACGACGACGAGGGCAACGAGGTGGAACGCATCCGCGTCCTGGCCTCCTACGGCGACCTCGCCGCCCTGCCCGACGACGTGCGCACCACGGCCAAGCCGCCCGCGATCCCGCCGATCGAGCAGTGCTTCGGCGCCGAGGACGGCCCCACGCCGGTTCCCGGCAGCTCGGCCATCGCCGACCGGCTGATGCTCAAGCTCGACCCGGCCACCCTCGGCTGGGCGCTCGGCTCGCCCTCCGGCAACGGCGAGATGCGGGCCTGGTTCGGTCTCGCCGACGGTCGCGACGCCGACCCGCTCTCCCTGCTGCTCGCGGTGGACGCGCTGCCCCCGACCGCGTTCGAACTAGGCCTCAAGGGCTGGGTGCCCACCGTCGAGCTGACCGTGCACGTCCGCTGCCGTCCGGCCCCGGGCCCGCTGCGCGTCGCCATCACCACCCGCAACCTCGCCGGCGGCTTCCTGGAGGAGGACGCCGAGGTGTGGGACAGCGCCGACCGGCTGGTGGCGCAGTCCCGCCAGCTCGCCCGCGTCAGGCTCGGGTGAGCGGCCGCCGGCCCAGCCAGGCCGCCAGCTGCTCGTAGGCGCCGGCCCCTTCGGGGGCCGGCCTGGCCGAGCCGAAGGGGAATGACGCGTCACGCTCCGGCTCGGACAGCACCCGGCGGGCGACGCCGAGGGCGAACTCGGCCGGCTCCGGGTCGAGCTCCACGGGGTGGCCCAGCGCCTCACCGAGGTCCCAGGTGTGGGTCACCAGTTCCATCACGTATCCGGACAGGGCCGCGTGGCCGGGCACCTCGCCCCACGGCACGTGGACCGTGGTCGCCATCCGCTCGTCGCCCTCCCAGGCCTTCAGGACACGGACGCGGACCTCCTCGTAGGCGGCGGACCAGCCGTCGTCCGGCACTCCGTCCGCGGTCGGGTCCACGGCGAGTCCGTCGCCGCCCTCGCCGACGACGGCGATCCGCCGGCTGCCGCCGACGACATGGCCCAGCAGGGCGCGCACGTCGAACTCGGCACACGGCGTCGGGCCGGACAGCTGCTCGGGCCGTACGGTCGCGATCAGCGCGGCGGCCTGCTCGGTGGCACGGGCGTAGACGGGACGCGGGTCGACGAAGTTCATGCTGCTGCCTCTTTCCTCAGACTTCTCCACGAACAACTCAGCACGCCACCGCCGCGTGCGCCGGGCGGCGCCGTCGCGGTGACAGGGACGAGCATCGACGCAAAACCTGACAACCGCCGTCAACATTTGTCCCGCCGAACCCACCGGGTCATCCTGGGGCCGTGAAGTCCGACCGCCTGCTGTCGATCCTGCTGCTCCTGCAGACCCGGGGCCGGGTGCCCGCCCGCGAACTCGCGGAGCGGCTGGAGGTGTCGGTGCGCACCGTCTACCGGGATGTCGAGGCGCTGTCGGCCGCCGGCGTCCCGGTCTACGCCGAGCGGGGCCGCCACGGCGGCATCGAACTGCTCGCCGGGTTCCGCACGGACGTCACCGGCCTGACCGCCGACGAGTCCCGCGCCCTGTTCGTCCTGGCCGCCGAGGGCGCGCACGCCGCGCTCGGACTGGACGCGGCGCTCGGCTCGGCGCTGCGCAAGGTGATGGCGGCGCTGCCGGCCCCGCACCGCCCGGCGGCCGAGGCGGCCGGCCGCCGGATCCTGGTCGACGCCACCCGCTGGAAGAGCGCCCCGCACCGGCCCGTCGACCTGGCCGTCCTGCAGGACGCGGTCTTCGCCGACCGGCGCCTCAGGCTGCGCTACCGGCACAGCGGCGACAACGAGTCGAGGACGTACACCGTCGACCCCTACGGGCTGGTCGCCAAAGCGGGCGTCTGGTACCTGGTCGCCGACCGGCGGGGGAGCCCGCGGCTGTTCCGGGCCGACCGGGTGCGCTCGGCCCGGCTGCTGGAGGACGCCGTGCGGCGGCGGCCCGGCGTCGAACTCGCCGACGCCTGGGAGGTGCTGCGCCGCCGGGTGGAGGAGCTCCCGGGCGGCTTCGACGTCACCGCGCGGGTGCGCCGCGGGCGCCTGGACATGTTCCTGCGCGTGCACGGCCCCTCGATGACCGCTCACCCCGAGGACGACGGCGAGGGCGAGTGGGTCACCGTACGGCTGTCCTACGGCAGCCCGCGCGCCGTGCGCCAGCTGCTCGGCTTCTCCGACCAGGTGGAGGTGGTGTCACCACCCGAGGCCCGCGCGGAACTGCGCCGGGCGGCCGCCTCCGTCGCACGGCTGTACGCGGACGGGGACGGGGGCGCAGGCGCGGACGCGGACGAAGAAGGGGCCGGCGGGACGGGCGAAGGAGGCGTGGGGGACGGCGAGGCTCGCGACGGCGGGAGCGCGGCGCACCCGTAGGCCGCGCGTTGAGGCGTGGACGTCGGGGCCTGGGCGACGGGGGCGTGGACGCCGGGACGGGGGCGTCGGGGCGTGGGGTGCCGGCGGGTGACGCGCCGGGCGGGGGGGGGCGTCAGTCCAGCCAGTGCCGGCGGCCGACGCTGATCAGCCGCAGCTGCCGGGCCGCGAGCCGGGCGACGCGCTCGCGCTCCGGGGCCGGGGCGGGCGGCGCCTCCAGGAACAGCGAGGCGGTGACCAGCATCTGGTCGACGTAGAGGTGGGCGAGCATGAGCAGGTCGTCCTCGCTCCAGCCCGCGGACTGGGGGTCCTTGGCCAGCTCGTCCTTCACCTCGCGGCCGAACCGGGCCAGTTGCTCCTGGATCGCCGCCCGCACCGGCTGGACCCCGCCGTGGCGCTCCCGCGCGATGAAACGGACGTGGGCCGGGTACGCGTCCACATGACGGGCGATCAGCTCCACGGCGCGCGTGATGCGTTCCTCGCTGTCGCCCGCGCCGGACACCGTCGTCCGGATCATCGGGTGCAGGCTGCCCAGCGCCTCCTCGACCAGGGCCACGCCGAGGTCCGCCGTGGAGCGGAAGTGCCGGTAGAAGGCGGTCGGGGCGACGCCGACGGCGCGCGTGACCTCGCGCAGGCCCAGGCTGCTCAGGCTCTGCTCGGCCAGCAGGGCCAGCGCCGCGTCCAGGAGCGCCTGCCGGGTCTTCAGCTTCTGGGCCTGCCGGACGCCGAGAGTGTGACTCATGCCATGCAGTTAACAACTGTTCTCCGGAATTTCCAAGCGGTCCGGCGCGCTAGACTGCATAGTCAGTGAACAACTGTAGCCACAACCGTTCACCGCAAGTTCGCGAGAGGCGTCCCGAGCCTCGGAAGAACGCTGGAGGGGGATCCGATCCCATGCTGTTCCTCGTCGCCGCACTGATGCTCCTCGGAGTGACCCTGGGCACCGTGGCCCACGCGCCGCTCGGCCTCAGCGCCGTCGCCGCCGTCGTGATCGCCGTCTGGCTGGGGATCTTCGCGCTCCGCGAGCGCCACTCCCGCCGCCGCGCCTCCCACTGATACCGCGTCCGGCCGGCGCCGCGCCCGTGGGCGCACCGCCCGCCGGACCCGCGTCCACCGGCGCCTCGGCCCCCGACGCGCCGACCGTCCGACCGCAGGGAGCACGCACCATGTACCTCACCGCACCGGCAACGCGCCCGACCGGCACGCGTGACGCCGACGGCACCGCCGTCGCGTCCTTCATCCTCGGCCTGCTCGGCCTCCTCGTCCTCAACCTCGTCCTCGGCCCCATCGCCGTCGTGCTGGCGGCGGTGGCCCTGTGGCGCGGCACGAACCGCCGCGGCCGCGCCTGGCTCGGTCTCGGCCTCGGCCTCGCCGACCTCGTCGTCCTCGCCGCCTTCATGCAGGCCGACCACACGGTGTCGTGGAACTTCTAGGCGACGCGCGGCGAGCGCGGGGGACTCGGCCGGACCGCGACCCGAGGCCTTGGCGGAGCGCCCCGTAGAATCGGCGTCACCATGGCTTACCTCGACCACGCCGCGACCACGCCGATGCTCCCCGAGGCGGCTGAGGCGCTGACCGCCGCGCTGGGCGTCACCGGCAACGCCTCCTCCCTGCACGCGTCCGGCCGCCGGGCCCGCCGCACGGTCGAGGAGTCCCGCGAGGCCCTCGCCGAAGCCCTCGGCGCGCGTCCCAGCGAGGTCGTCTTCACCGCCGGCGGCACCGAGGCCGACAACCTCGCCGTGAAGGGCCTGTACTGGGCCCGCCGCGCCGCCGACCCGGCCCGCACCCGCATCCTCGCCAGCCCCGTCGAACACCACGCCGTCCTCGACGCCGTGCACTGGCTCGGCGAACACGAGGGCGCCACCGTCGAGTACCTCCCCGTCGACTCCCACGGCCGCGTCCACCCCGAGGCCCTGCGCGAGGCGATCGCCCGCGACGCCGACGACGTGGCCCTGGTCACCGTCATGTGGGCGAACAACGAGATCGGCACCATCCTGCCGGTGCGCGAACTCGCCGAGACGGCCGCGGAGTTCGGCGTCCCGCTGCACGCCGACGCGGTCCAGGCCGTGGGCCAGGTCCCGGTGGGCTTCGCCGCCTCGGGCCTGGCCGCGATGACGGTCTCCGGCCACAAGATCGGCGGCCCGTACGGCATCGGCGCGCTGGTCCTCGGCCGCGAGCACACCCCGGTGCCCGTCCTGCACGGCGGCGGCCAGGAACGCCACGTCCGCTCCGGCACCCTCGACGTCCCCGCGATCGCCTCCTTCGCCGTGGCCGGCCGGCTCGCCGCCGAGCGGCGCGAGCGGTTCGCGCGCGAGATCGGCGCCCTGCGGGACCAACTGGTCACCGCCGTCCAGGACGCGGTCCCCGACGCGATCCTCAACGGCGACCCCGCGCCCGGGGGACGGCTTCCCGCCAACGCCCACTTCACCTTCCCCGGCTGCGAGGGCGACTCCCTGCTGCTCCTGCTGGACGCCCAGGGCATCGAGTGCTCCACCGGCTCCGCCTGCACCGCCGGCGTCGCCCAGCCCAGCCACGTCCTCCTGGCCACCGGCACCGACCCCGACCTGGCCCGCGGCACCCTGCGCTTCTCCCTCGGCCACACCTCCACCCGGGCGGACGTCGAAGCGGTCGCCAAGGCCATCGGCCCGGCGGTGGACCGCGCCCGCGCGGCGGGGCTGACCTGAGCGGATCCTGACGGGGCTCGGCAGCCGGCCGTCCGTTCGTCCGGCGCGCGGCCGGACTCGCGATCATCGAACCGGGGTCCGCGCCCGCGAACCGGGGCTCGCGCCCGGGAAGCGGGGCCCGCGCACCCGAAGCGAGGCGGGCTCACGCAACGAGGCTCGCTCACGAACCGGGGCTCGTGGCCGGGATCGGAGGCTCGCTCACGGACCGGGGATCATGGCCGGATCGGAGGCTCGTTCAAGAACCGGGGCTCGTGGCTGGGAACCGGGCGACGCCGCGACGCGGAAGCAAAGACTTCCGTCAGCCGGAGGTCCCGCCGGAGCCCGAAGGCGTGGCAGACCCCGACGGCGTCCCGGAATCCGGCGGCGCCGCCCGCACCAGGCGCAGATACCGGGCCCAGTCCCAGTGCGGTCCCGGGTCCGTGTGGTCCGTGCCCGGCACCTCCACGTGCCCGATGACGTGCTCCCGGTCGACGGGTATGCCGTAGCGCCGGCAGATCCGCGCCGTCAGCCGCGCCGAGCCGGCGTACAGGGCGTCCGTGAAGGACGACGCGTCCTCGACGAAGCCCTCGTGCTCGATGCCGACGCTGCGCTCGTTGTACGCCCGGTCGCCCGCGTGGAAGGCCACGTCCAGCTCGCGGATCATCTGCGTCACCCGCCCGTCCCGGCGCACTATGTAGTGCGCGGCGGCATGGTGCCCCGGGTCCTGGAACGCCTTGACCGCGCTCGCGAAGCCGCCCTGCGTGACATGGACGACGACCCGGTCGATCGGATAGTCGTCCGGGCGGTCCGCCCGCCGGTAGTTGGCGGGCGAGGCCGCCACCCAGCGGGCGCCGGCGAAGTCCACCGCGCCCTCGGCCCGCGGCCGCTGCGCGCCGGGCAGCTTCCACCACAGCCGCGACAGCGCGTCGTGCCCCAGCGCGACCCCGCCCACGACGGCCGCGGCCCCGCCGACGAGCAGGGCCCTGCGCCGCACGTGCCGGTCCGGGCCGCCGCCGGCGCTCTCGTTCTCCCCCATGTCGTCTGCAACGGATATCCGGCCGCCGCCGTTCCCGCGCGCCCGTACCCTGTAAGGGCTATGACTGAGACCCCGCAGCGCCCCCGCCCCCTTCGCGTCCTCGCCGCCATGTCGGGCGGCGTCGACTCCGCCGTCGCCGCCGCGCGCGCCGCGGAAGCCGGCCACGACGTCACCGGCGTCCACCTCGCGCTCTCCGCGAACCCGCAGTCCTTCCGCACGGGCGCGCGAGGCTGTTGCACCATCGAGGACTCGCGCGACGCCCGCCGCGCCGCCGACGTGATCGGCATCCCGTTCTACGTCTGGGACCTCGCCGACCGGTTCCGCGAGGATGTCGTGGAGGACTTCGTCGCCGAGTACGAGGCCGGCCGCACCCCCAACCCGTGCCTGCGCTGCAACGAGAAGATCAAGTTCGCCGCGCTGTTGGACAAGGCGCTCGCGCTCGGCTTCGACGCGGTGTGCACCGGCCACTACGCCAAGGTGGTGGTCGGCGCGGACGGCGCCCGCGAGCTGCACCGCGCCTCCGACATGGCCAAGGACCAGTCGTACGTCCTCGGCGTCCTGGACGAGAAGCAGCTCGCGCACGCGCTGTTCCCGCTCGGCGACACGGTCACCACCAAGGAGGACATCCGCGCGGAGGCCGAGCGGCGCGGCCTGGCCGTCGCCAAGAAGCCCGACTCGCACGACATCTGCTTCATCGCCGACGGCGACACCCAGGGCTTCCTCGCCCGCCGCCTCGGCAAGGCGGAGGGCGACATCGTCGACGAGACCGGCGCGGTCGTCGGCAGCCACGAGGGCGCGTACGGCTTCACCATCGGCCAGCGCAAGGGGCTGCGCATCGGCACCCCGGCCCCCGACGGCAAGCCCCGCTACGTCCTGGACATCTCCCCGGTGGACAACACGGTGACGGTCGGCCCGGCCGCCGCCCTGGACGTCGACGCCCTCACCGCCATCCGCCCCCGCTGGTGCGGCACCGCCCCCACCGGCCCCGGCACCTACACCGCCCAGCTGCGCGCCCACGGCGGCGAGACCGAGGTCCGCGCCGAACTCGTCGACGGCGAACTGCGGGTCACCTTCACCGAGCCGGTCCGCGGCGTCGCCCCCGGCCAGGCCATCGTCCTGTACGACGGCACCCGCGTGGTGGGCTCGGCGACGATCGCCTCGACGCGCAGGGCCACGGCCGGCGCGGCCTGAGGCGCACGCCGACGGGGCTCACCGGAGGTCAGGGGCGGCGACCACCCTCCGCCGCCTCCTTGATGCCGCCGAGGGTGGCCTCCATGCCCTTGCCCAGCTCGTCCAGGCGGAAGGCGACGATCGCCTCCTCGCGCTCCGGAGCGCGCTCGATGAACGCGCTCAGACCCGAGCGGCCCGGGCCGATCGTCGCCGACTGGCGCAGGACGGTGCCGCCCTCCGGGCCGGGGGAGAGGGAGAAGGACCAGGTGGCCATCCGGTCCGCGAGGTCGTCGGAAGCCTTGCCGTAGCGGCCGTCGGGGTCGAGGACGCACCAGGTGAGCGTCCGCGCCGGGACGCACTCGGTGAACTCCGAGACGGTCCGCCACTCGCCGTTGACGGGGTGCTGGTTGTGCCCCGTGTAGCGGGCGCCCACCGCCGGTCCGGTCGCGCCGTCGCACCACTGCACCCTGACCAGTTCGGGGCTCCAGCGGGTCATGGCCTCCACATCGGCCACGATCTCCCACACCCGTGCGGGATCGGCGGCGACGCGCACCTCGCGGTGCGTCGTGGGCTGGTCGGCGTAACGCATGGCGGCTCCCCGTGCGGACGCGGTCGTGCGCCGCGCCCGCACAGGATCCTAGATCGGCCAAGTCCCGCCGGGACATGTGGAGTTGCTTACACGCACGGGCGTGGTCGACCGCGGGCGCGCCGCCCGTGACCGGCCCCGGCACGGGCGCTCACGCGCCCGACCGACTCCCGCTCGACCAGCTCCCGCGCGATCGGCTCCCGCGCGATCGGCTCCCGCGCGATCGGCTCCCGCGCGGGCGCTCACGCGCCCAGGAACTCCGCCAGCGCCGGCGCCAGGACGTCCGGGTCCACCATGTGCGTCTGGCCCTCCAGACAGCGGTACGCGCCCTCCGGCGCCGCTTCCGCCGTGGCGCGGGCCGCCTCCTGGAGCCAGGCCGGGCTCGCCCCGCCCGCCAGCACCAGGACCGGCACGGTGATCGCGGCCAGCCGCTCGGCCGGGACCCGGCCCCCGGCCATCACCGCGTCGTCGTACGCCAGCGTCGGGGCGATCGCCTCCATGTCCGGCCACATGGGGGAGCGGCGGGCGTTGGCGATCATCGCCGGGGCCAGGCCGGTCAGCGACAGGAACAGCTCCACCGCGTCGCCGCGCCGGCCCGCGCCGATCGCCTCGGTGAGCCGGGCGGTGTACTCGGCGCGCTCCTTCGCGCCCTCGTCGGACAGCGCGTACGGCGGCTCGTACACCGTGACCCGTGTCACCGGCAGCCCGCTGGCCGCCGCCGTGAGGACGAGCGCCGCGCCCGACGAGACGCCGTACAGCGCCGCCTCGCCGCCCGCCGCCTCGACGAGCGCCGCGAGGTCCTCCACCTCGCGCTCCACCGCGTACGGGGCCGTGTCGCCGCTCGCGCCACGGCCCCGGCGGTCGGGGACGAGGACGTCGAAGCGGTCGGCGAGGCGCGCGGCCAGCGGCGCCAGCGTCGCGCCCGCCGACATCGCCCCGCTCACCAGGACGACCGCCGGACCCCGTCCGGCGCGGGTGTACGCGATGGGTGTTCCGTCACGCGAGGTGACCTTCTTCTCCATGGCCGTCTCCCTGCCCTTCTCCATGCCAAGGCAGACTGCCACGCCGGGCCGGGCTCATCGGGGAGGCGCCGGAGAGTCAGCCGCTCACACCACTTCCACGTCGTAGAAGCACAGGTGGTCCTTGATCGCCGCCACGTCCGGCTTCGGGTCGGGGTAGGCCCACACCAGGTCCGGCGCGTCCGGCAGCGACCAGTAGGACGCGTCGCCCTTGAAGGGGCAGTGGGTGTGCGTGCCGGAGGGCGTCAGCAGGTCCAGACGGACGTCCGCGGGCGGCAGGTAGTAGCGCGGCGGACAGCCCGTCTCGCGCAGCACCAGGGGGCGGTGGCTCTCCGCCAGGACCTGCCCGCCGCGCACCACGCGCACGTGCTCGTGGCTCGGCTCCACGGTGATCGTGTGTCCTCGGGTCTCTCGGGTCATAACAGGGGAGCACCGGCGGGCGCCGCCTTCTTCCCGTGTGCCGTACACATACCCGCCCCGCGTACCGTGGACCGCATGAACATCTGCGTCTTCCTCTCCGCCGCCGACCTCGACGACCGCTACACCGGCCCCGCGCGCGACTTCGCCCGCCTGCTCGGCAAGGGCGGGCACACCCTGGTGTGGGGCGGCTCCGACAGCGGGCTGATGAAGGTCGTCGCCGACGGCGTGCAGGAGGCGGGCGGGCGGCTCGTCGGCGTGTCGGTGGAGTTCCTGTCGGCCAAGGCACGGCCCGGCGCCGACGAGATGGTGATCGCTCCCGACCTCGCCGAACGCAAGCGGCTCCTCCTGGAGAAGGCCGACGCGGTGGTGATCATGGTGGGCGGCACCGGCACGCTGGACGAGGCCACCGAGATCCTGGAGCTGAAGAAGCACGGCCGGACCGAGAAGCCGGTGGTGCTGCTGAACACCGCGGGCTTCTACGACGGCCTGCGCGAGCAGTTCCGCCGCATGGAGGACGAGGGCTTCCTGCCCCGGCCGCTGGCCGAGCTGGTCTTCTTCGCCGACGAGCCCGTCGGCGCGCTCGCCTACCTGGAGGAGTCGCTGAACGCCCGCTGACCCCGGGGTGCGAGCATGGCGGGCATGGCTACACACGTGATCACCGGAGCCGGTTCCGGCATCGGCGCGGCCGTCGCCCGCCGCCTCCACGCGCGCGGGGACGAGCTCGTCCTGCACGCGCGCGACGCCGGCCGCGCCAAGGAGCTGGCGGCCGAGTTCCCCGGCGCGCGCACCCTCGTCGGCGACCTGGCCGACCCGGACCGGCTGAGCTGGGCGTTCTCCCACCAGACGCTCCCGGAGCGGGTCGACTCCCTGCTGCACGTCGCGGGCGTGGTCGACCTCGGTCCGGTCGGCGAACTGACGCCCAAGGCGTGGCGCCACCAGCTGAACGTCAACCTGATCGCCCCCGCGGAGCTGACCCGCCACTTCCTGCCCCAGCTGCGCGCCGCGCGCGGCCACGTGCTCTTCGTCAACTCGGGGGCCGGTCTGAACGCGAGCCCCGACTGGTCCGCGTACGCCGCCTCCAAGCACGGCCTCAAGGCGCTGGCGGACTCCCTGCGCCAGGAGGAGCACGGCAACGGGGTGCGCGTCACCTCCGTCTACCCGGGCCGCACCGCCAGCCCCATGCAGGCCAAGGTCCACCAGCAGGAGGGCAAGGAGTACGACGCGGCCCGGTGGATCGATCCCGAGTCGGTGGCGACGACCATCCTGATGGCGCTCGACCTGCCGCACGACGCGGAGGTCAACGACCTCACCGTCCGGCCCGGACGCTGAGCGGGTCGCCGACCGCAGCCGACCCGCCGACCCGCCAACCCGCCCGGCCCCGCAGCGCGCGGGGCCGCACGGGCGGCGGAACGGGGCACCCGCCCCGGCCTTGGGGACGAGGGGACGAGGGGCCGAGCGTCGGCTTCGCCCGGGTCGGCGGGCCGCGCGCCCGCACCGCCCCTGGAGGACGGCGGGCCGCGCCCGAATCGCCCTCGGGAACGACGGGCCGAGCGCCCGCACCGGTCCGGGGCCGACGGGCCACGCGTCAGCACCGCCCCCGGAGGACGACGGGCCGCACCCGTGAACCCCTGGGAGACGGCGGGCCGCTCGCCCGCACCGCACCCGCGGGGCGGCGGGCCGACCGCTCGCGCCGGCCTCGGGGACGGGGGGCTCGGCCGCCCGCACGTCACCGCGGACGGGCGGGCGCGGAGGAGGCCCCAGCCCGGCTCGACCGCCGGAGGCATACGCTGCCCCGGTGAGTGAAAACAGCCAGTTCCCGTCCGGTGCCGCCACCGGCGTCGGGTCGATGCCCGGCGGCGACGCCCGAGAGGCCGTCAAGACCGCCGCCGGGACGTTCGAGGACTTCCCCTTCCTGCCGGAACTGCCCGCCCGGGGGCCCGGCGCCGACATGATCGGGCGCAGCGCCGGGATGCTCGTCGAGCTGTACGCGCGCGTGGAGCCCAGCGGATGGCGGCTCGGCGACCGGCCGGGCCGGGACACCAAGCGGGCCCGCTCCTGGCTGGGCGAGGACCTGGACGCCCTGGAGGAGTTCACCCAGGGCCACGAGGGGCCGCTGAAGGTGCAGGCCGTCGGCCCCTGGACGCTCGCCGCCGGCCTGGAGCTGAAGAACGGCGAGGCCGTCCTCTCCGATCCCGGGGCCTGCCGGGACCTGGCCGCCTCGCTCGCCGAGGGCCTGCGGCTGCACCTGGCCGAGGTCCGGCGGCGGGTGCCCGACGCCCGGCTCGTCCTGCAACTGGACGAGCCCTCCCTCACCGCCGTCCTGCGCGGGCAGGTGCGCACCGCCAGCGGTTACCGCACCCACCGCGCCGTCGACCGGCAGGTGGCCGAGGCGACGCTGCGGGACGTCGTCGGCGTGCACGCCGACGGCCCCGTCGTGGTCCACTCCTGCGCGCCCGACGTACCGTTCGCCCTGCTGCGCAGGACCGGGGCGGCCGGGATCTCCTTCGACTTCTCGTTGCTCACGGAGCGCGACGACGAGGCGATCGGGGAGGCCGTCGAGGGCGGCACCCGCCTGTTCGCCGGTGTCGTCCCGGCCACGGACGGTCCGTTGTCAGACCCTGCCGGTAGCGTCATGGGTGTCAGAACGTTGTGGCGCAGGCTGGGGCTGCGACCGGAGCTCCTCGCGGACGCGGTCACCCTCACCCCGGCGTGCGGACTCGCGGGCGCATCCCCCGCCTACGCACGCCAGGCGCTCGCCCACTGCGTCCGGGCGGCGAGATCTCTCGCGGACAACCCAGAGTAACGGGAGGACAACACGGTGGCCGGCGACAAGCAGCAAGCGGAGACAGCGGTGCCCGCCGAGGCCCGGGAGAATCACGCGCGGCTCGCGGAGCAGGTCGAGGAGCACCGCTTCAGGTACTACGTCAAGGACGCGCCCGTCGTCAGCGACGCCGAATTCGACCGGCTGCTGCGCTCCCTGGAGGCGCTGGAGGAGGAGTACCCGGAGCTGCGCACGCCCGACTCGCCGACCCAGAAGGTCGCCGGGTCCTACGAGACGGAGTTCACGGCGGTCGAGCACCGCGAGCGGATGCTCTCGTTGGACAACACGTTCAACGACGACGACATGGCCGCCTGGGTCGACCGGATCGCCAGGGAACTGGGCGAGCAGGAGTACCACTTCCTGTGCGAGCTGAAGGTCGACGGACTCGCCGTCAACCTCACCTACGAGCACGGCCGGCTCACCCGCGCCGCCACCCGCGGCGACGGCCGCACCGGCGAGGACATCACGCCCAACGTCCGCACCATCTCCGAGATCCCGGACCGGCTGACGGGCGAGAAGGTCCCCGACCTGGTCGAGATCCGCGGCGAGGTCTACTTCCCGATGGCCAAGTTCGAGGAGCTGAACGCCCGCCTGGTCGCGGCGGGCGACAAGCCCTTCGCCAACCCGCGCAACGCGGCGGCCGGGTCGCTGCGCCAGAAGGACCCGCGCGTCACCGCCACCCGGCCCCTGCACATGGTCGTCCACGGCATCGGCGCCCTGGAGGGGTACGAGGGGCTGGCCCGCCTGTCCGAGGGGTACGACCTGCTGAGCTCCTGGGGCCTGCCCACCTCCCGGCACAACAGGGTGGTCGACGGCCTCGACGGCATCCGCGAGTTCATCGCGTACTACGGCGAGCACCGGCACTCGGTGGAGCACGAGATCGACGGCGTGGTGGTGAAGCTCGACGAGATCCGCCTCCAGGGCCGGCTCGGCTCCACCGCGCGCGCACCGCGCTGGGCGATCGCCTACAAGTACGCGCCCGAGGAGGTCAACACCAAGCTCGTCAACATCCGCGTGGGCGTGGGCCGCACCGGCAGGGTCACGCCGTACGCCCAGGTCGAGCCGGTGACGGTGGCCGGCTCGGAGGTCGAGTTCGCCACCCTGCACAACCAGGACGTCGTCAAGGCCAAGGGCGTGCTCATCGGCGACACGGTCGTGCTACGCAAGGCCGGTGACGTCATCCCCGAGATCCTGGGACCGGTGGCCGACCTGCGCGACGGCACCGAGCGCGAGTTCGTGATGCCGGCCGAGTGCCCCGAGTGCGGGACTCCGCTCAGGCCCATGAAGGAGGGCGACGTCGACCTGCGCTGCCCCAACGCGCGGACCTGCCCCGCCCAGTTGCGCGAGCGTCTGTTCTACCTCGCCGGCCGCAAGGCGCTGGACATCGAGCACTTCGGCTACGTCGCCGCCGCCGCGCTCACCCGGCCGCTGGAGCCCGGCGAGCCGCCGCTCACGGACGAGGGCGACCTGTTCGACCTCACCGTCGAGCAGCTGCTGCCCATCAAGGCCTACGTCCTCGACCAGGACAGCGGCCTGCCCAAGCGCGACCCGAAGACCGGCGAGGAGAAGGTCGCCACCGTCTTCGCCAACCAGCAGGGCGAACCCAAGAAGAACGCGCTCGCCATGCTGGAGAACATCGCCGCCGCCAAGCAGCGCCCGCTCGCCCGCGTCCTCACCGGCCTGTCGATCCGTCACGTCGGCCCGGTCGCCGCCGAGGCCCTGGCCCGCGAGTTCCGCTCCATCGACCGCATCGAACAGGCCGGCGAGGAGGAGTTGGCGAACACCGACGGCGTGGGACAGATCATCGCCGCCTCCCTCAAGGAGTGGTTCGCCGAGGAGTGGCACCAGGAGATCATCCGCAAGTGGCGGGCCGCCGGCGTCCGCATGGAGGAGGAGGGCCCCGGCGAGGACGAGGGCCCGCGCCCGCTCGAAGGCCTCACCGTCGTGGTCACCGGCACCCTGGAGCACTTCACCCGGGACGGCGCCAAGGAGGCCCTGCAGAGCCGGGGCGCCAAGGTGACCGGATCGGTGTCGAAGAAGACGTCCTTCGTGGTCGTCGGTGACAGCCCGGGGTCCAAGTACGACAAGGCGATGCAGCTGAAGGTGCCCGTTCTGGACGAGGACGGTTTCGGCGTCCTTCTGGACCGGGGACCGGACGCGGCGGCCGAAGTCGCGCTCCCGACCGGCGAGTAGGGGTTGAAGGCCGCCCGTACGGCGCATACCAGATGCATACGGGTGGCCGGGGTGCATTCGGGCAACCGTCGGCGACCGCTGCCCGTGGAAGCCTTCCGCGGCCTACTGTTGAGGGGTGCGCCCGCCGTGTCCGGCCGCGGTCGGGGCACGCCCGTGCTCCGACGGGCACGTGGAAGGGTTTTCCGGCGCGGTGCCGGTGCGGGCCGAAGGGGCGCCGCACCGGGCCGCGTGGCGTGGCACCGCCGGCTGTGAGAGGGACGGGAATGGAACCGACCGAGAGCGCCGCCCCGCACTCACGGCTGCGCCGGGTGACCGGCGCATGGCGAGGGTGCCTGAGGCGGACGGGGGAGCGTTCGGGTGCGGAGAAGCACGCGGGGCGCGCGAGTCGCACCGCGCGCGCTGCCGGACACCACACCGTGGCGGAGGTCCGGGCCCGCGCCGTCCCGGCCGGCGAACCGGCGTCCGCGCCGCCCGGCCCGGCCGAGCCCGGCCGCGCACCGCTGCGGAGCGCCCTGCCCCCGGCGGTCGTCGCCGTGGCCGGACTCGCCCTCGGCGCCGGTTTCCTGCGGGCGTTCGCCGGCGGTCACGCCCTCTTCCCGTCCGGCACCGCCGGCTGGTCGCTGGCCGTGCTCGCCGGGATCGTCGTCGGCCACCTGGTCATGCTCGGACGCTCCCGCTGGTGGGGCACCGGCTCCGGCACCGCCCTCACCCTCGCCGTGCTCCTGCTCTACGGCTGGGTGCCGGCCGGCCTGGTCAGCCTCGCCGTCGTCGTCCTGGTCGGCGTGGCACGGCGGGGCCGCTGGCGGCCCGGTGTGCTCAACGGCGCCGCGGACATCGTCGGGATCGGCGCGGCCGCCCTCGTCCTGGGCGCCTTCGGCCGCGTGCCGACCGTGGAGCGGCCCTGGGACCCGGGCACCTGGAGCGCGTACACCGCCCTCGAAGTGGTGCTGGTCGCCGCCGTCTATCTCGCGGTCACCCGCCTCCTGATCTGGTGCCTGCACTCCCCGCGCACCGGCCCGCTGCCCACCGTCGCCCGCACCGCCGTGGTCAGACAGGGTCTCCTCGCGGTCGCCCTGCTCGGCATCGCGCCCCTGGTCTGCGTCGTCGCCGTCGCCGAGCCGGTGCTGCTGCCGCTGTTCTCCATCCCGCTCATCGCCCTCGACTCCACCCTGTGGATCGCCCGCGCCCGCGCCGAGGAACAGCTGCGCGACCCGCTGACCGGGCTGCCCAACCGGCAGTGGCTCCTGGAGCGCATCTGGACCGCCCTCGACGACGCCGAACGCGCGGGCGCCCGGGCCGCCCTGATGCTGATCGACCTCGACCGTTTCCGCTCGGTCAACGACACGCTCGGTCATCTGGCCGGGGACCGGCTGCTGCTCCAGATCGCCGACCGGCTGCGGCAGGCGCTGCCGCGGGGTGCGGAGGCCGCGCGGCTCGGCGGGGACGAGTTCGCCGTGTTACTCCCCGTCGCCGACTCCACGACGTCCGCGACCCGCATCGCCCGCCGGCTGGTCACCGAACTCAGCTCGCCGCTCGACCTCGACGGCCTCACCCTCGTCCTGGAGGCCAGCGCCGGGGTCGCCGTCTTCCCCGACCACGCCCTCGACGCCGAGGGCATGCTGCGCCGCGCCGACGTGGCGATGTACCAGGCCAAACGGGACCGTACGGGCGTGGAGGTGTACGAGTCCAAGCGGGACTCCAACACCCCGGACCGGCTCGGGCTCCTCGGCGACCTGCGCCGCGCCCTGGACGCCCACGAGGTCCAGCTGCACTACCAGCCCAAGGTCCGCTTCGACGGCCAGGTCGCCGGCCTGGAGGCGCTGGTGCGCTGGGTGCACCCCGAGCGGGGCAAGGTCCCGCCGGACGAGTTCATAGCGATCGCCGAGTCCTCGGGCCTGATGCCCCATCTGACGGAGTACGTGCTGGAGACCGCCCTCGGGCAGGTCGCCCGGTGGCGCGCCCAGGGCCTGTTCGTGCCGGTCGCGGTCAACGTCTCCCCGCGCGACGTGCACACCCCCGGCTTCGCCGGCTCGGTGGCCGCCCGGCTGGCCCGGCACGGCGTCCCGGCCGGAGCGCTCCAGCTGGAGATCACCGAGCACGTGCTGCTGGAGGACCCGCAGCGCGCCGCCGACACGCTCGCCGGGCTCACCGCCCACGGCGTGAAGATGTCGCTCGACGACTTCGGCACCGGCTACTCCTCGCTGGTGCACCTGCGCCGACTGCCGGTGAGCGAGCTGAAGATCGACCGCTCCTTCGTGGCCCGGCTCGCGGTGGACACCGAGGACGCCGAGATCGTGCGCTGCACCGTCGACCTCGCCCACTCCCTCGGCCTGCTCGTCGTCGCGGAGGGCGTCGAGGACGACGAGACCTGGGAGCGGCTGCGGGACCTGCGCTGCGACGCCGTACAGGGCTGGCTGGTCGCCGCCGCGATGCCCCCCGACGAGACCACGGCGTGGCTGCGCGCCCGCGGCTCCCGCGGCTGGGTCCGCCCGGCGGCGGCCCTGCCCGCGGCGGCGACGGACGAGTAACCGCTCCGCGCGTCGCTCCGGCTGACGCATCTCGGACGCCCCTTCGTCCTGGACGGCGCGGCCGGACTGCTCTCCGGCGACGACGTCGTCACCGCCGAGCGCGGCGACCTCGTCGTCGTCCCGCCGGGCCGCCCCCACTCCCCCAAGCTCTCGGCTCCGCTCGAGCAGGGGGACCCCCACCGCCGCGGCCCCCGGCGTCACGGCCGACCTCCTCGTCGTGATCACCCCGGGCGTGGAGCGCTTCGAGTACTTCCGCCACCTCCAGCGCATCCGCCTCTGCGAGGTCACCCCGGAGAGCATCCTCGAAGTGCAGGACCTCTACGACAACCACTTCCTGAAGGGCGCCGCCTGGGACGGACGCCACTGACCCGGCCCGGGCGCGGCGCGCAGGCCGCCGCGCCCGGGCGACGCGGACGAACCGCTGCACAGGCAGGACGCGGACAAACCGCTGCACAGGCACAGGGCCCCGCCCCATAGGATTGGGGACTGGCGTCGCACTCCCGGCGGGAATGCGACGCCGGCCCCCGGCCCCAACCACACACTCACCCCAGAGGAACGCTGCATGCCTGGCATCACGCGCGAGGAGGTCGCCCACCTCGCCCGGCTGGCGCGTCTGGAGCTGAAGCCCGAAGAGCTCGACCACTTCGCGGGACAGCTGGACGACATCATCGGCGCGGTGGCCCGCGTCAGTGAGGTCGCCGACCAAGACGTACCGCCGACCTCCCACCCGCTGCCGCTGACGAACGTCATGCGCGCGGACGAGGTCCGTCCGTCGCTCACCCCCGAGCAGGCGCTGTCCGGCGCCCCGGCCCAGGAGCAGCAGCGTTTCAAGGTGCCGCAGATCCTGGGGGAGGAGTAAGCAGTCATGACGGACATCATCAAGCTCACGGCGGCCGAGACCGCCGAGAAGATCGCCTCCGGCGAGCTCACGGCCGTCGAGGTCACCGAGGCGCACCTCGCCCGGATCGAGGCCGTCGACGAGAAGGTGCACGCCTTCCTGCACGTCGACCGCGAAGGCGCCCTCGCGCAGGCCCGCGCCGTCGACGAGAAGCGGGCGCGCGGCGAGAAGCTCGGCCCGCTGGCCGGCGTCCCCCTCGCGCTCAAGGACATCTTCACCACCGAGGGCGTGCCGACCACCGTCGGCTCCAAGATCCTCGAGGGCTGGATCCCGCCGTACGACGCGACGCTCACCAAGCGGCTCAAGGCCGCCGACGTCGTCATCCTCGGCAAGACCAACATGGACGAGTTCGCCATGGGGTCCTCGACGGAGAACAGCGCCTACGGCCCGACCGGCAACCCGTGGGACCTCACCAAGATCCCCGGTGGCTCCGGCGGCGGCTCCAGCGCCGCGCTCGCCTCCTTCCAGGCCCCGCTGGCCATCGGCACCGACACCGGCGGCTCCATCCGCCAGCCGGCCGCCGTCACCGGCACCGTCGGCGTCAAGCCGACCTACGGCGCGGTCTCCCGCTACGGCATGGTCGCCTTCTCCTCCTCCCTGGACCAGGGCGGCCCCTGCGCCCGCACGGTCCTGGACGCGGCGCTGCTGCACGAGGTGATCGCCGGCCACGACCCGCTCGACTCCACCTCCATCGACGAGCCGGTCCCGCCGGTCGTCGAGGCCGCCCGCAACGGCAGCGTCGCGGGGATGCGCGTCGGCGTGGTCAAGCAGTTCCGCGGCGAGGGCTACCAGGCCGGCGTCGTCCAGCGATTCGACGAGTCCGTCGACATGCTGCGGGAGCTCGGCGCGGAGATCGTCGAGCTGGACTGCCCGTCCTTCGACCTCGCCCTGTCGGCGTACTACCTGATCGCGCCGTCCGAGTGCTCCTCCAACCTGGCCCGCTTCGACGGTCTGCGCTACGGCCTGCGCACCGGCGACGACGGCTCGCACTCGGCCGAGGAGGTCACCTCCCTCACCCGTGAGGCGGGCTTCGGCCCCGAGGTCAAGCGCCGCATCATGCTCGGCACCTACGCGCTCAGCTCCGGCTACTACGACGCGTACTACGGCAGCGCCCAGAAGGTCCGCACCCTCATCAAGCAGGACTTCGACAAGGCGTTCGAGCAGGTCGACGTGATCGTCTCCCCGACGACCCCGACCACCGCCTTCGCGATCGGCGAGCGCGCCGACGACCCGATGGCGATGTACCTCGCCGACCTGTGCACCATCCCGACCAACCTGGCGGGCAACGCGGCCATGTCCCTGCCCTGCGGTCTCGCCCCGGAGGACAACCTCCCGGTGGGCCTGCAGATCATCGCCCCGGTGATGAAGGACGACCGCCTCTACAAGGTGGGCGCCGCCGTCGAGGCCGCGTTCGTGGAAAAGTGGGGACACCCGCTGCTCGAGGAGGCTCCGTCGCTGTGAGTAACGCACTGTCCAAGGCCAAGGGCTTCAAGAAGTCCAAGTCCGGCACGTACCTGTCCATGGCGACGACCGCGTTCGGCGCCGTCAGCGTCATCAAGCAGGCCAAGAAGGCCCGCACGGAGAGCGACACGCTGCGCCTGATCGACGCCGCCGTGTCGGCCGCCGCCATCGTCACCGGCCTCGCCATCCTCTACCGCGAGCTGAAGCGGCTGGGCGACGACGACGTCCTGCTGGGCTGAGAGGGAAGTTTTCACCGTGACCACCACGACCGACCTGGTGTCGTACGAGGACGCGCTGGCGTCGTACGACCCCGTCATGGGCCTCGAGGTCCATGTCGAACTCGGCACCGCCACCAAGATGTTCTGCGGCTGCTCGACCGCGCTCGGCGCCGACCCGAACAGCCAGACCTGCCCGGTCTGTCTCGGCCTGCCCGGCGCGCTCCCGGTCGTCAACGCGACCGGCGTCGAGTCCGCCGTCAAGATCGGCCTCGCGCTGAACTGCTCGATCGCCGAATGGTGCCGCTTCGCCCGGAAGAACTACTTCTATCCGGACATGCCGAAGAACTTCCAGACCTCCCAGTACGACGAGCCGATCGCCTTCGACGGCTACCTCGACGTGCAGCTGGAGGACGGCGAGACCTTCCGCGTGGAGATCGAGCGCGCCCACATGGAGGAGGACACCGGCAAGTCGACGCACGTCGGCGGCGCCACCGGCCGTATCCACGGCGCGTCCCACTCCCTGCTGGACTACAACCGCGCCGGCATCCCGCTCATCGAGATCGTCACCAAGCCGATCGTGGGCGCCGGCGAGCGCGCCCCCGAGGTGGCGAAGGCGTACGTCCGTGAACTGCGCGAGCTCATCCGCGCCCTCGGCGTGTCCGAGGCCCGCATGGAGATGGGCCAGATGCGCTGCGACGTCAACCTGTCGCTGATGCCCAAGGGCGCGGACAAGTTCGGCACCCGCAGCGAGACCAAGAACGTCAACTCGCTGCGGTCCGTCGAGCGCGCCGCCCGGTTCGAGATCCAGCGGCACGCCGCGGTGCTCTCCTCCGGCGGCACGATCATCCAGGAGACCCGCCACTTCCACGAGGACACCGGGTCCACGACCTCGGGCCGCGTGAAGGAGGAGGCCGAGGACTACCGGTACTTCCCGGAGCCCGACCTGGTGCCCGTGGCCCCCTCGCGCGAGTGGGTCGAGGAGATCCGGGCGGCCCTGCCCGAGCTGCCGCTGGCCCGTCGCACCCGCCTGCTGGCGGAGTGGGGCATCTCGGCCACCGACATGCAGGCCATCCTCAACGCCGGCGCGCTCGACCCGATCGTCGCCACGATCGACGCCGGGGCCGACGCCGCCTCCGCCCGCAAGTGGTGGATGGGCGAGCTGGCGCGCAGCGCCAACGAGTCCGGCACGTCCCTGGACGAGCTGGCGATCACGCCCCAGCAGGTCGCCCGCGTGACCGAGCTGGTCTCCTCGGGCGACCTGAACGACAAGCTGGCCCGCCAGGTCATCGAGGGCGTCCTCGCGGGCGAGGGCACCCCGGACGAGGTCGTCGACAAGCGCGGCCTGAAGGTCGTCTCCGACGACTCGGCGCTGGGCACGGCCGTCGACGAGGCCATCGCCGGCAACCCCGGCATCGCGGACAAGATCCGTGGCGGCAAGGTCGCGGCGGCCGGCGCGCTGGTCGGCGCGGTCATGAAGGCCACCCGCGGCCAGGCCGACGCGGCCCGGGTCAAGGAGCTGATCCTGGAGAGGCTCGGCGTCTCCGAGTAGACCGGCACGACGACGGCGGCCTCGGCCGAGCCGACGTCACGAAGGGCGCGCCCCGGTTCCCGCCGGGCCGCGCCCTTCGGCCGTTCCGGAGGGCGGGGCCGGTGGTGCCCGCCGGCCCCCGCCGGCCCGCCGGGCAGCCGCGGCGCACCCCCGGCGCACCGCTGTCCCGGACCCAGCGGCTACGCTCGCCCGCCATGAGTGGACGTGCCGATTCCGAGACCCCCGCCGCCATGTCCCGGGCGGACGCCGCCGAGGCCGCCGGCCCGCGCGACGAGACCGGGAGCGGCCCCCGGGCGGCCGACGAGGACGGCCACCAGGACGCCGGGAAGTCCCCGGCGACCGAGGACACCGGGAAGTCCGCGGCGACCGAGGACAGCGGGAGGGCCGGAGAGACCGAGGCGACCGGGCCCATCGGTGCGACCGGGGACACGGACACCGAAGAGCCCGAGGATGCCGGCGGCCCCGAGGACGGCGACGACCCCGAGGACCCCGCCGAGGTCGCCCGCAGGGCCCGCTGGACGGCGTCCGGGGCCGGATCGCTGCTGACGCTCGCCGGGATCGCCGCGTCGCTGCTGCGGCTGGCCCGCTCGGCCCCCGCCCTCGTCGTAGCCGCCTATGCCACCGGAGCCGCCGTCTGCGCGCTGGCGGCCCTGCTCGGCTTCCGGGGCCGTACCCGGCGGGCGCTGTGGCTGATGATCGCCGGAGTGATGGTCATGGCACTCGGCGACCAGTTCGACTGAACGGGCCCGCCCGAACAGTCCGGGCCCGACTGCAATCGGCCTGCCCGAACCGGTCCGACCGAACCGGTCCGACCGAACCGGCCCGGCCGCACCGCCCCGCCCCGTGACGGACTTGACCGATCTCGCCCGGCTGTCGTGTGAAGTGGGCCGCACTGATGTGAATAACGCCACGAACACGGTAAACGATCACATTCGCCTGCAAGAGTGTTGTCACCTTGCTCATGCGTTCTTTGCGGGCCGTTCCGTTCGTTGACGACTGTTCCCGGTCAAAGATCCACAAATCGTCACCTGGGAGCACGTTTCGTGGCAGCCCTCGCGCGCTGGTGTGTCCGGCACCGCCTCGTCACCGTTCTGCTCTGGCTCCTCGCCCTGGGCGGGGTCACGGTCGCCGCCGCCGTCGTAGGCCCGGCGTACTCCAACGACTACGAGGTCCCCGGCACCGAGTCCGGCCGCGCCACCCAGCTGCTGCGCGAGGGCTTCCCGGGCCTCGGCGGCGACAGCGACACCGTCGTGTGGCACACCGCGCCCGGCGTCGTCCGAGCCGTCGACGTCGAGCAGACCATGACCCGCACCCTGGACCGGATCGCGGAACTGCCCGGCGTGGCGTCGGTGACCAGCCCCTACAGCGGCCACGGCGCCGACCGGATCAGCCGGGACGGACACACGGCGTACGCGACGGTCACCTTCGACCGCCCGGCCCAGGACATCGGCAAGGCCGAGGCGCAGGCCGTCGTCGGCACGGCCAAGGCGGCCCAGACCGACGGGCTCCAGGTGGAGCTCGGCGGCAGCGCCATCGGCGGCACCCAGTCCTCCGGCGGACACCTCGCCGAGATCGTCGGCGTGGGCGTCGCCGCCCTGGTGCTCCTTCTCGCGTTCGGCTCCCTCGTCGCGTCCCTGCTGCCCATCGCCACCGCACTGGTCAGCGTCGGCACCGCCTACGGCGCCATCGAGCTCCTCGGCCACGCCATGACGGTGGCCGACTTCGCGCCCATGCTGGGCATGCTGATCGGCCTCGGCGTCGGCATCGACTACGCGCTGTTCATCGTCACCCGCCACCGGCGCGGCCTGAAACGCGGGCTCACCACCGCCGAGGCGGCCGCCAACGCCGTCGCCACCACCGGGCGCGCCGTGGTCTTCGCGGGCGCCACCGTCTGCATCGCGCTGTTGGGCATGCTGATCCTCAGGCTCGGCTTCCTCAACGGCGTGGCGATCGCCGCGGCGTCGACCGTCGCCCTCACGGTGGCCGCCTCGGTGACCCTGCTGCCCGCCCTGCTGTCCTTCATCGGCCCGCGCGCCCTGAGCCGGCGCGAGCGGCGCAGACTGGCCGAGCACGGCCCCGAACCCGAGGTGCCCACCGGGTTCGCCGCCCGCTGGTCGGCCTTCGTGGAACGCCACCCGAAGCTGCTCGGCGTCCTCGCCCTGGCCGTCGTCACGGTGCTCGCGCTGCCCACCCTCGCCCTCCACCTCGGCACCTCCGACCAGGGCAACGACCCGTCCTCGGCGACCACCCGGCGGGCGTACGACCTCGTCGCCGACGGCTTCGGACCGGGCGTCAACGGGCCGCTGACGCTCGTCACCCGCGTCGGCGGCGCCGAGGACAAGCTCGCCCTGGACAACCTGGACGCCACCCTGCGCACGACCGAGGGCGTCGCCGAGGTCACCCCGGCCACGTACAACGGCGGCGGCACCACCGCCTACCTGACCGTGGTCCCCGACTCCGCGCCCCAGTCGCAGCGCACCAGCGACCTCGTCGACCGGCTGCGCACCGAGGTGCTGCCGCGCGCCGAGACCGGCACCTCGCTGGACGTCCAGGTCGGCGGGGTGACCGCCGGGTACGACGACTTCGCAGGCGTGATCGTCGGCCGGCTGCCGCTCTTCGTCGGCGTGGTCGTCGGCCTCGGCTGCGTCCTGCTGCTGCTCGCCTTCCGGTCCGTCGGCATCCCGCTCAAGGCCGCCGCCATGAACATCGTCGCCGTCGCCGCCGCCTTCGGCGTCGTCGTCGCGATCTTCCAGTGGGGCTGGGGCAGCGAGTTCCTGGGCCTGGGGCGGGCCGGGCCCATCGAGCCCTTCCTGCCGGTGATCATGGTATCGGTCCTGTTCGGCCTCTCCATGGACTACCAGGTCTTCCTGGTCAGCCGGATGTACGAGGAGTGGCTGGCGACCGGCGACAACCGGCGCGCCGTCCGCGTCGGCCTGGCCGAGACCAGCCGGGTGATCAACTCGGCGGCGGTCATCATGATCTCGGTCTTCCTCGCCTTCGTGCTCGGCGGCGACCGGGTGATCGCCATGTTCGGCATCGCGCTCGCCGCCGCCGTCGCGCTGGACGCCTTCGTGCTGCGCACCCTGCTCGTGCCCGCCCTCATGCACCTGCTCGGCCGCGCCAACTGGTGGCTGCCGCGCCGGCTGGACCGGGTGCTGCCCCGCATCAGCATCGAGCCGCCCGAGTGCCGCGCCGCCCACGAGAGGCTCGGCGACGTCGTGGCCGAACTGACGAAGGAGCAGCGGCGGGACGCACGCGACATCCCCGGGTGACGACGACGCCGAACCGCGCCCCCTGGCCCGCAGGCGCACCGAGGCGTGCCTCGCGCCCACGGACCCCGGGCGGGAGTTCGTCACCCGGTACGTCCCGTTCGGCGCGCACGCCACGGACGTGGACTCCGCACGCGCCTCCCCCCAGCCCGCGGACCGGCGCGCGCCTCCGGCAGCGGATTCCTGCACGGCCGTGGCCGGCCGGCGGATCACTGTGCCGCTGCGGCACCCGACGATCGCCGAGAGCACCTGGCGATCATTAAGGGACCTCTCAGAGAGCGTCCGTACGGTGCGGGGCATGGGAACGAAGACCGCAGACGAGACGACCACCGACCAGGAGGGGGCGGCCCCCTCCGAGACCACCACGGGCGGCGGTGAGGCCACGGCGCCCACCACCGAGACCGCCACCGCCACCGCCGCCCCGGACGCGCAGGCCGCCGAGCCCGCCGCCGGCGAGGCCCCCGAAGCCGCCGCCCCCGCAGACGAGGCGACCGACCTCGAAGAGGGCTCCGCGGACCACGCCGACGACGGCGAGCCGGCCGCTTCCTCGGGCGTCGGCCAGGGCGCCGGAGCCGTCGTCTCGGCCGCGCTGGGCCTCGTCTCGCTCAGCGGCGGCTGGCTCGGCACCGTCGCCGCAGCCCGCGAACAGCTGATCGGCCAGCTGCGGACCTCCAGCTCCGCGAGCGTCGCCACCCAGATCAAGGAGGTCTACGGCGACGCCTGGCACACCACCGCGCTGTGGGCCGGGCTGTTCGCGCTGGCCGCCTCGCTCGTCGGCGTCGTCGTCCTCGCCCGGCCCGCGTTCGGCGCCCCGCGCGCCCCGCAGGCGCCGTGGATCAAGTCGGTGGCCTGGGCGGGAGTCGTCCTCGGTGTCATCGGCCTGCTGCTGGCCGTCCTGAAGTACACCGACGCCCTCCTCGGACTGCCGTCCGCCTGAGCAGTGCCCCTGTCCCGCGAGGGTCCTCAGTACCGCCGTAGGCGCCTCACCACGGCTCTAAGGCCCCCCGCGCGGACCTCTAAGGCATCGGGATCCGCCGAAGATGCGGAACTCTCCCGATGCCGCGGGGCCCCCTGGGAGACGAGGGTGGAGGCATCGCCCCGAGCGATGCCGACAACCCGCCCTCCACCAGGGAGACACCGTGTTCGAGTACGAGTACCACCAGCTGCGGTCCGCCGAGCTGCGCCGCGAGGCCGAGCAGGCGCGCCTGGTCCGCGCCGTCGTCCGCGCCCGCCGGGCCGCCCGCCGCTCGGCCGGCGGGGACACCCGCGAGGCGGAGTCCCATAGCGGCCCCTTCGGCAAGCACCGGTTCACCCCCGCCGCATGAGCGCGGCGGCCCGCGGGGCCGGCCCCACGGGGGTGGACCGGCCCCGCCCGCCGGCCGCCCCCGGCGCCGCCCGCCCGGCCGCCGGCCGGGGCACGCCGCCCGCCGGCCGAGCCGCCGGCACGAAAACCGCTCCCGCGCCGTCACCGCCGCGTGCGATGCTCTGGTCCGTGGAGATCAGGTCCGTCAGTCCGGTGTTCGTCGGCCGTGAGAGCGAACTCGGCACGCTGTACGACATGCTCGCCCGCGCGACCGCGGGCGAGCCGCAGGCGTTGCTGCTCGGCGGGGAGGCCGGCGTCGGCAAGACCCGGCTGATCGAGGAGTTCGCGGCCGCCGCCGCCCGTCGGGGCGCCGTCGTCGCGCTCGGCGGCTGCGTGGAGATCGGCGCCGACGGGCTGCCCTTCGCGCCGTTCTCCACCGCCCTGCGCGCACTGCGCCGCGAACTGCCCGGCGAACTCGCCGCCGCGGCCGCCGGCCAGGAGGAGGAGCTCGCCCGGCTCCTGCCCGAACTCGGCGAGCAGGCCGCCGCCCGCGGCACCGGCCGGTACGACGAGGAGGGCGTCGCCCGCCTCTTCGAACTCACCGCCCGCCTGCTGGAACAGGTCGCCGCCGCCCACACCGTCGTCCTCGTCCTGGAGGACCTGCACTGGGCCGACGCCTCCACCCGCCACCTCCTCGCCTACCTCCTGCGCACCCTGCGCACCGGCCGCCTGCTCGTCCTGGCCAGCTACCGCTCCGACGACATCCACCGCCGTCACCCGCTGCGGCCCCTGCTCGCCGAACTCGACAGGCTGCGCGCCATCCGCCGCATCGAGCTCGCCCGCTTCACCCGGCAGGAGGTCGGCCGCCAGATCGCCGGCATCCTCGCCGCCGAACCGGCCCCCGCCCAGGTCGACGAGATCTTCGAACGCTCCGACGGCAACGCCTTCTTCGTCGAGGAACTCGCCTGTTGCGCCGGCGCGGACTGCCCCGTCATCAGCGACTCCCTGCGCGACCTGCTCCTGGTCCGGGTCGAGACGCTGCCCGAGGACGCCCAGCAGGTCGTCCGCATCGCCGCCGAGGGCGGCTCCACCGTCGAACACCGGCTGCTCGCGGCCGTGGCCCGGCTCGCCGAGGACGACCTCATCGAGGCGCTGCGCGCCGCGGTGAACGCGAACATCCTCATCGCCGCGTCCACCGGCGACGGCTACCGCTTCCGGCACTCCCTGGTCCGCGAGGCCGTCAGCGACGACCTGCTGCCCGGCGAGCGCTCGCGCCTCAACCGCCGTTGCGCCGAGGCGCTGGAGGCCGACCCGACGCTCGTCCCCGCCGACCAGCGCGTCACCCGCCTGGCCAGCTACTGGTACCACGCCCATGACCCGGCCAAGGCCCTCCCGGCCGTCCTGGAGGCCTCCGTCGCGGCCCGCGCCCGGCACGCCTACAGCGAGCAACTCCGCCTGCTGGAGCGGGCGATGGAACTGTGGGACGCCACCCCGGAGGAGGTCGGCGGGCGGCTGCGCGCCGTCGACTACGTCGAGGCATACCTCTGCTGCGCCAGCGACGGGGCGCCTGTCCCGCTGCGCTACCTCGATCTGCTGGCCGAGGCCGCCGTCGCGGGCCGGCTGTGCGGCGAGCGGGAGCGCGCCATGAAGCTCGCCAAGCGGGCGCTGCGCCTGCTGGACGAGGAGGACGACCCGCTGCGCGCCGCCTGGTTCTGGGTCCAGCGCTCCCGGCTGGTGCAGCTGAAGTCCCACGGCGACGGCTGGCGGGAACTGGCCACCGCGCAGGACCTGGTGCGCGGACTGCCGCCCTCCGAGGTGCACGCCGAGGTGCTGGCCCACGTCGCCAACTGGTCCATGATCCACACCCCCGGCCCCGACGCCGTCTCGGCGGCCGAGCGGGCCGTGGAGTACGCGCGCATGGTCGGCGCCCGCGAGATCGAGATGAACGCCCGGCTCACCCTCGGCGGCCTCATGGTCGACGCCGGGGACGTCGAGGCGGGCCTCGCCGAGATGCGCGAGGTCAACCGGCGCACCGTGGCCGACGGGATCTCCGCCGTCGCCGGCCGCTCCTACATCAACCTGCCCTCCGAACTGGAGGCCGTCGGCCGCTCCCGCGAGGCCGTGCCGCTGCTGGAGAAGGGCCTCGCCTACACGCGCGGCCACGGACTGCTGGACCACGAGGCCTGGGTCTGGGGCAACCTCACCGAGTCCCTGTTCAGCCTGGGCCGCTGGGAAGAGGCCGCCGAGGCGGTGGCCCGCTCCGAGCGCATCGGGCACAGCGCCAAGCCGGGCGCCTTCCATGCCAGGAACCGCGCCGAACTCGCCCTGGCCCGGGGCGACCTGCCCGAGGCGGCCCGCCAACTGGCCGTGGCGCAGGAGAGCTACGGCAAGTACGCGCACGCCCCCCAGCACTCCATCCCCCTGGCCCGGCTCACCATCGCCGTCGCCGCGGGCGAGGGCCGCCTGCCCGACGCCCGCACCGAACTCGAACGGGTCCTGGAGCGCGGCTTCCCGCCCGGCACCCACCGCTACGGCTGGCCCGTCCTGCTCACCGCCGCCACCACGGAGGCCCGCGCCGCCGCCCTGTCCGGTGCCGGCCCCGGCCACACCGCCACCCTCGAACGGGTCAGGGACGCCGCCCGCACCCTGCCCACCGTGGTGCCCCTCTGGCAGGCGTACGAGAGCTGGGTGCGCGCCGAACTCGCGTGTGCCGCGGGCCGCGACCGGCCCGAGGACTGGACCGGCGTCGTCGCCGCCTTCGAGACCTTCGAACGCCCCTACGACCTCGCCCGTGTCCGCTGCCGCCTGGCCGCGGCCCTGCTCGCCGGAGGGGACGCCGACGGACGCGACCGCGCCACGGAACTGCTGCGCCTGGCGCACGCCGTCGCCGAGCACCTGGGGGCCCGCCCGCTCGCCGACGCGGCGGCGCGGCTCGCCCGCGGCGCCCGGCTCTCCCTGGCCGCGGTCCCTCAGCGGCGGGCCGTCGCCGCCGACCCCGTCGAGTCCTTCGGCCTCACCCGCCGGGAACAGGACGTGCTGCGCCTGGTCGCCTTGGGCCGCACCAACCGCCAGATAGCCGAGGAACTGTTCATCTCCCCGAAGACGGCCAGCGTCCACGTCTCCAACATCCTCGCCAAGCTCGACGTCTCGGGCCGCGGCGAGGCGGCGGCGGTGGCGCACCGGCTGGATCTGTTCGCCCACGACACGCTCTCCGCCCCGGCGGCCGGATGAGCCGTACGGTGGGGAGACGACCGGAGGGGAGCGGGCCGTGTTCAACGTCTTCGAGGAACTGTTCGCACCAGGGCGCAAGCACACCAGGGACGAGCAGAAACGGCTGGAGCTGACCCGGGAGGACGTCGGGGACGGCGACCCTGGGCGCGGGCCGGTCGATCTCGCGTCCGGGAAGGTCGTCGTACGCCTGCCGAAAAGGGCCCCGGAGGCGGCCGGCCCCGACGGGGACACCGCGTCCGACGGAGAGGCCGAGCCCGACGGGAAGGCCGCCTTCGGCGAGGAGTGAGCGCGCCCGGGCGCCGCTCCGGGCGGCCCCGCCGAAACGCCGGGGCCGCGACGCGGAAAGGCCGGGGTCAGGTTCTTTCGTTCGGGGCGGGCCCGCTCCCTGACCCGGCATGGTCCAAACGAAAGACCCTAGGACACCCGCAGCTCCAGGATCCGGTCGTCGCCCTTCTTGGGGGTGCCGCGGCCGTCGGTGTTGCTGGTGACCAGCCACAGCTTGTCGCCCCCGGCGGAGGCCACCGTGCGCAGCCGCCCGTGAGCGCCGGTCAGGAACGCCTGCGGCGCCGCCGACGCCTCCGTCCCCTTGAGGGGGATCCGCCACAGGCGTTCGCCCTTCAGGCCCGCCATCCAGATCGATCCCGCCGCGTAGGCGATGCCGCTGGGGGAGGCCTGGTCCGTGTGCCACTGGGCGATCGGGTCGTGGAACTTCGCGTTCCGGGACCTGCCCTCCGCGTCCGGCCAGCCGTAGTCGTCGCCGGGCTTGATCGCGTTCAGCTCGTCCCACGTGTCCTGGCCGAACTCGGAGGCGAACAGCCGCTGCTTGGGGTCCCAGGCCAGGCCCTGCACGTTGCGGTGCCCGTAGGAGTACACCGGGGAGCCGGGGAACGGGTCGCCCGGGGCGGGCGCGCCGTCCGGGGTCAGCCGCAGGATCTTGCCGCCCAGGGACTTCGTGTCCTGGGCCAGACCGCGCGCGCCGCTCTCGCCGGTGCCCGCGTAGAGCATGCCGTCGGGGCCGAAGGCGATCCGGCCGCCGTTGTGGATGACGCCCTTGGGGATGCCCTTGAAGATCGTGTCGGGCGCCCCCAACTGGTCCCCGGCCGGGCGCTTCGGGTCGTACAGCATCCGCGCGATGCGGTTGTCGGAGGCGGAGGTGAAGTAGGCGTAGATCAGGTGGTCGGAGGCGTAGTCGGGGGAGAGCGCGATACCGAGGAGGCCGCCCTCGCCCTCCGGAGCCACCCCGGAGACGGTGCCCAGCTCCGTCTTCCGCCCGGTCTTCTCGTCGACGCGGGTGATCGTCGCGCGGTCGCGGGAGGACACGAGCAGGCCGCCGTCCGGGAGCGGGGCCAGGCCCCACGGCGTGTCCAGGCCCTCAGCCACCGTGCGCACCACCTTCACCGTGCCCTTGGCCGGCGGCGCGGTCTCGGTGGGGCGGGCCGGTGCGGAGGACCGCGTCGCCGTGGCGCCCGGCGTGGCGGACTGCCCGCCGGGCGGCGGCCCGCCGGAGGAACATCCGGCCGCCAGGACGAGGGCGGCGGCCAGCAGGCCGGGAACGGCTCGACGTTGCACGATCATGTCCCTTCGACGCGGCGGCTTCTCCCACTCATACACCGCCCGCGCCCGCCAGGTTCCCTCCCACCGCGGGGCGAAGCACCACGCCCGACCCGGTCCCGCCGCCCGCCCGGAGCCTCCCCCGAGCCGCACGCCGGCACACCCGCCCGGCCCCGAGGCCTCCGACCGCGTGACCGCACACCCGCCTCGGCCCCAGGACCCCGACCGTGCGGCGGCGCGCATCAGTCCCCGGAGCCCCGGCCGTGCGCCGGCACACCCGCCCCGGCCCCGAGATTCCCGGCCGTGCGCCGGCACACCCGCGTCAGTCCCAGGAGCCCTGGCCATGGGCGGCACACCCGCCCCGTCTCCGGGATCCCCGGCCGCGTGGGGGGGCATGCCTCAGTCCCAGGAGCCCCGGGCCGCCGGCAGCCGCCCCAGCTCCGCCAGGTCCCGCGCCGTCAGCCGCAGTTCCGCGGCGCCCGCGTTCTCGGTGACCCAGCGCTCCTGCTTCGTGCCCGGCACCGGGACGACGTGCCGGCCCTGGGCCAGCACCCAGGCCAGGGCGACCTGGGCCGCCGTGACCTGCTCGCCGTGCCGGGCGGCCACCCGCCGCAGACCGGCCACGATCGGCTGGTTGGCGGCCATCATCTCGGCGGTGAACCGCGGGTGCCGGGCCCGCAGGTCGTCCGGTTCGAAACCCTGGCCGGGAGTGAGCGTGCCGGTGAGGAAACCGTTGCCCAGGGGCATCGCGGCGAGGAAGCCGACGCCCCGCGCCGCGCACCAGGGCAGCAGGGACTCCAGCGCCTTCGGCGACCACACGGACAGCTCGGCCTGCACCGCGCTCACCGGGAACACCTGCTGGACCCTCTCCAGCCGGCGGATCGTCCCGTCGTGCGGCCGGGCGCCGGACCGGCGCCGGTCGTGCGCGCCCACCGCGCACAGGCCCAGCGCCCGCACCTTCCCGGCCCGCACCAGCTCCGCCATCGCGCCCCAGGTCTCCTCCACCGGCACCTCCGGGTCGGCCCGGTGGAGCTGGTAGAGGTCGATCACGTCCGTCTGCAGCCGCCGCAGCGACGCGTCGCAGGCCCGCCGCACATAGCCGGGGCGGCCGTTGGCCACGATGTGCTGGTCGCCCACCAGCAGGCCCACCTTCGTCGAGACGAAGGCGTCCGCGCGGCGCTCCTTCAACGCCCGCCCCACCAGCAGCTCGTTGGTGAACGGGCCGTACATGTCGGCGGTGTCCAGGAGCGTGGACCCCAGGTCGAGCGCCCGGTGCACGGCTCGCAGAGACGTCTCGCCCCGCTGCCGCGACGCGCTGTAGGACCAGCTCATCGGCATGCACCCGAGCCCTACGGCCCCCACCGCGAGCGCCCCCGCGCCGATCGTCCTGCGCTCCACCTCGCCGTAACCCTCCCTCGCCTGCGGTTGACCAACCTAACCTCTGCCTGCGCGCGGCCCTGACATAGCCTCCTGGACATGACTGCTGACGTGTGGCTTCCCATCCCGCCGGACGAGATCGAGGGGCTCCCGAAGGGGCCGCAGTACCTCTTCTGGGACGGAGGCGACGACGGGGAGCAGGAGTACCCCGGGGACCCGGCCGACTGCGCCTTCTACGTCGTGCCGTACATGCGGCCCGCGGCCCTCGCCGTGCGCCCGATGCCGTTGATGCGCTCGGTGCGGGTCGTGCAGACGCTGTCCGCCGGCACCGACAACGTCGAGCCGGGCCTCGGGCGCCTGCCGGCCGGGGTACGGCTGTGCAACGCGCGCGGCGTGCACGAGGCGAGCACCGCCGAACTCGCCCTGGCCCTCGTCCTCTCCTCCCTGCGCGGCGTCCCCGGGTTCACGCGGGCCCAGGACCGCGGCGAGTGGCGGGGCGGCTCCTTCTACCCCGCGCTCGCCGACAAGAGCGTCCTCATCGTCGGCTACGGAGCCATCGGCGCCGCCATCGAGGACCGGCTCGCGCCCTTCGAGCTCGCGCGGGTGGCGCGCGTGGCGCGCTCCGGGCGCGCTACGGTGCGCGGTCCAGTGCAACCGCTCACCGATCTGCCCGCGCTGCTTCCGCGGGCCGACGTCGTCATCCTGTCCACACCCCTGACGCAGGCCACCCGAGGTCTGGTCGACGCCGGGTTCCTCGCCCGGATGAAGGACGGCGCGCTGCTGGTGAACGTCGCGCGCGGCCCCGTCGTCGACACCGAGGCGCTGCTCGCCGAGCTGGAGAAGGGCCGGCTCACCGCCGCGCTCGACGTCACCGACCCCGAGCCCCTGCCGCGGGACCACCCGCTGTGGCACGCTCCCGGTGTGCTGATCACCCCGCACGTCGGCGGTCCGACCTCGGCCTTCCGGCCGCGCGCCGAGCGGCTGCTGGTCGGCCAGCTGACCCGCTTCGTGAACGGGGAGCCGCTCATCAACGTGGTCCGCACGACGGGCGCCGGGCGGGAGCCGGCCCCGGGCACGGCAGGCGCGTAGTCCTTTTCGGGTACGGTCCGCGTTCTTGCGGACGCGGTGCGTACGCGCATATGCGCTGGTCGTCACGGAGAGTAGAACGGCTATGTCCCTGAGTGACGATACTGGTGTATCGTCCCGACTGGGGCTGCGCCGTGCACGTTCGGCGCCGGGGACGGACATACCAGACTGCGAGGGGGGCGACGGGCGATGCACGGCCTATGGACGAACCATCCGACGCGGCGGGGCCGCCACCGCGGGCCCTGGCGCACGGCCGCGGGCGGAAGCGGCCGGCACCACCACGGCGGTCGTCACCAGCACCGCAGGCGGCAGCCGCAACCGGCGCGCCGCGACGGGCGGGACGCGGCGGCGCGGACCGGGAGCGACCGGTGAGCCCGCCTCCGTCCGTCATGACCGCGTTCGGCGCGGCGCCGTGCGGCCAGCCGTCGCCGGGGACCCTGCCGCCCCGGGCGCCGGGCGGCGTCGACGCCGCCCGCAGAGCGACGCCCCAGCTCCTGCTGGCGCTGGTGTGCGCGTCGTACGCCGTGGGATCCGCCTCCGGCTGGGGTTCGCGCGAGGTCGCCCTGTTCATGGGTGACTTCGGGCTGAGCGCCGCGGCCGGCACCGCCGCCGTGTCCTGCGTGCTGTACGCCCGCAGCCACGGGGTCCGCTTCCGCCTCGCCTGGCTGCTGTTCGCCCTCTCCTCGGCGATGGCGGCCCTCGGCAACGCGGTCTGGGGGTGGTACGAGGTCGTCCTCGCCGAGCCCGTGCCGAGCCCCAGCTACGCCGACCTGTTCTTCCTGTGCTTCGCACCGCCCGCGATCGTCGGTCTCCTGGTCCTCGCCAAGCGGCCGGTGAACAGGGCCGGCTGGGTGTGCCTGGTGCTGGACGCCTGGCTGATCGGCGGGTCGCTGCTCACGCTCTCCTGGAGCCTCGCGCTGGCCCAGGCGGCCAAGTTCGACGGACCGAGCGTCGCGTACACCGCGCTCTCGCTGGCCTACCCGCTGCTGGACATCGCCCTGGTCAGCATGGTCCTCGCGCTCCACTTCCGGCGCTCGCGGATCAACCGCAGGGCGGTGAACACGGCGATCGGCGGACTCGCCCTGACGGTGCTGAGCGACGCCCTGTTCACCTCGCCGCTGCTGCACAACCACTACCGCTCCGGGCAGCTCCTCGACGCGGGCTGGTTCGCCGGCTCGCTCCTGCTCGCGTACGCCCCCTGGGCCGCCTCCCGGAGCATCGGCACGGCGACCGAGCAGCACGACACGGCCAGAGCCGAGACGGACCCCGCCGCGCCCGGCGCCCACCCGCACGACACCCGCCCGTACGACCCCCACCACCACGACCCCCGCCACGACGCCCGCCCGCACGGGGGCGGCGACGGCGACGGCGACGCCCACGAACGCGTGGCCGACGGACCCGCGCCCGCCGCCGGCGGCCGACAGTGCGGGACCGTGGGGCACGTGCCCGGACCGCGCCCGGGCGAGCCCGGCGGCCACGTCCGGCCGCCCGCGCCGGACGGGGACCCCGACCGGTACCCGACCGGCCGGCCCCTCGCCGGCTCCCTCGCCGCCCTCACGCCGTACCTCGCCGCCGCCGTCTGCACGCTGGGGATCCTCTACAACGTGCTCGACGGCCACAGCGTCGACCGCGTGGTGCTGATCACCGCCGGCGCCGTGGTCCTCGCCCTGCTCGTACGGCAGGGCATCACACTGCTGGAGAACATCACCCTCGCCCAGGAACTGGCCCACAAGGAGAACCACTTCCGCTCCCTGGTGCAGGGCTCCAGCGACGTCATCATGATCGCCGCGCCCAACGGCGTCCTCAGATACGTCTCCCCGGCCGCCGCCGGGGTGTACGGGCGGCCCGCCGAGGAACTGGTGGGCACCGAACTGGCGGGCCTCATCCACCCGGACGACCTCGGCTGCGTGATCCACGAGGTGCGCCGCTTCCTCGCCGCCAGCCCGCACGAGGAGCCCACCACCCGCATCGAGTGCCGTTTCCGCTCCGGCGGCGGGAGCGGCTCCCGTCCGAGCGAAGCGGAGAGCGGTGGAGGCTGGCTCAACGTCGAGTCGACCATCAACCGCCACCACGGCGGCCTGATCTTCAACAGCCGCGACGTCACCGAGCGCGTGCGCCTCCAGGCGCAGCTCCAGCACAACGCCGAGCACGACCCGCTCACCGACCTGCCCAACCGCGCCCTGTTCACCCGGCGCGTGCAGCAGGCCCTGTCCGGCCGCCGCAGCACCGACCGGGGCACCGCCGTGCTCTTCATCGACCTGGACGGCTTCAAGGGCGTCAACGACACGATCGGCCACCAGGCGGGGGACGAGCTGCTCGTCCAGGCCGCCCGCAGACTCCAGGAGGCGGTCCGGCACGGGGACACCGCCGCCCGCCTCGGCGGCGACGAGTTCGCGGCCCTCATCGTCGGCGACGGCGGCCGCGAGCGCACCGCCCGCGAGGGACACATCCTGGAGCTGGCCGACCGGCTCCGGACGACCCTGTCGCAGCCGTACCTCATCGACGGCAACGATGTCCGGGTCGCCGCCTCCATCGGCGTCGCCTTCGCCGAACCGGGCCTCGGCGCGGGCGAACTGCTGCGCAACGCCGACCTCGCCATGTACCGCGCCAAGGCGGCCGGCAAGGACCGCGTCGAGCTGTACAAGCCGCAGATGCAGCAGGACGTCGTCCGCAGGGCGGGACTGGCCGGCCGGCTCAGGTCAGCGCTGCACGACGGCGAGTTCACCCTGCTGCACCAGCCGGTGGTGCGTCTGGCGGACGGCCGGATCACCTCGGTCGCCGCCCAGGCGCGCTGGCGCTCCGCCCAGGGGGTGCTGTTCACCCCCGCCGAGTTCCTGCGCGCGGCCGAGGACGGCGACCGGACGGCCGAACTGGGCCGCTGGACGCTGGAACAGGCCGTGGAGCAGGCCGCCGAGCGGGCCAGGACCGGCCTGGCCGTGTCCGTGGTCGTCCGCATGGGCGCCCGCCGCCTGGTGGACCGGGCCCTGCCCCCGGGCACCGTGGAGTCCCTGCTGACCCGCCACGGGCTGCCCTCCGGGGCCCTGATGATCGAGCTGGCCGACACCGACCCGCGGGTCCCGCTGGACGAGCTGGAGCGCCGGCTGTCCGTCCTCGGCCGCCTCGGCGTCCGGATCGCGCTGGACGGCTTCGGCGGCGGCCACGGGGCCGTCGCGGCCCTCAGGAGACTCCCCGTCGACGTCCTCAAGCTCGACCGCGGCCTGGTCGAGGGCGTCGTGGAGTCGGCCCGCCTGCACAAGATCACCAGCGGACTGCTCCGTATCGCCGGCGATCTCGGACTGCAGTCCGTGGCCGACGGGGTGGACCTGCCCGAGCAGGTCCTCGCCCTGCGCGCGATGGGCTGCACCCATGGGCAGGGAGCGGCGTTCTCGGGCCCGCTGGACGAGTACCGGCTGCGCCGCGCGCTCACCGCCGGCCACTACTCCGTGCCGCCCGGACCGGTGTACGTCGGGGGTGAGCGCGTCGTCGAAAGAGGGCTGGGCGCGTTCAGCGCCGGGGTGCCCGCCGTCCTCGGGAGCGGGACGGCGCTGCGCCCGAATAGTGAGACGCCCGTCCCACCCACTTGACAGTAGGTGCGCGCTGGGGGGAGGGTCAGTGCCATGCGCACCCGAATTCTCGTACTTGGACAGCGCGTCGGCTGAGCTGGGACCCACCGGAGGAGAGATCCGGAATCCCCAGCGACCCACTCCGGCGCGCTCCCCTCGCTTGCCTCACGGCACGAGGGGTTTTTTGTTGCACGGGCACCCTCCGTACAGCTCCCGCACACCGTGCGAACCCGGCGCAAGCCGACATGCCAGACCCTCGCAGAATCCTCGCAAAAAACCTCAGCATCGAGAAGAGAATGCCGATGACCGAGCAGGCCACCGGGGCCCATCCGCAGCCGCGGCCCCGATCCGGAGGACACCAGTCCGCACCCGAGCACGTCACGGGTGCGCAGTCCCTCATCCGCTCTCTCGAGGAGGTCGGCGCCGACACCGTATTCGGCATTCCCGGTGGTGCGATCCTTCCCGCGTACGACCCGCTGATGGACTCGACGAGGGTGCGGCACGTCCTGGTCCGGCACGAGCAGGGCGCCGGCCACGCGGCCACCGGCTACGCGCAGGCCACCGGCAAGGTCGGCGTCTGCATGGCCACCTCCGGCCCGGGCGCCACCAACCTGGTGACCCCGATCGCCGACGCCAACCTGGACTCCGTCCCGCTGGTCGCGATCACCGGCCAGGTGGCGTCCTCCTCGATCGGCACGGACGCCTTCCAGGAGGCGGACATCGTCGGCATCACCATGCCGATCACCAAGCACAACTGGCTGGTCACCAAGGCCGAGGACATCCCCCGGGTGATCGCCGAGGCGTTCCACGTCGCCTCCACCGGCCGCCCCGGCCCCGTCCTCGTCGACATCGCCAAGGACGCCCTCCAGGCGAAGACCACCTTCTCCTGGCCGCCGGTCATGGACCTGCCCGGCTACCGGCCCGTCACCAAGCCGCACGCCAAGCAGATCCGCGAGGCGGCCAAGCTGATCACCGCCGCCAAGCGACCGGTCCTCTACGTCGGCGGCGGCGTGCTCAAGGCCAGGGCCACCGCCGAACTGAAGGTCCTCGCCGAACTCACCGGAGCGCCCGTCACCACCACCCTGATGGCGCTCGGCGCGTTCCCCGACAGCCACCCGCTGCACGTGGGAATGCCGGGCATGCACGGTGCGGTCACCGCCGTCACCGCGCTGCAGAAGGCCGACCTGATCGTCGCCCTCGGAGCCCGCTTCGACGACCGCGTCACCGGCAAGCTGGACAGCTTCGCCCCGTACGCCAAGATCGTCCACGCCGACATCGACCCCGCCGAGATCGGCAAGAACCGCGAGGCCGACGTGCCGATCGTCGGCGACGCCCGCGAGGTCATCGCCGACCTGGTCCAGGCCGTCCAGAAGGAGCACGCCGAGGGCCACCGGGGCGACTACACCGCCTGGTGGAACGACCTCAACCGGTGGCGCGACACCTACCCCCTCGGCTACGAGCAGCCCGGCAACGGCTCGCTCGCCCCGCAGCAGGTCATCGAGCGCATCGGACAGCTGGCCCCGCAGGGCACGATCTTCGCGGCGGGCGTCGGCCAGCACCAGATGTGGGCCGCCCACTTCGTCCAGTACGAGCAGCCCGCCACCTGGCTGAACTCCGGCGGCGCCGGGACCATGGGCTACGCGGTGCCGGCCGCCATGGGCGCCAAGGCCGGCATGCCCGAGCGCACCGTGTGGGCGATCGACGGCGACGGCTGCTTCCAGATGACCAATCAGGAGCTCACCACCTGCGCCCTGAACAACATCCCGATCAAGGTCGCCATCATCAACAACGGCGCCCTCGGGATGGTCCGCCAGTGGCAGACGCTGTTCTACAACCAGCGCTACTCCAACACGGTGCTGCACTCCGGCCCGGACGACGTCAACCCGCAGGCCAGGGGCACCCGCGTCCCCGACTTCGTCAAGCTGTCCGAGGCCATGGGCTGCTACGCGATCCGCTGCGAGTCCCCGGCCGACCTCGACAAGGCCATCGAGGAGGCCAACTCCATCAACGACCGGCCGGTCGTCATCGACTTCATCGTCCACGAGGACGCCATGGTGTGGCCGATGGTCGCCGCCGGCACCTCCAACGACGAGATCATGGCCGCCCGGGACGTCCGCCCCGACTTCGGCGACAACGAAGACGACTGACAGAGAGCTGAGCGATAACCATGTCCAAGCACACCCTCTCGGTCCTCGTCGAGAACACGCCGGGCGTCCTCGCCCGGATCACCGCCCTGTTCTCCCGCCGCGGCTTCAACATCGACTCCCTCGCGGTCGGCGTCACCGAGCACCCCGACATCTCCCGCATCACCATCGTGGTGAGCGTCGAGGACTTCCCGCTGGAGCAGGTGACCAAGCAGCTCAACAAGCTCGTCAACGTGCTCAAGATCGTCGAGCTGGAGCCCACCCAGGCCGTCCAGCGCGAACTCGTCCTGGTGAAGGTGCGCGCCGACAACGAGACGCGCTCCCAGATCGTCGAGATCGTCCAGCTCTTCCGCGCCAAGACCGTCGACGTCTCCCCGGAGGCCGTGACCATCGAGGCCACCGGCTCCAGCGACAAACTGTCCGCCATGCTCAAGATGCTCGAGCAGTACGGCATCAAGGAACTGGTCCAGTCCGGCACGATCGCGATCGGCCGTGGTGCCCGTTCGATCACGGACCGATCGCTGCGCGCCCTCGACCGGTCGGCGTAGCAAAGGATTCGGGCGGTCGGGCGACACCGGCCGCCCGTATGCCGAGACCCCGAGACTTCCCGTCCCCTCACCGGCATACGGTGGGACGCACAACCTGCACACCAAGGAGAGAACCCAAAGTGGCCGAGCTGTTCTACGACGCTGACGCCGACCTGTCCATCATCCAGGGCCGCAAGGTCGCGGTCATCGGCTACGGCAGCCAGGGCCACGCCCACGCCCTGTCGCTGCGCGACTCGGGTGTCGACGTGCGTGTCGGTCTGCACGAGGGCTCCAAGTCCAAGGCCAAGGCCGAGGAGCAGGGCCTGCGCGTGGTGAGCCCGTCCGAGGCCGCCGCCGAGGCCGACGTCATCATGATCCTGGTGCCGGACCCGATCCAGGCCCAGGTCTACGAGGAGCACATCGCCCCGAACCTGAAGGACGGCGACGCGCTGTTCTTCGGCCACGGCCTGAACATCCGCTACGGCTTCATCAAGCCCCCGGCCGGCGTGGACGTGTGCATGGTCGCCCCCAAGGGCCCGGGCCACCTGGTGCGCCGTCAGTACGAGGAGGGCCGCGGCGTCCCGTGCATCGTGGCCGTCGAGCAGGACGCCTCGGGCGACGCGTTCGCGCTGGCGCTGTCGTACGCCAAGGGCATCGGCGGCACCCGCGCCGGCGTCATCAAGACCACCTTCACCGAGGAGACCGAGACCGACCTCTTCGGCGAGCAGGCCGTCCTGTGCGGCGGCACCGCCGCCCTGGTGAAGGCCGGCTTCGAGACCCTGGTCGAGGCGGGCTACCAGCCCGAGATCGCCTACTTCGAGTGCCTGCACGAGCTGAAGCTGATCGTCGACCTCATGTACGAGGGCGGCCTGGAGAAGATGCGCTGGTCGATCTCCGAGACCGCCGAGTGGGGCGACTATGTCACCGGCCCGCGCATCATCACCGACGCCACCAAGGCCGAGATGAAGAAGGTCCTCGCCGAGATCCAGGACGGCACGTTCGCCCGCAACTGGATGGACGAGTACCACGGCGGCCTGAAGAAGTACAACGAGTACAAGCAGCAGGACTCCGAGCACCTGCTGGAGACCACCGGCAAGGAGCTGCGCAAGCTCATGAGCTGGGTGAACGAGGAGGCGTAAGCCTCATGGCCGAGGGGCCGGAGCGTATGCTCCGGCCCCTTTCGGCGAACCCGGAGTAACGTCGGAGTCCGCGGTCGACTCGCGGCGTTGTCCACCCCGTCCAGCCACGGACGGGTGATCCTTCCGCAGCGGCGTAATACGACGCACGCGACGCCACTACACTGCTGCTCAACAACGCGTCAGGCCCACAGCGTCGTGCGTCTTCCACGCGGCTAAGCGACCCCGAGAAATTCCCGGCACACCCCCGCGCCGCCCGGCACGCTCCCCCAAGCTCTTCGAGCAGGGGGGACCCCCACTCGCTGCACCGGCCGGAGGCCCTGGTAGCTCCGCTACGAGGACCTTCGACCGGCACACCGAGAGCACGCGCCGAACGACGCGAGAGCACCGGGAGCGTCCCGGCGCCGCTCCCCTCCACCGCCTGCGGCCGTCGGGACGGCCGTCCGCATTGGACTTGTGAGGACTCACGTGAGCTCGAAACCTGTCGTACTCATCGCTGAAGAGCTGTCGCCCGCCACCGTCGACGCGCTCGGCCCGGACTTCGACATCCGGCACTGCAACGGCGCCGACCGAGCCGAACTGCTGCCCGCCATCGCCGACGTGGACGCGATCCTCATCCGCTCGGCCACCAAGGTCGACGCCGAGGCGGTCGCCGCCGCGAAGAAGCTGAAGGTCGTCGCCCGCGCGGGCGTGGGCCTGGACAACGTCGACGTCTCCGCCGCCACCAAGGCCGGCGTGATGGTCGTCAACGCGCCCACCTCCAACATCGTGACCGCCGCCGAGCTGGCCTGCGGTCTGCTGCTGGCCACCGCGCGCAACATCCCGCAGGCCAACGCCGCGCTGAAGAACGGCGAGTGGAAGCGCAGCAAGTACACCGGCGTCGAGCTGGCCGAGAAGACCCTCGGCGTCGTCGGCCTCGGCCGCATCGGCGCCCTGGTCGCCCAGCGCATGTCCGCCTTCGGCATGAAGGTCGTCGCCTACGACCCCTACGTGCAGCCCGCGCGGGCCGCTCAGATGGGCGTCAAGGTCCTGACGCTGGACGAGCTGCTGGAGGTCTCCGACTTCATCACCGTCCACCTGCCCAAGACCCCCGAGACCCTCGGCCTGATCGGCGACGAGGCGCTGCGCAAGGTCAAGCCGAGCGTGCGCATCGTCAACGCCGCGCGCGGCGGCATCGTCGACGAGGAGGCGCTGTACTCGGCGCTGAAGGAGGGCCGGGTCGCCGGCGCGGGCCTGGACGTGTACACCAAGGAGCCGTGCACGGACTCCCCGCTGTTCGAGTTCGACCAGGTGGTCTGCACCCCGCACCTGGGCGCCTCCACGGACGAGGCCCAGGAGAAGGCGGGCATCGCCGTCGCCAAGTCGGTGCGCCTCGCCCTCGCCGGCGAGCTCGTCCCCGACGCGGTCAACGTCCAGGGCGGCGTCATCGCCGAGGACGTCAAGCCGGGCCTGCCGCTCGCCGAGCGCCTCGGCCGCATCTTCACCGCGCTGGCCGGCGAGGTGGCCGTCCGCCTCGACGTCGAGGTCTACGGCGAGATCACCCAGCACGACGTCAAGGTGCTGGAGCTCTCCGCGCTCAAGGGCGTCTTCGAGGACGTCGTCGACGAGACGGTCTCCTACGTCAACGCCCCGCTGTTCGCCCAGGAGCGCGGCGTCGAGGTCCGCCTGACCACGAGCAGCGAGTCCGCCGACCACCGCAACGTGGTCACCGTGCGCGGCACCCTCGCCGACGGCGAGGAGATCTCGGTCTCCGGCACGCTGGCCGGCCCCAAGCACGTCCAGAAGATCGTCGCCGTCGGCGAGTACGACGTGGACCTCGCCCTCGCCGACCACATGGTCGTCCTGCGCTACGAGGACCGTCCCGGCGTGGTCGGCACGGTCGGCCGGATCATCGGCGAGGCCGGTGTCAACATCGCCGGGATGCAGGTCGCCCGCGCGGCGGTGGGCGGCGAGGCGCTCGCCGTGCTCACCGTGGACGACACGGCGCCGGCCGCGGTGCTCGCGGAGGTCGCGGCGGAGATCGGCGCCACGTCCGCCCGTTCGGTGAACCTCGTCTAGTCACTGGTTCCCGCGAAAGGCGCCGGAGGAGCTGAGCTCCTCCGGCGCCTTTCGCATGCGTATCGAGGGGGTCAGAGCGCGGCCTTCGCCGTCCCCGTCGGCTCCGCCCGCTCGGGCTCCGGCTCGGGAGCCCTGACGTGGACCTTGCGCAGGGTCGTCGCCGCCACGGCCGCCAGCAGCAGGACCGCCGTCGCCGCGAGGGCGGCGCCGTGCATTCCGGTGGTGAAGGCCTGGCGGGCCGCCGTCGCCAGGGCGGCGCCCGCCCGGTCCGGCAGACGACCGGCGACCGCGAGGGCCCCGCCGAGGGTCTCGCGGGCCGGGGCCGGGGCGCCGGAGGGCATCCGGTGGCGGTAGAGGGCCGTACCGATGGAGCCGAGCACCGCCATCCCCAGCGCGCCGCCGAACTCCGAGCCCGTCTCCAGCAGCGAGGCGGCCGTGCCCGCCTGCTCCAGGGGGGCCGCGCCGAGCGCCAGGTCGGTCATCTGGGACATGACCATCACGATCCCGGAGGCGAGCACCGCGCACCCGGCCAGCACCAGCCAGAGCGAGTCGGGACCGGTCAGGGCCAGCATCCCGTAGCCGGCCGCGGCGATCGCGAAGCCCGCCGTGACGACGTAGGCGCGGTTGACGCCCTTCTGCACCAGCTGGGCCGCCACGGGCGCCGCCATCCCGATCGGCACCGAGGGCAGCAGCGACCACAGCGCGGCCTCCATCGCGCTCTTGCCGAGCACCGACTGCAGGTACTGGGTGGTGAAGAACGCCGAGCCCATCATCGCGAACGCCGAGACCAGGTTGAGGACCACCGCGGGGGCGAAGCCACGGCCGCGGAACAGGGCCGGCGGGATCATCGGCGAGGCCGCCGTGCGCTGACGGTGGACGAAGAGGCCGGCGAAGAGCAGGCCGACGGTGATCGAGACGACGTAGAGCGGGCGCACGCCCTCGGACGGGATCTCCTTCAGGCCGTAGATCACGGGCAGCACCGCGGCCATCGACAGCGGCACGCTCAGGAGGTCGAAGCGGCCGGGCGCGGGGTTCTTCGACTCGGGCAGCAGGAGCGGGCCGAGCACCAGCAGCAGTGCCATCGCCGGCAGGTTGACCAGGAAGACCGAGCCCCACCAGAAGTACTGCACCAGGACACCGCTGAGCACCGAACCCAGCGCGATGCCGCCGGTCATGACGCCGGACCAGACGCCGATGGCCTTCGCCCGCTGGGCGGGGTCGGTGAACATCGTGCGGACGATCGCCATCGTCGAGGGCATCAGGGTCGCGCCGCCGATGCCGAGGACCGCCCGGGCGGCGATCAGGGTCTCGGCGCTGTTCGCGTACGCCGCCACCAGTGAGGCGGCGCCGAAGGCGGCGGCGCCGACCAGCAGCAGCCTGCGGCGGCCGATGCGGTCTCCGAGCGAGCCCATGGTCATCAGCAGGCCGGCCAGCACGAACGCGTAGATGTCGAAGATCCACAGCTGCTGGGTGCCGCTCGGCTCCAGGTCCGCGCTGATCGCCGGGATGGCGAAGTACAGCACCGAGACGTCCATGGAGACCAGCAGCAGCGGCAGCATCAGCACGCTCAGGGCGGTCCATTCGCGGCGGCCGGCCCGTCCGGCCGCGCTCGGGGTGGTGCTCGTCGGGTTCGTCATGACAGGGAATGTACAAGCGTCTTAAACATCTGTCTAGAACGCTTGTATATGACAGCCGTCTGGGACGTCTGTATGGACGGTGGGTAGGGTGGAGCGCATGGGACATCGTGAGGATCTGCTGGAGGGCGCCAAGCGGTGCCTGCTGGCCAAGGGCTTCCTGCGCACCACCGCGCGCGACATCGTCAAGGAGTCGGGGACCAATCTCGCCTCCATCGGCTACCACTACGGCTCGAAGGACGCGCTCCTGGTCCGGGCGTACGTCTCGCTGATCGAGTCGGTGGGGGAGACCATGGCCCCCGGCTGGGGGGCGGGCGGCGAGGTGAGCGCCGAAGCCGGGTCGCTGGAGCGCTTCCAGGCGGTGTGGGCGAACGTCATCCGCTCGGTGCCCGAGTCGCGCGGGATCTGGATGCTGAGCTTCGAGCTCATCCTGCAGGGCGACCGGATCCCGGAGGTGCGCCGGCTGCTGGGCGAGGCCCAGGAGGAGGGGCGGTCGGGCCTGGTCGCCATGTTCACCGGCGTACCGGAGGACGAGGTGGACAAGGAGAGCGTCGACTCCGAGGGCCGCTTCTACCAGACGCTGCTGAACGGGCTCATGGTCCAGTGGCTCTTCGACCCGGACTCGGCGACCGACGCCGAACAGCTCACCGAAGGCCTGCGCCGGGTGATCGCGGGCGCGGCGGGGGAGCGGGAGGGCCGGCGCTGAAGGCCGAGCGCTGAAGGCCGGCGCCGGGGCCTCAGGCCCTGGGGCCGGTCAGAGGCGCGCGGCCTTCAGGGCCATGTGGAGCAGCAGCCGGTCCTCGCCGTCGTCGAGGTCGAGGCCGGTCAGCTGCTCCACCCGGGACAGCCGGTAGTACAGGGTCTGCCGGTGGATGCCCAGCTCGGCGGCGGTGCGGCCGGCCTGCCCCGCGCAGTCGAGGTACACCTCGGCGGTACGGGCCAGTTCCTGGTGACCGGGGGCGAGCAGCGGGCCGGTCACCGCGTCGTGCGTCGCCTGCGGGGGCAGCGAGGTCAGCAGGCGGTACGGGCCGATCCGCGCCCACTCGGCGACCGGCCCGAGCCGGGGCTCCGCCAGGGCCGCCCGGGCCGCCGCCGACGCCTCCGTCCAGGCCGCGGCCAGGTCGGCGAGCCCGATCCGCCCCGCGGCGACACCGGCCGCCGCCTGTTCGCGGGCCGTCCCGCCGCCGGAAGGCCTGCCGCCGGCAGTCCTGCCGACGGCCCCCTTCCCGTCGCCCGGCTTCCCGAGGGCCACCGCCCTGCCGCCCGCCGCGGCAGCCGCCGTACCGCTCCCGGAGGTCCCCCGCTCGGGCACGGCGCCCGCCTCGGCCTGCTCCAGCAGCCGGGTCGCCGCCGACACCGCCGCCGTCAGCGTGTCCGGGGACCGCAGGCGCACCAGCAGCGCCAGGCACTGCTCGGTCGTGCCCCACGGCACGGTGCACAGGGCCGTCGCGCCCGGCAGCGTGCGCACGGAGGGGGCGTCGTCCGGATCGGCCGAGGGCCACGGCGCCACGCACACCACCGTGTGCGGACCGTCCGCCCGCACCCCCAGCGCCGTCCGCAGCTCCGCCACCGCCATGTCGCGCGGCCAGCCCCGCTCGGCGGTCAGCACCGCCCGCAGCTCCCGGGTGAGGTCGGCGCCGTGCTGCGCCTCGTCCGCCAGCAGCGCGCCGATCCGCCCGGTCACCAGCATGGCGGCGGCCAGCTGCTGGTCGCCGGGCCCCGGGTCGTCGTCGAGCAGCCAGACGTAGCCGAGCACGACGCCCCGATGGCGCACCGGCAGACAGATCCGTCCCCGGTACACGCCCGCCTCGGGGGTCGGCGGGATCCGCACCGGGCCGGTCGCCCGGGTGATGCCGAACCCCTCGAACCAGCGGCGGACGGCGGCCGTGGAGCGGCGGGTGAGGATCGAGCGGGTGCGCACCGGGTCCAGGGCGGACGGGTCCAGGTCGCCCTCGCTGTCGTAGGCGCCGAAGGCGATCAGCTCGAAGTTTCGGTTCTCCAGGGTGGCCGGGGCGCCGAGCAGCTCCGAGATCTCGTCGACCAGCTCCTGGTAGTCGCCCTTGTACGCCGCCGTCATCCGGCCATTGTCCCGCACCTCGCCGGGGCCTTCATACATCTGTCTGAGATCGACTCCGCTGATGCGTGACAGCTGTCGATGGCAGACGATCGGAGGGTTCCCTAGCTTTCACAGTGGTTCTCCGTGCCGTCCCCGAATGGACGGGTTTCGGCCTTTTGACTGACTGTTGTGGAGGTTCCCCGTGCTGGGTCCCGTGATTCTTGCCGCGTCGCGCAGCGACCGGATGCGACGACTGATCTCGGCGGCCCCGGTGACCAAGCAGGTCGTGGACCGCTTCATCCCCGGCGAGACCGTGGCCGACATCGTCCCGATCATCGAGGACCTCACGGCCAAGGGCCTGGAGCTGACCATGGACGTGGTCGGCGAGGACATCACCACCCCCGAGCAGGCCACCCACGCCCGCGACGCCTACCTGGCCCTGATCGACCACATCAAGGACCTGGACCTCGGCCCCCGGGTCGAGATGTCCGTCAAGCTCTCGATGTTCGGCCAGTCCCTCCCGTCTTCCGCCACCGCCCTCGACGGAGAGCCCTCCGGGCTCGCCGCCGCGTTCGACGGCGGCCACGAGCTGGCCCTCGCCAACGTCCGCCCGGTCGTCGAGGCCGCCGCCGCCATCGGCACCACGGTCACCCTGGACGCGGAGGACCACACCACCCTCGACTCGATGTTCGCCATCCACGAGGAGCTGCGGAAGGACTTCCCGCAGACCGGCTGCGTCATCCAGGCCTACCTGTTCCGCACCGAGGCCGACGCGCGCCGCCTCGCCGCGGCCGGCAGTCGCGTACGGTTGGTGAAGGGCGCCTACAAGGAGCCCGCCGAGGTCGCCTACCAGAACAAGCACGAGATCGACAAGGCGTACGTCCGGATCCTGAGGACCCTCATGGAGGGCGAGGGATACCCGATGGTCGGCTCGCACGACCCGCGCCTGATCTCCATAGCCCAGGAACTCGCCCGGAGCGCCGGCCGCAAGCTGGACGAGTACGAGTTCCAGATGCTCTACGGCATCCGCGGCGACGAGCACCTGCGCCTGGCCGCCGAGGGTCACCGCATGCGCGTCTACACCGCCTACGGCACCGACTGGTACGGCTACTTCATGCGCCGTCTCGCGGAGAAGCCGGCCAACCTGCGCTTCTTCGTGCGGAGCATGCTCAGCCGCGGCTGACCGGCGACCGCTGTGCCGCACCCCCTGCCGGGGGTCCGGGGGCGCCCCCGGGCAGGCACGGCACGCGTCGTCTCGCGGGGAAGCCGGCCGGCCTTCGCTTCTTCGTGCGTTCGATGGCCGGCGAGGGCTGAGCCCGCACCGCACCCACACCCGCAACACCGCTCACCTCAAGGAGTTACGGAACACATGGACGCTGTGACCCAGGTCCCCACCCCGGTCAACGAGCCGGTGCACGGCTACGCCCCCGGCTCGCCCGAGCGCGCCCGTCTGGAGGCCAAGCTCAAGGAACTGGCCGAGAACCCGGTCGAACTGCCCTGCACCATCGGCGGCGAGAAGCGCCCGGGCGGCGGCGAGTCCTTCGAGGTCGTGCAGCCGCACAACCACAAGGCCGTCCTCGGCACCGGCCGCCACGCCACGAAGCAGGACGCCCAGGACGCCATCGACGCCGCGCTCGCCGCGGCCCCCGCCTGGCGCGCCATGTCCTTCGACGACCGCGCGGCGATCATCCTGCGCGCCGCCGAGCTGCTGGCCGGCCCCTGGCGCGAGACCATCGCCGCCTCCACCATGCTCGGCCAGTCCAAGACCGCCCAGCAGGCCGAGATCGACAGCCCCTGCGAGCTGGTCGACTTCTGGCGCTTCAACGTCCACTACGCCCGCCAGATCCTGGCCGAGCAGCCCCCGGCCAACTCGCCGGGCGTGTGGAACCGCCTGGACCACCGCCCGCTGGAGGGCTTCGTCTACGCGATCACGCCGTTCAACTTCTCGGCGATCGCCGCCAACCTGCCCACCGCGCCCGCCCTCATGGGCAACGTGGTGATCTGGAAGCCGTCCCCGACCCAGACCCACGCCGCCGTGCTGCTGATGCAGCTGCTGGAGGAGGCGGGCCTGCCCAAGGGCGTCATCAACCTGCTCACCGGTGACGGCATCGAGGTCTCCGAGGTCGCCCTGAACCACCGCGACCTGGCCGGCATCCACTTCACCGGCTCGACCAAGACCTTCCAGCACCTGTGGAAGACGGTCGGCAACAACATCGAGAAGTACCGCGCCTACCCGCGTCTGGTCGGCGAGACCGGCGGCAAGGACTTCGTCGTCGCCCACCCGAGCGCCGACCGCGCGGTGCTGAAGACCGCGCTGACCCGCGGCGCCTTCGAGTACCAGGGCCAGAAGTGCTCGGCCACCTCCCGCGCCTACATCCCGGCCTCCCTCTGGAACGCGGGCTTCAAGGAGGAGTTCGCCGCCGAGGTCGACGGCCTCGCCATGGGCGACGTCACCGACCTGTCGAACTTCATCGGCGCGGTCATCGACGAGCGGTCCTTCGCCAAGAACAAGGCCGCCATCGACCGTGCCGAGCAGGACCCGTCCTGCACGATCGTCGCGGGCGGCTCCTACGACGACTCGGTCGGCTACTTCGTCCGCCCGACCGTCATCGAGTGCACCGACCCGGAGAACGAGGTCTTCACGACCGAGTACTTCGGCCCGATCCTCGCCGTCCACGTCTACGAGGACGACAAGTACGACGAGATGCTGACCCAGATGGAGTCGGTGTCGGACTACGCCCTCACCGGCTCGGTCATCGCCAACGACCGCGCCGCGGCCGCGTACACCATGGAGAAGCTGCGCTACGCGGCCGGCAACTTCTACATCAACGACAAGTCGACCGGCGCCGTGGTCGGCCAGCAGCCCTTCGGCGGCGGCCGTGCCTCCGGCACCAACGACAAGGCCGGCGCCCCGCAGAACCTGATGCGCTGGACGCTGACCCGCGCCATCAAGGAGTCGCTGGTCTCCCCGACCGACTACACCTACCCGCACATGGGCTGACGCCCAGGGCATGCCGACGGGCCGGGTCCGCGAGGACCCGGCCCGTTCGCAATCCCCCGGGCGGGGGGGGCCGCGGGCGGGGGCGCCGCGGGCCGGGGCGGCGGCCCCGCCAGCCCGGCAAAACCCGCCGCACCCCCC
>NZ_JBISAL010000012.1:101415-290420 GCF_044391765.1 Streptomyces sp. NPDC018610
CTCCCCCCCCAAAAAACGTTGCCGTGGCCCCCCCCCCCCCAACACACCCCCCCCCAGTGGGCGGCCCCCCGGGGCCTCCCCGCGGGGCGGGGCCCGCGCGCCCCCGCCCCGTTCGCATGCCCGCGGGCGGTGGCGTCCGCGGGCGGTGGCGCCTCGGGCAGGGGCGGCGGACGCGCTAGCCGGGCATCTCCGTCCGCTCCCACCACTCGTACACGGGCAGCCTGCCCTCCGGCGTGTCCTCGTGACGCGAGGTCGGCCGGAAGTGCTCGTAGCCGCCCCGCAGCTCGATCTTCACGTCCTCGCCCGGCGCCGGGAGCGCGACGATCCGTTCGGGCAGGTCCTGAGGACCGCCCTCCAGAAGTGCCTTGGCCGTGTCGTTCATGACCTCACCCGTTCCCGCGCCGCGCCGGGATGCCGCCTGCCGGGCCGAGGATCAGCCGGGTGGACGATGAGGGTCCGGCCCGCGGAGCGGCCCGCGGCGGCCGGGGAGAGCGGAGGCCGCCCCGCGTACGGCCCGCTCCCGCCGACGCGCACGGCCCCGGGCCGCACCACTCTCCGACCCGCCGAACCGAACAGCGCTCCGACCGGCGGCTACGGCGGTGTCCTCCGACCGGGTTCCGCTGAAACCCCAGCTCACAGCGGTGCGGCAGGGTGCGCCGTCTCAGATGGTAGGAAGTCCGAGTAATTGTGCAGACAGCCGCGCGCTCCTCGCATAGCTTTGTAGAAGCCGAACGTCACGCTCGATCCAGCGAAGGGCGGTCGTGAGCCGGGCCCCGTGCAGGCAACCCCTGCGGCACCGTGCTCCCCGCCCACTCCGGCGTCTCGAAACCCCCCTGCCCCACGCACTCCGTGTGTTCCTCGAAGGAGTCGATCCCCCATGGCCGAGACGACCGTCCGCCGCCGAGTCCGCCACGTCTCCCGTACGAGCGAGTCCGACCGCAAGAACGCCGCCGCCGCCCTCCAGCGCGCCCTCGACCGCCGCGACAACGGCGGCCAGACCGGACACTGAGCCGCCCCACGGGCGCCGGACGGTCCCGGTCCGGCGCCCGGCCGGGCGACAGCGGGTGTCCATATGGCGGACATCGTGTGTCATCTCTCGGGACGAGGAGTAGGGTGCCGACATGTCTCGCAGCATCGATCTCGCAGTGATCCCCGGTGACGGAATCGGCCAGGAAGTCGTGGCCGAGGGCCTGAAGGTCCTGACCGCCGTCCTCCCGCAGGACGTGAAGCTGGAGACCAAGGAGTTCGACTTCGGCGCCCGGCGCTACCACGCCACCGGTGAGACGCTCACCGACGCCGACCTGGACGCCCTCAAGGCGCACGACGCGATCCTGCTCGGCGCGATCGGCGACCCGTCGGTGCCCTCCGGGGTCCTGGAGCGCGGCTTCCTGCTCAAGCTCCGCTTCGCCTTCGACCACCACGTCAACCTGCGCCCGAGCAAGCTGCTGCCCGGCGTCGCCACCCCGCTCGCCGGCGACCCGGAGATCGACTTCGTGGTCGTCCGCGAGGGCACCGAGGGCCCCTACACGGGCAACGGCGGCACCATCCGCAAGGGCACCGAGCACGAGGTCGCCACCGAGGTCTCCGTCAACACGGCCTTCGGCGTCGAGCGCGTGGTGCGCGACGCCTTCGCCCGCGCCCAGGCCCGCCCGCGCAGGAAGCTCACTCTGGTCCACAAGAACAACGTGCTGACCTTCGCCGGCCACCTGTGGACGAACATCTTCAACAAGGTGGCCGAGGAGTACCCCGAGGTCACCACCGAGTACATCCACGTCGACGCGGCGACCATCTACCTGGTCACCCAGCCCGAGCGCTTCGACGTCATCGTCACCGACAACCTCTTCGGCGACATCATCACCGACCTCGCCGCGGCCGTCTCCGGCGGCATCGGCGTCGCCGCCTCGGGCAACATCAACCCGAGCGGCGAGTTCCCGTCCATGTTCGAGCCGGTCCACGGCTCGGCCCCGGACATCGCCGGCCAGGGCAAGGCCGACCCCACCGCCACGGTGCTCTCCGTCGCCCTGCTCCTGCGCCACCTCGGCTACGAGGCCGAGGCGACCCGGATCGAGGACGCCGTCTCCGCCGACCTCGCGGAACGCGGCGCCCTGCCCGCGCGCAGCACCTCCGAGATCGGCGACGCCCTCGTCGTACGAGTAGCAGGCTGACCCGCCGCCGCTCGAAACAGCGAAGCCGTCGGGTCGCATTCCGCGCCCGGCGGCTTTCCTGCGTCCGCCGCCGGGTGCCACCATCAAACCCCGGGTCGCCGCTCACCCCGATTCCGTTCACCGCCGGCCCCGCGCGATAATCGAACGCGGAGCCGCGGTATGAGGGAATGCTCGGACGTCCAACCACTGACCGGTCACGGTCGTGCGGGCGTGAATGCGGCCCGTCACGACAACCGGTGAAGGACATCCACTCATGACGACGCCCACGATCGAGCTCAAGCCCTCCGCCAACCCGCTGTCCGCCGCCGAGCGTGAGGCGATCCTGACCAGCCCCGGGTTCGGCCGCCACTTCACCGACAACATGGTGACGATCCGGTGGACCGAGGGCCGCGGCTGGCACGACGCGCAGCTCGTTCCGTACGGCCCGATCTCCATCGACCCCTCCTGCCACGTCCTTCACTACGGCCAGGAGATCTTCGAGGGTCTCAAGGCCTACCGTCAGCCCGACGGCTCGGTCGCGGTCTTCCGTCCGGAGGCCAACGCCCGCCGGTTCCGCAACTCCGCCCGCCGGATGGCCATGGCCGAGCTGCCGGAGGAGCTTTTCATCGAGGCGCTGGACGCGCTGCTGGCCCAGGACGCCGACTGGGTGCCGCCGCACGGCGGCGAGGAGGCGCTGTACCTGCGTCCGTTCATGTTCGCCTCGGAGACCGGGCTCGGCGTGCACCCGGCCAACGAGTACCTGTTCATGCTGATCGCCTCCCCGTCGGGCGCGTACTTCGCCGGCGGAGTGAAGCCGGTCACCATCTGGGTCGCCGAGGACCACGTCCGCGCGGTGCCCGGCGGCACCGGCGACGCCAAGACCGGCGGCAACTACGCGGCCTCCCTGCTGCCGCAGGCCGAGGCCGCCGCGCACGGCTGCGACCAGGTCGTCTACCTCGACGCGGTGACCCGCACCAAGGTCGAGGAGAGCGGCAGCATGAACGTCGCCTTCGTCTACGGCGACCGGATCGTCACCCCGGAGCTGAGCGGCTCCATCCTCGAAGGCATCACCCGCGACTCCCTCCTCCAGGTCGCCCGCGACCTCGGCCTCACCGCCGAGGAGGGCGTGATCACCCTGGAGCAGTGGCGGGCGGACGCCGCCTCCGGCGCGCTCACCGAGGTCTTCGCCTGCGGCACCGCCGCCGTGGTCACCCCGATCGGCCACGTGAAGACCAAGTCGGACTCCTGGACCCACGGCGACGGCACCCCCGGCGAGGTCACCCTGCGCCTGCGCGAGGCCCTGCTGGGCGTCCAGCGCGGTGTCGTCGAGGACCGGCACGGCTGGATGCACAAGATCGGCTGACCTTCGCCGGTCGTCAGGGCCGCCGCGGACTTCCGTCCGCGGCGGCCCTTCGGCGTTCTCGGCCGCCGAAGACGGGACCCGTGCCCGCGCGAGTTAGAGCAGCGCTCGATGTGGCATACCCAATACTGCCCTGCGCTGCTTCCCCTCCCGAGGATCTCGCACTTAGAGTGGTGTTCTAAAGTACGGATGCAAGGAGGTGCCGACGCGTGCGACTGACCCCCACCGAACGTGACCGGCTGCTGCTCTTCGGGGCCGCCGAACTGGCCCGCGCCCGCCGGGCCCGGGGCCTGAGGCTCAACGTGCCGGAGGCCACCGCCCTGATCGCCGACACGGTGTGCGAGGCCGCCCGCGACGGCGCCCGCCTCGCCGAGGCGATCGAGCGCGCCCGTACCGTGCTCGGCCCCGACGACGTCCTGCCGGGCGTCGCCGACGTGGTCACCGAGGTCCATGTGGAGGCCGTCTTCGACGACGGCTCCCGGCTCGCGATCGTCACCGACCCGCTGGCGGGCGGCGGCCAGGGCGAGGACGCGCCCGGCGCGCTGCTGCCCGGGCCGCGGCACGCCGACCCCGAGCCCGCCGTGTGCCTCACGGTCACCAACACCGCGGCCGTCCCCGTCTCCGTCACCTCCCACTTCCACTTCTTCGAGGCCAACCCCCGCCTGGACTTCGACCGCTCCGCCGCCTACGGCATGCGGCTCGCGGTGCCCGCCGGTTCGTCGGTGCGCTTCGGGCCCGGGGAGAGCGCCGAGGTGGGCCTCGTGCCGATCGGCGGCGAGCGCGTCGCGATCGGCTTCGCCGGCCTGGTCGACGGGCCGCTGGACGCGCCGGGTGCGAAGCGGGAAGCGCTGCGCCGGGCCGCCGCCTGCGGATACCTCGGCATCTCACCGGAAGGAGGCGACCGATGAGCCGCTCCAAGGGACGCGAGGTGAGCCGGGCGATCCACGTCGACCCGCACGCCTACGCCGCCACCCACGGCCCTCGCGCCGGCGACCGTGTCCGCCTCGGCGACTCGGGCCTCGTCGTCCGTGTGGAGTCCGACGCCCAGAAGTACGGCGACGAGTTCCTCGCCGGCTTCGGCAAGACCGCCCGCGACGGACTCCACCTCAAGGCCGCCGCCGTCCGCGAGACCTGTGACGTAGTGATCAGCAACGTCGTCGTGATCGACGCGGTGCAGGGCGTCCGCAAGGTGTCCATCGGCATCCGCGAGGGCCGGATCTCCGCGATCGGCCGGGCGGGCAACCCCGACACCCTCGACGGCGTGGACGTCGTCGTCGGCACCGGCACCACCATCGTCTCCGGCGAGGGGATGATCGCCACCGCCGGCGCCGTCGACACCCATGTCCACCTGCTGTCGCCGCGCATCATGGAGGCCTCGCTCGCCTCCGGCGTGACCACGATCATCGGCCAGGAGTTCGGGCCGGTGTGGGGGGTCGGCGTCAACTCGCCGTGGGCGCTCCGGCACGCGTTCGGCGCCTTCGACGCGTGGCCGGTCAACATCGGCTTCCTCGGCCGTGGTTCGTCCTCGGACGAGGCGCCCCTGATCGAGGCGCTGGCCGAGGGCGGCGCCTCGGGCTTCAAGGTGCACGAGGACATGGGCGCCCACACCCGCGCCCTGGACACCGCCCTGCGCGTCGCCGAGGAGCACGACGTCCAGGTCGCCCTGCACAGCGACGGCCTCAACGAGTGCCTGTCGGTCGAGGACACCCTGCGCGTCCTTCAGGGCCGCACCATCCACGCCTTCCACATCGAGGGCTGCGGCGGCGGACACGTCCCCAACGTGCTGAAGATGGCGGGCGTGCCGAACGTCATCGGCTCCTCCACCAACCCCACCCTTCCCTTCGGCCGGGACGCGGTCGCCGAGCACTACGGCATGATCGTCTCCGTCCACGACCTGAAGACGGACCTGCCCGGCGACGCCGCGATGGCCCGCGACCGCATCCGGGCCGGCACCATGGGCGCCGAGGACGTGCTGCACGACCTGGGCGCGATCGGCATCACCTCCTCCGACGCGCAGGGCATGGGCCGCGCCGGCGAGACCGTCCGCCGCACCTTCGCGATGGCCGGCAAGATGAAGGCCGAGCTGGGCCCGATCGACGGCGACGGCGAGGGCGACGACAACGCCCGCGTGCTGCGCTACATCGCCAAGCTGACCATCAACCCGGCCATCGCGCACGGACTCTCGCACGAGGTCGGCTCGCTGGAGGTCGGCAAGCTCGCCGACATCGTGCTGTGGCGCCCGGAGTACTTCGGCGCCAAGCCGCAGCTGGTCCTGAAGTCCGGTTTCCCGGCGTACGGCGTCGTCGGCGACCCGGGCGCGGCCACCGACACCTGCGAACCCCTGGTGCTCGGCCCGCAGTTCGGCGCGCACGGCGCCACCCCCGCCGAGATCTCGGTCGCCTTCGTCGCCCAGGCCGCACTCGACCAGGGCCACGACACGATGCCCACCCGCAGGCGCCGGGTCGCCGTCCGGAACACCCGCGGCATCGGCCCCGCCGACCTGCGGCTCAACTCCCGCACCGGAGCGGTCGACGTCGACCAGCGCACCGGCCTGGTCACCCTCGACGGCGACCCGCTGCGCTCCGCGCCCGCCGACTCCGTCTCCCTCAACCGCCTGTACTTCCTCTAAGGAAGCTCCTCTAAGGACCCGACACACATGACCACCCCCGCCGCCGACGGCTTCCGCATGCCCGCCGAGTGGACGCCGCACGAGCGCACCTGGATGGCCTGGCCGGGCCCCAACCCGACCTTCGACACCCCCGAGGACGTCGCCGGCTCCCGCGCCGCCTGGGCGTCCGTGGCCCGCGCGATCCGCCGCTTCGAACCGGTCACCGTGGTGTGCGGCCCCGGCCAGTCGGCCGACGCCCGCGCGCTGCTCGGCGACGGCATCGACACCGTCGAGCGCGACCTCGACGACGCCTGGATGCGCGACATCGGCCCCACCTTCCTCACCAACGACTCGGGTGAACTCGCCGCCGTCGACTGGACGTTCAACGGCTGGGGCGCGCAGGACTGGGCGCGCTGGGAGCACGACTCCAAGATCGGCGCGTACGTCGCCGACCTCGCGGGCGCGAAGACGTACGCCTCGGAGCTGGTCAACGAGGGCGGCGCGATCCACGTCGACGGCGAGGGCACCGTTCTGCTGACCGAGACCGTGCAGCTCGGCCCCGAGCGCAACCCGCACTGGACGAAGGAGCAGGTCGAGGCGGAGATCCACGCCCACCTCGGCACCGAGAAGGCGATCTGGCTGCCGCGCGGCCTCACCGGCGACTACCCGCCCTACGGCTACGGCACCCTCGGCCACGTCGACATCGTCGCCGCCTTCGCCCGCCCCGGCGTCGTCGTCGCCCACCACCAGCCCGACCCCGCCCACCCCGACCACGAGGTCACCAAGGAGGTCATCGGCCTCCTGCGCGCCGCCACCGACGCCCACGGCCGTCCCCTGGAGGTCGTCGAGGTCCCCGCCCCCACCGCCCTGGAGGCCGACGGCCACTGGGCCGACTACTCCTACATCAACCACTACCTCTGCAACGGCGGCGTCGTCCTGTGCGGCTTCGACGACCCCCGCGACGAGATCGCCGCGGGCATCTTCCGCCGTCTCTTCCCCGAGCGGACGGTGACCCTGGTGGACGCCCGCACGATCTTCGCGGGCGGCGGAGGCATCCACTGCATCACGCAGCAGCAGCCGAAGACCCGGTGACGACCGGGGTCGGGTAGAACAGACGGATGAACGTCCTGGTCTGCGCGGCCTGCGGCCGCCGTCTCAGCGAGCCGCTGCGGCTGCTTCCCGTGCTGCCCGAACGCCCGGGCCGCGACGGGCGCGAGGGCCCCGACGGCACGCGGCACGCCCCGTCGACCGTGCCGCGGGGCACCTGCGCGGTCGATCCCGAGCCCAGCGGAGCGCCGTACGTGCCGCACCCGGATCCGGAGTGGATGGGAGCCGCCGTCCCCGGCACGGTCGTCCTCGACCCCGACGGGCCGGGCTGCCTGATGTCCGCGGGCCCGCGCGACACCCTGGTGGTCCACCCCGACGACGCCCGCGGGTTCCTCGAACCCGACCCGTCCTCCACCGAGATCGGCTGCTGCGGCCCGCCCGGCCGGGAGGGGCCGAACGAGCTGTGCCCGGGGTGCGGGGCGCGGGTGGCGACGCTGTTCGCCGACTGTTCCGGGCCGTACGAGACGCATTACCTGCCCGGTGCCGTACGGACGGTCCTGGTATGAGCGCGAGCCCGTCGCCCCGCAGACGCACCCCCGCACCGCCCCGCGAGGAAGTCCTCGCCGCCGCCATGGAGATGATCGCCGCACGCGGTCTGGAGAAGCTCACCATGGCGGCGCTCGGCCGCGAGGTCGGCATGAGCAGCGGCCATCTGCTCTACTACTTCGGCTCCAAGGACGAGCTGCTGCTGCGCACCCTGGAGTGGAGCGAGAGCCGGCTCGGGGCCGAACGCGGACGGCTGCTGACCCGTGCCGCCCCCGCCCGCGAACGCCTGGACGCCTACGTCGACCTGTACGTCCCCGACGGCCACCGCGACCCGCACTGGACGTTGTGGCTGGAGGTCTGGAACCGCTCGCTGAACGCCGCCGACGACGCCCGCGACCGGCAGGCCGCCATCGAGGGCGCCTGGCACCGCGACCTGGCCGCCCTCGTCGCCGAGGGCGTCTCGCGCGGCGAGTTCCAGGCCGTCGACGCCGACCGCTTCGCCACCCGGCTGCGCGCCCTCCTCGACGGCTTCTCCATCCACGTCGCCATCGGCCTGCCGCGCACGGACCGCGAGCAGGTCCTCGGCCACGTACGGGAGTTCCTGGACGAGTCGCTGAACCCCTGAGGGCTGTCCGGCGGAGCACGCCGCGGACGCGGGACCTCGATCCGACCCGGGCGAAGGCGGCGGAGGAGTCCAGCTCCGCGCCCGCATCCTGAGACGGCGGGGAGTGCGGGGGTGGGACTGTGCCAAAATGCCCCCGTGCTCTCGTTCGCCATGATTATTGGCAGCAGGCGCGCCGGTCCGCAGTGACCGTCACGTACGACCAGGTACGGGCGGCCACCGTCGTCCTCGACCCGCGCGCAGACCTCTCGCACCCGCGAGGGGTTTTTCGTTTTCCTGGCCCACCTTCAGCCGGGGGCGAGGCGCGAGGGAGTATTGGGGGGACGGTGGAGCCGGTCATTCCGGTAAGACCGAGATCCCACTTCAGGAGCCCTGAGACATGACCGAAACCAGCCGGCTGGACGATTCGTTCCACGTCTTCGACACCACCTTGCGCGACGGCGCCCAGCGCGAGGGCATCAACCTCACCGTCGCCGACAAGCTGGCCATCGCTCGGCACCTCGACGACTTCGGCGTGGGCTTCATCGAGGGCGGCTGGCCCGGCGCCAACCCGCGGGACACCGAGTTCTTCGCCCGCGCCCGCGAGGAGATCGACTTCCAGCACGCCCAGCTCGTCGCCTTCGGCTCCACCCGGCGGGCCGGCGCCAAGGCGGCGGACGACCCCCAGGTCAGGGCGCTCCTGGACTCCGGCGCCGAGGTGATCACCCTGGTGGCCAAGTCGCACGACCGGCACGTGGAGCTGGCGCTGCGCACCACCCTGGAGGAGAACCTGGAGATGGTCCGCGACACCGTCTCCCACCTGCGCTCCCAGGGCCGCCGCGTCCTCGTCGACTGCGAGCACTTCTTCGACGGCTACCGTGCCAACGCCGAGTACGCCAAGTCGGTCGTCCGGGCCGCCGCCGAGGCCGGCGCGGACGTCGTCATCCTCTGCGACACCAACGGCGGCATGCTGCCCGCCCAGATCCAGGCCGTCGTCGCCACCGTCCTCGCCGACACCGGGGCCCGCCTCGGCATCCACGCCCAGGACGACACCGGCTGCGCCGTCGCCAACACCCTCGCCGCCGTCGACGCCGGCGCCACCCACGTCCAGTGCACCGCCAACGGCTACGGCGAACGCGTCGGCAACGCCAACCTCTTCCCGGTCGTCGCCGCCCTGGAACTGAAGTACGGCAAGCAGGTGCTGCCCGAGGGACGGCTGCGCGAGATGACGCGGATCTCCCACGCCATCGCCGAGGTCGTCAACCTCACCCCTTCCACCCACCAGCCCTACGTCGGCGTCTCCGCCTTCGCCCACAAGGCCGGCCTGCACGCCTCCGCCATCAAGGTCGACCCCGACCTGTACCAGCACATCGACCCCGAGCAGGTCGGCAACACCATGCGGATGCTCGTCTCCGACATGGCCGGCCGGGCCTCCATCGAGCTCAAGGGCAAGGAACTCGGCATCGACCTCGGCGGCGACCGCGAGCTGGTCGGCCGCGTCGTCGAGCGGGTCAAGGAGCGCGAGCTCAAGGGCTACACCTACGAGGCCGCCGACGCCTCCTTCGAGCTGCTGCTGCGCGCCGAGGCCGAGGGCAGGCCGCTGAAGTACTTCGACGTCGAGTCCTGGCGGGCCATCGTCGAGGACCGCCCCGACGGCACCCACGCCAACGAGGCCACCGTCAAGCTGTGGGCCAAGAGCGAGCGCATCGTCGCCACCGCCGAGGGCAACGGCCCGGTCAACGCCCTCGACCGCGCCCTGCGCGTCGCCCTGGAGAAGATCTACCCGCAGCTCGGATCACTGGAGCTGGTGGACTACAAGGTCCGCATCCTGGAGGGCAAGCACGGCACCTCCTCCACCACCCGCGTCCTGATCTCCACCTCGGACGGCAAGGGCGAGTGGGCCACGCTGGGCGTGGCCGAGAACGTGATCGCCGCCTCGTGGCAGGCCCTGGAGGACGCCTACACCTACGGCCTGCTGCGCGCCGGGGTGGAACCGGCCGCCTGATCCGCGCGCGGGGTCCCGGGTACGGCGGCCGGCCGCCGTACCCGAGACCGGAGCCGCCGCTCCTCGGGCGGGAGGCCCCTTGCCGGGCGAGCTCCCCCTTACGAGTGGGCGAGCTCCCGCGGGGCGAGCGAGACTGTGCTTCGGGGGCGAGCCGGGCCCCGCTCCTCAGGGCGAGCGCCAGATGTTCTGGAACGCGGCGTCCTCGACCGACCGCCGCTGCCGTACCGCCTCCAGCTCCGTCACCGCGTCGTTCACGGCGGCGAGCACCGTGACCGCGGCCTCGTCCTCGGGGACGGGGATCTCCCCGGCCCCCTCCGGCTCGATGCCCAGCGCGGCGGCCAGCCCGGCGAGGACCGGCTCGTGGAAGGCCCAGCGGTCGCCGGCCGCCCGCCGCGCCGTCCCGTCCACCGGCACCGGCCGCTCGGTCCCCCGGGGCATCAGCCGGCGGCGCGGCGTCGCGAGCTGCCCCTCCGCCTCCAGCGCGGAGACGTAGGCGGCGGCCAGCCCGCGCCCGCGCCGCCACAGCCACTCCTCGACCGGCTCGTACGGCGCCTCGGTGACCAGCGCGGCCGCCGCCTCGTCCAGCGGCCGGTCGCCCGTGGCCGACCCGGCCCCCGGCACGACACGGTCGCCGTCCAGCGAGACGCGGCCCGCCGCGAGCAGGTCGACCAGCTCGGCCCCGGCCAGGGCCAGCGACAGGTCGCCCTGCTCGACGGGGCGCGTACCGGGCACGTCCAGGGCGACGATCAGCAGGTCCCGCGGTGTGGTCATACGCACCAGCATGTCGCGGGCCCCGCCGATCCGCAGCACGGGCCGCCGGTCCGCGGCACGGGCCGCCGGTCCGCGGCACGGGCCACGAGTGCGCGGCACGGGCCACCGCCCGTGCCGCGGACCGCGATCCCCGCTCCCGGGGCTCCTACTGAAGCCGCCACTTCTGATTGGCCGCCCCCGTGCACGACCAGATCTGCGCCCGCGCCCCGTTCGCCGAGGAGTTGTCCGTGACGTCCAGGCACTTGTCGGCGGCCGTGTTCACCACATCCCCCGTGGAGGCGTTGTACGACCACTGCTGGGCGCCGGTCCCGTTGCAGCCGTAGAGCTGCACCTTCGCGCCGTTCGAGGTCGAAGCGGACGTCACGTCCAGGCACTTGCCGAGCGCCCGGACCGTCCCGTCGCCCCGCACGGTCCACTGCTGCGCGGTGCTGCCGTTGCAGTCGTAGAGCTGCACCGCCGTGCCGTCGGCGCTCGAACCGCCCGCGACGTCCAGGCACTTGCCCGCGAGCCCGCTGAACGTCCCGGTCCGGTCGCCGCCGCCGGACTGGGCGCCGGACCAGGTGAAGGTGGCCGAGGTCTTCGCGGGCAGCGAGTAGGTGGCGTGCTGGGAGCCCCAGTTCACCGTCACCGTCCTCGCGCTCGACGCGCCGTTGTAGGCGATCAGGGCCTTGGAGCCGTCCGGGTTGCGCCACGCCACGTTCGGCACGGCCGTGGAGGCGGTGGAGGCGATGCGCTGTGCCCCGGGCCGGACGAACTTGGTCAGGTGCCCCATGTCGTAGTACTCGACGGTGTAGTCCACCTGCCCGGAGCGCCCGTCCCCGTCGTGCACGGTGACCAGCCCGGTGCAGGTGCCGCAACCGCCGTTGTGCGGGCCCATGTTCTGGTCCACGGCCAGCGACCACTTGGTGACCGACTTCGCCCAGTTGCGGGTGTAGTCGATGATGTCGGACATGTCCTGGTGCTGCTGGTCGGTGATCCAGGTGCCGCCGGAGTGCTCGGTGCCGAAGGCGTCCAGCGAGGGGTACTGGTTGTGCACACTGGTCTGCTTGGTCACGTCGCCGCCGTAGCCGTGCCAGGCGATCCCGCCGAAGTTCGGGTGGGTGCGGATGGCCGCGTCGTCGACGCTGGGCGCGGCGTAGGAGTCGTACGTGTCCCAGTTCCAGTCGAGCGCGAGGACCTTGGTGCTGAGGCCCGCCGCCTGCAGCCTGGGCAGCAGCTCGCTCTTCAGGAAGTACTGCAGGCCGCTCGCGTTCCAGCTCATCGAGGGGTAGCCCGAGCAGCAGGTCGGCTCGTTCTGCGCGGTGACGTAGGAGACCGGCACGCCCTGGTCCCTGTACGCCTGGAGGTACTTCACGAAGTACGAGGCGTAGGCCCCGTAGTCCTCCGCCTTGAGCCAGCCGCCGTTGAGCTGTCCGCTGTCCTTCATCCAGGCCGGCGCGGTCCACGGCGAGGCCATCACCGTCAGGGACGGGTTCAGCTGGAGCGCCTGCCTGGTCAGCGGGACGACGTCCGCGAGGTCGTGCGCGAGGGAGAACTTCGCCAGCGAGGCGTCGCTCTGCCCGGCCGGCACGTCGTCGTAGGTGTACCCGGTGCGGGCCAGGTCCGAGGCGCCCATCGGGTTGCGCAGGAACGACAGCCCGATGCCGTCCGTGGGGGAGAACAGCTTGCGCAGGGTGGCGTCCCGGGTCGCCTGGGAGAGCGCCCCGCTGCTGTTCATCAGCCAGGCCGCGGTGTCGGTGAAGGACGCGCCGCCGCCGGTGAACGTCTGGTACCGGGTGTTCTCGTCGACGGTGATGTTCTCGCCGGCGCCGCCGGTCCCGGACTGGAAGGCGAACGGCGTCTGCGGCTCCAGGCCGCGCACCACGTGCCGGCCGCCGCTGTCGTCGGTCGTGGTCAGCCAGGCGGTGACCTGCTCGCCGGCCGCGTGCGCGGACGGAGCGGCCAGGGTTGTCAGCCCGGCGGTGGTGAGCAGCCCGGCCAGCAGCAGCCGGACCGCGCGCAGGGGTCTTCTCCTCATGTGCGCCGCCCTTTCGGAAGGTGGGGGAGGGGAGGCGTGCGAGCCGTGAGTAAATGACGGCGGCAACCGCCCGTCAAGGGGTCGCGCGTTCACAAGCCGAAGTGACAACGGTGCGGAACGGGCCGGGAGTTGAGACGCGTACCAGTTCCGGTGTGAAGTCTTGACGGATCGCCGCCACCCCATTTAACTCACGCCCTGATCTAAGTCATGAGTGAATCGTGAGCCTCAGGAAGTCCCTGAGACGAGGGAAGGTCCGTGCATGCGAAGAACCGCCCTGCTCGCCTCCGCCGCCCTGCTCACCGCGCTGGTGCCGCTCGCCACCGCGCAGGCGGCCCCCGCCTCCGACGACCCCGCCCCCGTGCCCGTCGACCGCTTCGAGGGTGAGGTGCCGTTCGCCGGCCAGCCGGCCGAGGGCATCTTCACCTGGGGCGGTGACAGCGACGACCCGCCCGCCCTCCAGCTCTCCGCCCGCTCCGACGCCCCCGAGGGCGAGAAGGTGCTGACCGGGACCTACGACATCAGCGGGTACGGCGGCTTCACCCACGACTACGCCGCCGACCTGCCCGCCCACGACTGGTCCGCCCACAAGGGCGTCCGCCTGTGGTGGGAGGGCCGGAACGACGGCAGGAAGATCCCGTTCGAGATCAAGGACGGCGGCGCGAACGGCGAGGCGTCCGAGCTGTGGACGACCTCCTTCACCGACGACTTCACCGGCTGGAAGCAGATCGAGCTGCCCTTCGCCGACTTCGCCTATCGCACGGACTACCAACCGGTCGGCGGCATCGACCACGTGCTGGGCCTGACCCGGATGTGGGGCTACTCCGTCACCCTGCCCACCGGCGTCAAGGGCCGCTTCGCCATGGACGGCGTGGAGCTGTACGGCAAGGCCGACCAGTCGCTGCGCGCCTCCGTCACCACCGACGCGACCGTCTACCCGGTCAAGGAGGGCGCCACCGCCAAGGTGCGGATCACCCTCGCCACCACCGGCTCCGCCCCGATCGAGGAGCCCGTGACGGTCGCCTACCGGACCGCGGGGGGCACCGCCGACGCGGGCAAGGACTACACCCCCGTCTCCGGCACCCTCACCTTCCCCGCCGGCACCGCCTCCGGGACCTCGCGGACCGTCGAGGTGCGCACCCTGAAGGACAGGCCCGCCGAGGCCGCCGAGACGATCCCGCTGGACCTCGCCGTCACCGGCGCCAAGGCCCCCGCGCAGCGGCCGCAGGTCGTCGTCGACGCCCACGGACTGCCGTACCTGGACGCGAAACTGCCGGTGAAGAAGCGCGTCGCCGACCTGGTGCCGCGGCTGTCGCTCGCGGAGAAGGCCGGGCAGATGACCCAGGCCGAGCGCGGCGCGATGAGCGACCCGGGCGACATCGGGACCTACGCCCTCGGCTCGCTGCTGTCCGGCGGCGGCTCCACGCCGACGCCCAACACGGCCGAGGCCTGGGCGAAGATGATCGACGGCTTCCAGCTCCAGACGCGGGCCACCCGCTTCCAGATCCCGCTGGTCTACGGCGTCGACGCCGTCCACGGCCACAACAACCTGTCCGGCGCCACGATCATGCCGCACAACATCGGGCTCGGCGCGAGCCGCGACGCGAAGCTCGCCGAGCAGGCCGCGTCGGTCACCGCCTCCGAGGTCCGCGCCTCCGGCCCGCAGTGGGACTTCGCGCCCTGCCTGTGCGTCACCCGCGACGAGCGCTGGGGCCGCTCCTACGAGTCCTTCGGCGAGGACCCGGCGCTGGTGGAGTCCATGGAGACCGTGATCCAGGGCCTCCAGGGCCGCGCCGACGGCAGCGACCTGGACCGTGCCGACAAGGTGCTCGCCACCGCCAAGCACTTCGTCGGCGACGGCGGCACCGAGTACGGCTCCTCGACCACCGGCACATACACCATCGACCAGGGCGTCACCAAGGTCACCCGGCAGCAACTGGAGGACATCCACCTCGCGCCGTACCAGGGCGCCGTGGACCGCGGGATCGGCACCGTCATGCCGTCCTACTCGTCCCTGGACATCACCGGCGACGGCGAGGGCGCGGTCAAGATGCACGCCCGCGGCGACATGATCAACGGCGTGCTCAAGGACCGGATGGGCTTCGACGGCTTCGTCATCAGCGACTACAACGCCCTCGACGCCCTGCCCGGCGCCTACCCGCAGCAGGTCACCGCGTCCGTCGACGCGGGCGTCGACATGATGATGGTCCCCTACAGCTACGCCCGGTTCACCTCCACCCTGATCGACGAGGTGAAGGCGGGCCGGATCAGCGAGAAGCGGATCGACGACGCCGTCTCCCGCATCCTCACCGAGAAGTTCCGGCTCGGCCTCTTCGAGCACCCGTACGCCGACACGGGCAACGCCTCCAAGATCGGCTCCGCCGGCCACCGCGCGGTCGCCCGCAAGGCCGCCGCCGAGTCGCAGGTGCTGCTGAAGAACGCCGGCGACGTGCTCCCGCTGAAGAAGAGCCAGAAGGTCTACGTCGCCGGTTCGAACGCCGACGACATCGGCAACCAGACCGGCGGCTGGACCATCACCTGGCAGGGCTCCTCCGGGAACATCACCAAGGGCACGACGATCCTTCAGGGCATGAGGAACGCCGGCGGGGACGTCACCTACTCCAAGGACGCCTCCGCGCCGCTGAAGGGCTACGACGTCGGTGTGGTCGTCGTCGGCGAGACGCCGTACGCCGAGGGCGTCGGCGACGTCGGCAACGGCCACGGCATGGAGCTGTCGGCCGCCGACAAGGCGGCCGTGGACAAGGTGTGCGCCGCGATGAAGTGCGCGGTGCTGATCGTCTCCGGCCGCCCGCAGCTGATCGGCGACCGGCTCGGGGACATCGACGCCCTGGTCGCCTCCTGGCTGCCGGGCACCGAGGGCGACGGCGTCGCCGACGTGCTCTACGGCAAGCGGGCCTTCACCGGGCAGCTCCCGGTGACCTGGCCGAAGAGCGAGGCACAGCTTCCGATCAACGTCGGCGACTCCTCCTACGACCCGCAGTTCCCCTACGGCTGGGGCCTGACCACGCTGACGAAGGTCCCGTCGGGCGGCGCGGTCACCCTGAAGGCGCTGGAGTCGGCGGCGACGCTCGCCGAGCGGACGCACGCCCATGAGGCGGGCCGTGCCCTGGTCGCCCAGGCCCGGCTGATCGTCCAGCGGAAGGCCGCGGACGGCATGAGCGCGGCGGTGGCGAAGCCCTTCGCCGATGCCGACCACCTGCTGCTCACCGGCGAGTACGGGGCCGCGGTGGAACGGCTGACGGCGGCCTACCGGGCGGCCTGACCGGGTAGCCGCACGCCAGGGCGGGCGCACCTCCGGGTCTCCCGGGGGTGCGCCTCTCCGTGGTGGCGCGTGGCGGCACCCCGCACCCCTCGCGGTCATCCCGCCTGAATAACCGATGCACACCCTTTCGGGTAATTTCCGGTAATTTCGAAGTATGAAGGCCGTCGCCGTGACTCGAGCACGCGTTCCCGTGCAGCTGCTGCTGGCGCTGGCGGTGGCCGTCATGGCCGCCCTGTCGACCGGTGTCTCCCCGGCCGCCGCCGACACCTCCGTCTCGGCGGTCGCCCAGGCGCTGCGCAAGAGCCCCGTCTACGTCGACCCGGCGGCCAGGGCGCAACTGTCGCCCGCCGACGCGGACGCGCTGGCCCGCACCGTCGAAGATGCCGACAAGCCCCTGTTCATCGCCGTCCTGCCCGCCGGCTACCCCACCCAGGACCTCTTCAGCGACCTGCGCACCGCCACCGGCGTCACCGGCGCCTACGCCATCCGCCTCGGCGACCGCTTCGACGCCCGCGCCGACTCCGCGGTGCTGTCCCGCACCGCCGTCCAGAACCTCGTCACCAGCGTCCAGGGCGAGGACGCGAAGACCCAGCTCACCGACTTCACGGACCGGGCCCTCACCACCATGCGCGGCTCGGCCCCCGCCTCCTGGGGCGGCTCCGCCCGCGGCGGCGCGTCGAGCACCGCGCTGATCACCGCCGGCGCGGTCCTGGTGGCGGGCGGCGTCGGCGCGTACGCCCTGGTCCGGCGCAGCCGGAACCGGAAGGCGGCGGAGCAGCGGGCCGCCCTGGAGCGGCTGCGGGTCGTCGTCGACGAGGACATCACCGCCTTCGGCGAGGAACTGGACCGCCTCGACTTCCACCCGGCGGAGGCCGGCGCGGACGACGCCATGCGCGCCGACTACGAACGCGCGCTGAACGCCTACGACCAGGCGAAGCAGTCCATGGCCGAGGCCCGCAGACCCGAGGACGTGCGGCCCGTCACCGAGGCCCTGGAGGACGGCCGCTTCTGCCTGGCCCAGCTCGCCGCGCGCCGCGAGGGGCGGCCCCTGCCCGTACGCCGCCCGCCCTGCTTCTTCGACCCCCGCCACGGCCCCTCGGTCACCGACGCCACCTGGACGCCCGCGGGCGGCGCACCGCGCGAGGTCCCCGTCTGCGCCGCCGACGCCACCCGCCTGGCCGACGGCCGCGACCCGGTGGTCCGCGAGGTCGACACCGACTGGGGCCGCCGCCCCTACTGGGACGCGGGCCCCGCCTACGGCCCCTGGGCCGGCGGCTACTTCGGCGGCGGCATCCTCCCCGGCCTGCTCGTCGGCACCCTGCTCGGCAGCATGATGTCCGCCCCGGCCTACGGCGCCTACTACGGCACCGGCTACGGCGACTTCGGCGCCTACGGCGATCCCGGGGGCTTCGGCGGCTACGACGGCGGCGACGTCTCGGGCGCCGACTTCGACCCGGGCGACTTCGACGGGGGCTTCGGGGGCGGGGACTTCGGTGGGGGCGGCGACTTCGGCGGCGGTGGCGGGGGTGGCGGGGACTTCGGCGGCGGATTCTGAGGCGGATCCGGCGCGCTTCACCGCGCCTGCTTCACCGTGCTCCCCTCACCGCGCCCGCCTCCACCGCACTCGGATCCACCGCAGCCGTCCCACCGCACCGGCCCGGCCCCGCCCTCTCTCACATGCGCGCGCCGAAGTCCTGCGTCCACCACGGGCCGCCCGAGCCCTTGTGGACGCCCACGCCGAGGTTCTTGAACGAGCAGTTGAGGATGTTGGCGCGGTGGCCGGGGCTGTTCATCCAGGAGTCCATCACCGACTCCGGCGTCTGCTGGCCCCTGGCGATGTTCTCGCCGTACGTCGACCAGCGGTAGCCCGCCGCGGTGATCCGGGCGCCGGGGTCCTTGCCGTCGGGGTTGGTGTGCTCGAAGAAGTTCCGGGCGGCCATGTCGTCGGAGTGGCCCTGCGCGGCCGCGTCCAGCTGGGAGTCCTCGGTGACCGGACCGCACCCCGCCTTGGCACGCTCCTGGTTGACCAGCGCGATCACCTGCGCGACGGTGCCGGCCGGAGCGGGCTGGGCGGGCGGGGCGCTGGGCGCGGTGCGGGTCGGCCGGGGCTGCGGCTTCCTCGCCGGCGAGGGCGTGCTCCTCGTGGGGCGCGGGCTCCTGGAGGCGCTCGGGCTCTTCGACGGGGAGGGGGACGGGGACGCGGAGGGCGAGGGGGAGGCCGACGTGGACGGCGAAGAGGATCCGGCGGGGCTGTCGGCGGGGGCGGCCAGGTCCGTGACCGGGGTGGTCGGGGCCCCGGCCACCGTGTCGCCGCCGTCCGTACCCGCGCCCGGACCACTGCTGAAGTACCAGGCGCCGGTACCGGCCAGGCAGGCGGCCACGACCGCGGCGGCCGTCGCGCGCCGCCGCACGCGCCGCTTGCGGCGGGCGGCGTCCCGGGCGGTGCCCCGGCCGCCGGCCCGCCGCCGCGCCGCCGCCCGGCCGGAGACGCTGTGGCGCGCGGTCAGGTCGGCGACGCCGCTCCCGCCGGACTCCTCACCGGCCGGTCCGGCCGATCCGGCGGGCGTGCCGTCGAAGCCGGACGGCGGGTGCGGCAGCAGTGCGACCGGGACCGGCACCAGGCCGAGGCCCGCCAGCAGCCCCTCGGCCGGCATCAGCCCGCTCCACAGGCCCGCGCAGCGCACGCACTCACGGGCGTGCCGGGCTATTCGCTTGCGCCACAGCGCGGTGGGCCGGCCGTCCCAGCCCGTCAGCACCTCCTCCAGCTCCGCGCAGCCGGGCCGCGTGTCGAGCGCCCGCACGACCACACGGGCCGCCTCCAGTTGGGCCTTCATCCGCTGCACCCGCACGGCGGTGTGCTGCGGCGACAACGACAGGGCCTGCGCGACCTCCGCGCGGGTCAGCTCACCGGCGCACTCCAGCCACCACAGCGACAGCAGCCCCCGGTCGTCCGGCTCCAGCCAGCGGGTCGCGCGCGCCGTCTCCTGGCGCTGCCCGGACAACTGGAGCCGCAGCATGGTCAGGTCCACGAAGTCGGCGCCCGGGTCCGGGACCAGGCCGGCCTCCTCGACGCCGCCCGGCGCGGACTGCCGGTCCTGCCAGTACGCCCGCACCCGGTTCATGGCGATCGCCACCAGCCAGGACCGGAAGCTCTCCGGGGCGCGCAGCTGCGTCAGCCCGTCCAGGGCGCGCAGCATGGTGTCCTGCACGACGTCGTCGACGTCCACGGAACCGTTCAGGGCGCGGCCCACGATGTTGTACACGAGCGGAAGGTGCGCGCTGACCAGGGCGTCCTGGGCCGCCGGGTCGCCGTCGCGGGCGGCCGCCACCAGCGCCGCCAGCTCCACCGTGTCCTGTGTGCTCATAGGAGAAGTTCCCTGTCCCTTGACGTCGGTCGATGATGTCCGATGCCTGGGAGACCGCTGAAGGCGGACCGAATAACAGTTCTTCGCAGATCTGGTCGATTTCTTCTGGGGGGGCCGAAGGACACGGGGACGGGGCCACGACGGCGTCCGGACACGCCGAAGCGCCCGCCCTCCTCGTACGGGGGAGTGGAGAGCGGGCGCGTTCCGGGGCGGCGGAGGCCGTGAGGCGGGCCCGCCGGGGCGGCCGGCGGCGGATCAGGCGTTCCGGATCGCGGAGATGTCGAAGTTCAGCTTGATCTTGTCGGAGACCAGGACGCCGCCCGTCTCCAGCGCCGCGTTCCACGTCAGGCCCCACTCGGAGCGCAGGATCTCGGCCCTGCCCTCGAAGCCGACGCGCTCGTTGCCGAAGGGGTCCTTGGCGGCGCCGTTGAACTCCAGGTCGATGGTGACCGGCCGGGTGACACCGAGGATGGTGAGGTCGCCGGTGATGCGGTAGTCGTCGCCGCCCACGGCCTTCGCCTCGGTGGAGCGGAAGGTCATCGCCGGGAACTCGTCGGTGCGGAAGAAGTCCGCGCTCTTGAGGTGCCCGTCGCGGTCCGCGGAGCCGGTGTCGATGCTGCCCATCACGATGTCGAGCGTGGCCGTGGAGGCGGCCGGGTCGGCGCCGTCCAGGTGCAGGGCGCCGGTGAACTCGGTGAACTTGCCCTTGACGTTGGTGACCATGGCGTGCCGGGCCACGAAGCCGAGCGTGGAGTGGGCCGGGTCGATGGTGTAGTCGCCGGTCAGCGCGGCGAGGTCCGGGTTCACGGCGGCGGGGGCGGTGGTGGTGGCGGTGTCGTTCTTGCGGCCGAAGATGCCCATGGGGTGCTCCTTGAGGACGGTGTTGCCGGGCCGGCGACGAGGCGGGACGCCGGTGATGTTGAATGTTCAACCACATCAACGAGGACGACCGTAGACCCATTCCGTTTAATTTTCAACATCGGGGACCGGTCGTCTTCTGCCGGCGAGACCGGGGCGGCCGCTCGACCGGCTCGGGAGGACGGCTCCTCGGCCGGAGCGGCGGCGACGCGCGGCCGCGCCGGGCGGCTCCGCGATACGGTGTGCCGGTCCGCCGTCCGGGTCCGCGCTTCACTCCACGGATGGCATCCGCGGCAGGAGAATGTGAGGCGCCTCTCGCGCCCCGGGTTTGTGTGCCCCCGACAACTCCGATCCCCTCTGAGCAGTCGGAAAGCCTCAATGGCGCCATGGTTCTGTTCAGTGGCACCAGGAAAACGGGCCGGAGACTGTACGGAGTCGACGGCTCGCTTTCCTTGGTGTCCTTCGTAAGGTCGCTACATGACCGTTTTGGAAGAGACGACGGGTGAGCCGACGGGCGAGCCGGCCGGGGAACCGGCGGACGCGCGCGGGCGGGTCGCCGAGCTGCACGGGATCCGTGCGCAGGCGGTGGCCGGCCCCAGCGAGAAGGCGACCGCGGCGCAGCACGCCAAGGGCAAGCTGACCGCGCGGGAGCGGATCGACCTGCTCCTGGACCCGGGCTCCTTCCAGGAGGTCGAGCAGCTGCGCCGGCACCGGGCGACCGGTTTCGGCCTGGAGGCGAAGAAGCCGTACACCGACGGTGTCATCACCGGCTGGGGCACGGTCGAGGGCCGTACCGTCTTCGTCTACGCCCATGACTTCCGCATCTTCGGCGGCGCCCTCGGCGAGGCCCACGCCACCAAGATCCACAAGATCATGGACATGGCCATCGCGGCCGGCGCCCCGCTGGTCTCCCTCAACGACGGCGCCGGCGCCCGCATCCAGGAGGGTGTCAGCGCCCTGGCCGGATACGGCGGCATCTTCCAGCGCAACACCAAGGCCTCCGGGGTCATCCCGCAGATCTCGGTCATGCTCGGCCCGTGCGCGGGCGGCGCGGCCTACAGCCCGGCGCTGACGGACTTCGTGTTCATGGTCCGCGAGACCTCGCAGATGTTCATCACCGGCCCGGACGTGGTCAAGGCCGTCACGGGCGAGGAGATCACGCAGAACGGCCTCGGCGGCGCGGACGTGCACGCCGAGACCAGCGGCGTGTGCCACTTCGCCTACGACGACGAGGAGACCTGCATCGCGGAGGTCCGCTACCTCCTGTCGCTGCTGCCGCAGAACAACCGCGAGAACCCGCCCCGCGTGGAGAGCGCCGACCCCGTCGACCGCCGCTCCGACGTGCTGCTGGACCTCGTCCCGGCCGACGGCAACCGCCCGTACGACATGACCAAGGTCATCGAGGAGATCCTCGACGACGGCGAGTACCTGGAGGTCCACGAGCGCTGGGCGCGCAACATCATCTGCGCCCTGGGCCGTCTGGACGGCCAGGTCGTCGGCATCATCGCCAACCAGCCGCAGGTGCTGGCGGGCGTCCTGGACATCGAGGCGAGCGAAAAAGCTGCGCGCTTCGTCCAGATGTGTGACGCTTTCAATATCCCGATCGTCACCTTCCTGGACGTCCCCGGGTTCCTCCCCGGCGTCGACCAGGAGCACGGCGGGATCATCCGGCACGGCGCGAAGCTGCTCTACGCCTACTGCAACGCCACCGTGCCGCGGATCTCGCTGATCCTGCGCAAGGCGTACGGAGGTGCCTACATCGTCATGGACTCCCAGTCGATCGGGGCCGACCTCACCTACGCCTGGCCGACCAACGAGATCGCCGTGATGGGCGCCGAGGGCGCCGCCAACGTCATCTTCCGCCGTCAGATCGCCGAGGCCGCCGACCCCGAGGCCACCCGGGCCCGCATGGTCAAGGAGTACAAGGCCGAGCTGATGCACCCCTACTACGCCGCCGAGCGCGGCCTGGTGGACGACGTCATCGACCCGGCCGACACCCGAGAGGTCCTCATCAGGTCCCTGGCGATGCTGCACACGAAGCACGCCGACCTGCCCTCCCGCAAGCACGGCAACCCCCCGCAGTAACCCAGCGGACGCTCCGCGGCGACCCCGCGGACCCCTCAGCCACGGAGACCGACTCATGGACATGCCTGACATCCGCGTCGAGAAGGGCCACGCCGAGCCCGAGGAGGTCGCCGCCCTCACGGCCCTTCTGCTGGCCCGTGCCGCGGCCCGCCCCGACGACACCGCCCCGGCCCACCGCGGCCGTGCCAGGGCGGGCTGGCGCCGCCTGGAGCGCGAGGGCGGCTTCCGCGCACCGCACAGCTGGCACTGATCCCACGGCTGCGTAGACAGCCTCGAAGGACAGCTCCGAAGGGGGCCACCCACCCGGGTGGCCCCCTTCCGCGCGTCCGCCGTCGGCCGCAGGACGAGGCGCGCATGACGAGCCGGCCCACGACGAAGGGGGCGTACGACGAAGGGGGCGTACGACGAAGGGGGCGTTCCCTCCCCGTGGGGAGGGAACGCCCCCTTGTCTTCGTCCTCTGCGCCCCGCGACCGGGCCGGGCGTTACCGCAGACGGGCCATCAGCGCGTGCTCGACCAGCGTGATCAGCGCCGACTTGGCGTCGGCGCGGTGCCGGGCGTCGGTGGTGATGATCGGGGTGTCCGGGCCGATCTGCAGCGCCTCGCGGACCTCGTCCGGGTTGTAGGGCTGGTTGCCGTCGAAGCCGTTGAGGGCGATGACGAACGGCAGGCCGCTGTTCTCGAAGTAGTCGACGGCCGGGAAGCAGTCGGCGAGGCGGCGGGTGTCGACCAGCACGATCGCGCCGATCGCGCCGCGCACCAGGTCGTCCCACATGAACCAGAAGCGGTCCTGGCCGGGGGTGCCGAACAGGTAGAGGATCAGGTCCTGGTCGAGGGTGATGCGGCCGAAGTCCATGGCCACCGTGGTGGTGGTCTTGTCCCCGGTGTGGGTGAGGTCGTCGATGCCCGCCGAAGCGGATGTCATGACGGCCTCTGTGCGCAGCGGGTTGATCTCCGAGACGGCGCCGACGAACGTGGTCTTGCCCACGCCGAAGCCGCCCGCCACCACGATCTTCGCGGACGTGGTGGAGCGACTTGGAGAAACCGGCCCTCCGCTAGAGCTTGCGAAGTCCACTGAGCACCCTTTCGAGCAGTGTCACGTCTGGCTGGCCGCCGGCGTTCTCGTCGCCGCCGGGCTGATGGATGGCGACCAGGCCCGCCTCCGCCAAGTCGGCGACGAGGATCCTGGCCACGCCGAGAGGAATCGTCAGCAGGGCCGAGATCTCGGCCACCGACTTGATCTCGCGGCACAGTTGGCAGATCCGCTGATGTTCGGGCAACTGGCCCTGCATCTGGTGCGGTTGCGCGGTGGTGTGCACCAGGGCCTCGATGGCGAGCTGGTAACGCGGCCTGGTGCGGCCGCCCGTCATGGCGTACGGGCGGACCAGGGGGTTGCCCGACGCGCCGGCGGGCGCCGGCTCGGGCGCACGGCGCTGCGGCTGCACCGGCTGGATGCGCGGCGCCTGCGGCTGGTCGTACGGCGAAGGGCCGGGGCCCTGCGGCGAGTACGGCTGCCGGTGACGCGGGACGGAGGGGTAGCCGTACTGGTTCACCGAACCGTCGCCCTGGCCCTGGGCAGGGCCGTACGACCAGTCGCCCGAATGCGAACCGCCTGGGGGTGTTGCCACTCTCTCTCCTCCTCCGATGGCGCCGGGCCTCCAACGGCGTGGAAGCCGCGTCCCGAAACCTTACGGCCACAGGACACCAAAACGCACCGTCTGACTTTCAGTTGAGAAGGCTCCCCTGGAGCTCCGCGCGGAGGTCCGGGGTGAGGACCGTGCCCGCGCGGTCCACCAGAAGGGCCATCTCGTACCCAATGAGACCGATGTCCGCCTCGGGGTGCGCGAGAACCGCGAGCGAGGAACCGTCGGAGATGGACATGATGAAGAGGAATCCCCGCTCCATCTCCACAACGGTCTGGTTCACGCTGCCGCCCTCGAAGATGCGCGAGGCACCCGCGGTCAGCGAGGTCAGACCGGACGCGACGGCCGCGAGCTGGTCGGCACGGTCGCGGGGAAAGCCTTCGGACATCGCCAGAAGGAGTCCGTCGGCGGAGACCACCACGGTGTGGGACACCCCGGGGGTGTTGTCCACGAAGTTGGTGATCAACCAGTTCAGGTTCTGCGCCGCCTGGCTCATCGGGCTCACACTAACGCTCCTGGTTGTAGGTGCTGTCAGGACCACTGTGTTCATTCCTTGTGGCCTGGCCGTTCTTGTCACTTCCTGCGGTGCGTCCCCGTTCGACGCCCCGGCGCAGGTTGCTCAGCCTGCCCCGGACGTCCTCGGGGGCGCGGGAGACCTGTGGGCCGCCCTGCGGGGTCGATTCCGCGGTCCCCTCGACCAGGTTGGCCTTGGGTACCCGCCGCGGCAGGCCGGAGGAGGTCACCCCGCCCGCCTTGGGCTTGCGGAGCTTGGAGGCCTGCTGCCACCGCTCGTCGTTCGCCGAACGCCAGCTGCTGTCGCCGTTGTTCTCCGGGGAGGGGGCCGGCGTCTCCTGGCGCTCGGTCCGCGCGCCGCCCGCACCGCTCGCGGGGGAGCCACGACGGGGAAGCCCCGCGTCGGTCAGCTCGTGGCCGACGGCCGGGTCCGCTCCCGGATGGCCGAAGCCTACGTGGTCCGCCTCGGCCGCGACAGCGGCCTGCGCGGATTCCGCTTGTGGAGCGTACTGCCCAGCGTAGCCGTTCTGGTATCCGTCGCCCTGCGGCCAGTCGTCCTGGTAGGGCTGCTCCTGGAAGCCGGCGTACTGGCCCTGCGCGGCGCCGTGGACGCCCGCGTGCTCCTCGCGCACCGGTTCCGCATAGGCGTCGGGGGCCGGGTAGCCGCCGTCCGCCGGGTAGCCGCCGTTCTGCTGCCCGGAGCCGTCCGGCGCGTAGTACGCCTGCTCGTACGACTGCTGTCCCTGCTGCTCGTACCGCAAGCCGCCGTGCTGGTCGTACGCGGCCTGTCCCTGGCCGTCGTAGGCCTGTGACCGGTCCTCGTAGCCGCCCTGTCCGTCGTAGCCGGCGTTCTGCTCCGGGTACGCGCTCCGGCCGGTGTCGTAGGCCTGCCGCTGACCGGTGGACTCGTCGGGGAACGCGGAGTTCTCCGGGGCCTCGGGCACGGCGCCCGACTGGGACTCCAGGGCGGCGCGGCGCTCCTCGCGCTTGCGCGAGCGGCCCACCGGGTCCAGGCCCCGGATGTCGTCGGGCACGTCGGCGTAGCGGCTGTCGTCGAAGCCGAGCTCGGCGGCGGTCCGCATCGGCGGCAGCTGGGTGAAGCTCTCGCCCTTGAGCTGCTGCTCGGGGATGATCTGGGAGACCGTGAACTCGTCACGCTCCAGCGCCTGTTCGCCGCCGCCACCGTGCGTGATCGCGTCCGGGAGCATCACCAGGGAGGTGGTGCCGGCCTGCTCGCCGGAGGGGCGCAGCTGGACCCGGATGCCGTGCCGGTCCGCGAGGCGGCCGACCACGAACAGGCCCATGCGCTGGGAGATCGCCACGTCCACGGTGGGCGGGTTGGCGAGCTTGTGGTTGATGTCCGCGAAGTCCTCGGCGGTCAGGCCGATGCCCTTGTCGTGGATCTCGACCATGACCCGCCCGTCGGGCAGCCGGGTCGCGGTGACGCGGACCTTGGTCTGCGGCGAGGAGAAGGTGGTGGCGTTCTCCAGCAGCTCGGCCAGGAGGTGCACGAGGTCGGTGACCGCGCGGCCGTGGATCTCGGCCTCGGGGACGCCGGACATCTCGATGCGCTCGTACTGCTCCACCTCGGAGGAGGCGGCGCGCAGCACGTCGACCAGCGGGACCGGCTGGTCCCAACGGCGGCCGGGCTCCTCGCCGGCGAGGACCAGGAGGTTCTCGCCGTTGCGGCGCATACGGGTGGCCAGGTGGTCCAGGCGGAAGAGGTTCTCCAGCTGGTCCGGGTCGGCCTCGTTGTTCTCCAGGTCGGTGATCAGGGTCAGCTGGCCCTCGATCAGCGACTGGTTGCGGCGCGAGAGGTTGGTGAAGATCGCGTTGATGTTGCCCCGCAGCAGGGCCTGCTCGGCGGCGAGCCGGACGGCCTCGCGGTGGACCTGGTCGAAGGCGCGGGCGACTTCGCCGATCTCGTCGGTCGAGGTGATCGGGATCGGCGCGACCCGGGTGTCGACCCGGCCCGGGTCGGTGCGGGAGAGCTGGTCGACCAGCATCGGCAGGCGCTGCTCGGCGATGCCGAAGGCGGCGTTGCGCAGCTGGCGCATGGAGCGGCTCATCTGGCGGGCGACCATACCGGCCAGCAGGAACGCGGCGAGCAGGGCGACCAGGACGACCGCGCCGGTGATGAACGTCGACTGCTTGGCGTCGTCGGCGATGCCGGACGCCTCGTTCACCGCGGTGTCGGCCATGTCCGACTGGATCTTGCGGTAGGCGTCGAACTTGAGGGTGTTGACGGCCCACCAGTTCTGCGCGGTGATGCCCTTCTGGGCGAGTTCCTGGCGGTCGCCGGCATCGGTGGACTTCAGCGTGGCGAGGGCCGTGACCATCTTCTGCGGGTCGGACGGCGGGGCCACGTAGGCGGGGTCCTGGCCTTTGGCCTCCTCGGCCATCGCCGCGGCCTTGGTCTGGATCTCCCGCTTCTGCGCGTCCAGCTTGTCCGAGTCGGCCTGGGTGCCGCCGCCGAGGTACTCCTCGATGGCGATGCCCTCCAGATAGGCGTAGGAGGAGAGGGCGATGCGCTGGCTGGCCAGGTTGCCGCTGTCCGGACCGGGCTTGACCAGCAGGTGCATGCCGATCGAGCGCTCCAGGGACAGGGCCGCCTGGGTGAGCGAGATGGCGTAGACCGTACGGCCGTAGGAGGTGATGTTTCCGGTGCCCAGGCCGAGTTCGTTGGCGAACTCCATCAGCGGGTGGCCGACCTTGACGTAGCCCTCCTCGGTCTGCACGCCGGTCAGCTTGGAGGTGAACGCGGCGGCCCGCAGCGACTGCAGACCGGGCTCGGCCTCGCGGAACAGCTTCAGCCGGCGGACCAGGCCGGGCTTCTGCGGCATGTTCTCGGCGGCCTGGTCGAAGGCGTCGGCGGCCTTGTCGGTGGCGGCGCGGGCCTGGGTGACCGTGGCGTCGTTCTGCCCCTTGCCCTGCAGCAGCGGGGCGGCGGTGACGTCGCGCTCGTTCCAGAGAGCGTTGGCGTAGGACAGGGAGGCGCGCACCAGGCGTGCGGTGTTCTCCGCGTCCTGGGCCTCGTTCCAGGTGTCGATCGAGCTCTTGACCTGGAAGCCGCCCATGACGAGGCCGACCAGCACGGGTATGAGCAGGATCGCGTTCAGCCTGGTCCGCACCCGCCAGTTGCGCGGTGAGAAGGGGCCGCCGCTCGCCGCGGGGGCGCTCGCCGACTCCGCACCGGGTACGTGCGCGGGCGCCGCTCCGCGCGGCGGCGGGGTGAAGTTGCCCCGGGCCGTCGACGGCTCGGGACCGTTCTTGCTTCGCCTCACTCGACCAACAACCTCTCGGCGGTCGGCACCTACGTTGTGCCGCAATGTCTCAAGCCCTGTGCGCCGGCGACGACGTCAGTACTCCTGAGTACGTCTTTGACTATTGGGCAGTTCAGGCATTCCAGCACGCGGGCATGCGGTCTTCCAAACAGTTGGAGCCGGCCGTGCGCACGCTTGTAAGCACCAGATAAAACGGTCATAAAGAGCGAGCGGCGTCAAAAGACGGGCGCGTCGTACGCGCAGTGACACCGGATGTGCGCGACGCGTTGCCGTACCACCCGATTCCTCTGCCGAAACGTTATGAACACCGGGGCCGACCGTGTCAAAGGACACAGTCGGCTCCGGTGCTGCTACGACAACTGGCGTATCGCCATCCCTGCCTGGGTGCTATGTGAGATGTGTCCGTGTCCGCGTCGTTACCGCAGACGGGCCATCAGCGCGTGCTCGACCAGCGTGATCAGCGCCGACTTGGCGTCCGCGCGGTGCCGGGCGTCGGTGGTGATGATCGGCGCGTCCGGCCCGATCTGCAGCGCCTCGCGGACCTCTTCGGGGCTGTACGGCTGCTGCCCGTCGAAGCCGTTGAGGGCGATGACGAACGGCAGGCCGCTGTTCTCGAAGTAGTCCACGGCCGGGAAGCAGTCGGCGAGGCGGCGGGTGTCGACCAGCACGATCGCGCCGATCGCACCGCGCACCAGGTCGTCCCACATGAACCAGAAGCGGTCCTGGCCGGGGGTGCCGAACAGGTACAGGATCAGGTCCTGGTCGAGCGTGATGCGGCCGAAGTCCATGGCCACCGTGGTGGTGGTCTTGTCCCCGGTGTGGGTGAGGTCGTCGATGCCCGCCGAAGCGGACGTCATCACGGCCTCCGTGCGCAGGGGATTGATCTCCGAGACGGCGCCCACGAACGTGGTCTTGCCCACGCCGAAGCCGCCCGCCACCACGATCTTCGCGGAGGTGGTGGCCCGGCCCCCGTCAGAGCTTGCGAAGTCCACTGAGCACCCTTTCGAGCAGCGTCACGTCCGGTGCGCCGCCGTTGTTCTCGTCACCGCCCGGCTGGTGGATGGCCACCAGCCCGGCCTCTGCCAGGTCCGCGACGAGGATCCTCGCCACACCGAGCGGCATGGCGAGGAGCGCCGAGACCTCGGCGACCGACTTCACCTCACGGCACAGGTGGCAGATCCGCTGGTGCTCCGGGAGCAGTCCCATCAGCGCTGCCGGGTCGGCCGTGGTACTGATCAGCGCCTCGATGGCGAGCTGATAGCGCGGCCGGGTCCGGCCGCCGGTCATCGCGTACGGACGGACCAGCGGCTGGTCGCCCTCGTCCCCGTACGGCTCGGCGTACGGATCATGATGGGCGGTGGGCGGGGTCATGAATCCTCCGGGCGGGACAGCAAGTCGGTCGGGCAAGCCGTCGGACGGGGCCGGTGGGGGGATTGTGGCGGCCGGACGGTGATTTGGTGACGTGGGTGGTACCAGGCCGGTCAGTGGAGCAGACTGCCCTGTAGTTCGGCGCGCAGGTCCGGGGTGAGCACCGCGCCCGCCCGGTCGACCAGCAGCGCCATCTCGTAGCCGACGAGGCCGATGTCGCACTCGGGGTGGGCCAGGACCGCCAGGGACGACCCGTCCGAGACGGACATGAGGAAGAGGAAGCCACGCTCCATCTCCACGACCGTCTGCGCCACGTTGCCGCCCTCGAAGATCCGGGAAGCCCCCGCGGTCAGCGAGGTGAGGCCGGACGCGACGGCCGCGAGCTGGTCGGCGCGGTCGCGCGGGAACCCTTCGGACATCGCCAGAAGGAGTCCGTCCGCGGACACCACGACGGTGTGGGACACCCCAGGGGTGTTGTCCACGAAGTTGGTGATCAACCAGTTGAGGTTCTGTGCCGCCTGGCTCATCGGGCTCAACTAACGCTCCTGCTGGTGAGTGGGGCTCGGGTAGCTGCCCGTCTGGCCGTTGCCGGCCTGACGACCCTGTGCGATGCCCCGACGGAGATTGGTCAGCCGGCCGCGTACGTCATCGGGCGCACGCGAGACCTGCGGACCGTTCTGGTGCTGTTGCTGCTGAGCCGTGCCCGGGACGAGGTTCGCCTTGGGCACCCGGCGCGGCAGGCCGGAGGTGGTGACGCCGCCCGCCGCCGGCTGCCGTACGCGCTCCGCCTGCCGGACGAGTTCGTCGTTCGGCGAGCTGCGCCAGGCCGAGGCCGCGGGACGCTCGGGGGCCGCAGGAGCCTGGGGCTGCTGCGGAGCGGGAGCCGGGGCCCCCGCCTGCTGCCGTTCACCGCGGAACCAGTTGGTCTCCAGGGTGTCGAACAGCGGGGTGCGGCCGTCGCCCGGACCCGCCGGCGGCAGCGCCTCGGGCTCCCGGCCCGCGGGCCGCTGCTGCGGGGCCGGCCGGCGCGGGGCGCCGAAGTCGGCGGGACCGCCGACCGCCTGCGGCCGCTCGAACTGGCCGGTGGACGACGGGTCCTGACGGCCCGGCAGCTGAGGCCGGCCTGAGGCTCCGTTGTCGTGACCGGGCTGCTGGTACTGGCCGGCGGAACCGTTGTCGTACGCCTGTGGGGTGGCGAACTGACCGGTGGAACCGTTGTCGTGACCAGGCTGCTGGTACTGGCCGGTCGAGGCGTTGTCGTAGCCGGGCTGCTGGAACTGCCCCGTGGGAGTGTTGTCGTAGCCCTGCTGCTGGTACTGGCCGTTCGTGCCGTTGTCGTACCCCTGCTGCACCGCCGGGAACTGGCCCGTGGAGCCGTTGTCGTAGCCCTGCTGGGCGGCGAACTGGCCGGTGGAGCCGTTGTCGTAGGCCTGGGGAGCGGCGAACTGGCCGGTGTCGGACGGGTTGTTCGGCCGGCCGCCCTGCGCGCCGGCGCCGAATATGTCCGGACGGACGAAGGAGCCGGTGTTCTGCCCGGCGTCCGCGCCGGGAGCCGCGAACCGGTCCGCGTCCCGGCCGCCGGCCGTGCCGGGCCGGGGAGCGTCGAAGTCGGGGCGGGGGAACGCCGACGTGTCCGCCGGGGCGCCCTGGCCCTGCCGGCCCTCGGGACGCGGCAGCGCCGGCATCTCCGCCGTGCCGCCCGGACCCGAGTGGTCCTCGAACCGCGGCGCGCCGGAGGCCTGTGCCTGCTCCGCCTCGTCGTGCCCGCGCGGGGCGTCGAGGGCGGCGGGGCCCATGGCGTTCTCGTTGCCCCAGCTGGGCGTACGCGGCTGGGGGTTGCCGCCCGGCAGCTCGGCGCGCGGACCACCGCGCGGCGGCAGCTGCGGGGTACGGCCCTGCTCGCCGCCGTTGCCCCGCTGCGGGGGCACGCCACCGCGCTGACCGCCGCCGAAGGCGTCCTGCCGGCCACCGTCGCCGAAGGCGTCCTGCCGGCCGCCCGTGCGCCGGCCGTCGCCGAATCCCTGCGCGGCGCCCGGGCCCGCGGCCTGCAGGCCCTGCGGGGCGCCCGGAGCCCGGCCGCCGAAGCCGGCGGCCGAACCCGCGCCGTTGAGGCCCGGACCGTTCTGGCCGGGAGGGTTCTGGCCGGGAGCGTTGTGACCGGGACCGTTCTGAGCCGGCCGGCCCTGCTGCGGCTGCCCCGGACCCTGCGGTCCGCGCGCGCCGCCCGGACCACCGGGACCACCCGGCCGGCCGCCCACGCCGGGCAGTGCGGCCCGCGGGCCCTGACCCGCGCCGACCTGACCGCGCTGAGCGGCACCGGGGCCGAGGCGCCCGGCGCCTCCCGCGCCGAGGGCGCCGCCCGCCTGACCGCTCTGGCGTCGCGCGGCAGCCGCGCCCGCGGCTGCGGCGGCGGCCGCCGGACCGCCGGCGGAGGGACCGCCTGGCTTGCCGGGAGCCGGCTTCTTGCCGCCCTGGGCGACGTCCACCGGCAGCATGACGAGGGCCGTCGTGCCGCCGGAGTCGGACGGACGCAGCTGGATGCGGATGCCGTGCCGCTGCGACAGACGACCGACCACGAACAGACCCATGCGCCGGGAGACGGAGACGTCCACGGTGGGCGGCGAGGCGAGCCGCTCGTTGATCGCGGCGAGGTCCTCGGGGGAGAGGCCGATGCCGGTGTCGTGGATCTCGATCAGGACGCGGCCGTCGGGCAGCGCGTGACCGGTGACCTTGACCTTGGTCTGCGGGGAGGAGAACGAGGTGGCGTTCTCCAGCAGCTCGGCGAGCAGGTGCACGAGGTCGTTGACGACGCGGCCGGCGACCTCGGTGGTCGGCACCGAGGCCAGCTCGATGCGCTCGTACTGCTCCACCTCGGAGGCGGCGGCGCGCAGGACGTCGACCAGCGGGACCGGGCGGGTCCACCGTCGGCCGGGCTCCTCACCCGCGAGGACCAGCAGGTTCTCGCCGTTACGGCGCATGCGGGTGGCGAGGTGGTCGAGCTTGAACAGCGAGGACAGCTGGTCCGGGTCGGCCTCGCGGGACTCCAGCTCGGAGATCAGCGACAGCTGACGCTGGATCAGGCCCTGGGAGCGGCGCGAGAGGTTGGTGAACATCGCGTTGACGTTGCCCCGCAGCAGGGCCTGCTCGGCGGCGAGGCGGACCGCCTCGCGGTGCACCTCGTCGAAGGCCGCGGCCACCTGGCCGATCTCGTCCCGCGAGTGCACACCGACCGACTCCACGGTGGTGTCCACGTCCTGCGGGTCCGACTCCGACAGCTGCTTGACCAGCTCGGGCAGTCGGTCCTGGGCGACCCGGGTCGCGGTGTCCTGCAGCCGGCGCAGCGAGCGGATCATGGACCGCGCCACGACGAAGGCGCCGATCAGCGAGACGCCGAGGACCAGCAGGATCAGCACACCGGAGATGATGGCGTCCTGCTCGGTGGAGCTGCGCAGCTCGCGCGCCTTCTGCTCCATGTTCTCGAGCAGCGTGTGCTCGATCTTCCGCATCTGCTCGATCTTGGTCGAGCTGTCGTCGACCCAGTCGCGGTAGGAGCGCTTGTTCAGCTGTGAGTCCAGGCCCTGCGCGCTGTCCAGCGCGCGCTTGGCGTACTGGTCGGCGGCCTGGATGGTGGGGTTGCCCTCCTCCACCGGCTTGAGGAGGTCCTCGGCGCCGCTGCCGTAGATGTTGCGGAAGCTGTTGAGCTCGGAGGTCTGGCTGTCCAGCGCCGACTGGGCGTACAGGCGGTCGTTGTCGGAGAGGTGGCCCCGGGTGGTGTTGTTGGCCGGCAGGGCCGCCGCGATGACGGCGCGCTGGACGGACGCGTACTCCTTGGCGGAGGAGAAGGCGGCCAGGGCGCGGGTGCGCTGGATCATCTCCGGGTTGCTGGTCGCCTCGGCCATGTCCTGGGAGAGGCCGAGCAGCTCGGTGATGAGGTGGTGGTAGGCCTCGACCGTCTGGGAGGAGTTGTCCGTGGACTCGTAGGCGCCCTTGCGGATCTTGGCCAGGCCGTTGAGCTCGCTGGCCAGGCCCACGAGTGTGTCGCGGACGCCGAGGAGGCTGCCGTTCTTGCTGGCGCTGTCGATCTCCTCGGAGGCCGACAGGAAGTTGGCCTTGGCGCGGTCCGTCTTGTCCCGGAAGCCCTTGACGGTGATGGCGCTCGCGCTGGAGGGGTGGGCCAGCGGGCCGGCGGACTGGTCGCGCTCCTCCTGGAGCGCGGCGGCCAGCTCGGTGGCCTGCTTGGTCATGTCCGTCAGCAGCTTCATGTTGTCGAGCTGCTGGATGTCGTCCAGGTTCTGGTTGATGCGCAGACCGCCCAGCGTGGTGGCCGCGACGACGGGGAGCGCGAGCAGCGACACCAGGCGGGTGGAGATGCGCCAGTTGCGCAGGGCCATGCGCGAGCCGGGGCCGGTGGGCGTCTGGCCCTTGGCCGGCTTCACCGCCGGATCGGGGCCGGCCGGGGCCTGCGCGGGGGCGGAGCCGGCGCGCTCCTTGTCGCCGGACTGGGCCGGACCCGGGTTCTGGGCGTGCTGGGGCGAGGAGCTGACGGCCATGGGGCCAGTCCCGCCGTGCGGCTCCGGCTCCGCCGAAGCGCTGCCATCCCTCTTGAAACGTCCCTGCACTAGCGTCGCAACCTCTGGACCAGGCGTCCTTCCGCACGAGAGGAAGGACGGTGTCGGCGTTGTGGGGGGCGCCCTGAAAACGCACCCCGGGTGGTCGTGAGTGACCGGCGCTGTCTCCCCCTGTCTCGCCGCCACTCGGCGCTGCGTTGCGCCCCTGCGCGCCGGGTCGATCCTGCGGCGGTCCGTGGCATTCCAGCACAGTGCAGGATCTCCAACAAGGCATGTGGGCCATGCTGTGACCTCTGTGACACCGTGTGAGTGACGAGTTACCGGTGGTGGAAAGTGATCTCCCGCATACCGGACATATGGCTACGAGCCGATGAGCGGGGTCAGGTGTCCCAGTCGCCATGATCGGGAGCGGAATGGCTGCTTCAGGCGGTGAATGTCCGTTTCGGCCGCGTGGGATCCGCCCATGAATTGTCCGGATTGTCGATACGTCCGTGAGCAAACTCACATGGAGATCACGGACTCTGCACGCCCTCGGCCGGGAATTGAATGTTTAGCCTGACGCTTTACATAAGGCGCAACGCTGCCAACCCGCGCGCGAGGGCCCTCCGACGCTCCCGGCGCCCGTAGACGACAAGGTCTCTGACAACCGTGAAGACGACGATGATGTTCCGCAACATAGCCAACCCCCGGCGCACGACCCTCGCCCACCTCGAGGACGCCGAGGCGCTGCAGACCCCGGAACTGCCGGAGCACCCCGTCACCCTCCCCACCCAGACCGCCAACCCCAGGCGCACCGTTCTCATGGAGGCGCCGGCCGCGGCCGCCGTCACGCAGTAGTACGCGCCCGGGCCGCGAAGCGCTCGGACCGGCCCGGCGTGCTCGCGCCGACGCACCGGCGCGCACATGGAGATCAGGGGCGTCCCCGGCCCAGGGGGCGCCCCTCCTTCGTGCCCGCTCTCAGGTCCGGGCGCCCCTCCACGGAGGGCCGTCCCCAGGTCCGGCGCTCCTCCTCCGGGCCCGCCCCCGGTTCCGCGGGGCCCGTCCGCACGGGGCCTCCGGGCGCGCGACCGGCCGCTCCGGCGGCGCGATGCGCGAGATGGGGGGCCCGCGCCGCGTTAGCCTGGAGCGTCAGACTCCAGCCGCTTCAGTCAAGGGGCCAAGCAACCCGTGCGCATCGCCAGGTTCTCCATCGACGGGAACGTCGCTTTCGGCGCGGTCGAGGGCGACCAGCCGGACGAGCTCGTCCTCGACATCATCAAGGGCATCCCGTTCGCGGACTTCGAGCTCTCCGGGACCAAGGTGCCGCTGAGCAAGGTACGGCTGCTGCCGCCGGTGCTCCCCAACAAGGTCGTCGCCTTCGGCCGCAACTACGCCGAGCACGCCCGCGAACTCGGCAACGAGGTGCCCGACGCCCCGTTCGCCTTCTTCAAGCCGTCCACCTCGGTGATCGGCCCCGGCGACCCGATCCAGTACCCCTCCTTCTCCGAGGAACTGCACCACGAGGCCGAGCTGGCGGTCGTCATCGGCCGCATGTGCCGCGAGGTCCCGCGCGACCGCGTCAAGGACGTGATCTTCGGCTACACCTGCGCCAACGACGTCACCGCCCGCGACGTCCAGCGCCGCGAGAAGCAGTGGGCGCGGGCCAAGGGCTTCGACAGCTCCTGCCCGCTCGGCCCCTGGGTGGAGACGGACCTCGACCTCGCCGCCGCTGCCGACCTGACCATCCAGCTCACCGTCAACGGCGAGCAGCGGCAGCTGGGCCGCACCAGCGAGATGATCCACCCCATCGAGGATCTGATCGTCAACATCTCCGAGGCGATGACGCTGCTCCCCGGCGACGTCGTCCTCACGGGCACCCCGGCAGGGGTCGGCCCCCTGAACGTCGGCGACGACGTCGCCGTCACCATCGAAGGCATCGGCACTCTCACCAACAAGGTTGTCAAGCGTGGCTAGCGCACCAGTCCGTGTCCGTTTCTGTCCCTCGCCCACCGGTAACCCCCACGTGGGGCTGGTCCGCACCGCCCTGTTCAACTGGGCGTTCGCCCGCCACCACCAGGGCACCCTCGTCTTCCGCATCGAGGACACCGACGCGGCCCGCGACTCCGAGGAGTCCTACAACCAGCTGCTCGAGGCGATGCGCTGGCTGGGCTTCGACTGGGACGAGGGCCCCGAGGTCGGCGGGCCGCACCCGCCCTACCGCCAGTCGCAGCGGATGGACATCTACCAGGACGTCGCCCGGAAACTGCTGGACGCCGGCCACGCCTACCACTGCTACTGCTCCCAGGAGGAGCTGGACGGCCGCCGCGAGGCCGCCCGCGCCGCCGGCAAGCCCTCCGGCTACGACGGCCACTGCCGCGAGCTGAGCGCCGAGCAGGTCGAGGAGTACCGGGCGCAGGGCCGCAGCCCCATCGTCCGCTTCCGGATGCCCGACGAGACGATCACCTTCACGGACCTGGTCCGCGGCGAGATCACCTACCTTCCGGAGAACGTCCCGGACTACGGCATCGTCCGCGCCAACGGCGCCCCCCTGTACACGCTCGTCAACCCGGTCGACGACGCGCTGATGGAGATCACCCACGTCCTGCGCGGCGAGGACCTGCTCTCCTCCACCCCGCGCCAGATCGCCCTGTACAAGGCGCTGATCGAGCTGGGCGTCGCCAAGTCGATCCCCGCCTTCGGCCATCTGCCGTACGTGATGGGCGAGGGCAACAAGAAGCTCTCCAAGCGCGACCCGCAGTCCTCGCTGAACCTCTACCGCGAGCGCGGCTTCCTGCCCGAGGGCCTGCTCAACTACCTCTCGCTGCTCGGCTGGTCGCTCTCGGCCGACCAGGACATCTTCTCCATCGAGGAGATGGTCGCGGCCTTCGACATCGCGGACGTCAACCCGAACCCGGCGCGCTTCGACCTGAAGAAGTGCGAGGCGATCAACGCCGACCACATCCGCATGCTCGACGTGAAGGACTTCACGGAGCGCTGCGCGCCCTGGCTGAAGGCCCCCTTCGCGCCGTGGGCCCCGGAGGACTTCGACGAGACCAAGTGGCAGGCGATCGCCCCGCACGCCCAGACCCGTCTGAAGGTCCTCTCCGAGATCACGGACAACGTCGACTTCCTGTTCCTGCCCGAGCCCGTCTTCGACGAGGCCAGCTGGACGAAGGCGATGAAGGAGGGTTCGGACGCCCTGCTCACGACGGCCCGCGAGAAGCTGGAGGCGGCCGACTGGACGTCCCCCGACTCCCTGAAGGAGGCCGTCCTGGCCGCCGGCGAGGCCCACGGCCTCAAGCTCGGCAAGGCCCAGGCCCCGGTCCGCGTCGCCGTCACCGGCCGCACGGTCGGCCTGCCCCTCTTCGAGTCCCTGGAGGTCCTGGGCAAGGAGACGACCCTGGCCAGGATCGACGCGGCGCTGGCGAAGCTCGCCGCATAACCGGCCGAACGCGACAGGGGCGGCCCCGGACCTCCGGGCGCCGCCCCCGTCGCATCGCGCTCATTGTGCGTCGGCCTCGTCGATCAGGTAGGCGCTCTCGTCGAAGACCTCCAGCACGACGACGACCATGATCGCACCGGCCACCATGTACTCCAGCACCACGCCCGGGGCCACGTACGCCTTGCGCAGGTTCTCGTCCGGGCCGAGCGGTGCGGTCGAGTTCTTCCGGAACGGATCGCGGGCCAGTATGCGCACGGCCCTGTCCAAGTGCGCCCGACGCTCCGCGGGCAGGGCGTCGTACGTGGCGTGCGCCTCGACGGTGAACTGGATGCGGTACTCGCTCATGGATCCACGCTAGGGCATCCGGCAACCCGGCAACCGCGAACCGGAACCGAAGGACCTGGAGCGGACGGCCACGCCGACGGCGCTCGCTGCCTAGGCTGGATCCCATGGCGATCCAAGCCGTCCTGTGGGACGTCGACGACACCCTCTTCGACTACACCACGGCCGACCGGACCGGGATGCGTACGCATCTGCTGGCCGAGCGCCTGCTGGAGCGGTACGGTGACGTGGAGCAGGCCCTCGCCCACTGGCGGCGGATCACCGACGAGCAGTGGGCGCGGTTCTCGGCGGGGGAGGCGACCTTCGAGGAGCAGCGGCGGGACCGGGTGCGGGTCTTCCTCGGCCGGCCGGAGCTGACCGACGCCGAGGCCGAGGCGTGGTTCGCGCGTTACCTGCGCCACTACGAGACCGCCTGGGCGCTCTTCCCGGACGTGCTGCCCGTCCTGGACGCCCTCGCCGCCAGCCACCGGCACGCCGTGCTCTCCAACTCCAGCCTCCGCGTCCAGGAGCACAAGCTGCGGGTGCTCGGCGTGCGCGACCGCTTCGAGCTGGTGCTGTGCGCCGCGGAGCTGGGGGTGTCCAAGCCGGCCGCCGGTGCCTTCCACGCGGCCTGCGAGGCGCTGGAACTCGCCCCGCACCAGGTCGCGTACGTGGGCGACCACCCGGAGATCGACGGGCGGGGCGCCGCCGAGGCGGGGCTGCTGTCGGTCTGGATCGACCGTGGCGGCGTGTACACCGTGGGTGACGCCGAGGGCGGTCCGCGTCGGATCTCCTCCCTCTCCGAACTGCCGGCGACGCTCGGTGCGGATAGTCGTTTTGGAGCCCCGTCCACCTTCGGGTAATGTTCTTCCTGCGCCGAGGGGAACGGGCCGAAAGGCCGGAAACCCGAAGCGCACTACTAGAACAAGAACCCCACAGGGGCTTGCGTTCCAGTGGCCTATGGTGTAATTGGCAGCACGACTGATTCTGGTTCAGTTAGTCTTGGTTCGAGTCCAGGTAGGCCAGCTCGCAGATGCTTCAATCTGCACCGCGGATCTGATCCGCGAGCCCCCGTTGTGTAGCGGCCTAGCACGCTGCCCTCTCAAGGCAGTAGCGCCGGTTCGAATCCGGTCGGGGGTACAGATCCTTCCCGCGAGGACAGTCAGGGTAGCTCCCGCCGTCTCTCGATGCAGGATCGCTAGGGCCCCCGTTGTGTAGCGGCCTAGCACGCCGCCCTCTCAAGGCGGTAGCGCCGGTTCGAATCCGGTCGGGGGTACGACTGGTCTAAACCATCATTGGTCTATGGTGTAATTGGCAGCACGACTGATTCTGGTTCAGTTAGTCTTGGTTCGAGTCCAGGTAGACCAGCTCGGACCTGCGGCGGAGCAGTATGAAACGCATGCAGTGTCCACGCCCCCGTTGTGTAGCGGCCTAGCACGCCGCCCTCTCAAGGCGGTAGCGCCGGTTCGAATCCGGTCGGGGGTACACCATCCGATGGGCCCCGCTTCGGCGGGGCCCATCGGCGTTCCCGCACCGGCTCACTCGAAGCCGTACCGGCGCGCCGACTCCTCCTCCTGGGCCAGCCGGCGCAGGGCCAGCAGCATCGGCTCGGCCAGGACCGCCCCCAGTACCGCGGTCTCCGCGCGCTCGGCCTCCGAGGGGCGCGTGTCCACGAAGTCCAGGTCGAGCACGGCCGCCTCGTGCATCAACCGCGCGTACGGCGCCATCCGTTCCGCGCCCCAGTCGTGCCCGAGCCGCCGGAACGCCGCGAGCGCCACCACCAGCGAGCGGTAGGAGGGCGAGATGGTCACCAGCGCCTGCGCGTTCGACCAGCCCAGGGTGTGGAGGAGTTGGTCCACCTCCTGCCGGGCGGTCCGCACGAACTCGTCGTCCTCGTCCGGCTCCGGCACCTGCGGCAGCGCCCACAGCGCGGCGCCCATCCGGATCGTGCGGCCCAGGGAGTCGTCGTCGATGTGCCCGAGCACCTCCCGGACCGTCGCCACGGGCAGCCGTCCCACCTGGATCAGCGAACGCACCAGCCGCAGCCGGCGCAGATGGTCCTCGTCGTACTCGGCGGTCGTCGCGTTGATCTGCCGGCCGGGCGCCAACAGCCCTTCGCGCAGGTAGTACTTGATCGTCGCGGCGGCCACACCGCTGCGCTCGCTCAACTCGGCCAGCCGCATCTCTTGCGTCCTTTCTCGGATACCGGCACTATCCAAGCATGCGGCGATTGGATAGCGTCGCTCACCGAACGGGGGAAGTCATGTCCGCACGCAAGGTCGTCGCCGGCCGCACCACCGCCGACGCGCGGGGGGAGGTCGCGGTCCTGCTCATCGGCATGCGCGTCAACCGCTTCTGGGCGGTCCACCAGTGGGTGCCCGTGATGGCCGCGATGCTGCGCATGCTGGCCGAGCTGGCGAAGGCCCCGGAGCGCGGACTGCTCGGCCGCGTCCTGCTGACGGCCTCGCCGCGCACGTACTACGTCGTCCAGTACTGGGAGTCCAAGGAGAAGCTCTACGCCTACGCGAGCGCGCCCGACGCCCACCACCACCGGATGTGGGCGCTGGTCAACCGCGAGGAGCGGGCCGGGAAGGTGCGCGGGCACGTGGGGATATGGCACGAGGCGTACGTCGTGCCGGAGGGCTCCTACGAGGCGATCTACGGCGACATGCCCGCCTTCGGGCTCGCCGCGGCGCACGGGCAGGTACCCGTCGAGCGGCGGGGACGCTCCGCGCGGGACCGGTTCGCGCACCGGACGCGGGAGCCCGCCGAAAAAGCCGTGTGACCGGGGGGATCGGGGGACGGGAAGGGCCTGCCGCGGCGTTGGGGCAGGCCCTTCCCGGCTGTACGGGAGGTGCGGGGAGGGGGAGGGGGGTCAGGCGGAGCGGCGCAGGGCCTCGGAGAGGCGGGCGGCGGCGTCGATGACCGCCTGGGCGTGCATCCGGCCGGGGTGACGGGTCAGCCGCTCGATGGGGCCGGAGACCGACACGGCGGCCACCACGCGGTTGGAGGGGCCGCGCACGGGCGCGGAGACCGACGCGACGCCCGGCTCGCGCTCGCCGATCGACTGCGCCCAGCCGCGCCGCCGCACGCCCGACAGGGCCGTCGCCGTGAAGCGGGCGCCCTGGAGGCCCCGGTGGAGGCGCTCCGGCTCCTCCCAGGCCATCAGGACCTGCGCGGAGGAGCCCGCCTTCATCGTGAGCGTCGAGCCGACCGGGACCGTGTCCCGCAGACCGGACAGGCGCTCCGCGGCGGCGACGCAGATGCGCATGTCGCCCTGGCGCCGGTAGAGCTGCGCGCTCTCGCCGGTGACGTCCCTGAGGTGGGTGAGGACCGGGCCGGCGGTGGCGAGGAGACGGTCCTCACCCGCGGCCGCGGCCAGTTCCGCGAGCCGGGGGCCGAGAATGAAACGGCCCTGCATGTCGCGTGCCACCATGCGGTGGTGTTCCAGGGCCACGGCCAGCCGGTGGGCCGTGGGTCGTGCCAGTCCGGTGGCCGCGACCAGACCCGCGAGGGTGGCCGGACCGGACTCCAGGGCGCTCAGGACAAGGGCTGCCTTGTCCAGGACGCCGACGCCGCTACTGTTGTCCATGCAACGATACTCGCGTCTCACTCTGTGAAACGCAAGTTCAATTTTCCGTGGAACACGCCACCCTGGTAGTCACAGCGGCCCGTGGACCGGCGGGCCCGGCGGCGGCTGCCCGTAGGGGGGCGCGGTGCCGCCTCCTCAAGATCTCTAGTTGGGCCGGTGCGCGCTGTCGCGTCCGGCCGGAGGGAAAGCGATGGGTAGGACACTCGCGGAGAAGGTCTGGGACGACCACGTCGTCCGGCGCGCCGAGGGCGAGCCCGACCTCCTCTTCATCGATCTGCACCTGCTGCACGAGGTGACCAGCCCCCAGGCCTTCGACGGCCTCCGCAAGAGCGGGCGCGGTGTGCGCCGGCTCGACCTGACCATCGCCACCGAGGATCACAACACCCCGACCCTCGACATCGACAAGCCCATCGCGGACCCGGTCTCCCGCGCCCAGCTGGAGACGCTGCGCAAGAACTGCGCGGACTTCGGCGTGCGGCTGCACCCGCTGGGCGACGTCGAGCAGGGCGTCGTGCACGTGGTCGGCCCCCAGCTGGGTCTGACCCAGCCGGGCACCACCGTCGTCTGCGGCGACTCGCACACCTCCACGCACGGCGCCTTCGGCGCTCTGGCGTTCGGCATCGGCACCTCCCAGGTGGAGCACGTGCTGGCCACCCAGACGCTGCCGATGGCCCGCCCGAAGACCATGGCCATCACCGTCGACGGCGAACTGCCCGAGGGCGTCACCGCCAAGGACCTGATCCTCGCGATCATCGCGCGCATCGGCACCGGCGGCGGCCAGGGCTACGTCCTGGAGTACCGCGGCTCCGCCATCGAGAAGCTCTCGATGGAGGCCCGCATGACCATCTGCAACATGTCGATCGAGGCCGGCGCCCGCGCGGGCATGATCGCCCCCGACCAGACCACCTTCGACTACCTGAAGGGCCGCCCGCACGCCCCCGAGGGCGAGGACTGGGACGCCGCCGTCGCGTACTGGAGGACGCTGCGCACCGACGACGACGCCCGGTTCGACGCCGAGGTCGTGATCGATGCCGCCGAGCTGTCCCCGTTCGTCACCTGGGGCACCAACCCCGGCCAGGGCGCGCCGCTTTCGGCCGCCGTCCCCGACCCGGCTTCGTACGAAGACGCTTCGGAGCGCCTGGCCGCCGAAAAGGCCCTGGAGTACATGGGGTTGGAGGCCGGTCAGCCGCTGCGCTCCATCGATGTGGACACCGTCTTCGTAGGCTCCTGCACCAACGGCCGCATCGAGGACCTGCGCGCCGCCGCCGACATCGTCCGGGGCCGCAAAGTCGCCGACGGCGTACGGATGCTGGTCGTCCCCGGCTCCGCGCGGGTCGGTCTGCAGGCCGTCTCCGAGGGCCTGGACGTGGTCTTCAAGGAGGCCGGCGCCGAATGGCGGCACGCGGGCTGCTCCATGTGCCTGGGCATGAACCCCGACCAGCTGGCCCCCGGCGAGCGCTCCGCCTCCACCTCCAACCGCAACTTCGAGGGCCGGCAGGGCAAGGGCGGCCGCACCCACCTGGTGTCCCCGCAGGTCGCCGCCGCCACCGCGGTCCTCGGCCACCTGGCCTCCCCGGCCGACCTGTCCGACGCCGACGCCCCCACGCCCGCTGGAGTCTGAGAGATCATGGAAGCCTTCACCACCCACACCGGCCGGGCCGTCCCGCTGCGCCGCAGCAACGTCGACACCGACCAGATCATCCCCGCCCACTGGCTCAAGAAGGTCACCCGCGACGGGTTCGAGGACGGGCTGTTCGAGGCCTGGCGCAAGGACCCCGAGTTCGTGCTCAACCGCCCCGAGCGGCAGGGCGCCACCGTGCTGGTCGCCGGCCCCGACTTCGGCACCGGCTCCTCCCGCGAGCACGCGGTCTGGGCGCTGCAGAACTACGGCTTCAAGACCGTGATCTCCGCCCGCTTCGCCGACATCTTCCGCGGCAACTCGCTGAAGAACGGCCTGCTCACGGTGGTCCTGGACCAGAAGGTCGTGGAAGCGCTGCAGGAGCTCACGGAGAGCGACCCGACCGCCGAGATCACCGTCGACCTGGTGGCGCGCGAGGTGCGCGCCGAGGGGATCACCGCCTCCTTCGAGCTGGACGAGAACTCGCGCTGGCGGCTGCTGAACGGCCTGGACGACATCTCCATCACCCTCCAGAACGAGGAGGACATCGCCGCCTACGAGGCGAAGCGCCCGTCGTTCAAGCCGCGCACGCTGCAGGTGTGATCCACCGCCCCGACCGGTGACGGACCGGTGAACCGGTCCGGTGATCCGGGACCGTGACAAGTCGAGTTTCGGCCACCGTGAAACGCCGCTGTACCCCCGATCGCCACGATCGGGGGTACAGCCGTTTTGGGGCCCTGCCCTTCGCCGCACCGTCGGGCGGCATGCCAACTTCCCACGTTAAACGGGTTGTTGCCGGGGTACGTGGGGTTCGAGGCCCCGGCCGGCGACGATGCCCGGAAGGCTGTCCGAGGCGGCAGTTGCCCCCTGCGCAGGCGACAACTCGCCCCAGATGGCACAATCTGTGCATGGACGACGACGGCCAACTCGAGCTCTATGCGGCGGTCGCGGCCCAGCTGAAGGAAGCGCACTCACGAGTGCGCGCACTGCAAGTCCCGGAGGGCGTACGGATGGCGCTGACCCGGAAGCTGCTGGTCATTACGGCCGCGGCCAAGCACGATCTCGCCGGGGCGACAAGGCGTCTGGAGCGGTTCACGGCGGACCTCGACGAGGGGCGAATCCCCGGCGAGGAAGCCTGAACAGCCCGAGACCGTCGAGTCTGTTGCGGCACAAGGGTGATTAGCCCGTTTCGTGTTTGATTTGCGGTATATATCTGCCTAACGTGCGAAAAAGCTTGAACATCTTCGTTCTGGCGAGGTCTCCGAAGGGGAAGACGTGAACAAGGCGCAGCTCGTAGAAGCGATTGCCGACAAGATGGGCGGCCGGCAGCAGGCAGCCGACGCCGTCGACGCGGTACTGGACGCCATCGTCCGAGCGGTCGTCGCGGGAGACCGGGTCTCGGTCACCGGCTTCGGGTCCTTCGAGAAGGTCGACCGCCCGGCCCGCTACGCCCGTAACCCGCAGACGGGTGAGCGGGTGCGGGTCAAGAAGACCTCCGTTCCCCGCTTCCGGGCCGGCCAGGGCTTCAAGGACCTGGTGAGCGGCTCGAAGAAGCTTCCGAAGAACGACATCGCGGTGAAGAAGGCGCCCAAGGGCAGCCTGTCCGGCCCGCCCCCCACCATCGCCAAGGCCGCCGGCAAGAAGGCCGCCGCGAAGAAGACCACCGCCGCCGCCGCGAAGAAGGCGACCGCGAAGAAGGCGACGCCGGCGGCGAAGAAGACCACCGCCAAGAAGACGACGACGGCGGCGGCCAAGAAGGCCACCCCGGCCGCCAAGAAGACGACGGCGACGAGCGCCGCGAAGAAGACCGCGGCGAAGAAGGCCCCCGCGAAGAAGGCGACGGCGAAGAAGGCCCCGGCCAAGAAGTCGACCGCCCGCAAGACCACCGCCAAGAAGACCACCGCTCGCGGCAAGTAGGCGCACCGCGGTTCTCTGCGCCGGGCCGGACTCCTGAGGGAGCCCGGCCCGCGGTGCGTTCGTGGGCCCGTGAGCGCCGGGCCCGCTCAGAAGGTCTGCAGCGTCACCAGGGTGATCCGCAGGGCCTCGCCCTCGCCCGCGGTCTCGATCCGCACCCGCTGGCCCGGGCGCAGCAGCCGCAGACCGCCCGCGTCGAACGCCGCGCTCGCGAAGGGCACCGGGGTGCCGTCGTCCAGGAGTACCTGCCCGCTGCGGCTTTCGGGGTCGTACGTGTATGCGGTCGCCTGCATGACCGCAGCCTACTGCTCCCGGCCGCGCCCCGCCCCGCGCCGTCGCGGGGCCGGCCTCGCCGCCGTCACGGCACACGCGCTTTCGGGGCCGCCCCCCGTCGCCGTGGGGCCGCGGCCCGGCGTCGCGGGGCCGGGCCGCCTCACTGTTCCGGGATCAGCAGGTGCGCGGCGGCCGCGGCCGTCCGAGGGCCCACGCCCAGGGCGAGGGCCGCGCGCAGATCGGCGCCGGTGTCGACGTCCTGGCGCACCGAGTCCACGGCGTCGAGTTCGAGTTCCGCGGCTCCCGAGGCGCGGTGCCGAAAGCGGGAGGCGCCTTCGAATGCCGGGCGCAATTCCTGGGCGGCCGACGCCGCCAGCAAGGTGGTGCCGACCCGCGCCGCGTCCGCGAGAAAGGCGCGCGGGAATTCGGCCGCCGCCCGCAGGACGCGGGCCAATTCCACGGGCCGCAGTGCCGGGAGATCGGCGTTGAGCGCGGCCACCGGACTTTCGGGACGCGCCGCCCGTACCGCCGTCGCGCCGTGCGCGAGCGCGGCGTTCAGTCCGGCGCGCGGCGCGTCCGCGACGATCCGGGCGCCCAGCGCCGCCAGCTCCCGCCCGGCCAGCGCGTCGTCCGTGACGACCGCCACATCCGCGACCGCCGGGCAGGCCAGGGCGGCCGCCACGGTGTCCTGCGCGAAGGCGAGGACGAGGCCCGGACGGACCCCGTCGCCGGCGGTGTCCGAGAGCCTGCTCTTGGCCCGCGCCAGGGGCTTCAGGGGGATGACCAAGGTCCACTGCACGGGCGTTCGTCCCTCTCTTCGTCCCGGACATTCTCCCCGGTCGGCCGGTGCCGCCGGGGCAGGGGGGTGGCACGCGAAGCTCCTTCCAAGGGCGGTGGCGGGCGACGGGCGGGCGTACGGTGTTCTCGACAGACCGGCGGCCTGGGGCGACACTTGTGCGGCTCCCGGCCCCCGGGGGCAGACCTAGAGGAAGGTGTCCGCGTGCCCCGCCGCAGAATCGGCTTCTGGTACCGCTTCGCAGCGGTGATCTGCAAACCGCCGCTGGTGGTTCTGATCAAGCGGGACTGGCGCGGAATGGAGAACATTCCGGCCGATGGCGGATTCATCACCGTGGTGAATCACAATTCGCACATCGACCCCTTCGCCTACGCCCACTTTCAGTACAACACCGGGCGGGTCCCGCGATTCCTCGCGAAGAGCGGGCTTTTCAAGAAGGGACTCGTGGGCGCCGCCATGCGCGGCACCGGCCAGATCCCCGTCTACCGCGAGAGCACGGACGCGCTGAGCGCCTTCCGCGCCGCCATCGACGCCGTGGAGCGCGGCGAGTGCGTCGCCTTCTACCCGGAGGGCACCCTCACCCGCGACCCGGACGGCTGGCCGATGACCGGCAAGACGGGCGCCGCCAGGGTCGCCCTGCAGACCAGGTGCCCGGTGATCCCGGTCGCCCAGTGGGGCGCCAACGAACTCCTGCCGCCCTACGCCAAGAAGCCGAACCTGCTGCCGCGCAAGACGCACCAGGTGCTGGCCGGTCCGCCGGTGGACCTGTCGCGCTTCTACGGCGAGGAGATGACCCCGGACGTGCTGAAGGAGGCGACCGAGGTCATCATGGCGGCCATCACCGGCCTGCTGGAGCAGGTCCGCGGCGAGAAGGCGCCCGCCGTGCCGTACGACCCGCGCCGAGAGCGGATCGAGCAGCGCCGCAGGACCCAGGCCCAAGCCCAAGCCCAAGCCCAGGCGCGGGCACACGGCCAGGCACGGACCCAGGACGCCGCCGTCCCGGTCGCCCCGCAGGAGCCGGCCGTCCGGGAAGCCGTGCGGGAAGAGGGGCAGGGCGCATGAGCCGGCCGGTCAAGGCGGCCGTCTTCGGGACCGGGTCGTGGGGCACCGCCTTCGCCGTGGTCCTCGCCGACGCCGGCTGCGACGTCACCCTGTGGGCCCGCCGCGAGGACGTCGTCGAGGCGGTCAACTCCACGCGGACCAACCCGGACTACCTGCCCGGCGTCGAACTCCCGCGCACCGTGCGGGCCACGACGGACGCCGCCGAGGCCGCCCGCGACGCGGACTTCACGGTCCTCGCCATCCCCTCGCAGACCATGCGCGACAACCTCGCGAAGTGGGCTCCGCTGCTCGCGCCGGACACCGTCCTCGTCTCCCTGATGAAGGGCGTCGAACTGGGTTCGGCGATGCGCATGAGCGAAGTGATCGAGGACGTCACCGAGGTCGCCGCCGACCGCGTCGCCGTCGTCACCGGGCCCAACCTCGCCCGCGAGATCGCCGCGCGCATGCCGGCCGCCGCCGTGGTGGCCTGCACCGACGAGGCGGTCGCCCGGCGGCTCCAGGCCGCCTGCCACACCCCGTACTTCCGGCCCTACACCAACACCGACGTCGTCGGCTGCGAACTCGGCGGCGCCGTCAAGAACGTGATCGGCCTGGCCGTCGGCATCGCGGACGGCATGGGGCTCGGCGACAACGCCAAGGGCTCGCTCATCACCCGCGGCCTCGCCGAGACCACGCGCCTGGGCATGGCGCTGGGCGCCGACCCGCTCACCTTCTCCGGACTGGCCGGCCTCGGCGACCTGGTGGCGACCTGCTCCTCGCCGCTGTCGCGCAACCACACCTTCGGCACCAACCTCGGCAAGGGCATGACCCTCCAGGAGACCATCGCCGTCACCAAGCAGACCGCCGAGGGTGTCAAGTCCTGCGAGTCGGTGCTGGACCTGGCCCGCCGGCATGGCGTCGACATGCCCATCACCGAGACGGTGGTCGCCATCGTGCACGAGGGCAAGTCGCCGGTGGTCGCGGTGAAGGAGCTGATGTCGCGCAGCGCGAAGCCCGAGCGACGCTGAGCGACCCCGCCTCGCCAACGCTGTCTCGGGGCACTACCACCGGGTACTCTCATCGCGATATGAGCACCGAGAACCTCCCCCAGAGTCCCGAGCAGCCGTCCCGCAAGCCGCGCGTGGCCGTCGTGTGCGGCGGACGCAGCTCCGAACACGGGATCTCCGTGGTCACCGCCGGAGCGGTGCTGCGCGCCATCGACCGGTCCAAGTACGAGGTCCTGCCGATCGGCATCACCACGGACGGCCGTTGGGCCCTGACCGCGGACGACCCGGAGCGCATGGCGATCACCGACCGCCGCACTCCCACCGTCGACGAACTCGCCGAGTCCACCGAGGGCGGCGTGGTGCTCCCCGTCGACCCGAACGACCGCGAGGTCGTCTACACCGAGCCCGGCTCGGTGCCCAAGGCGCTCGGCGAGGTCGACGTCGTCTTCCCGGTGCTGCACGGCCCCTACGGCGAGGACGGCACCCTGCAGGGCCTGCTGGAGCTGTCCGGCGTGCCCTACGTCGGCTCGGGCGTGCTCGCCTCGGCCGTCGGCCAGGACAAGGAGTACATGAAGCGGGTGTTCACCTCCTTCGGGCTCAGGGTGGGCCCGTACGTGGTGATCCGGCCGCGCGAGTGGGAGCAGGACCCCGCCGCCGCCCGCGGGAAGATCGTCGACTTCGTCGGCGAGCACGGCTGGCCGCTGTTCGTGAAGCCCGCCCGTGCCGGTTCGTCGATCGGCATCACCAAGGTGGACGACCTCTCCGGCCTCGACGAGGCGATCGAGGAGGCCCGCCGGCACGACCCGAAGGTGCTCGTGGAGGCCGCGGTGCGCGGCCGTGAGATCGAGTGCGGGGTGCTGGAGTTCGAGGACGGCCCGCGCGCCTCCGTGCCGGCCGAGATCCCGCCGCCCCAGGAGCACGCGTACTACGACTTCGAGGCCAAGTACATCGACTCCACCCCCGGCGTCGTGCCCGCCCCGCTGACCGAGGAGCAGACCGCCGAGGTGCGGCGGCTGGCGGTGGAGGCGTTCGAGGCGGCCTCCTGCGAGGGCCTGGTCCGCGCGGACTTCTTCCTCGCCGAGGACGGCGGGTTCGTCATCAACGAGATCAACACCATGCCCGGCTTCACGCCCATCTCGATGTACCCGAAGATGTGGGAGGCCACCGGCATCTCCTACGAGGAGCTGGTGGACCGTCTCATCCAGGCGGCGCTGCGCCGCTCGACGGGCCTGCGCTGAGGGACAGCACCCCCTTTTCGCGGCGGTGGGCGATCAGTCGGCGATCCCTTCGGGGATCGCCTTCTTGACGGCCGGGGCGAGACCCACCAGGACGGTGGAGCTGTCCCGGCCCTCGGGCACCTCGACCTCGACGTAGGCCTTGCGGTTGGCGGTGGTGAAGCGGTACGCGCCGCCGCCCTGCTTCTCCATCAGCCAGTCGACGCCGTTGACCGCGCCCGCCACCGCGTCGCGGTCCTTGCCCTCGGCGACCTTCGGGTCGATCATCTTCGGCGGCCGGGGGACACCGCAGCGCAGTATGATCACCGGGCTTCCCCAGCCCGCGGTCAGCGCGGAGGCGGGCCGGGGGTCCTTGCGGCCCAGTCCGTCCAGCTTCCGCGGCAGCGCCCCGTCCAGGTCCCGGCACAGCTTCGCGGCCGCCGCGCCCGGACTGGGAACCGCCGCGGTGGCACTGTCGTCGCTCGAGGAGCAGCCCGTGGCGACGATCAGCGCGGCGAGGGCGGGCAGGCCGTAAAGCCGGTGACGAGAAGAGCTCACCGGCCCAAGGGTAGACGGGGGCTACAGATGCACGACCGGGCAGGTCAGTGTGCGGGTGATGCCGTCCACTTGCTGGACCTTCGCCACCACCATGCGGCCCAGGTCGTCGACCGTGTCGGCCTGCGCGCGCACGATGACGTCGTAGGGACCGGTCACGTCCTCCGCCTGGATCACTCCAGGGAGTCCGCTGATCGTCTGGGCGACGGCCGAGGCCTTGCCGACCTCGGTCTGGATCAGGATGTACGCCTGTACCACGGAACCTCCAGGGCGGCCACGAGGATCATGTGGGGAAAAGGAACGCCACGGTATCGCGTCGCCGCGCGTCGCGGGGAGACCTGCGCGGGACGTGACCCGCGCGCCGTGGTGCAGGTAGGACAGAAGTTGACGGTCATCAGGGCCGCGGCGCGGACCGCGTGGACGCGCGACGGGGAACGCACAGGGACAGAAGGGGCGTAAGGGCTATGAAGGGCACTGTTGGTGAGCTCGGTGAGTTCGGGCTCATCAGGGAGCTCACCTCCCGTCTCACCACCACCCCGGCGGTCCGGGTCGGTCCCGGCGACGACGCCGCGGTGGTGGCCGCGCCCGACCGAAGGGTCGTGGCGAGCACGGACATACTCCTGGAGGGCCGGCACTTCCGCCGCGACTGGTCCACGGCCTACGACGTGGGCCGCAAGGCCGCCGCGCAGAACCTCGCGGACATCGCCGCCATGGGCGCCGTGCCGACGGCGCTGCTGCTCGGCCTGGTCGTCCCCGCGGAACTCCCCGTCACCTGGCCCACCGAGCTGATGGACGGCCTGCGCGACGAGTGCCAGGTCGCCGGCGCCAGCGTGGTCGGCGGCGACGTGGTCCGCGGCGACACCATCATGGTGTCCATCACCGCCCTCGGCGACCTGCGCAACCACGAGCCGGTGACCCGCGCCGGCGCACGGCCCGGCGACCTCGTCGCCGTCACCGGCTGGCTGGGCTGGTCCGCCGCCGGGTACGCGGTGCTCTCCCGAGGCTTCCGCTCGCCGCGCGCCTTCGTCGAGGCCCACCGCCGCCCCGAGCCGCCCTACCACGCGGGACCCGCGGCCGCCGGGCTCGGCGCCACCGCCATGTGCGACGTCAGCGACGGACTGATCGCCGACCTCGGGCACATCGCGGAGGCCAGCAAGGTCCGCATCGACGTCCGTTCCGGCGCCATCGACGTCCCCTCGCAGATGAACGACATCGGGCAGGCCGTCGGCGTCGACCCGCTGCAGTGGGTGCTGACCGGGGGAGAGGACCACGCGATCGTGGCGACCTTCCCCCCGGACGTGAAGCTGCCGGCCCGCTGGAAGGTGATCGGCGAGGTGCTCAACCTCTCGGCCCTGCCCCAGGTCACGGTCGACGGGGCGCCGTGGACCAAGAAGGGCGGCTGGGACCACTTCGGGGACATCGAGTCATGAGCGCCGCACCCGCACCCGCACCCGCCCCCGTGCCCGCGTCCCGGCCCGCACCGCCCACAGTCCTCACCGTCGCCGGCTCCGACTCCGGCGGCGGCGCCGGGATCCAGGCCGACCTGAAGACCATGCTCGCCCTCGGCGTGCACGGGATGAGCGTGCTCACCGCGGTGACCGCGCAGAACTCGCTCGGCGTGCAGGGCGCCTGGGAGCTGCCCGCCGAGGCGGTCCGGGCCCAGTACCGCAGCGTCGTCGACGACATCGGCGTCCAGGCGGTCAAGACCGGCATGCTGTCCTCGGCGGAACTGGTCGAGACGGTCGCCGACCTGATCGCCGCGACCGACGCGCCGGCGGTCGTCGACCCGGTCGGCGTCTCCAAGCACGGCGACCCGCTGCTGGCCGCCTCCGCGCTGGAGTCCGTGCGCGCGAAGCTGCTGCCCGCGGCGACCGTCGCCACCCCCAACCTGGACGAGGTGGCCCAGCTCACCGGCGTGCGCGTCACCCGCGAGGAGCAGCTGCCCGAGGCCGCGGCGGCCGTCCTCGCCTTCGGGCCCGAGTGGGTGCTCGTCAAGGGCGGTCACCTCGCCGGGGACGCCGTCGACCTGCTCACCGACGGCGCCGAGGAGTACTGGCTGCGCGCCCCGCGGCACGACAACCGCCACACCCACGGCACCGGCTGCACCCTCGCCTCCGCGATCGCCGCCGGGCTCGCCGGGGGACGGACCGTGCCGGAGGCGGTGACGGCGGCCAAGGAGTACGTCACCGGGGCGATCGCCGCCGGCTTCGCGCTCGGCGGCGGGATCGGCCCCGTCGACCACGCCTGGACCTTCCGCACCCCTCAGGCGGCCGGGTAGCCGGGCCGTCGGCCGTGGTGGCCACCCCCGGCCGGCTTCTCGAAGAGGCCGGGGGCGGCGGGCCGGCCGTTCAGGCATCGCCGGGGCGACCCGGCGGCGCCGCGGGCTCCACTCCGGCACGGGCCCTTGTCGGGGACCGTGCGGCCGGGTACGGCAAAAAGCCGGCCCACCAGAGGTGGACCGGCTTAGTGCAGCGAACCAGCAGTGGCCGCGCGCTTAGCTGTTGCTGTGCGTCAGCGCGAGACCTTGCCGGCCTTGATGCACGAGGTGCAGGCGTTCACGCGCTTCGGCGTCCCGCCGACCACGGTACGCACACGCTGGATGTTCGGGTTCCAGCGACGGGACGTACGGCGGTGCGAGTGCGAGATGTTGTTGCCGAAGCCCGGCCCCTTGCCGCAGACGTCGCAGTTGGCAGCCACGGGTCACTCCAAAGACTTCAGATGCACTTACGGTTGATCCCGGCATGCCGGGATCGGGGGCTCTAGGAGCACTCTGATCTGAGTGGCGTTGCCAGGGGGAAAGCCCGATCAGGATCGGGCAACCGGAGCAGCATACAACGACTGCTTCCGTGCCACGAAACTACCACGGCGCCGGAGGACTCCGCCCGGGCCCTCTTCCGGCGGGACCCGCCTCTGGGTCTACGCTGCCGTCCAGTCCAGCAGCTCAGGGAGGCGCAGGTGGCGCAGGTGCCGCAGACGTTCGACGCGCCGGCGGTGCGCACCTGGTGCGGGCTGGCCCTGCGGGCGCTGGGCCGGGCGCGCGAGGAGATCGACGCGATCAATGTGTATCCCGTCGCCGACGGGGACACCGGCACCAATCTGTACCTGACCGTGGAGTCCGCCGTCGCGGCGGTGGAGGCCGTGTTCACCGCCCACGAGACCGGCCCGGGCGCCTTCGGCGGACCGTCCGTCGCGGAGGCTGCGCGGGCGATGGCGCACGGCGCGCTCATCGGCGCGCGGGGCAACTCCGGGACGATCCTCGCCCAGCTGCTGCGCGGCATGGCCGAGGTGCTCGCCGCCGACGGTGACAGTGCTCACACCGACGGGCGCGGTCTGCGGACCGCTCTGCGACGCGCCGCCGACTCCGCCCGGCTGGCGGTGGCGCACCCGGTCGAGGGCACGGTCCTGACGGTCGCCTCCGCGGCCGCCGACGCGGCCACCGGGGCGGAGGGCGACTGCGGCACGGTCGCGCGGGCCGCCTACGAGGGCGCGCGCACGGCCCTGGCCGCGACCCCCGGCCAGCTGGCGGCCCTGGGGCGCGCCGGCGTGGTCGACGCGGGCGGACGCGGACTGGTGACGGTGCTCGCGGCGCTGGTCGAGACGTTCACGGGGGAGTCGGTCGCGGGGGAGACGTTCACGGGCGGGCTGTTCTCGGACGGGGCGGTCACGGGCGGGGTGCTCGCTGACCGGACGGCTCCGGACGGGACGCTGCCGGACGGTGCCGTCGCCGGGGGGCCGCCGGGGGCGGAGGCCGGCACGGCACCGTCCGGCATGGCGGCGGCCCGGCCGACCGTGCCGCACGCGCGCGCGGGCCGCGCCGACGCGGGCGAAGCCGGAGCGGAGACCGGTGTCGAGGGCGTCGAGGGCGTGTCCGGGACGGGTGGGGGAGCGCAGACCGAAGCGGCGGGGGCGGCCGTCGGGACCGGCGGGGGAACCAGGACCGGAACCGGCGGGGCGGAGCCGGCCGGGCCGGGCGGCTGCGCGTCCGCCGTCCCGCCGGCCGACGGGCCCGCCTTCGAGGTGATCTACCTCCTGGAGGCCGACGACCTCGCCGTGGCCCGGCTGCGGGAGCGGCTGGACGGGCTCGGGGACTCCCTCGTCGTGGTCGGCGGCGACGGCCTGTGGAACGTGCACGTGCACGTCGACGACGCCGGCGCGGCCGTGGAGGCGGGCGTCGAGGCCGGCCGCCCGCACCGCATCCGGATCACCCACTTCGGCACGGGCGACGCGCACGCGGCCGGCCCCGGCCGACCGCCCCGCGCGCGTGCCCAGCGCGCGGTGGTGGCCGTGGTCCCCGGCGAGGGCCTGGCCGGCCTGTGCGCGGAGGCCGGCGCGACCACGGTGCTCGCCCGTCCCGGGGAGCCCCCGGCCAGCGGCGAGCTGGTCGAGGCCGTACGGCGGGCCCACGCGCGCGAGGTGGTCCTGCTGCCCAACGACGCCGAACTGCGCGACACCGCCGCCGCGGCGGCCGAACAGGCCCGCGGCGAGGGCGTTCGCGTCGCCCTCATCCCGACCCGCTCGGCGGTCCAGGGTCTCGCCGCCCTCGCCGTGCACGAGCCCGGACGCCGCTTCGACGAGGACGTCGTCGCGATGACCTCGGCGGCCGGCGCCACCCGTCACGCCGAGGTCACCGTCGCCGAGCACGAGTCCTGGACCACGGCCGGCGTCTGCCAGGCCGGTGACGTCCTCGGCCTCATCGACGGCGACGTCGCCGTGATCGGCTCGGACGTCACGGCCACCGCCGAGACCGTCCTGGACCGCATGCTCGCCGCCGGCGGCGAACTGGTCACCCTCGTCCTCGGCGACGAGGCCCCCGACACCGTCGCCGCCCGCCTGGAGAGCCGCGTGCGCGACTCCTACCTGGCCGTGGACACGGTGGTCTACCACGGCGGCAGACAGGGCGCCCTGCTCCTCATCGGCGTGGAGTAGCCCCCGGCCGCCGGCGTGGGCCGCGCCTGCCCGTACGGCGACGCAGAGCGGCTTCGTGCCCGTACCGGCCTCACGCCCGGCACGGACGTGTCCGTGGGCGCGCGTCCGTACGCACGCGTCCGTACGGTGCCGGATCCGGGGCGCCGGCTCACCACCGGCCTGGCCCGCCCCCTGTCCCCGCACCGCCCGCCGGACGGCTGCACCGCCGCGTCCGGGCGGAGCCGTCGGTCCGCCCCGGTGCGCGACGCGCCCACCGGTGGCGTTCCGTCGCGTCCCGTGCGCCGCTCAGGACCCCCGCCGCTCCTCCAGGCGCCGCAGCAGCCGTGAGGCCTCCGCGCGGTGGGCCGCGGCCAGGTCGTCCGCGGCGTCCGCGGTCTCGCAGGCCGTCAGCGCGGCACGCGCGTGCGCCGTCGCCTCGGCGGGGCGGCCCAGGTCGGCGGCCAGCCGCGCGGCGGCGAGTTCCGCGCCGGTCCGGTCGTGCAGGGCGTCGGGGCCGAGCCGGGCGAACACGGCGACGGCCTGCTCCACCTGGGACAGCGCCTCCTCCAGGACGGCCCCGTCCCCACCGGCGCACCGGGCCAGCATGTCCCCGAACTGCCGGTGTGTGTGGGCGAGTTCGTCGGTGAGCCGGATCCGCTCCGCCTCGTCGGCCGCACGGCCCAGCGCCGTACGGCACTCCTCGACGGCGCCCGCCATCAACTCCCGCGCCGCGCCCGCGCCGGAGCCCGAACCGGATTCCGAGCCCGAACCGGATTCCGAGCCTCCGACCGAGCCGATGTCCGAGCCGGCGTCTCCGCCCGAGCCCGAGCCGATGTCCGAGCCGGCGTCTCCGCCCGAGCCCGAGCCGATGTCCGAGCCCGCGTCCCCGTCCGAGCCCGCGTCCCCCCGCGCCGCCAGCCAGGCGCGGGCGCGCAGGGCGCGGACCAGACCGTGGACGCTGTCCACCGACCGCCACAGCTCGCCCGCGCGCCGGTAGGCGGCGTCCGCCTCGGCGAGCAGTCCCGCGTGGCTCAGCGACTCGGCGGCGAGGTGGGCGAGCGTCGCGTGGTCCTGCTGCTCGGGCCAGTGCCGGGCGATCTCGGCGGCCTGGAGCCGCTGTTCGGCCGCCGCGCGGTGCTCGCCCAGCTCGCCCAGGGCGTCCCCGAGCCACCACCGCGTCTGCACCACCGCCCCGTCGCCGTGCGTCCGGGCGCTCAGGTCCGCGAGCGCCGATTCCAGCACCTCCGCGGCCTCCGCCCACCGTCCCAGCCGCAGCAGCAGGCCGCCCAGATGCTGCCGGGCCCACGCGCCGAGCACCGGCCCCTCGCCCGCCGCGTCGGCCCAGTGCGCCGCCTCCAGCGCGTGGTCCGCCGCCTCCGCGACCCGGTCCAGCCCGCCGAGGACCTCCGCCAGCTGGAGGTGCAGCCGGGCCCTGCCGGGGGCCTCCAGCACCGCCTCGCCGTGCTCCAGGGCCGCCCGCAGCGCCCGCTCGGCCCCGGCCGCGTCGCCCAGGTGGTGCACCAGCGCGGCGAGCCGGGCCTCGTACTCCACCGCGAACCACGGCAGACCCGCGCCCACGTACTGCGCCGCCGCCCGCTCGAACGACTCGGCGGCGCCCGGCAGGTCCCCGGCGCGCGCGGCCACCTCCGCGAGCATCGCCCGCGCCTCCGCCGACCGCGCGGCCAGCCGTACGTCCTCGCCGGTGCGGCCCCCGACGAGCGCCAGCACCTCCCGCGCGGCCTCCTCGGCCGCGGCCAGGACCGGCGGATCGACCGGGCCGTCCGCCTCGTGCACCGGCCGCATCAGGATCCGCGCCCGCGCCGTCAGCACGGACGCGGTCTGCCGCACCCCGGTGCCCTCCTCGGCGTACAGCGCGAGGACCGCCTCGTACGGCCCGGCGACCTCGGCGAGCGCGCCCTCCGGGTCGCCCGACAGCGCCCGTACGTACGCCGCACGAGCGCGGGCGGCCAGCGCCTCGCCCGGATCGCCCGCCGCCGCGTACAGCCCGGCGGCCCGCTCGAAGAGCGGCGCGCCCTCGGGGCCCCGGTCCATCGCCTCGTGCTCGGCGATCTCGGCCCGGTCCCGGTCGGTCAGCCCGGCGTCCCCGGCGCTCTCGGCGGCCCGCGCCACCGCCGCCCACGCCTCCACGGCGTGCGGCCGCAGCGTGTCCGACAGCCGCCGTGCCTCGGCCACCAGCTCGGCCAGGGCGGCCGGCTTCGGCCCGGCGGGAGCGGCGGCCACGGCGGCGGGCCGCGCCGCGGCGGGCCGGGCGGCCACCGGCCGGGCCGTGCGCACGCCCAGCGGCAGCCGCTCCAGCAGCGGCCGCCGCGCCATACGCGCGCGTGTCCACTCGCCGACGTGGGACGTGCCGTTGCGCGCGTCGAACCGGGCAGCCAGCGCCTCGGCCTGCCCGCGCGCGTGGACGGCCAGTCGGGCGGCCGTCCAGGAACGCCCCGCCGGCCCCGGCACCGCCTGCCCGCCCAGCCCCAGCTCCACCAGGCGCTCCATCAACAGCGCCACCACCGCCAGGAAGTCGAGCCGGCTGCGCGGATGCCCGGAGTCGGTGAAGTACGCCGGACGCTCGGCCAGCAGCTCCAGGGCGCGCGCCTCGTTGCCGGTCAGCGCGCAGAACTCCACGTGGGCGGCGTACGCGGCACGCATGCTCTCCATCGGCCGCACCAGCCGGAACCCGCGCAGATGGTGGGCGCGCGCCTCCTGCGCGCGGCCCAGCCGCAGCAGCGGCAGCAGCGACGACGCGAGCACCGTGTGCGGCTCGTGCGCGCAGGAGAACTCCCCCTCCAGCACCGGCCGCCACAGCCGTACCGCCTCCTCGTCCCGGCCGCGCTCGGCCTGCCACCAGCCCTGCGCGTGCAGCTCGCACGCGTGGCAGTCGGCCATCCGGTCCCGGTCGGCGGCCAGCCACGCCGCGTACGCCCGCTCCGCCCGCGCCACGTCCCCCACATGGGCGGCCACACTGAACTCCGCGCCGCGCACCGCCCGTTCGCTGTACCCGGCGAGCCGGTAGCGGTGCTCCATCTCGCCGAGCCACTTCTCCGTCGACGCCAGCGGGACGTGCGGCTGGTCCACCATGCCGGCCGACATCCACTTGAAGACCCAGTGCAGCGAATGGGCCTCGTACTCGTCGAAGTCCTCGGGGCGTTCGTCCCACAGGCGCAGCAGCCGCGCGAAGGGGACGAACATCTTGTCCTTCTCGGAGCTGTAGTTGTAGACCTTCAGCTGGTGCCCGAGCGCCTCGATCACGCCCAGGGGCACGCCCAGCCGCTCCGCCTCGGCGAGCAGCTCCTCCGCGCGCGCGTTGCGGGCCGGTCCCTCGGGCCGCTCGCCGTTCTCCGCCATCGCCCGCCGCAGCGAGTCCAGATCGGTGATCGCACTCATCGGCGGCCGTCCTCCCCGTGGGTGGCCCATTCCAGCAGGCCGATGAAAGCGCGGTTGAGCAGTGCCGAGTCCGCCGGCCGCAGCGGGCGCTGCGCCATCAGCAGCGCCTGCCCGTACAGGGACTCCGTCGCCGTGCCGATCAGCTCCGGCTCCGTCAGGGAGGCGATCCGGCGGATCAGCGGGTTGAGGTGGTTGAGCACCAGCCGCGCCCGCGGCGCGCCGCCCCGCAGCGAACCGAGGATGCCCGCCCACAGGTCGTCGGCCCGCTCCTCGGCCTCGGCGCGGGCCCGCTCGTGCCGCGCGGAGCGGTCGTCCAGGTGCAGCGCGGGCACCGAGAGCGGATGGAAGGCGCGCAGGACGACGTCGCAGCCCAGCGGGTCGAGCCTCGCCCGCGCGGCCGCCAGGAAACCGCCGAGGGCCAGCTCCTCGGCCGGGTCGACGGAGTCGAGGTGGGCGGTCACCGTGTCCGCGTCCAGCTCGGCGACCACCGTCCCCGGCCGCACCGACGGCAGCGCCTCGACCAGCTCGCTGTCGTAGGTGTAGCCGCCGTTGACGACGCCGACGCCCTGCGCGGAGGCGATCGCCGCGACCTGCCGGAACTCCTCCACCGTCCGCGTGAAGTGCACCACCGGGTGACGCTGCGCGAACTCCTCCAGGGACAGCCGCCCGTCGCTCGTCTCGAAGGGCAGCCAGGGCAGCATCGTGCGCAGCATCTCCGGGTCGTGCCGGGCCAGCGACTTCACGCCCAGGTGGTGCACCGACAAGAACGCGGCCAGCCGCTCCGGATCGCCGGCCGCGAGTCCCGTCAGCCACGACCGGATCCGCTCCCCGAGCGCGTCCCGCACGACGGCCAGCGTCTCGTCCTCGTACAGCGACTCCCGCGAGGCGGTGGGCCGCAGACTGTCCGTGTCCAGCACGCAGCGCACGAAGAACGCCCAGTCGGGCAGCAGCTGTTCGGCCCGCTCGGTCAGCAGCATGCCCTTCAGGTGCACCCGGTGGCCCGCCCGCTGCGCCGGGCCGACCGCGGCCGGCAGCACGTACGCCACCCCGCGCACCCCGGCCGGCGGCACGTCCAGGTCGACCGAGTCCAGCGGGGTGAAGCCGAACAGCTCGTGGCAGTGCCGGGCGAGCGCCGCCCGGCGGGCGGCGGGGGAGGGGTGCGAACGGTCCCAGGGCGCCGGCAGACCGGTGACACGCTCCTCGCCGACCCGCACGTCGTACGGCAGCAGCGACCCGAAGTCCCGCGCCAGGGCGAGCACCCGTTCCTCGGTCAGCCACTCGCCGGCCCCTGCCCGCGCCGTCAGGTGCACCGTGGTGCCGGGCTCCGGGCGGGCGGAGCCGGGCAGCGTCCGCACCGTGTACGAGCCGTCGTCGCGCGCCGTCCACTCCACCGGCGCCGCGTCCGGCGTACGGGCGCTGCGGCTGACCACCCGGATCCGCTCGGCGACCACGAAACACGCCAGCAGGCCGATCCCGAACTGGCCGAGGAACTCCGACCGGGCCTCGCGCAGCCCGTCGGCCCGCTTGGAGCTGCGGCCGATGGTGGCGAGCAGTTCGTGCACGTCGGACTCGGTGAGGCCGATGCCGGTGTCCTCCACCCGCAGCGCGCCGCCGTCCGCCGTCAGCCGCACCCGGGCGGGCGCGTCCGGCTGCTCGGCGCGCCGCGCGGTGACGGCGTCCACGGAGTTCTGCAGCAGCTCGCGCAGGTAGACCCGGGGACTGGAGTACAGGTGGTGCGACAGCAGGTCCACCAGACCACGCAGGTCGACCTGGAACGTGTGTGCGGACGGGGAGCCTTCGGCTGATGACTGTGGGGTCTGGGAGTCCATCGTCGCAGCGCCGCCGGGTGGGGGCTTGCCGACGGCGCGGGGTCGGGCGGCACCGGTGGGGCGGTGGACCGCGGGGGAAGGTCCGTGAGCGCGTCATCCTAGGGCCCACACGACCCTGCTGACCAGGGGTTTTGAGGGACGTATACGGCTTTGTCAGCGGTGTGGTGTGCAATGGGTCCCGTGCCCGCACTGCCAGAACCATTGCGCCGACCGCTGAAGTCGGTGCTCGGCCCCGCCACCGCGAAGGTGATGGCCGAGCACCTCGGCCTGCACACCGTCGGCGACCTGCTCCACCACTACCCGCGCAAGTACGAGGAGCGGGGCCGGCTCACCCACCTGGCCGACCTCCCCATGGACGAGCACGTCACGGTGGTCGCCCAGGTCGCCGACGCCCGCCTGCACACGTTCGCCTCCTCCCGGGCGCCCCGCGGCAAGGGGCAGCGCCTGGAGGTGACGATCACCGACGGCAGCGGCCGGCTCCAGCTGGTCTTCTTCGGCAACGGCGTGCACAAGCCCCACAAGGAGCTGCTGCCGGGCACGCGCGCGATGTTCGCGGGCAAGGTCTCCGTCTTCAACCGCAAGCTCCAACTGGCCCACCCCGCCTACGAACCGCTCCAGGGGGACGACGGGGAGAGCGTGGAGTCCTTCGCCGGCGCCCTCATCCCGCTCTACCCGGCCACCGCCAAGATGGAGTCCTGGAAGATCGCCAAGGCGGTCCAGACCGTCCTGCCGGACGCCCGGGACGCCGTCGACCCGCTGCCCGAGGCGCTGCGCGCCGGCCGCGGCCTGGTCGCCCTCCCCGAGGCCCTGCTCAAGATCCACCGTCCGCACACCAAGGCGGACATCGCCGACGCCCAGGCCCGGCTGAAGTGGGACGAGGCCTTCGTCCTCCAGGTCGCCCTCGCCCGCCGCCGGCACGCCGACGCCCAGCTCCCCGCCGTCGCGCGCCGCCCCCGCCCCGACGGCCTCCTCACCGCCTTCGACGACCGCCTCCCCTTCACCCTCACCGAGGGCCAGCGGAAGGTGTCCGACGAGATCTTCGCCGACCTCGCCACCGAGCACCCGATGCACCGGCTGCTCCAGGGCGAGGTGGGCAGCGGCAAGACCATGGTGGCCCTGCGCGCCATGCTCGCCGTGGTCGACGCGGGCGGCCAGGCCGCGATGCTCGCGCCCACCGAGGTGCTCGCCCAGCAGCACCACCGGTCGATCACCGAGATGATGGGCGAGCTCGCCGAAGGGGGGATGCTCGGCGGTTCCGAGCACGCCACCAAGGTGGTGCTGCTCACCGGCTCCATGGGCGCCGCCGCCCGCCGCCAGGCCCTGCTCGACCTCGTCACCGGCGAGGCCGGCGTCGTGATCGGCACCCACGCGCTGATCGAGGACAAGGTCCAGTTCCACGACCTCGGCCTGGTCGTCGTCGACGAGCAGCACCGCTTCGGCGTGGAACAGCGCGACGCCCTGCGCGGCAAGGGCAAACAGCCCCCGCACCTGCTGGTCATGACCGCCACCCCCATTCCGCGCACGGTCGCGATGACCGTCTTCGGCGACCTGGAGACCTCGGTCCTGGACCAGCTCCCGGCCGGCCGCTCGCCCATCGCCAGCCATGTCGTCCCGGCCGCCGACAAACCGCACTTCCTCGCCCGCGCCTGGGAGCGGGTGCGCGAGGAGGTCGCCAAGGGCCATCAGGCGTACGTCGTCTGCCCTCGCATCGGCGACGAGGAGGACGACCCGAAGAAGGCCGCCAAGAAGTCCCCGGACGCCGACGCCACCGCCGACAGGCGCCCGCCGCTCGCCGTCCTGGACGTCGCCGACCAGCTCGCGAAGGGACCCCTCCAGGGGCTGCGCGTGGAGGTGCTGCACGGCCGGATGGCCCCCGACGACAAGGACGCGGTCATGCGCCGCTTCGCCGCCGGGGACACCGACGTCCTGGTCGCCACCACCGTCATCGAGGTCGGCGTCAACGTCCCCAACGCCACGGTGATGGTGATCACGGACGCCGACCGCTTCGGCGTCTCCCAGCTCCACCAGCTGCGCGGGCGCGTCGGCCGCGGCTCCGCGCCGGGACTGTGCCTGCTGGTCACCGAGATGCCCGAGGCGAGCGCGGCCCGCCAGCGGCTGAACGCGGTGGCCGCCACCCTCGACGGCTTCGAGCTCTCCCGCATCGATCTCGAACAGCGTCGCGAGGGCGACGTCCTCGGCCAGGCCCAGTCCGGGGCCCGCTCCAGCCTGCGCGTCCTCGCGGTCATCGACGACGAGGAGATCATCGCCGAGGCGCGGCAGGAGGCCACGGCGGTCGTCGCCGCGGACCCGGAGCTCACCGGCCTGCCCGGCCTGCGGACGGCGCTGGACGCCCTCCTGGACGACGAGAAGGAGCAGTACCTGGAAAAGGGCTGAGGCAGACGCCTGGGGTGGTCGAGGCCCGCGAGCCGCCCGAGCCGCCCGAGGAGCGCGGGCCCCGCCGACCCGTGGCGCCCGAGGAGCGGGCCCCGCCGGCGCCGCGCGCGGACGCGACCCGTCCCGACCCGCCGACGCGTCGGCCGCCGCCCACAAGGCGCGGCACCCCGCGTCCCGCCTGCGAGACTGAACCCACAGCGCACCCACGACCAAGGACCCGAAGATGACTCGCGTGATCGCCGGCACAGCCGGCGGACGCCGCCTGGCCGTCCCGCCCGGGACCGGCACCCGCCCCACTTCCGACCGGGCGCGCGAGGGCCTGTTCTCCACCTGGCAGTCCCTCCTCGGCGGCCCCCTCGACGGCGAACGGGTCCTGGACCTGTACGCCGGCTCCGGCGCCGTCGGCCTGGAGGCGCTCTCCCGCGGCGCCGGCCACACCCTGCTCGTCGAGGCCGACGCCCGCGCGGCCCGCGTCATCCGGGAGAACGTGCGGTCCCTCGGCCTGCCCGGCGCCGAGGTGCGGGCGGGCAAAGCGGAACAGATCGTCCAGTCGCCGCCCCCCGCCGAGCCGTACGACCTCGTCTTCCTGGACCCGCCGTACGCCGTCTCCGACGACGATCTTCGCGAGATCCTGCTCACACTCCGCTCGCAGGGCTGGCTCGGCGGTCAAGCCCTCGTCACCGTGGAGCGCAGCACCAGAGGCGGTGAATTCAGGTGGCCGGACGGTTTCGACGCGCTCCGGGCCCGTCGCTACGGCGAGGGAACGTTTTGGTACGGTCGCGCCGCCTCTACGTGCGAAGACGCACGATGACCGGACCGGAGAGCGAGGGAACGCAAGTGCGCCGTGCCGTCTGTCCCGGGTCGTTCGACCCGATCACCAACGGACACCTCGACATCATTGCCCGCGCCTCCCGTCTGTACGACGAGGTCTACGTGGCGGTGATGATCAACCAGTCCAAGAAGGGCCTGTTCGAGATCGACGAGCGGATCGACCTCATCCGGCAGGTCACCGCCGACTACGGCAACGTCCGCGTCGAGGCCTTCCACGGCCTGCTCGTCGACTTCTGCAAGCAGCGCGAGATTCCCGCCATCGTCAAGGGCCTGCGCGCCGTCAGCGACTTCGACTACGAACTCCAGATGGCCCAGATGAACAACGGGCTCTCCGGCGTCGAGACGCTCTTCGTGCCCACCAACCCCACCTACAGTTTCCTGTCCTCCTCCCTGGTCAAGGAGGTCGCGGCCTGGGGCGGCGACGTCTCCCACCTGGTGCCGCCGCAGGTCCTGGAGGTCCTCACCGAGCGGCTGGCGCGGGACTGAGCCGCTGACCCGGCGTCACCCGGTGTCCCGCGGCCGCCCGGTGGTCGTACAGTCGTCCCGTCCGTTACCCGCACATCGGTAGAGAGTGGCGAGCACACCGTGGACGTGCAGAAGAAGCTCGACGAGATCGTGGCCACGGTCTCCGGCGCCCGGTCCATGCCCATGTCGGCGTCGTGCGTGGTCAACCGCGCCGATCTGCTCGCGCTGCTCGAAGAGGTGCGCCAGGCCCTGCCCGGCTCGCTCGCGCAGGCCCAGGAACTGATCGGCGACCGCGAGCAGATGGTCGAGGAGGCCCGGCGCGAGGCCGACCGGATCATCGAGTCCGCGCACGCCGAGCGCGGCTCGCTGGTCTCCGGCACCGAGGTCGCCCGCCGCTCCCAGACCGAGGCCGACCGGATCCTCACCGAGGCGCGCCAGGAGGCCGAGGAGGTCCGCGCCGAGGCCGACGACTACGTCGACTCCAAGCTCGCCAACTTCGAGGTGGTCCTCACCAAGACCCTCGGCTCGGTCGGCCGCGGCCGGGAGAAGCTGCTCGGCACCGGCCCCGGCCTCGACGAGGACGGCTACGAGGACGAGGACGCCCCCGAGCGCAGCCACGACCCCGAGACCCTGCGCCGCAACGCCGACGCCTACGTCGACGCCAAGCTCGGCGCCTTCGAGGCGGTCCTCGCCAAGACCCTGGAGGCCGTCGGCCGGGGCCGGCAGAAGCTGCACGGCCGCATCGCCACCGACGACCTCGGCGCCCTCGCCGACGACACCAGCACCGTCCAGCACTCCAGCGACGCCGACTACCTGGCCGACCTCGCCGCCCTCACGGACGCCCCCTTGGCACCGGCACCCCGGACGGCCCCGGCCGCCGAGCGGTCCGCACCGCCCCAGCCGCAGTACGAACCGCAGCCGGCCTACGGATACCAGCAGGCGCAGAGCGACCCGTACGGCTCCGGCTACGCCCCGGCGGCGGACGGCGCCCCCTTCCAGGGCTACGACGCCCAGCAGGACCCGTACGGCTACCAGCAGGCCGACCCGTACGCGGCCCCCGGCTACGCCCCGGCGGCGGGCGCCGCCTACCAGGGCTACGAGGAGGGCTACGACGCCGCGCAGCCGCCCGCCTACGACCCGAACCAGGCCCAGCACGCCCAGGCGGGCCACGCCCAGGGGCAGGGTCACCAGAGCCCGCAGCCCCAGCAGGGCTACGCGCTCGACGAGACCAGCCTCTTCGACACCAGCATGATCAGCGCCGAGCAGCTGCGGGCGTACGAGCAGGGCCGCGGACTCTAGCCAGGGCCTCTCGTTCGGATCACGCCGGGCTCGCGGGCTCTGGCACCGCACTCCAAGGACTTCAGGGGCCGGCCGGCCGGGGACCCCTGGACGGCCCCCGGGGCGGACTTCGCTGACTCGTCCGGCCCGATCCGCCGGGAGACCCCGGGCGCCGCACCGGCGCCGCCGGTCCCCGCACGGCCCGCCGGGGCCGGATTGGGACGAGAGCGAAAGGTCCAGTATCCTGGCTCTTCGGTCGCGTGTACGTCCGCGATCAGCGCTGCCCGGGCGACACCTCCCAGGCGGCGTCCCTCCTAGCTCGGAAACCGAAAGCAGGAATGGCTCAGAACGCCCGCCTCGACCACCGCAACCCTCTCGTGTTCGACACACATGAGCTGGGGCGGCGTCCTGGTGCGCTGCAGCGCCTGACCCGCACGGTCGCGGCCCCCCGGGACCTCGGCATCCAGTCGGTGATCGGAGTGCCGGAAGGCGCCCCGGTCGAGCTCGACCTCCGCCTCGAGTCGGTCATGGAAGGGGTGCTCGTCACAGGCACCGCCCGTGCACAGGCCGAGGGGGAGTGCGTAAGGTGTCTGGAGCCGGTCGAGCTGGAGCTCGAAGCGGACTTCCAGGAACTGTTCTCGTACCCTGACGCCGACGACCGGGGCCGTGTGATCGCGGAACCGGGCGACGACGCCGAGGACGACGAGGACAGGTTCTTCCTCGAGGACGGACTCTTCGACCTCGAACCTCTGCTGCGCGATGCGGTGGTGCTCGCACTGCCGATGCAGCCGGTGTGCCAGGAAGACTGCCCGGGTCTGTGCTCCGAGTGCGGAGCACGGCTCGCGGACGACCCGGACCACCACCACGACGCCGTCGACATCCGTTGGGCGGCTTTGCAGGGACTCGCCGGTTCACTCGAAGACGGCGAGAAGGACGAGATGAGCGGCGGCGCGCCTCGACCGGCACGCCCCGACGAGAAGCAGGAGAAGTAGCCGTGGCTGTTCCGAAGCGGAAGATGTCGCGCAGCAACACGCGCCACCGCCGGTCGCAGTGGAAGGCTGCGGTCCCCACCCTGGTTGCGTGCGAGCGCTGCCACGAGCCCAAGCAGCAGCACATCGCGTGCCCGTCTTGCGGCACCTACAACAAGCGCCAGGTCCTCGAGGTCTGAGCGGCTGGTGAGAGGCACCGTGTCCACTGCCAAGAAGGCGGCTGACGCCAAGGCGGAAATGTCCGCCAGGAAGAAGTCGGACAACACGGCCTCGTCCCACACGCTTCTGGAAGGGCGGCTCGGCTACAAGCTCGAGTCCGCCCTTCTGGTGCGCGCCCTGACCCACCGTTCCTACGCGTACGAGAACGGCGGCCTGCCGACGAACGAGCGGCTGGAGTTCCTCGGTGACTCCGTCCTCGGTCTCGTCGTCACGGACACGCTGTACCGGACCCACCCCGATCTTCCCGAAGGCCAGCTGGCCAAGCTTCGGGCCGCGGTGGTCAACTCGCGTGCGCTGGCGGAAGTGGGCCGCGGCCTCGACCTGGGTTCCTTCATCCGGCTCGGCCGCGGTGAAGAGGGCACGGGCGGACGGGACAAGGCATCCATCCTTGCCGACACCCTTGAAGCGGTGATCGGCGCGGTCTATCTCGACCAGGGCCTCGACGCGGCCTCCGAACTGGTGCACCGCCTGTTCGACCCGCTGATCGAGAAGTCCTCGAACCTCGGAGCCGGCCTGGACTGGAAGACGTCCCTCCAGGAGCTCACCGCGACCGAAGGGCTCGGCGTCCCCGAGTACCTGGTCACGGAGACCGGCCCCGATCACGAGAAGACCTTCACTGCTGCCGCCCGCGTCGGAGGCGTCTCGTACGGCACCGGCACCGGCCGCAGCAAGAAGGAGGCGGAGCAGCAGGCCGCCGAGTCCGCGTGGCGGGCCATCAAGGCCGCCGCGGACGAGCGCGCCAAGGCGGCCGAGGCCGCCGGAGACGCTCACGGCGCCGACGAGGCTCCGGCCTCCGCCTGACCCGCAGCACGATCCGAGCGCCCGCCCCCACCCGGGGCGGGCGCTCGGCGCATGTCCCATACAGTTCATATGACGAGTAACTGTTCCGAACGACCGCGGAAGTGAGGGCGGGGGAGCGATGCCCGAGTTGCCCGAGGTGGAGGTCGTACGGCGCGGCCTGGAGCGGTGGGTCGCCCACCGCACCGTCGCCGACGTCGCCGTGCTGCACCCGCGCGCGGTCCGCCGCCACCTGGCGGGCCCGGACGACTTCGCGCGGCGTCTCACCGGCCACCGCGTCGGCACGCCCAGCCGCCGCGGCAAGTACCTGTGGCTGCCCCTCCAGGACAGCGGCCAGGCGATCCTGGCCCACCTCGGCATGAGCGGACAGCTGCTGGTCCAGCCGAGCGAGGCGGCCACCGAGAAGCACCTGCGCATCCGGGTCCGCTTCGCCGACGCGGAGGACACCGAGCTCCGCTTCGTCGACCAGCGCACCTTCGGCGGCCTGTCGCTGCACGACACCGTCCCAGACGGGCTGCCCGACGTCATCGCGCACATCGCCCGTGACCCCCTCGACCCGCTGTTCGACGACGAGGCCTTCCACCTGGCACTGCGCCGCAAGCGCACCACCGTCAAGCGCGCCCTGCTCGACCAGTCGCTGATCAGCGGCGTCGGCAACATCTACGCCGACGAGGCGCTGTGGCGGGCCCGCCTGCACTACGAGCGGCCCACCGCCACCCTGACCCGGCCGCGCACGGCCGAACTCCTCGGCCACATCCGGGACGTGATGAACGAGGCCCTCGCCGTCGGCGGCACCAGCTTCGACAGCCTGTACGTCAACGTGAACGGCGAGTCCGGCTACTTCGACCGCTCCCTCGACGCCTACGGCCGCGAAGGTCTGCCCTGCCGCCGCTGCGCCACCCCGATGCGCCGCCGCCCCTGGATGAACCGCTCCAGCCACTACTGCCCGAAGTGCCAGCCCACCCCCCGGCTCCGTCCGGCCGCCGGCGGCCGGATCTGAGGACGCGGACAGCCGGGACGCCCGAGGGAGTCCGGGGCGCGGGATTCAGGCCCGGTGGGCGTCGTAGCGCTCGCGGGAGGCGAGCACCTCGTCCATCCGGCCCTCCACGCAGTGGATGAGGGCCAGCAGCCGTTCGGCGACGTCGTGCCCCAGCGGAGTCAGCTCGTAGTCGACGCGCGGCGGGTTCGTCGGCTGGGCCTCGCGGTGCACCAGACCGTCCCGCTCCAGCGCCTGGAGGGTCTGCGACAGCATCTTCTCGCTCACCCCGTCGACCCGGCGCCGCAGTTCGTTGAAGCGCAGGGAGCCTTCGTGCAGGGCGCCGACGGTGAGCGCGCCCCAGCGCCCCGTGACGTGTTCCAGCGTGCCGCGCGAGGGGCAGGCCTTGGCGAACACGTTGTAGGGGAGATCCAGCTCCTCGGTGCGCTCCTGCGTGCCGCTCATGACAAGAGCGTACGCGAGCACAGCGCCACCCGTCGGCCGACGCCCGGCATCAGCCCGCGCCGACGGACGACCAGCGCCACCCGTCGGACAGCGCCCGCCCCCAGGCCCCGCCACCCGTCGGACAGCGCCCGCCCCCAGGCTCCGCCACCCGTCGGACAGCGCCCGCCCCCAGCCCACGCCACCCGTTCGGACGGGCGCCCACCTCCGTCCCGCGCCGACCAGGAGACCGCCCAGAGTCCCCGCCCGGGCGTCAGCGCCCGAAGCACGCCCCGCCGGGCCTCAGTAGCCGAAGTCCTGGGTCCACCACGGGCCGCCCGCGCCGAAGTGCACGCCGACGCCGAGGGTCTTGAAGTCGCAGTCGAGGATGTTGGCGCGGTGGCCGGGGCTGTTCATCCAGGCGTCCATGACCGCCGCCGCGTCCGCCTGGCCCCGGGCTATGTTCTCGCCGCCCAGGTCGGTGATGCCGAGCTTCGCCGCCCGGTCCCACGGGGACGCGCCGCTGGGATCGGTGTGGTCGAAGAAGCCCTCGTCGGCCATGGCCTTGCTGAAGTCCTCCGCCAGGGAGGCCAGCGCGCTGTTCGCGGTGACGGGGCTGCAGCCCGCCTGTGCCCGCTCCTGGTTGACCAGGCTCAGCACCTCCGCCTCGGCCGCGGCCTGCGGGGAGCCCGTCACCGGGGGCTGGGTCCGCTGCTGCGGGACCTTGGTGGCGGGCTGGGCCGGGGCGGTCGTCCGCGGCGCCCCCGTGCCGGCCGGCCCGGTCGTCGGCCCGGCCGCGGGCGGCTTCGCCGGCGCCGCGGCGGAACGGCTCGCCGACGCGGACGGGGCGGACGGGCTCGCGGTCGCCGAGGGCCGGGCGGCGGAGTGCGTCGGCGAGGCCGGCCGCTCCGCCCCGCGCCCGGCGGCGGGCGCGGCGGTCCTGCCGTCCGGGAGCACCCCGCCGGACGTGCCGCCCTGCGGGCCCGCGCTGTTCGTGGGCGTGCCGGCGGCCTGCACCTTGTCCGCGCCGGCGCTGCTGTCCCCGCCCAGCTTGTAGTTCTGCAGTCCGGGCACCGCGCCGGTGGCGACCGCGACGGTGCCTAGGGCGACCGCCGCCGAGACGCCGAGCAGGCCCGTGCGGACCGGCGTCGCCGCCTTCCTCCTGCGGCGGCGGCCACGAGCGCGCGGCCCCTGCGAGGGGCTGTAGCCCTCGGGCGGGAAGACCACCGTGTCCGTGGCGCGGGCGTAGTCGTCGTCGGTCGCGAAGAGGTACTCCCGCGCCTTCGCGTAGGCGTCGGTGTACCTCTCCGGGTTCAGATAGGGCGCGATGCCCATGCCGTCGTCCGGGTACGAGTCCCCCGGGCCACGGCCCCGCCCGTACGAGCCGTGCGTGTCTGTGTCCCCCGTGGCACGGTCCGTGGCGGCGCGGCCGGCGTCCGAGCGTCGGTGGCGTCCCATGTCCTGGCCTTCCTCGTCCCCTCGGCCGACGCGCGCGCTGAGCCGTCGCGGCCAACCAGACTCACTCGATCGAGTGAGTTTCATATGAGATTCATTGGGTGGGGACGGTACCGCATGACGCGGGGGGCGGACGTGCCCGGAGAGACATTGCCCGGTTAGGTTGCACTCATGAGCGAGGATGTTCGACTGGTCGCCTGGGTGCGTGGACACGTCCAGGGCGTGGGTTTCCGCTGGTTCACGCGGGCGAGGGCACTGGAGATCGGCGGTCTCAGCGGCTTCGCCCTCAATCTCGGCGACGGACGCGTGCAGGTCGTCGCCGAGGGGGCGCGCGAGGCCTGTCAGAAGCTCCTCGACTGGCTCCAGGGCGACGACACGCCGGGCAGCGTGGAGGGCGTCACCGAGATCTGGGACACACCGCGTGGCGGCTACGACGGCTTCGCGATCCGCTGAGGCGGCCACGGCCTCCACCGGACACCGGCCGGCGCATCTGCCGCGGGCAACTGCCCGGGGGGAAAAGAGCAGGTGGTCGGCGGAAGGCGCTTGCCCCGGCAGACCGCGCACGGCAGGATGACCGCCACGCCCCGAGGGGCCCGCAGGAGCCGCAGCGCCACCTTTTCCGGTCGCGCGCCCCCGGGACGCCCACCGACACGGGGTGTGATCGTGTTGACCGTCAAACTTTTTGGTGAGACGCTGAAAGCCCGCGCACCTTAGCTGTTTGGCATGGATGAACGGCACCACAACTCAACAGTGCCAAGCACCGCGGGTGCGAATCCCTCACGACCCGCACCGCTTCGGTCGGTCACTCATTGTGGAGGACCATCCATCATGGCAAAGGCGCTTCTCGGTTACGTCGGCGGCTCCGACCCTCGACTCCTCGCCGAGATGCGACGGCTCCAGCAACGCGTCCAGGACCTGGAATCCGAGCTTGGACGGATCCAGGCGGAGAACGACGCGCTGACGGCTGCCGCTTCTCACGACAGGATCATGGAGCGTGTCGACGCACACCAGGCGGAGCCTGCGCTCACCTGATCACTGCATCGCTCAACGGACACAGTGGTTGGGCTGCCCGTATCAACCGCTCAGTCGTCAGAGTTGCAAGGGACGCTTCGGCGTCCCTTCTTTCTTGCCCCCCGCCCCCGGCCTTCCCCCGCGCATCCTTTCACCCTCTTCAACGTCTGGTGTGCCCTGCATGCTCTCGGGTGAAACCGCGCGGTCGCGAGGGTTCGTGGAGTGGTCTGTCGGCGGCGGGTAGAGTCCGACGGCGTGCACCTCAAGGCCCTGACCCTCCGCGGCTTCAAGTCGTTCGCCTCCGCGACCACGCTCCGCTTCGAACCGGGGATCACGTGCGTCGTCGGCCCGAACGGCTCGGGCAAGTCCAACGTCGTGGACGCGCTCAGCTGGGTCATGGGCGAGCAGGGCGCCAAATCGCTGCGCGGCGGCAAGATGGAGGACGTCATCTTCGCCGGCACCACCGGCCGCCCCCCGCTGGGCCGCGCCGAGGTGTCCCTGACCATCGACAACTCCGACGGGGCCCTGCCCATCGAGTACGCCGAGGTCACCATCACGCGGATCATGTTCCGCAACGGCGGCAGCGAGTACCAGATCAACGGCGACACCTGCCGTCTCCTGGACATCCAGGAACTGCTGTCCGACTCCGGCATCGGCCGCGAGATGCACGTCATCGTCGGACAGGGCCAGCTCGACTCCGTCCTGCACGCCGACCCCACCGGCCGCCGCGCCTTCATCGAGGAGGCCGCCGGCGTCCTCAAGCACCGCAAGCGCAAGGAGAAGGCGCTCCGCAAGCTGGACTCGATGCAGGCCAACCTCTCCCGCGTCCAGGACCTCACCGACGAACTGCGCCGCCAGCTCAAGCCGCTGGGCCGCCAGGCCGCGGTCGCCCGGCGGGCCGCCGTCATCCAGGCCGACCTGCGCGACGCCCGCCTGCGCCTGCTCGCCGACGACCTCGTACGCCTCAGGCAGGCACTGGACGCCGAGATCGCCGACGAGGCCGCCCTCAAGGAACGCAAGGAGGCCGCCGAACGGGAACTGGCCGGTGCGCTCAGGCGCGAGGCCGGCCTGGAGGACGAGGTGCGCCGCCTCACCCCGCGCCTCACCCAGGCCCAGCAGACCTGGTACGAACTCTCCCAGCTGGCCGAACGCGTCCGCGGCACGATCTCCCTCGCCGACGCCCGGGTCAGGAGCGCCACTTCCGCGCCCGACGAGGAGCGGCGCGGCCGTGACCCCGAGGACCTGGAGCGCGAGGCCGCCCGCGTCCGAGAGCAGGAAGCCGAACTGGAGGCCGCCCTGGAGGCCGCCCAGCGGGCGCTGGAGGACACCGTCGCCCACCGCGCCGAGCTGGAGGGCGAACTCGCCGCCGAGGAACGCCGCCTCAAGGACGCCGCCCGGGCCATCGCCGACCGCCGCGAGGGCCTGGCCAGGCTCGCCGGCCAGGTGAACGCGGCCCGTTCCCGCGCCGGCTCCGCCCAGGCCGAGATCGACCGTCTGGCCGCCGCCCGCGACGAGGCCCAGGACCGCGCCGTACGGGCCCAGGAGGAGTACGAGGCGCTGAAGACCGAGGTCGACGGCCTGGACGCCGACGAGGACGAACTCGCCGAGCGGCACGAGACGGCGAAGACCGCGCTGGCCGAGGCCGAGGCCGCGTTCACCGCCGCCCGCGAGGCGGCCACCGCCGCGGAACGCGAACGCGCGGCCACCCGGGCCCGGCACGACGCCCTGGCGCTGGGGCTGCGCCGCAAGGACGGCACCGGCGCCCTGCTCGACGCCGCGGACCGCCTCACCGGACTGCTCGGCCCGGCGGCCGGACTCCTCACCGTCGCCCCCGGCCATGAGACCGCCCTCGCCACCGCCTTCGGCACGGCGGCCGACGCGCTCGCCGTCACCACCCCCACCGCCGCGGCCGACGCCCTGCGCCTGCTGCGCAAACAGGACGCGGGCCGGGCCGCGCTCCTGCTCGCCGGAGCCCCGGAAGACCCCGTGACGGCCCCGGCCGCGCCCCCGGCGTCGTCCCCGGCGGCCACCGGGGCGACGGACGGCCCGGTGGTTCCGGCCGCCCCCGGGCCCGGCCCCGGCCCGGACGGTCCCGTCGCCGGGCGCCCCTTCGCCGCGGACCTCGTCAGCGGACCCGTCGAACTCATGCCCGCCGTGCGCAGGCTGCTGCACGGCATCGTCGTCGTCGACACCCTGGAGGACGCCGAGGAGCTGGTCCGCGCGCACCCGCGCCTCACCGCCGTCACCGCCGAGGGCGACCTGCTCGGGGCGCACTTCGCGCACGGCGGGTCGGCCGGCGCGCCCAGCCTGCTGGAGGTCCAGGCCTCCGTGGACGAGGCAGCCGCCGAGCTGGCGGAACTCGCCGTGCGCTGCGAGGAGCTGGCCGAGGCGCAGCAGCGGGCCGGGGAACGGCGCAAGGAGTGCGCCGCGCTGGTCGAGGAGCTGGGGGAGCGGTGGCGGGCCGCCGACCGGGAGAAGTCGGCGGTCGCCCAGCAGCTCGGCCGGCTCGCCGGACAGGCGCGCGGCGCCGCGGGCGAGGCCGAACGCTCCACGGCCGCCGCCGCCCGCGCCCAGGAAGCCCTCGACGACGCCCTCCAGGAGGTGGCGGAACTCGCCGAACGGCTCGCCGTCGCCGAGGAGGCGCCCGTCGAGGAGGAACCCGACACCTACTTGCGTGACCGGCTCGCCGCGGACGGGGCCAACGCCCGCCAGACCGAGATGGAGGCCCGCCTCCAGGTCCGCACCCACGAGGAGCGCGTCAAGTCGCTGGCCGGCCGCGCCGACTCCCTCGACCGGGCCGCCCGCGCCGAACGCGAGGCACGCGCGCGCGCCGAGCAGCGGCGTGCCCGGCTGCGCCACGAGGCGGCCGTCGCCGGGGCCGTCGCCTCCGGCGCCCGGCAGCTGCTGGCGCACGTCGAGGTCTCCCTCGGCCGCGCCGAGCGGGAGCGCGCCGCCGCCGAGGACGCCAAGGCCCTGCGCGAGCAGGAGCTGACCGCCGCCCGCACCGAGGGCCGCGACCTGAAGGGCGAGCTCGACAAGCTGACCGACTCCGTGCACCGCGGCGAGGTGCTGGGCGCCGAGAAACGGCTGCGGATCGAGCAGCTGGAGGCCAAGGCCCTGGAGGAGCTGGGCGTGGAGCCGGCCGTCCTGGTGGCGGAGTACGGGCCGAACCAGCTCGTCCCGCCCTCGCTGCCCGCCGAGGGCGAGGAGCTGCCCGAGGACCCGGACCATCCCCGCAACCGGCCCCGGCCCTTCGTGCGGGCCGAGCAGGAGAAGCGGCTCAAGGCCGCCGAGCGCGCCTACCAGCAGCTCGGCAAGGTCAACCCGCTGGCGCTGGAGGAGTTCGCGGCCCTGGAGGAGCGCCACAAGTTCCTCAGCGAGCAGCTCGACGACCTGAAGAAGACCCGCGCCGACCTGCTCCAGGTCGTCAAGGAGGTGGACGAGCGCGTCGAACAGGTCTTCACCGAGGCCTACCGGGACACCGCGCGCGAGTTCGAGGGCGTCTTCAGCCGGCTCTTCCCCGGCGGCGAGGGCCGGCTCGTGCTGACCGACCCCGAGAACATGCTCACCACCGGCGTGGACGTCGAGGCGCGCCCGCCGGGCAAGAAGGTGAAGCGGCTGTCGCTGCTCTCCGGCGGCGAGCGCTCGCTGACGGCCGTCGCGCTGCTGGTCTCCATCTTCAAGGCCAGGCCGAGCCCGTTCTACGTCATGGACGAGGTCGAGGCGGCACTCGACGACACCAACCTCCAGCGGCTCATCCGGATCATGCAGGAGCTGCAGGAGGCCTCGCAGCTGATCGTGATCACGCACCAGAAACGCACGATGGAGGTCGCCGACGCGCTGTACGGCGTCTCCATGCAGGGCGACGGCGTCTCGAAGGTCATCAGCCAGCGCCTGCGCTGACCCCGCCCCCGGCCCCTTGGTCATCAGCCGGCGCCCGCGCCGACCCCGCGCAGGCCCCTCGCCCCCTTCGTCCGTTTCGTGATCAGGGCCCCGCGTGCACACGTGACTTCGGGGTAGACGGACCTTGTCCGATACTTGATTTCAATACTTGAACGCAAGCTCGCCACGCGGGTGGGTCAAAGTCACAGCAGGGGAACTCTTGACTTCGAAAATTGAAGGCATAGTCTCTGCAACGTTGCTTTTACCTTCAGGTCTCACGATCTGAGGGCAGACCCCCCACCCCGGCAGCGTTGCCGGTGTGCCCGAGGAGTACACGTGACCAGCACAGCGCAGGCACCCAGGCCAGGAGCCACGGCTCACCCCGATCATCTCGGGCACGTCATCTTCATCGCCGCGGCGGCGGCCATGGGCGGCTTCCTCTTCGGCTACGACAGCTCCGTGATCAACGGCGCCGTCGAGGCCATCCGGGACCGCTATGACGTCGGTTCCGCGGTGCTGGCGCAGGTCATCGCCATCGCACTGATCGGCTGCGCCATCGGCGCCGCGACCGCCGGCCGCATAGCCGACCGCATCGGCCGCATCCGCTGCATGCAGATCGCCGCGGTCCTGTTCACCATCAGCGCCGTCGGCTCGGCCCTGCCCTTCGCCCTGTGGGACCTCGCCATGTGGCGGGTCATCGGCGGCTTCGCCATCGGCATGGCCTCGGTGATCGGCCCGGCCTACATCGCCGAGGTCTCCCCGCCCGCCTACCGCGGCCGGCTCGGCTCCTTCCAGCAGGCCGCGATCGTCGTCGGTATCGCCATCTCCCAGCTGGTCAACTGGGGCCTGCTCAACGCGGCCGGCGGCGACCAGCGCGGCAAGCTGATGGGCCTGGAGGCCTGGCAGGTCATGCTGGGCGTCATGGTCGTCCCGGCCGTCCTGTACGGCCTGCTCTCCTTCGCGATCCCCGAGTCCCCGCGCTTCCTGCTCTCCGTCGGCCGCCGTGAGCGGGCCCGCGAGATCCTGGCCGAGGTCGAGGGCAAGGACGTCGACCTCGACGCGCGCGTGCACGAGATCGAGAGCGCCATGAAGCGCGAGCACAAGTCCACCTTCAAGGACCTGCTCGGCGGCGGCTTCTTCTTCAAGCCGATCGTCTGGATCGGCATCGGCCTGTCGGTCTTCCAGCAGTTCGTCGGCATCAACGTCGCGTTCTACTACTCCTCGACGCTGTGGCAGTCGGTCGGCGTCGACCCGTCGCAGTCGTTCTTCTACTCCTTCACGACATCGATCATCAACATCGTCGGCACCGTGATCGCGATGATCTTCGTGGACCGCGTCGGCCGTAAGCCGCTCGCCCTGGTCGGCTCGGCCGGCATGGTCGTCGGCCTGGCGCTGGAGGCCTGGGCGTTCTCGCACCCGCTGGTCGACGGCAAGCTGCCCGCCACACAGGGCTGGGTCGCCCTGGTCGCCGCCCACGTCTTCGTCCTCTTCTTCGCCCTGTCCTGGGGCGTGGTCGTGTGGGTCTTCCTCGGCGAGATGTTCCCGAACCGGATCCGCGCCGCCGCCCTCGGTGTGGCCGCCTCCGCGCAGTGGATCGCCAACTGGGCCATCACCGCGAGCTTCCCGTCGCTGGCCGACTGGAACCTCTCCGGGACGTACATCATCTACACGGTCTTCGCCGCGCTCTCCATCCCGTTCGTCCTCAAGTTCGTCAAGGAGACGAAGGGCAAGGCACTGGAGGAGATGGGCTGAGCCCACGGGAGCCGCGCGCCCGGACTCCGTACGGAGCCCCGCGAACCCGCGGCTCCCCCGGCCCCCCCGAGGCCGAGGAGACGGGCCCAATCCCCGCTGCCCTCTCCTCGTATCCACCGCCGCCCCCGCCGGTTCCGACCGGACGGGGGCGGCGGTTTCGCATGCGACGGGCCGCGGTCCCGGGGGCCGACGGCCGACGCCGGTCACCGGACCAGGACACCGCCGCCGAACCCCAGGGCCTTGCGGGCGCCGTCCCCGACGATCCCGAGCCGGACCGCGATCCGGCCCCGGTGCTCCTCGGCGTGCTCCTCGGCGTGCTCCTGGACCGTCCGTGGCCGCCCGGTCCGCAGCGCGACCTCGGCCAGCCGCTCGCGCGGCAGGGCGACCTCGCGCAGCGGCCCCGGCCCCTGCTCGGCCTCGACCCTCATGATCTCCTCGGCCGGCACCGGCGGTGACCGCGCGCCCAGCGAGCGTACGGACTCCGGACCCCGCCCCCCCGTACGCCAGGACCCGGAACCGCCGCCGGGACCGGAACACCTCGTCCGGCGCGTCGAGGACGCGCGTCTCTCCGTCAGGCACCCGGACGAAGCCCACCACCAGCACAGTCATGGGGATCAGTGCGGCACGCGCCGCCGCGCGGGGGCCACGGAGTTCCGGCGCCCCGCAGACACGCGGAAGTCCCCCTCCGGTCAGGCGGGAGGGGGACTTCGGTACGTGAGGCGGGTGCGCGGGGCTCAGACGGTCAGCGACTCCGGCTGTCCGGCGCGCTCCCCGGTGGCCTCCTCGGCGGCCGGCGTCACCACGGCCGGCTTGGGCAGCGCCAGGTACAGCAGGCCGGAGACCACGATCGTGGCGACCCAGCCGAGGCCGTACTCGCCGATGACGTTGCCCGTCGCGAGGGGGCCGGTGAACCAGTCCGAGGTGGTGAACATCAGGCCCGCTGCCAGACCGATCGCCCACGCCGCCACCGCGGCGGGCGAGAAGCCGCCCCGGTACCAGTAGGCGCTGGTGCGCGTGGTGTCGGCCATGGCCCGGCCGTCGTACTCGGTGCGCCGCAGCATGTCCGCGCCGAAGACGCCGACCCAGGCGGAGAAGGCGACCGCGAGCAGCGACAGGAAGGCGATGAACGAGCCCATGAAGCTGGTCGCCACCAGCATCAGCACCCCGCCGAAGGCCAGCGAGATGACGGCGTTGACCGAGACCGCCCAGTGCCGCGGCACCTTGAAGCCGAGGGTCTGCGCGGTGAAGCCCGCCGAGTACATCGACATCGAGTTGATCAGCAGCATGCCGACCAGCGCCGTCAGCAGGTACGGCACCGCGATCCAGGTCGGCAGGATCTCGCCGAGGAAGGAGACCGGGTCGGCGGCCGAGGCCAGATCGGGCGTGGAGACCGCCATCACCGCGCCCATCAGCACCATCGGCAGCACGACGACGCCGGCGCCGCCGACCGAGGTGCCGACGATCGCCTTGGAGGAGGCGGTGCGCGGCAGGTACCGGGTGAAGTCCGGCGCGGTCGGGATCCAGCTGACGCCGCCCGCGGCGATCATGCCGATCCCGGTGATGACCGCGGCCGTGGAACCGGCGGAGTGGTCGAAGACCGCCGACCAGTCGGTGTCCACGACCAGATAGCCGAGGACCAGCACCGAGAAGACGCCGAACAGGTAGGCGGCGTACTTGTTGCACTTCTGCACGGCGTTGATGCCGAGCCCGGAGATCGCGAAGGTGGCGACGACGAACGCCAGCAGCGTCACCAGGTCCAGCGCGCTGTTCGCGGACACGCCGAACAGGATCTTCAGGATGGTGAGCACGGCGTACGCGCCGGTCACCGCGTTGATCGTCTCCCAGCCCCAGCGGGCGATCCAGATCAGCGAACCGGGCAGCAGGTTGCCGCGCTGGCCGAACACCGCGCGGGACAGCGCCATGCCGGGCGCTCCGCCGCGCTTGCCCGCGATGCCGATCAGCCCGACCAGGCCGTACGACACGACGGGCGCGGCGACGGCCACGACGAGCGCCTGCCAGAAGTTCAGGTGGTACGCCACGACGAGGCTGGCGCCCATGGTGAGCAGCAGCACGCTGATGTTGGCGCCGACCCAGGTGGGGAACAGCTCACGGGTCCTGGCGGTGCGCTCATGGTCGGGCACCTGTTCGATGCCACGGGTTTCCAGGGCGCCGTCGGTCTCGGCGGTCTTGCTCATGAAGAAGGGTCCGGCCTCGTTCGTGGGGGGAGAGGGCGCCGTCGTGGGGAACGGCGACGTCGGGACTCTACGCGTACGGACGCGATGCACACCATCGTACTTTGATCCGACTCATGCCATTCGGTGGCGATTGTCTCCTGGCGGAAGCCACAAACGGCCTCCGGCCGGGACCCATGGCTGATACTGGACGCGTTATGGAAACCATCATCCTTGCTGTAGTCATCGCCGTGGTGGTGCTCGGCGCGCTCGGCGGGCTCGTCGTCGGCAGCCGGCGCCGCAAGCCGCTGCCCCCGCCGCCGCCCGGTCCGCTCGACATCACCGCCCCTCCGGCCGAGCCGCAAGTCGGCGAAGAGGCCGAGACGCCGCGCGAGGAAACGCGGCGGACGATCGAGGAGGTGGACCTCCCCGACGCGTCTTCTCCCGTCGTCGTGGAGGAGCCGCCCGTCGTCGAGGAGTTTCCGGCACCCGCGATCGAGGTCCCGGAGCCGACGGCCGGCCGTCTGGTCCGGCTCCGCGCCCGCCTCTCCCGGTCGCAGAACGCCCTGGGCAAGGGCCTGCTCACCCTCCTGTCCCGCGAGCACCTCGACGAGGAGACCTGGGAGGAGATCGAGGACACCCTGCTGACCGCCGACGTCGGCGTGCAGCCCACCCAGGAGCTGGTCGAGCGGCTGCGCGAGCGGGTTCGCGTGCTCGGCACCCGCACCCCCGCCGAGCTGCGCACCCTGCTGCGCGAGGAACTGCTCACGCTGGTCGGCACCGACGTCGACCGCACGGTGCGCACCGAGCCGGACGGCCGCAAGCCGGGCATCGTGATGGTCGTCGGCGTCAACGGCACCGGCAAGACCACCACCACCGGAAAGCTCGCCCGCGTCCTGGTGGCCGACGGGCGCACGGTCGTCCTCGGCGCCGCCGACACCTTCCGCGCCGCCGCCGCCGACCAGCTGCAGACCTGGGGCGAGAGGGTCGGCGCCCACACCGTGCGCGGCCCGGAGGCCGGCGACCCCGCCTCCGTCGCCTTCGACGCGGTGAAGGAGGGCAAGGAGATGGGCGTCGACGTGGTGCTCATCGACACCGCCGGCCGCCTGCACACCAAGACCGGGCTCATGGACGAGCTCGGCAAGGTCAAGCGCGTCGTCGAGAAGCACGCCCCGCTGGACGAGGTGCTGCTCGTCCTCGACGCCACCACCGGACAGAACGGCCTGGTCCAGGCCCGGGTCTTCGCCGAGGTCGTCGACATCAGCGGCATCGTGCTGACCAAGCTGGACGGCACGGCCAAGGGCGGCATCGTGGTCGCCGTCCAGCGCGAGCTGGGCGTGCCGGTCAAGCTGATCGGTCTCGGCGAGGGCGCGGACGACCTCGCGCCGTTCGAGCCGGAGGCGTTCGTTGACGCCCTCATCGGAGACTGACCGGTCTCCCTCACCCACCACAGCGCCCGTCCCCGGAACCAGGGGGACGGGCGCTGTCGTACGAGCGGGCAGCCCGCGCGGGGCGGGGCCGAGGACGGGGCCGGGCTACGCCCGTGAACGGAGGGCCACGTACGCCAGCGTGCCCAGCAGCAGACGGGCCTCCGGCGGGTTCGCCGTGTCCAGGGCGGGGCGCCGCAGCCAGCGGACCGGGCCGCGGCCGCCGCGGTCGGAGGGCGGGGCCGTCAGGTACGCGCCCGGTCCGAGACCGCGCAGATCGAGGGCGGCGGGGTCGTCCCAGCCCATGCGGTACAGCAGGGCGGGCAGCTCGGCGGCGGCGCCCGGGGCGACGAAGAAGTGGGCGCGGCCGTCCGGGCTCACGGTCACCGGGCCCAGGGGGAGGCCCATGCGCTCCATCCGGGCCAGGGCGCAGCGCCCGGTGCCCTCGGCCACCTCGATCACGTCGAACGCGCGCCCGACCGCCAGCATGACCGCGGCCCCCGGCACCTCGGCCCACGCCCTGGTCACCTCGTCGAGCGTGGCTCCGGCCGGGATCGCCGGGGCGAACTCCAGGGGATGGGCGCCCGGCGCCGCGCAGTCGGCACGGCCGCACGAACAGGCGCCGCCGACGGCCCGCGCGCCGCGCGCCACGTCCCAGCCCCACAGTCCCGTGTACTCGGCCACCGCCGTGCACTCCGACGAGCGGTACGACCGGCCGCGCCGTCGCGTGCCGGTACGGTTCTCGCGCATGCCGCCGATCGTGAAGCCCATGCCCCCTCCAACGGGTCCGCCGCCTCGATGGTTACGCGGCGGATGCGTGCGGTGACTCTCCGTCTTCGAGTCCCTGCCCGGCGCCGCGGAGTTCAGACGGCGTCCGGAAGCACTCGGGGTGGTGCGGTCGGCGACGCGCGCCCTCCGGTGCACCGCTCCACCCGCTCGTGGACGTGTGGTGTCAAGTGAATCGCGACATGGCCGCCGAGAGTTCATTCGAAGGGGTGGCGAATGGTGGCGTTTCCAGGATCCGCATGGCCGTACCGGTGATCGTGGGATTACTGTGAGTGTGCGAGTCCTGGGGGCACATCCGCTCGTGGGTATGCCGGAGGCAAGTCGCCTTCCCGTTCGAAGGCCGAGAACCGACGGACGGGCGGCGGTGCCGACCGGCATTCTGATAGGGCTTGGCGCACTCAGCGACAAGTGGTCTCAGGAATGGGGGCGTTCCAGTGAGCGGCAACGGCGGTGGCGGGACGAACGCTGCGAGTGGGGACAAGCGCCCGAACGAACTGCTCGCCTCGTGGTTCGTGCGCAGCGGCTGGTCCAAGGGCGAGCTCGCCCGCCAGGTCAACCGCCGGGCCCGTCAGTTGGGCGCCAACCACATCTCCACCGACACCTCCCGCGTGCGCCGCTGGCTGGACGGGGAGAATCCGCGCGAGCCGATCCCCAGGATCCTGTCGGAGCTGTTCTCCGAGCGCTTCGGATGCGTGGTCTCCGTGGAGGACCTCGGCCTGCGCAGCGCCCGCCAGTCGCCCTCCGTGACCGGCGTCGACCTGCCCTGGACGGGCCCGCAGACGGTGGCCCTGCTCAGCGAGTTCTCCCGCAGCGACCTGATGCTGGCGCGGCGCGGCTTCCTCGGGAGCTCGCTGGTGCTGTCGGCCGGCCCGTCGCTGATCGAGCCGCTGCAGCGCTGGCTCGTGCCCACGCCCCCGTCCCCCTCCCGCGAGCCCGAGCCGGCCGCGGCCCGCCGCCCCGGCCGGCTGTCCCGCCCCGAGCTGGAGCTGCTGGAGACCACCACCAAGATGTTCCGGCAGTGGGACGCCCAGTGCGGCGGCGGCCTGCGCCGCAAGGCGGTCGTCGGCCAGCTGCACGAGGTGACGGACCTCCTCCAGGAACCGCAGCCCGAGGCCACCACCAGGCGGCTGTTCAAGGTCGCCGCGGAGCTCGCCGAACTGGCCGGCTGGATGAGCTACGACGTCGGGCTGCAGCCCACCGCGCAGAAGTACTTCGTGCTCGCCCTGCACGCCGCCAAGGAGGCCGGCGACAAGCCGCTGGGCTCCTACGTCCTGTCCAGCATGAGCCGGCAGATGATCCACCTCGGCCGGCCCGAGGACGCGCTGGAACTCGTCCACCTCGCCCAGTACGGCAGCCGCGACTGCGCCGGCCCGCGCACCCAGTCCATGCTGTATGCGATGGAGGCCCGCGCCTACGCCAACATGGGCCAGCCCGGCAGGTGCAAGCGCGCGGTGCGGATGGCCGAGGACGCCTTCGCCGACGCCGAGGACTGGGACGAGCCGGACCCCGACTGGATCCGCTTCTTCTCCGAGGCCGAGCTGTACGGCGAGAACAGCCACTCCTACCGCGACCTCGCCTACGTCGCCGGCCGCAGCCCCGCGTACGCCTCGCTCGCCGAACCCCTCATGGAGAAGGCCGTCCAGTTATTCGCCGACGACCGTGAACACCAGCGGTCCTACGCGCTCAACCTCATCGGCATGGCCACCGTCCACCTGCTCCAGCGCGAGCCCGAGCAGAGCACCCGCTATGTCACACAGGCCATGAAGGTGGCCAAGAAGGTCCGCTCCGAGCGCGTGAACACCCGTATCCGCAAGACCGTCGACAACGCCGTACGCGACTTCGGCGACCTCAGCGAGGTCATCGACCTCACCGAGCAGCTCGCCGCCGAGCTACCCGAGACGGCCGAGGCCGTCTGAGACACCGGCGGCCCACCGAACCCCGGCCGCGGCCGGCCCTCCCGAACTGCCCGACTCGGCTCCCCCATGCCAGGTCATCGGAAGGCCGCCCGCGGCCGGACCTCTGCCGACCGAACCCTTTCCCCGGCCGAACCCTTTCCCCGGCCGGTCCTCGCGCCCCGGCGCTCCCGCGCCTGCGGCCCCCGCGCGCCCGGCTCCCCGTGGTTCCCCCATCTCTTCGCACTCCGCGTCCTGCCCGGCTCGCCGTGCCTTTCGGCGCGTCCCCGCGCGCACGCGATTCACCGACGCGTAACACAGCAGGCGTCTTCGTCACCCCGGCGAAACAACGAGGGGCGTCCACCGAAACCGCGCTGCGTCAATCTCATGGCGCATAACCGGCCCACCCCTCATGGCCGGGAATCGCTTCCCGGACCGCCCGAGGCCTCACCCGCACGGGCCTACCGACCGACGAGGAGACGCCGATGGCACCAGCCGTCATGCTCGCGGCGGACGCACCCAAGCTGTCGTCCGCCAACACAGGCTTCATGCTCATCTGTTCCGCCCTGGTGATGCTGATGACCCCGGGCCTGGCCTTCTTCTACGGAGGCATGGTCCGCGTCAAGAGCACCCTCAACATGCTGATGATGAGCTTCATCAGCCTCGGGATCATCACCATCCTCTGGGTCCTCTACGGCTTCTCCATGGCCTTCGGCGCCGACAAGGGCTCACTCGTCGGCTGGACCTCCGACTTCGTCGGCTTCGGCGGGATCGGCAAGACGGACCTGTGGCCCGGATACACCATCCCGGTCTTCGTCTTCGCCGTCTTCCAGCTGATGTTCGCGGTCATCACACCGGCCCTGATCAGCGGCGCCCTGGCCGACCGGGTGAAGTTCACCGCCTGGTCGCTGTTCGTGGTGCTGTGGGCGACGATCGTGTACTTCCCCGTCGCCCACTGGGTCTGGGGGACCGGCGGCTGGGCCTTCGACCTCGGTGTGATCGACTTCGCCGGCGGCACCGCCGTCCACATCAACGCCGGCGCGGCGGCGCTCGGCGTGATCCTCGTCATCGGCAGGCGCGTCGGCTTCAAGAAGGACCCGATGCGCCCGCACAGCCTCCCGCTGGTCATGCTGGGCGCGGGCCTGCTGTGGTTCGGCTGGTTCGGCTTCAACGCCGGCTCCTGGCTCGGCAACGACGACGGCGTCGGCCCGCTGATGTTCGTCAACACCCAGATCGCCACCGCCGCCGCCATGCTCGCCTGGCTCGGTTACGAGAAGATCCGCCATGGCGCCTGCACCACGCTCGGCGCCGCCTCCGGCGCGGTCGCCGGCCTCGTCGCCATCACTCCCTCCGGCGGCGCGGTCTCCCCGCTCGGCGCGATCGCGGTCGGCGCCATCGCCGGCGTGCTGTGCGCCATGGCCGTCGGCCTGAAGTACCGGTTCGGCTACGACGACTCCCTCGACGTCGTCGGCGTCCACATGGTCGGCGGCGTCATCGGCTCCCTCCTGGTCGGCCTGTTCGCCAGCGGCAGCGGCCAGTCCGACGTCAAGGGCCTCTTCTACGGCGGCGGCCTCGACCAGTTCTGGAAACAGTGCGCCGGCGTCTTCGCCGTCCTCGCCTACTCCCTCGTCGCCTCCGCCGTCCTCGCCTTCCTGATCGACAGGACGATCGGCATGCGGGTCACCGAGGACGAGGAGATCTCCGGCATCGACCGCGCCGAGCACGCCGAGACCGCGTACGACTTCACCGGCGCGGGCGGCGGCGTCATCGCCACCGCCTCGGCCGGGCAGGGCAGCGCGGCGCAGGGCAAGCAGAACAAGAAGGTGGACGCATGAAGCTCATCACCGCCGTCGTGAAGCCGCACCGGCTGGACGAGATCAAGGAGGCCCTCCAGGCCTTCGGCGTCCACGGCCTCACCGTCACCGAGGCCAGCGGCTACGGCCGCCAGCGCGGACACACCGAGGTCTACCGCGGCGCCGAGTACACCGTCGACCTGGTGCCCAAGATCCGTATCGAGGTGCTGGCCGAGGACGACGACGCCGAACAGCTCATCGAGGTCGTCGTCAAGGCGGCCCGCACGGGCAAGATCGGAGACGGCAAGGTCTGGTCCCTGCCGGTCGAGACGGCCGTACGGGTGCGCACCGGCGAACGCGGCCCGGACGCGCTCTGACAGCCACGAGGACAGGAGTCGCCGGGTGACGGACACCGACGTGCCCAACCGAGCGAAGGACCCAGGACCCGGCGGCTACGCGGCGGCCCGGCTGCGTCTCCTCACCGAGGAGACGCAGCCGGGGCCGCCGCGCCGTGCCGCCCTCGCCGCCCTCACCGACGACTGGCTGGCCGCCCTCCACGACGCCGCGGCCCAGGACCTTCCCGGGGTGTCCCTGATCGCCGTCGGCGGCTACGGCCGCGGCGAGCTCTCCCCGCGCAGCGACCTCGACCTGGTCCTGCTGCACGACGGCTCGGCCCCCGAGGCGGTCACCGCCCTCGCCGACCGCCTCTGGTACCCCGTGTGGGACCTCGGGATCGCCCTCGACCACTCGGTCCGCACCCCGGCCGAGGCCCGCAGGACGGCGGCGGACGACCTCAAGGTCCAGCTCGGCCTGCTGGACGCGCGGCACCTGGCGGGCGACCGCGGGCTGACCACCGCGCTGCGCACCCAGGTCCTCGCCGACTGGCGCAACCAGGCCCCCCGCCGCCTTCCCGAACTGCGGGACCTGTGCGCCGAGCGCGCCGAACGCCAGGGCGAACTCCAGTACCTGCTGGAACCCGACCTGAAGGAGGCCCGCGGCGGTCTGCGCGACGCCACCGCCCTGCGGGCCGTCGCCGCCTCCTGGCTCGCCGACGCCCCCCGCGAGGGCCTGGCCGACGCCCGCCGGCGGTTCCTGGACGTGCGTGACGCCCTCCACCTGACGACCGGCCGCGCCACCGACCGGCTCGCCCTCCAGGAACAGGACCAGGTGGCGGCCCGGCTGGGGCTGCTCGACGCCGACACCCTCCTGCGCCAGGTCTACGAGGCGGCCCGCGTCATCTCCTACGCCGGCGACGTCACCTGGCGCGAAGTGGGGCGCGTTCTGCGCTCGCGCGCCGCGCGTCCGAGACTGCGCGCCCTCCTCGGCGGCGGAAGGACCGGCCTCGCGGAGCGGACCCCGCTCGCCGAAGGCGTCGTCGAACAGGACGGCGAGGTCGTCCTCGCCCGCACCGCGCGCCCCGAACGCGACCCCGTCCTCCCGCTGCGCGCCGCGGCCGCCGCAGCGCAGGCCGGCCTCCCGCTCTCCCGGCACGCCGCGCGACGTCTGGCGGCCACCGCGCGCCCCCTGCCCACCCCCTGGCCGGCCGAGGCCCGCGAACAGCTCGTCACCCTGCTCGGCTCCGGCCGCCCGACCGTGCAGGTCTGGGAGGCCCTGGAGGCGGAAGGGGTGATCAGCCGGCTCCTGCCCGACTGGGAGCGGGTGCGCTGCCGCCCGCAGCGCAACGCCGTCCACGTCTGGACCGTCGACCGCCATCTGATCGAGACGGCCGTACGCGCCGCCGGCTTCACCCGCCGCGTCCACCGCCCCGACCTCCTCCTCGCCGCCGCCCTCCTCCACGACATCGGCAAGGGCTGGCCCGGCGACCACTCGGTGGCCGGCGAGACCATCGCCCGCGACGTCGCCGGCCGGATCGGCTTCGACCGCGCCGACGCGGCCGTGCTCGCCGCCCTGGTCCGCCACCACCTGCTGCTCGTCGAGACCGCCACCCGCCGCGACCTGGACGACCCCGCCACCGTCCGCGCCGTCGCCGACGCGGTCGGCACCCACGGCACGCTGGAGCTGCTGCACGCCCTGACCGAGGCGGACGCCCTGGCCACCGGCCCCGCCGCCTGGTCCTCCTGGCGCGCCGGTCTCGTCGCCGACCTGGTCCGCCGGGTGGCCGCCCTCCTCGCCGGCGACATGGACGGCGGCCCCGAACCCGCCACCGCGCCCAGCGCCGAACAGGAACGGCTCGCCGTCGAGGCCTTCCGCACCGGCGGCCCGGTCCTGGCGCTGCGCCCGCAGACCGAACCCCCGGCGGAGGACCCGGCGCACGCACCCGAACCGCGCGCACCCGAACCGCTCGGCGTCGAACTGGTCCTCGCCGTCCCCGACCAGCCCGGCGTGCTCCCGGCGGTCGCCGGCGTCCTCGCCGTGCACCGGCTCACCGTCCGCACGGCCGAGCTGCGCAGCCTGGACCTGCCCGACGGCGTCGACGACTCCACCGTCCTGCTGCTGGACTGGCGGGTCGCCGCCGAGTACGGCTCACTGCCCCGGGCGGACCGGCTGCGCGCCGATCTGGCGCGGGCGCTGGACGGCACCCTGGGCATCGCCGGCCGCCTCGCCGAGCGCGACGCCGCCTATCCGCGCCGCCGGGGCGTCGTGCCGCCCCCGCCGCGGGTGACGGTCGCCGCGGACGCCTCCCGGCACGCCACCGTGATCGAGGTCCGTGCCCAGGACGCGCCCGGCCTGCTGTTCCGTCTCGGGCAGGCCCTGGAGGACGCGAAGGTACGGGTGCGGAGCATGCACGTCAGCACGCTCGGAGCCAACGCGGTCGACGCCTTCTACGTCACCGGCCCCGACGGCGCCCCGCTGCCGCGGGAGGAGGCGGCCTCGGTGGCCCGGCGGCTGGAGGAGGCGCTGCGGTGACCCGTCCCCGGTGAGACGTCCCCGCCCACTGGAGGCGGGCGGGGACGATTCGCTCGCGGGGCCGGATACCCTGGAGGGCAGCCCAAGACGACTCCTACCCCGAGGACCGACGCCGCCGTGTTCGATACTCTCTCCGATCGCCTCTCAGCGACTTTCAAGAACCTGCGCGGCAAGGGGCGGCTGTCCGAGGCGGACATCGACGCCACGGCGCGCGAGATCCGCATCGCCCTCCTCGAAGCGGACGTGGCCCTGCCGGTCGTCCGCACGTTCATCAAGAACGTCAAGGAGCGTGCCCTCGGCGCCGACGTCTCCCGGGCCCTCAACCCGGCCCAGCAGGTCCTGAAGATCGTCAACGACGAGCTCGTCACCATCCTCGGCGGCGAGACCCGCCGGCTGCGCTTCGCCAAGCAGCCGCCCACCGTGATCATGCTCGCGGGTCTCCAGGGCGCCGGCAAGACCACCCTCGCGGGCAAGCTCGGCCGCTGGCTCAAGGAGCAGGGCCACTCCCCGCTCCTGGTCGCCTGCGACCTCCAGCGCCCCAACGCCGTCAACCAGCTCAGCGTCGTCGCCGAGCGGGCCGGCGTGGCCGTCTACGCCCCCGAGCCGGGCAACGGCGTCGGCGACCCGGTCAAGGTCGCCAAGGACTCCATCGAGTTCGCCAAGTCCAAGGTCCACGACATCGTGATCGTGGACACCGCCGGCCGCCTCGGCATCGACGCCGAGATGATGCAGCAGGCCGCCGACATCCGGGACGCGGTCGGGCCCGACGAGATCCTCTTCGTCGTCGACGCCATGATCGGCCAGGACGCGGTCAACACCGCGGAGGCCTTCCGCGACGGCGTCGGCTTCGACGGCGTGGTGCTCTCCAAGCTCGACGGCGACGCCCGCGGCGGCGCGGCCCTGTCGATCCGGCAGATCACCGGCAAGCCGATCATGTTCGCGTCCAACGGTGAGAAGCTCGACGACTTCGACGCCTTCCACCCGGACCGGATGGCCTCCCGCATCCTCGACATGGGCGACCTGCTCACCCTGATCGAGCAGGCGGAGAAGACGTTCAGCCAGGAAGAGGCCGAGAAAATGGCCTCCAAGCTGGCGTCGAAGAAGGGCCAGGACTTCACCCTGGACGACTTCCTGTCCCAGATGGAACAGGTCAGGAAGATGGGCAGCATCAGCAAGCTGCTCGGCATGCTGCCCGGCATGGGGCAGATCAAGGAGCAGATCAACAACATCGACGAGCGCGACGTCGACCGCACCGCCGCGATCATCAAGTCGATGACCCCGGGCGAGCGCCAGGACCCGACGATCATCAACGGCTCGCGCCGCGCCCGTATCGCCAAGGGTTCCGGCGTCGAGGTCAGCGCCGTGAAGAACCTGGTCGAGCGGTTCTTCGAGGCCCGCAAGATGATGTCCCGCATGGCCCAGGGCGGCGGCATGCCCGGCATGCCGGGGATCCCGGGCATGGGCGGCGGCCCCGGCCGCTCCAAGAAGCAGCCGAAGAAGGCCAAGGGCAAGCAGCGCTCGGGCAACCCGATGAAGCGCAAGCAGCAGGAGCAGGAGGAGGCCGCGCGCCGCGCCGCCGCGGCCCAGGGCGGCGGTGCCCTCGGGCTGCCGCAGCAGGGCGCCGAGGACTTCGAGCTGCCGGACGAGTTCAAGAAGTTCATGGGCTAGGGTCTTTCGTCTCCGCGACCGGAACGACGGTTTCGAGGGCGCCCCTTCCACGCGGAGGGGGCGCCCTCAGCGCGTGCCGGGCGCCGGCATCTGCCGTAACGTCCAGATATGAGCAATGCCGCGCCACCACGCAAGGCCCCAGACCAGCCGTGGCGCACCGAGGGCACCCCTGACCAGCCGCCCAGGCGGTCCGGTGGCAGGAGGACGCGCGGCAGATGGTGGGGGCTGCTCGTCACGGCGGTGATCGTCTTCCTGCTCGCCTACGCCGGGCTGAGCTACTACAGCAGCGGCGGCGAGCCGACGATCTCGTACACCGAGTTCAGCAGGCAGGTCGACTCGGGCAACGTCGGCAAGATCTACGCCAAGGGCGACGCCATCCAGGGCCAGCTGAAGACCGCCCGGAGCAAGCCCGGCGGCCACGGCACCTACACCAAGTTCAGGACCCAGCGGCCGTCCTTCGCCGACGACAGGCTCTGGCAGAGCCTGAGCAGCCACGGTGTCACGGTGACCGCGCAGCCCGTCGTGCAGGAGCGCGGCCTGCTGTCCAACCTGCTGCTGTCGCTCGCGCCGATCGCGGTCCTGGCCGCGCTGTGGGTCTTCTTCGCCCGGCGGATCGGCTCCGGGCTCGGCGGCCCCGGCGGTCTGCTGGGCCGCAAGACACCGCCGCGGCCGGTCGAGCTGCAGCCGGGCACCCAGCGCACCACCTTCGCCGACGTGGCCGGCATCGACGAGGTCAAGGGCGAACTCGACGACGTCGTCGACTTCCTCAAGCACCCCGACGACTACCGCCGCATGGGCGCCAAGATGCCCCGCGGCGTGCTGCTCACGGGACCGCCGGGTACCGGCAAGACACTGCTCGCCCGGGCCGTCGCGGGCGAGGCGGGCGTGCCCTTCTTCTCCGCGTCCGCGTCCGAGTTCATCGAGATGATCGTCGGCGTCGGCGCCTCCCGGGTGCGCGAGCTGTTCGCGGAGGCCCGCAAGGTGGCCCCGTCGATCATCTTCATCGACGAGATCGACACCATCGGCCGGGCGCGCGGCGGCGGCGCCTCGATGGGCGGCCACGACGAGCGCGAGCAGACGCTGAACCAGATCCTGACCGAGATGGACGGCTTCTCCGGCTCCGAGGGCGTGATCGTCCTGGCCGCGACCAACCGCGCCGACGTCCTGGACCCGGCCCTGACCCGGCCCGGCCGTTTCGACCGGCTGGTCCAGGTGGCGCCGCCGGACCGGGGCGGACGCGAGGCGATCCTGAGGATCCACACCCGGGAGATCCCCCTCGCCCCCGGCGTGGACCTGGGCCGGGTGGCCCGCACCACCCCGGGCATGACCGGCGCCGAACTGGCCAACCTCGCCAACGAGGCGGCGCTGCTCGCGGTCAAGCGGCGTCAGCGGCAGGTGACGCAGACCGACTTCTCCCAGGCCCTGGAGAAGGTGCAGCTCGGCGCCGAACGCGCCCTGGTGATGCCCGAGGAGGAGCGCCGGCGCACCGCGTACCACGAGAGCGGCCACGCGCTGCTCGGCATGCTCCAGCCCGGCGCCGACCCCGTCCGCAAGATCACCATCGTCCCGCGCGGGCGGGCGCTCGGCGTGACCCTCTCCACACCCGAGTCCGACAAGTACGCGTACACCGAGGAGTACCTGCGCGGCCGGATCATCGGCGCGCTCGGCGGCATGGCGGCCGAACACGTGGTCTACGACGTCATCACGACCGGCTCGGAGAGCGACCTCGAACAGGTCACCAACATCGCCCGCGGGATGGTGGCCCGCTGGGGCATGAGCGAGCACCTGGGCCGGCTCTCGGCCCTGCCGAACGACGCCCAGCAGGCCTACGGGCTCGCCGCCGCCCCGCAGACCCTGGACGCCATCGACACCGAGATGCGGCGCATCGTCGACGAGTGCTACGAGGAGGCCTGCCGCAAGCTGCGCGACCACCGCCCGCAACTGGACGCGCTGGCCGCGGCCCTCCTGGAGAACGAGACCCTGGAGGAGGCCGACGCCTACCGGGTCGCCGGGATCACCCGCCTGAAGAAGGACCTGGAGGCGAGCGCGGACGTCGCGGCCGACGAGGGCCACATCCCGGGCCGGGACGCCTAGGGCGTGTTTCGAAAGTGGCGCAATACACCTGGACGAGTTGATCCGAAGTTTCGGCCCGTCAAAGGGGCGAGGGTGTCCAAGATCCGTGTGTGACGACAGACCTGAACACCCTCTTGACCGCACTGTATGTGAAGATCGACGACGAGATCGGGGGAACCCGATGCATGGGCGGGCCGCCGCTGCTCAGCGACTCCGAACTCGTCTGCCTGGCCGTGGCCCAGGCCCTGCTCGGCTACCACTCTGAGTCGCGCTGGTTGCGCTACGCGAACAAGCACCTGACGGGTATGTTCCCGTACCTGTTGCAGCGCGCGGGCTACAACAAGCGGCTCCGCTCCACGCTCGGGCTGGTCAAGCGCATGATCCGGGAACTGGCGATGGATAGCGGCTTCTGGTTCGACAACCTCCGGATCACCGACTCGACTCCGGTGCCGTGCGGGATGTCGCGCCCGACCGTGCAGCGTTCCAATCTCGCGGGCTGGGCCGGCTACGGCTACTGCGCCTCCCACTCCCGGTTCTTTTGGGGCCTACGCTTGTACCTGGTGTGCACCCCGACCGGAATGCCGATCATGTGGGCGCTGGCCAACCCGAAGATAGGCGAGCGCGAGGTCCTTGCGGCGATGCTGGAGGTCGACGCCGACCTGGTCGCCGACCGCGAGGGCATCGTGCTGATCTCGGACAAGGGCTTCGCGTCCAAGCCATTCGAAAAGGCCCTCGCCGGGCAAGGCATCGAGCTGCTGCGGCCCTCGCGCAAGCGGGAGAGGCAGCGGTACGGCGAGCCGGTGCTCAAGAAGGTCCGCCAACTGATCGAGTCGGTCAACGACACCCTCAAGGGTCAGCTCGACCTGGAGCAACACGGTGCACGCACCATCGAAGGTGTGGCGGTCCGCGTCGCCCAGCGCGTCCTGGCCCTGGCCGCAGCGATCTGGCACAACAACAAGACCGGTGCAACCGTCCCCCGATCACTGATCGCCTACGACCACTGAACCGATCAGGAACTTCGCGCCTGGCTAGACCGTCGGAATGCTGCCGCCGTCGACGACGTACTGGCTGCCGGTGAGGAACGCCGCGCGGTCGGAGGCGAGGAACGCGACGAGTTCGGCGACGTCGGCGGGCTGGCCGGGGCGCCCGAGCGGGATGCCGACCCGGTCGATCAGCTGCCGGCGGGCCGTTTCGGCGTCCTGGCCGCTGTCGGCGGTGATCTGGTTCAGACGCCGGGTGACGGCCGGGGTCTCGATGAGTCCGGGGACGACGGTGTTCACTCTGATCCCGTGCTTGCCGACCTCGTTGGCCAGGCCCTTGCTGTAGACGGTCGTCGCGGCCTTCGCCGCCGCGTACGGGAGGGACGCGGGGCCGGGCAGGCGGGCTTGGCCCGATGTGACGTGGACGATGACTCCGCGGTTTTGCGCGATCATCCCCGGCAACAGGGCCCGGTCCAGGCGGACCGCGGACATCAGGTTGGTGTCGAGGTCGCGGTACCAGTCGTCGTCGGCCGCGTCGAGCGCCCCGCCTGGGATGTGCGTCTGGCTGCCGGCGTTGTTGATCAGGACATCGATTCCTCCGAGCAACTGCGTCGCCTGCGCGGCGAGGGCGGCGGCCCCGTCGGCGGTGGCGAGGTCGGCGGCGACGAACCTGCCGGCCGGCGGCTCGTCGACCGGCGTGCGGGCCGCGACGACGACGTCGGCCCCGGCCTCGGCGAACCGGACCGCGACAGCCGCGCCGATTCCCTTCGTGCCGCCGGTGACCAGGACTCGAACGCCGGCAAACTCGCCAGCTGGTCCAGAGGCGGATGTCACGGTGGTGGATGTCATGTGACACAACTCCTTCGTCGGAGGGCGCCGCCTTCCGGGAGTCGGCGGTCGGTTAGGGTGAGCCTCACTCTACAATAAAACGAGAGGTCGTTCTTTTTATGCCCAAGGTTACCCAGGAGCACCGCGACGCCCGGCGCCGGCAGATCCTGGCCGCCGCCCGCGAGGTGTTCGCGGCCAAGGGCTTCGCCCAGACCTCCACCGGTGAGATCGTCGCCGCCAGCGGACTGTCCACCGGAGCGGTCTACAGCTACTTCCCCAGCAAGAACGACCTGGTGGCGGCCGTCTGCGAGGACGCCGTGGATAACCTCATCGACCTCGCCAGCATCCGCGACGCTGCCGAACTGCTCGACCGGGTCCGCGCCCGCCACGGCGGCCACGCCCGGCTGATGGCGCAGGTCTGGGCCGAGGCCGCCGTCTCGCCCGACCTCGCCGCCCAGATCCGGGCGCAACTGGCCAAGGACCAGGAGAAGGTCGCCGGGCTCATCCGCCAGGACCGCTGCGCCCGCGGCCTGCCCGACTCGCCGGACCCCTCCGGCGTGGCCGGCGCACTGCTCGCCATGCTCACGGGATATTCGCAGCGCCTGGCCATCGGCCAGGACATCGACACCGCCGCCTTCCGGCAGGCCCTCCAAACCCTGCTTGGCGACGCGACCTGAAAGCACAGATCTGGGCAGACGGCGCCGTATCAGCTGCTAGTGACCAAGACTGAGGCGAAGTGGATCAGCCCTTTTACCCCGGCGACATTAGGAACAACTCGTCTAGGGCGTCAGCGCGATCAGGTAGCGGAACACGTTCGGCATCCACACCGTGCCGTCGGAGCGCCGGTGGGCGTGCAGGGCCTCGGCCAGCTCCTTGCCGACCTGGTCGGCATCGCCCGCCTCGATCGCCGCGTCGAACAGTCCGGTGGACAGCATGCCGCGCACCGCGCTGTCGAGACCGGCGTAGCCGAACGGGCAGGCGACCCGCCCGGAACCGTCCGGCCGCAGACCGGCGCGCCGGGCCACTTCCTCCAGGCCGTCGCGCGGGGCGGGGCGCGGCCCGTCCGGCCCGTTCGCCACCCGCAGCACGGAGGAGGTGGCGCAGCGCTCCGGCGGCCCCCAGCCGGCCAGCACGACGGGCGCCCCGCGCTCGGCGAGCGGCGCCACCGCGGACAGCAGCTCGCCCAGCCGCTCCCCGTCGCCCGCGAGGCACCCGATGGGGTCGAACGCGGTCACCAGGGTGTACGGGGGCCTCGGGGCGCCGTCCGCGCCGGCGTCGTCGAGGAGGTCGCTGAGCGGCCCGTCGAGGATCCGGGCCTTGGCGTCCGCGTGCGCGCCCCGGGGCCGCGGCAGCAGCCGGCGGCGCGCGAGGGCGAGCCGTTCGGGGCAGGAGGGCCCGATGCCCGTGACCGCCGCCCCTCTGGCCGCCGCCATGAGCAGGGCGAGCCCGGACCCGCAGCCCAGGGCCAGCAGCCGGGTGCCCGCGCCCACTTCCAGTCGCTCGTACACGGCCTCGTAGAGCGGGACGAGCATCCGCTCCTGGATCTCGGACCAGTCACGCGCGCGTGCACGCTGGTCCACCCGGGGAGCCGGCCCCGCGGGGGAGACGTGCTGACGCACGAGCGTAGGTGTCATGGATAAGCGCCCCAATCCGCCGAGAGTTGCCGCTGTGCGGGTTCCGTGGCCCCCGTGCCGTGCGCTCGCACTTCCCGTATGCCAGGTAACTCCCACCTCCCCATCGCGTCCAGGGGGCGTGGGCCCCCGCTTGCCCGCTTCGGGCGCACGGGCCGAGATTTCACATCCCGGTAACCGGAGCCTCGACCAACCGTTTCCGGACATGGCCGAGTCGCTGCGGTCCCAGGCCGCGCCGGTCCGCCGCGACCGGTCCGGTGCGGCCCGGTGCCGGACGCCCGGAGCGGGCCCGGTAACGTCACGGTCGTCGCGCACGCCGACCGAGTGACGGCATGCCTCCGAAAGCGGCCGAAACGTCTCTTGCCCCGACCCGCGCCCCGTGCGCACCGGGCGCTACTCGCCGCGGCGTACGCGGGACTACGCACCGGCTTGTTACGAGCTGTGAGGCTTCTCCGCAGATCAGCGCACCCGCCCTCGTCAGGACGCATCAGCGGCAACTGACGGGTACGTGCAAATTATTTGGGATGCCCCGGAATAGGAACACGGCGGCACCCCCGCTCGTTGTCATTACGTGAGCACGACACAGACACCACCTGTTCTCGCGGCGGAACTGGCACAGGCGTGGGCCGACATTCAGCGGAACCACCCCGAACTGCCGGATCTGGCCGCGCCGGAATCCCTGATCGGAGAGTCGTCGTCCGCGTGCGGGCACGAACTCTCCTTCGAGCGACTGCTGCACGAGGCAGTCCACGGCATCGCCGCCGCGCGCGGGGTGCGCGACACCTCCCGCGCCGGCCGCTACCACAACCGCCGCTTCCTCGCCATCGCCGAGGAGCTGGGCCTGGACCACCCGGACGAGCCGCATCCGAGCAGCGGGTTCTCCCTGGTCACGCTCAGCCCCGAGGCCAAGCGGCGCTACCGCCCGACCATGGAGCGCCTCCAGCGCGCCCTGAAGGCGCACACCGTCGCCACCTCCGCCGACACCGACCGCACCTTCCGCGGCCCGGCCGCACGCCACGGCTCCTCCGGCGGCGGCGTGCGGGTCAAGGCGGTCTGCGACTGCGGCCGCAACGTACGGGTCGTCCCCTCGGTCCTGGCCCAGGCCCCCATCGTGTGCGGGGGGTGCGGCAAGCCGTTCCGGATCCCGGAGGCGGTGGGAGCGGCGGCGAGCTGACCGCGTCCGGCATCTCGTGGGTGCCGGACGCGCGACGGCGGCCGGGGCGACGGCGGGACCGCGGACAGCCGCGCCGCGAGGCCGTCGCGCCGGGTGCCGCGAAGTCATGCCCGGATACGGCCCGATTCCCCCCGCGCCCGGTCCGTCCCTTCGGGTGTGGCACAATGGCTAGCTGTACTCGACAGTCGCACAGGACCCCTCTCTCCTCCGGCTGACGCGTCCATCGGGCACTCGGGTACCGCAACCCCACGCGGCGTCTCGCCGTGCCCAACCACGTCAATTCCAGGAGAACCCACTCCCGTGGCAGTCAAGATCAAGCTGAAGCGTCTGGGCAAGATCCGTTCGCCTCACTACCGCATCGTCGTCGCCGACTCCCGTACCCGCCGTGACGGCCGGGCCATCGAGGAGATCGGTCTGTACCACCCGGTGCAGAACCCCTCGCGCATCGAGGTCGACGCCGACCGCGTGGCGTACTGGCTCTCCGTCGGCGCCCAGCCGACCGAGCCCGTGCTCGCCATCCTGAAGAAGACCGGCGACTGGCAGAAGTTCAAGGGCGAGCCCGCCCCCGCGCCGCTGCTGCAGCCCCAGGAGAAGGCCGCGCGTCCGTCGTTCGAGGCTCTCGGCGGCGACGACGAGGGCAAGGGTGAGGCGATCACCCAGAAGAAGAAGGCTGAGAAGAAGGACGAGGCGGCTGCCGAGTCCGAGTCGACCGAGGCCTGAGCAGCATGCTCGAAGAGGCGCTTGAGCACCTCGTGAAGGGCATCGTCGACAACCCTGACGATGTGCAGGTCGCCTCGCGCAACCTGCGTCGCGGACGCGTGCTGGAGGTCCGGGTGCACCCCGACGACCTCGGCAAGGTGATCGGTCGCAACGGCCGTACCGCACGCGCGCTGCGCACCGTCGTGGGCGCCATCGGCGGCCGCGGTGTCCGCGTCGACCTCGTCGACGTGGACCACGTCCGCTGACGCTTATCGCAACCGGCTCGGGCCGGGGAGGGCCACACGGCCGTCCCCGGCCCGAGTCGTATGGGCAGCAAGTCGCATGAGCAGGAAGACGACAGGAGAATTGGACACGTGCAGCTGGTAGTCGCACGGATCGGCCGTGCCCATGGCATCAAGGGCGAGGTCACCGTCGAGGTGCGTACCGACGAGCCGGAACTGAGGCTCGCGCCCGGCGCCGTACTCGCCACCGATCCCGCATCCACGGGCCCGCTCACCATCGCAACCGGCCGCGTCCACAGCGGCCGCCTCCTCCTGCGGTTCGAGGGCGTCGCCGACCGCACCGCCGCCGAGGCCCTGCGCAACACCCTGCTCATCGCCGAGGTGGACCCGGACGAACTGCCCGAGGACGAGGACGAGTACTACGACCACCAGCTGATCGACCTCGACGTGGTCACCGAGGACGGCACGGAGGTCGGACGGATCACCGAGATCTCGCACCTGCCGTCCCAGGACCTGTTCATCGTCGAACGCCCCGACGGCAGCGAGGTGATGATCCCCTTCGTCGAGGAGATCGTCACCGAGATCGACCTGGAGGAGCAGCGGGCCGTCATCGCGCCCCCGCCGGGCCTGATCGACGACCGGGCCGAGATCGCCTCAGCGCGCGAGGCCGCGCAGGAACGGCCTGACGAGCCCGGGGACGAGCCGCGCGAGTCCGCGCAAGCGCCGCGCGAGTCCGGGGAAGAATCCTGATGCGCCTCGACGTCGTCACGATCTTCCCCGAGTACCTCGAACCGCTGAACGTCTCACTCGTCGGCAAGGCACGCGCGCGCGGACAGCTGGACGTGCACGTGCACGACCTGCGCGCCTGGACCTACGACCGCCACAACACGGTCGACGACACGCCCTACGGCGGCGGCCCCGGCATGGTCATGAAGACCGAGCCCTGGGGCGACGCCCTGGACACCGTCCTGGCCGACGGCTACGAGAGCGGCGCGCACGCCCCCGCGCTGATCGTCCCGACGCCCAGCGGACGGCCGTTCACCCAGGAACTCGCCGTCGAGCTCTCCGAGCGCCCCTGGCTGATCTTCACCCCGGCCCGCTACGAGGGCATCGACCGCCGGGTCATGGACGAGTACGCCACCCGTGTGCCGGTGTACGAGGTGTCCATCGGCGACTACGTGCTGGCCGGCGGCGAGGCGGCCGTCCTGGTCGTCACCGAGGCGGTCGCCCGCCTGCTGCCCGGCGTCCTCGGCAACGCCGAGTCCCACCGGGACGACTCCTTCGCCCCCGGCGCCATGGCGAGCCTGCTGGAGGGCCCCGTCTACACCAAGCCGCCCCTGTGGCGCGGCCGGGACATCCCGGACGTGCTGCTCAGCGGCCACCACGGGAAGATCGCCCGCTGGCGGCGCGACGAGGCCCTGCGGCGCACCACCGACCACCGGCCCGACCTCATCGAACGCTGCGAGCCCGCGGCCTTCGACAAGAAGGACCGCGAGATGCTCTCCATCCTGGGCTGGGCCCCGGACGCCGAGGGCGAGCCGTACGGGCGATTTTGGCGCAGGGCCGACGACGTGGAAGAATAAGCCGCTGTTGTGCGCCGTCCGGCGTGCGCCCCTGCCACAGGGGGACACGACGCCCGCCCCGATCCGCGCAGCACCATCCCAGAACCTCTAGTTCCGTTGATGACCTGTGGCATCAACGAGGAAAGCAGACGAAATGTCTCACCTGCTCGACACCGTCGACGCCGCGTCGATCCGCGACGACATCCCCGCCTTCCGCCCGGGCGACACGGTCAACGTGCACGTCCGCGTCATCGAGGGCAACCGCTCCCGTGTGCAGCAGTTCAAGGGCGTCGTGATCCGCCGCCAGGGCTCCGGCGTGCGCGAGACCTTCACGGTCCGCAAGGTCTCCTTCTCCGTCGGCGTCGAGCGCACCTTCCCGGTGCACACCCCGATCGTGGAGAAGATCGAGCTCGTCACCCGTGGTGACGTGCGCCGCGCCAAGCTGTACTACCTCCGTGAGCTGCGCGGCAAGGCCGCGAAGATCAAGGAGAAGCGCGAGAACTGAGCGCCTTCCGGGAGCGCGCCGCGCGGAGCCTCGTCGCTCCGGAGGTGAGCGACCGGACAGCGTGTCCACGGCGGGGCGGGATAGCATTCCGCCCCGATGGACACCGAAGCACAGTCGATGGAGCGCGACCGCTCCTCGCACCCCGGCGAAGCCGGATCCGAAAGGACTCCGGACCCGCGGGGGCGCGAGGGGCGGTCGCGTTCGTCGTTGACGGCGCGGATCACCGGCTCGGTCCCCGGCGGGCGGATCACCCTGGCCGCGCTGCTCTGCCTGGCCCTGCTGCTCCTGCTCAACACGTTCGTGGCGCAGCCGTTCCAGATCCCCAGCGGTTCCATGGAACCGGGATTGAGGATCGGCGACCGCGTTCTCGTAAACAAGTTGGCGTACCGTTTCGGGACCGGACCGCGGCGCGGCGATGTCGTCGTGTTCGACGGCTCCGGGTACTTCGGGCCCGGCGACTACGTCAAACGCGTCGTGGGTGTGGGGAGAGACCACGTGGTGTGCTGCGACAAGGAGGGCAGGATCGAGGTGAACGGCCGGTCGGTCGACGAGTCGACGTTCCTCCACAGCGGCGACCGCCCCTCGGCGGTGCCCTTCGACGTGGTCGTGCCCGAGGGCGCCCTGTTCCTGCTCGGCGACCACCGCGACGACTCCAGCGACTCCCGCGACCACCTGGGCTCGCCGGGCGGCGGCATGATCCCGGTCGGCAGGGTGATCGGCCGGGCCGAGCGGATCGTGTGGCCCCTCGGCCACTGGACCCGCCTCGCCCGCCCCGACGCCTATGCGCGGGTGCCCGCGCCCGGCCGCCAGGACGGCGCCCATGGGTAGCCGCGGCCGACCACGCGGCGCGTCGCCGGCGGCGGACGCCGCCGCCGGACTGCTGCCCACCGGGGCCAGGCGCGCCGCCGGCCCGTCCGGCGGGCGCACCCGCGCGGAGCGGCGCAAGCTGCAGCGCAAGGTCAAGCGCAAGCGCAGGCGCTCCGCCGTCCGGGAGGTCCCGCTGCTGGTCGGCGTCGCCGTGCTCATAGCCCTGGTGCTGAAGACCTTCCTCGTCCAGGCCTTCGTGATCCCGTCGGGCTCCATGGAGCAGACGATCCGGATCGGCGACCGGGTCCTGGTCGACAAGCTCACCCCGTGGTTCGGCTCCGAGCCCCAGCGCGGGGACGTCGTCGTCTTCCACGATCCGGGCGGCTGGCTCAAGGACGAACAGCCGGCCAAGAAGAACGACCCCGTCGGGGTCAAGCAGGTCAAGGAGGGCCTCACGTTCATCGGGCTGCTGCCCTCCGACAACGAGAAGGACCTCATCAAGCGGGTCGTCGGCGTCGGCGGGGACCACGTCAAGTGCTGCGACGCGCAGGGCCGGATCACCGTCAACGGCGTTCCCCTGAACGAGCGGGACTACATCTATCCGGGTGACGCCCCCTCCGACACCCCGTTCGACATCACCGTCCCCAAGGGGCGGCTGTGGGTGATGGGCGACCACCGGGGCAACTCCGCGGACTCCCGCTACCACCAGAACACCTCGTACAAGGGGACCGTCTCCCTGGACTCGGTGGTCGGGCGGGCCATGGTGATCGGCTGGCCGTTCGGCCACTGGAGCACGCTCGACGAACCGGGAACCTTCGCCGCGGTGTCCGACTCGGCGGCCGGATCGACCGCCGCCGCCCGGCTGTCGCATAGGGTTGCCCCCTACGATCCCAACAGATCGGTTCAACTCCCGAGCCCTGCGGAACTCCCGCTCGTTATGGGAGTGGTGGGCCTGCGCCGCGAACGGCGCGGGCGGCGGCACGGAGTGAGGAGTTGGCGTGGGGGATGTGGCGGTTGGCGCACGGTCCGGAGGCGACGGCGAGGAGCACCGCCGACGTCCCATGGGAGCGGCGGTCCCCGCCGCGGACGGCGCCGGGCCCTCCGGGAGTGAGAGCGACACAGCCGAGGACGGCACGGTGACGGAGCACAGCCAGAGCGATGAGCAGGGGACCGGCGGCGGCTCCCCGGAACCGAAGAAGCCGCGCTCCTTCTGGAAGGAGCTGCCGATCCTGATCGGTATCGCGCTGGTGCTGGCGCTGCTGATCAAGACATTCCTCGTGCAGGCGTTCTCCATCCCGTCGGACTCGATGCAGAACACCCTGCAGCGGGGCGACCGCGTCCTGGTCGACAAGCTGACCCCCTGGTTCGGCTCCGAGCCCGACCGCGGCGAGGTCATCGTCTTCCACGACCCGGGCAACTGGCTCGCCGGCGAGCCCACGGCCAAGCCCAATGCCCTGCAGACGGTCCTCAGCTGGATCGGGCTGATGCCGTCCGCGGAGGAGAAGGACCTCATCAAGCGCGTCATCGGCGTCGGCGGCGACACCGTCGAGTGCAAGGGCTCCGGCCCGGTGCTGGTCAACGGCAAGGCGCTGGACGAGGGGTCCTACGTCTACGCGGGCAACACCCCGTGCAGCGTGGACGACCAGGGCGGCCAGTTCAAGGTGAAGGTGCCCAAGGGCTACGTCTGGGTCATGGGCGACCACCGGCAGAACTCCCGCGACTCGCGCTACAACCAGATGGACAAGTTCCACGGCATGGTGCCGGTCAAGGAAGTCGTCGGCCGCGCCATCGTGCGGGCCTGGCCGGTCAACCGCTGGGGCACCCTGCCGGTTCCCGACACCTTCGACCAGCCGGGCATCGGCGGGCAGCAGTCCTCGGCCGCGGGCGCCCTGACGGTCGCCCCGAGCGGTGTGGCCCTCACCGCGGTCGTACCCGTGGTGGTGTGGCGCCGCAGGCGCTCGCTGAAGGCCGCGACCGGCACGGGCACCGCGACCACGGCCGCCGGAAGCCGCTGAGTCGAAGAGGTGGCGGGAGCGGGGATCCGGCGCAGGCCGTCCCCAAGGCTCCCGCCGGGGCGGTGGGGAGCATTCCGCTCACACCGCCCGGCGGCTGTGAAGCCCAGGTGGAGCTGTGGCCGCGATCGCGGAAGAGGGGCTGCCCCCTTTCGGTACCGCCGGGTAGGGTGCGGGTCCATGGGTGGCGAGAGCACGACGCGTACGGCCCCGCTGAGCGGCGGCACGAACAGGGCACCGGCGGGCGGCAGGACGGGACAGCGACTGTCCGGGCTGGCCGTGGCGCTGGGACTGGTGCTGTTCCTCGGCGGCTTCGCCTGGGCGGCCGTGGTCTACCGCCCGTACACCGTGCCCACCAGCTCCATGACGCCGACGATCGGCATGGGCGACCGGGTGCTCGCCCAGCGCGTCGACGGCGGCGAGGTGCGCCGCGGTGACGTCGTCGTCTTCCGCGACGACAGCTGGGTGGCGAACTCAGCCGTTGTCAAGCGCGTGGTGGCCGTCGGTGGCGACACCGTCGCCTGCTGCACCAAGGGCAAGCTGACCGTCAACGGCAAGGAGATCGACGAGCCGTACCTCAAGGGCGGCGTGGCCGAGATCCAGGGCTTCCCCACCGTCAAGGTGCCGGAGGGCCGCCTGTTCCTGCTCGGCGACGAGCGCGAGGGCTCCCTGGACTCCACCGCCCACCTCACCGACGCCGCCAAGGGCACCGTCTCCCGCAGCGCCGTGACCGCCCGCGTGGACGCCGTGATCTGGCCCGCCAAGGGCATGCTGGAGCGCCCCACCGGATTCGAGGCGCTCGGCGCCCTCTCCGAACCGGGCCCGCTGCGCACGATCACCGCCCTGATCCTCGCCGGCGCCGTGCTCGTCCTGGCCGGCGGCGCCTACGGCCCCGTCGCCAAGCTGCTGGGCCGCTCGCGCGCCCGCGCCCGGACGGAGCCGGCCGGTGCCCGCTGAGGCCGTGGACACCGGCGAGGAGACCTACGCGGGCGGGCCGCGCAAGGTGGCCCGGGTGGTCCTGCTCGACCGCGCGGACCGCATCCTGCTGCTGCACGGCCACGAGCCGGACGACCCGACCGACGACTGGTGGTTCACACCCGGCGGCGGCCTGGAGGGCGAGGAGACCCGTGAGGAGGCGGCCCTGCGGGAACTCGCCGAGGAGACCGGCATCACCGAGGTCGAACTCGGCCCGGTCCTGTGGCGGCGCCGGTGCTCCTTCCCGTTCGCCGGCCGCCGGTGGGACCAGGACGAGTGGTACTTCCTGGCCCGCACCGACCGGACGGCGACCGCGGCCACGGCCCTGACCGAGCTGGAGCGGCGCAGCGTCGTGGGCGCACGCTGGTGGACGTGTCAGGAACTGGCCCGGGCCCATGAGACGGTGTACCCGACCAGACTCGCCGAGTTGCTGCGCACGCTGCTCGACGAAGGTCCTCCGGCCCGGCCCATGACCCTGGACACCGAAATCGTCTAGGGGTGCGGGGGACTGGCGCACAATGGGGGGACCGTACGGCTGAAGGGGAACATGCCATGAGCGCCGAGGACCTCGAGAAGTACGAGACCGAGATGGAGCTTAAGCTCTACCGGGAGTACCGCGATGTCGTCGGTCTGTTCAAATACGTGATCGAGACCGAGCGGCGTTTCTACCTCACCAACGACTACGAGATGCAGGTCCACTCGGTCCAGGGTGAGGTGTTCTTCGAGGTGTCGATGGCCGACGCCTGGGTGTGGGACATGTACCGGCCGGCCCGGTTCGTCAAGCAGGTGCGTGTCCTCACGTTCAAGGACGTGAACATCGAGGAGCTGAGCAAGAGCGAGCTGGAACTGCCCGGCGGCTGACGGGGCCGGGCCTGTGGGTGTCGCTGCGGACGCCGCTCGTGTGGGTGACGGAGTTGTCCACAACCGGTGAGTAGCCCACCAAGATCCACTCGGTGGGCCCGGTTGCGTGACGGTTGGCGCCGGAGGTGGTGCCGACATGAACACCCATCAGGCACTCGGCGACAGCCGTCAGGCCCACAGCGGCACGCATCAGGCCCGCAGCAGCACCCATCAGGCGTGGAGCCGCACCCATCAGGCGCGCAGCGCACTCGGCAGGTACGGCGAAGGGCTGGCCGCGCGCCGGCTGGCCCTGGCCGGGCTCACGGTCCTGGCGCGCAACTGGCGCGACGGCAGGTCGGGCGAGATCGACATCGTGGCCCGGGACGGTGACGTCCTGGTCGTCTGCGAGGTGAAGACCCGCAGGGCGGGCGGCTTCCAGCATCCGATGGCCGCGATCACCCAGGAGAAGGCGGAACGACTGCGCGGCCTCGCGCAACTCTGGATCCAGACCCACGGAGGGGCACCCCCGGGCGGCGTCCGCATCGACCTCGTCGGCGTCCTCCTGCCCCGGCGCGGCGCCCCGGTGGTCGAACACGTGCGGGGGGCCGCCTGATGGGATTCGCACGCACGTGCTCCGTGGCCCTCGTCGGGGTCGAAGGCGTGGTCGTCGAGGTCCAGGCCGATCTGGAACCCGGCGTCGCCGCCTTCACCCTGGTGGGCCTGCCGGACAAGAGCCTGACCGAGAGCCGGGACCGGGTGCGGGCGGCCGTGGTCAACTCCGGCGGCGAGTGGCCGCAGAAGAAGCTCACGGTCGGACTCAGCCCCGCCTCGGTGCCCAAGGCCGGCAGCGGCTTCGACCTCGCCGTCGCCTGCGCGGTGCTGGGCGCCGCCGAGCGCATCGACCCGAGGGTGCTCGCCGACATCGTCATGATCGGAGAACTCGGCCTGGACGGCCGGGTGCGTCCGGTGCGGGGCATCCTGCCCGCCGTGCTGGCCGCCGCCGACGCCGGCTACGAGCAGGTGGTGGTGCCGGAGTGCGCCGCGGCCGAGGCCACGCTGGTCCCCGGCGTCTCCGTGCTCGGGGTGCGCAGCCTGCGCCAGCTGATCGCCGTGCTGACCGACGAGCCCGTGCCCGAGGAGGAGCCGGACGATCAGGGGCGCCCGGACCCGCTGCTGGCCGGGCTGCGCCTTCCCGGCGCCGGCTCGGCCACCGGCATGCACTCCATGGGCGCGGCCCACCACGACCAGGGCCACGACCTCGCCGACGTGATCGGCCAGACCTCCGCCCGTACGGCGCTGGAGGTCGCCGCGGCCGGCGGCCACCACCTGTTCCTGGAAGGCCCGCCCGGCGCGGGCAAGACCATGCTCGCCGAGCGGCTGCCCGCCGTCCTGCCCGCGCTCGGCCGGCAGGAGTCGCTGGAGGTCACGGCGATCCACTCGGTGGCCGGACTGCTGCCGCCGGGCAAGCCGCTGATCGACCTCGCCCCGTACTGCGCCCCGCACCACTCGGCGACGATGCAGGCCCTCGTCGGGGGCGGCCAGGGGGTCGCCCGCCCCGGCGCCGTCTCGCTCGCCCACCGGGGCGTGCTGTTCCTGGACGAGACCCCCGAGTTCAGCAGCCATGCCCTCGACGCCCTGCGCCAGCCGCTGGAGGCCGGCCATGTGGTGATCGCCCGCAGCGCCGGGGTGGTGCGGTTCCCGGCGAGGTTCCTGATGGTGCTCGCGGCCAATCCGTGTCCCTGCGGCCGGTTCTCGCGGCGCGACACGCTGTGCGAGTGCCCGCCCTCGGCGATCCGGCGCTACCAGGCCCGGCTCTCCGGACCGCTGCTGGACCGGGTGGACCTGCGGGTCGAGGCGGACCCGGTCACCCGGGGCGAACTGGCGCGGCGCGGAGCGCGGGGCGAGTCAACCGCGGCCGTGGCCGAGCGGGTGCGGGCGGCCCGGGATCGCGCGGCGGCGCGGTTCGCGGACACGCCGTGGCGGACCAACGGCGAGGTGCCGGGACACGAGCTGCGCACCCGCTGGCACGCGGCGCCCGGAGCGATGGACGAGGCCGAACGCGGCCTGGAGCGCGGCGTCCTCACCGCTCGCGGCCTCGACCGCGTGCTCCGGGTCGCCTGGACGGTCGCGGACCTCCGCGGCCACGGCCGTCCCGAGGCCTCCGACGTCACGCTGGCCCTCCAGCTGCGCACCGGAGTGCCCCGGGGCGTCCCCATGGCCCTCGGAGTGCCGGCATGACCGCGCCACGGTCCCAGGACCGGCCCGAGCCCGGGGACGGGGCCGGTCAGCGGGACGGCATGGGAGGTGCGGAGCGCGATGGGGGCCAGGACCGCCTGGACGGTCTGAAGCACCGGGACGCGCCGGACCGTGTGGATCGCGGGGTCGCTTCCGGTCGGCGGGGCGGTCAGGACCGGGAGGAGCGCCCGGACGGGGCGGCCGGGGGCCGGGAGGAGCCGGACGGCGAGCTGCTCGCCCGGGTCTTCCTGAGCCGTGTCGTCGAACCCGGGGACGCGACCGGGGGACGGTGGCTGCGGGAGCTGGGGGCCGTGGCGGTGGTCCGGCGGCTGCGGGAGGGCGGGCCACGGCTCGCCGGGGTGTCGGGCAAGCGGTGGGCCGGACTGTGCGCGCGGGCCGCCCTGGCCGACCCCGAGCGGGACCTCGACGCCGCCCGGGCGGCCGGGGTGCGGTTCGTGCGCCCCGGCGTCCCCGAGTGGCCGGCCCAGCTCGACGACCTGGGGGACGCCCGCCCCGTGGGGCTGTGGGTGCGCGGACGGCCCAGCCTGCGGATGTGGGCCCTGCGTTCGGTCGCCGTGGTCGGCGCCCGCGCCTGCACCGAGTACGGCGCGCACATGGCCGCCGACCTCGCCGCCGGTCTCGCCGACCGCGGCTGGGTGGTGGTCTCCGGCGGCGCCTACGGGGTCGACGGCGCCGCCCACCGGGGCGCGCTCGGCAGCGCGGGCGCCACCGTCGCCGTCCTGGCCTGCGGCGTCGACCGGCCCTACCCGCGCGGCCACACCGCGCTGATCAACAGGATCGCGGAGCAGGGCCTGGTCGTCGGCGAGCTGCCGCCCGGCGACCACCCGACGCCGAGCAGGTTCATCGTCCGCAACAGGGTCATCGCCGCGCTCACCCGGGGCACGGTGGTGGTCGAGGCCGCCCACCGCAGCGGATCGCTGGTCACCGCCCGCGCGGCGCAACGGCTGGGACGGCACACCATGGGCGTCCCGGGCCCCGTCACCAGCGCGCGCTCCGCCGGCGTCCACGAACTGCTGCGCGACGGGGCGACGCTCGTCACCGACGCCTCGGAAGTCGTCGAACTGGTCGGCGACATGGGCGAGCTGGCCCCTGAGCGGCACGGCCCCGTGCTCCCGCGCGACCTGCTGGAACCGGACGCCCGGCAGGTTCTGGCCGCGCTGCCCGCCACCGGCGCGCTGACGGCGGCCGCCGTCGCCCGCGACGCCCGGACGACGACGGACGACGCGATCGCCCGACTGTACGAACTCCGATCGCTTGGCTACGTCGAACGACACGGCGAGGGATGGAAGTTGACACGCCAGGCGGTGATATCGGCCCGGGCCAGCCGTGACGGGTGCTGACCGAGCGTGTTCGGCCGTCCGGGGGAACGCCGATGCCTGCGGAAATTCCGGCAGTTGAGCGTTCTCCTTGTGACGCTGAGTAATCGAAGTGACTCGGTCGTGCGCGGTGCGGAACGAATCCGCGCACGCCCCGCGCCCCGCCGTTCGCGCACCGCGACACTCCAGTCACGCTACGCTCACGGGGTTCCGGCGCGGAGATCCCGGCCGCCGGAGCCCATACCGACCCAGACCGACCGACACCGGCCGACCGAGACCGACAGCTCACCCCGACGTCCAGAACCTCCAGAAGCCCGCACTCCACGGCAGAACGGCACAAGGCGACGAATGCCCCAGCACACCTCCGGGTCCGACCGGGCGGCGCTCCCCCCAGCCGCCCGTGACGGTGGCAGCGTGCGGCCGCCCGCTCCCTCGACGCTCGACGAGCTGTGGCGGTCGTACAAGGCGACGGGGGACGACCGGCTGCGGGAGCAGCTGATCCTGCACTACTCGCCGCTGGTGAAGTACGTGGCGGGACGGGTCAGCGTCGGCCTGCCGCCCAACGTGGAGCAGGCCGACTTCGTCTCCTCCGGCGTCTTCGGGCTCATCGACGCGATCGAGAAGTTCGACATCGACCGCGAGATCAAGTTCGAGACGTACGCGATCACCCGGATCCGGGGCGCGATGATCGACGAGCTGCGCGCGCTGGACTGGATCCCCCGCTCCGTGCGGCAGAAGGCGCGCAACGTCGAGCGGGCGTACGCGACGCTGGAGGCGCGGCTGCGGCGCACCCCGACCGAGACCGAGGTGGCCGCCGAGATGGGCATCGCGGTGGACGAACTCCACGCTGTTTTCAGCCAGTTGTCACTCGCCAACGTCGTCGCCCTGGAGGAGCTGCTGCACGTCGGCGGCGAGGACGGGGACGGGCTGAGCTTCATGGACACCCTGGAGGACACCGCCGCGGACAATCCGGTGGAGGTGGCCGAGGACCGCGAGCTGCGGCGCTTCCTGGCCAGGGCGATCAACACCCTGCCCGAGCGGGAGAAGACCGTCGTCACGCTGTACTACTACGAAGGCCTCACGCTCGCCGAGATCGGCAATGTGCTCGGTGTGACCGAGAGCCGGGTCAGCCAGATCCACACCAAGTCGGTGCTGCAGCTGCGCGCCAAACTGGCGAGCTTCGGGCGGTGAGCGGCCCGGCCCGCGCCGGGGGAGTCGCTCCCGTCGCGGGCGGCGCGTCCGTAGAGTGGTCGGCGTGCCAAGGATTCGAGCGGCCTCCGTGGCCGAGCACCGGTCGATGCAGCGAGCCGCCCTGCTGGACGCGGCGCGGACCCTGCTGTCCGAGGGCGGGACGGAGGCGCTGACCTTCCCCGCCCTGGCCGAACGGACGGGGCTGGCGAGGTCGTCGGTGTACGAGTACTTCCGGTCGCGGGCCGCCGTGGTCGAGGAGCTGTGCGCCGTCGACTTCCCCGTCTGGGCCGCCGAGGTCGCGGCGGCGATGGCGGCCGCCGACGGGCCGGAGGCCAAGGTCGAGGCGTACGTCCGCAAGCAGCTGGAGCTGGTCGGCGACCGCCGCCACCGGGCGGTGGTGGCGATCTCGGCGAGCGAACTGGACGCGGGGGCGCGGGAGAAGATCCGGGCCGCGCACGGCGAGCTCGTCGCCATGATCGTCGAGGCGCTGGGCGAGCTCGGGCACGGCCGGCCCCGGCTGGCGGCGATGCTGCTCCAGGGCGTCGTGGACGCGGCCGTGCGCCGGATCGAACTGGGAGCGGCCGAGGAGCCCTCGGTGGTCGCGGAGGCGACGGTGGGGATGGCGTTGCGGGGAGTCCGCGGCTGACGCCATGCCCGAGGCGAGGTCGGCCTCGGCAGCGGCTGACCCTCAGGCACTCCCGGTCGGGCGCCGCCCCAGAAAGCGGCGTTCCGGCTTTCCGGCACCGCCCGGGAGCCCGGGCGCGGCACCCGGACAGTCGGTGCTGCAGGGTACGCCGGCGGGAGCGGCACACCCAGGCCTTCGGGCGTCGCCCGGTTCGTCGGTGACCGCTATGCCGGTGTCGGCACCCCCAGCACCGGCAGCAGTCTCGACGGGCCGCCGTCGAGCAGCCAAGGGGGCAGGAGCAGCAGCGGGTCGAGATAGGTCTCCCCCCGCAGCAGGCCCCAGTGCAGGCAGCCGCCCCCGCAGTGCGATCCCGGGGCCGGCCCTGACTCCTCCACCGTGCCGACGACCTGGCCCGCCGCCACCGTGTCGCCCTCCTTCACCGAGGCCCGCACCGGCTCATACGTCGTCCGCAACGGCGGAAGACCCGTCCCCGACAGTTCCACCGCGACCACGCCGCGCCCCGCCACCGAGCCCGCGAAGGAGACCCGGCCCGCCGCCACCGCCCGTACCGGGGCGCCCGGCGGCGCCCCGAGGTCCACGCCCCGGTGGCCGGGCCCGTACGGCGTGGCCGGCGGCTCCCAGCCGCGCAGCACCGGCGGCCGTGCCCCCACGGGCCAGACCCGCCCCACGGCCGGCACCGACCCGCCTGCCCCCGCCGCCCCACCCGACCCCCATGGGCCGTCCGCGGGCACAGATCCGTCCGCGGGCACAGGTCCGGCACCCGCCGCGGACCCGCCGCCCGCCCCGGACCCGCTACCGCCACCGGACCGGCCCATCGTGACCTCCGTCCCCGCCGTCCCCTGACCGTTCGGCGGGCCGGGGACCGTCCCGTCCGCCCACGCCGCCGGGGCCGGCACGCCCACGGTCAGGCCCAGCAGCGCCCCCAGCCAGAGCCGCCCGTTCACCCATCGCATCCCGCGCGTCGAGCGCGTCCCACGCATCCCAGACATGCGCCCACGGTGCCCCGCACCGCCGTCCGCCGCCGGATCCTGTGGACAACCCGCCGGTTGTGGACAGCGGCGTCACCCGGCGCCTTCCGTGTCCCGTACACTTCTGGTGGCGACCCGGGTCACCGGGTCGACTTCGCACGCCCCGACACCCCGGCCGGCAACGGTCGGTGTCAGCGCCCCTCGGTCCTTCGCGGCAGGCGCACGCGGGCGTCAGGCGCGGAAGCCGTCCGGCATCCGCGGCACAACCGAGAAAATCAAGGAGATACGGCCATGGCCGTCGTCACGATGCGGGAGCTGCTGGAGAGCGGCGTCCACTTCGGTCACCAGACCCGTCGCTGGAACCCGAAGATGAAGCGCTTCATCTTCACCGAGCGCAACGGCATCTACATCATCGACCTGCTCCAGTCGCTGTCGTACATCGACCGCGCCTACGAGTTCGTCAAGGAGACCGTGGCCCACGGCGGCACGGTCATGTTCGTCGGCACGAAGAAGCAGGCGCAGGAGGCCATCGCCGAGCAGGCCACCCGCGTCGGCATGCCCTACGTCAACCAGCGCTGGCTGGGCGGCATGCTCACCAACTTCTCGACCGTCTACAAGCGCCTGCAGCGCCTGAAGGAACTCGAGCAGATCGACTTCGAGGACGTGGCCGCCTCCGGCCTCACCAAGAAGGAGCTCCTGGTCCTCTCCCGCGAGAAGGCCAAGCTGGAGAAGACCCTCGGCGGTATCCGCGAGATGCAGAAGGTGCCCAGCGCCGTCTGGATCGTGGACACCAAGAAGGAGCACATCGCGGTCGGCGAGGCCCGGAAGCTGAACATCCCGGTCGTCGCCATCCTCGACACCAACTGCGACCCCGACGAGGTCGACTACAAGATCCCGGGCAACGACGACGCGATCCGCTCCGTCACCCTGCTCACCCGCGTGATCGCCGACGCCGTCGCCGAGGGCCTCATCTCCCGCTCTCGCGTCGCCACCGGTGACAAGGGCGAGAAGGCCGCGGGCGAGCCGCTCGCCGAGTGGGAGCGCGACCTGCTCGAGGGCGAGAAGAAGGCCGACGAGGCGCCGGCCGCCGAGGCCGAGAAGCCGGCTGAGGCCGCCGAGGCTGAGGCCGCCGAGGCTCCGGCCGCCGAGGCGCCGGCTGCCGAGGCCCCGGCCGCCGAGGGCGAGCAGCAGGCCTGACCCGTCAGCGTCAGTGTTGACGGCGGGAGCGGGTGTCAACTCCGCTCCCGCCGTTCACCCGTAGGTCAGCGGCGCGTCAGCGGGCTCGCGCTCCATGGGCGCGGGGGACCGCAGGCCCCCTGATCTTCGATCTTCCAGACTTCGAGAAAGATTCACAGACTCATGGCGAACTACACCGCCGCCGACGTCAAGAAGCTTCGTGAGCTCACGGGCGCCGGCATGATGGACTGCAAGAAGGCGCTGGACGAGGCCGAGGGCAACGTCGAGAAGGCCGTCGAGGCGCTGCGCATCAAGGGCCAGAAGGGCGTCGCCAAGCGCGAGGGCCGCTCCGCCGAGAACGGCGCCGTGGTCTCGATCATCGCCGACGACAACTCCTCCGGTGTCCTGGTCGAGCTGAAGTGCGAGACGGACTTCGTCGCCAAGGGCGAGAAGTTCCAGGCCGTGGCCAAGGCCATCGCCGAGCACGTCGCCCAGACCTCCCCGGCCGACCTGGAGGCCCTGCTCGCCTCCGAGATCGAGGCCGGCAAGACCGTCCAGGCGTTCGTGGACGAGGCCAACGCCAACCTCGGCGAGAAGATCGTCCTGGACCGCTTCGCGCAGTTCACCGACGGTTTCGTGATCGCGTACATGCACCGCACGATGCCCGACCTGCCCCCGCAGATCGGTGTCCTCGTCGAGCTGGACAAGCCGAACGCCGAGGTCGCCAAGGGCATCGCCCAGCACATCGCCGCCTTCGCGCCGAAGTACCTCTCCAAGGAGGACGTGCCGGCCGAGGTCGTCGAGTCCGAGCGTCGCATCGCCGAGGAGACCACCCGCGCCGAGGGCAAGCCCGAGGCCGCGATCGCCAAGATCGTCGAGGGTCGCGTGAACGGCTTCTTCAAGGACGCCACGCTGCTCGGCCAGCCCTACGCGCTGGACAACAAGAAGTCCGTCCAGAAGGTTCTGGACGAGGCCGGTGTCACCCTGAAGCGCTTCACGCGCATCAAGGTCGGCATCTGAGTCCACAGTCCGTACCGCGACGGACGCCCGACCCGGATAGGGTCGACAGCAGTCGTCCATGTCGCCCGCGTATGGCGCCACGCACACGCGCGTGACGGACGACAGCAGATCTGACGAGGAGGCCATTGCCGAGCATGGGATGCGAAACACGCCCCACCGGCAATGGCCTTCTTCGCATGTGCACCACGTAACAGAGGCGGAATCTCAATGACCACCAAGGCCCAGAAGAGCGACGACGGCAAAGTGACCGGCCGGTTTCTGCTGAAGCTGTCCGGAGAGGCCTTCTCCGGCGGCGGGGGTCTGGGCGTCGACCCGGACGTGGTGCACGCCATCGCCCGCGAGATCGCGGCCGTCGTCCGGGACGGCGCGCAGATCGCGATCGTGATCGGCGGCGGCAACTTCTTCCGCGGCGCCGAGCTCCAGCAGCGCGGCATGGACCGCGCCCGCTCGGACTACATGGGCATGCTCGGCACCGTGATGAACTGCCTCGCCCTGCAGGACTTCATCGAGAAGGAAGGCATCGACAGCCGGGTCCAGACCGCCATCACCATGGGCCAGGTCGCCGAGCCGTACATCCCGCTGCGCGCCGTGCGCCACCTGGAGAAGGGCCGCGTGGTCATCTTCGGCGCCGGTATGGGCATGCCGTACTTCTCCACCGACACCACCGCCGCCCAGCGCGCCCTGGAGATCGACGCCGAGGCGCTGCTCATGGGCAAGAACGGCGTGGACGGGGTCTACGACTCCGACCCGAAGACCAACCCGGACGCGGTGAAGTTCGACGCCCTCGGCTACGGCGAGGTCATCACCCGCGACCTGAAGGTCGCCGACGCCACGGCGATCACGCTCTGCCGCGACAACCGGCTCCCGATCGTCGTCTTCGAGCTCCTGAAGGAGGGCAATATCGCCCGCGCCGTCAAGGGTGAGAAGATCGGCACGCTTGTGGGTGACCAGGCCGGTCGGGGCTGACCCGACCCGACGGGGACCCGTCGACCGGACGACTCACCTCGTCCACGGCACGACACCCCGTCCGGGGGCACGAGACCCGTCCCGGGCGCGACACCTGTCCGGGGGACGGGCGGGACGGACCCGGACCGGGGGATGGACAATGGCCTGCCGGTCGGGAACCGTGCAGGAAGAAGACGCGACGCAGCCGGCCGTCGGCCCCGACGAGGAACCGCAGCCGGGCCTACTCAAGACACGCAGGAGCAAGTGGTGATCGAAGAGACCCTCCTCGAGGCCGAGGAGAAGATGGAGAAGGCCGTCGTGGTCGCCAAGGAGGACTTCGCCGCGATCCGCACCGGCCGTGCGCACCCGGCGATGTTCAACAAGATCGTGGCCGACTACTACGGGGCGCCGACGCCGATCAACCAGCTGGCTTCGTTCTCCGTGCCGGAGCCGCGGATGGCGGTCGTGACCCCGTTCGACAAGACCGCGCTGCGCAACATCGAGCAGGCGATCCGGGACTCCGACCTGGGCGTCAACCCGAGCAACGACGGCAACATCATCCGTGTGGTGTTCCCCGAGCTGACCGAGGAGCGCCGCCGCGAGTACATCAAGGTCGCCAAGGGCAAGGGTGAGGACGCCAAGGTCTCCATCCGCTCGGTGCGCCGCAAGGCCAAGGACGCGATCGACAAGCTGATCAAGGACGGCGAGGTCGGCGAGGACGAGGGCCGCCGTGCGGAGAAGGAGCTCGACGACACCACCGCGAAGTACGTCGCGCAGGTGGACGAGCTCCTGAAGCACAAGGAGTCGGAGCTGCTCGAGGTCTGATGAACGACTCTTCCTGGGGAGCGCCGCAGCCGGCCGGGTACTGGGGACCCGCGGACGGGTCCCCCGCCCAGGGGTCCGCCCCGGGGGCCGTCGCCCCCACGGGCCCCGCGTACGATGCGCAGCAGGGCGCCCAGCAGACCCGCCCCATGCCCATCGTGCCCGAGGTGCCCGCACACGGCGGAAACCAGGATGACGACCGGGGGGCCGCCCGGACGGGCGGCCCCTTGTTCCGGGACCAGGCCCCGCAGCCCCACGGCACCCAGCCCCCGCAGCCGCAGTCGTACGACACGCGGCAGCCGTACGAGACGCGGCAGCCGCAGTCGTACGGCATACAGCCGCACCCGCAGCCGTACGAGATACAGCCGCAGCCGTACGAAGCGCCGCAGCCGCGGCCCTACGACACGCCGCAGACGCCGCCCGCCCACCAGGCGGTGTCGCAGAATCCGGAGCCCATGCCCGACGCCCCGCAGCCGGCGCCCGCCCCGCAGAAGAAGAGCGCGGGCCGGGACCTGGGCGCTGCCATAGGAGTCGGCCTCGGGCTCGGCGTGGTGATCATCGCGTCCCTGTTCATCGTCAAGGCCGTCTTCGTCGGCGTGATCGCGGTCGCGGTCGTGGTCGGCCTGTGGGAGCTGACGTCGCGGCTCCAGGAGCGCAAGGAGATCAAGGCGCCGCTCGTGCCCCTGGCCGTCGGCGGCGCCGCCATGGTGGTCGCCGGGTACGTGCGCGACGCCGAGGGCGCCTGGGTGGCGATGGCCCTGACCACGCTCGCGGTCCTGGTCTGGCGGATGACACAGCCGCCCGAGGGCTACCTCAGGGACGTCACGGCGGGTGTCTTCGCCGTCTTCTACGTGCCCTTCCTGGCCACGTTCGTGGCGATGATGCTCACCGCGGACGACGGTCCGCTGCGCGTCCTGACCTTCCTGATCCTCACGGTGGTCAGCGACACGGGCGCGTACGCGGTCGGCTGGCGCTTCGGCAAGCACAAGCTCGCCCCGCGCATCAGCCCGGGCAAGACCCGCGAGGGGCTGTTCGGCGCCGTCGCCTTCGCCATGGTCGCCGGTGCGCTGTGCATGCAGTTCCTGATCGACGACGGCCTCTGGTGGCAGGGCCTGCTCCTCGGCCTCGCCGTCGCCGCCAGCGCCACCCTCGGCGACCTCGGCGAGTCCATGATCAAGCGCGACCTGGGCATCAAGGACATGGGCACCCTGCTCCCGGGTCACGGCGGCATCATGGACCGCCTCGACTCGCTGCTGCCCACCGCGCCGGTGGCCTGGCTGCTGCTGGTGCTCTTCGTCGGCTCTGCCTGACCCTTCGGGCCGCGTACGCGGGAGGAGCCCCCACCCCGGCCGGGGTGGGGGCTCCTCCCGCGTACGGCCGGGTTCGTGGTCACTGGTCGAGACGGCGCCACGGGTTGGCTTCCCGCTCCCGGACGACTCGGGCGGTGTGCTCGTCGATCATGTGGAGGACTCCCGCCGCCATCCGTTCGAGGCAGGAGGCCGCCGCCTCCGCGTTCAGTTCCTCCACGGAATCGGTCTCTTCCTGGTACGCTTGGGTGCCGGCCTCGGTCCACTGGGACACGAACCGGGTCTCGCCCATGAAATGCACCAGGTCCTGGGGCGAGACGCGGGAGAGGCGTTCACCGACGGGCGGCGCGCCGTGCTCGGGGGGCGGCGACGGCCAGTAGAGGTAATCGCGGTACGGCGCTCCCTCGCCCAGGGACGGCGCGAATTTCGCGGAGAGGCCCACCGTCACGTTGCCGTGGCGGTCCAGCAGGAGGATGGGATACCCGGTCCACTCGCCCTGCTTGTCCCCGCGGTCCCAGACGCCTCCCCACGTCACATGGCGCCCGATGCCGCTGTACCGGTCACCGCCGGCCCAGAGCCGGCACAGCCTCCAGGCGTGGTGCGTGGCCACACGCTCGGGAGGCTCGGGGGTCCAGAGCTTGCGCGCCAGCCAGGAGCGGGGCGGGGGCTCGACGGGCCGCCGGGCCTCCCAGGGGACCGCCGACAGCGGCACACCGGCCTCCTCCAGCTTGCGCGCACTGGACCGGGCGAACGCGTGGAACCTCTCCGTGAACGCGGAGACCGCCGCCTCCCCGGCCTCCACGTCCTCCCGCCGGCTCCGTTCGGCGTCCCGCTTCCGTCGGTTCAGCCGCTCCCCTTCGGCGAACACGTCGCCGTCCCCGTCGACCACCGCTTCCCCCTTTCGCCGCGCCTGGGCCCCGGCGGCCACCCCCGGCCCACCCCGGGCACGGCCGACCGCGGAGCACCGCCCAACGTACCAACGTCCCCCCGTCCCGGCCCCGGTAACGACCACGCCGGACACGACCGACACGGGCCACGGCCCCGGACCTGCCGAGGCGACCCCCACGAGCGGCCGCGCCGGAAGAGGCGGGCCCACGCCACCGCGTGACGGCCGCGGCGCCGGTCCGGGCCCCTCGGCGCCGGCCCGACGACCGACGCCCCCAGGTCACCCAAGTCGATCTGCGACACTGGTACCACCATGCCCAAGCCCGGAGAACTCACTTTCGTCGCCCCGCGCGGAGCCAAGAAGCCGCCGCGGCACCTTGCCGATCTGTCGCCTGCCGAGCGCAAGGAGGCCGTCGCCGCGATCGGCGAGAAGCCGTTCCGTGCCAAGCAGCTCTCGCAGCACTACTTCGCGCGGTACGCGCACGACCCCGAGCAGTGGACCGACATCCCGGCCGGCTCGCGGGAGAAACTGCGCGAGGCGCTGCTGCCCGACCTGATGACGGTCGTGCGGCACCTGTCGACCGACGCCGGCACCACCCGCAAGACGCTGTGGCGGCTGTTCGACGGGACGCTCGTCGAGTCGGTGCTCATGCGCTACCCGGACCGGGTGACCATGTGCATCAGCTCGCAGGCGGGCTGCGGCATGAACTGCCCGTTCTGCGCCACCGGGCAGGCGGGCCTGGACCGCAACCTGTCGACCGCCGAGATCGTGCACCAGATCGTCGACGGCATGCGCGCCCTGCGCGACGGCGAGGTGCCGGGCGGCCCGGCGCGGCTGTCCAACATCGTGTTCATGGGCATGGGCGAGCCGCTCGCCAACTACAAGCGCGTCGTCGGCGCCGTCCGCGCCCTCACCGACCCCGAGCCCGACGGGCTCGGCCTGTCGCAGCGCGGCATCACCGTCTCGACGGTGGGCCTGGTCCCCGCGATCCACCGGTTCGCCGACGAGGGCTTCAAGTGCCGGCTCGCGATCTCCCTGCACGCCCCGGACGACGAGCTGCGCGACACCCTCGTCCCCGTCAACACGCGGTGGAAGGTGCGGGAGGTGCTGGACGCCGGCTTCGAGTACGCGGCGAAGTCCGGGCGCCGGCTCTCCATCGAGTACGCGCTGATCCGCGACATCAACGACCAGGCCTGGCGCGGCGACCGGCTCGGCCGTCTCCTCAAGGGCAGGCCGGTGCACGTCAACTGCATCCCGCTCAACCCGACCCCCGGCTCCAAGTGGACCGCCTCGCGGCCCGAGGACGAGAAGGCGTTCGTCGAGGCGATCGCCGCGCACGGGGTGCCGGTGACCATCCGGGACACCCGCGGCCAGGAGATCGACGGCGCCTGCGGCCAGCTGGCCGCCACCGAGCGGTAGACCGCCGGGGCCCGCGGCGGGACCGCCGTCGTGGGCCGTGGGCGGTCGCCGGCGGCCGGGCGGTAGTCTGGGGCCGTACACACATCTTCATATTCCGACAGGGGAGCGCCACAGCGCTGAGAGTGCGGCACCGGCCGCAGACCCTCTGAACCTCGCCCGGGTCATTCTGGGTAGGAAGTTCGGTCATCACTCGAGCTGTTGCGTCCTGCCCGGGCATCCCACGGAATGCCCGGGCAGGGCCGCGTCTCTTCCTGGCCCACCCCCAGGAGGAAAGTCCAGTGCACACCAAGACGTTCGTCGCGGCCGCGGTCGGGCTGGGACTGGTCACGCTGTCCGCGTGCGGATCGTCGGGCGGCGACACGAGCGCCGCGGACTCCAAGACCGTGACCCTGGTCAGCCACGACTCGTGGAAGGCGTCCAAGAGCGTCATCGCGGACTTCGAGAAGTCCTCCGGCTACAAGGTCAAGGTCCTCATGGACGGCGACGCAGGGCAGGCCGTCAACAAGGCCATTCTCACCAAGGACCACCCGCAGGGCGACGTCTTCTTCGGCGTCGACAACACCCTGCTGTCCCGCGCCCTGGACAACGGCCTGTTCCAGCCCTACCAGCCGAAGGGCTCCGAACTGGTCCTGCCGCAGTACCGGGTCGACCAGGCCAAGCACCGGGTGACTCCGATCGACACCGGCGACATCTGCGTCAACTACGACAAGAAGTACTTCGCCGACCACGAACTGGCCCCGCCGGCCTCCCTCGACGACCTGGCCGAGCCGCGCTACAAGAACCTCCTCGTCACCGAGGACGCCGCCGCCTCCTCGCCCGGCCTCGGCTTCCTGCTCGGCACCGCCGCCAAGTACGGCGACACCGGTTGGCAGGCGTACTGGAGGAAGCTGAAGGCCAACGGCGTCAAGGTCGTCTCCGGCTGGGAACAGGCCTACGACCAGGAGTTCTCCGGATCCGCCGGCGGCAGGAAGGCGGGCGGCGACCGCCCGCTCGTCGTCTCCTACGCCTCCTCGCCGCCCGCCGAGGTCATCTACGCCAAGCCCCAGCCGAAGACCGCGCCGACCGGCGTCGTCCAGGGCACCTGCTTCCGGCAGGTCGAGTACGCGGGACTGCTCGGCAACGCCCGCAACACCAAGGGCGGCAAGGCCTTCCTCGACTTCCTCCTCACCAAGGAGTTCCAGGACGACATGCCGCTGAACATGTTCGTCTACCCGGTGCGCGAGGCCGCCCAGGTGCCGCCGGAGTTCACCCGGTACGGCCCCCAGGCCAAGGACCCCGAGACCATGGCCCCGGAGAAGATCGCCGCCAACCGTGACCAGTGGGTCAAGTCGTGGACCTCGCTCGTAGTGAAGTAGGCGGCGGGCGACGCCGCCGCTCGGGGAACGCGGCGCGGCTCGGCCTGATGGCCCTGCCCGTCGCGTTCTTCGCGGTGTTCTTCGCCTACCCCGTGGTGGCGATCGTCCGGCGCGGCCTGCGGGCCGACGGCGCCTGGCACTTCGGCCGGTTCGCGGACGTGCTCGCCGACCCCGGCATCCGGCACGTGCTGTGGTTCACCACCTGGCAGGCGCTCGCCTCCACCGCGCTCACCCTGCTGATCGCGCTGCCCGGCGCCTACGTGCTGGCCCGCTTCGCCTTCCCCGGCCGTCAGGTGCTGCGCGCCGTGGTCACCGTGCCGTTCGTGCTGCCCACCGTCGTCGTCGGCACCGCCTTCCTCGCCCTCGTCGGGCACGGCGGCCTCCTCGACGAACTGTGGGGGGTGCGCCTGGACACCACCGTGTGGGCGATCCTCCTCGCCCACATCTTCTTCAACTACGCCGTCGTCGTCCGCACGGTGGGCGGCCTGTGGGCGCAGCTCGACCCACGGCAGGAGGAGGCGGCCCGGATGCTCGGCGCCTCACCGCTGACCGCCTGGCGCAAGGTCACCCTGCCCGCGCTGGCCCCCGCCCTGGCGGCCGCCGCGCTCATGGTGTTCCTCTTCACCTTCACCTCCTTCGGCATCGTGCAGATCCTCGGCGGGCCCGCCTTCTCCACCCTCGAAGTGGAGATCTACCGGCAGACCTCCGAGATCTTCGACCTGTCGACCGCCGCCGTCCTCACCGTCGTCCAGTTCCTCGCGGTGGGCGCCGTCCTCGCCGTGCACGCCTGGACCGTGCGGCACCGGGAGACCTCGCTGAAGCTGGTCGACTCCTCCCTGACCGCCCGCCGGCCGCGCGGCGCGGGCCAGTGGGCCCTGCTCGCCGGAGTGCTCGCCACCGTGGCCCTGCTGCTCCTGCTGCCGCTGGCCGTGCTCGTGCAACGCTCGCTCACCGCACCCGGCTTCGGCTACTACCGGGCGCTGAGCGACGCCGACGGCGGCACCTTCCTCGTCGCACCGATCGACGCCGTCGGCACCTCACTGTCCTACGCCGCCGCGGCCACCGCCATCGCCGTCGTCATCGGCTCCCTGGCCGCCGCCGCGCTCACCCGCCGGGACTCCGGGCGGCTCGTACGGGGCTTCGACGCGCTGCTGATGCTGCCGCTCGGCGTCTCCGCGGTGACCGTCGGTTTCGGCTTCCTGATCGCCCTGGACGAGCCGCCGCTCGACCTCCGGCAGTCCTGGATCCTGGTCCCGCTCGCGCAGGCCCTGGTCGGGGTGCCCTTCGTCGTACGGACCATGCTGCCCGTGCTGCGCGCGGTGGACGTACGGCTGCGGGAGGCGGCGGCGGTGCTCGGGGCGTCGCCCTGGCGGGTGTGGCGGGAGGTGGACCTGCCGATGGTGCGGCGGGCGCTGCTGGTCGCCGCGGGTTTCGCCTTCGCGGTCTCGCTCGGCGAGTTCGGGGCCACCGTGTTCATCGCACGGCCCGACAACCCGACCCTCCCGGTCGCGGTGGCACGGCTGCTCAGCCGCCCCGGCGACCTCAACTACGGTCAGGCGATGGCCCTGTCGACGATTCTGATGGTGGTGTGCGCCGTCGCCCTGTTGCTCCTGGAGCGGCTGCGGGGCACGGACCGGAGCGGGGAGTTCTGATGCTGCTGAGGCTGGAATCCGCCACCGTCCGCTTCGGCGGGCGGGCGGTGCTGGACGCCGTGGACCTGGCGGTCGCCGAGCACGAGATCGTGTGCGTGCTCGGGCCCAGCGGGAGCGGCAAGTCGACGCTGCTGCGAGCCGTGGCCGGGCTGCAGCCGCTGGACGCCGGGCGGGTGCTGCTGGAGGGCCGGGACCAGGCGACGGTGCCGGTGCACCGGCGCGAGGTCGGGCTGATGTTCCAGGACCACCAGCTCTTCCCGCAGCGCGACGTGGCCGGCAACGTCGGTTTCGGGCTGCGCATGCACGGCACCGCGAAGGATGAACGGGCCGCACGCGTCGAGGAGTTGCTGGAGCTGGTCGGGCTGCCGGGAGCGGGCGGACGAGCCGTGGCCGCGCTCTCCGGCGGCGAGCAGCAGCGGGTCGCGCTCGCCCGCGCGCTGGCCCCCCGGCCCCGGCTGCTGATGCTGGACGAGCCGCTCGGCCAGCTCGACCGCACGCTGCGCGAGCGGCTCGTGGTCGAACTGCGCGAGCTGTTCGGCCGGTTGGGGACCACGGTGCTCGCCGTCACGCACGACCAGGGCGAGGCCTTCGCGCTCGCCGACCGGGTCGTGGTGATGCGCGACGGCGAGATCGCCCAGTCCGGGACCCCGCTGGAGGTGTGGCAGCGGCCGGCGGACGCCTTCGTCGCCCGCTTCCTCGGTTTCGAGAACGTCGTCGAGGCGGGCGTGGACGGCGGGGTGGCGGTCACGCCGTGGGGCAAGGTGCCCGTCCCCGAGGACTCCGCCGAGGGCGCCCGCACGCTGCTGGTCCGGCCGGCCGGAGTGCGGCTCGTCCCGGCCGACGAGGGCCTGCGCTGCACGGTCGCCGCCCGCACCTTCCGGGGCACCCATGTCGCCGTCCGCCTCCAGCCCCCGGACGCGCCGCCTCTGGAGGCGGCCTGTGCGCTGCGCTCGGCGCCGGAGGTCGGTGACGAGGTCGGGGTGGAGTTCGACCCGGCCGACGTCGTGCTGCTGGGCTGAGCCCGCGACCGCCGCCGACGGCCGCGGCCCGTCCCCGGGTTCGGGGACGGGCCGCGGAGGGAAGGTGCGGACGAGGGCGTCAGCGACCGCTGTTGGCCCCGCGCCGGCGCAGGCCGAGGAAGACGGCGCCGCCGCCGAGGACGACCAGGGCGATCGCGATGCCGGCGATCAGGCCGGTGTCGGAGCTCGCGCCGGTCTCGGCGAGGTTGGAGTCACCGGCCGCGGGCGAGGGGGCGTTGTTCACGGTGCCCGCCGGGGCGGTGCTGCTCTGCGAGGGGGCCGGCGTCTGTGCGGCGGGCGCCGAGGGCGCCGCGGAGGTCGCCGGCGCCGACTGGGCCGGGGTCGCCGGCTTCGAGGGAGTGGCCGGCTCGGACGGCGTGGCGGGCGCGCTCGGGGTGGTGGGCGCGCAGGCGGCCGACGGGGTCTTGAGGTTCGGCTTGATGTCCGCGTCGACCAGCTTGCCGCCGGCCTTGACGTGGATGCGGTACTCGGCGTTCGGCTGCCAGTTCTCGGCGAAGGAGACGACGGCGCCTTGGGCGGTGCCCTTCACCGACCGGGGCGTGCCGATCCGCTTCGCGTCGGCGCCGTTGTTCTCCAGGAAGACGGTGATGACGGCCGGGGTGCCGAAGGCGTCCTTGTCGGTGACGGCGATGACGCCCTTGCCGCCCTCGCACTTGGCTTCGGCGGAGAACTCGCTGATGTCGCAGGCGAGCGCGTGGCCCGCCGCGCCCAGTGCGAGCGCGGCGGACGCGGTGGCGACGCCCAGGACGCGCAGGGGACGTACGGTACGACGGGATATCGACAAGATGGCCACTTTGCCCTTCACGGGATGTGCGGTTGCGGGGGGTGAAGGGGGTGGTGGGGCGACCGGGTGACGACGGGCAGTGCCCCGGCACCCCCAGGAGGCCCACATCTATAGGCGCTCGGTCAGAAGTGTCAACGCGCCTGTCCCGCGCGGTCGTTGACTTTGCCCGTTCATTAACCGCCACGACGTTTGAGCGCGTTGTGAACCGGCCCGATCCGGGCGGCGGGGGCGAATCGGCCCGCCCGGGCGGGAACCGCCCGGGCCGGAACGAATCCGTCCGGGTCAGCCCCGCACCGCCGCCGGGTCCATCCACATGACCTCCCAGGTGTGCCCGTCGAGGTCGTCGAAGGCACGGCCGTACATGTGGCCGTGGTCCTGGGTCTCGCCCGACGCCGTGCCGCCGGCCGCGATCGCCTTCTCGACCAGCTCGTCCACCTTCTCGCGGCTCTCGGCGCTCAGGCAGATCAGCACCTCGCTGGTCCGGGTGGAGTCCGCGATCTCCTTCTTGGTGAAGTCGGCGTAACGCTCCTTGCCGAGCAGCATGGCGATGATCGTGTCGCTGATGACGACACAGGCGCAGTCGTCGGTGGAGAACTGCGGGTTGATGGAGTAGCCGAGCTCGGTGAAGAACTTCTTCGACGCGGCCACGTCGGCGGTCGCCAGGTTCACGAAGATCATCTGCTGGTACATGGTGGAGTCGCTCCCGTTCGTGGGTGGGTGCCCTGCGTGCCTTTCGGTGGGGTAGACGGAGCGGGCCCGCGGAACTCATCGGTGGCCCCCGATTTTTCTTCCGGGCTGTCACTCAGTGCGCCAGGGGCAGCGCGGCGAGCGTGGCGACCGCCCAGGTCAGTGGGAGGAACAGGGCGAGCAGGGCGGCGGCGCGCAGGGCGGCCGCGGAGCGCAGCACGGTGGCGGGCGCGCCCAGCCGTCTGAGGGCGGCGGTGGTCCCGGCCCTGACCTGCCGCGCCTCGACGGCGGCGGTGAGCAGGGCGGCCACGGCGCAGCCGGCCACGAGCAGCGCGCCGAGGGCGGTGAGCGGACCGGGCGGGGCGGCGGCTCCGCCGTGCAGCGCGGTCATGGCGTACGTCCCCGACGCGACCGCGCAGACCACGCCCAGGGGGCGGCCGATGCGGCCCGCCTCCGCCATCAGGACCCGGCCGGCCAGGAGGCGCAGGGCGCCCGGGCGCACCGCCTGGAGCAGGCGGCCGCACAGATGGGTGAGGCCGGGGCCGGCGAGGGCGAGACCGAGGGCGGTGAGCAGCCAGCCGGCGAGGACGGGCACGGAGCCGGCGGTGAGGTCGCCGGGGAGGAAGGCGCGGGAGGCGCCGTCGGGGGTGCGCCCGGCGTAGGTCTCGACGGTGAGGCCGGCGGCGAGCACGGCGATGCCCCAGGGCAGGCCCGCGGGGGACCGGTCGGACGGGAGCGCGGGGCCGGTGCCGTCGCCGGGGACCGGGTCGTCGGAGGCCTCGCCGCCGTCGGCGGGGGCGTCCTGGACGGCGTCCGGCGCGGCGCCGTCGGGACTCGGGCTCGGCGTCGTGTCGGTGCGGGAGGGCCGGTCCGTCCGCTCCCGGGGGCGCAGGGCGGCGGCGACCGCCGCGGAGGCGACCGCCGGGACGGTCGCCAGCAGCGTCAGCGTCCCGGCGGCGGGCAGCCGCTCGCGGGCGGCGAGGAACCCGTACGCCGCCCCGTCGAGGGGGAACGGCGGGCCGGGGAGGTCGCCGCGCAGGAGGAGGAAGAGCAGCAGTGCCAGCAGCGAGCCGAAGGCGCAGGCCAGTGCGGTGGTCGCGGCCGAGACGGCCATCAGGCGGGCGGGGCCGAGGCCGAGCGCGGACAGGCCGGAGCGGGGCCGGGTGCCGGGGTCGCTGCGGGCGACCGCGACCGCCAGGTGGGCCGTGGCGGCCAGCGGTACCGCGCACCAGGCCAGGCGCAGCAGTGCGGCGGACGGGTCGTCCGGGTGGCCGAGGGCGTGTCCGAGGCTGGACAGCAGCAGGAAGCCCGTGCCCGCCGAGGCCGCCACGACGGTGAGGCGGCGCAGCTGGACGGCCGGGTGGGCCACGCGGATCAGACGGAGAGCGAGCACGCGGCCCGGCCTTCCGTGGTGTCGCCGGCCGGCGGCAGGTGCACCGTCTTCACGCAGCGGCCGTCGAGCAGGGCCACCGTGCGGTCGGCGAGGGCCGCGGTCTCCGCGTCGTGCGTGGCCAGGACGACGGTGATGCCGTGCGAGCGGGCGGCGGTGGTGAGGGTGCGCAGCGCGTGGGCGCGGTCGGCGCGGTGCAGCGGGGCCGTCGGCTCGTCGGCGAACAGCACCGTCGGCGCGGGGGCCAGGGCGCGGGCGATGCAGACGCGCTGGCGTTCGGCCTGGCGCAGCTGGTGCGGGCGCTTGCGGGCCAGTTCGCCGGCGTCCAGGCGTTCCAGCCACTCCAGGGCGGCCACCTTGGCCCGGCGTCTGGTGGTGCCGCGCAGCATCAGCGGCAGGGCGGCGTTCTCCCAGACGTTGAGCTCCGGCACGAGGGCGGGGACGGGGTCGATCCAGCCGAACCGGTCGCGGCGCAGCCGTTCGCGGGCGAGCGGCCCGAGGGTGTGCACGGGGGAGCTGTTGAACCAGACCTCGCCCTCGCGCACCCGCACCATGCCGGACAGGCATCGCAGCAGCGTGGTCTTGCCGCTGCCGCTCGGGCCGCCGACGGCGAGGATCTCGCCCTGCCGGACGCCGAGCGAGACGCCGCCGAGCGCGGGGGAGCCGTCCTTGTGGGTGTAGTGCAGGGCGCGTGCCCAGAGCACGTCGTTGTCCGGCGGGGCCACCATGGCGTACACCTCGGTTCGGATCAGAAATGCCGCGCGTTGCCGTACGGTCCGGGGAATCCTTCGTACGAATCCCCCATACGAGGGAACGAAGGCGGAGCCGATCGGTCACTGAACGCTAGGCAGCCGACGCCGGGAGCCTGGACAGCACACGGCCCCGGGCCGCCGTTTCCCACTCGAACGGACGGCTCCGGGGCCGGTGATGATCATCTGATCGGAGGTACGCGCCTCACGGGTCGCCCGCCGTGACGGTGCGCGCGTCAGGTCGCCCACCGCCGCGGCACGCGCCCACGGCGCTCACCGTGACGCGTCGGTCACAGCTTGGTCCACGCCTCCGTCAGCGTCGCGCGCAGGATCTGCTCGATCTCGTCGAAGGTCTCCTGGTTGGAGATCAGCGGCGGGGCGAGCTGGACGACCGGGTCGCCGCGGTCGTCGGCACGGCAGTACAGGCCGTTGTCGTACAGCGCCTTGGACAGGAAGCCGTACAGGACGCGCTCGGTCTCCTCGTCGTTGAAGGACTCCTTGGTGTTCTTGTCCTTCACCAGCTCGATGCCGTAGAAGAAGCCGTTGCCGCGGACGTCGCCGACGATCGGCAGGTCGTGCAGCTTCTGCAGCGTCGACAGGAACGCGCCCTCGTTGTCCAGCACGTGCTGGTTGAGGCCCTCGCGCTCGAACAGGTCGAGGTTGGCGAGGCCGACCGCCGCGGAGACCGGGTGGCCGCCGAAGGTGTAGCCGTGCAGGAAGGTGTTGTCGCCCTTGTAGAACGGCTCGGCCAGGCGGTCGGAGATGATGCAGGCGCCGATCGGGGAGTAGCCCGAGGTCATGCCCTTGGCGCAGGTGATCATGTCCGGGACGTAGCCGAACTTGTCGCAGGCGAACATGGTGCCGAGGCGGCCGAAGGCGCAGATGACCTCGTCGGAGACGAGCAGCACGTCGTACTGGTCGCAGATCTCGCGGACCCGCTGGAAGTAGCCGGGCGGCGGCGGGAAGCAGCCGCCGGCGTTCTGCACCGGCTCCAGGAAGACGGCCGCGACGGTGTCGGGGCCCTCGAAGAGGATCTGCTGCTCGATCTGGTCGGCGGCCCAGCGGCCGAAGGCCTCGGGGTCGTCGCCGAAGATCGGGGCGCGGTAGATGTTGGTGTTCGGGACCTTGTGCGCGCCCGGCACCAGCGGCTCGAAGGGGGCCTTCAGGCCCGGCAGGCCGGTGATGGACAGCGCGCCCTGCGGGGTGCCGTGGTAGGCGACCGCGCGGGAGATGACCTTGTGCTTGGTGGGCTTGCCGACCAGCTTGAAGTACTGCTTGGCGAGCTTCCAGGCGGTCTCGACGGCCTCACCGCCGCCGGTGGTGAAGAACACCTTGTTCAGGTCGCCCGGCGCGTAGTCGGCGAGGCGCTCGGCCAGCTCGACGGCCTTGGGGTGGGCGTACGACCACACGGGGAAGAACGCCAGCTCCTGGGCCTGCTTGAAGGCGGTCTCGGCCAGCTCGGTGCGACCGTGGCCGGCCTGGACCACGAACAGACCCGCGAGACCGTCCAGGTAGCGCTTGCCCTTGTCGTCGTAGATGTAGGTGCCCTCGCCGCGCACGATCGTCGGCACAGGGGAGTTCTCGTACGAGGACATGCGGGTGAAGTGCATCCACAGGTGGTCGTACGCGGTTCGGCTGAGGTCCTTGCTCACGGTTATCGGGTTCCCCACATGTAGGTCTGCTTCTTGAGCTTGAGGTAGACGAAGCTCTCGGTGGAGCGCACGCCGGGAAGGGCCCGGATGCGTTTGTTGATGACGTCCAGCAGGTGGTCGTCGTCCTCGCAGACGATCTCGGCGAGGATGTCGAACGAGCCCGCGGTCATCACCACGTACTCGACTTCCGACATGTCAGTCAGCGCGTCCGCTATGGCCTCGACATCGCCCTCGACGTTGATGCCGACCATCGCCTGCCGGCGGAAGCCCACGGTGAGCGGGTCCGTGACGGCGACGATCTGCATGACGCCCTGGTCCAGCAGCTTCTGGACGCGCTGGCGCACGGCCGCCTCGGACAGGCCCACGGCCTTGCCGATCGCGGCGTAGGGCCTGCGGCCGTCCTCCTGGAGCTGCTGGATGATGGCGAGGGAGACGGCGTCCAGCTGGGGGGTGCCGTTCCCGTTGCGGGACTCGCGGGACGAGTCCCTCTGCTCTGCGCTTCGACTGGCCACGACCTCACTGTGCACGACGTCTCGATAGTTTTGCAAGGCGTGAGCGATGAAATTCGTTGTTTGAGACCGCGCGCTCTGCGGATTTCGCAGAAGTCATGCGGACGGGGGTGTTGAAAACGTGGGCGCGCCGACTAGGGTGGGTGTCTCAGTGATTGGACACCTGCACCAGCCAAGGAGGGCCGGCAGTGAGCACCGAGCTGCGTCGTCTGCGCAACTACATCGACGGTGAGTTCCGGGACGCCGCCGACGGACGGACCACCGAGGTGGTCAACCCCGCGACCGGTGAGGCGTACGCGACCGCGCCGCTGTCCGGCCAGGCGGACGTCGACGCCGCCATGGCCGCCGCCGCGGCGGCGTTCCCGGGCTGGCGCGACAGCACCCCGGCAGAGCGTCAGAAGGCCCTGCTGAAGATCGCGGACGCCTTCGAGGAGCGTGCCGAGGAACTGATCGCGGCGGAGGTGGAGAACACGGGCAAGCCCATCGGGCTCACCCGCTCCGAGGAGATCCCGCCCATGGTCGACCAGATCCGCTTCTTCGCGGGTGCGGCGCGGATGCTCGAGGGCCGCTCGGCCGGCGAGTACATGGAGGGCCTGACCTCCATCGTGCGCCGCGAGCCGATCGGCGTCTGCGCCCAGGTCGCGCCGTGGAACTACCCGATGATGATGGCCGTGTGGAAGTTCGCCCCGGCCCTCGCCGCCGGCAACACGGTCGTCCTCAAGCCGTCGGACACCACCCCCGCCTCCACGGTCCTGATCGCCGACATCATCGGCTCGGTCCTGCCCAAGGGCGTCTTCAACGTCGTCTGCGGCGACCGCGACACCGGCCGCCTCATGGTCGAGCACCCGACCCCGGCGATGGCCTCCATCACCGGCTCCGTCCGGGCCGGCATGTCGGTCGCCGAGTCCGCCTCCAAGGACCTCAAGCGGGTCCACCTGGAGCTCGGCGGCAAGGCCCCGGTCGTGGTCTTCGAGGACACCGACATCGACAAGGCCGTCGAGGACATCTCGGTCGCGGGCTTCTTCAACGCCGGCCAGGACTGCACGGCCGCCACCCGCGTCCTGGTGCACGAGTCGATCCACGACGAGTTCGTCGCCGCGCTCGCCAAGGCCGCCGAGGAGGCCAAGACCGGGCAGCCGGACGACGAGGACGTGCTCTTCGGCCCCCTGAACAACCCGAACCAGCTCAAGCAGGTCGCCGGCTTCATCGAGCGGCTGCCCGCCCACGCCAAGGTCGAGGCCGGCGGCCACCAGGTCGGCGACAAGGGCTACTTCTACGCCGCGACCGTCGTCTCGGGCCTCAAGCAGGACGACGAGATCATCCAGAAGGAGGTCTTCGGCCCGGTCATCACCGTCCAGTCCTTCGCGGACGAGGACCAGGCCGTCGAGTGGGCCAACGGCGTCGAGTACGCGCTGGCCTCCTCGGTGTGGACCAAGGACCACTCCCGCGCCATGCGGATGTCCAAGAAGCTCGACTTCGGCTGCGTGTGGATCAACACCCACATCCCGCTGGTCGCCGAGATGCCGCACGGCGGCTTCAAGAAGTCCGGCTACGGCAAGGACCTGTCGGCGTACGGCTTCGAGGACTACACGCGGATCAAGCACGTGATGACGTCGCTCGACGCGTAGCGCTCCGCGGGCCCGCCGAGCCGGCCGGGGGCGCGTGGGAGGCCGCTCCGGCGACCCACGCGCCTCCTCGGCCGGAGAGGGCGCCCGCCGTACGACCCGTGGCCCCGGACGGAGGACGGACCGTCCGGGGCCGCGTCGTGCCGTCGTGCGGCGCGGGGTCCGGTTCCGCCGTGGCGCCGAGCGCCCGCGTCCGGCTCCCGGCCGAGACGGACGGCAGGTGCCTCCCCGGCTCGTGACGGGGACGGACGGCAGGCGCCTCCCCGGCTCGTGACGGGGACGGACGGCGCGGGCGTCCGGTTCGCGGCGGGGATGGACGGCGCGGGCGTCCGGTTCGCGGCGGGGATGGACGGCGCGTGGGCCGTCCCGGGCCCCGGCGGGGCCCGGCGCGCGTGAGGCGGTGTGCGCGGGCGCGCCCCCGGCCTGGCCTGATCGACAACGTGTCGCCTCCGCCCCGGGGCGCTCGACGGAGCGTCGATTGTCCCGCCCTGGGCGGTCGCGTCATGCTGCGCCAATGCCCCGGACACCGATGACGCCCCTGAAGCCGCTCCCGAGCAGGCCCGCACCCTCCCGCCGCTTCTTGCTGCGCGCGCTCGGCGCCGCCTCCGCGCTCGGCGCGCTCGCCGGCTGCGGTGTGCCCGCCGCCTACGTCCGGCCCGGCGACCGCGCGGCCCCGGACACCTCGGCCACCGACAGGCGGCTGACCTGGTCGAACTGGCCGCTCTACATCGACACCGACGAAAAGAACCCCAACCGGCGGCCCACCGTGGAGGCCTTCGAGAAGCGCACCGGCATCTCCGTGCACTACTCGGAGGAGATCAACGACAACGACGAGTTCTTCGGCAAGATCAGCCCCGCGCTGATGAACCACCAGAAGCCGGGCCGCGACCTCATCGTCATCAGCGACTGGATGTGCGCGCGGTTCGTGCGCCTGGGCTGGGTGCAGCAGATGGACCGCGCCCGCCAGCCCCACGTCGCCGCGAACCTCGACCCGCTGCTGCGCTCGCCCGCCTTCGACCCCGGGCGGCGGTTCACGGTGCCGTACCAGTCGGGCATCACCGGCATCGCCTACGACCGCCGCCGGCTCGGCCGCGAGATCCGCGCCGTCTCCGACCTGTGGGCGAGCGACCTGAAGGGCAGGGTGACCCTGCTGTCCGGGCTCGACGAGGCGTTCGCGCTGCTGATGCAGGGCGACGGCGTCGACATCCGCAAGTGGACGGCGGACGACTTCCACCGCATGTGCGACCAGGTGGAGAGGCAGGTCGCCCGCGGCCAGATCCGCCGCTTCACCGGCAACGACTACACCAAGGACCTGGTCAGCGGCGACGTCCTGGCCTGCCAGGCCTACTCCGGCGACGTGATCCAGCTCCAGGCGGACAACCCCGACATCCGCTTCGTCGTCCCCGAGGAGGGCGCCGAGCTGTGGTCCGACTCCCTGATGATCCCCAACCGGGCCGACCACAAGACCAACGCCGAACGCCTGATCGACTACTACTACGAACCCGAGGTCGCCGCCGAACTGGCCGCCTGGGTGAACTACGTGTGCCCGGTCCCGGCCGCGAAGGAGGTGCTGGCCGCCTCCGGGGACGAGGAGACGGCCGCCCTGGCCGACAATCCGCTGATCTTCCCCGACACCGCCATGCGCGAACGCCTGGCCATCGCCCGCGACATGACGTCGAGGGAGCGCCTGGAGTTCGCGCGGCGGTGGAACAAGATCGTGGGCTTGTAGGGCCTCTCGTCCGGATCAGGCCGGGCTCGCGTGCCCCGGGTGCCTGATCCGGACGGAGGACCTGCGCCAGGGCGGATGGTCCGCCTCCCTGCGTCAGCTCCCGTTGGACGGGCCGAAGAACTCGATCTCGGCGATGGACACCTGCTTGCTGCCGGAGGTCTGGTAGGCGGACTCGATGACGAAGCGGACGGCCGTGACCTCGCCGACCCGGAACGAGCGGCGCTGGCCGCCCGCACCCTGGTCGAGGGTGAGCTCACGGGTCGTGGTCTTGCCGTCGGCCAGCGTGATCAGGGCCTTGACCCGGTGCGGCAGCGCCGACTTGGAGAGCTGGTCGGGACGGATCGACACGCCCGGCGTGATGATCAGGTCCAGCAGCCGGGTCGGCTCGTCGAACCGGGCCTCGACCCACTGGCCCTGGCCGGAGTCGGACACGCCGGGGCCCCACCAGGTGTTGTTGAGCTTGTCGAACGCCAGCTCGGGCTTGTGGCCCGGGTAGGAGCGGGACGCGCTGACACGGTCGGGCGCGACCGGGGCGCGCTTGGCGAAGTGGTCGCGGGTCGCCTGGACCCCCTGGGGAATGTTCACCACCAGCGCGATCAGCAGACCCAGGACGACGGCCACACCCAGCCAGGCCAGGACGCGGTCGAAGGCCCGGCGCAGGCGCGGCCGGTCGCCGGCCCACGGGGCCTCGCGGTTGCCGGCCGCCGTCAGCCGCCGCCACCAGGGCAGCCGGGTCGGCGCCTGCGCGCCACCGGCCATCGGCATCGCGCAGCGCGCGCAGTAGTGCCGGTCGGGCCGGTTGCCCGTCCCGCACCACGGGCACGGCGTCCCGCCGTCGGCGCCCAGTTCCTCGCCCGGGGCCCGTACGACCTGCGGGCGCTGGGGGGCCGGACGGCCCGGCAGCACCGGGGCCACGGAGGGAGCCGCCGCGGCCTGCGGCCCCGGGTCGGAGACCGGGATGAGGAGCTGCCGCGCCCGGTCGGTCATGCCCTCCGTCTCGCCGGCCGCCGGCGCGGCGGGCAGGGGCGCGGTGGGAGCGGTCTGGTCCACGGCCGGTGAGGCCGCGGGAGCGGAGACGGCGACGGCGGGCTGGGGCAGGGTGTCCGCCGCCGCGGAGGGGTCCGGTTCGGCGGCCGGTCCGACCGCCGGTTCGGCGGACGGGGCCGGGGCGCCCGTAGCGGTCGGCGCGGTGCGGGCCGGGCCCGCCGGATCCGTGCCGCCGCCGTCGGGACGGAAAGCGGCGGCGCCACCGGCCGCCGCGGCGCCGAGCGCGCCGCCGGAGCCGGTGGCCGCGGGGGCGGAGGAGGCCGGGGCCGCGCCGGTCGGGGACCCGGCGGGGGTCCCCGCCGCCGAAGGCTCGCCGGACCGCGTACCGGCAGTCCCGGACGCTTCCGGCGCCCCGACGGGCCCGCCGGTGCCGCCGGGCTCACCGGCACCGCCGGGGCCCCCGGCGCCGGCCGGCGCCGCGGCCGTCGCTGCCGCCGGGGTGCGGCTCGCCGACCGGTCCGTCCAGCTCAGCACCGCCCCGCAGGCGTCGCAGAACGACTGGCCCGGTTCCGCGCGGGTGCCGCAGTCGGCGCAGTTCTGGGTGGTCGTCATCTCTCGGAGGTCCTTTCGGCGGGTACGGCGGCTTCCATGGCGGTCACCTGAACCGTGTACGGCATGTGGGCGGGGCGGGCGGCGGCCACCAGGGTGTCCAGGCGATGCCGGTCCGCGGCGGTGGGGCGGGGCAGCCGCAGGTGTACGTGCAGACGGGGACGCGGCTCGCCGGGAACGGGGCCGAGCGGGCGCGCGTTCCAGTCAGCGGCCCCGCTCTCGCTGATCTCCGGCTCCACGCCGAAGGCCAGCCGGACCGTCTCCGACAGCCCGCGCCGGGTCCCGCGGATGCGGTGCAGATACGCCGCGGCGGCCACCGCCGCGCGCAGCAGCGGTTCCGGTTCGCCGCCCTCGGTCTCCGCGCCGACCCACCCGCCCAGCCACCGGGCGAAGTCCAGCGGGGCGAGGGAGGGCCGGAAGTACGCGTCCAGGCAGTCGAGGACGCTCAGGATCGGCGCGATCACCTCGTCCAGGCCGCCGACGAAACGCTGGGCGAGGTCGTCGTCGGCGAACACCGCCGGCAGCATCATGCCGATCGGCGCGGACGAGCCGAGACCGTCGATGGAGCCCCGCATCAGGCACCGTCCCCGATCACGCGCACCCGGTGGTCGAAGGAGAAGACCAGCGACGGCCGGGACAGGTCGATGCGGTCCGTGGCCTCCCCGCGCTTGCCGGTCAGCGGGTCGGCCGGGTGCAGGACCACCTGGTCGACCAGCTCCACGCCCGGCACGCGCTGCAGCACCGCGAACACCTCACCGGACTGGACCGGACGTCCGAACGGCCATCCGGTGCCGTCCGCGCCGCCGGTGAGCGGGTCGAGGTGCCGGTAGAGCGCGTCGTGCGCGTCCCGGCGCACCCGGTCGGTGTCCACGCCCCGGAAGGCGTGCACCGTCGCCACCACCGTCACGCCCTGGTAGTACGGCGGTCCCACCGCCAACCGGGTGCCGATCAGGCGGCGTTCGTCCAGGTGCCGGGTGATCCGATCCAACAGGGCGTCGCCGGGCACGAGTTGTTCGAAGCGCAGCCGTCCGCCCGGGTCGGCGACCGCCTGCGGCACCACCAGCACCCGTACCGCATAGGCCCCGTGCTCGCCCTCCTCGCCCTCCAGGCAGGTGATGCGCGCCGTCTCCGGGGCGGCCCGGCGGGCCAGCTCCTCGTAGTCGCGCAGGGTCACCGCCCGTTCCTGGGCGCGCAGGGTGATCGGCGCGCGGACCTTCGCCTCCTCCACGGTCTCCCCGTCCACGCCGCCGCGCGCCGCCTCGCGGTTGACGACCTCCGAGACGTAGGGGATCGAGGTGCGCAGGATCTGCACCGCGCCCCGGGCCACGTTGCCCGCGCGGCCGCCGCCGGTGCGATAGCGGCGCGCCCGGATCGGCGAGCCCTTCGGGGCGACGGCCCCGTACTGGCGCAGGGTGCCGTCGGGTTCGCGCACGGCGGGCCCGAAGGAGATCTCGCCGCCGGCGGCGTCCAGGGTGATGTGCCGGTCGTGCGGGCCGGAGGCCGCGAAGTTCGGGACGACCTGCCAGTCGGTCCAGCCGTCGTGCTCGGCGGTCTGCAGCAGCACCGGCGGGTCGTCGCCGACCACGGGCGCGTGCGCCAGACGCAGCCGCTGTCCGGGCAGCCCGGACGACTCGCCGAGCGCCTCGTCGTACACCGTTTCGGCGTGCACGGTGGCGGTGGTGCCGCCGACCGTGAACGCCTCGGCGGAGCGGACGGTGGGGGAGGTGGTGTAGAAGGGCTGGCCGGGGTGGGGCTCGGTGACCCGGCAGCGCAGCCAGCCCGCCTCCTGGCCGGCGTTGCGCGACAGCACGTGCCCGCCGGGGACGTGCAGGACCACCTCGCCGGGGCGGTTGAGGCCGCCGGTGCCGTCCCGGTCGACCTCGCAGGGCCGCCAGCCGTCCGCCGTCCACGCCTCCCACACCAGCGGCGGCTGGCGCGGGTCCACGCCGACGCCGTCGACGCGGCTGTCCAGGTCCAGCGCCAGCGCGCAGTGCGGCACGGCCGCGGACAGGCCGAACAGCATGCTGTCGCCGGGGTCGGGCGACTCCGCGAAGCACAGCAGGTCCTTGTCGTCCTCGGTGAGGTCGTGCGTGCGGTCCACGGCGGTCTCGCCCCGGTGCTGCACCAGAAGATGGCGCAACTCGCAAGGCACGACCGTCAGCTCGCGCTCGGTGGCGAAGACGACCGCCTCCTCGCTCTCGGTGCGCATCGTGGCGACCTCGGTGCCCACCGGCACCGCCACCGGCTCCTCCTGCGGCGCCGACAGCCAGAAGGTGACGTCGGTGCGGGCGGCCGACGGCGGGAACAGGGTGATCCCGACCAGGTCCAGGAAGGCCAGGTGGTTCTTCTCCGGGACCCGGTTGAGCCGGTAGACGATCTGGTCGGCCATGTGGGCGACCGTCTCGACGAGGGTGACGCCGGGGTCGGAGACGTTGTGATCGGTCCACTCCGGTGCGCGCTGCTGGATGTAGCGCTTGGCGTCGTCGACGAACTGCTGGAAGCGGCGGTCGTCGAGGTTGGGGGAGGGCAGTGCCATCAGCGGTCGCTTTCCGGAGCCGGGGAGGTGCCCTCCGGCTCGTCGTGGGACGGAATGACGTAGAACGGGAAGACGAGGCTGCGCGGGTTGTTGGTGCCGCGGATCGAGTAGCGCACGTCGATGTAGAGGACGCTGCGGTCGGCGCCCGCCGTCACCTCGACGTCCTCCACCTCGATCCGCGGCTCCCAGCGGTCCAGGGTGGCGTACACCTCGTGCTGGATGCGGCCCGCGGTCTGCTCGTTGACCGGGGCGAAGACCAGGTCGTGGATCGCGCAGCCGAAGTCGGGACGCATCGGCCGCTCGCCCGGCGCGGTCGACAGCACCAGCCGGATCGCCTCCTCGATCTCCCGCTCCCCGCTGACCAGCGCTATCCCGCCGGTCGGCCCGATGCGCAACGGGAACGACCACCCGGACCCGACGAACTGCTCGGCCATCAGAACCCCACCCCGCCTTTTGGAAGTCGCGTCACGGGATCACCATCGGAACCGGGATGGTGGTGACCCCGAACACCGCCGAACCGACCAGCGTGGTCGGCGACTTGATCGTCGTGTTGACGGCCGAGGTGATCTGCACGGTGCCCCCGCCGGTCACGTTGGCGACGCCGCCCGCCGTCAGGTTCAGCGCGCCCACGGTGTTGACCCCGATCTCGCCGGCGGCCCGAACGTTGACCATGCTCGCGCTCTGGATGCTGAGCGGCCCGCCGCTCTTGAGGGTCAGGCTGCGCCCGGCGCTCAGCGAGAGGTCGGTTCCGGCCTCCACCGACACCGACCGGCTGCCCTTGATCGTCACCGAGCCCTTGCTGTCCACGACGATCTCGGTGTTCGTGCGGTCCAGGTTGATGGTCAGCCGCTTGTCGCCGGACACCAGCCGGACACCCTGCTTGCGGCCGCCGGTCTTCTGGCTGAGCAGGTCCATGCGGTTGCCGTCCCGGTCGGAGACGGTGTGCCGGCTGGCCTTCTTGCGCACGGTGTCGTGCAGCGGCACGTCGCTGACGACGGTCGGCTTGTCCCGGCCGTTGTAGAGCCCGCCGATGACGAACGGGTGGTCCAGCGCGCCCCGGTCGAAGGCGACCAGCACCTCGTCGTTGACGTCCAGCGGGAAGATCCCGCCGCCGTCCAGGCCGCCCATCTGCACGGTCCGCGTCCAGTCGCTGACATACGCGTCGTCCAGCCACGGGAACTGCAACCGCACCCGGCCCTGCTTGAGCGGGTCGTTCACGTCCGTCACGAGCGCGTTGGCGACGCTCGGCAGCCGGGGCGCGGTGTCCGAACCGCCCGAGGCCAGCCCGTACAGCGAACGCCACTGCCGGCCGCTGACCGTCACCCACACCTCGTAGTGCTTGCCGTCGCCGAAGACGTGCCGCACCGAGGTCACCGTGTACTTGCCCTCGAAGGGCACGCCGACGTCGGCCAGCGCCACCGGAACTCCCGGCCTCAGCAGGGGGTTTCCGCGCGCCACGACCTCCAGTTCGCCGAACGAGCCGGTCACGTCGTCGGCGAGGGCGTCGGCCGCGAACTTCACCTCGTTCTGCTTGTCGTAGGGCGTGCCCGTCTCGACCAGGGTGGCGGGACCGAACTTGGCGGCGGCCTCGCCCGGCGTGGCGCCGATGGTGATGCCGGGGTTGTCGACGGCGGGCGCGGTGGCGGTGAGCTTCTTCTTCGTCGTCACGTCCCAGCCGCGCGACTCGACCTTCCCGACCTGGTCGGAGGCGGTGACCGCGGCCCGCAGGCGCAGGATGTCGTGCCCGGCCTGGAGCACGAAGGGGCTCTTGTCGCCGTCGGTGCTCGGCGACGGCGCGCCGGAGGCCGACTTCGGCTTCACGAACTGGAACTTCCCCTTCGCGTCCACCGACATGACCATCTCGTTCTCGTCGGCGAGCCGTGCCAGGAAGTCCCAGTCGGTGACGTTGGACTGGCTGATGAACTCGTACACCGTCCGCGTGGACTCGATCTTCCCGACCGGCACCCCGTCCTGGGCGGCCAGCTTGCGGGCGATGTCGGAGGCGCTCTGGTTGCGGTACGCGGCCACCCGGCGCCGGCGCAGCAGCCGGTGCCCGAGGTCGTAGCCGCGTACGACGGTGAAACTGCCGGTGCCGTCGTAGTCGGCCTCCAGACCGGTGACCTCGCCGGTCAGCAACGGATCGCCGGACCCGTCGCCGTCGGCCACCGGGGCGAGCACCACCTTGGTGCCGAAGGTGATGCCCAGCTGGCCCAGCAGCAGCCGGTAGGGGTCCCGGAAGGTGAGCCGGAACGCCGCCGGGACGCCGACGCCCTGGTCGACGTAGCTGTCCACGAGGTCCGCGGCGAACTCGGGCGGCAGCTTGGCGCCCCCGACCCGGACGTCGATGACATTGGAGAAGGCGGACTGCACCATCAGCCGCGCACCTCCTCGGCGGCCGGCATGATCAGCTCGGTGCCGGTGGGCAGGTATCCGGGGTCGTCGATGCCGTTGACCTCCGCGATGGCCCGCCAGGCGGCCGTGTCGCCGTACTCCCGCCAGGCCAGCGACTGCAGCGAGTCGCCCGCCACGACCCGGTGCACGCGCTGCGCGGTGAGCGCGCCGGAGGTCGGGTTCTGCCCCTTGGTCCGGCTGGGGATCTCGTGCAGCCGGAGCGAGCAGGTGGCGCGGATCGGCACGCCCGTCGTCCCGAACAGCGTGTAACTGGCCTCCACCGAGCTGACGTACGCCGTGAAGCGGGCCGTGGAGAACGACCCCCACTGGAAGACGACCCACGGCGGCGACGGCTGCTTGGCGGCGATGCTCTGCGCCGTCACCTCGCAGCAGGACAGCAGCGACTCGACCTTCTTCAGGACGGTGTTGCTGTTCGGGTCGTCGGAGGAGTCGAGGAAGATCTCCAGGCTCATCTCGCGGGGGTCGGCGCCCATGAACTCCGGGAGCGGGCCGCTGCGTTCGATCTGGGCGGGGGTGACCTTCCAGTTGGCGCGCCGGGTCATCGACAACCGCGCCGGGTTGAAGTCGAAACCGAACGTCTTGATGATCCCGCCGGGCGTCCTGCTCTTGCCCTTGGGCGGCTGGTGGATCGCGAGCGTGGCCCGCACCAGGCTCTTGCCGGCGCCGCCGCTGCTGCCTTTCGCCATGTGTCCGCTTCCCCTCAGTCCGTGAACCCGTGGTGGGCGATCTCCAGCACCTCGGTCGCCACCGCCGGGCTCGCGGGGTCGAGCGTGGGACCGGTCCAGCTCACCGGCAGCACGTCGATCAGCCCCCACCGGGCGACCTCGGACCCGTCGGCGCGCAGTGCCGCGATCTGCGCCGTGGGCCGCTTGATGCCGGTCTGCACGGACGAGATCCACTTGGCGACCTTGGCGGTGTCGGGGGTGAGCGGGCGGGTCAGCCGGATGGTGGAGAAGGTGACGCGCGTCGGCAGGTGCCAGACGAAGCCGTTGTTGCCGCCCTCCTGGTGGTGCTCGACCTCCACCTGGGACGACAGACCCTCGCAGCCGTTGAAGTAGCCGAGGCTCTCGCCGTCGATGCTGAGGGTGAACCAGATGGTGGAGCCCGGGTCCTGGCGGGACATCGAGGGTGGGCCTTTCTTTCGTTTCCGTCGTTCCTGGTCGGTGGTCGCGTGCCGCGCGGGTGCTCAGCGGCGCGGATCGCGGAGCTTGCCGATCCGCTCGCGGTCCAGGCGGAGTTCGGTGCGGATCAGCCGGGTGATGCGGCCGATGATCCGGTGCACCAGCTCGTCGAGCTGGAAGTCGGTCAGCTCCCTCGGGTCGAACGCGCCCGGCGGGATCTCCGCGTGGTCCGGCGGTGTCGCGGCGCCGGAGGGCGGGCCGCCGACGGGGGACGGTGGGGAGGTGGTGCGGGACGTGCGGGACGGCGGCGGGGCCGTGGTCCGGGAGACGGCCGGGGTGACCGGCGCCGGGGCCGGGTGCGGCACGGGGGCCGCGACGGTGGCCGACGGCGCGGGCTTGGTGAGCTTCGCGGACCGCTGGACCACCGGGAGGGACGGTACGGCCGGTACGACCGGCGGGGTGAGGCCGGTGGGTGAGGGCCTGGTGGTGCGCACGGGCGCCGCGGGCGCGGCGTGCGCCGGTGGTGCGAGGGGGGCGGGGGGCGTGAGCCGGGCCACCGGGAGGGGGCCGGCGGGGGCGGTGGGGCCGGTCGACGCGGGGGCGGCGAGGGGGGCGACGTCGGTGGGCGCGGTGGGCAGCGGCGCGCCGAGGGGGGAGCGACGCCGTGCGGGGGCGGCGGCTTCGGCGGCGTGCTCGCGCTGGACGGCGACCGGGGGCGCGCCGTCCTGGACGGGCAGCGGTGCGGGGCCGGCCGGCGGCGCGGGCGCACCCGCCTCGGCGGCGGGTGCGTTCGGTGCGGTGACGGCGGGGGGCGTCGGGCGGGGGGCCGAGGCGCGCGGGGGCGTCGGCTCGGCCGTGGGCGACGTGCTCCGCTGGATCGCCGGGGCCTGCGGGGTGGCAGAGGTGGAGGGGGTGGCCGGGACCGCCGGTGTGCCGGGGATGGCCGAGGGCGCCGTGGCGGACGCCGGGCCGAGGCGCACGGGTGCGGCGGGCGGCGTCGGGGTTCCCGAACCGGCGCGCGGGCTCGGAGAAGACACCGAGCGGGTGTGCTGTGCCGCCGAGCCGGGCCGGGGAGCGGGGTTCGGCCCGGTGGACGGGGCCGGCCGCGGCGAGGCGCCGGGCCGCGGTGACGGGGCCGGCCCGGCCGCCGTCGGAGCGGGACGGTCCGAGGCGCCGGGGCGGTGGGGCTCGGCCGGCGAGGGCAGTGCGGCCGGCGGGGCGAGCCGCTCCGACGCCGTACGGCCGGCTGGGGTGGCCCGCTGGACGGGAGACGCGGGCTGGTCGGACGGGTCCGGGCCGGTGGGCCGGGGCCGCGGGGCCGCCGGGTCGGCGGGCCGCGCGGAGACCGGCGCACCCAGCCCGAGACGCGGCGCACGGCGCTCGGAGCCGCGCTGGACGACCGGGGCGGCGGGCGGGGCCGCGGGGGTCCCCGGACGCGGAGTCCCCACCGCGGGGGCGGCCGGACGGGAGCTTCCGGCGGCGGGGGCGTCCGGGCGCGCGGCGGGAACGGCGGCCGTGGGCCCGGCCGGCGGCTCCTGCGCGGCACCGGAGTTCGTCCGCGCCCGCTGCACGGGAAGGCCGGCGCCCGGCGTGCCGGCGCCCCGCACGGATTTGGATCCGGCCGGCAGTGCTTCGGCCGCCGGAGCGGCCGGGGCCGGAGCGGCCGGAACCTGGGGGGTCGGGGTGGTCGGCGTGGTCGGGGTGGCGGCCGGAGCCGGCGCGGACGGCGTCGACGGTGCCGAGGAAGTGGAAGAGGCGGAAATGGAAGTGGCAGACGGCGCCGATGGGGTGGAAGAGGCCGAAGTGGCCGACGGCGCCGATGGAGCGGAAGGGGTGGAAGTGGCCGACGGCGCGGAAGGGCTCACCGGCGCGGGGCCGGGTTCCGCCTGCTTCCGCTGCACGGGCAGGTCGGCGCCCGTGGTCCGGGAAGCCCGGACGGAGTCGTTCGGCCGCGTTCGGGTCACCGGAGTGGACGGAGCCGGAGCGGACGGGGCCGGAGTGGACGGGGCCGGAGTGTGCGCGGACGACGCCTGGGCGGGGCGTGCGGACGGGGGACCGGCCGGGGCCGGGTGCTCCACCGCCGGGCCGGACGGCGTCGTACGACCGTCCCGCGCCGTCGCCCGACGCTGGACGGCGGACCGCGCCGCCGCCCCGTCGGCGCCCGGAGCGGCAGCGGAAGCCGCGTCACCCGGCGCGCCCGAACGCCGGGACACGGGGGCCGCCGAGTCCTTCGCCCCGTCGCTGCTCCGCTGCACGACGGCACCGGAGACCGGACCGGCACCGGAGACCGGACCGGCACCCGAGCGCCGTACGGCGCCGGGCGCGGCCTCGCCGGCCACCGCGCCGAAGGACGCGGGAACGCCGTCCGCGCGCGCCGGCGCCTGAGCAGAAGTCACCGAGCCGGCGCCGCTCGTGGCGGACGCCGACTCGGCGCTCGCCGGCGACGGATCGGCCGGCCGCACGACGGGAGCGGGGCTCCCGTCGCCCTCGGCGGCCGGGGTCGCCGACGTGTCCGCCGTACCGCGGCCGTCCCGCGCGGACCCCGCGCCGGACGGAGAGCCCGCCTGCGCCGCGGACGGCGCGGCGGCCATCCGCCGGGACACCGGAAGCACCCGCCGCTGGGTGCGGACGAGCGACGCCGGCGGAGCCGCGGCGGCCGGCCCGGTCGCGACCGGGCTCAGCCGGATCCCGGAGGAGGGCGGAGCAGGATTCACCGACCGGACGGACGGCGCCTGGGGCGACACCACCGGGCCGACCACCGGACCGCCCGACGCCGACGCGACCGACGTCGAAGCGGCCGGCACCGACGTCGCGGATCCCGCGGGCGCAGGCGCCGAGGCGGCCGCCGCCGCTCCCGGACCCGCCGACGGCAAGGCGGCGGAGGCGGGGACGGACGCGCCGGAGGAACCCGCGCCGCTCGACGAGGAGCCGGGAACCGGCCCGCCGGAACGCGCAGAACCGCCCGCCCCCGGTCCGGCAGCCGACCTGTGCCCGGCGGTAGGCCTCGCCGCGGACGCGGACCGGAGTACAGGAGTGGCGGAGCCGTCAGCCGTGACGGACCTCGCGGGCGACGTGGCGGCAGACGGGCCGGCGGACCCGGCACCCCCGGCGGACGGCCCGGTGAAGGGCACCCCCGGACCACCCGACGGCCGCCCGACACCGCTGCCCGACGCACCGGCCGACGCCGGAGACATCCCCGCCGCCGACGACGTCCCCGCCGCCCCCCGCGGCGGAAGCCACCGCAGCGGAACGGCCGGCGCCCGCTGCACCACGGGTCCCGGACCGGGCGACGGCAGCGATGCCGCCGGCTGCTCCAGCCCCGTCACCGGGCGGCCGGGCAACGGCTGCGCCGTACCGCCGCCGAGCACCGCGCTCGATCGTCCGTCCAGGACCGCGTGGGAGGCCGCGCCCATGAAGGACGGGTTCTGCCAGGTCGGCAGCCGTCCGCCGAACCCGCGGTCGGCGACGCCGGCCGGGCTCGGGGCCAGCGCCCGCTGGATCGGCGGCAGCACCGACCAGGTCGCGGGCACCGGCGCGCGACCACCGCCCGCCGGCCCCTCACCGCCACCGGGGGTCGCACCCGGCGACACCGGATCGGCGGACGCCGCCGCACCCGGCGGCATCTCGCCGCCGGGCACGGCGACAGAGCCGCCGGGTGCGGTGCCGCCCGTGCCCTCGTCGTCCGTCCGTCCGCGGAACCGGTCCAGGAAACCCACCGCTCAGCCCTCCGCCCCGGCGCGCGTCACCAGGGACGCGATCTCGCCCGTGTACCGGCGGCGGTCGTGATGTTCCAGGTCCAGGATCTCCTCCAGGCCCCAGTGGAAGTGGTAGGCCACGTACGCGATCTCCTCGTGCAGCCGGTCGGTCGCGTACGTCACGATTCCCCCAGGCGGCTCCCGCCGAGTTCCACCTCGAAGGGCTCCGCGCAGTGCGGGCACCGCACGGCGGCGCGCGTGTGGCCCTCCGCGTTGATCTGGCGGTAGAAGTCCTGCAGGAACGCCAGGTCGGAGGCGAACATGTTCTCCACGATCCCGTCGTGGACCATGGGCAGCGTGCCCAGCCGGGTGATGACCCGGCCGAGCAGTACGACCGACAGGTAGGCCGGGTTCTCCTGCACGCGCACGTCCCGCAGCGGGACGAGTTCGTCCCGCGCCGTCGACAGCCGCATCGTCCCGTCCCGGTGCACGGTGCCCGACTCGTCGACGTACCCGCGGGGCAGCTGGAAGGAGAACTCGGTGCGCAGCGACTCCTGCTGGAGCGGGAGCTGCTGCTGCGGCGGGGCCGCCTCGACCGCCGCCTCCGGCACGGACTCCGCCGCATCCGGGCCGGCGTGCGCGACGACGCCGCCGGCCCTGGCAGCCGTACGCCGCATTACTCGATGACCAGTTCTTCGAACGTGATCGTCACGGTCTCGGTGAGGGCGGCTGCCTCGCCGGCCTTGACCGTGCTCGCGTCGATCTTGCTGCACCAGGCGTTGCGCAGGTGGTAGCGCTTCACCGGGTTGTTCTGGAAGTCCATCATGATGATGGAGGCGTTCTTGCGGGCGGTGGTCATCTGCCCGGTGATCGACTGGTTGATCCACTGGGTGAACGACGCCGACTGGGTCATGCCGCGCACGACCGTGCAGGTGCCGTTCTTCTTCACACCCGGCAGGTTCTTGACCACGTTCTGGCCGCCCGGGGTGTTCTGCTGGTAGGTGATGACGTCCTGCTCGATGCTGAGGCCGCTGACCTCGGCCAGGTACTCGACCATCACACCGTCGATCTGCAGGCCGAAATTGTGCGAGGTGAGGGCGTCACCCGGCTGGAGACTCATGAGTTCGCTGTCCTTCTAGGGGTGTCGAGGGAGAGTTCGGGGAGCGGCGGGCGGCCTACTCCTCCAACTCACCGCTGCCGCTGGAGAACTGGGCCAGCCGGAAGATCACGAACTCGGCCGGCTTGACCGGTGCGATGCCGATCTCGCAGACGACCCGGCCGACGTCCACCGACTCCGGCGGGTTGGTCTCCTCGTCACACTTGACGTAGTACGCCTCTTCGGGCCGCTGCCCGAACAGGGCGCCGCTGCGCCACTCGTTGACCAGGAACGCCGAGATGTTGCGCCGGATGCGGGCCCACAGCGCGTGGTCGTTGGGCTCGAACACCACCCACTGGGTGCCGATCAGGATCGACTCCTCCAGGTAGTTGAAGTACCGGCGGATGTTCAGGTAGCGCCAGGCCGGGTCGGAGGAGAGGGTGCGGGCGCCCCAGACGCGGATGCCCCGCCCGGGGAAGGCGCGGATGCAGTTGACGCCGATCGGGTTGAGCAGGTCCTGCTCGCCGCGGGTGATCTGGGTCTCCAGGTCGACCGCGCCGCGCACGACCTCGTTGGCGGGCGCCTTGTGCACGCCGCGCTCGGCGTCGTTGCGGGCCCAGATGCCGGCGATGTGGCCGCTCGGCGGGACCAGCCGGGTCTGGCCGCTGCTCGGGTCGAACGTCTTGATCCACGGGTAGTACAGGGCGGCGTACTTGGAGTCGTAGCCGGCCGTCTCCTGCCGCCAGACGCGGATCTGGCGGGCGTTGAGGCCGGGCGGCGGGTCGATGACCGCGACCCGGTCGCCCATCAGCTCGCAGTGCGCGATCAGGCCGAGCTGGACCGCCTTGACGGCCTCCAGGTCGATCGCGCCGCGCTGGTAGGCGGCCATGAGGTCGGGCACCGCGACCATGGAGACCTCGTCGACGGCCTCCAGACCGCCGAAGCCGGTACGGTCCGCGGAGTCGCCGAGGTACTCGGCCGGGCCGGGGTGCGAGTTCCGCGCCGTGTCGGAGGCCGGCACGGCGGGGACGGGCGCCGGGGCGGCGACGGCCACCGTCTGGTTGTCGGGGCGGACCAGCTGCGCGGCCGGCACGGCCTCGGTCACGGAGATGAGCTTGGAGCGCTCCTTGACCTGCGTGACGACGTAGTTGCGGCCGCCCTTCTTGGCGGTGACGTCGAAGGTCTCGACCGCCTTGTCGCCGTCCTTGACGATCAGCCGGAACCGCTCGGCGGGGCCCTCGCCCTCCGGGTCGGTGACCTCCACGCTCAGCGAGCCGCTGCTCGCGGAGGCGATGGCCGACACCGCGAACGTGCCGAGCTGCGTCGGCTCGGCGGCGGGCAGCGCGGCCGGCGTGGTGGAGGAGGCCACGGCGGCGGGCGCCGAACCGGCCCGGCCGGCGGCCGCGTCGGCCTCCAGGGCCGCGCCCTCGGCGGAGCCGCCGACGCGCACGACGTAGGCGGCCGTGCCGCCGTTCTGGAAGAATCCGTAGACCGAGTGCGCGAGGTAGTACCCGTCGGTGAACTCACCGAAGGCCGCCACGTACTGGCTCCAGTTGGTCACCAGCGTCGGCTCGTTCAGCGGGCCGGCCGGGGCGAGCCCCACGAAGGCCGCCACCGAGGTGCCCACTCCCTCGATCGGACGAGAACCGCTGGCCACCTCCTCGACGTAGACGCCGGGCGACAGGTAGGAAGGCATGCTCTGCGCTCCTCGGGGTACGAGTCAGGATCAGGTCCACCCTCACGCGCGAAGCGCGTCGGCCGAAACGTCCCGCGGTGCCGGTCCGGGGGCACTCTCCTTGCCCACAAGGGCACTTCGCGGGCCGTGCGCCGCACGGCCGACGGCGGGGGCGGCGGGGGCGTCGCACCGCCGCCGCAGCCCGGGGCCGCGCCTGGGCCGGCGCACCGCGAGGCGGGCGCCGGGCCGCGGAGGACGGCCGTGCGCCGGTCCGGTCCGCGCCCGGTGGCCGTTCGGGCACCGGCTGTGCGCGCGAGACTCCTGACCAGGTGATGGCCCGTTCGTAGCGTCTTCGCGTGAGCCTTTGGACTTCCCTCGAACCGGCGTCCGTGACCGTGGACCCCGGCAGCACCGCACGTGTGCGGCTGCGGTTGCGCAACACCGGTGACGTCGTCGACGAGTACCGCTTCGAGCCGGTCGGTGACGTCGCGCCCTGGACGACGGTGGAGCCGCAGACGCTGCGGCTGTTTCCCGGTACGACGGGGACGGTGGAGCTGACGTTCGCCCCGCCCCGTACGCCGGACGCGACGGCGGGCCCGAATCCGTACGCGGTGCGGATCACGCCGACCGAGCATCCGGAGGCCGTCACCGTCCCGGAGGGCAACCTCACCATCACCCCGTTCACCGAGGTGCGGGCGGAACTGGTGCCGCCGACGGTCAAGGGCCGTTTCCGGGGCCGCCCCCGCCTGGCGGTGGACAACCTGGGCAACACCAAGGTCACCGCTTCCGTGGGGGGCAGCGACAACGGTGATCACCTGTCGTACGACATCCACCCGAGCAATGTGCAGATCGAGCCGGGCCGGGCCGCGTTCGTGAAGGCCACGCTGAAGCCCCGGAAGATCATCTGGTTCGGGGGGAAGGAGCAACGGCCCTACACCCTGGCGGTGCAGCGCTCCGGCGCGAAGCCCCTTCCGGTGGAGGGCACCTACCTCCAGCGTGGGTTCCTGCCCCGCTGGCTCGCCACCTTCCTCGGCGTCGCCCTGGCCCTCACCCTCGCCTTCGTCATGTTCTGGCTCGCTCACAAACCCCCGGTGCGCAGCGTGGCCACCGAGAAGGTGGCGGAAGCCGGTGCCACCGCGCTGCCGACCGCCATGCCCTCGGCGGGCGCGCTGCCCTCCGGCGGGACGTCCCGGGGCGCCGGGCACGACGAGGCGGGCGGGGACGACGACGGGGCGGGGCTCGACCTCACCCCGGGCGGGGACGACGGCGGGCAGGACAAGGCGGGCGGCTCCGACGGCTCCGGAGGGTCGGCGGCCAAGGACGGTGGCTCCGGCGGAGGCGGTGGGGCGGCGGGGGCCGAGAAGGACGAGCCCCGTGCCCCGCTCCCCTTCCGGCCGGGTGACGGACCGAACCTGTTCGTGCAGTTCGCCCAGGTCAGGATGGCCACGTTCCCGGAGGACTCCCCCTGCCGGCTCACCGAGCACCACACCGTGGGAATGATGGACACGGCGACGGTCGCTGCCCTGAAGTGCTGGCAGCGGCAGGTCGACGGCATCTATGACGGGGTCATGGTCAAGACGGACGGGCTGGGCAACCTGGGCCGTTCCACGATGACGGCCCTGCTGATGGCGCACCTGGGCAAGAACACGGCCGACATCCAGTCCGGCAAGGACAACCCCAACGTCGTGTGGTTCAACAGCGTCCTGCTGTGGGCCACCTACGACCGGATCACCGACGACGTGGTCACCACGCAGAGCCTCTTCATCCGGTCGAACATGCAGTACCTCCAGGGCGTCAAACCCCGCGCGCACGCACCCGTCAACGACGCCCTGAAGGAGCGCGTCCGGCTCTACCAGCGGGCGATGGGCCTCCCGGTCACCGGAACGGTGGACGACGCGACGTTCCGGCAGCTGCACGGCGGGCGGGTCGTCTCCCAGGACGAGCCCGGCGAGGTGACCGCCGCCGACTACCCGCCCCTTCCGGCCACGGACCAGTAGGCATCGGCGGCTCGGCCGGCGGGGCCCCGTGGCGCACCGGCGGGAGACGCGGACCGTACCCGTACGGCCCGGGCGGGACACGTGTCTTCGCCCGGGCCGCCGGGGGTCGCCGCTTCCTCCCCTTCGGGCAGTGGTCGTGCCCCGGCGACTCGTGACGTGCGCGGGGGGCCGGCCATAGCGTCGACAGGTGAGCCTTTGGACTTCCCTGGAGCCCGCCTCCGCGACCGTGGATCCGGGTGGCAGTACGCGTGTGCGGCTGCGGTTGCGCAACACGGGTGACGTCGTCGACGAGTACCGTTTCGAGCCGGTCGGTGACGTCGCGCCCTGGACGACGGTGGAGCCGCAGACGCTGCGGTTGTTCCCCGGTACGACGGGGACGGTGGAGCTGACGTTCGCGCCGCCCCGTACGCCGGACGCGACGGCGGGCCCGAATCCGTACGCGGTGCGGATCACGCCGACCGAGCATCCGGAGGCCGTCACTGTTCCGGAGGGCAATCTCACGATCACCCCGTTCACGGAGGTGCGGGCGGAACTGGTGCCGCCGACGGTCAAGGGCCGTTTCCGGGGCCGTCCCCGCCTGGCGGTGGACAATCTCGGGAACACGAAGGTCACCGCGTCGGTGAGCGGCAGCGACAACGGCGACCAGTTGTCGTACGACATCCACCCGAGCAATGTGCAGATCGAGCCGGGCCGGGCCGCGTTCGTGAAGGCCACGCTGAAGCCCCGGAAGATCATCTGGTTCGGGGGGAAGGAGCAGCGGCCGTACACCCTGGCGGTGCAGCGTTCCGGTGTGAGCCCGTTGCCGGTGGAGGGCACGTATCTCCAGCGTGGGTTCCTGCCCCGGTGGCTCGCGACCTTCCTCGGGGTGTTCCTGGCCCTCGGCATCACCTTCACGATGCTGTGGATCGCCTACAAGCCGAACGTCGGCAGCGGTGCCACCGAACGGGTCGCCGAGGCCGGCAGCACGCTCGCCCCCACGGCGGAGCCGAGCCGGCCGCTGGTCAAGGAGACGCCCCCGGCGCCCCAGGAGTCCGCTCCCGCGCCGGCCGGCGGCGGGGAGAGCGAGAAGCCCGGTGGCGGTGACCCGGGCGGTGCGCAGCAGCCGGACACCTCCGGCTCCACCGGAGGGTCGGGGGGTTCGGGTGGCTCAGGCGGCTCGGGCGGTGGCGGCGACCAGGGCGGCGGCTCGAAGCCCAAGCCCGCCAAGCCCGCCGAGGCCGCGGGCCAGCTCATCATCGGGCGCGGGTCCGACCGCTGTGTCGACGTCACCGGCGGCGAGGACGGCGTGGGCCGCGACGGCACCCGGCTCCAGATCAAGGACTGCAAGCGGACGCCCAACCAGAAGTGGCAGTTCCTCGGCGACGGCACCGTGCGCTCGCTCGGCATGTGCATGGACGTGGCCTGGGGGTCCAGTGACGACGGCGCGGCGATCCAGCTGGCCCGGTGCAGCGGCAACCCGGCGCAGACGTTCGTGCTGAGCACCGAGGGCGACCTGGTGAACCCGCAGGCGAACAAGTGCGTGGACGCGGTGGACAACGGCACCGGGAACGGGACGAAGCTCCAGCTGTGGTCGTGCGCGGGGACGCCGAACCAGAAGTGGCGGGTGCAGGACTGACGGGGTGAGCGGCTCCCTCACCAGGAGCCGCTTCACCGGGAACCGTCTCACCAGGAGCCGTCGCCCGGCAGGAGCCGGCCCGCCTTGCGGTACTCGCGGCGGGCCCCCTCCAGCAGGTCGGCCGCGGTGACCGGACGGCCGCGGCCGGCGGCGAGGTACGCGGCGGTCACCACCGCGCTGCGGATCGAACCGCCGGCCAGCTCGAAGTCCGCCGCCACCGGGCCGAGTTCGACGTCGTCCTCGCAGGGCACGTGGGACAGGCTGTGCCGCCACAGGGCCGTGCGCTGCTCGACGTCGGGGAACGGGAAGTCGACCACCAGGTCCAGACGCCGGGTGAAGGCCTCGTCGATGTTGGCGCGCAGGTTCGTGGTGAGCAGGGCGATGCCGTCGAAGGACTCCAGCCGCTGGAGCAGGTAGGCGCTCTCCATGTTGGCGTACCGGTCGTGCGAGTCCTTCACCTCCGAGCGCTTGCCGAACACGGCGTCGGCCTCGTCGAACAGGAGCACCGCGTCGGTGCGGTCGGCCTCCGTGAAGATCCGCTCCAGGTTCTTCTCCGTCTCGCCGACGTACTTGTCGACCACGGACGACAGCTGGACGACGTAGAGGTCCAGGCCCAGCTCGGCCGCCACGACCTCCGCCGAGAGCGTCTTGCCGGTGCCGGACTCGCCGGCGAACAGACCGAGGACGCCCCGGCCCCGGCCGCCGCCCGCGCTGAGCCGCCAGTCGCCGAGGACCCGGTCGCGGTGGCGGGCGCGCAGGGCGAGTTCCCGCAGCTGGGTCAGGGGCTGCTCGGGCAGCACCAGGTCCGTCCAGTCGACGGCGGGCCGGATCCGGCGGGCGTGCTGCTCCAGGCCCGAGGCGGACTGCCGGCGGGCGGCGGCGCGCAGATGAGCCGCGGTGAGCGGCGCGCCCTCGAAACCCGCCAGCTCCAGGGCGGCGCGGGCGGCCCGGACGACGCGGTCGTCGGAGAGGTGGTACGGCGCGACGGTGGCGGCCAGGTCGAAGCCGGGCTCCGTCCCGAGGACGGCCGCCCAGGTGAGCACGGAACCGGCGCCGCGCCGGGGCACCTCCAGCACCAGTGGGTCGGGGGTCCCGTGGTCGCACCACTGGGGATCGTAGGGCCGGGCGTCGGTGATCAGCACGGGCACCTCGGCCGCGGCCAGCTCCCCGACCATCCGGGCCGGCTTTCCGGGCAGCGCGGAGACGACGATCGCGGCCCCGGTCAGCCGCGCCTCGCGCAGCAGGTCGGGCACCCGGTCCTCGGGCCCGGCGAAGTGCAGGGCCGCCAGTCCGGCGGCGCTCAGGGCGGCGGCGGCACAGGAGAGCCCGTCGCCCTCGCGGGCCTCGCGCAGATAGGCGGTGAGCGGGGGAGCGTCGGCCAGCCGGTCGGCCAGCCGGTCGGTGAGTCGGTCGAACTCCCCGCCCTCGGCCCCGCCTTCGCCGGTGTGCGACGTCCGCGGCGGCGGCGCGGGCAGCGGGCGCAGGTGTGCGGCGAGCTCGGGATCGGGGGCGCCGTCGCCGAGCAGATGGGACACGACCCGGTCGGGCACGCGCAACGAGCGGCTCAGGAGGGGGCGTTCGGGCTCCTCCACGGTGAGCAGCCCGAACGAGACCAGCGGGGCCGCGGGGTGCAGTCGGGCCCGGGCGGCGGCCGAGTGGGCCGGGATCCCGCACAGATCGAGGGCGAGGGCGACGCTCGCCCGCCGCCGGCTGACGTCGTCGTTCAGGTAGCCGTACAGCGGTTCGAAGGTGCGGTCCAGGTCGGGTGCGAGGGCGACGAGGAGGAGCGCGGAGTCCAGCTCGGTCAGCCCGAGCCGCGCGCAGAGCCCGGCGACCGGGTCCGCCGCCGGAGCGGCGGCGGAGGCAAGTGCCCGCGAGGGAGCGGGCAGCTCGGCGGAAAGGGCGCGGAGCGGATCACCGGAGGGGGAGCGGCGAGGGTCGCCGGGCAAGTCGTCGGGCGGAGAGCCGGGCGGGCCGCCGGGAAGGTCACCGGTCCCGCCGTCCACCGGCGGTTCCGCCGGGTGCAGCAGCCGGCGTATCGCCTCCTCCGGCAGGTACAGGCCGCGCAGCGGGTCGGCGGCCGTGGGGTCGGTCGCCGACCGGAGGTCGACCAGCAGGGCGACGCGCTCGCGCAGAACGGCGAGCCGGGCGAGGAGCGCGGTGGTGGGGTCGGGCGCGGGGGGCCGTGCGGTGGTGGTGTCGTGCGCCGCGGGCGGTGCGGTCATGTCGTTCCGGCCGTTCCGCTCGCTCCGGCCGCTCCGTCCGGTCTGCCGGCTCTGTCCGCTCCGCCCGTCCCGTGGCCGCGCCAGGCCCTCTTCCTGGCGTCGCGGGCCGCCGCCACCTGCCGGGGCCGGTGGGCGCGCTCCTCGGCGTCGGCCGGGGCCGTGCCGTCCAGGCCGCGGACCCGGACCACCGCGCCCTCGGTGACGGGCGGGCCGGCGTCGTAGTCGGGATAGGAGGGGAAGGGCACGGTGATCATCAGGTCGAGGGACGGCTTGAGTTCGCCGCCCAGTGCGGACCAGATCTCCGCCAGGGACCGGGACTCCGTCTGGGTGCCGGCCACCGACAGCGGCACGGCCATGCCCAACTGTGCCAGCGAGGCGGGCAGTTCCGAGGGGGCGAGCAGCTCGCGCGGCAGCAACGTGACCAACGCCGCGGACAGCAGCCGGTGTTCGTCCTGCGGCTGCCTGGTCCAGGCCGTCACCAGGTACGACAGCCGGAACCAGCGTGGTGGCCGGCGCCGTTTGACGACGACGTCCCGCTCGTCGACCACCGGGAACTGCCCGCGCTGACGGCGGGCCACGTCCTCGCGGATGTCGTAGAGATAGGCGTTGATCGTCGGCGCGTTGCGGCGGGCGGCCCAGTCGCGGGTGGGGGCGTCGAAGGCGACGTCGATGCCGGATCCCGCCAGCGCACCACCCTCGAGCAGGGTCTTGAGGACCTCGTCCACCTCGTGGATCACCGTCGCGCTCCCGCCCTGCCGTGCTCTGTTCGCCGTTCGCCGCGGCGTGCCCGAGTGGCGCGCCGCCCTGACCCGTTCGCTCCGCCGTGGCCGATCCTGCCCCGCACCCGGTCCGCGCCCGCAGGCGCGCCGGGGACGGCGGCGGTGCACACCGTGCTGCCCGCCGGGCCGGTCACCGCTGCCCGACGGGTCAGATGTAGCCTTCCCTTAGGGCATACGCCACCGCATGCGCCCGGTTGCGCAGGTGGAGTCGGGTCGTCAGCCCGTGGATGACGTTCTTGACGGTACGTTCGGAGTAGGACAACTTGCCGGCGATCTCCCCGGTGTCGAGCCCCTCGGCGACCAGGCGCAGTACGTCCACCTCGCGCGCCGTCAGCCCCGAGACAGGCATCCCGGCGCGGCCGGCCGCGCTGCGGTGCAGCGTCCCCACCTGGTCGATGAGCCGGCCGAGCAGGTCGGCGGGCAGGTCGCCGTCGCCGCGCGCCGCGGCGAGCACGGCCTGCACCAGGCGGTGCGCCGTGGCCTCGTGGCGCCACACGATGGCGCCCACCCCGCACTCGATCACGTCGAGCAGCCCGGCCTCCCGCAGGGAACTGACCACGAGCACCGCTCGCGCCCCCTCCCCGCGCACCAGCCGGCGCAGCCGGGCCAGCGCGGCCTCGTCGAGTGTGTCGTCGACGAGCAGTGCCACCGTGCCCGGGCCCGAGCCGGCCTCCTCCCGCAGGTCGACCTCGGGGTACCGGCGCAGCTGGCTGAGCACCCCCTCGCGCAGGATCGGATCCGTGGCGTGCACCGCCACCGGTGTCCGGTCGGCGAGGCCGGCCGTACCGGGGCGCGTGGTCCCAGATGTGCTGAGCAAGAGATTCCCCCATGTCCGCGGGCCCGCCACGGCTGTGGGTGCGGTGGCGGGCGTGCCCTCCTCAGGTTCCTGCGGCGGGCGGGGACCGGACAATCGTGGAACACCACGAGGGGCACCACGAGAACAGGTGTACGGGACCACGAGGTTGCCCGGCGGGACGGTTCCGCCGGCCCCCGGGTCGGCACCAGTGGGCCTTGTCACGGCACCGCACGGCGGCCAGGGGCGTCCTGGTGTGCGGAGGGGTGTGAGAGCCGACCATGCGGCGGCGCCCGGACCGCAGCGGAGCAACCGAGTGAACCATCGCGACAGCCGGCGTGTACAGGGGTGTGACGGATGTACGAGCGAACCGATGAACGGGGGTGCGGACAGGTGTGCGATGAGCCGTGGGAACAGCCGCGTGAGCACCGGGAGGCCGTCGCGCTGATCGCGGCCGCCGCCGCGCGCGCCCGGGCCGGCGGCGGCGCCCTGGTGGTGCTGCGCGGGGCGACCGGCACCGGCCGCACCACCGTCCTGGAGACCGCCGGGCGGGCCGCCGAGGCACATGGCATGCGGGTGCTGCGCGCCCGCTGCTCGCCCGGCGACGCCGCGGCCCCGTACGCCGCCGTCCTGCAACTCCTCGGTCGACGACCGGAGTTCCTGCACGCGGACGGGGAGCGCGCGCAGGCCGAGACGCTGTGGCAGGCGCTGCGCGCGCACGCCGCCGAGGGGCCGCTGCTGGTGGCGGTGGACGACGTCCACCTCGCCGACGGTCCCTCCCACCGCTGGCTGGTGGAGATCGCCCGGCACGTGGACCGGCTGTCCCTGCCGATCCTGCTGGCCGTCACCGAACGCAGCCAGTACGACGTCGACGCGCCCCGCCCCGGCTTCACGCACACGCTGTCGCCCGCCCTCGTGCGCACCCGCACCCTGGCCCCGCTCGGCGCGGAGGCGGCGGCCGCCCTGGTGCGCGCCCGGTTCCCGGCGGCGCCGCCGTCCTGGACCGACGACTGCGTACGGGCCGGCGCGGGCAGCCCGCTCCTGCTGCGCGCCCTGCTCGACGACCTCGGCACCCCGGACCACGGGCACCCGACGGTGCCCGAATCGACGGCCGCCCTCTACCCGGGCGCCTACCCGGCGGCCGTGTCGTGGTGGCTGGACAGCGCGGGCCCCGGCACGGCCGAGGTCGCGCGGTCGCTCGCCGTCCTGGACGAGGGCTGGGACCGCGCGGGACCCGCACCGGCGAGGAGCGCCTTATCCGGTCGCCCGGGCGCCCGTCGTCCGGACGCCGGTGGTTCGGACGCCGGTCGTCCGGGCCGTGCGGTGCGCGCCGGGGCGCCGGCCGCCGGTGCGTCCGCCGGAATACGGCACGAATACGGGTGGGACCCGGCCGGTGACGTGCCCACGGGCGAGCGGCACGAGTGGGGCCGGCCCGACGCACAGGCGCCGTTTGCCGGTGTGCCCGCCGGGGACGGGACCGGACCGGGCCTCACGCACCGTCAGGCCCCGTTCGACACGGCGTGCGCGGAGGAGGGCGCCGGGCACGGCCCGGGGCCGGCCGGCGCCGTCCACGCCGATGCCTGGGAGTCCCAGGGGCGGGTCCCGGGCGCCGGCCGCCCGGGCGGTGAGCGCGACCACCGGCGACGCCGGCCGGCCGACCGCGCCTTCGGCGCCTGGGAGCGCCGGCGCCCGGAACCGGCCGGCCGGGGCCTGGGCGCGGAGCCGGCCGCGCTGCTCGCCGGACTGACCGGCGCCGATCCCGCCCGGGTGGCGGGCTGGCTCACCGCCATGACGGGCCTCGGGCTGCTGCGGAAGGACTCCGCTGGCCGCCCCCGCTACGCCCATCCCCTGCTGCGGGACGCGGTGCTCACCGGCGTGCCCGCGGCGCGGCGGCACGCGGCGCACCGGGCCGCCGCCGAGTCGATGCTGCGGCACGGCGCTTCCGCCGACGCCGTGGCCAGGCAACTGCTGCCGGCCGGTCCCGTCGGCGCCGGCTGGGCGCCGGACGTCCTCCAGGAGGCGGCGAGCCTCGCCCTGAGCGAGGACCGCGCCACGGACGCCGTGGCCTTCCTGCGCAGGGCCCTGGACGAACCCCTGCCCGGCGAGCGCCGCCAGCGGCTGCTGACCGAACTGGGCTCCCTGGAGTGCGCCGGTCCGGACTCCGCCGCCGGGATACCCCGGCTCACCGAGGCGCTGCGGCTGCCCGGCTCCCCGCAGGACCGGGTGCGCGCGGCCGTCGCCCTGGGCACCGCGCTGGCCGGCCAGGGCAGGGCACGCGCCGCCGTGGACGTGCTGTGCGCGGTGGTCGGACAGCTCGCCGACCGCCCCGAACTGGTCGGCGCCCTGCGCATCGCCTCCGCCCTGCTGTCCGACTGGGATTCGGCCGTACGGCGCGACGTCTACGGTGTGCTGCGCGACGCGGCCACCCGCTCGCCCGAGCTGGTCGGCCCGGCCGCCCGGGCGCTGCTCGTACGGCACGCCGCCACCGCCGGGCTCACCTCGGCCGAGGACGCGATGCGCCAGATGCGCGCACTGCTCGCCGAGCCGGCCGACCCGCTGACCGAGCCGTTCCTTCTGGGCACCGCCGCCGCGGTCGCCCAGTGGGCGGACGAACTCGACGAGGCGGACCGGCTGGTGGACCGCGGCCTGGCCGGCCAGCGGTCCGTCCTGCTGCACCCCATGCACCAGGCGCTGCTCAACACACGGGTCGACATCGAGGCGGCCCGCGGCCTGTACGGGCGGCTGCCGGCCGAGCCGCCCGTCGCCTTCGCCGCGGGGCCGGGCAACACCCACGCCCACACCCTGATCGCGCTGGTGGAGCAGGGCCGCGCGGAGGAGGCGCGCCGGCTCGCGGACGCCTTCGACCTCGGGGCGGCGCCCGACTCCTTCGAACTGAACCGGTTCCTCTACGCGCGGGGCGTGCAGCGCGCCGCCGAGGGGGACCACGCGGGCGCGCTGCACGACTTCCTGGAGTGCGGCCGCCGCCAGGCGGCCCGCGAGGTGGTCAGCCCGGTCGTGACCCCGTGGCGCACGGCCGCCGCCGAGTGCAGGCTCGCGCTCGGCGCTCCCCGTGAGGCGCTCGCCCTGGCCGAGGAGGAGCTGCGGCTGGCGCGGGTGTGGAACACCCCGCGCACGGTGGGCCGCGCCCTGCGGGTGCTGGCCGCCGCCACCGGCGGCCGGCGCGGCCTGGAGCTGGCCGACGAGGCCGTACGGCTGCTGCGGGACGCGCCAGCCGGGACCGAGCCCGAACTGGCCGCCGCGCTGCTCGCGCAGGGCCGGCAGCTGACCGCCGCCGGGGACCGCGCCCGGGCGCGGGAGTGCCTGCGGGAAGCCGCGGCGCGCGCCGAACGCCTGGGCGCCGTCCGGCTGCGCACGCTCGCGGAGGAGGCGCTGCGCGAGGGCGGCGCCCGCCGCCCGGGCTCCGCCCGCACCGGCTCCGCCTCCCTCACCGGCAGCGAACGGCGCATCGCGGAACTGGCCGCGTCCGGCCGCACCAACACGGAGATAGCCGCCTCGCTGCACCTGGCCCGCCGCACCGTGGAGACCCATCTCACCAGCGCCTACAAGAAGTTGGGCATACGACGTCGGGGCGAACTGCGTGACGCGCTCGGCCCGGACCGGCTCCCCGCCCCCGACCCTCCCGCCCCCGACCGCCGACCGGGTCTCTCCCCACGCCCCTGACCTTCCCTTCCCCGACCACAGAGCCGCGCACCGAGCGCGCCCCACTGCCCTCGGGCCGCACGGCGAACACGGATGAGAGTCAACTCGTCCGCGCGGCGGTCACGCGCGGACCGGCGGCGGCCTGGGCCCTGCACGACACCGAGGAACTGGCGCCCCTGCCGAGGTGGCTGCGGCACGACCTGCCGGCGCTGCGCGACCGCTTCCCGGCAGTGCCCGAGGCGGTGTGGCGGCGGGTGGAGTCCATCGCCGGCCGGGAGTTCACGGTCGCCGTCGGAGTGATGGCCGCCGTCGCCGTCGCCTCCGCGGCGGGACACGCGACCGGCGAAGCCACCGGGGTGCCGAACCCTGGGTTTTGAACGTGTTCAAGTCCGGGCGTACGCTCCTGTCATGAGCGACAGAGCCGCCCTGCTCAAGGGCATCCGCGTCTGGCTGGTTGTCTTCGTCGTCTGCCTGGTGCTCAGCGGGGCCACCGCCTTCCCGCTGGTCCACGAACTGCGCTGGACCGAGGACCTGTTGCGGTCCCTGTCCGTGCCCGAGCACCTGCCCGCGCTGACGGACTGGATCGAGCGGGTCCGGCGCGGGCTCGACACCGCCGACGCCGATTACCCGTTCCTGCTCTACGGCACGGACTGGCTGGCCTTCGCACACCTCGTCATCGCCGTCGCGTTCTACGGCCCGTACCGCGACCCGGTCCGCAACGTGTGGGTCGTGGAGTTCGGCATCATCGCCTGTGTGGGGATCGTCCCGCTCGCCCTGATCTGCGGCCCGGTGCGCGGCATCCCCTTCTGGTGGTCGGTGATCGACATGTCCTTCGGGGTGTTCGGGATCGTGCCGCTGTACGCGGTCCGCAGGAGGATCAAGCGGCTGGAGGCGCTGACCGCGAACGCCGCAGCCGTCCCGGCTACTTGAGGGCGGCCAGCGCGACCCGCTCGGCCACCGGGTTCATCGACTCGCCCTTCGCGTCGGTGGTGTCGATCGAGTAGACCAGGGTGCGGCTCAGGTCCCGGGTGGCGGCGACGACCGTGCTGTAGCCGTAGCGGGCGCCGGACTTGATCCAGTACACCCGGCCGCCGTACTCGAAACGCTGGAGGCCCGCGCTGTAGGTGGCGCCCTCGATGTGCGCGGGGACCGTGAACATCTCACGCAGCTGCGGCTCCGGCACGACGCGGCCCCGGAACAGCGCCCCCAGCAGGCGCTCCAGGTCGGCGGTCGTGGAGATCATGTCGCCGGCCGCCCAGCGGTCCGCCTGGTTCCAGTCGGTGACGTCGACGAGGCGGGTCGTCCCGTCGGCCTCCCGCACCGCCTGGTACCCGTGGTTGTGCGGGCCCGCGATGTGCGGGTCGTCGCCCGGGAAATACGTGTCCCGCATCCCGGCGGGGCGCAGCACGAGCCGGGTCGCCTCCTCGGCGTACGACCGCCCGGTCACCTTCTCGACGAGCAGACCGAGGACCGTGTAGTTGATGTTCAGGTAGTCCTGGCGCGTGCCCGGGCGGAACTCGGGTCCCTTCGCCACCGCCGACGCGACCACCTGCCGCGGCGTCAGCGTGTCGAAGCGGTGCGCGTACTGCTCCTCGAAGCCGTCCCCGAAGCCGTCACCGGACTGGATGCCGCTGGTGTGGTTCAGCAACTGCCGTACGGTCACGGGCCGGAAGTCCTTGGTGAGCAGGCCCGGGAGATAGTGCTGGACGGGCGTGTTCAGGTTGATCCTGCCCTGGGCGGCGAGCCGCAGCACGACGGCGGCCGTCACCACCTTCGTGGTGGAGCCGGCCCGGAAGCGGGCGTCCGGATCGGCCGGCCCCGCGCCCTCCAGGTCGTGCACACCCGCGCTGCCGCGCCAGAGGCCGTCGGAGCCGCCGACGCGCACCAGGGCGGCGGTCGCGTCCTGGTCCGGCAGCCCGGCGATCGCGGCCGAGAGCGCGGCGGCGTCCGGCCCGGACGTGGCGGGGGCCGTCGCCCGGGCCCGGGCGGGTGACGCGGCGAACGCCTGCGCCGCGGTCAGCGGCCCCGCCGTGAGGGCCAGAACGAGACAAGCGGCGGTGAGGGCGGTGGTGCGGGCTCGCATCTGCTGCTCCTGAGAAATCCGGGTGCTGCGAACGGCTGACTGTCACCGGTCATCCTCGGGCCGCGCCCCGGCCCGGCGGATCGTCACCGAGGAGGGCGCCCGCCCCGAAGGTGTCCCGGAGCGAGCGGCGCACAGAACGGGGGAGTTGTCAGGGTCGGACCCTTAGGTGGCCGAGAACACGCCTACCGCGCACGGGTGTTGGTTACCCGTTCATCAATGTGGGCAAGGCTCACCGAGCCACCGCACGTGATCTTCACCGGTCCGCCCGGAGAGCCGCGTGCCCTACGCCCCGCCCCGAGAGGAGGTGCAGTGATGAGGCTTCTCTTCGCCGTCCGCAACAAGGTCTCGGCCCGCAAGAGCCTGAAGGCCAGCGCCTGGTACATCTGGTACTGACCCGGCGCGCCCGCCCCCCGCCGGGCGGCCGGAGGACATCGTCGTCCGGCGCGTGACGTGACGCCGGCACGTGGACACGTGGTGGAACACACGGACACGCGCACACGGGACAGCGAGGTCGCGATCCGTGCCGCCCGGCGGGGGCGTCCGCCGTCCCCCGCGCGGCCCCCGGGCCGGTCCGCGGCAGCCTCCCGCGCCGGCCCCCACCGCTCCCGGAGATCCGAATGTCCCTGTCATCCGTGCCGCGTACCCGCACCACCGTCTTCGCCCCGCGGCTGGCCGCCCTGCTGAAGGACCACCTCGGCCAGGACGTCTTCCGGCTCGAACCCGACACCGTCGGAGTCGCCGGGCACGAGGCCGCCGACCGGATCCTGGCCGCCCGGCGCGCCACGGAGACCGAGCGGCCCACGTTCAAGCCGCTGCACGGCCGGTCGATCTCGCGCACCGAGGCCTCGGCGGTGACCCGGACCGTCGGCAGCGACGTCCGTGAGGCCCTGGCGCGGCCCCGCCCGCAGGACGTCGACCTCTCCGGCGTCTGGCCGCTGACCGGACACCTCTTCCTGCGCGACCTGGTCCTCGGACAGGACCCGTACCGCCTGCGCGTGCTGATGAGCCGCAACCTCGAACTCACCACTCTGCTCACCTGGTCCGTGATCAGCGTCGGCGCCGCCCTGCCCGGCCGGCCCCGCGCGGGCGACGGCCGGCTCACCGCGCTGGGGCAGCGGGTCGCGGGCGCCGTCGGCTACCAGGAACGCCGGTACGCGATGGGCATGTACCGCAGGGCCGCCGCCCCGGTCTGCTTCACCGTCTCCACCCTCGTGTCGAACGCGCTGTGGCTCGGCGCGCCCTTCGACGACGGCGTGTCCAACCGCGACATCATCCACGAGTCGCTGCGCCTGCTGCCGCCTTCGTGGAACATCCTGCGCAACGCCTCCCCGGAGTACCCGGCCCTCGACGGAAGGATCGGCGCGGACGACGACGTCCTGGTGCTGCCACTGCTCTCCCACCGCGACCCCGCCCTGTGGGACGAGCCCGACGCCTTCCGCCCCGAGCGCTGGAGGACGCTCGACCCCGACGACACCCCCGGCTACCTGCCCTTCGGCCACTCCTCCGAACGCTGTTGGGGCCGGCACATGGTCATGCCGCTGGCCGAACTGCTCCTCGACCTCGTCCGCGGCTCGCATCTCGTCGTCGACCCCGACCAGCGCACCGGCAAGGTGCCGCTGCTCGGGCTGCTGGGGGTCGCGGACGTACGGCTGGTCAAGGCGGCCTGAGCGCGGCCGGCCGAGACCCTCTCATCGCACGGGCGGGCTGCGCGCCGCACCGCCGCGCAGCGCGCCGCACCTGCGGCATGCGGCTCAGCGGTCGCGCGACGGGCGGCTCAGCGCTCGCGCAGCGCGTGGAGCAGGTCGACGCGGTTGGTCGTGATCGAGTCGACGCCGAGGCCGAGGAGGCGGCGCAGCGAGCGGCGGGTGTCCGGCGTCCACACGGACAGCAGCAGGCCGTCGCGGTGGACGCGGGCCGCGAGTTCCCGGTCCACCAGAGCGAACCGGTAGTTGAGCCACCGGGGCCGCACCGCGTCCAGCAGCCCGGCGCGCGGCGGCGCGAGGGAGGTCCAGGTCAGGGCGATCTCGGCGGACGGGTCGGCGGCGCGCACCGCGAGCATCGCCTCGGCGCCGGCGCAGTAGTACACCCGGTCCTCGGCCCCGCACTCGCGGACCACTCCCACGATCCGCCGCACCGCCCGCACGTCGCCCGCGCCGGGCAGGTCCACCATCACCCTGCTGTCCGCCGTCGCGGTGAGCGCGTCCACGAGCGTGGGCACCCGGCCGTCCGTGAGGTCGCGCACCTCCTCGGCCGTCAGCGAGCGCAGCGGCCGGTCGTGCGCCCACAGCCGTTTCAGGGAGTCGTCGTGCAGCAGCACGGGAACACCGTCCCGCGTCAGCCGTACGTCGATCTCCACCGCGTCCGCGCCCCGGTCGAGCGCGGAGCGGAGCGAGTCGATCGTGTTCTCGCGGAAGCGGTAGGGGTCGCCGCGGTGCGCGACGGCGGTCACGGTCTGCATGGACCCCATTGTGTCCCGGGCGCCCCGGGCGGGGATCGCCCGGCGCCTTCGCCCGTCTCAGCGGGCGAGCCACCGCGCGGTGTAGGCGTCGATCTCGTCGGCGATGCGGGCCTTGCCGGCCTCGTCGAGGAAGGAGGCGCGCACCGCGTTCTTCGCGAGCTCGGCGATGCCCCGCTCGTCGAGACCGAGGAGGCGGGCGGCCACGGCGTACTCGCTGTTGAGGTCGGTGCCGAACATCGGCGGGTCGTCGGAGTTGATCGTGACGAGCACCCCGGCGTCGACGAACTCCCTTATCGGGTGCTCGTCCAGGGTCCGGACGGCGCGGGTGGCGATGTTGGAGGTCGGGCAGACCTCCAGCGGGATCCGGTGCTCGGCCAGGTGTGCGAGCAGCTTCGGATCCTGGGCGGAGCTGGTGCCGTGACCGATGCGCTCGGCGCGCAGTTCGGTCAGCGCGTCCCACACCGTCTCGGGGCCGGTGGTCTCGCCGGCGTGCGGGACCGAGTGCAGGCCGGCGGCGATCGCCTGGTCGAAGTACGGCTTGAACTGCGGGCGGGGGACGCCCTGTTCGGGACCGCCGAGCCCGAACGAGACCAGGCCCTCGGGCCGCACCCGGTCGTCGGTGGCGAGCCGGAGGGTCTCCTCGGCCGACAGGAGACCGGCCTCGCCGGGGATGTCGAAGCACCAGCGCAGCACGGTCCCGAACTCCGCCTCGGCCGCCTTGCGGGCGTCCTCGATCGCGTCCATGAAGGCGCGCTCGTCGATGCCGCGGCGGGTGGAGGAGAACGGGGTGATGGTCAGCTCGGCGTAGCGCACCTGCTGGCGGGCCATGTCACGGGCGATCTCGTACGTCAGCAGCCGCACGTCCTCCGGGGTGCGGATCAGGTCGACGACGGACAGGTACACCTGGATGAAGTGGGCGAAGTCCGTGAACGTGAAGTAGTCGGCCAGGGCCTCGGGATCGGTGGGCACCTTGGAGTCGGGGTGGCGGGCGGCCAGCTCGGAGACGATCCGGGGGGAGGCGGAGCCGACGTGGTGCACGTGCAGTTCGGCCTTGGGCAGACCCGCGATGAAGGAGTGCGGGTCGTGAGGTGCGCGCTGGTCGGTCAAGGGGTCCCTCCCCGGAAGGGCACCGCGGCCGGGCGGGGCGCGGTGCGGATGATCGGCTGATCGATGAGCACGGTCATGGTAGGCACACCCCCGCCGGCCGGAACCGGGGACCGTGAGGCGGACCGAGCGATCCGGCCCACCGGAACCGCCGACCGCGGGAGGCGGGGCGAGCGGCGGGCTCCGGCCGGTCGGGCCGGACCGGGCGGGTCTACCGGGTGCGGCCCGGATCAGCCGTGGCGGGCCGGCGGGCCGGGGCGCGTACGGGCGTCGACCGGGCGTCAGGTTCATGTCGGGCAGGCCGTAGCATGGCGGGACGTTCGATCGAGGGGGACACGACGACATGACGGACGGAACGCACCCGGGCGGCGACGCCGGGGGCGGCGACAACCCGTGGGCGCCGCCCGAGAGCGGCGGCGGGCGGAAGCGGCCCGAGGACGCGCAGGCGTCCCCGCCGGGGTACCCGTACCCCCCGCAGGACCGGCCGCCCGTGCCTCCGGCGCCCCCGTCGTCCGTGCACGACCAGGCCACCGTGGCGTCGATGCCCTCCGCGGACGACTTCCCGCCGCCCGTGGGCTCCGCCCCGGCGGGCTCCGCGGCCGGCGGGTCCGCCGTGCCCCCGCCGCCCATCGCGCCCACGGGCCCCGGCGGCGGCTACGGCTACCCCGGCGGGCCCGGTCATCCGGGGCCGTCCGGTTACCCGGCCGCGCCCGGCTATCCCGCCTACGGCTGGCCCGGCATGGCGATGGCCCCGCAGAACGGCATGGGTATTGCGGCCATGGTGCTCGGGATCCTCTCCTGCTGCCTGTTCTGTCTGTACGGCGTGGTCTCGGTGGTCCTCGGCATCCTCGCCGTGGTCTTCGGCATCAAGGGCCGCCGCAGGGCCGAGCGGGGCGAGGCCGACAACCACGGCCAGGCCCAGGCCGGCTTCATCACGGGCATCATCGGCATCGTCCTCGGCATCGCCATGCTCGTCTTCGTGATCGTCATGATCGCGACCGCCGTCCAGGAGACGGACGACGATCCGTACCCGTACGACTACGACGGCGCACTGCGCCCGGCCGCCACGGCCCCCGTGCTCCCCTGAGACAGGGGCCGGGCCCGCCTGCGGCCCCGCGCGGGAGGGCGGCGGTCCCGGCCGTCCCGGCCTCCGCGCGGACCTGGGCCATTACGATGCCTTGACCGTCAACGGAGGGGAGACCACACCATGTCCGACACCCAGCCCGCTCCCGAGGGATTCGGGCCGCCGTCCCAGCCGCCGCCGCAGCCGGCGCCGGGATACGGCTACCCGCAGTCCGCACCGGGCTACGGCTACCCGCAGCAGCCTGCCCCGCCCCTCCCGCAGCAGCCCCCGGCCGCCTTCCCGCAGCAGCAGCCGCCGGCCGCCTTCCCCCAGCAGCCGGGCGCCGGTCATCCGCAGCAGCCCGGCACGGGCTACCCGGTCGCCCCGCCCCTCGGCCACCCCCAGGCCGCCGGCTACGGCATGGGCATGCAGCCGAGCAACGGCATGGGCACCACGGGCCTGGTGCTCGGCATCATCGGCGTCGTCTGCAGCGTCACCCTGATCCTGTGGTTCTTCGGGATCATCCTCGGCATCCTCGCCATCATCTTCGGCGCCATCGGACGGGGGAAGGCCAACCGGGGGGAGGCCACCAACAAGGGGGCGGCCACCGGCGGCCTGGTGTGCGGCATCATCGCCACCGTGGTGCTGCCGGTGCTGGGCTTCGTGGTGTTCGCGAGCATCATGGGCAGCGCGAGCACCTTCTGACGCGCTCCGCCGTCGCGGGGACCGGCCGCACACCGCGTCGGCCCCGCACCGCGGGGACCGGCCGCGAGAGCCGGCCCCCGCGACGGCGCCCCGCCCCCACCGCGCGTGACGCGCCGTGCCGCGCGCCCGTACGACTCGTAGGGCCGCCCGCGCTCGCCGTCTACGCGCCGCGCAGCCGCTCCCGCGCCTCCATCAGCGCGAACCCCAGCAGGTTCGGCCCCCGCCAGCGCTCCGGATCGGCCGCCGCCTCGTCGTCACCGGCGAGCCCGATGCCCCACACGCGGTCCACCGGACTCGCCTCCACGAGCACCCGGTCGCCCGTGTTCAGCAGGAACTCCCGCAGCACGGGGTGGGCGGCGAACTTGTGCACGCTGCCCGTCACCACGATCGCGAACCGCTCCCGCGCCCATACGCGCTCGTCGAAGCCGCGCACCAGCCGCCCGGCGTTCTTCGCCTCGGAGGGGTGTCCCGCGGCCAGTACCCGTTCCAGCGCCTCCGCGTCCCGGAACAGCCGGGCCTTGCCCGCCATCATCCAGTGCTCGGCGGTCGCGTACGTCACCCCGTCCACCGTGAACGGCGACGGCCACCACTGGCTCAGGCAGCTCGGACCCACCCGTCCGTCCGGCCGCGGCCGGTGTCCCCAGAAGTACAGGTACTTCACCCTCGCTCCCGCGCGGAGCTCCTCGACCAGTGCTTTTCGGCCATCGATCTTCCCCATGCACGCGAGTGTGGCACGCACCACTGACACTCCGTCCTGCCTTTTCCGTGGCGACTCGACACCTGGTCGACAGATTCCGTCGCGTAACCAAAAGGCAACAACGGAATCACTTGTTGGCGCTTACCTGCTCTGTCAGGATCGGCACTCAAATCGAGCTGGAGCTACGCCACCCGCCCCCCTGGACGCGGGACGACGGCGGAGGAGAGCGACATGCACAACCCGGGCACCGCCACCCCGGAACGATTCCCCGCGCAGGACCGTTTCGCCGACGGCGCGCAGTACATCGCCGGCCGACTGACGAAGGGCACGTCCGGCCGCACCCACACCGTGATCGACCCGGCCACCGGCGAGGGCGTCCTCACCTACGAACTGGCCGGCGCCGAGGACGTCGACGCCGCGGTCGCCGCCGCCCGCGAGGCCTTCTCCGGCTGGGCGGGCGCCACCCCCGGCGAGCGCTCCGACGCCCTGCACCGCTTCGCCGCGGTGCTCGCCGAGCAGGCCGAGGACCTCGCCCGCGCCGAGTCCCTGCAGTGCGGCAAGCCGCTGAAGCTGACCCGCGAGTTCGACGTACCGGGCACGGTCGACAACACCGCGTTCTTCGCGGGCGCCGCCCGGCACCTCCAGGGCCAGTCCGCCGGCGAGTACTCCGGCGACCACACCTCGTACGTGCGTCGTGAGCCCATCGGCGTCGTCGGCTCCATCGCGCCGTGGAACTATCCGCTCCAGATGGCCGCCTGGAAGATCCTCCCGGCGATCGCGGCGGGCAACACCATCGTGCTGAAGCCCGCCGAGCTGACCCCGCTGACCTCGCTGATGTTCGCGCGGGCCGCCACCGAGGCGGGCATCCCGGACGGTGTCGTCAACATCGTCACCGGCACCGGCCGGGAGGCCGGTGAGCGCCTGGTCGGCCATCCGGACGTGGCCATGACCTCCTTCACCGGCTCCACGGCCGTCGGCAAGCGGGTCGCCGAGGTCGCCACCGCCACCGTCAAGCGCCTGCACCTGGAACTCGGCGGCAAGGCCCCGTTCGTCGTCTTCGACGACGCCGACCTGGAGGCCGCCGTCAACGGCGCGGTCGCCGGCGCCCTCATCAACACCGGCCAGGACTGCACCGCCGCCACCCGCGCCTATGTGCAGCGGCCCCTGTACGACGCGTTCGTCGAGCGCACGGCCGCCCTGATGGAGACCGTCCGCCTCGGCGACCCCTTCGCCGCCGGCACCGACCTCGGCCCGCTGATCTCGCACACCCAGCGCGACCGCGTCGCCGGCTTCGTCGACCGGGCCCGCGGCTACGCCCGCGTCGTCACCGGCGGCGAGGCGCCCGGGGGCGAGCTGAAGGACGGCGCCTACTACCGCCCGACGCTGATCGCCGACGCCCCGCAGGACAGCGAGATCGTCCAGTCCGAGATCTTCGGCCCCGTCCTCGCCGTCCTGCCCTTCGACAGCGACGACGAGGGGATCCGTCTCGCCAACGACACCCCCTACGGACTGGCCGCCTCCGCCTGGAGCCGCGACGTCTACCGCGCGAACCGCGCCACCCGGGAGATCAAGGCGGGCTGCGTCTGGGTCAACGACCACATCCCGATCATCAGCGAGATGCCGCACGGCGGCCACAAGCAGTCCGGCTTCGGCAAGGACATGTCGGCGTACTCGTTCGAGGAGTACACCCAGATCAAGCACGTCATGTTCGACAACACCGCGGTGGTCCGCAAGGACTGGCACCGCACCGTTTTCGGGGACCGATAGCAGACCGGCCGTCCAGACGGCCGACCCCTCCCGAAAGGGCACCACGCGCATGGAGCAGTACGAGCCCGACCGCCCGTCCCCGGCCCTGCAGCGCGCCGTACGGCGCGGCCTCACCAGTGGCAGGGCCGCCCTCACCCGCCGTTCGCTGCTGCGGGCCGGGGCGGCCGGCGCGTTCGCCGTCGGCGGACTCGGGGCGCTGAGCGCCTGCGGGATCCCCGCGGCAGGCAAGACGCAGGGCGGCACCGCGACCGAGGACCACTCGGCGAAGGAGAAGACCGTCAGCTTCTCCAACTGGCCCGAGTACATCGACGTCGACGACAGCGGCAAGCACCACCCGACCCTGGAGGCGTTCACCAGGCGGACCGGCATCCAGGTCAAGTACACCGAGGACATCAACGACAACAACGAGTTCTTCGGCAAGATCAAGCCGCAGCTCGCCGCCGGCCAGGACACCGGCCGGGACATCATCGTCCTCACCGACTGGCTGGCCGCCCGGGTGATCCGCCTGGGCTGGGTGCAGAAACTGGACCCGGCCAACCTGCCGCACGCCTTCGCCAATCTCTCCGCCCAGTTCCGCAGCCCCGACTGGGACCCCGGACACGCCTACGGCTATCCCTGGCAGGGCGTCTCCACCGTCATCGCCTTCAACAAGAAGGCCCTCGACGGCATCGAGGTGAAGTCGGTCTCCGACCTGCTCGACAACCCGAAGCTCAAGGGCCGGGTCGGCTTCCTGTCGGAGATGCGCGACAGCATCGGCATGACCCTGCTCGACATGGGCAAGGACCCGGCCAAGGTCACCGACGACGACTACGACGCCGCCCTCGCGCGCCTCCAGAAGGCCGTCGACAAGGGTCAGATACGCCGCTTCACCGGCAACGACTACACCTCCGACCTCAGCAAGGGCGACCTGGCCGCCTGTGTCGCCTGGGGCGGTGACGTGGTCCAGCTCAAGGCGGACAACCCCGCCATCGACTACGTCATCCCGGACAGCGGCTACATGACCTCCACCGACGTCATGCTGGTCCCCGACAAGGCCCGTCACAAGACGAACGCCGAGCGGCTCATCGACTTCTACTACGAGCCCGAGCAGGCCGCCGCGCTCGCCGCGTACGTCAACTACGTGTCTCCTGTCGACGGTGTGAAGCCCTACCTTGCGAAGATCGACCGAGCGGCGGCCGAGAACCCGCTGATCGTCCCCACGAAGGACACGGCAGCCAGGTCCCACTCCTTCCGCGCCCTCGGCGAGAAGGAAGAGGCGGCCTACGAAGAGAAGTTCGCGAAGCTCACAGGGGCGTGACGACCATGATGACGACAGACAACAGCGGCGACGTCCGCCTCACGCAGATCGGCAAGCGCTACGGCGCCTTCACCGCCGTGCACCCGCTGGACCTGACCGTGCCGCAGGGCAGCTTCTTCGCCCTGCTCGGCGCCTCCGGCTGCGGCAAGACCACCACCCTGCGCATGATCGCCGGCTTGGAGGAGCCCAGCCAGGGCACCGTCCACCTCGGCGACCAGGACGTGACCCACCTGCCGCCCTACAAACGCCCGGTGAACACGGTCTTCCAGTCCTACGCCCTCTTCCCGCACCTCGACATCTTCGAGAACGTCGCCTTCGGCCTGCGCCGGCGCGGCATCAAGAGCGTGAAGAAGCAGGTCGAGGACATGCTCGACCTGGTCCAGCTCGGGGAGCAGGCCCGCAAGAAGCCGCACCAGCTCTCCGGCGGCCAGCAGCAGCGCGTGGCCGTGGCCCGCGCCCTGATCAACCACCCCAAGGTGCTGCTGCTCGACGAGCCGCTCGGCGCCCTCGACCTGAAGCTGCGCCGCCAGATGCAGCTGGAGCTCAAGCGCATCCAGACCGAGGTCGGCATCACCTTCGTCCACGTCACGCACGACCAGGAGGAGGCCATGACCATGGCCGACACGGTCGCCGTGATGAACGCCGGCCGCGTCGAACAGCTCGGCTCGCCCACCGACCTCTACGAGAACCCGCGCACCACGTTCGTCGCCAACTTCCTCGGCACCTCCAACTTCATCGAGGCCGAGGTCGGCTCCGCGAGCGGCGACGAGATCGTCCTGAAGGCGGGCGGCGGCAAGCTGACCCTGCCCAGGGGGCGATGTTCCGCCCCCGCCACGGCCGGCGGCAAGGTGCTGGTGGGCGTGCGCCCGGAGAAGATCTCCCTCACCCACGCCGACGACGCCGGCCGGATCCCCGAGGGCCGCAACCGCATCACCGGCCGCATCGCCGAGTCCAGCTTCATCGGCGTCTCCACGCAGTACGTCGTCGACAGCCCCGTCTGCTCCGACTTCGAGGTCTACGTCCAGAACGTCGACCGCGACCCGCGCCTGACCCCCGGCGCCGAGGTCGTCCTGCACTGGGACCCGGCCCACACCTTCGGTCTGGACGCCGCCCAGGCCATCGACGCCGGTGTCGAGAGTGTCGAGGAGGACGCCGCCTGATGTCCGCCGCCACCGAGGCGCCGCCCCCGCTCGCGCCCACCGACCCCGGCGCCAAGCCCCCGCGCAGGCGCGGCCGCCTCACCCCGTACTGGCTGCTGCTGCCCGGCATCCTGTGGCTGGTCGTCTTCTTCGCGCTGCCGCTGGTGTACCAGGCCTCCACCTCCGTGCAGACCGGCTCCCTGGAGGAGGGCTACAAGGTCACCTGGCACTTCGCGACCTACTGGGACGCGCTGTCGGAGTACTGGCCGCAGTTCGTCCGCTCGGTCCTGTACGCGGCCTCAGCGACGATCCTGTGCCTGCTGCTCGGCTATCCGCTGGCGTACCTGATCGCCTTCCGCGCCGGCCGCTGGCGCAATCTGATCATGATCCTGGTGATCGCCCCGTTCTTCACCAGCTTCCTGATCCGCACCCTGGCCTGGAAGACGATCCTCGCCGACGGCGGCCCGGTCGTCGGCGCCCTGAACACCCTGCACGTCCTGGACGTCACCAACTGGCTCGGCTGGACCGCCGGCGACCGCGTGCTCGCCACCCCGCTCGCGGTGGTGTGCGGACTGACGTACAACTTCCTGCCGTTCATGATCCTGCCGCTGTACACCTCGCTGGAGCGGATCGACGGGCGGCTGCACGAGGCGGCCGGCGACCTGTACGCCCGGCCGTGGACCACCTTCCGCAAGGTCACCTTCCCGCTGTCCATGCCCGGCGTGGTCTCCGGCACCCTGCTGACCTTCATCCCGGCCGCCGGCGACTACGTCAACGCCGACCTGCTGGGCTCCACCGACACCCGCATGGTCGGCAACGTCATCCAGTCGCAGTTCCTGCGGATCCTCGACTATCCGACGGCCGCCGCGCTCTCCTTCATCCTCATGGCCGCGATTCTCGCCATGGTCACCGTCTACATCCGCCGGTCCGGGACGGAGGATCTCGTCTAAATGCCCTTCGTCAACTGGCTCAAGCGCCGACTCGTCGTCATCGCCGGACTTTTCACACTCGGTTATCTCCTGCTGCCGAACGTCGTCGTCACGGTGTTCTCCTTCAACAAACCGAAGGGCCGCTTCAATTACGAGTGGCAACAGTTCTCCACCGACGCGTGGAAGGACCCCTGCGGTGTCGCCGGAATGTGCGGCTCGCTCTCGCTCAGCCTCCAGATCGCCGTCCTCGCGACCCTGGGCGCCACCGTGCTGGGCACGATGATCGCCTTCGCGCTGGTCCGCTACCGCTTCCGCGCCCGCGCCGCCGTCAACTCGCTGATCTTCCTGCCGATGGCGATGCCCGAGGTCGTCATGGCCGCCTCGCTGCTCACCCTGTTCCTCAACATGGGTGCCCAGCTGGGCTTCTGGACCATCCTCATCGCCCACATCATGTTCTGTCTCAGCTTCGTCGTCACCGCCGTCAAGGCCCGTGTGATGTCGATGGACCCGAGGCTGGAGCAGGCCGCGCAGGACCTCTACGCCGGCCCGGCCCAGACCTTCCTCAGGGTCACTCTGCCGATCGCGGCACCCGGGATCGCCGCGGGCGCGCTGCTCGCCTTCGCGCTCTCCTTCGACGATTTCATCATCACCAATTTCAACGCGGGTTCCACCGTCACCTTCCCCATGTTCGTGTGGGGTTCGGCGCAGCGCGGCACACCCGTTCAGATCAATGTGATCGGCACGGCCATGTTCGTCGTCGCCGTACTGTTCGTGCTGACCTCCATGGCCATCAGCAACCGCCGCAACAAGCAAAAGGCATGACCGCGATAACTCTGTAGGGAGTTGAAATCATGGCCGCAAGCGCCATGACCCGCTGGACCAAGTCACTTTCCGAGGCGCAGCCGGTCGCGTACTGGCTGGACGACCCCGGCAGGCCCCGCCCCGAGCCCGCCCTGACCGGCGCCGAGACGTGCGACCTGCTGGTCGTCGGCGGCGGCTACAGCGGGCTGTGGACCGCGCTGATCGCCAAGGAGCGCGACCCGGGCACGGACGTGGTGCTGGTGGAGGGCCGCGAGGCGGGCTGGGCCGCCTCCGGCCGCAACGGCGGCTTCTGCGCCGCCTCCCTCACCCACGGCCTGGCCAACGGCCTCACCCGCTGGCCCGAGGAGATCCACCAGCTCGAGGAGCTGGGCGCGCGCAACCTCGACGCCATCGAGGAGAGCGTCGCCCGCCACGGGATCGACTGCGAGTTCGAGCGCACCGGTGAGATCGACGTCGCCACCGAGCCGTACCAGGCCTGGGAGCTGAAGGACTGGCACGCCGAGCTGGAGGCGAAGGGCCTGGCCGAGGGTCTGGAGTTCCTCGACCAGGACGCCGTGCGCGAACAGGTCGCCTCGCCCACCTTCGAGGCCGGGCTCTGGGACCGCAGGGGCGTGGCCATGCTCCACCCGGCCAAACTGGCCTGGGGCCTGAAGCGGGCCTGCCTGCGGCTCGGGGTGCGGATCTACGAGCACACCCCCGCGCTCACCCTGAAGCCGTACGGCGCCGGCATGGCCGTCCGCACCCCCTACGGGCAGGTCCGCGCCCGCCAGGTCGCCCTGGGCACCAACATCTTCCCCAGCCTGGTCAAGCGGGTGCGCTCCTACACGGTGCCGGTCTACGACTACGCGATGATGACCGAGCCGCTCACCGCCGACCAGCTGGCGTCGATCGGCTGGAAGAACCGCCAGGGCCTCGGCGACTCGGCCAACCAGTTCCACTACTTCCGGCTCTCCGCCGACAACCGGATCCTGTGGGGCGGCTACGACGCGGTCTACCCCTACGGCGGCCGGGTGCGCGCCGAGTACGACGACCGCCCGGAGACGTACGCCAAGCTCGCCGGGCACTTCTTCACCTGCTTCCCGCAGCTGGAGGGGGTGCGTTTCACGCACGCCTGGGGCGGCGCGATCGACACCTGCTCGCGTTTCTCGGCGTTCTTCGGCACCGCCCACCAGGACAAGGTGGCCTACGCCGCCGGTTACACCGGCCTCGGCGTCGGCGCGACCCGCTTCGGCGCCGAGGTGATGCTCGACCTGCTGTCGGGGGAGCGCACCGAGCGCACCGAGCTGGAGATGGTCCGCAGGAAGCCGCTGCCGTTCCCGCCCGAGCCGTTCGCCTGGACCGGCATCGCGCTCACCAAGTGGTCGCTGGCCAGGGCGGACGCGCACGGCGGCCGGCGCAACCTGTGGCTGCGGACGATGGACAGGCTGGGCCTGGGCTTCGACAGCTGAACCGGGAGGTGCGCCCGTTACGCGGTACGGAGGCGGGCGAACCGGGCGGTACGGAGGCGGGGCGCTGCCACAGGTCTTGACAACCCAATTGGTCTGGACCAAATTGTGCGGCGCCCACCCTCCAAATTCCCCCTGCCCGGAGGCACTTGTGGTTCCCGAGGTTCGCGACCGAAACAGACCCGCCAGGCGCCGGCTGCTCGCCGCGCTCACCGCCACGCTCCTGGCCGCCCCCGGCCTCACCGCGCTGTCGACGACCGCCCGGGCGGCCGACGCGGACCTCGCGCGCAACGGCGGCTTCGAATCCGGCCTGGACGGCTGGAACTGCACGGCCGGCAAGACCGTGACCAGCCCCGTGCGCACCGGCACGGGCGCGCTCCAGGCCACCCCGGCCGGCAGCGACAACGCACAGTGCTCGCAGACGGTCTCCGTGCGGCCCGACTCCCAGTACACGCTGTCGGGCTGGGTGCGCGGCTCGTACGTCTACCTCGGCGCGAGCGGCACCGGAACCACCGACGTCTACGGCTGGACCCAGTCGGCCGCCGACTGGCAGCGGCTGACCACCACCTTCAAGACCGGAGCGAACACCACCCAGGTCACGATCTACACGCACGGCTGGTACGGCACCGGCGCGTACTACGCCGACGACATCTCGCTGACCGGCCCCGGCGGCGGCACGACCCAGCAGCCGCCGGCCGCGCCCGCCGGACTGAAGACCGGCACGGTCACCGCCACCAGCGTGGCCCTGTCCTGGTCCCCGGCGGCGGACACGACGAGCTACGCGGTCTACCGCGACGGCACGAAGGTCCAGACGGTGACGGGCACGTCGGCGACGGTCACCGGCCTGACCGCCGCCACCGCCTACAGCTTCCAGGTCACCGCGGTGAACGCGGCGGGCGAGTCCGCGAAGTCGGCCGCGGTGACGGCGACGACGGCCGCGGACCCGGGCAACCCGGGCGGTGGCGGCCAGGGCGGCGCCTCGGGTCTGCCCGCCCACGCCCTGGTCGGCTACCTCCACGCGAGCTTCGCCAACGGCTCCGGCTACACCCGCATGGCCGACGTCCCCGACAGCTGGGACGTCATCGACCTGGCCTTCGGCGAGCCGACCTCGGTCACCTCCGGCGACATCCGCTTCAACCGCTGCCCGGCCACCGAGTGCCCGAACGTCGAGAGCGACGCCGACTTCAAGGCCGCCATCAAGGCCAAGCAGGCGGCCGGCAAGAAGGTCCTGATCTCCATCGGCGGCCAGAACGGCCAGGTCCAGCTGACCACCACCGCCGCGCGGGACACCTTCGTCTCCTCCGTCTCGAAGATCATCGACGAATACGGCCTCGACGGCCTCGACATCGACTTCGAGGGCCACTCGCTGTCCCTGAACACGGGCGACACCGACTTCAAGAACCCGACGACCCCCGTGATCGTCAACCTGATCTCGGCCGTGAAGACCCTGAAGGCCAAGTACGGCGACAAGTTCGTGCTGACGATGGCCCCGGAGACCTTCTTCGTCCAGATGGGCTACCAGTACTACGGCAGCGGCAAGTGGGGCGGCCAGGACCCGCGCTGCGGCGCGTACCTCCCGGTGATCCACGCCCTGCGCGACGACCTGACCCTGCTGCACGTCCAGGACTACAACTCGGGCTCGATCATGGGCCTGGACAACCAGTACCACTCCATGGGCGGCGCGGACTTCCACATCGCGATGACCGACATGCTCCTGACCGGCTTCCCGGTGGCGGGCGACGCGAACAACGTGTTCCCGCCGCTGCGCCCGGACCAGGTCGGGATCGGCATGCCGGCCTCCACCCAGGCGGGCAACGGCTACGTCGCCCCCGCCGAGGTCACCAAGACCCTGGACTGCCTGACGAAGAAGGCCAACTGCGGCTCCTACGCCACCCACGGCACCTGGCCGGCCCTGCGCGGCCTGATGACCTGGTCGATCAACTGGGACCGGTTCGGCGGCTGGCAGTTCCGGAACACCTTCGACTCGTACTTCGGCTGAGCCGCCGCACGACCAGCCACAGGCCGGTCAGCAGCACGGCGCACAGGCACCAGCTGGCCACCACGTCCAGCGGCCAGTGGTAGCCGCGCCGCACCAGCCCGTACGACACCCCGAGCACGAGCGCGGCGCACAGCCCGACGGCGACGCGCCGCGCCCGTGCCGTGCGCAGCCAGGGAAGGACGACGAGCAGCGCGCCCCCGTAGGCGACCGCGGCGGTCGCGGTGTGTCCCGAGGGGTAGTACCCGACACCGGGCGGCACGGCGGAGGTCCCGTGCCGCCCGGCCCATTCCTTGACCGGCACCACGATCGCGGGGAGGACGGCCATGAGCACGGCCGCCGCCAGGGGCGCCGCCCACCAGAGCCCGACCGCCGCCCTCCGCCCCCGCCAGGCGGCGTACCCTGCCACGACTACGAGCACCGGCACCGCCACCTGCACGTTCCCGAGGTCGGAGAGCCACTCCGAGGCCCGGTCGGGTCGCAGGAGGGCATGGCTGACCCGCCGGTCCGCCCCGAGCAGCGGCCCGTTGTCGACGACCTGCCAGGTGATGAGCGCGAAGAGGACGGCGGGCAGTCCGACGAGTCCGGCGAGCAGGGGACGTTCCCGGCCCGGCCGCGCCGGGGAGCGGCGCGTTCCGTCCCGTGCGGCGGGCGCGTGCTCGTGATGCTGATCCGGCGAGGTCGACATGGCGTACAGCTTCCCAGCCCGGCGCGTCAGGGCCTTCGACGGGGAAGCGTCAGGGGCAGCCGGTCGCGCCTCTTCGGGCATTCACCGTGCCCCGTGGCTTGCTGACTCGGCTCCGTCGCCATGTTTAAAGTCCGGGAGTGAGCCTCTGGACTTCCCTCGAGCCCGCCTCCGCGACCGTGGATCCGGGTGGCAGTACGCGTGTGCGGCTGCGGTTGCGCAACACGGGTGACGTCGTCGACGAGTACCGTTTCGAGCCGGTCGGTGACGTCGCGCCCTGGACGACGGTGGAGCCGCAGACGCTGCGGCTGTTCCCCGGTACGACGGGGACGGTGGAGCTGACGTTCGCGCCGCCCCGTACGCCGGACGCGACGGCGGGCCCGAATCCGTACGCGGTGCGGATCACGCCGACCGAGCATCCGGAGGCCGTCACCGTCCCGGAGGGCAACCTCACCATCACCCCGTTCACCGAGGTGCGGGCGGAACTGGTGCCGCCGACGGTCAAGGGCCGTTTCCGGGGCCGCCCCCGCCTGGCGGTGGACAACCTGGGCAACACCAAGGTCACCGCGTCGGTGAGCGGCAGCGACAACGGCGACCAGTTGTCGTACGACATCCACCCGAGCAATGTGCAGATCGAGCCGGGCCGGGCCGCGTTCGTGAAGGCCACGCTGAAGCCCCGGAAGATCATCTGGTTCGGGGGGAAGGAGCAGCGGCCGTACACCCTGGCGGTGCAGCGTTCCGGTGTGAGCCCGTTGCCGGTGGAGGGCACGTATCTCCAGCGTGGGTTCCTGCCCCGGTGGCTCGCGACCTTCCTCGGGGTGTTCCTGGCCCTCGGCATCACCTTCACGATGCTGTGGATCGCCTACAAGCCGAACGTCGGCAGCGGTGCCACCGAACGGGTCGCCGAGGCCGGCAGCACGCTCGCCCCCGCTGCCTCACCGCCTGCCCAGGCGCCGAAGGCACCGTCCGCCGACGTCCCGGCGCCCCCGGCCGCGACCGAGTCGCACCAGGCCGGCGGAGCCGGAGCCGAGGACGGTGCCGGAGCCGGAGCCGGAAAGGGGGACGGAGCCGGGACAGGGGGCGGTGGCGGCGAGGAGAAGAAGGAGGACAAGGCGCCGGAGAAGACCGCGGCGACCGTCGTCCGGCAACTGGCCGCGCAGGAGCCGGACAAACCGCATATCTGCTACCGGATCTATGTGGCGGACAAGGGCTGGTCCGGCGTCGCGTGCGACGGCGAGACAGCGGGCACGCCGGGCTCGGGGAAGCCGACCACGGCGGTCAACACCGCGGTGTCCGGGACCCACGGCACGTCCAGCGCCGCCTTCGTCTACAACCCCGCGTCGACCGATGGCACGGGGACCTGGAACGCTCCGTGGTCGGGTGTCGACGACGGCATCGACAACTACGTCGGCAGCACCGAGAAGGACGCCCCGCACATGCTGGGCTTCCCCATCAACGTCGACGGCGGCAAGAGCACCGTCTGCCAGACCTCCTACGTCCACGACGACACCTGGCTCGCCATGGCGTGCGACAAGCCCGGGGATCCGCTCGACCTCACCTACGTCGGCACCCACGACAACAACTCGTGGATCGAGGCGATCACGCTCACGGTGTGATCCCGGCCCGCCGGCGGCGCGGGTGAGGAGAGGGAGAGGGGCGGTACACCGAAGGGCCGGCGCAAGGGGGGGGATTCGCGTCGGCCCTTCTTGGAGCGGTCGTTCCGAACGTCTGCGGGTGACCGTCCTGATCGGAACGGAACGTCGCGCGCCCCGGGGGGTTTGGGGCGGGCGACTGTCCGATCGGTGAGGAGATCCGGAGCCCGGGGGCCCCGGTGTGCGCGAGGCACGACCAGGTCGAAGCTGGGGAGGCGACGGCCCGGTGTCGCCCACAGTCCCCTGTGGGCGGGTGTATCTCTCATCTGCCTCAGAACCTACGGCAGCGAAGGGGCGCAGGACAGCGGGATCGGCGTCCCGCCATCCTCCTCGCACACCTTCTTCACACCGTCTGCCGTCGGCCCCGCCCGATGGGAGCGGGTCTCGCTCAGATGCGCGTGAACGCCTGCTCGATGATGTCCAGGCCCTCGTTCAGGAGGTCCTCGCCGATGACCAGCGGGGGCAGGAAGCGCAGGACGTTGCCGTAGGTGCCACAGGTCAGGACCAGCAGGCCCTCGGCGTGGCAGGCCTTGGCGAGCGCGCCGGCCGCCTCGGGGTTCGGCTCCTTGGTGTCGCGGTCCTTGACCAGCTCGATCGCGATCATCGCGCCGCGGCCGCGGACCTCGCCGATGACGTCGAACTTCTCGGCCATGGCGCCCAGGCGGGCCTTCATGACCTCCTCGATGCGCTTGGCCTTCCCGTTGAGGTCCAGCTCCTTCATCGTCTCGATCGCGCCCAGCGCGCCCGCGCAGGCGACCGGGTTGCCGCCGTAGGTGCCGCCCAGGCCGCCGGCGTGCGCGGCGTCCATGATCTCGGCGCGGCCGGTGACGGCGGCCAGCGGCAGACCGCCGGCGATGCCCTTCGCGGTGGTGATCAGGTCCGGGACGATGCCCTCGTCCTCGCAGGCGAACCACTGGCCGGTGCGGCAGAAGCCGGACTGGATCTCGTCGGCGACGAAGACGATGCCGTTGTCGGCGGCGAACTGGCGGATCGCGGGCAGGAAGCCCTTGGCCGGCTCGATGAAGCCGCCCTCGCCGAGCACCGGCTCGATGATGATCGCGGCCACGTTCTCCGCGCCGACTTGCTTGGTGATCTGGTCGATGGCCTGCGCGGCGGCCTCCGGGCCCGCGTTCTCGGCGCCGGTGGGCCAGCGGTAGCCGTAGGCGACCGGGACGCGGTAGACCTCGGGCGCGAACGGACCGAAGCCGTGCTTGTACGGCATGTTCTTCGCCGTCAGCGCCATGGTGAGGTTCGTACGACCGTGGTAGCCGTGGTCGAAGACCACGACCGCCGGGCGCCTGGTGTACGCGCGGGCGATCTTCACCGCGTTCTCGACGGCCTCGGCGCCGCTGTTGAAGAGGGCCGACTTCTTGGCGTGGTCACCCGGGGTGAGCTCGGCCAGCGCCTCGGCGACGGCCACGTAGCCCTCGTACGGGGTGACCATGAAACACGTGTGGGTGAAGTCGGCGAGCTGCGCGGAGGCGCGGCGTACGACCGCCTCGGCGGACGCGCCGACGCTGGTCACGGCGATACCGGAACCGAAGTCGATGATCCGGTTGCCGTCGACGTCCTCGATGATGCCGCCGCCGGCACGCGTGACGAAGACCGGCAGCGTGGAGCCCACGCCCTGCGCGACCGCGGCGGTACGGCGGGCCTGCAGCTCCTGCGACTTCGGGCCGGGGATGGCGGTGACGACGCGGCGCTCCTGCTCAAGTGCGGTCATGGGGGGCTCCCTGATGAGATCTTGCGGGGACGTACGGCCGCACGGACGCGAGGGCCGTGCGCCGGGTGCGTACGAGGCGCGTACCGGGGGTGTTTTTCGGACGCTTTCCTTCTTTTCTCGCAGGTTAGGGCGGCGGGAGAGGGCTGGGCATGCTCCATGTGGGCGTTGTCGGCGCTCGCGGTTGTCCGAGATGGATAGAGAAGGGGGAGCGGGGCTGGAACGGCGGCGTCACGACACCACGGCGTGCGGCTTCGCGCGCGATCGGTGAACTCCCCCTGCCGGGGCGTTAGATTGACCTGCGGATCGACTCGATGACGATGACGGAACGGCTGCTCAGGGGGCACGGGAGATGGACGACGGGACGCAGGACGCCCGGGGCACGCATCCGAAGCATGCGCACCCCGTGCCGCGCCCGGCGGTGCCGCGGGACACCCCGCCCGCCGCGCCGCCGTACGCGCCGCCGACGCCCCCGCCGAGCCCCGCGGCCCCGCCCCGGCCGGCGAGCCCGCCGGACGCCCACGTCCACCGGCCCCCGCGGCCGGCCGACGCCCCCGCACCGGCGGCTGTCCGGCCCGCCGTCGCCGACTGGCTCGACACCCCGCGCCCGGCCGCCGCGCCCGGCATCTGGAGGTTCGGCCATCGGCTGCCGAAGGAGGAGGAGCAGAAAGGTCGACTGAGCGCTGCCACGATCGCCGGTATGGCCGTCCCGGCCGTCATCGGACTGATCTTCTGGTCCTTCTGGCTGCGGGGGGCGGTCCCCTACCAGGGGGCCCTGCTGCGGCTGATCACTCCGGACGACTGGTGGTACAGCGACTCGCTGTGGCCCAAGGAGCCAGACGCCGAAAACCTCAACCGATGGGGCGCCCAGGCTCTTGTCGCCTACCGCGACCTCGCCTTCGTGATCCTGGTCTGGGGTATGGCGCGTCTAGGTAGTTGGGGCAGGGGGCTTCGTTACTACTACGAACACAAACCCCAGCCGCGGCGTGCGGTGCACACCGCCCTGCTCGCCCTCGCGGTGCTGGCGCTGGTGTTTCCCAGTGCCTTCCCTGGGGCCTTCTGGAGTCCCCTGCCAGTCGTCGGCGGTTTCCTCAACCTGACCATCGTGCTCTCCCGGGGCTACGGCCTCCTGCAGTCGCCGCTGTTCGTGTACAGCCTGTACGCGGCCATCACGGCGGCCGTCGTGTGGCCGTTCGCCCGCGTCGGCGGGTGGTGGGCCTACGGCCGCGAACTCGCCGCGCGCCGCCGGGCCGCCGCCGGTCCCGCCGCCCCGCCGCCTGTCGACCTGCCCCGCTCCCAGTGGCCCGCACTGCGCCACGCCGGGCAGCACCAGGCGGCCGACCTGCTCACCGCCGAGGTGGCCGGCGGCCGGATGACCGACGTGGACTGCGCCCGCGTGGAGCGCGCCTGGACCGAGGCCCGCGCCGAGGGACGCCCGGCGGCCTTCGCCGACACCGTGCTGCGTCACGGCGCCGCCGCCTGGACCCACCCCTCCGGCGCCCGCGACCTGCCGGGCCGCACCGCGCGGCACGACCTGCTGGAGGGACAGGTGCGGCTCGGGCGCTGGGTGCCGACGGAGCGCGCCCCGCGCGCCTACCACGACGCCGGCGCGGCCCTCGGCCCCGATCTGCTCGCCACCTCCCTGCTCCTGGTCGGCCCGCCCGGCTCCGGCAAGACCCGGCACGTCACCGAGCCGGTCACCGAGACGCTCGCGCTCCAGGCGCTCACCGGCCGGTGCGCGGTGGTCGCCGTCTCCGCCGCGGGAGCGCCGCTCGGCCGGGACTCCGCCTACGACGTCGTCGTCCGGATCGGCGACTCCGCCTCCGTCCACGACCTCGACCCGTACGCCGAGTCCGACGATCCCGACGAGGCCGCCGCCTTCCTCGCCGAGGCGCTGGTCGGCGACCTCGACGGCGTCGGCGGACAGAGCGCCGCCACCGCCCTCGCCCAGCTCCTCGGCCCCTACCGGGCCGTCTACGGGCACTTCCCGCCGCTGCCGGTGCTGCGTGAACTGCTGGAGGGGGAGCCCGGGGCGCTGGCCGCGCTGCGGGCCGGGCTCGCCGCCGACGAGCACGCGGTGATGCGCCGCGAACTCGACGCCCGGATGCGCCAGGCCGGCGGCGCCGCCGACGCGGGCCGCGCGCTCGCCGACCGGCTCGCGCTCCTGGACCGGCCGGTCTTCGCCGACTTCTTCGCCGCCGGCCCCGCGGACGGCGCCGGCAGCAGGCCGTTCTCGCTGCGCGCCGTCGCCCACCACCCGCTTCGGGTCCGCATCGACCTGCCCGAGCGCGGGCACGAGGAGGCGGCCCGGATGATCACCCGGCTGGTCCTGGCCCAGTTCCACACCGTCGTACGCGACACCCGGCGCACCCACTCGGCGTTCCTGGTCCTCGACGACGCCACCGGAACCGTCACCCCCGAGTCGGTGCGCCGCATCCAGCGGCTGCGCTCGCTGAACGCCGGGGTCGTCCTCGCGCTGCGCACCGTCGCCGACGTGCCCGAGGCGCTGCACGGCCCGCTGCTGGGCGCCGTCGGCTGCCGGATGGCGCTCGCCGGGGTCACCACCTGGGACGGCAGCCGGTTCGCGCACGCCTGGGGCACCGAGTGGGTGGAGACGACGGAGGTCGCCAAGCACACCGTCTTCGCCGACCAGCCGATGACCCGCGCCCTGCACGCCCTGCGCAAGCTGGTCACCGGCAAGGCCGTCACCACCGACGCCGTGACCACCAAGCAGGTCGAGCGGGAGCGCTGGTCCGCCTCCCAGCTGGCCCACGAGATCCCGCCGGGGCACGCGGTGCTGTCGCTGACCGGCGTGCGCGGCGAGCACGCCCCGCCCCTGCTGGTCGACCTGCGGGGCTGAGGCCTCCCGGCGGGGGCGCGGACCCGTCCCGCCGTCCTGACCGCGGGAATGGGCGTGCGCAGGCGCGGCGATCGTACGGTGAGGCACAATCGGCAGAGGTCGTTCATACGCGGCGGCCAAAACGTCACCAGGATCACTCGACCTCCGCAGACCTGAAGGCCTCATGCCCCCGACGCTCGCCTCGCTCGTCCACCATTCCGCGCTCAAGCTGACCGTGCGCGCGGGTGAGGACCGCCTCGACGTGCCCGTCCGCTGGGCGCACGTCAGCGAGCTCGCCGACCCCGTGCCGTACATGGAGGGCGGCGAGCTGCTGCTGATCACCGCGCTCAAACTGGACGCGGAGGACCCCGAGGCGATGCGCCGCTACGTGAAGCGGCTGGCCGGGGCCGGTGTGGTCGGACTCGGCTTCGCCGTCGGCGTCAACTACGACGAGATCCCCGCGGCGCTCGTCGACGCCGCCGAGAAGGAGGGGCTGCCGCTGCTGGAGGTGCCCCGGCGCACCCCGTTCCTCGCCATCAGCAAGGCCGTCTCGGCCGCCATCGCCGCCGACCAGTACCGGGCGGTCACGGCGGGCTTCGCGGCTCAGCGGGAGCTGACCCGCCAAGCCCTGAACGCGGGACCGGAGGGCCTGCTCGTCGCGCTCGCCGCGCAGGTCGACGGCTGGGCGGCCCTCTACGACGCCTCGGGCGCCGTCGTCGCCACCGCGCCGGAGTGGGCGACCCGCAGGGCCGCCCGGCTCACCGCCGACGTCGAACGGCTGCGCGACCGACCCGCGCCCGCCTCCGCCGTGGTCGGCGGCCCCGACACCGAGGACCGCGTCGAACTGCACTCCATCGGCACCGGCCGCCGCCCGCGCGCCGCGCTCGCCGTCGGCACCGCCGCACCGCTGGGCACCGCCGAGCGCTACGCCGTCCACTCCGCGATCGCCCTGCTCACCCTCACCACCGAACGCTCGCGCTCGCTGCACGCCGCCGAACAGCGGCTCGGCGCGGCCGTGCTGCGGATGCTGCTGGCCGGACAGCCCGACCACGCCCGCGCGGTCGCCGGGGACCTGTACGGCGGCCTGCTGGACGCGCCCTTCCGGATGATCGTCGCCGAGTCCGCGTCGGCCTTCGCCGCCCGGGCGCACGCCGACGGGCACGCCCGGGTGCAGACCGCCAAGCCCGCCCCGGCCGCCGTGCACGCGCCCCCGGGCGGCGACCCGCTCGCGGGCCTCGCCGAGATCGCCGAGGCGGCGGCGGCCCGCTCAGGGGAGGCGCTGCTCATCGTCCCCGACGGGGAGCGGCTGGTGGTGCTCGCCGGGGACGGCAGCGCGGCCGTCGCCGCGTGCGCGGAACACGCCGCCGCGCTGGAGGCCGCCCGCGCCGCGGCGCCGTCCGAGCAGCGGGCGGGCGAGGCGGACGAACTCGTCGTCGGGCTCTCCGCGCCGGCCGGCCCGATCGCGGCGGCCGCCGCCTACAAACAGGCCGAGCAAGCGCTGTCGGTGGCCCGGCGGCGCGGCCGGGTGCTCGTGGAGCACGAACAGCTGGCGTCGGGCTCCGTGCTGCCCCTGCTCGCGGACGACGCGGTACGGGCCTTCGCCGACGGACTGCTGCGGGCGCTGTACGAGCACGACGCGACCGGCCGCGGCGACCTGGTGGCCTCGCTGCGCGCCTGGCTCTCCCGCCACGGCCAGTGGGACGCGGCCGCCGCCGACCTGGGCGTGCACCGGCACACCCTGCGCTACCGGATGCGGCGCGTCGAGGAGATCCTCGGCCGCTCCCTCGACGATCCGGACGTCCGCATGGAACTGTGGCTGGCCCTCAAGGCGACCTCCCCGGAGTAGGGGACAGGGGCGACCGCGCCGGAACAGGGGAGCGGCAGGCAGGGGAGCAGCCCGGGGCCGCCTCAGCGGGGTGCGCCGAGGCCGCCCGCGCGCGGTGGCCGCCGGGCGGACCCGGCCGTACCTACGCCAAACCGGCGCACACCCGCCCCGCACTGCTCCACGCCGGACAAGCGCCGCCGGGCCGCCCCCGCCCTACCGTGGACGACGCAAGCAGACCACCCCCAACGCGGAAGGGCCGGGACTCGTCACAATGACTTCCACCACCGCCTTCTGGCTCGCCGGCCGCCAGGTCACCGGCGAGGCAACCTTCGACGTCACCTCCCCGTGGGACGGCCGGCTGGTCGGCACGGTCGGCGTGCCGACCGACGCCCAGGTCGAGGAGGCCGTGGCCGCCGCGCACGCCGTGCTGGACGAGTTCGCCGCCACCCCGGCCCACGTACGGGCCGCCGCCCTGGACCACGTCGGCAAGCGCCTGACCGAGCGCACCGAGGAGATCGCGCAGCTGATCTCCGCCGAGAACGGCAAGCCGATCAAGTGGGCGCGCGGCGAGGTCGGGCGCGCGGTGTCGGTGTTCCGGTTCGCCGCGGAGGAGGCCCGCCGGTTCAACGGCGGCGAGGCCCAGCGCCTGGACACCGACGGCGGCGGCCAGGGCCGTCTCGCCCTCACCCGCCGCTTCCCCAAGGGCGTCGTCCTCGGCATCGCGCCGTTCAACTTCCCGCTGAACCTGTGCGCGCACAAGGTCGCCCCGGCCATCGCCGCCGGCGTCCCGATCATCCTCAAGCCGGCCCCGGCCACCCCGCTGTCCGGTCTGATCCTCGGCGAGCTGCTGGCCGAGACCGACCTGCCGGCCGGCTCCTGGAGCATCCTGCCGGTCGCCAACGACAAGATGCCCGCCCTCGTCCAGGACGAGCGGCTGCCGGTCATCTCCTTCACGGGTTCCGAGACGGTCGGTTACGCGATCATGGACTCGGTGCCGCGCAAGCACTGCACCCTGGAGCTGGGCGGCAACGGCGCGGCCGTCGTCCTCGCCGACTGGGCGAGCGACGAGGACCTGGACTGGGCCGCGAACCGCATCGCGACCTTCTCCAACTACCAGGGCGGCCAGTCCTGCATCTCGGTGCAGCGCGTGATCGCCGACGCCGCGGTGTACGACCGGCTGCTGCCGCGCATCGTCGCCGCCGTCGAGGCGCAGGTCACCGGCGACCCGTCCGACCCGAAGACCGATGTCGGTCCGCTGGTCAGCGAGGACGCCGCCAAGCGCGTCGAGTCCTGGGTGGAGGAGGCCGTCGAGGCCGGCGCCGCCCTGCTCACCGGCGGCAAGCGCGACGGCGCCTCCTACGCGCCGACCGTCCTCGCCGACGTGCCGGCCGATGTGACGATCGCCTGCGAGGAGGTCTTCGGCCCGGTGCTGACCGTGCAGAGGACCGACGGCGAGGCCGAGGCGTTCGCCGCCGTCAACTCCTCCAAGTACGGCCTCCAGGCGGGCGTGTTCACGCACGACCTCCAGGTCGCCTTCCGCGCTCACCGCGCCCTCGAGGTCGGCGGCGTCGTCGTCGGCGACGTCCCCTCCTACCGCGCCGACCAGATGCCGTACGGCGGCGCCAAGCAGTCCGGCGTGGGCCGCGAGGGCGTGCGCTACGCGATGGACGACTACACCTACGAGCGCGTCCTGGTCCTGACGGGCCTCGCCCTGTAGGACCGACCCCGGTCGCCGAACGGCGGCCGGTGGACGACGACGGCCGGAGCCCGTGTGCGGGGGCTCCGGCCGTCGTCGTCCGCGCACCTCGGCGAGCGCCCGGCGGGCGGCGCCACCCGGGTCCCGGATCCCCCGTGCGGGCCCCGCACGCGAACGCGGGCGGACCCACGACTGGCCGGCGCGGCCTTCCCGCGTGATGCTGGACGAATCCGCTCCGCAGCCGAGGGGACGCGCACGGTGAACCGTGGGCGTCCGTGCGCGCGGGGTGGTGTGCCCGTCCCTGAACGGGTACATACGAACCGGTAGCACTGATCGGTAACGTACGCCCCCAGATCCCTATTCGCGGCGAGGTGAGCCTCATGTCCGCACCAACGACCAGGAAACCCACCGTCACCGAGCGCGAGGCGCGCGAGGTGGCGGAGGCCGCCCGGGAGCAGGACTGGCGCAAGCCCAGTTTCGCCAAGGAACTGTTCCTCGGCCGCTTCCGCCTCGACCTCATCCACCCGCACCCGCTCCCCGCCGACGAGGACGTGCAGCGCGGCGAGGAGTTCCTCGCCAAACTCCGCGACTTCTGCGAGACGAAGGTGGACTCGGCCCGGATCGAACGCGACGCGCGGATCCCGGACGACGTCATCACCGGACTCAAGGAACTCGGCGCCCTCGGCATGAAGATCGACACCAAGTACGGCGGTCTCGGTCTCACCCAGGTGTACTACAACAAGGCCCTCGCCCTGGCCGGCTCCGCCAGCCCCGCGATCGGCGCACTGCTCTCCGCGCACCAGTCGATCGGCGTACCGCAGCCGCTGAAGATGTTCGGCACCCAGGAGCAGAAGGACGCCTTCCTGCCGCGCTGCGCCCGCACCGACATCTCCGCGTTCCTGCTGACCGAGCCGGACGTCGGCTCGGACCCGGCTCGCCTGGCGACCTCCGCCGTCCCCGACGGCGACGACTACGTCCTGGACGGCGTCAAGCTGTGGACGACCAACGGGGTGGTGGCCGACCTCCTCGTCGTCATGGCGCGGGTGCCGAAGTCCGAGGGGCACCGCGGCGGCATCACCGCCTTCGTCGTCGAGGCCGGCTCCGAGGGCGTCACGGTGGAGAACCGCAACGCCTTCATGGGCCTGCGCGGCATCGAGAACGGCGTCACCCGCTTCCACCGGGTGCGCGTCCCGGCCGCGCACCGCATCGGCGAGGAGGGCCAGGGCCTGAAGATCGCCCTGACCACCCTCAACACCGGCCGCCTCTCCCTGCCCGCGATGTGCGCCGGCGCCGGCAAGTGGTGCCTGAAGATCGCCCGCGAGTGGTCCGCGGCCCGCGAGCAGTGGGGCAAGCCGGTCGCGCTGCACGAGGCGGTCGGCTCGAAGATCTCCTTCATCGCCGCCACCACCTTCGCACTGGAGGCCGTGCTCGAACTGTCCTCCCAGATGGCGGACGAGAACCGCAACGACATCCGCATCGAGGCCGCCCTCGCCAAGCTCTACGGCTCCGAGATGGCCTGGAAGATGGCCGACGAACTGGTCCAGATCCGCGGCGGACGCGGCTTCGAGACCGCCGCCTCGCTCGCCGCCCGCGGCGAACGCGCGGTCCCCGCCGAGCAGATGCTGCGCGACCTGCGCATCAACCGCATCTTCGAGGGCTCCACCGAGATCATGCACCTGCTGATCGCGCGGGAGGCCGTCGACGCCCACCTCTCGGTCGCCGGCGACCTCATCGACCCGGACAAGTCCCTCCAGGACAAGGCGAAGGCGGGCGCGAACGCGGGCGTCTTCTACGCCAAGTGGCTGCCCAGGCTGGTCGCGGGACCCGGTCAACTCCCCGGTGCTTATGCCGAGTTCCATCCGGCGGGCCATGTCGACCTGTCCCCGCACCTGCGCTACGTCGAGCGCAACGCCCGCAAGCTCGCCCGCTCCACCTTCTACGCCATGTCCCGCTGGCAGGGCCGGATGGAGACCAAGCAGGGCTTCCTGGGGCGCGTCGTCGACATCGGGGCCGAACTGTTCGCGATGAGCGCGGCCTGTGTGCGGGCCGAACTGCTGCGCGGCCGCGGCGAGCACGGCCGCGAGGCCTACCAGCTCGCCGACGCCTTCTGCCGCCAGGCCCGCATCCGCGTAGCCGAGCTCTTCGACCGTCTGTGGACCAACACCGACGACGTCGACCGCAAGGTCGTCAAGGGCGTCCTCGGCGGAGCCTACGAGTGGCTGGAGCACGGCGTCATCGACCCCTCGGACGACGGTCCGTGGATCGCCGAGACACCCCCCGGCCCGAGCGAGCGCAAGAACGTGCACCGCCCCATCCGCTGACCGCCCGCCCCGGCGGGGCCCCGCCGCCCCGGCGGGGCCCCGCCGCCACGGCGGGACCCCGCCGCCACGGCGGGACCCCGCCGGGACCCGCCCGGGGGACGCGCTGTCGGAAGACGGAGCCGGTGCGGCCACAATGGGGGGATGAGCGACAGTCCAGCCCCTCTCGCCGATCCGCACCTCGTCTTCGACTCCGTGGCCGGCAACGGCCCCAAGGACGTCGTGGTCCTCGGGTCCACCGGGTCCGTCGGCACCCAGGCCATCGACCTCGTGCTGCGCAACCCGGACCGCTTCCGGGTCACCGCGCTGTCCGCCAACGGGAGCCGGGTCGGCCTCCTCGCCGAGCAGGCCCGCCGGCTGCGGGTACGGACCGTCGCCGTGGCCCGCGAGGACGTCGTACCGGCCCTGCGCGAGGCGCTGGGCGCCGAGTACGGCGCCGGTGAGCCGCTGCCCGAGATCCTGGCCGGACCCGAGGCGGCCACCGAGGTCGCCGCCTCCGAGTGCCACACCGTCCTCAACGGCATCACCGGCTCCATCGGGCTCGCCCCGACCCTCGCCGCCCTGGAGGCGGGCCGCACCCTCGCGCTCGCCAACAAGGAGTCGCTCATCGTCGGCGGCCCCCTGGTCAAGGCCCTCGCCAAGCCCGGCCAGATCATCCCGGTCGACTCCGAGCACGCCGCCCTCTTCCAGGCCCTGGCCGCCGGCACCCGTGCCGACGTGCGCAAACTCGTCGTCACCGCCTCCGGCGGGCCCTTCCGCGGCCGGACCAGGGCCGAGCTGACCGACGTCACCGTGAAGGACGCCCTCGCCCACCCCACCTGGGCGATGGGCCCGGTGATCACCATCAACTCCGCCACCCTGGTCAACAAGGGCCTGGAGGTCATCGAGGCGCACCTGCTGTACGACATTCCCTTCGACCGCATCGAGGTCGTCGTGCACCCGCAGTCGTATGTCCACTCGATGGTCGAATTCACCGACGGGTCCACCCTCGCCCAGGCGACGCCCCCCGACATGCGCGGGCCGATCGCCATCGGCCTCGGCTGGCCCGAACGCATCCCGGACGCCGCGCCCGCGTTCGACTGGAGCACCGCGTCGACCTGGGAGTTCTTCCCCCTGGACCATGACGCCTTCCCCTCCGTCGGCCTCGCCCGGCACGTGGGCCGGCTCGCGGGCACCGCCCCGGCCGTGTTCAATGCGGCCAACGAGGAGTGCGTCGACGCGTTCCTGCGCGGCGCGCTGCCCTTCACCGGGATCATGGACACCGTGACACAGGTGGTCGAGGAACACGGCACGCCGGAGACGGGAACTTCCCTCACGGTCCCGGACGTCCTCGAAGCGGAGGCCTGGGCCCGCGCCCGGGCCCAGGAACTGACAGCGCAGACGGCGACCGCGGAGGCGCGTGCATGACGTCCCTGATGATGATCCTCGGCATAGTCGTCTTCGTGATCGGCCTGCTGGTCTCCATCGCCTGGCACGAGCTGGGGCATCTGTCCACGGCCAAGCTGTTCGGCATCCGGGTGCCGCAGTACATGGTCGGCTTCGGCCCGACGATCTTCTCGCGCCGGAAGGGCGAGACGGAGTACGGCATCAAGGCCGTCCCGTTCGGCGGCTACATCCGCATGATCGGCATGTTCCCGCCGGGCGACGACGGCCGGATCGCCGCGCGCTCCACCTCGCCCTGGCGCGGCATGATCGAGGACGCCCGCTCGGCCGCCTTCGAGGAGCTCGAGCCCGGCGACGAGAAACGGCTGTTCTACACCCGGGCCCCGTGGAAGCGGGTCATCGTGATGTTCGCGGGCCCCTTCATGAACCTGGTCCTCGCGGTCGCGCTGTTCCTCACGGTCCTGATGGGCTTCGGCATCTCGCAGCAGACCACGGCCGTCAGCTCGGTCTCCAAGTGCGTCATCGCCCAGAGCGAGAACCGCGACACCTGCAAGGCCGGCGACGCGCCCTCCCCGGCCGCCGCCGCGGGCCTCAAGGCCGGCGACCGCATCGTCTCCTTCGACGGTGTGCGGACCGACGAGTGGAACCGGCTCTCGGACCTCATCCGCGCCAACCCCGGCAAGGACGTGCCGATCGTCGTGGAGCGGGGCGGCCGGGACGTCACCCTGCACGCGAGGATCGCCACCAACCAGGTCGCCGAGAAGGACTCCAGCGGCCGGATCGTGGAGGGCAAGTACGTCGACGCCGGCTTCCTCGGATTCAGCGCCGCCACCGGCGTCGTCCGCCAGGACTTCGGCCAGTCCGTGACCTGGATGGGCGACCGTCTCGGCGAGGCCGTCGACTCCATCGCGGACCTGCCCGGCAAGATCCCCGCCCTGTGGGACGCGGCCTTCGACGGCGCTCCCCGCCAGCCCGACTCCCCGATGGGCGTGGTCGGCGCGGCCCGCGTCGGCGGCGAGATCTTCACCCTGGACATCCCGCCCACCCAGCAGCTGGCCATGGCCCTGATGCTGGTCGCCGGCTTCAACCTCTCCCTGTTCCTGTTCAACATGCTCCCGCTGCTGCCGCTGGACGGCGGCCACATCGCGGGCGCCCTGTGGGAGTCCCTGCGCCGCCGGCTGGCCAGGGTGCTGCGCCGGCCGGACCCGGGCCCGTTCGACGTGGCGAAGCTGATGCCGGTGGCCTATGTGGTGGCCAGTGTCTTCATCTGCTTCACCGCGCTCGTCCTGATCGCCGACGTCGTCAACCCCGTCAAAATCTCCTAGCCACCGAGCGTTCACGGCGGCCGGAGCGGACATCCGCCCGGCCGCCTTCCAACGAGTGGTTTGCCGGGTGGGATGTGCTGGGAGAGCGCCACGTACCGTAATCTCGAAGCCTGGAGCCCGCCGCTGAACGGGGCCGGACCTTGATCCACGACTTGGGGTTGCACAGCAGATGACTGCGATTTCTCTCGGCATGCCGTCCGTTCCGACCAAGCTCGCCGAGCGCCGCAAGAGCCGGCAGATCCAGGTCGGATCGGTGGCGGTGGGCGGGGACGCGCCGGTGTCGGTGCAGTCGATGACGACGACGCGTACGTCGGACATCGGTGCGACGTTGCAGCAGATCGCGGAGCTGACGGCGTCGGGCTGTC